>NZ_JOAP01000021.1 GCF_000720475.1 Streptomyces aureocirculatus
GATGGTACTGCAGGGGGGACCCTGTGGGAGAGTAGGACGCCGCCGAACTAATTTTATAGGAAAACCCCCGCACCTCACGGTGCGGGGGTTTTCTGCGTTTAGGGTCGAACCATGCGATACGAACTGATCATTTTCGACAATGACGGCGTCCTGGTGGACAGCGAGCCCCTCTCCAACACCATGCTCGCCGCCTATCTGACAGAACTCGGCCACCCCACCTCGTACGAAGAATCCCTGCGCGACTATATGGGCGCCGCGATGCACCGCGTACACGACACCATTCTCGAACGGTCAGGAAAGCGGCTTCCCGAAGACTTCGACGACGTCTTCCACGAGCGGGTCTTCGCCGCCTTCGAACGCGAGCTACAGCCCATGGCGGGAGCCGTGGAACTCCTGGAGCAGCTCACCGCGGACGGTGTGCCCTACTGCCTCGCGTCCTCCGGAAGCCACCAGCGGATTCGCGTCGGACACCGCAAGACAGGGCTCGACAAATGGTTCGACGAAGGACGCATCTTCAGTTCCCAGGACGTCGGGCGCGGCAAGCCGGCACCTGACCTCTTCCTGCACGCCGCCGAACACATGGGAGTCGCACCCGGCAAGTGCGTCGTCATCGAGGACAGCCCGCTGGGCGTACAGGCCGCCAACGCGGCCGGGATGGACGTCTACGGCTTCACCGCCATGACACCGGCCGAACGACTCCGTGAAGCCACCCGGCTGTTCAGCCACCTGAGCGAGGTGCCTGGCCTCCTCGCGGCAAAGTAGTGAAGTGATCCGTCTACCCATGAGTAGGCGGGGATCCTACGCTTCGCAGCCATGACGGAAACGCTGCGGCGCGGCAGGGCCTCGCTGGCCTTCGGCTTCCTGGTGCAGGGCGTCACGTTCGCGCTGCTCGTGACGCGCATACCCGCGCTACAGGACCGGTACGGGATATCCGACGGGCTGCTGCCCCTCTTCCTCGCCGCCGTGCCGGTCCTGGCCGGAATCGGGAGCGTGTGCACCGAGCGTCTCGTGCGGAGAGTGCCGCCCAGCAGGGTGCTGCGGTGGTCGCAGCCCGTGGTGCTGCTCGCGCTGCTCGGCGCGGGCGCGGGGGACGCCCTGTGGGAGATCGCGATGGCGCTGGGGGTGTTCGGGCTCGCGGTCGGCGCCCTGGACGCGTCGATGAACATGCTGGGGGTCAGCCTCCAGCGGGCGTACGGGCGCAGCATCATGCTGGGCTTCCACGCGGCGTACAGCCTGGGCGGAATCGCGGGGGCCTCGCTTGCGTGGGCGGGAGCGCACTGGGACCTGTCGCTGCTCGTGTCGTATCTGCCGGTCGTCGTGGTGCTGCTGCCGGCCGCCCTTGTGGGGAGCCGGTGGTACGTGGACAGCGACGACACGGGCGCCGGTGAGTGGGCCTCCCCCAAGCTGACCTCCCCGGAACTGACCTCCCCGGAACTGACCTCCCCGGAACTGACCTCCCGTGACCCGGGCGACCCGGGCCGCGCCCCCGCGTCGGTGGGCTTCAAGGCGCTCCTTCCGTTGTGCCTCGTGATGACCTTCGCGTACATCGGGGACTCGACCGTCTCCAACTGGAGCGCGAAGTATCTACAGGACGTGCTGGGGAGTTCGGAGGAGCTGTCGACCGTTCCGTACAACGTCTACATGGTGATGAACCTGCTGGGGCGGACGGTCGGGGACCTGGGGGTGCGGCGGTTCGGGGCCGTCGCCGTGGTGCGGTGCGGGGCGGTGCTCGCGGCGGCGGGGTTCGGTGTGGTGACGATGGCGCCCGGGGCGTGGGTGGGGATCCTCGGGTTCACGCTCCTCGGGATCGGTCTTTGTGTGATCGTGCCGCAGACGTTCGCGGCGGCGGGAAAGCTGTTCCCCGGTGCCTCGGACGTGGCGGTGGCCCGGTTGAACGTCTTCAACTACGTGGGTTTCCTGATCGGTTCACCGCTGGTGGGCGCGCTCGGAGAAGTGTGGAACTACCGCGGGGCGATGGTCGTTCCTCTGGTGTTGGTACTCATGACCCTGAGGTATGCCAGGTCGTTCGCCCCCGACCCGGACCGATACGGTGATGGTCATGAGCGGCCGCGCACAACTGATGTGGGACGAGGCAGTAACGGGCTATGACTTCGGTCCACAGCACCCCATGGACCCGGTCAGGCTCGCGCTGACGAGAAGTCTGATCGACGCCTTCGGGCTCGACCGGGAGCTGGACGTGGTCGCGGCGAAGCGCGCCGGGGAGTCGACGCTCGGGCTCGTGCACCGCGAGGACTATGTGCGGGCGGTGCGGGCGGCCTCCGCCGACCCGGCTTCGGCCCGCGGGGATTACGGACTCGGAACGGAGGACGACCCCGCCTTCGCCGGCATGCACGAAGTGTCGGCGCTGATCGCGGGGCAGTCGGTCGCGGCCGCCGAAGCCGTGTGGCAGGGCGAGGCGCTGCACGCCGTGAACTTCGCGGGCGGCCTGCACCACGCGATGCCGGGCAGCGCCTCCGGGTTCTGTGTGTACAACGACGCGGCCCTGGCCATCGCGCGGCTCCTGGAGCTGGGCGCGGAGCGCGTCGCGTACGTGGACGTGGACGTGCACCACGGGGACGGCGTGCAGGCGGCGTTCTGGGAGGACCCGCGGGTCCTGACGATCTCCCTGCATGAACATCCCCGGATGCTGTTCCCGGGCACCGGCTGGCCCGAGGAGACGGGCGCCGAGCCCGCGGTGGGCAGTGCGGCCAATGTGGCGCTGCCCGCGGGGACGGGGGACGAGGGGTGGGTGCGGGCGTTCCACGCCGTGGTGCCGGAGCTCATCGCCGGGTTCCGGCCGCAGGTGCTCGTGACGCAGCACGGCGCGGACACGCACTTCGAGGACCCGCTCGCGCATCTGGCGGTGTCCCTCGACGCGCAGCGTGCGGTGCAGATCGCCTGTCACGAGCTGGCCCACGAGTACGCCGACGGGCGCTGGGTGGCCCTGGGGGGCGGGGGTTACGCGGTGGTGGACGTGGTGCCGAGGTCCTGGACGCATCTGGTCGCGGTGGCCGCGGGCCGTGAGATCGAACCGACGGCGGTGCTGCCCGAGGTCTGGCAGCAGGAGGTGTACCGCCGTACGCGTACGCGGGGCCCCGGGCGGATGACGGATGGACGCTGGCCCGTGGAGTGGCGGAGCTGGGACGAGGGGTACGACCCCGCGGACCGCGTGGACCAGGCGGTCCTCGCCACCCGCCGGGCCGTCTTCCCCCTGCGGGGATTGCTTCCCTGAGGTGTGCGCCCCGTCAGGGGCGCGGGGAACCGCGCGCTCAGCGTGCGACGACTCGTAGGTGCGTCTGCCGGGACAGCGGGCAGATGCGTCTGCGGACTTGTGTCGGTTGCTCGCGCAGTTCCCCGCGCCCCTTGCGGGGCGCAGCCCCCGGCGGCCCCGACGGCCCGGTGCCCCGACGGGGCACTCTTAGCCCAAGTGTGGGGTGTTTTCTGGGTTTTCGGGGTTCCGTGCCGGTATGTGCGGCAGCATCGGGGCGTGTTGAGCACCGGAGCGCTGCGCGCGCATCTGCTGGCGGCCCGGCTCGCCGGGCCCGTCGCCACCTCGCGGGAGGAGAGCCTGCGGAGCTACCGGCTCTTCGCGGCCCGCGATCCCCGGATACTTCTCGGGCTGGACCCCGAATGGAACTGGGGTGCGGGAGACTTGCTGCGGTTGATGGCCGACAAGTGCGGCGTCTCCGAAGACCCCCGGCACACCTCGGGGGCCGACATCATCGACCCGGAACGGACCCTCGCGGGGCTCGAAGCGTTCGCCGAGCGGCTCCAGGACGCGGCCCGGCACAGGCTTCCGGTCCTGATCGGGACCGGCCACCCGCACCGGCTCCTGGGGTTCTACGCCGCGTTGGCCGATGCGTTGTCGGCGGCGGGATGCCCGGTCCTCACCCCTGCGCAGGGTTGCTGTGTCGACATAACGACCCGGTTCGGCCTACGCACGTACAACCTTGACTACGTACAGGGCGTCGCGCTGTTGCGCGAACCCGGCGTGCGTCCCACCGGGAGTGAGACCGGCGCACACAGCCATTCACCGCTCCCGGTTCGACGCGTCCTCGCGGCCCAGGCGGCCTCCGGGGGACCCCTGCCCGAGCTGGTCATCGGGGACCACGGATGGGTCTGCGGAGCAGGTCAGCTCGGGTTTGACGCGATCGGTCTGGCGGATACGGACGATCCGGCGCTGTTCGTCGGAGAGGCGGAGGGGCGGGTGTCCGTGGTCGTTCCGCTTGATGACGCTGTGCGGTCTGATTACTACCGACCGCTTACTCGCTATGTACTCAATCGAGCGTGTCTGTCACAGTAAACGGCCGATGGCAGCTCCTCTTCCCCACTCGCATCACCCGCCCCTACTCTGGGGAGTGAGCGCACAGCGACGAGGAGTCACCGGAAGGGGAAGCCGGTGCGCGTCATGTGCGGAAGGTTCAGGTGTGTCATGGCTGCTGACCAGAGGCCTCTCAGCGAGGTTGCGTTTCTGACCGTGGCGGAGGTAGCCGCGGTGATGCGAGTCTCGAAGATGACCGTGTACCGGCTGGTGCACAGCGGTCATCTGCCCGCAATCCGGGTCGGAAGGTCCTTCCGGGTCCCGGAGAACGCGGTTCACGAGTACCTTCGCGACTCATACGTGGGGGTGGAGACGGCCTGAACGACCTCCCTCGATTACAGACTCGGCGCAGGTACGGGTAGGCTGGGCCGACCAGGTCGTGTGGGCCCAGTCTGCTGCCCCGCACCGAGTGAAGAAAAGTGAGCGAGGGTAGTCGTGGGCTCTGTTATCAAGAAGCGGCGTAAGCGGATGGCAAAGAAGAAGCACCGCAAGCTGCTGAAGCGCACGCGCGTTCAGCGTCGCAACAAGAAGTAAGCGACCGCTGCACGTCAGCGAAGCGCAAGCGCATGTATCGAGGCCCTCCCGTCGTCCGACGGGAGGGCCTCGATGCGTTCTCGGCAGCCCTGGCTCAGGGGCCCTGTGTCCCGCCTCACCCGCGGGGATCCCAGTGAGGTCCCGCAGGAGTCCCGGAGGAATCCGGGAGGAATCCCGGAGGGACAGCGGCCATAGGGGATTCAATAGTTCAAATGCGGGCGAACGGCTTGATCTTTTCGGAGAAGTGTGGCCGTCGTCACTTCGCACGCCTCGCGGTCGTCACAGCGCAACGTCCAACCGCTAGCGTGGGCCAAGGGCGTAGTGCTCAGACAGGACGCGGGGCGGGGCGCCCCGACGTCGCGCGGGCTGAGGAAAGGCGGCGCTGATCTTGGGCAAGGTCGTGCTTGTGACCGGAGTGGCCCGGCAGCTAGGCGGCAGGTTCGTCCGGCGCATCCAGCGCGACCCGGAGGTGGAGCGGGTGGTGGCCGTCGACGCCGTCCCACCCGAGCATCATCTCGGCGGTGCCGACTTCGTCCAGGCCGACATCCGGCAGCCCACGATCACCAAGGTCCTCGCCGAGCACGGCGTCGACACGGTCGTGCACATGGACGTGACGGGCGCCGCCCTGGCCGGCGGCAGCCGCGGCTCGGTCAAGGAGACCAACGTCATCGGCACGATGCAGTTGCTCGGCGCCTGCCAGAAGTCGCCGCGGGTGAAGCGCCTCGTGGTGAAGTCCAGTACCAATGTGTACGGTTCCGCGCCCCGCGACCCCGCGGTCTTCACGGAGACGACGCCACCGAAGTCCCTGCCCAGCGGCGGTTTCGCCAAGGACGCCGTCGAGGTCGAGGGCTATGTGCGCGGGTTCGCGCGGCGGCGCCCCGATGTCGCGGTGTGCGTGCTGCGGTTCGCCAACATCCTGGGCCCTGCCGCGGATTCGCCGCTCGCCGAGTACTTCTCGCTGCCGGTCCTGCCGACGGTCTTCGGCTATGACCCGCGGCTGCAGTTCGTGCACGAGGACGATGCCGTCGACGTGCTGCGCCTCGCCTCGCACGAGCCCGAGCGCGGGACCCTGAACAGCGGCACGTTCAACATCGCGGGTGCGGGGCTGCTGCTGCTCTCGCAGTGTGCCCGGCGGCTCGGACGGCCGACGCTGCCGGTGCTGCTCCCGGCGGTCACCTGGGTGGGCGCGGCCCTGCGTACGCTGAGCGTCACGGACTTCTCACCGGAGCAGATCCGGCTGCTCACCCACGGCAGGGTCGTGGCCACCCGGCAGATGCGCGAGACACTGGGGTTCAGGCCCAAGTACACGACCGCGGAGGCCTTCGCGGACTTCGTACGCAGTCGGGGTCCCGGCCTGCTGCCGCCTGCGGCGCTCGCGGGAGCCGTCGACAGGATCGCGGCGCTGCCCCTCGCGGGCGGCGGCGGGAAGTCCGGCGCCGGCGGCGGTGCCCGACGCGGAGCCGACGACAGTGCCCACCACAGCGCCAATTGAGGAGATCGTCAACGATGGCGGACGCCAAGGTCATTCCGTTCGACGACGACCGGTCGCGCGGGGGCGCCCAGCGGCCGCCGCGCCGCAGGTCCGGGCCGCGGCGTCCGGGCGACGGGGCGAAGGCGCGCGACGTCAAGGCGGTCCCGGCGGCCCCGGGCCGACCGCACGGTGACGCTCCGGGCGGTGCGGACCGGGCCGGTGCGGCGCCGGGCGCGGAGCCCTCGGTCGCGGAAGGCGCCCGGGCGCCGGGGGCCGGTGCGCCCGGTGGCTCCCGCGCCGCGCGGCGGGACACGGTGCCGGTGCAGGCGTTGCCGTCGGAGCCGCGTGGTGGCGGCGGGGGCTGGGACCGGCGGATCGCCGGTGGCCTCGCGTTCCTGCGGCGGCGGCTCACGGGTGAGTACGACGTCGACGACTTCGGGTACGACGCGGAGCTGACCGACCAGGTGCTGATGTCGCTCCTCCGGCCGATCTACGACAACTACTTCCGCGTCGAGGTCAAGGGCATCGAGAACATCCCCGCCGAGGGTGGGGCGCTGATCGTCGCCAATCACTCGGGGACGCTGCCGTGGGACGGCCTGATGATGCAGGTCGCCGTGCACGACAACCATCCGCACGGCAGGCATCTGCGGTTGCTCGCCGCCGACCTGGTGTTCATGTTGCCGGTCGTGAACGAGCTGGCGCGCAAGGCCGGGCACACATTGGCGTGTGCGGAGGACGCGGGGGCGCTCCTTGAGCGGGGCGAGTTGGTCGGGGTGATGCCCGAGGGGTTCAAGGGGATCGGGAAGCCGTTCTCGGAGCGGTACAAGCTGCAGCGGTTCGGGCGGGGTGGGTTCGTTTCGACGGCGCTGCGGACGGGGTCGCCGATCGTGCCCTGTTCCATCGTGGGGGCCGAGGAGATCTATCCGATGATCGGGAACGCCAAGACGTTGGCGCGGGTTCTCGGGATTCCGTATTTCCCGTTGACGCCGACGTTTCCCTGGCTGGGTCCTTTGGGGGTGGTGCCGTTGCCCACGAAGTGGACCATTCAGTTCGGTGAGGCGATTCCTACGGATGGGTATCCGCCGGAGGCCGCTGAGGATCCGATGCTCATGTTCAATCTGACGGATCAGGTGCGGGAGCAGATTCAGCACACGCTGTACAAGTTGCTCGTGCAGCGGAGGTCTGTGTTCTTCTGAGGGGCGGGGTACGGGTGCGGGGCCTCGCGGGGCGCCCCGGGCCCGCCCCTTTCCCGCTGCGTCAATCTGCGTCAATCAGCGGCTCCGCCGCGGGCAGGGGCGCTGCGCCCCCTGGACCCCAGCCTTATCTGGACCCCAGCCTTATCGGCGCTTCGCGCCTCGTCCTCAAGCGCCGGACGGGCTATCAATAGCCCGTCCGGCGGCTTCGTTACTTCTGGTCCTCGCCCTCGATGCCCAGCTCCGGCAGCAATCCGGGCAGCAGCGGAGGGAGGGTGACATCCGGCTTGCCGGGTGTGGGGGGCTTGGCTGAGGGGTTTTTCCTGGTCTCGGCGGGGTTCGTGGGGGCCGAGGGGGTTTTGGGTGAGGGCGGGGACAGGAGGTCGTCCGCGACGTCGGGGATGAGGCCCTTGGGGGGGTTCTTGTGGCCGGGGGCGGAGGGCTTCGGGTTGCCGCCGGGGGAGCGGTGGGCGCCGGATTCGCCGGGGTTGCGGGGTGCGGGGCCGTCCGTGCCGGTGTCGGGCGACGTGCCCTGGCGGGGGCGGTCGCGCGGGGTGCCGTTCGGGCCCGGCTTGTCGGGCAGCAGGGAGCGCAGGGGCTTGACCTCCTGCTCCATGGCGTCGAAGACCGAGCTGACCTGCTCGCCGACGTCGCCGAGCTGCACGGGGAGCCGCTCGCGCAGGGCGCTCCAGCTCTCGCGGTGGGCCTTGGCGAAGGCGGAGAGGGTCTGGATGGGGCCGAGTGAGCCGTCGCGCTCGTACGCCTCGAAGAGGAGGCGGTGGCCTTCGGCGGCGTCGTGGCGCATGCCGGAGAGCGCGCGGCGGACCTCGCCGACCGATTCGTGGTCCAGGTGGCCCGAGCGGGTGCGCTCCATCAAGCGGCGGGCTTCGTTGAGCCGGGTCGACGCCTGGTCCAGATAGAGCCGGCCGCGGTCGGCGTCGCCGTCCGCCATGCCGAGCTTGAAGTCCTCCATGCCGCGCTTGAGGCCGTACAGCGAGTCGCCCGGGAGGGCGTCCGTACTCGCCGCTGCCGCGCCGCCGAAGGCTCCCGCCGCCACGCCCACGGTCAGTCCGCCGGCGGCGAGGCCCTTGGACAGACGGGTGCGGGGCTTGAGCTTGCTGAGTGGGCTCGCCCGGTGGGCGCCCTTGCGGGAGCGCTGTTCCGGTACGGATGATCCTGCGCCGTCGCCCGCCGTGCCCTCCGCCAGCATGGCCTCCATGGCCGCCACGAGCTGGGCTCGCTGGACGACCTTGACCTCGGGGTCAAGCTGGGGCGCGGGGAGCCGGGCGAGGCCGTCGGCGAGCGCCAGCATCCGGTCGCGTTCGTCCGGGCCCGGCGTGGGGCCGGTCCTGGCGGACGCCCTCGGTGGGGCGGGATCTTCGGGCTGCTCGGCCGCCGGGTCCTGGTCGGAATGCTCCTCCAGGGCCTGGGCGAAGGCGTTCGCCCGCCGGTGGGCCGATACGTTCGCGATCACTGGCGGCACCTCCTCTCGTCAAGACGGTCGACTCCCCAGGGGGTCCTGGGGGTTGCACGTCCTGAACACTTCCACACGTTCGAGTGAGCGCATGGAGCCCTCCCGTGCTCTCGGTGAGCGTGAGGAAGGTCAGGTTGCAACCACAGGGAGCCTGCATCCCGCACAACGAGCGTCGCGGCACTTGGGTTACGGACGAAAGATGATCGGACCACTGCGGGCTCGCCAAAGTCCGTGACGGCCAGCAGGCCGCCACGCATGGTGAGTTGGGCGTCACGCGCGGTGGCGGGACGCCGTCGGCACCGTCAGCGGGCGTCGTCCGGGAGGAGGCGGGCAAGGGTGCGGACGGCCCGGTACTGCAGGGTTTTGATCGCGCCTTCGTTCTTGCCCATGACGCGGGCGGTCTCGGCGACCGACAGACCTTGGAGGAAGCGGAGCGTCACACACTCCTGCTGCTGGGGGTTGAGGCGGCGGACCGCGTCCAGGAGCGCGGCGTTCGACAGGGACTCGAGGACGGAGTCCTCCGGGCTGCGCTCGACCTCGTTGGCGTCGAGCATCTCGCCGGTGGTCACTTCGAGGCGGAAGCGGCTCGACTTGAAGTGGTCGGCCACCAGATTGCGGGCGATGGTGACGAGCCAGGCGCCGAAGTCACGGCCCTGCCAGGTGAACGTGCCGATCCTGCGCAGGGCGCGCAGAAAGGTCTCGCTGGTGAGGTCCTCGGCGGTCGCCTTGCCGCCGACGCGGTAGTAGATGTAGCGGTAGACGGTGTCGCTGTACTGGTCGTAGAGGCGGCCGAAGGCGTCGGACTCGCCCGCCTGGGCGCGTTCGACGAGGTCCATCATGCGGGCGCTGTCGCTGTCCGCCGCCGGTCGGCGGTGGGTGGTCGTGGCGGCGGCGGAGCGCGTACGTCTGCTCACAGCCGCACCGCCGTCCGCCAGGGCGTAGCACGGCCCGGCGGGGGCCGGGACGGCGTAGGCGGGGACGGCGTACGCGGTGGGGACGAAGCCGCGCAGGCGGTCTACGACCGATGCGCGCAGCGTAGCCAGGCCCGAGGCGTCAACCCCGACGTGTGGGTACACGGGACTCCCAGAGGCAGAGCTTCCATCACGTGCAGTACCGGACCGTTCACCCGTCGTAGCGACGCGCACGGTCCGTTATGCGTCTGAGGAGAATAACGCTTCGTACAGGCAGCGCTACACCCAGTTGCTCAAATCATCGATTACGTCGCTTCTGTTACCGATCGGCGGTCGATCAAGTACCGGATATTGAACGGTTATTGATCGAATCGATGCGCATTCGAGGTGGCCGGGGGGCGTGTTGTGGCCGAGTTGAGCGAACGGGACTGGCGGGGGGCGTGACGGGTAAGACAGCAGGATTGCCGTCGTTTCCGTGTGCGAGGAGGGGTGGAGGCACGCCTTCCGCGGCTCCGGGGCACGACGGTCACCCTGTGTGGCGGAAGCCGCGACGGGAGGGGGCGGAAGCCGGACGGAAGGGGGGCGCAAGCCGCGGCGGAAGGAGAGACGGAAGCCGCGTCGGCAGGAGAGACGGAAGCCGCGGCGGCAGCGGAGTCCGTCAGCCGCGGCGGCGGTGCAGCGCGATCGCGGCCGCCGTGCCCCCGGCGAGGGCGCCGACGCCCGCAGCGGCCGGGATGCCGACCTTCGCCGCCTTGCGGCCCGTGCGGTAGTCGCGCAGCCGCCAGTCGCGGGCGCGGGCGTACTTGCGCAGCTTGGCGTCGGGGTTGATCGCGTACGGATGTCCGACGAGGGAGAGCATGGGGATGTCGTTGTGCGAGTCGCTGTACGCGGCGCAGCGGGCGAGGTCCAGGCCTTCGGCTGCGGCGAGGGCGCGGACGGCCTCGGCCTTGGCGGGGCCGTGCAGCGGCTCGCCGACGAGCTTGCCGGTGTACACGCCGTGCACGGACTCCGCGACGGTGCCGAGGGCGCCGGTCAGGCCGAGGCGGCGGGCGATGATCGTGGCCGTCTCCACCGGCGCGGCCGTGACCAGCCAGACCTTCTGGCCCGCGTCGAGGTGGGCCTGGGCCAGGGCGCGGGTGCCGGGCCAGATGCGCTCGGCCATGTACTCGTCGTAGATCTCCTCGCCGATGGAGGTCAGCTCGGCGACGCGGTGGCCCTTGACGATGGACAGGGCGCTGTCGCGGGCGTCCTGCATGTGCTCGGGGTCCTCGATGCCCGCGAGCCGGAACCAGGTCTGCTGCCAGGCGAAGCGGGCCAGCTCGCGGCGCTGGAAGAACTTCCGCTTGTACAGACCGCGGCCGAAGTGGAACAGGGCGGCGCCCTGCATCACGGTGTTGTCGAGGTCGAAGAACGCGGCGGCCTTCTCGTCGCCCGCGACGGGAAACTCGGGGGCCACCGGTTCGGCGGGCGGGGCCTGGGCCGCCGTGCCCGGCGCGAGGGCGTCCTCGCGCTCGGCGGCTGCTTCCAGCTCCTGCGACGTCTTGCGCGCCGCCTCGGCCGATGCCTCGCCCGCCAGGACGCTGCGCGCGGTGGCGAAGCGCCTGCGGGGGTGGAGCCAACCCAAAGTGGCCATGTCGTCGAGCATAGCCACTCTGTTCGGTCGGCCCGTGACGAGAAGGATGCGAACCCGTCAACGGTCCGTGTCGCGCTGGTCACACCCGGGCGTGGCGCGGGTGTGTACCGGGTGGGCGGTGCCGCGTAGGAAGCTGGGAGGCATGAGTCCTCTTTTCCGCCGGAACGGCGGCGCAGCGAAGAAAGTCACGGCCGGCGAGGGCGGCCGTCCCCTCACGGGCGACCGGCTCGTCACCCTGGTCGGCAAGCCGGGCTGTCATCTGTGCGACGACGCGCGGGCCGTGATCGAGAAGGTCTGCGGCGAGACGGGCGTCGCCTGGGAGGAGAAGGACATCACGCGGGACGAGGCGCTGCACCGCGAGTACTGGGAGCAGATTCCGGTCGTCCTCGTGGACGGGGAGCAGCACACGTTCTGGCGCGTCGACGAGGCGCGGCTGCGGCGGGAGTTGCAGGGGTAACGGGAAGACGGCGGGAAGTGCCGGGGGCCGCGGCGGGGTGGGATGGCCGGATGTGATGTCAGGAGCTGTCCGGAAAGTCGTTTAGCATCGGGGGTCGGTTTTGAGATCTCGGGGGCGTGATCGTGAAGGGTGTGTGCGGTTTTGCCCCCGTCGGCTGAGTGTCGTTCCAGGCCGTGCGCCGGTTCCACGGAAGTGCGCCGAGGGTGCGTGACCCCGGTCACGTTGGCCGGGCAAATCGGACACCATCTTTGTGCACGCGTTCACAAAGACATAGCCTGCTGTCGACGGGGCGGTCTGGGGACACGACAACGGGTGCCAGCCCGCCTTCAGCCCCGCTCTACCCGCAGGAGCACCGTGGCAACTGGCCGAACTCACCGACCGGCGACCCGCAGCCGAGGGATTCCCGAGGCCACCGTCGCCAGGCTTCCGCTGTACCTGAGGGCTCTGACCGCGCTGTCGGAGCGCTCGGTGCCCACGGTCTCCTCCGAGGAGCTGGCCGCGGCCGCGGGGGTCAATTCCGCGAAGCTGCGCAAGGACTTCTCGTACCTCGGCTCGTACGGGACGCGGGGCGTGGGCTACGACGTCGAGTACCTCGTCTACCAGATCTCCCGTGAGCTCGGTCTGACGCAGGACTGGCCGGTTGTCATCGTCGGCATCGGCAACCTCGGTGCCGCGCTCGCGAATTACGGCGGGTTCGCCTCGCGCGGGTTCCGCGTGGCCGCCCTCATCGACGCGGATCCGGCCATGGCCGGCAAGCCCGTCGCGGGCATGCCGGTGCAGCACACGGACGACCTCGAGCGGATCATCAGCGACAACGGCGTCTCCATCGGCGTCATCGCGACCCCCGCGGGCGCCGCCCAGCAGGTGTGCGACCGGCTCGTGGCCGCGGGCATCACCTCCATCCTGAACTTCGCGCCGACCGTCCTGTCCGTGCCGGACGGCGTCGACGTGCGCAAGGTCGACCTCTCCATCGAGCTGCAGATCCTCGCCTTCCACGAGCAGCGCAAGGCCGGCGAGGACGCCGCGGCGGACGACGGCACGGCCGCGCCCGCCGTCGCCAAGGACCACCGCAAGGGACCCGACGGGGACGTCCCCGCCGTGATGCCGGCATGAGTCTCCTCGTCGTGGGCCTCAGTCACCGCAGCGCCCCGGTCAGCGTCCTGGAGCGGGCCGCGCTCACTGTCGGCGCGCAGGCCAAGCTGCTGCACGACACGGTGGCCGCCGAGCCCGCGGTTGAGGCCGCGGTGCTCGCGACCTGCAACCGCATCGAGCTGTACGCGGACGTGGACAAGTTCCACGCGGGCGTCGCCGAGCTGTCGACGCTGCTCGCGCTGCACAGCGGCGTGGGCCTCGAGGAGCTCACCTCTCATCTGTACGTGCACTACGAGGACCGCGCCGTCCACCACCTGTTCTCGGTGGCGTGCGGGCTCGACTCCATGGTCGTGGGCGAGGGCCAGATCCTCGGCCAGATCAAGGACTCGCTCGCGCGGGCACAGGAGCTGCACACCGCGGGCCGCCTCCTCAACGACCTCTTCCAGCAGGCCCTGCGCGTGGGCAAGCGGGCGCACTCGGAGACCGGCATCGACCGGGCCGGGCAGTCGCTCGTCACCTTCGGCCTCGAACAGCTCGCGGGCCGCGAGTCCGTGTCCGCCTGGGCCAAGGGCAAGCGCGCCCTGGTGATCGGCGCGGGCTCCATGTCCTCGCTGGCCGCCGCGACGCTCGCGCGCTCCGGCGTGGACGAGGTCGTCGTGGCCAACCGCACCCTGGAGCGGGCCGAGCGCCTCGCCGCGATCCTCGGCGACGGCGGCACCGGAGTCACCGCCCGCGCCGTCCCGATGGACAGCGTGGCGAAGGAACTTACACGTGCCGACGTGGCCGTGTCCTGCACCGGAGCGACGGGTCTCGTCCTCACCGCCGCCGACGTCATGGCGGCGCTCGCGGGACGCGCCGGTACGCCGACGACGGACGACGGTTCCGTGGCCTGCCCCGACGACGACTGCGTGATCACCCCGGCCCCGGCCCGCGGCGATCGCCCGGACCCCGCCGCCGACACCCCGGCCCCCAGCACCGCGGACGGTTGTCCCGTGGGCCCCGAGGTCGGGGACGAGACCGCGTACGAGCAGCATGCCGCGCTCGTCGGCAACAGCCCCGCCATAGGTGGTGCTCCGGCGCGCACGAGCCGTACGGCCCCGGCCGCCCTGGCCTCCGCCGCGCGCGGCGCCGCGCTGCACCTGCTCGACCTCGCCATGCCCCGGGACATCGACGCCACCGCGCACCGCCTCACCGGCGTGCGGCTCGTCGACATCGAGTCCCTGGCGGACGCCTCCGCGGACGCGCCGATGGCCGCCGACGTGGACGCCGTGCGCACGATCGTGTCCGACGAGGTCGCCGCGTTCGGCGCCGCGCAGCGGGCCGCGCACATCACGCCGACCGTCGTCGCCCTGCGCACCATGGCCGCCGACGTCGTCAGCAGCGAGATGGCCCGGCTCGACGGCAGGCTGCCCGCGCTCGGCGACAAGGAGCGCGCCGAGATCACACAGACCGTGCGCCGCGTCGTCGACAAGCTGCTGCACGCGCCGACCGTGCGGGTGAAGCAGTTGGCCAGCGAGCCCGGCGGCGCCGGGTACGCCGACGCCCTGCGCACCCTGTTCGACCTCGACCCGGAGACGGTCGCCGCCCTCTCCCGGGCCGATCTCCTGACCAACGCGGCCGGGCGCCCCGACCAGCAGCTCCAGCAACTCCAGCTCCAAGAGAACGACGAATCCAAGCGAGGCCGCGCATGACCGAGAAGGCTCTGCGACTCGGGACCAGGCGCAGCAAGCTGGCCATGGCCCAGTCCGGGCAGGTGGCACGGAAGGTCACCGAACTGACGGGGCGGCCCGTCGAACTGGTGGAGATCACCACGTTCGGCGACACCTCCCGCGAGCACCTCGCGCAGATCGGCGGCACCGGGGTGTTCGTCACCGCGCTGCGCGACGCGCTGCTCGCCGGTGAGGTCGACTTCGCCGTGCACTCGCTGAAGGACCTGCCCACGGCCCAGCCCGCCGAGCTGACGCTCGCCGCGGTGCCCGAGCGCGAGGACCCGCGGGACGCGCTGATCGCCCGGGACGGGCTGACCTTCGCGCAGCTTCCCGACGGGGCCCGCGTGGGCACGGGTTCGCCGCGCCGCATGGCGCAGTTGAACGCCTACGCGCGCAGCCACGGCTTGTCCATGGAGACCGTGCCGATCCGCGGGAACGTCGACACCCGCATCGGATACGTACGCGACGGGAAGCTCGACGCCGTCGTGCTCGCCGCCGCGGGACTCAGCCGCGTCGGCCGGACCGACGAGGTGACCGACTTCCTGTCGGTCGACACAGTTCTGCCCGCCCCCGGCCAGGGGGCACTGGCGATCGAGTGCGCAGCGACCAACGCGTCACTCGCCGCCGCGCTCGCCGAGCTCGACGACCCGTACACGCGGGTCGCCGTGACCGCCGAGCGATCCCTGCTCGCCGCTCTGGAGGCCGGCTGCAGCGCACCTGTGGGTGCGTTGGCCGACGTCCTGACCGACGGGCAGATTGTCAAGGAAATGCGCCTGCGCGGCGTCGTCGGTGCCACCGACGGCTCGACGCTGGTGCATCTGTCCACCACCGGTCCCGTGCCCGGGACACACGACCAGGCGATGGCACTCGGACGGGAACTCGCCGTCGAGATGCTTGCCAAGGGCGCGGCCGGTCTGATGGGGGAGCGAGCACTTTGAGCCCCACCTCGAACCTTCCCGGCATTCCCGCACACGGGCACGTCACCTTTCTGGGTGCCGGACCCGGAGATCCGGGACTGCTGACTCTGCGCGCCGTCGAGGCGCTGGCCCGAGCGGATGTGCTGATCGCCGAGCCGGATGTTCTCGATGTCGTACGTGTGCATGCCCGAGGGGGTGTGGACACACCTCTCCCGCAGGCCGCTGACGGCACGTCAGCGAAGATCGACGGGCCGTCGGCCTCAGTCGCCGCCAATCTTGTCATGGAGGGCGCGCGGGGCGGCAGGCGGGTCGTGCGTGCGGTGAGCGGCGATCCGGGCCTTGATGCGTACGCGGCGGGCGAGATGCTCGCCTGCGCCGCCGAGGGCATCCCCTTCGAGGTGGTGCCCGGCATCGCGGCCGCGGTCGGGGTGCCCGCGTACGCGGGTGTCCCGCTGCGGGACGCGCAGGGCACCGACGTGCGGTTCGTCGACGCGCGTACCGCCTCCGAGCGCTGCTGGGGGGAGGTCGGCGCGTCCGACGGGACCGTGGTGGTCTCCACGTCCCTGGACTCGGTCGCGGCCGCCGCCGGCGAGCTGGTCTCCGCCGGGCGCAAGCCGGACACCCCGATGACGGTGACGGTCGCAGGTACGACGACGCGCCAGCGCACCTGGACCGCGACGCTCGGCACCATCGCGCAGGTGCTCAAGCAGGCCAAGGTGCTGCCGTCGCCGGACGGCGGGCAGCCCGTCATAGCCGTGGTCGGTGAGCGCTCCGCGGCCGCGCAGCGCGACCAGTTGTCGTGGTTCGAGTCGAAGCCGCTCTTCGGGTGGCGGGTCCTCGTGCCGCGTACCAAGGAACAGGCCGCCTCTCTCTCCGACCAGCTCCGTTCCTACGGCGCGGTGCCGCACGAGGTGCCGACGATCGCCGTCGAGCCGCCGCGGACGCCGCAGCAGATGGAGCGGGCTGTCAAGGGCCTGGTGACCGGGCGCTACGAGTGGATCGCCTTCACGTCGGTCAACGCCGTCAAGGCGGTGCGGGAGAAGTTCGAGGAGTACGGGCTCGACGCCCGTGCCTTCGCCGGGATCAAGGTCGCCGCGGTGGGCGAGCAGACCGCCGCCGCGCTGATCGCCTTCGGCGTGAAGCCGGATCTGGTGCCCAGCGGGGAGCAGTCCGCCGCCGGTCTCCTGGAGGACTGGCCGCCGTACGACCCCGTCTTCGACCCGATCGACCGGGTGTTCCTGCCGCGGGCCGACATCGCCACGGAGACGCTTGTCGCCGGGCTCATCGACCTGGGCTGGGAGGTCGACGACGTGACGGCCTACCGGACCGTGCGGGCGTCGCCGCCGCCGGCGGACACCCGGGAGGCCATCAAGGGCGGCGGGTTCGACGCGGTGCTCTTCACCTCGTCGAGCACCGTGCGGAACCTGGTGGGCATCGCGGGGAAGCCGCACAACGTGACCGTGATCGCCTGCATCGGGCCCGCCACCGCGAAGACCGCGGAGGAGCACGGGTTGCGGGTGGACGTCATGGCTCCGGAGCCTTCCGTGCACAAGCTCGCCGAGGCGTTGGCTCAGTTCGGGGCGGCGCGGCGGGCTGCCGCCCTGGAGGCGGGCGACGCCGTCACTCGGCCCAGTGAGCGGCGGCCGGGGGCGCGGCGGCGGCGGGCGGCGGCGCCGTAGCCCTGGCGGTTTGTCGGCGCTCCGCGCCTCGTGCTCAAACTCCCCCAAGCTCTCAAGGAGCAGGGGGTACCCCCTCGACGGGCTGAAACCTTGCCGCACCGGCGAGAGTTCGAGCGGGCGGGTGAAGCAAACAGCCAAATCACGGTGAGGTGGATGCAGGAGTGAGTACGTACGGTTCGTTCCCGGGGGCGCGGCCGCGGCGGCTGCGTACGGTTCCCGCCATGCGGCGCATGGTCGCCGAGACCCGGCTGCACCCGGCCGATCTGGTGCTGCCCGCGTTCGTGCGGGAGGGCATCGCGGAGCCGATGGAGATCGGGTCGATGCCGGGGGTGGTGCAGCACACCCGGGACACGCTGAAGAAGGCCGCCGCGGAGGCGGTCGCGGCGGGGGTCAGCGGGATCATGCTGTACGGGGTGCCGGAGGAGTCCAAGAAGGACGGCCCGGGCACCGTGGGCACCGACCCGGACGGCATTCTCCAGGTGGCGCTCAGGGATGTGCGGGCGGAGGTCGGGGACGACCTGCTCGTCATGTCCGACCTGTGTCTGGACGAGTTCACCGACCACGGGCACTGCGGTGTCCTGGACGAGCGGGGCCGGGTCGACAACGACGCGACCCTGGAGCGGTACGCGGAGATGGCGCAGGTCCAGGCCGACGCGGGTGCCCATGTGGTGGGGCCGAGCGGGATGATGGACGGCCAGATCGGCGTCATCAGGGACGCGCTCGACCAGACGGGGCACGAGGACGTCGCGGTGCTCGCGTACACGGCGAAGTACGCGTCGGCGTTCTTCGGGCCCTTCCGGGACGCCGTGGGATCGTCGCTCAAGGGTGACCGCAAGACGTACCAGCAGGACCCGGCCAACATCCGGGAGTCCCTGCGGGAGCTGGCGCTCGACCTCGAAGAGGGCGCCGACATGGTGATGGTCAAGCCCGCGGGGCCCTACCTCGACATCGTCGCCAAGGTCGCGGACGCGGCCCAGGTGCCCGTCGCCGCGTACCAGGTCTCCGGCGAGTACGCGATGATCGAGGCCGCCGCCGAGCGCGGCTGGATCGACCGGGACCGGGCGATCATGGAGTCCCTCACCGGCATCAAGCGGGCGGGCGCGAGCATCATCCTCACCTACTGGGCCACCGAGGCGGCGCGGCGGTTGCAGTCGTAGCTGGAGCGACGGCGGTCGCGTCGCGGTACCTGACAGCGGTTGGAGTCTCTTGACTTCAACCGCTGTTGAGGTTCGAGGGTGGGTGCATCGAGCCGTTTCCCACCTCCGGGAGGACCAGATGTACGCCGTCGTACTCCATGAATTCGGGCCCGCCGCCAACCTGCGGTACGAGACAGTGCCCGACCCCATACCCGCGCCCGGGCAGGTGCGGATCGCCGTGCGGGCCGCCGGGGTGCACTTCATCGAGACGGTGCTGCGGGCGGGCGCGGGCGGTGACCTGGCGCCACCGTTGCCCGAGCTGCCCGCGATCTTCGGCGGGGAGGTCGCCGGTGTGGTGGACTCCGTGGGTCCCGGAGTGGGGCAGGAGTGGCTGGGGCGGCCGGTGGTGACCGCGTACGGCACCCCCGGCGGCTACGCCGAACTGGCCGTCGCCGACGTCGGCGAGCTGCACCCGGTGCCCGCCGGGCTCGGCTTCGAGGCCGCCGTCGCCATGGTGGTCACCGGCACCACCGCCGTCGGCCTCCTCGACACCGCCGCACTCACCCCGGATGACGTCGTCCTGGTGACATCGGCGGCGGGCGGTGTGGGGCGGCTCGTCGTGCAGTACGCGCACGAGCTCGGCGCGGTCGTCGTCGGCGCCGCGGGCGGACCCGCCAAGGTCGCCGCCGTACGCAAGCTCGGCGCCGACGGCGGCCCCGAGGTCGTCGCCGTCGACTACGACGCGGAAGGCTGGGACGACGAGGTGCGGGCGCGGCTCGGCGGGCGCGGCGTCAGCGTCGTCCTGGACGGGGTGGGCGGGGCGAAGGCGGCGGCCGCGTTCGGGCTGCTCGCCGAGGGTGGCCGGTTCGTGTCCATCGGGTCCGCGTCCCAGGAGGAGTTCGCGCCCGGCGAGGACGTCCTCGCAGCGCGCGGCCTCACCTACGTCGACGCCCTGATGCGGCTCATCACGCGGCCCGAGGACCGCCCGGAGCACGAGCGCCGCGCCCTGGCCGCCGCCGCGGCGGGCCATCTCACGCCCGCCGTCCAGTCGTTCCCGCTGTCGCACGCCGCCGAGGTGCACGCGGCCCTCGAACAGCGGCGGACGACCGGCAAGGTGGTCCTCGTCCCGTGATGCCGTGGCGGCTCTCGGCCTGGCTGCCCTACGGCGTCTTGAGCAGCTCGGAGAGGCGGGACAGACCGTCGGCGCCGTACCCCTCGGCGACGGCACGGTCCAGGAGCGGTCGCAGGGACGCGAACAGCAGGTCCTGGACGCTCTGTTCGGCGAACGCCTGCGCGAGGTTGGGCACCGCCGCCTGATTCACGGCCAGGCTGGACACGTCCGTGAGGTGCTGTCCGGAGTCGAGTGCCTCGGCGGTGCCCGGCACGATGCCCTGGGTCATCGCGACGACCCAGTCGAGCAGGAGCGGCGCGAATTCCTTCGCGGGCACACCCGCGCTGCCGATCAGGGCGTAGGCCTGCGAGACGCCCAGACCCATGCCGTACATGCCGGTCAGCAGGGCGAGGTCCCACAGCGCGGCGAGGCCCGCGTCCGTGCCCACCCACTTGGTGTCCGCGAGGGCGGCGAGCGTGTCGCGGTGCGCCGTGTACGCGTCCTCGTCGCCGCTGTAGAGGATGTACGCCTGCGGGCCCGCGATCATCTGTGGTACGGCCATGATGCCGCCGTCCACGTAGGAGACGCCGTGCTCCCGCGCCCAGGCGGCGAGGTCCCGTGCCTGGGAGGGCGTGCCGTTGGTCAGGTTCACCAGGGTGCGGCCGCGCAGCTCATCGGTGAGCGGGGCGAACAGGTCGCGCACGTTGTCGTTGGTCGTCAGGCAGACGATGACGAGGGGGCTCGCGGTGACCGCGTCCCGGGCGGTGTCCGCGGGCGTCGCGCCCTGGGCGACGAGCGGCCCGGTCTTCGCGGCGCTGCGGTTCCAGACGGTGGTGGGGTGGCCCGCCTTCAGCAGGGCCGCCGCCAGGGCGGTGCCCATCATGCCGAGGCCCAGGACGGAGACGGGGCGGGAGGCGGGAGTGTGGTCGGTGGCAGGCATGGGTGCTCCTGGATAGGCACTGGCGAGGATCGAGGTGTCACTGGGGAACATCTCGATCCTCGCCAGACCCGTAGGGAGCGACAAGTACCGACTATTTGGTGCGGTACTCACCGCAAGGTAAGCAGGCGCCCGGCTCCGGCGCCCGCCGCGCGGACTACCAGGCGAGGGCGGCCGCGGCGTTCGGCTGCCAGTAGGTGACCGCGGCCGAGCTGTCCAGGTACACGCCGCCACCGGGCAGCTTCAGGTCCTTCGAGCCGCCCACGCTGCCGGTCCAGGCGCGGTTGGCGAACGACACGCCGAGGTCACGGGCCTGGTAGCCGTGCGTGCCCTGCGGCGTCGACGTGAGGATGCCCGCGTACGCCGACTGACCGGGCTCCAGCGAGACGACCGCCTGCGGGACGCTGTCGCGGTTGACCGCGGTCGCGGACTGCGCGTCGTCGAATCGCAGGTACGGCGCGTTGTACGCGAAGCAGGTCTTGCCGCCGGTGTTGGTGGCCTTCAGGAGAAGGTGGTTGACCGGGCTGTTGACCTTCTTGACGGTCACCTCGGTGTTCGCGGCGGAACAGGTGACGTGGCCCGCCGCGGCGGGGGCGGCCTGGGCGGTGCCCGCGGAGACCGTGGCGGTCAGGGCCGCGGCGGCCAGGGCGAGGGTGGCGAAGGTGCGGGTGCGGGACGTGTTGCGCATCGTGGTGCCTCTCGGGTTCGTTGCCGGTCTGGTGCCGGTCTGTACGTGTACGGGGTTCCGTACGTGTACGGGGTGCGCGCGGTGCGCGGTGCGGCGCGGGTCAGTTCAGAGCCGACGCGGAGTCGGACTGCCAGTAGGTGACGCGCAGGGAGCTGTCGATGTTCACGCCCTCCGCCGGGATCGTGGCGTCGGCGAACTCGTCACTGCCCTCGAAGCCGACCTCCAGGCTGTTCACCTGCCGGCTCGCGCCGCCACTGCCGTCACCGGCGAGCAGGATCGCGGCGGCGTAGCCCTTGGCGCCGGGCCTCAGCGACGTGACCGCCTGCGGCTTGCTCTCCTCGATCACCGGCGGCACCGACTGGGCGCCCTCGAACTTGAGGATCGGATGGCCCGCCAGGTCGCACATCGTGGAGCCGGTGTTGGTGACGGTGATCAGCATGTGGTTCAGCGGGCGCGTGACCGGGGTGGCCGTGACGGAGGTGTTGGCGGCGGTGCAGGGGACGCGGTTCTCGGGAGCGTTCGGATCGCTGTCCGCGCCCTGGTCCGTCGCCGCGCCGTCGGAGCCGCCGGCGCCGGTGGACTCGCCGGAACCGGTGGTGCGCGTCCTGTCCGACGTGGGCTCGGTGCCGCTTCCCGCTCCGTCGCCGCTGTCGGCCGCGGACGGCTTCGACGCGCCCTCGTCCCGTACTCCGTCATCATTGCCCCCGCACGCCGTCAGCGACAGCGCTGCGAGCGCGACGGTGGCGGCGGCGAACATACGGGTGCGCATGAGTGATCCCTCTCGACGGGTTCGTGGATGTGATGTGCATGACGTACATACGGGGGAGAAGCGCGCCTCCTGGCCGGAGGGCCCGGTCGGCGTGCTTGGATGGCTGAAGCTTGTACGCCGCTTCGTCCCAGGGGCCAGCCCGGCCGGGAAGTACGGGACGCTGGAATGGCCGTACTGGCTCTGACCTGGGGGGACAGGTCTCGTCTGGAACGGTCGCACGGGACGGAGGAACGGTGGGGGCAGAGGGATTCGCCGACCTGCTGAAGGAGCTCAAGGAGCGGTCCGGACTCAGTTACGGGGTGCTGGCCAAGCGGCTGCACATGAGCACGTCGACGCTGCACCGGTATGTGAACGGCACTGCCGTGCCGGTGGAGTTCGCCCCAGTGGAGCGGTTGGGTCGTCTCTGCAAGGCTTCGCCGGAGGAGCTGGTGGAGCTTCATCGGCGGTGGATCGTCGCCGATGCGGGGCGGGGGCGCCGGGATGGTGGCGCCCCCGCGGATGGTGGCGTGCCGCCCGAGTTCGGGGAGCCGGAACGTGGGGGTGCTCCCGGGGACGGGGTGCTGCCTGCGTCCGGTGTGCCGGAACACGGGGCTGTGCCCACCCGTCCCGCCCTGCGGGACGATTGCCCACAGCGGGAGCAGGAGCGGGGTGGGGACGCGCGGCCGGAGCAGGGGCTCGAAGGGGCGCCCGATGTGCCGCTCGTGACGGACAGTGTGCCGACGCAGGCGTCGGGGAAGCGGCGGCGGTTGGTCGTTGTTGCCGCTGTGGGGGCCGTGCTCGCTCTGGGGGGTACCGCGCTCGCCCTGCAGTCCGGGTTCGGCGGCGGGTCCTCCGGTGACGGCAGGAAGACGTCCGCCGACAGCGTGCCGACCGCCGCGGGCGAGGACGCCGAGGGCGGGGAGCGGAAGCAGAGCCCGTCGGCCAAGGCGTCCGCCGGACACACGCCCGGGAAGAAGAAGGGCGGCGGCGAAGGCGAAGGCGACGGCGACGAAGCCGGGGACGGGAAGCCCGGCGGGGCCAAGGGGCCCACGGGCAAGGGCGGCCCGGCGTCCTCCGGGGGCTCGGGCGGCGGCGGCACCGGTGCCCCCGGCACGGCGTCCGACGCGGTGCCCCTGACGGTGTCCACGCATCCGCACTACTGGTACGACCCCTGCGGCACCCCGTACCTCGTCGCGAGGGAGCCCAAGCGCCTCTCCCCGCCGCCCAACGAGCAGGACGCCCCCGGCTGGGTGAACGCGAACGGCGCCGTCCCCGCGGGGCGGCAGACCGTGAAACTGGTCGTCCAGGGCACGGGCGACGACACCGTCGTCCTGGAGTCGCTCGACGTCCGTGTCGTCGGCAGCGGAGCGCCGCTCAAGCGCAACGCCTACGAGATGGGGTACGTCGGCGTCGGCTGCGGCGGCAATGTGCCCCAGCACTCCTTCGACGTGAACCTCGACGTGTCGGTCCCGCGCCTGACACCCAAATCCGGGGAGGTCAACTTCCCGTACAAGGTGAGCGAGAAGGACCCCGCGGCCTTCTACGTCGACGCCGACGTCAAGGCGCACGACGTGAGCTGGTTCCTGGAACTGGAGTGGTCCAGCGGCAAACGGCACGGCACCGTGCGGATCGACGACTCGGGCAAGCCGTTCCGCACCAGCGGCGAGGGCGACAACCCCACGTTCGGGTACTCCCTCGACAGCAAGAAGTGGGTCGAGGTCGAGCGCAATCCGGACGGGGGCGTGGAAGTGGTGCGGTAGCCCGCGGTCCGTATCGCGGAATGGCTGTTGTAGGCGGCACCCGCGTGCTTACCCTGCCCGGGACTTCACGTAGGGAAGGGAACCCGATGACGGTCACCAGCAGCGCCCCCGCCGACGCCCCCACGCCGCCGCTCGCCGCGCGTGCCGCCGCCATCGGGGGTTCGCCGGTACGGGACATGCTCGCGATCACCGCGAGGCCCGAGGTCATCAACTTCGCCGGCGGCCTGCCCGCGCCCGAACTCTTCGACGTGCGCAACGTCGCCGCCACCTACCAGGCCGTGTTCGACGCGGCACCGGAGCGGGCCATGCAGTACTCGACGACCGAGGGCGAGCCCGCGCTGCGCACCGCGCTCGCCGAGCGGTACACGACCCGCTCCCTCGCCACCGGCGCCGACGACCTGCTCGTCACCACCGGCTCACAGCAGGGCCTTTCGCTCCTCGCCACCGCGCTCGTCGAACCCGGTGACACGGTGCTCGTGGAGAACCCCTGCTATCTGGCGGCACTTCAGGTGTTCGCGTTCGCGGGCGCGCGGGTCGTGGCCGTGCCCGGGGACGACGACGGCGTCGACCCGGACGCCCTGGACGCGCTCGTCGCCGAGCACCGGCCCAAGCTGTTCTACACCGTGCCCACGTTCCAGAACCCGACCGGCAGGACCATGCCGGGGGACCGCAGGGCCGCCGTGGCCGCGGTCGCCGCCCGGCGCGGGGTGTGGATCATCGAGGACGACCCGTACGGGGAGCTGCGGTTCGAGGGCGAGCGCGTTCCCTGGATCGCCTCGTACGCCGGTGCCGAGGACCGGACCGTGGTGCTTGGGAGCTTCTCCAAGGTGATGGCGCCGGGAATGCGCCTCGGGTGGCTGCGGGCGCCCGGCGCGCTGCGGCGGGCCTGTGCCATCGCCAAGCAGGCCGCCGATCTGCACACTCCCACCGTCAATCAGCTCGCCGCCGCGCGGTATCTCGCGGACCATGACCTGGACGCGCATGTGGCCAGGGTGGCCGGGGTGTACCGGGAGCGGCGGGATGCCATGCTCGCCGGGGCCGGGGACGCCCTCCCTGCCGGGTCCTCGTGGAATCGGCCCGAGGGTGGGATGTTCCTCTGGGTGCGGTTGCCTTCGGGGTACGACGCCACCGCGTTGCTGCCCGGCGTTGTCGCCCACAATGTGGCGTACGTGCCGGGGGCGCCGTTCTTCGCCGGGGAACCGGAGCCCGAGGCCCTCCGGCTGTGCTTCGTCACGCAGACGCCCGATGAGATCGCCGAAGGGCTGCGGCGGCTTCGACTGGGGCTCGCCGGACCAGTTGCCCGCAGCGGGGGGCAGGCAACTGGTCCGTGACCGTTACAGGCGCTCGGGGGTGCGGACGCCCAGGAGTTCCATACCCCTGTTGAGGGTGCGGGCCGTGAGGGCGACGAGGAACAGGCGGTTCTCGACGACCTCGGCGGGGTTGTCGGCGCTGAGCACCTGGCACTGGTCGTAGAACGTGGTCAGGTGCGAGGCGAGCTGGTACAGGTACGCGGCCAGCTTGTGCGGGGCGTACTCCTCGGCGGCCTCCGCGACCGTCGCCGCGAACTGGTCCAGGTGCAGGCCGAGGGCCCGCTCCGCCGGGGCGAGGTCAAGCTCGGGGTGCGCGACGGGACGGGCCTCGCCCGCCTTGCGCAGGATCGACTGGATGCGCGCGTAGGCGTACTGGAGGTAGACCGATGTGTCGCCGTTCAGCGAGACCATCTGGTCCAGGTCGAACTTGTAGTCCCGTACCGCCGACGTGGAGAGGTCCGCGTACTTCACGGCGCCGATGCCGACCTGCCGGCCGTTCTCAAGGATCTCCTCCTCGCTCAGGCCCACCTTCTCGGCCTTCGAGCGCACCACGGCCGTCGCCCGGTCGATCGCCTCGTCGAGCAGGTCGATCAGCCGGACCGTCTCGCCCTCACGGGTCTTGAACGGCTTGCCGTCCTTGCCGAGGACCGTGCCGAAGGCGAGCTGCACCGCCTTGACGTCGTCGGTCAGCCAGCCCGCCCTGCGCGCCGTCTCGAAGACCATCTTGAAGTGCAGGGACTGGCGGGCGTCGACCACGTACAGAAGCGTGTCCGCCTTCACGTTGAAGACGCGGTCGCGGATCGCGGAGAGGTCCGTGGCCGCGTAGCCGAAGCCGCCGTCGGACTTCTGGACGATCAGCGGGACCGGGTTGCCGTCGGGGCCCTTCACATCGTCGAAGAACACGCACAGCGCGCCCTCGGAGCGGACCGCGACGCCCGACTCCTCAAGGAGCCGGCAGGTCTCGGCCAGCATGTCGTTGTAGCCCGACTCGCCGACGATGTCCTCGTCGTGGATCTCCACGTCCAGCTTGCCGAAGACCGAGTAGAAGTAGATCTTCGACTCGTCCACGAACCGCTGCCAGAGCGCGATCGTCTCCGGGTCACCTGCCTGGAGATCCACGACCCGGCGCCGGGCGCGGGTCTTGAACTCCTCGTCGGAGTCGAAGAGCACCCGGGCGGACTTGTAGATGCGGTTGAGGTTGGACATCGCCTCCTCGCCCGCCTTCTCGCCCTCGGCAGTTGTCTGCTTGTGGTCCAGCTCGTGCGGGTGCTCCAGGAGGTACTGGATGAGCATGCCGAACTGGGTGCCCCAGTCACCGATGTGGTGCCGGTTGACGATCTTCTCGCCGGTGAATTCGAGAATCCGCTTCACGGCGTTGCCGATCACCGAGTTCCGCAGGTGGCCGACGTGCATCTCCTTGGCCACGTTCGGCTGCGCCCAGTCGATCACCGTGGTGCCGGGGTGCTCCGCGAACGGCACGCCGAGGCGGTCGCCGTCGGCGGCGCGGGCCGCGAGCGTCTCCACGACGGCCCGGTCCGTGACCGTGATGTTCAGGAAGCCGGGGCCCGACACCTCGACGTCGCGCAGCAGCTCAGGGGCGTCGATCGAGTCGACGACCTTGGTGGCGAGCTCCCGCGGGTTGGCCTTCGCCTTCTTCGCCAGCGCGAGGATGCCGTTGGCCTGGAAGTCCGCCCGGTCGCTGCGTCGCAGCAGCGGGTCCGCGGCTCCGGCCTCCGGCAGCGCTGCCGAGAGGGCGTCCGCGAGACGCTGGTGGACGGATGCGCTGAGGGACGTGACCGGGGCCATGAGCTTCCGTTCTGGTAAATGGCGTGCATCAGGGTGAGCGTCAAGTGTCCCATGGGGAGGGGCGCCGGTTCGCCCGGATAAAACCGCCCCGGCAGGCCCCCGTGCGCCTCGCCGGGCGCAACCCCGGACCGGGTCCCGCCGTCTGGGAGAATGGCTCACGCCAGATTCCCTGAATCCCGAGGAAACAAGAGGACGTGCCGACCGTGGCTCAGAGCACCGATACCACCGACTGGGTCTCCCGCTACGCGGACGAGGTCATCGCCGAGTCGGAGCGTCGTGCCCCGGGCAAACCTGTGGTCGTCGCCTCCGGCCTGTCTCCCTCAGGACCCGTCCACCTGGGCAACCTCCGCGAGGTCATGACCCCGCACCTCGTCGCCGACGAGATCCGCCGCCGCGGCCACCAGGTCCGGCACCTGATCTCCTGGGACGACTACGACCGGTACCGCAAGGTCCCGGCGGGCGTCCCCGGCGTCGACGAGTCCTGGGCCGAGCACATCGGCAAGCCGCTGACCTCCGTGCCCGCGCCCGCCGGGTCCGCGTACCCGAACTGGGCCGAGCACTTCAAGGCCGCGATGGCGGCCTCGCTCGCGGAGCTCGGCGTGGAGTACGACGGCATCAGCCAGACCGAGCAGTACACCTCCGGGGTCTACCGCGAGCAGATCCTGCACGCGATGCGGCGCCGCGGCGACATCGACGCGATCCTCGACCAGTACCGCACGAAGAAGGACCCGGCCAAGGCCAAGGGCAAGCAGCAGCAGAAGCCTGCCGACGAGGCCGAGCTGGAGGCCGCCGAGGGCTCCGGCGCGGCCGCCGAGGACGACGGCAGCGGTGGCGCCGGCGGGTACTTCCCGTACAAGCCCTACTGCGGGCAGTGCGGCAAGGACCTCACCACCGTCACCTCCTACGACGACGGCTCGACCGAGCTGGCCTACACCTGCACGGCCTGCGGCTTCGAGGAGACCGTGCGCCTGAGCGAGTTCAACCGCGGCAAGCTGGTGTGGAAGGTCGACTGGCCGATGCGCTGGGCCTACGAGGGCGTGATCTTCGAGCCCAGCGGCGTCGACCACTCCTCGCCCGGCTCCTCGTTCGTCGTCGGCGGGCAGATCGTCCGGCAGATCTTCGACGGCGTCCAGCCCATCGGCCCCATGTACGCCTTCGTCGGGATCTCCGGCATGGCCAAGATGTCCTCCTCGCGCGGCGGCGTGCCCACGCCCGCCGACGCGCTGAAGATCATGGAAGCGCCGCTGCTCCGCTGGCTCTACGCCCGCCGCAGGCCCAACCAGGCCTTCAAGATCGCCTTCGACCAGGAGATCCAGCGGCTCTACGACGAGTGGGACAAGCTCGCCGCGAAGGTCGCCGACGGATCCGCGCTGCCCGCCGACGCCGCCGCGTACGCGCGCGCCGTGGGCACGGCCGCGGGGCCGCTGCCCGCGACCCCGCACCCGCTGCCGTACCGCACGCTCGCCTCCGTCGCGGACATCACCGCCGGCGCCGAGGACCAGACGCTGCGCATCCTGTCCGAGCTCGACCCGGCCGACCCCCTCGCCTCCCTCGACGAGGCGAGGCCGCGCCTCGACAGGGCCGAGGCGTGGATCAACGCCCATGTCCCCGCCGACCAGCGCACGGTCGTACGGGACACCCCGGACACGGAACTGCTCGCGTCCCTCGACGAGGAGGCCCGCGAGTCGCTCCGGCTGCTCCTGGAGGGCCTTGACTCCCACTGGTCCCTGGACGGCCTGACCCACCTCGTGTACGGCGTCCCGAAGGTCCGCGCCGGCTTCTCCGCCGACGCCGGTCCCAAGGAACTCCCGCCGGAGATCAAGACCGCCCAGCGCACCTTCTTCGCGCTCCTGTACCACCTGCTCGTGAGCCGCGACACCGGCCCGCGCCTGCCCACGCTGCTCCTCGCCGTGGGAGCGGAGCGGGTACGCAAGCTGCTCGGGGTCTAGGGCCTGTCGTCAAACTCCCTCCGTCGCCCGGAGGGCGGCCCCGCGGCGTCAGGCGCGTGCTCTCGGCGTGCCGGGCGCAGGTCCTCGTACTGGACGGAGGGAGTTTGACGACAGGCCCTAGGGCGTCGCGGGGGCCGGGCCGCTACGCGATGTGTTCGGCGTCCTCGTCGAGCGAGCGCTGGTAGCGGTCGCGGAAGTCGCGCAGGTACGGGCGGAGCGTGCTCTCCGTCAGGGGGCCGCCGGACTGGCCGGTGACGCCGTACAGGTCCATCAGGTACAGGCTGAACTGGCGGGCGTTGGGGTAGTCGCCCAGCTCGCTCACATACTTGCGGAAGGCGTTGAAGTACGCCTCCTCGCGGGTCATGTCGTCCGGCAGCCCCGCACCCTCCGCCGCGGCGGGCTCGGGGAGGGGCTCAGGGGCGCTCTCGGGGGCCGGGGCCTGCTCCTCGCGCGGGCCCGGGATCAGCGGGGGGTTGGCGAGGGGGCGGGTGCGGCCCGGGCCCGCCGGGACACGGAAGCCCGAGCCGTCGTCGACCGCCTCGGCCCGCTGCTCGTAGGCCTGCTGGGCGTGAGTCTGCTGTTCGTGGGCCTGCTGGGCGTGGGCCTGCTGGGCGTGAGTCTGCTGCTCGTAGGCCTGCTGCTCGTAGGCCTGTTGGTCGGCGTACTGCTGCTGCTCGTACGCCAACTGCTCGGCGTAGCCCTGTCCCTGCCCCTGTGCCTGTTCCTCGTACCACTCGTCGTACGGGGCCTCCGGGTCGTACGACACCGGGCCCTCGGCGTACTGCTGCGGCGGCTGCGGGGCCGCGAACCACGGGCTCACGTGGGCGCCGGGGTGCTGCTCCTCGGGGTGCGGGTGCTCCTCGGGGGCGGGCTCCGGCGCCGGGGCGGGCACCGGGTCCGGGAGGGGGCGGGGGTCGGGGGACGGGGCCTTGGTCAGGGCCGCGGGGGTCGGGGGCTCGGGCTTCGTCAGCTCCGGCTTGTGGGGGGCCGGGGTGGCCGGAGTCATGGGCGGGAGCAGGGCGGGTTCGATACCGGCTGCCGCCAGGCCCGCCGGAGCCGTCTCCGCGAGCGGTACGCCGTAACGGGCGAGGCGCAGCGGCATCAGGGACTCCACCGGGGCCTTGCGGCGCCAGGAGCGGCCGAAGCGGGACCGCAGCCGGGCCTGGTACACCAGGCGCTCCTGCTCCAGCTTGATCACCTGGTCGTAGGAGCGCAGCTCCCACAGCTTCATGCGCCGCCACAGCAGGAACGTCGGCACGGGGGAGAGCAGCCAGCGCGTCAGGCGCACGCCCTCCATGTGCTTGTCGGCCGTGATGTCGGCGATCCGGCCGATCGCGTGCCGCGCCGCCTCCACCGCGACCACGAACAGCACCGGGATGACCGCGTGCATGCCCACGCCCAGCGGGTCCGGCCAGGCAGCGGCGCCGTTGAAGGCGATGGTGGCGGCCGTGAGCAGCCACGCCGTCTGGCGGAGCAGCGGGAAGGGGATCCTGGTCCAGGTCAGCAGGAGATCGAGCGCCAGCAGGACGCAGATGCCCGCGTCGATGCCGATGGGGAACACCATCGAGAAGGAGCCGAAGCCCTTCTTCTCGGCCAGCTCGCGCACGGCCGCGTACGACCCCGCGAAGCCGATCCCCGCGATGACGAGCGCACCGAAGACGACGACCCCGATGAGTATCCGGTGCATGCGCGTTAGCTGCATCGCGGCCACCCGCGAACCCCTCCCTGCCTGTGTCCGTACCGGTGCCTGCCCGGCGTGTTGCGAGCGACAGCCTGGCACATCCGTGCGGGCACTCGTACGCCGGTACGGCAGGAGCCCGGCCGCAGCGACGGCCGGGCTCCTGCAACTGCTTCTTCAATCTCCCTGCGGGGGCGGCGAGTTGATGGTGTGTCGGGGGAGGGGTCAGCTCTTCGCGTCGTTCTCCGGCGCGGCACCGGACCCCTCGCCGGAGCCCTTGGAGTCCTCGGAGCCCTTGTCCTCGGAGCCCTTGGGGTCCTTGGACTCCTCGGCGCCCTTGCCGTCCCCGGCACCCTTGTCCTTCTCGGCGTCCTTGCCACCCGTGGCCGGACCCTCGGCGCCGCCCGCCTTGTTGGCGGCGGTGACCGCCGCGACGGCCTCCTTGGCGGCCTTCTGGGTGTCCTTGGCGAGCGAGGACGCGTCCGGCGACTTGTCGCCCGCGAGACCCGCGCCGTTGTAGTCGACGGTGACGACGGCGTTCTCCACGCGGGCCACGAGCGTCTGCTGCTTGAAGGTGTCCTTGTCCTTCTTGACGTCATAGCTGACCAGCGTCGCCTGGTCGCCCACGCCCTGCACCGGCGTGGTCTTGACGCCCTTGGCGTCCTTCGCCGCCTGGGCGTCGGTGACCTGCTTGGTGAAGTTGGTCTGGGCGCGCTTGGCGCCCGCGCCGAGCGACTGGTCGGACTCGAAACGGTTCAGCGAGACCCGCAGCCAGCGGAACTGCGAGCCGTCGACGCCGTTGTTGTCCAGGCTGTCCCAGGTGCAGTTGCCGCGCGTGGACACGTCGTCCGACGTGCCCGCCTTGCCGGACTTGTTCTTGGCGGCGGGGACGAGGTCGCCGAGCGTCTTCTTGGAGAGCGCGGCACAGGGCTCGGGGAGCTTGCTGAAGGCCGCCTTCTCCACCTCGGCGGGCTTGTCGCCGGAGCCGTCGGCGCCACCCGACGCGGCGGCCGAGGACTCGGCGGCGCCGGTGTCCTTCTTGTCCCCGTCCGATCCGGAGTCGTCGCCGCTGCAGGCGGAGGCGAAGAGGATCACCGGTACGGCGGCCGCGCCCACAAGAACGCGGGTGAGTCGCTGTCGCTGTCGCTGTGCGGGTCGGTGCATGGTTCCTTCACTCAGGTTCACGGGTTCACTCGGGTCGCTCGGCGTCCGTGCCGTTCGATGGGGCCGTTGAGTCACCGTACGCGGTGTGCGAACCGGGTGACCCGGGTTCGAGGCAGCCCGCGGGCGGGCCGCGGGGGCGTCAGCCGTCGAACCTGTCGGCGAGCTTCCCGGCCAGTTCGCGCGCGTTGTCCTGCATTTCCTTGGAATCGGGGACCTCGGTGCGGCGGGCGGGCTGCTCGTCGTACTCGACGGTGACGATCACGTTCGACGTGCGGAACACCACAGTCACGGTGCGGTGCCGGGTGGCCGACGCGGCGGTCGCGAGGGCGTCATTGACGAAGGCCTCGTCGCCCAGGTCGTCGAGGGTGCGCGGTTCGTAGCCGTCGGGGGTGGAGCGGGTGGCCGCGGGGTCGTCGGCGGCATCGGGGCCGGGGTCGTCCCCGGCGCCGTCGTCGGCCTGACCTGTGGGGCGGGCCGCGGGGTCCTCGGCCTTGTGCGAGCTGCGGGAGCCGCGGGAGCCGTCGGGGCGGGCGGTGGCACCGGACTTGCCGTCCTCACCCGCGGTGGGGCCGTCGGACGCGTCGGACGCGTCGGTCCCGCCGGCCCCGTCCGTGGCACCGGGCTCGTCGCTCCCGCCGTTCTCGTCGCCGCCCTCCGGGGACTCGGCGTCGGACGGTTCCGGAATGCCCGCCTCCGTCAGCTTCGCCCGGTAGTTGTCCTCGGCGCGGGTGTCGTCGCTGACCGTCCCGTCGTACGACACCACGCGCTCGAAGTCGATCAGCAGATGGTGCGTGGCGTCCGGCGCCTCGACCTTCCAGCGGCAGCCCACACGCCGGTCGTTGTCGTAGGTGACCGTGGCGGCGCCCTCGTAGGCCTTCTCGCGCTGGACGGAGTCCTCGATGTCCGTGATGCCGGGCAGCAGGGAGTCGAGCGAGGACTGGTCGACCGCGCCGCAGGGCTCGGGCAGCGTGCGGTACTTGCCGGGCTCCGCGACGACCGTGGAGCTGCCGGACTCGCCCGGCTTGCCGTCGTCGCCGCCGGTGGTGCCCGAGTTGCCGGTGCACCCCGCGAGCAGCACCATGAGGAGCGCGGCGGCGCCCGGTACGTAGACCCTCCGCTGCACCGTGCTGGCTCCTCTCGACGTGGACGGCCTGGTTATTCGGTTGCCGCCGGCGGACGGCCGGTGGACACAATGTGTATCGCACGCGCCGCTGTGGATGCCGGTCCGTTGTCTCATACGTCGACCTTGGCGCCGGTATTTGCGCTTCACGTCTTTTGTTGCTGTACGGGGGAATGAGGAAGTCATGTCGTACGTGGAACTGCCGGGTGCGAACGTGCCCATCCGGATGTGGGCGGACCCCAGGACGGTCGAGGGTGCCGCGATGCAGCAGCTCCAGAACGTCGCCACGCTGCCGTGGATCAAGGGCCTGGCCGTGATGCCGGACGTCCACTACGGCAAGGGCGCCACGGTCGGCTCGGTCATCGCCATGCAGGGTGCCGTGTGCCCGGCCGCGGTGGGGGTCGACATCGGCTGCGGAATGTCGGCGGTGAGGACGTCGCTGACGGCCGCCGACCTGCCCGACGACCTGTCCCGGCTGCGCTCGAAGGTCGAGCAGGCGATTCCGGTGGGGCGGGGGATGCATGAGGACCCCGTCGGGCCTGGGCGCTTCCACGGGGTGGCCACCGGGGGGTGGGACGACTTCTGGGGGCGGTTCGACGGCGTGGCGGAGGCGGTCAAATTCCGTCAGGAACGGGCCGTGAAGCAGATGGGAACGCTTGGGTCGGGCAATCACTTCGTAGAGATTTGTGTAGATATGTCCGATTCGGTGTGGCTCATGCTGCACTCCGGGTCCCGCAACATCGGCAAGGAGCTCGCCGACCACCACATCGGAGTCGCCCGCGACCTGCCGCACAACCAGGGCCTGGTGGACCGCGACCTGGCGGTCTTCATCGCGGACACCCCGCAGATGGCGGCGTACCGCAACGACCTGTTCTGGGCGCAGGAGTACGCGAAGTACAACCGGAAGCTCATGATGGAACTCCTGAAGGACGTGATCCGCAAGGAGTTCAAGAAGGCCCGTCCCGACTTCGAGCAGGAGATCTCCTGCCACCACAACTACGTGTCCGAGGAGCGGTACGACGGCATGGACCTGCTGGTCACCCGCAAGGGCGCGATCCGCGCGGGCTCCGGTGACCACGGCATCATCCCGGGCTCGATGGGCACCGGCTCGTACATCGTGAAGGGCCTCGGCAACGAGGCGTCCTTCAACTCCGCGTCGCACGGCGCGGGCCGCAGGATGAGCCGCAACGCCGCGAAGAAGCGGTTCTCCACACAGGACCTGGAGGAGCAGACGCGGGGCGTGGAGTGCCGCAAGGACTCCGGTGTCGTGGACGAGATCCCCGGGGCGTACAAGTCCATCGACAAGGTCATCGACCAGCAGACGGACCTGGTCCAGGTGGTGGCGAAGCTGAAGCAGGTCGTCTGCGTCAAGGGCTGAGCGGGTGTCTGGCGTCGGGGGCTGAGCGGGCGCCTACCCGGAGTGGGTGACCGCGTAGATCATGACGAAGGCGACGATGTGGATGCCGAAGAGGAAGTACGCGAGGTACCACCACACCATGCGTTCGTTCTTCTTCTCCTCTGCCAGGCGGCGGGACTCCTGTTCGTAGGTGAGCCTGGCCAGCGGGTCCGGGGAGTCGGGCGAGCCACCGGGGGAGCCGGGGTCGTCGGCGGCGTACGTCATCACAGCTCCCGGTGGACCTTCGTGTTGGAGGCCTGGGCGCGGGGGCGGACCACGAGGAGGTCGATGTTGACGTGCGGCGGGCGGGTGACCGCCCAGGTGATCGTGTCCGCCACGTCCTCGGCGGTGAGCGGCTCGGCCACGCCCGCGTAGACCTTGGCCGCCTTCTCCTCGTCGCCGCCGAAGCGGGTCAGCGCGAAGCCCTCCGTCCTGACCATGCCGGGGGCGACCTCGATCACGCGGACCGGGGTGCCGACGATCTCCAGGCGGAGGGTCTCGGCGAGTACGTGCTCGGCGTGCTTGGCCGCCACGTATCCGGCGCCGCCCTCGTACGTGCCGTGGCCCGCCGTCGAGGAGACCACGACCACGGTGCCGTCGCCGCTCGCGGTGAGCGCGGGGAGCAGGGCCTGGGTGACGTTCAGGGTGCCGATGACGTTCGTCTCGTACATCTGGCGCCAGTCATCGGGGTCGCCCGTCGCGACCGGGTCGGCGCCGAGCGCGCCGCCCGCGTTGTTCACGAGGACCGCCACCTTGCGGAAGGCCGACGCGAAGGTGTCGACGGCCGCGCGGTCGGTGACGTCGAGGGCGTACGCCGTCGCGTCGTGCCCCGCGGCCGTCAGCTCGGCGGCCAGGGCCTCGATGCGGTCCTTGCGGCGGGCCGTGAGCACCACCCGGTGGCCTGCCGCCGCGAGGCCGCGTGCGGTGGCCGCGCCGATGCCGCCGCTGGCACCGGTGACGATCGCGATGCCGGGCTTGCGGGGCGATTCGGCGGCGGCTGCCATGCGGGGCTCCCTGGGGTTCGGGTCCGGTTTCGGGTCGGATCCGGCTGCGTACGTGCGTTCCGTGCTGAGCCGGTCCGGTCAGCATAGGCGGGCTTGGGCCCGGGCCCCACGGGGAGTCGGGCGCCTCAGTCGCCGCGCGGGGCGTACATGATCACGGCCATGCCCGCGAGGCAGATCAGCGCGCCCGTGACGTCCCAGCGGTCGGGCCGGTAACCGTCCGCGACCGCGCCCCAGGCGAGCGAACCGGCCACGAAGACCCCGCCGTACGCGGCCAGGATGCGGCCGAACTCGGCGTCGGGCTGGAGGGTGGCGACGAAGCCGTAGGCACCGAGCGCCAGCACTCCGGCGCCGATCCACAGTTGGCCACGGTGTTCGCGCACGCCCTGCCAGACCAGCCAGGCGCCTCCGATCTCGAAGAGGGCGGCGACGACGAAGAGAGCTGCGGAGCGGGCGACCGACATGGTCATCAGGGTGGCATGTGGGGTTTTTGGGGGTCCGGAGCGGCGCCGGGTGGCATACATGACGGTGGTCTGTATCGAACGTTCTAGTCAGTGCCGGTCATGGTTGCCGGGGCGGGCCGGTTCGTGTGCGTCGTGGAGGTTGTCGTGCGGGTGCTCTGTGTGGGGGCCGTGGTCGTGGCGGCCGTGCTGGGCGGGAGCGGAGGTGCGGTCGCCGGTGGGGGTGGTGCGGGCGCGGAGCCGGAGGCCGACGTGGCCTATCACGGGCGCATCGCCATGACCCGCGGGCTCGCGGCGGTCTCGCTGACGCCGGAGAACCACGGGCCCGACGACGTCCCCGGCGCCACGGTCAGGCTCGTCTGGTCCGTGCCGCTGGAGGACGGCGTGCGCCTGCCGGGAGCCTGCGTGCGGTCGGGCGAGCGGGGCGTGCTGTGCCGCACGGGGGCGCTTCCCGCGGGCTGGCAGGGGGAGCGGCTGCACCTCGCCGTGCGGCTGCGGGGCGCGCCGCGCGAGGTCACGGTGACGGTGGGCACCGTCTGGAACGGTGGTGCCGTCGACCTCAATCCGCGGAACAACGAGCATGCGGTGCTCGTCCTCGACTCCGGGGACTCGTACTACTTCTGACCCCCCGTACTACTTCTGACCCCCGTACTACTTATGGCCCTCGTACTACTGCTGCCCCCGGGGGGACCCTTGACCTCCCGGCCGGTCGGCCGCCCGTTCCGGCCGCTGCTCAAGGCTGCTCCCGGCTACCCCTGCGTCAGGTCGATCCGCCAGTCGTTGCAGCGCATCCAGTGGCCCTTCGGGTACTCCATCTCCTCCTCGCCGAGCAGGACGAAGCCCGCCTTGCGGCACACCCCGTTGGACGCGGCGTTGTCCACGGAGGGGAACGCGTGCAGGTGGCGGTGCGTGCCCGCGCCGCGGGCCGCGGCCACCACCAGGCGTACCGCCGCGCCCGCGATCCCGTGGCCCTGGGACTCGGGCAGCACACCCCATCCGGCCTCCCAGACGTCCTCGCCCCGGTGGGTGGTCTCCCAGAAGCCGACGATCCCGGCCGTCTTCTCCCCGGGGCCCGCCACGATCCGGAACATCCGGCCGCTGCGGCCGCCTTCGAGTCCCAGATAGCGCCGGTGCCGGTCGAGGAGCTTCTCGTCGGGCTCGGGACCGCCCAAGTGCGCCGTCATCTCGGGTGCGTTGTGCCGTACGAGCAGGTCGAAGTCGTCCTTTGACCAGGGCACGAGCCGGACGTCCTGTGCTGGTGCTCTTTCCAGGTCTCTCGCCATCCCCTCACGGTAGGCGCAGGGTCTGACAATCCCGCTCCGCCCGCCTCACCCCGCCGCCCGCAGCGCCTCCACCGCGATGCGTGCCGCCGTGCCGATGACGGCGTCCGCCGACGGCAGGGTGGCGGCGGTGCGGGCGGCGCGGGTGAAGACGGCGACGGCGTAGCGGCCGCCGTCGGGGTACTCGACGACGCCCACTTCGTTGCGCAGCGTCGGCAGGCTGCCGGTCTTGCCGGCGACGTGGACGTCGTCGAAGGGGAAGCCCGCGGCCAGGCGGTGCGGCCACACCTGGAGGCCGAGGACGCGGCGCATGGCCGCGCCGTGCTCGGGGGTGCAGGCCTCGTCCCGCCACAGGGCGCGGAGCAGGCGGGTCATGTCGCGGGCCGTGCTGTGGTTGGAGCGGGCCGGGTCCAGGGCGCGGAGCCGGGCGATGACGTAGGGGTCGGTGAGGGCCTGGGCGCCGCCGGGGCCCGCGTCCTCGCGCATGGACTCGAACATGGCGCGGAAGGTGTGCAGGGCCCGGGTGCGGGTGAGGCCGAGGCGGGCGGTGGTGGCGTTCACGGCGTCGAGGCCGACGCGGCTCAGACAGAGTTCGGCGGCGGTGTTGTCGCTGACGGCCATCATCAGATAGGCCGCGTCGCGCAGGGACATCCGGACGGGGTCGAGCATCGCGGAGAGCCCGGTAGGACCCGAGGCGCGCCCGTCAGGGGGGCACTCGACCTGCTCGGTGAGGTCGACGAGCCCGGCGGCGGCCTGTTCGTGCAGGGTGATCAGGACGCACAGCTTGTGGACGCTCGCGGTGACGACGGCCTGGTCGGCGCCGGTGCCGAGTTCGGCGCCCGAGTCGATGTCGAGCGCGTGCAGCTTGCCCGTGACGCCGGCCTCGGCGAAGGCCTCCTGGATGCGTGTGGGGGTGTTGGTCACAGCCAGTACTCCGCGGTAGGGCGCAGATGGAGTGGGCGCGCGGGCGTGTCGGCGGTCACGGCGGCGGTGCTGTGCAGGGCCCGCGTGACCGCCTGCGCGAAGGTGCTCACGGCGGCGTCACCGCGCCCCTTGGGCCAGGCGACGGAGTGCCGCCAGGCGAGCGGGGCGCCCGCGAGTGGCCGCCAGACGAGGTCGGGGTCCTGGTCGGCGGCGGGTGCGGGGTGGGCGTCCTTGGGCCCGAAGGCGACGGCGTGCGAGGACAGGATCAGGCCGCGGACGAAGCTGGCGCCCTGGCCGTGCCGGACGGCCGTCGGGGTGTAGCCGTCGCGGGCGCAGGTGGTGAGCAGGTCGTCGTGCAGGGCCGGGGCGGCGCTGCGGTGGAAGAGGACCAGGTCGTAGCCGGTGAGCGCGGTGAGCGGCACCTCGGCGAGCGCGGCCGCGGGGGCGTCGCGCGGCAGCAGTACGCCCATTTCGCGGCGCAGTACGGGGCCGAGTTCGAGGCCGGTGACGTCGCAGGGGTGGTGGATGAGGCCGACGTCGAGGTCGTGGGCGGCGAGCTGGGCGAGCTGCTGGGCGGTGGTGAGTTCGCGCAGTTCCAGTTCCACGCCGGTGCCGTGGGCGCGGAAGCCGTCGAGGAGGGCGGCGACGGTGTCGCCCGCGATGTCCGGCGGGAGCGCGGCGCGCAGCAGTCCGCTCTCGCCGTCCCGGATGCGGCGGGCGGTGGCGAGGAGCGCCTCGGAACGGCCGAGCAGTTCGCGGGCGTCGTCGAGGAGGAGGGTGCCGGCCTTGGTGATCGTCACCTGGCGGCTGGTGCGCTCGAAGAGCCGTACGCCGAGGTGGCGCTCCAGGCGCTGGATGCGCTGCGACAGGGGCGGCTGCGCCATGCCGAGACGCTCAGCGGCCCGACCGAAATGTGACTCTTCTGCAACAGCCACAAAGCACTCCAAGTGCCTTATCAGGTCCACGAGCAGCAACGATATCGCGGATTGATGGATGGGCCAGTGATATGGAACTTGGACACGGGAGGCGGGGTGCTGTTCTGTTCGGCGCATGAACAAGACCGTCCGCCGTGCCGCCGTCTTCTGCGGTGTCCTCGTCCTGGCCCTGCTGATACGCGCGACCTGGGTGCAGTTCGTGCGGGGCGACGCCCTCGCCGAGCACGACATGAACCGGCGCGTGAAGATCGACACCTTCGCCCAGCCGCGTGGCGACATCATCGTCGGCGGCCGGGCGATCACCGGCTCCGTGCCGACGCCGGGATCGGACTTCAAGTACAAGCGGGTCTACAAGGACGGCCCGATGTACGCGCCGGTGACCGGCTTCTTCTCGCAGAGCCAGGGGCAGACCTTCCTGGAGGGGGTGCACGACGACCTGCTCAGCGGCAAGGACAGGCGGCTGCTCGGCTCGCCGCTCGACACGCTGACGGGGGAGCGCCCGGCAGGCGGTGACGTGATCACCACCATCGACCCGAAGGCGCAGCGCGCGGCGTACAAGGGGCTGACCGATCTGAACGCCAAGGGCGCGGTGGTCGCCCTCGACCCGCGCTCCGGCAGGATCCTGGCGATGGCGAGCACGCCTTCGTACGATCCGTCGGTGTTCGCGGGGATCTCGGGCAAGGACGGGGCCGCGTTCAACAAGCTGAACGAGGACAAGCGCAAGCCGCTGAACAGCCGGGCGTTCCGCGAGACGTATCCGCCGGGCTCGACGTTCAAGATCCTCACGGCGGCCGCCGCCCTGGAACACGGCACGGTCACCGACATCGACGCGTCGTCGAGGGCTCGCGCCCCCTACCGGCTGCCGCTCAGCTCCACGACGATCGGCAACGTGGTGCCGGACTCCATGTGCGACAAGGTCTCCATGAAGACCGCGATGCAGTGGTCGTGCAACAACGTCTTCCTCGACGCCGCGCTGAGGACGGGCAAGGACGACATGCGGGAGACGGCGGAGAAGTTCGGCTTCAACGAGGAGCAGTTCATGCCGGTGCGTACGGTGCCGAGCGCGTACCCCGAGAAGCTGGACAAGCCGCAGACCGCGCTGACCGGCATGGGGCAGGGCAGCGTCACCACAACGCCGCTCCAGATGGCCATGGTCACCGCGGGCCTCGCCAACGACGGCAAGGTGATGAAGCCGTACCTGGTCAAGGAGTTGCGGGGCTCCGACCTCTCCATGGTGGCGAAGACCGAGCCGCAGGAGCTGAACCGGGCCGTCTCGGAGTCCACCGCGCGCAAGGTCCAGGAAATGATGGAGCACACCGTGACCGACGGCACCGGCGACAAGGTGGCGATCGAGGGCGTCACGGTAGGCGGCAAGCCCGGCACCGCGCAGCACGGCACGAACGTGCGCGACGAGCGCCCGTACGCGTGGTTCGTCTCCTACGCCAAGCAGTCCGACGGCCAATCACCGGTGGCCGTCGCCGTCCTGGTCGACCCGCAGGACATGGACATCTCCCGCTCGGAGATCGCGGGCGGGAAGCTGGGGGCGCCGATCGCGAAGGCGGTGATGAAGGCGGTGCTCAAGCGGTGACGGGGGCGGCCTAGGGCCACACCAGGCAGTACGCCTGGTGTCCCGCGTCGTGCAGCCGGTGGCTGAAGTCCTGCCACTCGTGCAGGAGTTGGTAGACGTTGAAGGCGTCCCGGGGGCCGCCGCGGTCCGGGACCGTCGACCAGATGAAGGCCGCCGCGCCGACCGATTCCTCGCCGACGCCGCGCAGCGGGTCGACGACCGTCATGGGGAGCTTGACGACGGCGTAGTCGGGGTGCAGGACGACGAGTTCCAGCGGGGGCACCTTGTGCAGGGGTATGCCCTCGATGCCGGTGAGGACCATCGCGGCCATCGTCTCCGGCTTGATCTTGGTGAACATGCCGCCCATGCCCAGCTCGTCGCCGCCGAGCTCCTCGGGGCGCATCGAGATGGGGACCCTGGCCGCGGTGGCGCCGTCGGGGGCGCCGAAGTATTTGTACGTCACCCCCACCCCGCCGCTCCTGATTCCCGACCGGTCACGCTCCACCCTGTCCGGCGTCCGCTGCTCGGGGGCCGGGACCGCCTCTGCCTCTCGCCGGTGCTTGCCCCGCCGGGCACGCCGGGGGACCGGGCCGTCGGTCCCCTCGCCCAGTCCGCCACCGCGCTGCATATCTCCACCCGACTGCTTTTCTAAGGCGCGTGGACCCTGCCGCGCAACCCGATCATCGTGTCAGTGACCTCCCCCACGGTCACCCGCCGAAACGTGGGGTGAAACACCAGTCCACGGGATTTTCACACCCGCCGCCCCCAGGCTGGGGCGACAGCGCCGAAAGCCGCCGCGCGGGAGGCCCGGCCACGATGTCCGGACCCTCTGACACCATGGTTCATGTGAGCTTCCCGTATAGCGCCCCAGTTTCGCAGACTCTTTTCGACCGTGCGGCGGCCGTGACGCCCGGCGGTGTGAACTCGCCCGTGCGCGCCTTCCGCGCGGTGGGCGGTACGCCCCGTTTCACGGTGTCCGGTACCGGTCCGTACCTGACGGATGCCGATGGACGCGAGTACGTAGACCTCGTGTGTTCCTGGGGTCCGATGATCCTCGGGCACTCCCACCCCGAGGTCATCGCGGCCGTCCAGGAGGCCGTCGCCCGCGGCACCTCCTTCGGCACGCCCGGCGAGGGCGAGGTCGCCCTCGCCGAGGAGATCGTCGACCGGGTCGCCCCGGTCGAGCAGGTCCGGCTCGTCTCCAGCGGCACCGAGGCCACGATGTCCGCCATCCGGCTCGCCCGCGGGTTCACGGGCCGGGCCAAGGTCATCAAGTTCGCCGGCTGCTATCACGGGCACGTGGACGCCCTGCTCGCCGCCGCCGGTTCGGGCGTCGCGACCCTCGGCCTGCCGGACACGCCCGGTGTCACGGGCGCCCAGGCGGGCGACACCATCGTCCTTCCGTACAACGACCTGGAGGCCGTGCACGAGGCCTTCCACACCCACCCCGGCGAGATCGCCTGTGTGATCACGGAGGCGTCGCCGGGGAACATGGGCGTGGTGCCGCCGCGGCCCGGCTTCAACGAGGGCCTCAAGAGCGCCTGTGCGAAGAACGGCGCGCTGTTCATTTCCGATGAGGTCATGACCGGATTCCGTACCAGCAAGGCGGGTTGGTTCGGTGTCGACGGGGTGACCCCGGACCTGATGACCTTCGGAAAGGTCATGGGCGGTGGATTTCCCGCCGCCGCATTCGGTGGCCGCGCCGATGTCATGGGGCATCTCGCGCCGGTGGGCCCGGTTTATCAGGCGGGCACGCTGTCCGGGAATCCGATCGCGACGGCCGCCGGTCTCGCGCAGTTGCGGCTGCTCGACGACGCCGCGTACGAGAAGGTCGACGCCGTCTCCCTCGAACTGCGCGGACTCGTGAGCGACGCACTGCGCAAGGAAGGCGTGGCGCACCGGGTGCAGAACGCCTCCAATATGTTCTCCGTGTTCTTCACCGACCGTGAGGTGCGCAATTACGAGGACGCCAAGGGGCAGGAGTCGTTCCGCTTCACCGCGTTCTTCCACTCGATGCTGTCGCAGGGCGTGTATCTGCCGCCCTCGGCCTTCGAGTCCTGGTTCGTCTCCACCACCCATGACGAGCGTGCCGTCGAGCGCGTCGCGGCCGCCCTGCCGGCCGCCGCCCGCGCGGCCGCCGAAGCCACGAACTCCCCGGAGGGCTCCGCATGACCGCGGCCGGCAAGCGTGACCAAGAGCTGACCGTCGTCCACCTCATGCGCCACGGCGAGGTGCACAACCCCGACGGGATCCTGTACGGGCGGCTCGACGGCTATCACCTCTCCGACCTCGGCCGCCGGATGGCCGACCGGGTCGCCGAGCACCTCTCCTCGCGGGACATCACGCACGTCGTGGCGTCGCCGCTCGACCGGGCCCAGGAGACGGCGACACCCATCGCCAAGGCGCACGCTCTCGACCTCGCCACCGACGGGCGCCTGATCGAGGCCGAGAACGTCTTCGAGGGCAAGACCTTCGGCGTCGGCGACGGCGCCCTGAAGAACCCGGACAACTGGAAGCACCTGGTCAACCCGTTCAAGCCGTCCTGGGGCGAGCCGTACATCGACCAGGTGGTGCGGATGATGGGCGCGCTCGACGCGGCCCGGGACGCGGCCCGCGGGCACGAGGCCGTGTGCGTCAGCCATCAGCTCCCCATCTGGATCGTGCGCAGCTATGTGGAGAAGCGCCGGCTGTGGCACGACCCGCGCAAGCGGCAGTGCACGCTCGCCTCGCTGACGTCGTTCACCTATCGCGGCGACAAGATCGTATCCGTGGGTTACTCGGAACCTGCCCGAAATCTTGTCCCTAAGCACCTTCTCGCGGGCGCCAAACCGGTGAAGGGGAAGAGCAAGGCTTTTGGCGCCTGACTCTTCTGACGCCGCGACACTTCTCACACTGCCGACTGCGCTGACTTTCCGTAGCGACCCGGTCACGAAAAGGCGGGCACTTCTCCCTTAACACGGAGAAGTGCCCGCCTTTTCGCGCCCTGTGTGCCTGCTGTGTGCGCCGGGTAATGGCGCGAACACCCTATGACGCCGAATGTCTTCCCTCTGTAATAAGGCCCATATCTGTATCCCTGTTCGGAACCCCGCCGCACGTCGCACCCTCTAAGGAGTTGTCCTTCCGCCGGGGAGGACCGAAGGCACGACGAATGGGGTTGGAATGCGCGACGACAGCCGCACGGATATGGGCGACGGAGCGTCCGCAACCGGCCGGGCTGCCATGAGTCGCCGGGGTGCCATCGGCCTGGGGGTCGGCGCCGCGGCGGCCTTCGGCCTGACCGCCTGCGGCTCGGGTTCCGGTGACTCCGGGTCCGGCTCCGGTTCCGGTGGGGACCAGGCGGAGGCCGGGAAGCCGGGCAAGCCGAGCCGTCCCGCGAAGCCCATCGGCGACGGTTCCACGGCCTACACGGGCAAGCAGCCGAACCAGCCCGAGAAGCCGCGCCCCCTGGAGCCGGGCGAGACGCCCCCGCAGTTCGTCGTGTTCTCCTGGGACGGCGCGGGCGAGGTCGGCAACGGTCTGTTCCCGCGCTTCCTGAAGCTCGCCGAGGAGCACGACGCGCGGATGACGTTCTTCCTCTCCGGGCTCTATCTGCTCCCCGAATCCAAGAAGCGGCTCTACCGGCCCCCGAACAACAACGTGGGCGCCTCCGACATCGGCTACCTCACGGACGGCCACATCAAGGAGACGCTCAAGTACGTGCGCCAGGCATGGCTCGAAGGCCATGAGATAGGCACCCACTTCAACGGGCACTTCTGCGCGGGCACCGGCACGGTCGGCAACTGGACGCCCGCCCAGTGGCAGTCCGAGATCGACCAGGCCAAGTCCTTCGTGACGAAGTGGCGCACGAACACCGGCTGGAACGACCTGCCGCCGCTGCCCTTCGACTACGAGAAGGAGCTCGTCGGCGGCCGCACGCCCTGCCTGCTCGGCCAGGACAACCTGCTGCCGACGGCCAAGAAGCTCGGCTGGCGCTACGACGCGTCCTCGCCCGGCGGCCGCCAGATGTGGCCCGACAAGAAGATGGGTATCTGGGACCTGCCCCTGCAGCAGATACCGTTCCCGGGCCACTCCTTCGAGGTCCTGTCGATGGACTACAACATCCTCGCCAACCAGTCGAAGAACTCCACGAAGGCCCCGGCGCACAACTACCCGGGCTGGCGCAAGCAGGCCACCGAGGCCTACCTCTCGGGCTTCAAGCGCGCCTACGAGTCCAACCGCGCCCCCTTCTACATCGGCAACCACTTCGAGCAGTGGAACGGCGGCATCTACATGGACGCCGTCGAGGAGGCCCTCAAGGGCATGGCCGGCAAGAAGGACGTACGCCTGGTCTCCTTCCGGCAGTTCGTGGACTGGCTCGACGTGCAGAAGCCGGAGGTCCTCGCCAAGCTGCGCGGCCTCCAGGTCGGGCAGCAGCCGACCGGTGGCTGGAAGAGCTTCCTCGGGGGCGCCTCGTCCGACAGCCGTACGGACGCCGAGAAGGACTGAAGCCGTCCGGGCCCCTGTCTGAAAAGGGGCTTTCCGGTTCCGCGGGGGGCGTCGAAGATCCTCGAATCGGGCATGCGAAACTTTTCACATGAGTGCCGCCTGCCGCGCCCCCCGCAGCCCGAACCGCAGCCTCCGCCGAAGCGTCCGCAGCCGCCGCAGTCGAGCGGCACTCCTCGCGGCGGGCGCCGCGGCCCTCGCGCTGACCCTGTCCGCGTGCGGCTCGGGCGGCACGTCCGGCGGCTCCGGCAAGACCAACTTCATCACCAGCAAGGACGGCATCTCCACCGCCAAGAAGGGCGACCGGCACGACGCGCCGGTCATCGACGGCGAGACCCTCGACGGCGAGAAGCTGAGCATCGACGACTACAAGGGCAAGGTCGTCGTCCTGAACGTCTGGGGATCGTGGTGCCCGCCGTGCCGGGCGGAGGCGCCGAACTTCAAGAAGGTCTCGGTCGCCACCAAGGACGACGTGCAGTTCGTCGGCATCAACGCCCGCGACCCGGAGAAGGGCCCGGCGATCTCCTTCGAGAAGGACTACGGGATCGGCTATCCGAGCCTGTACGACCCGATGGGCAAGCTGATGCTGCGCTTCCCCAAGGGCACGCTGAACCCGCAGTTCATCCCGTCCACCGTCGTCATCGACCGGGACGGGAAGATCGCGGCGCGCTCCCAGCAGCCCCTCAACGAGGAGAAGCTGCGCAAGATGGTCGACCCCCTGATCGCGGAGAAGTGATCGCGTGTCCGCCCTCCTGACCGCGGTCCTCGCCGATCCCGCGACCGCGCACGGCGCCGCCGCACACGCCACCACGCTCGCCGCCCAGCCCGGCGAGATCAACCAGACCGTGTACAGCGGCACCCTCGCGCTCGCCCTGCCGATCGCGCTGCTCGGCGGTCTCGTCTCCTTCTTCTCGCCCTGCGTGCTGCCGCTCGTGCCCGGCTACCTCAGCTATGTCACCGGCGTCAGCGGCACCGACCTCGCCGAGGCCAGGCGCGGGCGGATGGTCGCGGGCGCCGGGCTCTTCGTCCTCGGCTTCACCGTCGTCTTCGTCTCCACCGGCGCCCTCTTCGGATACTTCGGGCAGAACCTCCAGGACCACCAGAGCGTCATCAACAAGGTCCTCGGCGTCCTGATGGTCGTGCTCGGCCTGTTCTTCATGGGTCTCATGCCCTGGCTCTCGCAGCGCGAGTTCCGCTTCCACAAGAAGCCCGCCACCGGGCTCGTGGGGGCGCCGCTGATCGGTGCGCTCTTCGCGGTCGGCTGGGCGCCGTGCGTGGGGCCGACGCTCGCGTCCGTCAACGCGCTCGCGATCGACCAGGCGACCGCCGGACGCGGCGCCATACTGAACGTCGCGTACTGTCTGGGACTCGGACTGCCGTTCATCTTCGCCGCGGTCGCCTTCCGCAAGGCACTCGGCGCCTTCGGGTGGGTCAAGCGCCATTACGTATGGGTGATGCGCGTCGGCGGCGTGATGATGATCGCGACCGGCCTGCTGATGCTGACCGGTGTCTGGGAGGACATCGTGCAGGAAATGCAAGTCTGGTCCAGGGGCTTCACGGTGGGGATCTGATCCATGAGCAACACCACGACCGACACCGACGCGCAGGCCGCGGGCCCCGACGGCCAGGACGACCTCGGCGCCGCGGGCGCGCAGCTTTCCACCGCGCCCCTCGACGAGGCGGCGGCACCGGGCGGCGGGCGCGGCGTCGCCGGTCTCGGCGTCATCGGCTGGATCCGCTGGTTCTGGCGGCAGCTCACCTCCATGCGGGTGGCGCTCCTGCTGCTCCTGCTGCTCTCGCTCGGCGCGATCCCCGGCTCGCTGATCCCGCAGCAGGGCACCGACGAGCTGAAGGTCCAGGACTTCAAGGACACCCACACCACGCTGGGGCCGATCTACGACAAGCTCGGGCTCTTCCACGTCTACAGCTCGGTGTGGTTCTCCGCGATCTACATCCTGCTCTTCGTCTCGCTCATCGGCTGCATCGTGCCGCGCACCTGGCAGTTCGTCGGCCAGCTCCGCGGCCGCCCCCCGGCCGCCCCCGGGCGGCTCACGCGGCTGCCCGCGTACGCCACCTGGCGCACCGGAGCGAGCCCGGACGAGGTCCACGAGGCCGCGCACGGCCTCCTGAAGCGGCGCCGCTTCCGTTCGCACCTGGTGGGCGGCTCCGTCGCCGCCGAGAAGGGCTACCTCCGCGAGGCCGGCAACCTGGCCTTCCACGTCGCGCTGATCGTGCTGCTGATCGCGTTCGCCGTCGGACAGCTCTTCAAGTCCGAGGGCGGCAAGCTGATCATGGAGGGCGACGGCTTCTCCAACACGCTCTCGCAGTACGACGACTTCAAGTCCGGCAGCCTCTTCGACACCCAGGAACTCGCGCCCTTCAGCTTCAGGCTCGACCGCTTCGAGGGCTCGTACGAGATGACGGGCCCCGAGCGCGGCACGGCACGTACGTACCGCGCCCACGTCACCTACAGCGAAGGCGCCCACGGGCCCGAGAAGAAGAAGACCATCGAGGTCAACAAGCCCCTTGAGGTCGACGGCTCGAAGGTCTACCTCATCGGCCACGGCTACGCGCCCACCGTCACCGTCCGCGACGGCAGGGGCAAGGTCGTCCAGCGGGTCTCCGTGCCGCTCCTTCCCATCGACTCCATGGGCACCGCCACCGGCGCCATCAAGATCCTCGACGGGTACCGCGACAAGAACGGCAAGAAGGAACAGCTCGGCTTCAACGCCTTCTTCGTGCCGACCTTCGCGGGCGAGGGCAACGGGCAGATGTTCTCCCAGTTCCCCGCGCCCTTCAATCCGCGGCTCGCGCTTTCGGCGTACCACGGCAGCCTCGGCGTGGACTCCGGTGTTCCGCAGAACGTGTACCAATTGGACACGCGGAAGATGCAGAAGTTCGAGGACGCGAAAGGTGAGCTGCTCAAGAAGCGGCTGAAGATCGGCGAGACCATGAAGCTGCCGAACGGCGCCGGTTCGATCACCTTCGAGAAGGAGCTCAAGCAGTGGGCGACCTTCCAGATCTCGCAGGAGCCGGGCAGCGGCTGGGCCCTCGGCGGCGCGATCACCGCGATCGCCGGGCTCGCCGGGTCCCTGTTCATCCAGCGCCGGCGCGTGTGGGTCCGGGCTACGGTCGCCCCTGACGGGGCCACCGTCGTGGAGATGGCGGGCCTCGGCCGCAGCGAGTCCGCGAAGCTCCCGGAGGAGCTCGCGGCGCTGGCCGCGGACCTGCACGAACGCGCGCCCAGCAGCCCTGACGCCGCCACTGACGGCGCCGAAGCCGCCGAGCCCGAAGCCGCCGAGCCCGGCGGCACGGTGACCGCCGCCGAGCCTGACGCCGCCAAGGCTGACGCCGCGAAGCCTGACGCCGCCAAGGCTGACGCCGCCAAGCCTGACGCGGCCAAGCCCGACGCAGTCGAAACCCCCGCCGACCCCGACCCCACCCCCGATGTTGTTCCTGCCGAAGGGGCTGAGAAGTGACTCTCGCCACCACCCTCGCCGCCGCGCCGAACGAGGATCTCGCGCACACCAGCAATGTGCTGATCTACTCCGCGATGGCGGTCTATCTGCTCGCCTTCTTCGCGCTGATGGCGGAGTGGCTGTTCGGCAGCCGCAGCAAGGTCGCCCGTACGGCCGCCGCGCTCACCGCCACGAAGGAAGCCGCACAAGCGGCGCCGGGCGCCGCCAAGGCGTCCGCGCCCGGCGTCACCGTGCGCACCAAGGGCGGCACGGCCACCCTGGAGCGCCCGAAGAGCGAGCGGGCGGCCGCGCCGAAGGTCGTCACGCGGGCCGTCGCGGGCAGCCGTGACGTACCGGACGGCCCCGGCGCCGCGGCGGGCGACGAACAGGGCGACCTCTACGGCCGCATCGCCATCTCCCTGGTCGCGCTCGGGTTCCTCATCGAGGTGGGCGGTGTCGTCACCCGCGCCCTGTCGGTGGAGCGCGCGCCGTGGGGCAACATGTACGAGTTCAACATCACCTTCTCCACGGTGGCCATCGGCGTCTTCCTCTCGCTGCTCGCCCTGCGGAAGAACGTGCGCTGGATCGGCCTCCCGCTGGTCACCACGATCCTGCTCGACCTCGGGCTCGCGGTCACGGTCCTGTACACCGACTCCGACCAGCTCGTCCCGGCGCTGCACTCGTACTGGCTGTGGATCCACGTCTCCACGGCGATCTTCTGCGGCGCCGCGTTCTACGTGGGCGCGGTCTCCACGACGGCGTACCTGTTCAAGGACAGCTACGAGGCCAAGCTGCAACGCGGTGAGACACCGGGCCGGTTCGCGACCTCCGTCCTCGAGCGGCTGCCCGCGGCTGCCTCGCTCGACAAGTTCACGTACCGCATGAACGCGGCGATCTTCCCGCTTTGGACGTTCACGATCATCGCCGGTGCCATCTGGGCGGGCGACGCGTGGGGCCGCTACTGGGGCTGGGACCCCAAGGAGGTCTGGTCGTTCATCACATGGGTCGCCTACGCCTGCTATCTGCACGCCCGCGCCACGGCGGGCTGGAAGGGCCGCAAGGCCGCCTACCTGGCCCTGATCGCCTTCGGCTGCTGGCTGTTCAACTACTACGGCGTCAACATCTTCGTGAGCGGCAAGCACTCGTACGCGGGGGTCTGACCCCACGGCTGCCAGAGGCCGGTTCCCGTGACCCAGGTCACGGGAACCGGCCTCTGTCGTGGGGACAGACAAGGGGCGTGGAGACGAATCAGGGGGACCCAGGGGAACTGAAGGAGCACCGTGAGCGCATGCGGGCCCTGCGCGTCCGGATCAGGGACGGGGACGCCGACGCGTTCGGGGAGGTCTTCGACGCCTACGCGCGCTCCGTCTACAACCACGGCTACCGGCTCACGGGGGACTGGTCGACGGCCGAGGAGATCGTCTCGCTGACGTTCCTGGAGGCCTGGCGGCTGCGGGCCAGGATCGAACCGGACGGGGGATCGGTGCGGCCGTGGCTGCTCGGGATCGCCACCAACGTGACGCGCAACCAGCGCCGCGCCGCCCGCAGGCACGCCGCCGCCGTCGCCCGGATGCCGCGCGACGGGCCCGTCGCCGACTTCGCCGACGAGGTCGCCGGGCGCCTCGACGACGCCGGGCAACTCGCCCTCGTCGAGGCCGCGCTGCGGGGGCTGCGGCGCCCCGAGCGGGAGGTGCTCGCGCTCTGCGTGTGGTCGGGGCTCGGCTACGAGGCCGCGGCGGACGCCCTCGGCATTCCGGTGGGGACGGTGCGCTCACGGCTCTTCAGAGCCCGTACAAAACTCGCGAAAGCCATGGAACCGGCCGCCGGGCGCGGACAGGTGAGAGGTGACCGCACCACCGCGGTCAGGCCCATCCAGGAGGGAAACCGATGAAGTCCGAGACCGACTTCCCGTCTCCGAGTGAGCGGGACCTCCCGCCGGGCCGTCACCTTCTGCTCAAGGAGCACCTGATGACCGAGATCCGGCAGTCCGAGGAAACCGGGGTCTCCGCGGCCCCCGCCCCGCGCCGCCGTCCGTGGCTGCGGCCCGCGCTCGTGGCGGGCGCCGCGGCCGCCGCCGTCGCGGCGGGCCTGCTCGTCGCATCGCCGTTCGGCGGTGAGGCGGCGCAGGCCGGGCCGCCGTCGAAGGAGACGGTGGCGATGCTGAAGGACATCTCGGCGGCGGCCGGGAAGCGGGACGTACCGAAGGGCATCCGCGACGATCAGTTCGTGTACATCAAGACCAAGGAGAGCTACATGTCGTCGGGAAGCGACGAGAAGTCGCGGATCACCCCCCCGCACCTCAGGGAGTGGTGGCAGTCCGTGGACGGCAAGCACACCGAGGTCATCCACGACCCGGTCGACGGCTTCGACAACGAGCGCATGCCGCCGGACCTGCCCCTGGTCGAGGGCGACAAGCACTACCGCAGCCTCCAGAAGCTGCCGACCGACGCGGTCAACATGCGGGACTGGCTGTACCGCGTGGCCAGCGGGGGCGAGGGCGACGACCAGAACGCCTTCGTGCTCGTCGGCGACCTCTGCGGCGGCCTGATGCCGCCGGAGCAGGGCGCCGCCCTCTTCCTCGCCGCGTCGAAGATCCCCGGCGTCGAGGTGATCGACGACGTGGCCGACGCGGCCGGGCGGCACGGGGTGGCCATCGCCCGTGAGAACGACGGGGAGCGGCAGGAGCTGATCTTCGACAAGGAGACCAAGGAGTTCCTCGGTGAGCGGCAGGTCGCGGTGGAGGACCTGCCGACCGGCTTCGAGAAGGGCACGGTGACCGGGCACAGCGCCGTTCTGGAGCGGAAGGTCGTCGACAAGGCGGGCGTACGCCCCTAGTCGCCAAGTCACCCCTGGCGGATCTGCCACGGGTACGTGACCCGCGCGGCCATGTGCGTAAGGCTTGGCCCATGAGCGATGCCAGCGACATCATCGGGTGGGGTACGAGCCGGAGCGAGGGGGACACGCACACGCTCCACTGGGTGCTGCGCCTGCCGCACCGGTGGGAGCCGGTCTGGGCGGCGGTGGCCACCCCGGAGGGACTTCCGGGGTGGCTCGCCGCCGCCGACGTGCTGGAGCCGCGCCTGGGCGGGGAGGTGACGCTGCGCTGGCTGAACACCGGGGACCCGGCGGTGGCGACGCACTCCGGGCACATCACGGCCTGGGACCCGGGCGTCGTCGCCGAGTACACGATCGACCTGCACGGGCGGTGCCGGTTCCACCTGGAGCACGCCGGGGACACCGGGACGACGCTGCGCTTCACCAACGAGCTCACCGGTGACGACTCTTTCCGGCTCGACTGCCTCGCCGGGTGGCACGACCACTTCGGGTTCCTGGTGGACGCGCTCGCCGGGCACCCGAAGGACTGGTCGACGTGGAACCTCGACCGGTGGCGTGCGCTGCGGGCGGAGTACGCCGCCCGGCAGCCGCTCAGTTCACCGTGATCGCGTCCAGTTGCGCCCGCAGGTAGACGTGCGAGTCGACGCCGCGCACATCCGTGCCCGGGTCGCACTCGTAGAAGTACACCAGCGACATCAGTTCCTCGGTGGGCGCGTCCGGATGCGGCGGGAGCACACGGTGGCGGCCCGAGCGCCAGCGGCCGCCGGTCCAGCGGGCCATCAGGTCACCGATGTTGACGGTGAACGCCGCCGGGTCCCAGGGCGCGTCCTGCCAGCCGTCGGCGTCCGTGAAGACCTGGAGCCCGCCCCGCCCCGCCTGCCGGTCGAGGACCGTGACCGTGCCGAAGTCGGTGTGGGCGCCGATGCGGAACTGGCCCGGTTCGGGTGCGCCGAGCGCTTCCAGGGCCGGGTACCAGTTGATGTTGAAACCCCAGGTGGAGTGGCCCGTGTGCCGGGTGAAGAAGTCCTCGGGCTCGCCGAGCACGACGGCGAGCAGTTCGAGGATCTCGTCGGAGAGTGTCCGCATCCGCGTCAGGTACGTCTGTACGGCGTCCCGGAGCGCGGGCACCTCCCTCGGCCAGGTGTTCGGCGCGAACCACTCCGCGTCCACGGCCGCGTCGCCGGTCGGTTCGTCCGCCGCGAACGAGAGGGACTCCTTGAGGTCGGGCGGGGAGGGGGCGCCCTCGGCGTAGCTGTTGGCCTCCGCGCCCGGGGCGAGCCAGCCGCGGGCTCCGACCTTTACCGCGTAGGGCTCTTTGGCGGGGGGTGGGAGGCGGAAGAAGGCGCGGGCCTCCTGGCGGATGGCCGCGCGCAGTTCCGGTGCCACTTCGTGGCCGGTGATCAGGAGGAATCCTGCTGTGCGGAGGGACTCGTCGACCGACGTGGCGATCTTGGCGCGGGTCTCCGGGGGGCCGGAGCGCCAGGCGCGCAGGTCGACGGTGGGGATCGTCATGGTTCCCATGGTGCCCTCGCGGGGCGCCCCAGACCCGCCCCTTCACCGTAACCATGGGGCTGTGCCCCCTGGACCCCCCTATCGGCGCTTCGCGCCTCGTCCTCAAACGCCGGACGGGCTGCAATCGTGCTGGAACTTCGCCTGTGGGTGGGGAAAAAGCCCGTCCGGCGATTGAGGACAAGGCGCGGAGCGCCGGAAGCAGGGGGAACGGGGGCGCAGCCCCCATAGGCCCCCCGGCTCAAAGGTCGTCGCGGTCCTTGTTCAAGCCCTTGAGGAAGTCGGGGTTGTCGTCGGGGGCGACCCACCCCCCGGCCCGGCGCCCCCCACCCCCACCCCCGGCGGGCCTACGCTTCTTGCCGGTGACGAACCACGCGATCGGCCCGAGCAACACCTCGCCGAAGAGAAGGACGATGATGACCCACGCCACCTTCGGCAGGTGGCGGACTTCCTTCTCCGGGGTGTTCAGGACGTCGATGAAGGCGTAGATCCACACGGCCAGGACCAGCAGGAACGGCAGATACCTGAGCATGTGTCGGAGATCCCCCAAGGAACGGAGTGCGGGCGTCGGCACCCGGCCGGTGCGCCCCCGGTGACGGGGCCAGGGTAGCCGGTGACCGATACTTGACCGCATGGCTTATGACGATCTCCGCTCTCTGCTCCGGGCCCTTGAGCGCGAGGGCGATCTCAAGCGCATCAAGGCCGAGGTCGACCCGTATCTGGAGGTCGGCGAGATCGTCGACCGGGTGCAGAAGGCGGGCGGCCCCGCGCTGCTTTTCGAGAACGTCAAGGGCAGCGACATGCCGCTCGCGATGAACGTCTTCGGCACGGACCGGCGGCTCCTGAAGGCGCTCGGCCTGAAGTCGTACGGCGAGATCGGCGAGAAGATCGGCGGGCTGCTCAAGCCGGAGCTGCCGCACGGCTTCGTCGGGGTGCGCGAGGCCTTCGGGAAGCTCGGCGCGATGGCGCACGTACCGCCGAAGAAGGTGAAGGACGCGCCGGTGCACGAGGTCGTCCTTCGCGGCGACGACGTGGACCTGGACCGGCTCCCGGCCCTGTTCACCTGGCCGAAGGACGGCGGGTCCTTCTTCAATCTGGGGCTCACGCACACCAAGGACCCGGAGAGCGGCGTCCGCAACCTCGGGCTCTACCGGCTCCAGCGGCACGACAAGCGCACCATCGGCATGCACTGGCAGATCCACAAGGACAGCCGCAACCACTACCAGGTGGCCGCGCGGCGCGGGGAGAAGCTGCCGGTCGCGATCGCCTTCGGGTGTCCGCCCGCCGTCACGTACGCGTCCACGGCGCCGCTGCCCGGCGACATCGACGAGTATCTGTTCGCGGGGTTCCTCCAGGGCAAGCGGATCGAGATGGTCGACTGCAAGACGGTGCCGCTCCAGGTGCCCGCGCAGGCCGAGGTCGTCATCGAGGGCTGGCTGGAGCCCGGTGAGATGCTGCCGGAGGGGCCCTTCGGCGATCACACCGGCTTCTACACGCCGCAGGAACCGTTCCCCGCGCTGACCATCGACTGCGTGACGATGCGCAGGCGGCCGCTGCTCCAGTCCATCGTCGTGGGGCGGCCGCCGACGGAGGACGGCCCCCTCGGCCGGGCGACCGAGCGGTTCTTCCTGCCACTCCTGAAGATCATCGTGCCGGACATCGTGGACTACCACCTGCCCGAGTCGGGGGGCTTCCACAACTGCGCGATCGTGGCGATCGACAAGAAGTACCCCAAGCACGCGCAGAAGGTCATGCACGCCGTCTGGGGCGCGCACATGATGTCCCTGACCAAGCTGATCGTCGTGGTCGACTCCGACTGCGATGTGCACGATCTGCACGAGGTCGCGTGGCGCGCGCTCGGGAACACCGACTACGCCCGGGACCTGACGGTGGTGGAGGGCCCTGTCGACCACCTCGACCACGCCTCCTACCAGCAGTTCTGGGGCGGCAAGGCGGGCATCGACGCGACGAGGAAGTGGCCCGAGGAGGGCTATACGCGGGACGGGGGGTGGCCGGACATGGTGGAGTCCGATCCACAGACGGCGGCGAAGGTCGACCGGCGCTGGCGGGAGTACGGCCTGTGAGTTCCGCATCCGCCGCGCTGCCGCAGCAGCCGGGACGCACCAAGGCCTTCCTGCGCCTTGTCATGATCGAGCACTCCGTGTTCGCGCTGCCCTTCGCCTACATCGCCGCCCTGACCGCGATGTTCCAGTGGGACGAGAACATCCACTGGGGCCGGCTGCTGCTCGTCACGATCTGCATGGTCGGCCTCCGCACCTTCGCCATGGCCGCGAACCGGATCATCGACCGCGAGATCGACGCCCGCAATCCGCGCACCGCGCACCGCGAGCTGGTCACCGGCGCCGTCAGTGTGAGGTCCGCCTGGACCGGTGCGCTGATCGCCGTCGTCGTCTTCCTGGGCTCCGCCGCCCTGCTCAACCCGCTGTGCCTGGCCCTCGCGCCGATCGCGGTGGTGCCGATGGTGGTCTATCCGTACGGCAAGCGGTTCACCAACTTCCCGCAGGCCATCCTGGGCATCGCGCAGGCCATGGGGCCGATCGGCGCCTGGCTCGCGATCACCGGCGAGTGGTCGTGGACGGCGGTGATCCTCGGCCTCGCGGTGGGGGTGTGGATCGGCGGCTTCGATCTCATCTACGCCTGCCAGGACGTGGAGACCGACCGGGAGGTGGGTGTCATGTCGGTGCCCGCGCGGTTCGGGATCCCGGGTGCGATCTGGGGGGCCCGCGCCTGCCATCTGGTGACGACGGCCCTGTTCGTCTGGTACGCGCTCGTCACCGACGCGGGCGCTTTCTTCTGGCTCGGGCTGCTGATCGTCGCGGGCGCTTTTGTGTACGAACACACCCTTGTGCGCCCGCACGACCTCTCCCGCCTCAACCGCGCCTTCTTCCAGGTCAACGGCTTCATCGGAATAGCGCTCTTCGTCTGCGCGCTGCTCGACCTGTTGGTGCGGGGCCTCACAGTCTGAGGGCCCGGGGCGGGCCCGTACGGCCGGGGATAGGCTTCACGGTGTGAACGCAGGAGATACGCAGCGTAGGCCTTGGATCGTGGGGGTGTCCGGCGCTTCCGGTACGCCGTACGCCGCCTCGGTGCTGCGGGCGCTGCTCGCGGCCGGGGAGAGCGTGGACCTCGTGGTGTCGCGGGCCTCGCGTCTGACGCTGCTCGACGAGACGGGCATCTCGTTCCGGGACGCGCACTGGCGCGACGACCTGGCGGAGTGGCTGGCGCGCGGCGCCGACGGCAAGCCGGGGACGTTCGCGGTGCGCGTGGACGACGTGCGGTACTGGGCGGCCGGGGACCTCGCGGCGGGTCCGTCATCGGGTTCGTACCCGGCGAAGGGGATGCTGATCGTGCCGGCGTCCACGGCCTGTGTGGCCGGAGTGGCGCTCGGGCTCTCGAAGGACCTGCTGCAGCGCTCGGCGAGCGTGACGCTCAAGGAGGGCCGCCGCCTCGTGGTCTGCGTACGGGAGACGCCGCTGGCGGGGCAGACGCTGAAGCACCTGGTGAGCCTGGACGAGGCGGGCGCGGTCGTGCTGCCCGCCTCGCCGGCGTTCTACGCGGGGGCGACGCACATCCAGGATCTGGTGGACTTCGTCGCGGGGCGGGTGCTCGATGCGGCAGGGGTGCCGCACACGCTGTACCGCCGGTGGAAAGGGGAGCTGGGAGGCGGCTCCCGTGAGCCGTACTCCCCGCGGAGCGGTTAGCGCTTCTTCGCGGCGCGCTGCTTCTTGGCGCGCACGGCGGTGGCGGGCTGGTGGGCACGCGAGCGGTTGGCCAGGTCCTGCAGCTCACGCATACGGGCGTAGGCCATCTCGATCGTGTACACGGAAACACTCCTGAAAGTTCGAAGGATCGTCGTTGATCGGCTGAGTTTTCGGAAGATTCGCAGGGTCTAGACCCTGTTACGCCTTAGATTCTACACGTAGACTCTCGAAAACGCTAAATAATGAAAGGCTTCGCCCTATGGACGCCGTGGACAGGCAGCTCATCCAGGCTCTGCGCGAGAACGGCCGCGCCTCCTACGCCGAGCTCGGGCGCCTCGTCGGCCTCTCCGGCCCCAGCGTCACCGACCGCATCAACCGCCTGGAGGCGGCCGGCGTCATCACCGGCTACCGCGCGACGGTCGACTCCGCCTCCCTCGGCCTCGGCGTCATCGCGCTGATCGGCATCTCCCTGTCCGACGCCGCCGACCACGAGGACGTGGCCCGGCGCCTTCGCGACCTGCACGAGATCGAGGACTGCTGGTTCATCGCGGGCGACGACTCGTACATGCTCAAGGTGCGCGCCTCCGACGTGGACGGCCTGGAGAAGACCATCCGCAGGCTCAGCGGAACGCGCGGCGTCTCGCGCACCCGCACCACGATCGTGCTTTCCACCAAGTGGGAGAACCGGGTCGGGGAGCTCCCCGAAGAGGTCTGAGAGCCAGGGAGTACGGTGGGGCGGGTCTGTCGCAGGTCGTCGGAGAGATAGAGGTACGGCAATGGACGCAGGGCTCAAGCGCGACCTTGAGGAGAAGGTCCGCTCCGGGGAGCGGCTGTCCCGCGAGGACGGCATCGCCCTGTACGAGTCCGACGACCTGGCCTGGCTCGGCGGTCTCGCCCACGAGGTGCGCACCCGCAAGAACGGTGACGTCGTGCACTTCAACGTCAACCGGCACCTCAACATGACGAACGTGTGCACCGCCTCCTGCGCCTACTGCTCGTTCCAGCGCAAGCCGGGCGAGAAGGACGCGTACACGATGCGCATCGAGGAGGCGGTGAAGCTCGCCAAGGCGATGGAGGGCGAGAACCTCACCGAGCTGCACATCGTCAACGGCCTGCACCCGAACCTGCCGTGGCGCTACTACCCGCGCTCCCTGCGCGAGCTGAAGGCCGCCCTGCCGGACGTCTCCCTCAAGGCCTTCACGGCCACCGAGATCCACCACTTCGAGACCATCTCCAAGCTGAGCGCGAGCGAGATCCTCGACGAGCTCATCGACGCCGGTCTGGAGTCGCTGACCGGCGGCGGCGCGGAGATCTTCGACTGGGAGGTCCGGCAGCACATCGTGGACCACCGCACCCACTGGGAGGACTGGTCCCGCATCCACCGGCTCGCCCACGAGAAGGGTCTGAAGACCCCGGCGACGATGCTGTACGGCCACATCGAGGAGCCCCGGCACCGCGTCGACCACGTGCTGCGGCTGCGGGAGCTCCAGGACGAGACCGGCGGCTTCCAGGTCTTCATCCCGCTGCGCTACCAGCACGACTTCGTGGACGTGAAGGACGGCAAGGTCCGCAACAAGCTCCAGGCCCGCACGAAGATGGCCTCCGGCGCCGAGGCCCTGAAGACCTTCGCCGTCTCCCGGCTGCTCTTCGACAACGTGCCGCACGTCAAGGTCTTCTGGGTCATGCACGGCGTGGCGACCGCACAGCTCGCCCTCCAGCACGGCGCCGACGACATGGACGGCTCCGTCGTCGAGTACAAGATCACCCACGACGCGGACAACTTCGGCACGCCGAACAAGCTGACCCGGGACGATCTGCTCGACCTCATCCGCGAGGCGGGGTTCCGCCCGGTCGAGCGCAACACCCGCTACGAGGTGATCCGCGAGTACCCCGGTCCCGACCGGGAACTCCGGGAGTCGCCGCAGCCGATGCGGTTCTGATCCGTATCCAGCCCGTCCGCACCCCCCTCCTGCTCGTCCGGGCACCCGTGCTTCACTGGAGAGGCTCCTTTTCGGAACGGAAGAGTGGATTGACATGCTCCGCTACACGCTGATGCGACTCGGGATCTTCGCGGGCTGCTTCTTGGTCGTCTGGGGCCTCGTCTACTCCGGCATCGTGCCCCGCGGTCTCGGCGGGTCCAACCTGCTGTGGGTGGCCCTTCTCGCCCTGGTGATCTCCGCGCCGATCAGCTTCGTCGTCCTGCGCAAGGAGCGCGACCGCGCGTCGGAGAAGGTCGTGGCCAAGGTCAACGACGTCAAGGCGGGCCTTGAGCGCAACCGTACGCAGGAGGACGTCGCCGACGACGCGGCGCGCACCGCGAAGCCGTAGCGCCCATGGACGGAATGCGTCCCACGAGCAGGACGCGTCCCACGAACGGGACGCGTCCCACGAACACGTCGCGTCCCACGGAAGCCTCGTAAGGTTCCTCACACACATCGAACCCCGGTAACGGAGCTTGTCGCTCCGGTACCGGGGTTTTGCCGTTCTTGAGACCCTTGAGGGCGCTCTACCTCAAACAAGGTCTTTGATGTACTCAAAGTTCAAGTGTTAACGTGTTCGACATGAAGACTGCAGCCGCGCACCGCACAGCCATGGGCACTCTGCTCGTGGCGCGCCTGCATGTCGATCTCTGCCGCTGCGTGTCCGCGGCCTGTCGCCGCGTCTGATTTCCCCGAACAGACCCCTGCAGCGGTGCCCGTCGGCCCTTCGCGGTCGCCGCTCCAACACGTTTCCCGTCATCACCCGGAGTGTGTCCGTGTCCGCGAATTCCGCGTCCCCCGTCGAGCCCGAGTCCGGGTTCCGGATACCGAAGTTCCTCAAGATCCCCTTCTGGGCCCAGATCCTCGGCGGTCTGGTCCTCGGTGTGCTGCTCGGCTGGCTCGCCCGCAGCCAGGACATCAGTTGGCTGGTCACCACCCTGTCGAAGGTCGGTGACACCTTCATCGGCCTCCTCAAGCTGGCCGTGGCCCCGCTGGTGTTCTTCGCCATCCTGATCTCGATCACCAACCTGCGGAAGGTCAACAACGCCGCCAGGCTCGCCACCCGCACACTGCTCTGGTTCATGATCACCTCGCTGATCGCGGTCGCGATCGGTCTGGTCATCGGCCTGGTCACCAACCCCGGCGCCGGTACGGGACTGACCCCGAAGGACGGCGCCAAGCCCGAGCACACGGGCTCCTGGATCGACTTCCTCACCGGCATCATCCCGACCGACGTCATCACGCCGTTCACCGAGCTGAACGTCCTCCAGATCGTCTTCATGGCGGCCGTCGCGGGTGTCGCCATCCTCAAGATCGGCGACGAGAAGGCCAAGCCGATCCTGGACCTCAGCGAGGCCGTGCTCGAACTGCTCCAGAAGGCCCTGTGGTGGGTCATCAAGCTGTCCCCGATCGGCACCGTCGGCCTCATCGGCTTCGCCATCGCCGACTACGGCTGGAACCTGATCAGCAAGTACGCGACGTTCACCGCCGACATCTACATCGGCTGCGCCCTGGTGCTCTTCGGCGTCTACCCGCTGCTGCTCGCCACCGTCGCCAAGGTCAACCCGTGGCAGTTCTTCAAGGGCGCCTGGCCGGCCATCCAGTTGGCGTTCGTCTCGCGCTCCTCGGTGGGCACGATGCCGCTCACCCAGAAGGTCACCGAGCGCCTCGGCGTGCCGAAGGAGTACACCTCCTTCGCGGTGCCGTTCGGCGCCACCACCAAGATGGACGGCTGCGCCGCCATCTACCCGGCGATCGCCGCGATCTTCGTCGCGCAGATCTTCGACGTACAGATGGGCGTCAAGGAGTACCTGCTCATCGCGTTCGTCTCGGTCGTCGGCTCCGCCGCCACGGCCGGTCTGACCGGCGCGACGGTCATGCTGACGCTGACCCTCTCCACGCTCGGCCTGCCCATGGAGGGCGTCGGTCTGCTCCTGGCCATCGACCCCGTCCTGGACATGATGCGCACCGCCACCAACGTGGCCGGGCAGGTCGTGGCGCCGCTGATCGTGGCCGCGCGGGAGAACATCCTCGACCGCGAGGCGTACGACAACGCCACCGCGTCGCCGGTGGACGAGCCGGGCGTGGCCCCCGCCGCCGCCTGACGTCCCCTGGCGGGGCATGTCCCCTGGTAGGGAAGTGCCCTGCTCACCGGGTTGAACGACGGGCCGAAGGCCGCCTCCGCACGGTGCGGAGGCGGCCTTCGCCGTGTCGGCCCGGCTAGTGGTTCTTGCAGGTGTTGTCGGTCGCCGGGTTGAGCAGGCCGACGATGTCGACGGTGGTGCCGCAGACGTTGGCGGCGACGTCGACCGGCACCTGCACCGCGTTGCCGGAGAGCACGCCACCGGAATTGGATATTCCGGCCGCGGCGTCGGGCTCGGGGTCCGCTGCCGCGGCGCCGGCCCCGCCGATGACGACGGTCGCGGCGAGGGCCGCTGCGGCGAAGAACGCACGCTTGCGCATGGGCTTACCTCCTGATGAGGGAAAGTCGGACGGTTTCGAGCCTCGTCCGGGCGCCGTCGCGGGGAAACAGCAGTGCTCCGTTCGGCCCAGGGGACCCGCTCGTCCGGGGGGATCTTCCTCGTGGAGGTTTCCCGCCGCCCGGTGATCTCCCGGTGATCTCCGGGTGTCCTACGGGTGGGGCGGAGCTCGCCGTACGCTGACCGGTGGACGGTTGGTGCGGAAGGCGGGGGCCGGAGTGGCGGATGTGAAGACCGTGCGGGCTGCGAAGGCTAAGAAGGCCGTGAAGACGGCCAAGCCTGCGAAGGCTGCGAAGGCTGCGAAGCCGGTGAAGGGCGCCAGGGCGGGGAAGGCGGCGGAGGCGAAGGGCGGGGACAGGGCGGTGCGGCAGAAACGGATGCCGCGTGCCGTGCGGGAGCGGCAGATGCTCGACGCGGCGGTGCGCACCTTCGGACAGCGGGGTTACCGCGCCGCGTCCATGGACGAGATCGCGGAGCTCGCCGGGGTCTCCAAGCCACTGGTGTATCTGTACCTGAACTCCAAGGAAGACCTGTTCACGGCCTGCATCCGGCGTGAGGCCGCGGCCCTCGTCGAGGCCGTACGTGAGGCCGTGACCCCGGACGCGCCCGCCGACCGCCAACTCTGGGACGGGCTGCGGGCCTTCTTCGCGCACACCGCCGAGCACCCCGACGCCTGGGCGGTGCTGCACAGCCAGGCCCGCACCGTCGGGGAGCCCTTCGCCGCCGAGGTCAACGTCATGCGCGAGGAGATCGTCACCTTTGTGACCGCGCTCATCGCCGCGGCCGCCCGTGCCGCCCACCACGACGCCGCGCTGCCCGACCGGGAGGTCGCGGGCCTCGCCCACGCGCTCGTGGGCGCGGCCGAGTCGCTCGCGGGCTGGGCCAACACGGAGGCGACCGTGTCCGCACACCAGGCAGCGGCGACGCTGATGAACTTCGCGTGGGCGGGCCTCGGCGACCTGATGGAGGGGCGCCCCTGGTCACCGCCCCGGTAGGTCGCCCCTGGTCACCGCCCCGGCAGGCGGTGCGGCTCCGGTGCCCGCGGGGTCCCGCCCGGCTCCCGCGGCGGGCCCGGCCGCACCGCACCCGTCAGGTGCACCCGGCCCGCCGGACCGCGCAGCGCGAAGGCGTCGCCCGCGGCCGCGTACGTCACCGAGCCGGGAAGCAGCACCGGCGCCCTGAACTCCGCGCTCACGCACAGCGCCGAGCCGCTCCCGCCGTCCGCCCACGGCCCCGCCTCGCGCTGGTGCTCGGCCACGCAGCGCGCGAACGTCCACATGCCGTGGGCGATGGCGCGCGGGAAGCCGAAGAGGCGGGCGGTGAGCGGGTGCAGATGGATGGGGTTGTGGTCCCCGGACACGGCGGCGTAGCGCCGGCCGAGGTCGCCGGGCAGCCGCCACTCCGCGTGCGCCGGCGGGCCGGGGGCGGGGTCGGGCGTGGGGCCGGGCCACCCGTCCCGCGCGGCCACGGACGGCTCCGCCCTGCGGTGCCGGGACAGGTAGGTGCTGCGGGACTCCCACACGGGCGTGCCGCCGACGCTCGCGAGGGTGACGACCGTCGCCTCGGTGCCCCGCCGGTGCGGTGCCAACGCCTCCGCGTACGTGGTGAGTTCGAGATCCTCCGCGGGCAGCAGGGCGCGGTGCTGCACGATCTCCACGGACGTGTGCACGAGCCCGAGCAGCGGCAGCGGGAAGTCTCGGCCCGCCATCAGCCGCATGGCCCCCGGGAACGCGAGGACGTGCGGGTACGTCACCGGCAGCGGCTCACCCCCGCCCGTGCCGCCGCCCCGCCCGGCCGCGAACCCGCACAGCCTCTCGTACGCGACGAGCCGCTCCACATCGGCCCGCACCCGCCCCGAGACGGCCCCCGGCAGCGGAGCATCGGACCGGGCCCGCTTGAACACGGACAGGGCTGCTCCCCGCAGCAGGGTGAGCGCGAGCGAGGTCATGACGGTCCCCTTCTGGTCACTGGGCGATCGGGACAACGGCGGGCGGGCCGGGCGGCGCGTGCGTGCGCTGGGTCCGGCGAGTTCGGTGGGAAAGTCGGGTCCGGCGAGTTCAGCGGGAATGCCGGGTCCGGTGTGTTCGGCGGGAGGAAAAGGTGGGTGGGTGGGAGAAACCGCCGCGGGGCGGCGGAGGGTTCGGCGGGACGGGAACGTGCAGGTTCAGGGGGGAGCCGCGGAACAGCCGGAGGCTCACGCGCCGAGAAGGCTCTGACCGCACACGCGGAGGACCTGCCCGTTGACGGCGCCGGTCGCAAGCCACGCCGTGGCCTCGGCGACATCCACGGGGAGCCCGCCCTGCCCCAGGGAGTTCATGCGCCGCCCGGCCGCACGGATGAACAGCGGAACCGCCGCCGTCATCCGGGTCTCGATGAAGCCGGGCGCGACGGCGTTCACCGTGACGCCGTACTCGGCGAGTGCCCGGGGCGCGAGGGAGCGTACGAAGCCGACGACGCCCGCCTTGGCGGCCGCGTAGTTCGTCTGGCCCGCGTTCCCCGCGATGCCCGCGATGGACGCCGTGGCCACGACCCGGCCGCCCCGGCACAGCGTGCCGGACTTCAGCAGGAAGTCCGTGGTGCGCAGCACGCTCGCGAGATTGACCTCGACGACCGAACTCCAGCGGTCGGCGGCCATGTTGGCGAACCGCCGGTCCCGGGTGATGCCCGCGTTGTGCACGAGGACGCCGAGCCCGTCGGGCAGCGCGGCGGCGATCCGCTCACCGGCGTCGTCCGCGGTGATGTCCAGGGGCAGCGCGGTGCCCTCGACGCGCGCGGCGACGCGGCCGAGCTCGGGCGCGGCGGACGGCACGTCGAGGACGACGACGTGTGCGCCGTCGCGGGCCAGGACCTCCGCGACGGCGGCGCCGATGCCGCGGGCCGCACCGGTGACGAGGGCGGTGCGGCCCGCGAGCGACCGGGCGCTGGCCGCCGTGTCCTCGTCGAGGTCGACGTCGATGACCTGTCCGTTCACGTACGCCGACTTCGGTGAGAGCAGGAAGCGCAGGGTGGCCTCGGCGGCGCGCGCCGACGGTGCGCGGACGAGCTGGACCGTCCTGCCGCGGCCCAGCTCCTTGCCGAGGGAGCGCACGAACCCCTCGAGGGCCTGCTGGGCGGCGGCCTGGTGGTGGTCGGCGGGGGAGAGGGGCGCGCCCAGGATCACCACGCGCCCGCAGGGGGCTATGGACCGGACGACGGGGTGCAGCACGGCGTGCACGTCGGCGAGGGCGGTGACCGTGGCGACGCCGGTCGCGTCCAGGACGACGGCGCCCGGAAGGCGGCCGCCGAGGGGCCCGCTGTGCGGGGGCAGGCCGGTGCGGGTGAGGGCCTCGTGCAGGCCGGGCAGGGGGATGTCGCCCGCGGTCAGGAGGAGGAGCGGGCCTTCGAGAGCCGGGCGCTCGGGCGACCAGCGGTGCAGGACGGCGGGCCGGGGCAGGCCGAGTCTGCGGGCGAGGAAGCGGCCGGGGCCGGTGCGGGTGAACGTCGCGTAGCGGTCGGCCATGGTCCTGCTCCCGGCGAACTCGGCGCTGAATTTACTTCGGAGTAAGGTTACTTGGGAGTCAGGGGGCGGTCGAGGGGGCGGATGAGGAAGATCGAGGGGGCGCGGGGTGCACGTACCGGCGCATTCGCTCAGCGAGCGCCGGTAACCCCCGGTCACGGAGCGTGATGACCTGAACGGGCGAGGTGGCCCGGGGGCGCCTAGGGTGACCGGAGGGGACCCGCACCTCTTGGAGGTCGCCGTGCGCAGCACATCCGCGCTCACCGCAGCCGCAGCCACAGCCTCAGCCGCGACCCTGGCACTGACCCTCACGGCCCTGCCCGCGAAAGCTGCTCCGGCGGAACCGGCGAAGCCGGACCTCGGGCGCTTCTACGCGCAGAAGATCAAGTGGGCCGCCTGCAAGCCCGATGCGCAGAACCTGCCCGAGGACGTGACCAAGGACAAGGACATCACCTGCGGCAAGGTCACCGTCCCGCTGGACTACGCACACCCGGGCCGCGCCACCCTTGATCTCGCGCTCATGAGGGTGAAGGCGAGCGGCGACAAGCGGGGGTCGCTCCTGGTGAACTTCGGCGGGCCCGGCGGCGCGGGCGTCGCGGGGCTCGCGGGCTCCAAGAAGGACTTCGGCTATGTCGGCAAGGGGTACGACGTCGTGGGCTTCGACCCGCGCGGGGTGGGCCTGAGCGAGCCGGTGAGCTGCGGAGGGCGGCCGGACCCCGGCGACGGCACGGGGGACGGCGCGGACGACCCGGCGGCGCTCCTGAAGCAACTGCGCGAGGCGGCCGCGCGGTGCGACAAGGAGTCGGGCCCCGTCCTTCAGCACATGGGCACCGTGAACGTCTCCCGGGACCTGGACGTCATACGGCAGGCGCTCGGCGACAAGAAGCTCAACTACCTGGGCTTCTCGTACGGCACCCGGCTCGGGGCGGTGTACACCTCGCAGTTCCCGAAGAAGGTCGGCCGGATGGTGCTCGACGGCGTGGACACCCTGACCGAGAACGTCGAGGAGCAGGGCCTCGTCGGCGCGGAGGGACGACAGACCGCCCTTGACAACTTCCTGCTGTGGTGCACCAAGAACGCCGGCTGTGTGTTCGGCAAGGACTCCCGTGCCGCCCGGCAGACCATGGTGAAGGTCATCGAGGATCTGGACGCGCACCCCCTGCAAGCCATGGACGGCCAGGAGTTCACGGGCCAGGACGTGGTGAGCGTCCTCGGCACCGCGCTCTACAGCAGGCAGGCCTGGCCCGCACTCTCGCAGGCGCTCGGCGGGCTGCTCGCGGACGGCGACCCGCGTGCGCTGCTGCGGATGGGCGGCGCCATGGGCGAGAGGCCGCAGGCACCGCAGGGCGCGCGCGCCGAGGTGCCCGAGGACAACGCCGATGCCGCGCTCATGGCCGTGAACTGCGCCGACGACCCGGACCGGCCGGACGCGAAGCGGCTGGAGCGGGAGGTCGGCCGCATCCAGCGGGAGTTCGAGGAGGTCTCACCGGTCTTCGGCAAGTCGATGCTGACACCCGTTCTCCTGTGCTTCGGGCGGCCCGCGGGCACCGACTACATCCGTAACGACGTACGCGACGTGGACACCCCGAAGTTCCTGCTGGTCGGCACGCGCGGCGACCCCGCGACGCCGTACCGCTGGACGGAGGAGACCGCGAAGCGGCTCGGGTCCTCCGCCGTCGTCCTGGACAACAAGGGCGACGGGCACACCGGTTACTTCGGTTCGAAGTGCGTGAAGGCCAAGGTGGACGCGTTCCTGCTGTACAAGGAGATGCCGAAGAACGGCAGTTCGTGCGCGGCCGAGTGACGGCGCCGGACGAACGTCACCCCCGCGGTGCCGAGCGGGCCGCCGTGTCCAGGCTCAGCATCGCCGTCTCGTCCGCGCTGCCCGGCTCCGCCTGGTACGTGATCAGGCGCTGGCCCGCGGTACGGGCAAGGCGCATCACCTCGTACGTGAGGGTCATCGGGCCCGCCTTGGGGTGCGCGAAGGTCTTCACGCCGCCGCCGCGCTCACGGACCTCGTACCGGTCCCAGAGGCGGGCGAACTCCGGGGACTTCAGGCACAGCTCGCCGACCAGGGCGGCCAACTGCGGCGAGTTCGGGTCCCGGCCGCCGACCGCGCGCAGATGCGCCACGGACTTGGCGACGGTCTCCTCCCACGGCACGTACAGCTCGCGGCCCACGGGGTGCAGGAACAGATAGCGCGTGAGGTTGCGCTGCTCGACGGGCCAGTCCCACAGGCCCGGCATGAGGCGGCGGCCGGGGGCGTTCGCGGCGAGCAGGTAGTTGTGCGGGCTGACCACGTACGCGGGCAGCGGGCGCAGGGCCTCCAGCATCCGTACGACGGAGGGGCGCACCTCGGACTCCGTCGTCGGATGCGGCTCGGTGAGCCGTCCCGACGCGAGCTCGGCGAGTTCGTGGAGGCGCTCGTGGGCGTCGCCGCTCAGCCGCAGCGCCCGGGCGAGGGCGTCGATCACGGCCGGTGACGGGTTGCTCTCGCGGCCGCGCTCCAGGCGCGTGTAGTAGTCGACGCTCACCCCGGAGAGCGTCGCGAGCTCCTCGCGGCGCAGACCGGGCGTGCGGCGCAGGCCCGTCCCTGCCAGGAGCCCGGCTTCCGCAGGGCGGATCTGGGCGCGCCGGGCCCGCAGGTACCGGCCGAGTTCGGTCCCGCCGCGTTCGGGGGGCGTGCCGTTCGTCATGGCTCCAGTGTCCGTGACGCGTACGGAAAGTGGGGGGCCGTGTCAGGACCAGGAACAGCGCGGTCTGCCGGGCGCGGCCGCGTGCGGGGATCGTGGGTGCCCGGCGGCCGGTGTACGGGCGCCGCCCGACACCCCCCTCCCGAAGGGCCCCCATGTCGTCCTCCACCTTGCTTCCGCGTTCACGACCCACCCCTGGGAGCGCCCCTGACCCCGGCGCCCCTGACCCTGGCGCTCCGGGCCCCGGTGCCCCGGGCCCCGTCACCCCGGACCGGCCCGCCGTCGCCCTCGTCGCCGCCCTGCTCGGCTTCACCGTCATCACCGTCGACGTGTCCGCCGTGAACATCGCGCTGCCCGGTATCAGCGCCGATCTGCACGGCGGGATGACGGGACTGCAGTGGGTCGTCGACGCCTACACCCTGATGTTCGCCGCGCTGATGATCTCCGCGGGGGCACTCGCGGACCGGGCCGGGGCCCGCCGGGCGTACGCCTGGGGCACCGCCCTGTTCGCCCTGGCCTCGCTGGCGTGCGCCCTCGCGCCGGGCATCGGCACGCTGATCGCCGCGCGGGTGGCGCAGGGTGCGGCCGCCGCCGTCGTCATGCCCGCCTCGCTCGCACTGATCCGCCAGGCCTACGACGACCCGCGGCGCCGGGCCCGCGCCATCGCGCTGTGGACGGTGGGCGGATCGGTGGCGATGGCCGCGGGCCCGGTGCTCGGCGGGGTGCTCTCCGAGACCGTGGGCTGGCGCGCGGTCTTCCTCCTGAACCTGCCCGTCGGCGCCGTGATCCTCGCCCTGCTGACCCGCATCCCGCCGTCCCCGCGCCGCCCGGCACCGCTCGACGTGCCCGGCCAGCTCACCGCCGTCACCGCACTCGCCGGGCTCGCGTACGCGGTCATCGAGGGCGGACACGCGGGGTGGACGGACCCGGGCGTCCTGGTCGCCGTGGCGGTCGCGGTCCTCGCGGCGGTCGCCTTCCGCGCCGCCGAGAAGCGCCACCGCGCGCCCATGGTGCCGCTTTCGATGCTGCGGCAGCGCGAGGTCGGCGTCTCGCTCGCCGTCGGCTTCGCGGTGAACGCGGGCTTCTACGGGGTGGTGTTCCTGCTCGGCCTGTACTGCCAGCAACTGCTCGGCATGTCGGGGATCGCGACGGGCCTGATGTTCGTGCCGCTCGCCGTGCTCATCACCTCGACGAACCTGGTGTCGCCGCGCATGGCGGAGCGCGTCGGCCGCCGCCCGGTGATCGTGACCGGCCAGCTCGTCCTCGCCATGGCCATGTTCGCCCTGCTGCCCCTCGGCGCGGACACGCCCCTGTGGCTCGTCCTGCTGCTCCTCGCCCCGACCGGCATCGGCGGCGCGCTCGCCGTGCCCGCGCTGACGGCCCTCCTGATGGACACCGTCCCCGGCCACCGCGCGGGCACCGCGTCCGGCCTCCTCAACTCCCTGCGCCAGACGGGCGGGGCGCTTTCGGTGGCCCTGTTCGGCGCCCTGATCGGCGGCTCCGGGGGCTCCGGCGCCGAAGGGTTCGCGGTGGGCGGGATGCGGCAGGGGCTCGTGGTGGTGGGCGTGACGCTCCTTGCCACGGCGGGGCTCTCGGGGTGGCTGCTGCCGCGGGGCGGCGGCCGGGCCTCGTGAGCCCGGCCCCCGACCAGGCCCGACAGGCCCTAGCAGTTGCCGCGCACCGGCTTGTCCGCGAAGCGGTTCGCCAGCCACTGGGTGGCCAGGGGCGACTGCGTGATGACGCCGCTCACATGCTCACCGAGCGGGATGGTGTGCCACTCCACGTTCGCGCCCCGCGCGCACCAGTCCGTGCGGACCTGCCTGCCGACGCCGTACGGAATGAGCTCGTCGGCCAGCGCGTGGTAGAGGTACACCGGCGCGTCGGGAGCGCGCGTGCCGACCTGGGACTCCCGCAGGCGCTGCTGCCAGTCGGCCTGTTCGAGGGGGTTCTCCGTCGTCACGTCGCGGATCTTCTTGAACGAGCCGAGCACCGCCCCGTCCGCCACACAACTGTTGCGCAGCGCGCCGATCAGGCTCCTGCCCGTGGCGTTCAGATACGACTCCAGCTTCAGTTCGGGGAACGCCGCGTTCTGGCCGATGGCCGCCATGAAGACGAGCCCCGAGCCGTAACTGCCGTCGTTGAAGTCGGCCACCTTCATCAGGTCGCCGGGCACACCGCCGGTCGCCGTGCCCTTGACATCGAGGTCGGGAGCGTACGAGCCGTGCAGCTCCGCGGCCCAGGACGAGGCCTGGCCGCCCTGCGAGTAGCCCATGATGCCGACCGGCGAGTCCTTCGAGAGCCCCGCACCGGGCAGCCGGATGGCGGCTCGGGCGGCGTCGAGTACCGCGTGCCCCGCGGCCCTGCCCACCGTGTACGTGTGGTCCCCGGGGGTGCCCAGACCCTCGTAGTCGGTCACGGCGACCGCCCAGCCGCGCAGGGTGAGCTGCTGGATGAGGTTGGCCTCAAGCGTGGTGCCCCGGGGGAAGCCTGCGCTCGGCGCGCAGTGGTCGCCGACGCCGACCGTGCCCACGGCGTAGGTGATCAGCGGGCGCGGCCCCGTGCGGCCGTCCTGGGGGACGATGACGGTGCCGGAGACGGTGTTCGGGGTGCCCTTCGCCGTGGTGGAGCGGTAGTGGATCTTCCAGGCCTTGGTGTGGGTGGGCTGGCCGGGCAGCGGGTGGAAGGCGCTCGGCTCGGAGCTGACGATGTCACCCGGCGCGGCGGCCGCTCGCGCGGGGGCCGCGGCCCCGGACCGCGCGGGGTCACCGGCGGCCTTGGTGTCGTCGGCGTGCGCGGCGGTCGTGAGGGTCGCGGCCGACAGGCCCGCGGCGGCCAGCAGGGCAACCGCTCTGAAGCTCGTGCGTACGTGCATGCGGCTCTCCCAACAGTTCGTGGGGGATGGGAGAACGACCGTAGTGACTGGTGAGTAAGGACGGGGCTGACGCGAACGCTCAGCTTTGTTGACCTGGGGTGCCAGTGGCACCCGCGGGGAAGGGTCGACGGGTGCCGTCGGCCCCCGTGCCGTCGGCGCGGTAGGCCCCGGGTGTCGTTCCCGTCCAGCGCCTGAACGCCCGGTGGAACGCCGTGTCCTCGGAGAACCCGAGTCGCGCCGCGAGCTGCGCGATCGGCTCCCGCCCCGCGGCGAGCCCGGCGATCGCCGCGTCCCGCCGCACCGCGTCCTTCAGTTGCTGGTACGACGTGGACTCCTGGGCGAGCCGTCGCCGCAGCGTCGCCGGGCTCACCGCGAGCCGCGCCGCGATCTCGCCGAGCGAGGGCAGGCGCGGCGAGGTCCGCAGCGCCACCGCGAGGGCCCGCCGCACCTGTTCGGCGACCGTCGTCCCGTAATCATGGCGCGAGAGCAGGTCGAACGGCGCCCGGCGCAGCATCGCCGAGAGCGCGTCCTCGTCCCGCACGATTGGCGCGGCCAGCCAGTGCGCGTCGAGCCCGGCCCCGGTGCGCTCCGCGCCGAAGCGGACCGGACAGCCGAAGAGCAGCTCGTACTCGTCCTTGTGCGGGGGCGGCGGATGCCCGAAGTCGGCCCAGCGCAGCGCGATCCGGCGGCCGATCAGCCAACTGCACAGCCGGTGCCAGATGATGACCAGACACTCGGCGAGGAAGAAGTCCTGGTCGAGGTCGTTGCGTACGGTGAAGACGACGCCGTCGGGCGCCTGCGTCAGGGCGAGGTCGGGGCCGTCGGGGAACAGTCCGTAGAACGTCACGCCACGCTCCATGGCCGCGCCCAGATCGTGGCAGCCCAGGGCGGCGTAGCACATCATCGCGAAGGTGCCGGGCCTGCTCGGCGATGAGCCGAGGCCGAGGAACTCGTCCTCCGTCGCCCGGTACAACTCGCGGAAGAGGCGGGCGAACTGGGCGGTCGTGACGCGCGCCCGGTCGTCCCCGAGAAGCAGCGGCGGTATCTGCGCGGCCTGGAGCAGCGGCACGGTGTCGATGCCGCCGCGCTCGGCGCCGCGCAGCACGGCCCGTACATGGTGCACGGTGATCGTCCGCCTGGCCATGACCACGACGTTAGCCGCCGGGGGCGCGGTCAAGAAGAGCGCACGGCGGGAGGGGGCCCGTCGACGAGCACGACAGGCCACCCGGTGGGTGAGCGCCCCGGCCAGGGGCGCTGACGTTTCGGGTCATCCCGCGCGACGGGGCGCCGTCCTTAGCGTCGTGAGCATGACTCAGTCCTCCGCGCTGCCACCGGCCGAACGGCCGAGGACCCTGTCCGTCCTCGCGGAATGGGCGGCCGACCGCCACGGCGAGCTGCCCGCCCTGCGATACAAACGCGACGACGCCTGGCAGGAGGTCACCTACGAAGGGCTGCGCACCGCCGTACGGGAGGTGGGGCGCGCCCTGCTCGGACTCGGCGTCGGGTGTGGGGACCGGGTGGCGATCCTCGCCGAGACCCGCCCGGAGTGGACGTACGCGCACTTCGGGGCCTTCGCCGCCGGAGCCGTCGTGGTGCCGGTGTATCCGACGGCGGGTGACGACGAGGTGACCTGGGTGCTCGGCGACTCGGGGGCCTCGGTGGTGCTCTGCGAGGACGCGGCGCAGGCGGCCACGGTGGAGCGGCTGCGGGGGCAACTGCCGGGGCTGCGGCGCGTCGTCGTGATGACGGCGGCGGACGCGTACGCCGGCGCCGGAGCTGTCACGGCCGACGCACTGGTGGCACGGGCACAGAGCCGCGGGCCCGACGATCCCGCGACCATCATCTACACCTCGGGCACCACGGGCCCGCCCAAGGGCTGTGTCCTCACGCACGGCAACGTCGGCGCCGTCCAGGACGCCTCACTGCCCCTGATCGAGGGCGGGCCCGGTGACGCCATGTACCTCTATCTGCCGCTCGCCCATCTCCTCGCGCAGCTCATCGAGTTCACCACCCTCATCGAGGGCGGCACGCTCGTGTACTTCGGCGGCCGCATCGAGAACGTCGTCACCGAGCTCGCCGAGGCCCGGCCCACCCATCTGCCGTCCGTGCCCCGCCTCTTCGAGAAGATCCACTCGGTGGTGCTCGGTCTCGCGGAGTCCCAGGAGGGCGGGCGCGAACGCTTCGAGGAGGCGGTGCGGATCGGGGTGCTCGCGGCGGACGGCGCGCTGCCCGACGAGCTGCGCGCAGCGTACGAGGCGGCGAACGGGACGCTGTACGAGCCGGTCAGGCAGGCCCTCGGCGGCCGGGTCCGGTGGGCGCTCACCGGCGGGGCCCCGATCGCCCCGCGCGTCCTGGACTTCCTGCGGGCCTGCGGCATCCGGGTCTTCGAGGGGTACGGGATGACCGAGTCCGGTGGAGTCATCAGCCTCAACCATCCGGGGGCCGTGAAGTACGGGACGGTCGGGAAGCCCATCGCGGGCTGCGAGGTGCGCGTCGCCGACGACGGCGAGGTGCTCGCCCGCGGCGCCAACGTCTTCCCCGGCTATCACGCCGACGAGGCCGCCACCCGCGCCGCCCTCGACGACGAGGGCTGGCTGCACACCGGCGACCTCGGCTCGTTCGACGAGGACGGCTATCTGCGCATCACCGGACGGAAGAAGGACCTCATCATCACCTCGGGCGGCAAGAACCTCACGCCGTCCCTGACCGAGTTCGCCGTCCAGGCCTCCCGGTTCGTCTCCCGCGCGGTCCTCGTCGGCGACCGGCGGCCGCACCCCGTCGCCCTGATCACCCTCGACGCGGAGGAGGTCGCGGGGTGGGCGGAACGCTCCGGCGTCACCCTCACCGCCCCCGCGTCGGCGGACCCGCACGTCCGCGCCCTCGTCCAGGAGGCCGTCGACGCGGCGAACGCCCAGGTGTCACGGCCCGCCCGGATCCGCGCCTTCGCGCTCCTTGAGGAGGACTTCACGGTGGCGGAAGGACTGCTCACGCCCAGCCTGAAGGTGCGCAGGCGGGCGGTGACGGAGCGGTATGCGGCGGTGGTGGAGAGGCTGTACGAAGATGGTTCGTGAGGCGGGGGCGAGGCGGTCCGCCGCTTTGACCGCGGCCCTTGACCGCCGCTCGTGAACGTCGCCCGTGACCGCCACCCTTTACCGCCGCCGGTGACCGCCGCCCGTGCCGGCGATGCCCAGGAGACGGATGCCTACGACAGCCCTGTGAGCCGCAGCAGCGCCGTCGCGCCCGCCGCCCCCGCCACGACCACCGCGAACGGCGCCCTGCGCCACGCGAGCACGCCACCGACGAGCACGCCCGCCGGACGCGACCAGCCCGCGAAGTCCTGCCCCTCGGTGAACGCGCCGGTGGTGAGCAGCGCGACGAGGAGCACGGTGGCGCCGACGGTCAGCAGTTCCTGTACGCGGGCGGGGAGTTCGACGCGGCCGTGCAGGACCGGGCCCGCGAGGCGGAAGGCGTAGGTTCCGGCGGCGAGGACCAGGACGCAGGCGAGGTAGGCGTTCATGAGGGGCTCCCGGGGCTCGGCGGGGTGACCGGCACCCGGCGGCGCATGGCCACCAGGCCGAGGAGGGCGAGCAGCACCGGCGCCCCCGCGGGCAGTACCGGGGTGGCGGCGAGGGCGATCACGGCGCCGACGGCACCGGCCCGGCGCGCGTTGCCGTCGTCCCGTACCGCGGGCAGCACCAGGGCGAGCAGCACCGCGGGGAACGCGGCGTCGAGTCCGAACCGCCCGGTGTCCCCGAGCGCGGAACCGGCGAGCGCACCGCCGAACACACTGATGTTCCACACGGCGAAGAGCCCGGCGCCGGAGATCCAGAACGCGGCCTTGCGGCTGCGGAGGTCCGGCTGGGCGAGGACGAAGGCCGCGGTCTCGTCGGTGATCAGGTGCGCGCCCACGAGCCGGGCCGGCCAGGACCGCCCCAGGCTGTCGGCGACGGCCAGGCTGAAGGCGGCCGTACGGGAGTTGAGCAGCAGCCCGGTCGCCGCCGCCGCTGCGGGGCCGCCGCCCGCGGTGAGCACGGCGACCGCGCTGAACTGGGCGGAGCCCGCGTACACGAGCAGGGACATGGCGACAGGCACCCACAGGGGGAGGCCGCCCGCGACGGATATCGCGCCGAAGGAGAGGCCGACGACGGCGTCGGCGACCAGGACGAGCGCGATGTCGCGCAGGACGCCGGGGGGCAGATCGGAGAATCGGACCAACCCCGTCGTTCGCTCTACGGGGTCATCCGTTCGGTGTGACGAACACATGCCGGGTAGCATGAACAGACACCACGCCGTTCGTCAAGCCGAACGATTCGTTCTCTGTGCCGAACGTCCTGCGGTCCGGGGAAGCCGGGAACCGGGACCGGGACCGGGAAAATCAGCAGCAGGAAGCGCAGGGAGAACACCGCATGACCGATGTCGACGAAGGCGCCGGGGCACCTCGTCCGGCAGGGTTGCCGCGTGAGTGGATCGCCGCGGCGCTGCGCCGCGAGCGCGCCCGCGTGGGGCTGTCCCTCTCCGAGCTGGCCAAGCGTGCGGGCATCGCCAAGTCCACGCTGTCCCAGTTGGAGGCGGCTTCGGGCAACCCCGGCATCGAGACCGTGTGGGCGCTGGCCGTGGCGCTCGGCGTGCCGTTCAGCGTCCTCGCCGAGTCGCCCGGCCCCGCGGTGACCGTGATCCGGGCGGGGGAGGGGCCCACGATGCACGCCGAGCAGGCCTCGTACGCGGGCACCCTGCTGTCCCCGGGGCCTGCCGGGGTGCGGCGCGACATCTATCACGGCGCGATGGAGCCCGGCTCGGTGCGGGCTTCCGAGCCGCACATCCCCGGTTCCGTGGAGCACCTGATCGTCAGCACGGGACGGTTGGCCGCGGGCCCCGTGGGGGAGGGTGTGGAGCTCGGCCCCGGGGACTACATGTCGTACCGGGGCGATGTCCCCCATACCTACGAGGCGCTGTCTCCGGGCACGACGTTCGTCCTGGTGATGCAGCACGTGTGACCGCCCGCCGCATCGCGGCCTTTTCTCCCACCCACCCACCCTTTCCACCCGTACCAGGGCGAAGGGCACCCAAATAGCCCGTCCGGCGCTTGAGGACAAGGCCGAAGGCCGGGGTAGTTCAGCCCGTCCGGCGTTTGAGGACAAGGCCGCGGGCCGGGGTGTTTCAGCCCGTCCGGCGTTTGAGGACGAGGCCGAAGGCCGACAACCCCCGCCAAGGGCGCCCACGCCAGGAAAAGGCAGGAGCCCCGTAGTCCCCGCCGACGCGGGGAGCCCGGGGCTCCTTGGGTACTGCTTCCGTTCCGGATCAACCCACCGCTAAGCGGGGGTGACGTTCTCCGCCTGCGGGCCCTTCGGACCCTGCGTGACGTCGAAGGTCACGGCCTGGTTCTCCTCAAGGGAGCGGAAACCGCTGGCATTGATCGCGGAGTAGTGCACGAAGACGTCGGGGCCTCCGCCTTCTTGGGCAATGAATCCAAAGCCCTTTTCGGCGTTGAACCACTTCACGGTTCCGGTAGCCATAAGCCCTCCTTGGGCCAAAGGGTTGCCCTGCTCCAGAACCTGCGATTGTTGAAACAACTGCAAAAGTCTGAAAACGACGAGAGCCTGCGGGTTACATGCTCCGCAGGCTCTGTACTGCAAGGGAAACCAAACTGCAACTTGCGGTGAGCTTAGCACGCAGGCACCCGAATGCAATAGGGATCAAGATCACGTCACCCGGAGGTTTGACGGGGGCCCGGAGGGGTTGACGGGAGCGCTCCCCGAGGTGCTCCCCAAGGCCCTCCCCGAGGGGCCCAGGGGCCCCGGCCGTCGCACCGTACCGAGGGAGGGCTAACCTCGCCGATGTGGACAATTCTCCCGCTGACACCTCGGACGGGGCAGCCCCCGTCCGCACCGCGCGGCCGCGCGTCGGCCACATCCAGTTCCTGAACTGCCTCCCCTTGTACTGGGGCCTCGCGAGGACGGGCAACCTCCTCGACTTCGAGCTCACCAAGGACACCCCGGAGAAGCTCAGCGAGCAGTTGGTGCGCGGCGAACTCGACGTCGCACCGGTCACCCTGGTGGAGTTCCTGAAGAACGCCGACGAGCTGGTCGCGTTCCCCGACCTCGCGGTGGGCTGCGACGGTCCCGTCATGTCCTGCGTGATCGTGTCGCAGGTGCCCCTCGACCAGCTCGACGGGGCCCGCGTCGCGCTCGGCTCGACCTCGCGCACCTCCGTACGCCTCGCGCAACTGCTCCTGGCCGAGAAGGTCGGCGTGCGGCCCGACTACTACACGTGCCCGCCCGACCTCGGCCTGATGATGCGGGAGGCCGACGCCGCCGTCCTCATCGGCGACGCGGCGCTGCGCGCCAACCTCATCGACGGCCCGCGGCTCGGTCTTGAGGTCCATGACCTGGGCCGGATGTGGAAGGACTGGACGGGTCTGCCGTTCGTCTTCGCGGTGTGGGCGGCCCGGCGCGACTACCTCGCGCGCGAGCCCGAGGTCGTGCGCGAGGTGCACCAGGCGTTCCTGTCCTCACGGGATCTGTCCCTGGAGGAGGTCACGAAGGTCTCCGAGCAGGCGGCGCGCTGGGAGACGTTCGACGCGAGCGTCCTGGAGCGGTACTTCACGACGCTCGACTTCCGCTTCGGTGCCGCGCAGCTTGCCGGGGTCCAGGAGTTCGCCCGGCGAGTCGGCGCGACGACGGGGTTCGCTCCGGATGTACGGGTGGAACTCCTCCAGACCTGACCGCCGGGGTGAATTCGACGGCACGGTATACAGCACGGTATCCGGGGGTCGTCCGGCACCGTCATACGAATGCCGATGTGCGGCTTCCCGCTATGCCACCGCCGCCATAAGGGAACTCGTCGCCGGGATTGACGACCGGCGTCACCACAATGAACAGCGGGCCTCCTTCCCCGGCGGCCCCCCCTTCCCCGGGCGCCCCTTTCCCGGCGGTCCCCTTCCCCCGGCGGGCGCCGGGCTTCCCGGACGCCTGGACCGCACACCCGGAGGGTGTGGGGGCGCAGCCCGCGCCCATTACGCTGGCCCCCAGCACCGGCATGCGGCGGACGACCGGGGGACGTACCGGAGGGCACCGCACCGGGCATGCGGTCGCCGCATCTGGGGGAGGCCTTCGCCATGCACCCGCTCGAACCGGACGAGCCCACCGCCATCGGGCCCTACCGGCTGCTCGGCCGGCTCGGCTCCGGCGGCATGGGCCGGGTCTACCTCGGCCGCAGCGCGGGCGGCCGCACGGTCGCCGTGAAGGTCGTGCACCCGCACTTCGCGCAGGACCAGGAGTTCCGCGCCCGCTTCCGCAGGGAGGTCGAGGCGGCCCGGCGGGTCGGCGGCGCCTGGACCGCCCCGGTCCTCGACGCGGACCCGCAGGCGCCGGTGCCGTGGGTGGCGACCGGGTATGCGGCGGGCCCCTCGCTGACGGACGCGGTGCGCGAGGGCGGGCCGCTGCCCGAGCACTCGGCGCGCGTCCTGGTCGCGGGCCTCGCGGAGGCGCTGACGCACATGCACGGCCTCGGCCTTGTGCACCGCGACGTGAAGCCGTCCAACGTGCTGCTCACCCTGGACGGGCCCTGCCTCATCGACTTCGGCATCGCCCGCGCCACGGACGGCACCGCCACCCTCACCGCGCTGACCTCGACCGGCGTCTCCCTGGGCTCGCCCGGCTATATGCCGCCCGAGCAGATCCTCGGCAAGGGAGTCGACGGCGCGGCGGACGTCTTCTCCCTCGGCGCCGTGCTCGTCTTCGCCGCGACGGGCCGCGCGCCGTTCCCCGGCGACTCCACGGCCGCCCTGCTCTACAAGGTCGTCCACGAACAGCCCGACCTCGGCGACCTGAGCGGCGACCTGCGCGACCTCGCCACCGCCTGCCTGCACAAGGACCCCGCGGCGCGCCCCGCCCCCGCCGACCTGTCCCGCCGCCTCGCCCCCGCCGGGGCCGCCGCCCTGGTGACGGCGGGCTGGCTGCCGGGACCGCTGGTGGAACGGGTGAGCCGGAGCGCGGTGCGGCTCCTCAACCTCGACGCGGGCGCCGGGGGCGCGGCCGCCGGGCCGCCGCCAGATCCGGTGCCCGCGTCCGGTCCCGTACCGTTCACCGGCCCCGCGGCGGGGGTGTTCGGGCCGCCGGACGCGTCGTACGGGGAGACGTCCGCTCCGTCGCACGGGGCGGCGGACTCCCCCCGCCCCGGCAAGCTCTCCCTCTCCGTGGCGGCGGCGGCCACGCCCGCGCGGCCCGACGGGCGGGGCAGGAAGATGAGTTGCACGGTGGTCCTGGCCGTGGCCGGGGCGCTCGCGGCGGTCACCGTGGGGTCGGTGTTCGTGTTCGGCGTGCTGCCGAAGGACGGGGACGACAACAAGGACGCGGCGGGACAGAAGCCGAGCGCGACGGGTGACGCGCAGACACCCGCGGACGGCGCCGTTCCCGTTCGCTACCTCGGCACGTGGCGGGGCAAGGCGTCCGCGCAGCAAGGACTCGTACCGCTCGGCACGTTCGACGTGACCGTGAAGCAGGCCGCCGGGCCGGGACGGCGCATCGGCACGGTGACGCAGACGGACCTCATCGGCAACAAGTGCGTCGACATCCTCACCCTGAAGTCGGCGTCGGCCAAGGAACTCGTGGCGACGGGCGTCGGCGCCGAGTCCAACGAGAAGCAGTGCTCCCAGGCGTCCCACACCGTACGACTGCGCCCGGTCGGCGCGGAGTTGCAGTACACCTCCGTGGACCCGGGAGCGGGGGACCCGGAAGCGCGGCTGAAGAAGGTGGACTGAGGAAAAGGCGGCGACCGGGGTGAAGGCCGGGGGAGATATGTGCCTCTGCAAGGCTATGGGGGATTCGTCGAACACCGTTGTGTCGCGGCAATGTCGCAGGACCGTCGCAGGATGCGGTGGGCGGTAAACCTGGCGTTGACAGGTGCGGTAGCGTCCCACGTGGCAGTTGAGAAGATTTACTTTAGCGACACGGGGAGGTATCGATGTCTGACATCGACCGCGGTGCAAAACTCGAGAAGCTGCAGAAGCTGTACGAGGCGTTCCAGAAGAAGGAGACCGAGGTCCGCGACCTGATCCATCTCCTGGACGGCCAGGCCAACGACAGCCACGGCTTCTGGAAGGGCCCGGGCGCCGACCGGTTCCGCGACGAGTGGCGCGAGTTCAAGCCGCAGATGAACCGTCTCGCGGACTCGCTGGGCGATGCCCACAAGTCGGCCAAGAACAGCCACGACCGGATCGAGCAGGCCACCGCCCGCTGACCCGTTTCCGCGTACCCGTACGTGGGGCCCCGTAAGGGGCGCGGGGAACTGCGCGCTCAGCGCGCGACAAGCCGCAGACGCGTCTGCCGAGCAACTGTGCAGACGCGTCTGCGGCTTTTTCGTGGCTGGTCGCGCAGTTCCCCGCGCCCCTGGCGGGGCCCCGGCCCTGACGGGGCCCGGCCGGTCAGGCGTCGAGGATGGCCTGCACCGGCACTATCAGGCCGGAGCGGACCAGGATGCCGCGCCCGACGGGACCCCCGCCGGACCCGGTCGGCACCCGGACGTTGAACAGCTCCCCGTCGGACGCGCTCTGCGGCGACAGGATCATGCCCTGGCGCGAACGCCGCGCCTCCACCACGAAACCGCGGTACTGCGAGCTGAGGGTGTCCGTGGCACCGGCCACGACGATCGCGATGCCGCCGTCCCTGCCGTTCTGCGCGACCTCCTCCAACGGCCGGTCCAGGGAACCGTCGTAGAGCATGTCCGCGTCGTCGGCCACCACCGCGAACTTGCCGTCCGTACGGTCGATGAGTTCCTTCAGGTCGCGTTCCGTGCTGTCGGCGGTGAGCACGCCGAGTACGCCGGGGTCCTCCTCCAGGGATCGCAACGGCGAACGCCGGGGGGTGACCAGGATCGTCGGCACCTGGTTCGCGAGGAGGCTCTTCGCCGCCACGAGCAGGGCGGTCGACCGGCCCGACTTGGGCGGACCCGCGATCACGAAGCCGGGGCCCGACTCGTCCAGGTCGATGCCGATGGGCTCCAGTTCGTCGCCGCCGACACAGAACAGGGCCCACAGCGGCGACGGCGGCACGAACGCCGGGTCGAGTGCGCGCACCTGGTCGAGGGTGATCCGCATGGGCAGTTCGTCGACGCGCAGGGGGCGGCGCTCCCGCGGCGGCACCGGGTGCACGCGCTTGGCCTCGGCCGCGATCTCCCGCAGGGCGGCGACCTGCGCCTGGCCGGAGGGGTCGGGGGCGAGCAGGGCGATCTGGCTCTCCTGGACGCCCTGGTCGGTCAGGCGCAGGGCACGGCCCGACGGCATGTCCTTGGGCACCTCACGGGCGGAGAGGCCCGCGAGGGAGTACTCGTTGGCGTCCGTGAGACGCAGGATCAGCTTGTCCGCGAACGACGGCGAGACCTGACCGCTGAAGCCGCTGCGGTCCGCGGTCATCACGACCTTCACGCCGACCGCCGCGCCCTCCCGGAAGATCTTGGTGGCCATGTCGATGAGCTTGCCGTAGTCGACGTTCTCCAGGGCGGCGACATAGCCCTCCCAGTTGTCGATGAGCAGCACCATCCACGGCAGTTGGTCATCGGGCGCCGCGCCGGCCCGCTGTTCGGCCGCGCTGGAGAGGCCCTCCATGGCCAGGTACTGCTGCCGCCGGGCGATCTCGCCGGAGAGCCGGTCGAGCAGTCTGCGTACGCGGTCGGGCTGGTCGCGGGTGACGACGGCACCGCAGTGCGGCAGATTGGCGAGCGGCAACAAGGCGTTCGCGCCGCAGTCGATGCCGTACAGGTGCACGTCGGCCGGCGAGGTGTTGGCCGCCAGGGAACCGGCGAGGCTGCGCAGGGCGGTGGAGCGGCCCGAGCGGGCGCCGCCGGCCAGCATGATGTGCTCGCCGTGCACCAGGTCGAGCGCCAGCGGTGCCCGGCGCTGCTGCGCGGGCAGGTCGGTGAGGCCGATCCTGATGGGCGGCACCTCGTCGGCCGCGCGCGGCCGCTCCTCAGTCACGTCGGGGAGTTCGCCGAGCCACAGCAGGTCCGGCAGCGGCGGCAGCCAGGGGCTGTGCTGCTCACCGAAGCCCATCAGCTCGGCGCCCGCACGGATGGCGCCGACAAGGACGCTCAGGTCGGTGACCAGCGTCCCGTCGTCGTCGTTCGAGGCGACGCGGGGGGCGGGACGGCCGAACGCGGCCCAGTCCACGGGGAACGCGGTCGCCTTCGGCCGGTCCGCGTCGTTGCTGGGCCTGCGGCCACCGATGCGGGCCGACTGCACGGCCACGAGCGACTGGGCGCCGGAGCGTACGTAGGCGCGTCCGGGCGTGGACTTGGCGATGGCACCGGCGTCCGGCGCGTCGATCACGTCGGAGGACTCGCCGCCGTCGGTCACGCGCAGCGCGATGCGCAGGTTGGTGTTGGCGCGGATGTCGGCGCTCACGACACCTGCGGGCCGCTGCGTCGCCAGGATGAGGTGGACGCCGAGGGACCGGCCACGGCGTGCGATGTCGACGAGTCCCGCGATGAAGTCGGGGAGTTCGGCGACCAGCGAGGCGAACTCGTCGATGATCAGGACGAGCCGGGGCATCGGTGCGAGCTCCGGGCGGATCCTGCGGGTGTCGTTGTAGTCCTCCAGGTCCTTGGTGCCCGTGTCGAAGAGGATCTCCTCGCGCCGCCTCAGCTCGGCGGCGAGCGAGGCGAGCGCGCGCTCCGTCAAATGGGCGTCGAGGTCGCTGACCATGCCGACGGTGTGCGGCAGTTGGGCGCAGTCCTGGAAGGCGCTGCCGCCCTTGTAGTCGATGAGGACGAAGTTCAGGGCGTCCGGGCGGTTGGCGAGGGCCAGCGAGGCGATGATCGTCTGGAGCAGCTCGGACTTGCCCGCGCCGGTGGTGCCCGCGACCAGGGCGTGCGGCCCGTCCCTGCGGATGTCAAGGACGAAGGGGCCGTCGGCCGCGATGCCGATGGGTGCGGCCGTGGTGGAACCGCCCTGCCGCCAGATGTTCGCGACGTCGGCGCCCGTGGGGTCCGGCATGCCGAGCAGCGAGAGCAGCCGGGCCGCCGTCGGCAGGGCGGCGTCGGCGTCGTCCTGGCTGACGTCGCGCACCGGGGCCAGGGAGCGGGTCAGGAGCTCGCACCAGGCGCCGGACACCTGGTCGGCGAGTACGTCCCCGACGTGTTCGAGGCCGCCGCCGCTGACGCGTACGTGGTGGGGCTGCTCGTGCAGGCCGATGACGGCGGCCTTGCACTCCTCGGGCAGGAGCCGGTCGTCCTCGTCGACGCACACGGCGAGGATGCCGTGCCGCGGCCCCTCCTGAAGCAACTGCGGTACGCCCGGCATGCGCCGCAGCAGCCGCGCGCCGTCGAGCAGAACGAGGACGAACGGGTCCGGGCGCAGCCGGTTCGAGGCACCGAAGTCGTTCGCGGCGGCCTTCCTCCGCTCCAGCTCGGCGAGCAGCTCCTGGATGCGGCGGCCCACGACCTCGGGCTCCGAGCCGACCAGGGACATGCAGTCCTGGCCCTGCTGGGGCGCGGTGTGCGGCAGCCAGTGCGCCCAGTCCCAGGCGGCCTTGGCGTCGGCGGCGGCGGAGAGCACGACGAGGGAGAGGTCACGCGGGCTGTGCAGCCCCGTGGCCTGGGCGAGCAGCCAGCGGGACACGGCGAGGCCGAGGTCGCGCCGCCCCGCCACACCGATGACGCCCAGTTCGGGCAGCGCCAGGGTGACCGGGACGTCGGCGACGACGGGGGGCTCCGGCGGTTCGTCGAAGCTGCTGCTCTTGGCGGCCCTCAGCTCGATCTCCGCGGGCAGCGTGGCGAGGCCCACCCGCAACTGGAGCACGTCGGGGTCGACGATCCTGCGCTCCCACAGGCGCCGGCGCGGCCCGGTCGCGTACAGCAGGAGTTCGGCGGGGTCGGGGTGGGCGGCGCGGCGGGCCCGCTGGTCGGCCTTGCCGAGCTCGGTGACCTGCGCGTCGAACGCGACGCACGCCTGCTTGTACTCCTTGACTTCCTGCTTGTACTTCTTGCGCTGGTGGCGGGCCTCGCTGAACCAGTACCCGAGCATCATCAGCGGGCTCATCGCGCAGAAGAGCAGCGTGTAGATCTGCCGGGTCATGAAGTACATGCTCAGACCGAACAGGGCCGGTATGAACGAGGTGATGAGCTGGAGCCGCGGGCCCTCGCCCTTCACGGGCTCCGCGGGCACCGTCACCCGCGGGCGCTGCCGCGGCGGGGAGAACCGGGGCGGGCGGTTGTAGGCGTAGCCGCCGTCGTCGGTGGGGGCGAGGTGGGCGTCCGGCGCCTCGGTCTCGGCCAGGATCACCCGGGTGTCGCCGACCGCGAGCAGCAGGCCCGTGGGCCAGGGGCAGTCGGCGGTCACGGGCGAGTCGTCCAGGGTCAGGGGTACGCCGTCCTGCGGGCGCAGCGTGACGCTGCCGTCGACGCCCACGGCGATCCGGAAGGCGAGGCCAGGGACGGTCGGGTCGGCGACGGGCAGCGTGCAGGAGGCGTCGGTGCCGACGCTCACGGTGCCCGCCTGGACGCGGGTGACGCGGCCGGTGTCCGGGCCGCCGCACACCCGCAGCTCGAAGCGGCCGACCGGTTCGCCCGCGCGCAGGAAGGGCCCGATGGAGTCGTCGGTGGTGACGCGCACGCCGTCGCGGAGCGCCGAGGACGCGGGGGCCGCGGCGTCGTACAGGGTCCCGTCCACCCACAGCCCCGCGGCCCTGGTGCCCGCGGTGCCGTCGGCGGCCTCGACGCCGTTTGATCCGTCGGCGCCCTTGACGGCTAGGGAGGCGGGGAAGCGTCCCGTGACCACGTTGCTCGTGTCGGCCGCGACGGTGAGACAGGCCGCCGCGTCGGCGACCGTCGCGTCGTCCTCCACGGTCAGCAGGACGTCCTGCGGGGCGACGCCCTCCCGTACGGCGGTCACCATGACCTGCATGCTGATGCTTCCTCCCGGCCTTCGGCCTTCGACCAGACCTCGTCCCGGCCTTGGACACGGCCTGTTCCAGGCCTTGGACACGGCCTGTTCCCGGCCTTGGACACGGCCTGTTCCCGGCCTTGGACACGGCCTGTTCCAGGCGTTGTAACCCCGGCCTGTTCCAGGCGCTGTAACCCCGGCCTGTTCCAGGCCTTCGACGCAGAGCTTCCCGGGCCCCCGGGCCCGCTTGCCTACTTCTCCTTCTTGTCCTTCTTCGCGTCCTTGACCGCCTGGTCGCAACTGCGGGCGACGTCGCGCAGCGCCTCCGCGACGTTCTCGCATTTGGTCTTCCAGCTCTTCAGGTCGCCCCGCACACCGTCGGCGTGCGGCCCGGCCCAGGACTTCATCTGCGTCGTCGAGAAGTCACGCGTGGCCTTCGGGAGATCCTCGATGTGGTCCGCGAGGCTGCGCAACTGGGAAGCCCTTTTCGTCTGCTCCGCGAGCTCTGGATCCGCCACCTCGACTACCTCCCCGTTGAACTGTCGACACCGGCCCGCCGGGCGCGGCGGGGGCTGCCCCGGGACGCCCGCGTTCGTAGCCGGTCCTGGAACGAGAGTACTCAGGGGCCCTCGGGGGTGTCGAAGTGCGGGACGGCGGAAGAAGGAATTCCCATCCGGCGTCGACTCAATTGCTCCCGCAATGCCCGGTGCGCCGGTATCGGGCGGGCATTCTCACGCCGACCCATGCAGCAAGTTGCCTGCTATGGGGGACTTGACCCCATATCACCATTGGCGGAACTGCGGGCCCCGTGGATAGCGTCAACCAGTCGGACGCGCCCCATAACCAGCAGCGAGGAAGCATGTATTACGAGGAGAGGCCCAAAAGGACGTGGTCCGTCATATGCGTGGTGCTCTACCTCGCCGGTATGGCGTACCTGGGCGTGGGGACGCTGCCCGACGACCTCGGTGTCTGGCTGGGGCTCGGCGCCCTGTTCCTGCTGCCTCTCGGCGTCTGCCTCGCCGTCCCGTTCTCGAAGCTCGTCCACCACCGCATCGACCTGGACGCGCGGACGCTGCGGGTGGGCCGTGAGCGCCTCCCGCTCGATTCGCTGGACCCCGGCTCCGTGCGGGCGGCCCTGGGCGAGGCCGTGCCGGGCGCGGCGCAGCGCTATGCCACCTCGCTGAACACGATCGACGCACCGCTGCCCGGGTTCCGCGCCGCCGACCAGGGCAACCCGCGGCTCGTGGGCGGGGCTTGGGGCGTGCCGATGGGCATGGACAGCGTCGTGATCGGCACCCGCCGGGGCGAACGGCTCACCATCGCCACCCGCGACCGGGCCGCGTTCCTCACCGCCCTGTCCCGGGCGACCGCCGCCGCCCCCCACCACCTCTAGAGGGAGTAGAAGATGCCCGCCATGGATCCGACCCGGCGACGGCTGCGGCTGTCGGACGCGCACATCAGTGTGCTTGGGCTGCTCGTCGAGGAGGGGGAGGTGCCGGAGGAGTTGGCGCAGGCGCACTCCCAACTGCGGTCCGCGGGAATCCTCGACGACGACGACAAGATCGCGTCCGAACTCTTCCCGCTGGTCTCCACCCTGCTGGAACCGCATGTCATCGCGCGCGTGGAGCTGACAGGGCCGCGGGGTGTCTCCACCAGCGGTGTCGTCGTCGGTAACGAGTTCGTCTTCGCGCACGAGGCGTGGCCGGGGGAGACGGAGTCGGAGTACGTCCCGGTGCAGCCCGCGATGCTGGTCTTCGAGCTGTCCCGGATGGTGGACCTGCATCAGGACGACACCGACGCCGACGGCATCGGCGAGGAGATCGTCTCGACGATGGGCGTTCTCGACGCGGTCGTGGACCGCATGGAGTCCGAGGGCGTCGATGAGCCCGACACCATCACCGGGGCCGTGAACGCCCCGGCCCGCCTGACGGAGATCCTGACGCAACTCAACTGCATGTGGCGGATGACCGTGGTCTGGCCCGGGGGCGAGGGACGGCCCGACGGCCTCGGCCTGGCCGGCCTCGCTGTCTGGGACTGCGGCCTGGAGGGCTACTGGGTACGGGAGGCACCGGCGGAGCCGATCCATGAGGGCCAGGTCGACACGAGCAGCGAGCTCAAGGTGCGCCGCGTCACGGCCAAGGAGATCTGGGAGCGGATCACGGACCTCCTGCCCGACCAGGACCAGCTCCTCGTCGACGCGCCCACCGCACCGGCGGCACCGGCTTCCTAGAACCCCGGCAACCACCCGAGTGGGAGCCGAACCAGCAACCGCGATCAAGTCAAGTCGGACTCAGGGGGACAAGTGACCGACGACTCCATGCGCCTCGCCAAACCAGCGGACCTCGAGCAGCTCGCCAAGCTGATCGACGGCAGGGGTGCGCTCCAGGACCGTCTGGACGAGGCGTTCACACGCGCCTCGAACCTGGGCGTACGGGACAAGCTCGCACCCATCAGCCCGATGGCGTCATGGGTGACGAAGACGGCACCCGACCTGCGCAAGCGGGCCGCCATCATCAGGGCAGGCGACGGCGACCCGCTGGCCGCCGCGCTGTACGCGGGTTTCACGCCCGAGCAGTTGAAGGGCGTGGACCTGCCGCCCGACACGATGCTCATCGCGAACGCCTCCGTGGCCAACGGTGACAAATTCGATCCCGGTTGGCTGAAACGGCAGGAGGGCGAGACACTCAACGACTGGCTGACCAGGATCAAGGGTGAGGCCGTCGCCAAGGTCACGGACAACAAGAACGCGGGCGAAGTAGTCAGCGACTACATCGAGTTGACGGCACTGGCCTCAACAATGCCGCAGGTATTCAAGATGTCGGTGCTCGGCACGATGAAACTCATCAAGCATTTCAAGCATGGTGAATTCCTCAAGGCGCCCGGCACCACGCTTTCGCAGCTTCTCCGCGGGCAGTCGCCGTCCAAGTTCACTCCGGCGAGCGTCGTCAGGATGGGAGCCAGGATCGGGGCCAGGATTCCCGCCCCGATCCTCGACGCGCTCGCGGGGAAGAACAGCCTCGCGGTCCTGGACGGAAAGCGGTGGGCCTGGGAGGCCAACCTCATCAAGGTGGGGAAGAACGCTTCCACCCTGCAGCGGGCCGGCGGCGCAGGAAAGCTCGCCGCCTTCACGACCGGAGCCGGTACCGCTCTCCGTACGGGCGGTTTCTGGCGGGTCGCCGGCGTCGGCGGCGGTGTGGTGGCGACGGCTGCGGGCGCGTTCGACGTCGTGCAGCAAGGCAATCCCGTCGACGCGTTCAAGCGGGACAAGGCCGGTTATGTCTCCGACGTGTCCGGCACCCTCTTCAACGCCTCCCTGACCGCCGCGATGGTCGCCCCCACACCGTGGACCCTCGGAGCGGCCGCGATCACAGGAGCCGTTTACGGAGTGTCCTCCGTCATCGACAACTGGGACAAGGTGAAGAAGTTCCCCGGTAAGGTCGCCGACGCCGGACGCTGGGCGGGCAAGAAGGTCGGGGAAGGCGTGGACAAGCTAAAGGAGGGCGGCAAGAAACTGGTAAGCGGACTGAACCCCTTCGACTGACCGCGGCACGGGAAAGGCGAGCAGGCAGGCATGGGCGCATCTTCGTTCGAACTTCGACACAGGTATTCCACCGGACATATGAGTCCGCGAGAGCGCATTTCTTTCTGGGGCGGTGAGGTGAGTGGCCTTGGGGCCGTGGAACTCGTTCTCCCGGCCCTGGAGCTCGTGCACGTTCAGGATCGGACGACGCACATCGGTGCGCTGGTGACGGGCGACAGCATTCCACCGTCGTCATTCGTCGGCTGGCCGTACTCCGGAAGGCCACGGCTCGCCCGAGGGAAGTTGAGCGTCGCCGGGCGTGACGCCGCCTTCTCGAGGAAGTCCTGGAGGACGGGCAAGGAAGAGCGGGCGCTGCGCATCTGGGCCGTCGGGCGCGAGTACACCTACGTGGAGAAGCAGGACAAGCGGCACCATGCTCTGGTGCGCGACGAAGCCAAGGTCGACATGGAGCGCTCCAGTTGGCGGGATCCAGAGGTGATCTCGGGCAGCGTCCAGGGCGCGGCGGACTCGGTGGACATCAGCATCGCCATCCTGTTCGAGGGGGTGTACGCGCGAGACCTCTCCCTGCGCGGCGCGTTGATCTCCGCTCCGGGACGGTTCATGGACCGGCTGTCGTAGCGACGGTTGCCGATCGCGACGGCGGCCGCGCGCAGGCCGGTCGCCCATCGCCAGTACGGCCGCTCCACCCCCTGCGCGAAAGCGAATCTGTGTAAGCGACACTGATCCACATGCCTTCCTTCGACAGCTCCCGCGGCCGGTTCAAGCTGGCCGAGCGCCACCTCGCCGTCTTCGCTCATCTCCTGGACAAGGAGACCCCGCCCGCCGAGCTGTACCACTCGCTCGGTGAGTTGCAGCAGATCGGTCTGGTGGGACCCGAGGGGGAGCTGTCCCCGCTGCTCCGGGAGTTCCTGACCGCGCTCGCGCGTCCGCTGGTGCTGATCCAGGCGGAGGTGACCGGGCAGCACGGTCCCCTCGCCCACGGTGTGGTCGTGGGGCAGGACGCCGTGTTCTCCCACGACGCGTGGCCGGGTGACGAGGAGTCGGAGTACGTGCCGATCGAGCCGGGGACCCTGGTGTGGGAGATGGCCCGCAAGGTCAAGCTGCGCCGGGGCGAGCGGGACGCGGAACACGCCGCGGGAGTCTCCGGCATCACGACGACGATGGGTGCCCTCGACGCGGTGTTCGCCGCCCTGGAGGGTGTGACCGACGAGGCGGCGGACCTGCGGGACGTGGCCCGTACCGCGCTCTCCGCGGCGAGCGACCTGGCCGAGCCCGAGCTCACCGCGCTCGTCGACCTGACGCTGAACCTCGACTCCACCTGGCGCATGACCACGGCGTGGGGCGCCGAGGACTCCCAGTCGGTGCGTTCCCTCGCGGTGTGGGACTGCGGGCAGCACGGGCACTGGCTGCGGGTTCAGCCCGAGGAGCCGATCCAGGAGGGCCAGGTCGGCCCCGAGAGCACGCTGCGGCTCGTCCGCTCCAGTGCGGGCGAGGTCTGGGACAAGCTCGCGGACCTCCTGCCGGAGAAGGACGAACTGGTCGGCGCGGGCGCCACTGCCTAGCACCCACGGCAGTCGCACTCACAGGGGGAACGAAATGCGGAACGTCAATCCGGACGACCTGGACCAGCTCGCCAAGCTCATCGACGGCAAGGGCGGTCTGGAGGACAGACTCGACGAGGCTTTCACCCGGGCGTCGCACCTCGGGGTCACCGACAAGCTCGGCCCCATCAGACCGATGCGCACCTGGGTCACCACCACGGCGCCCGACCTGCGCAAGCGGGCGACGCTCGTGCGCGGCGAGCAGCTCTTCGAACGCGGTCACCGCGAGACGTACAGCGACTGGCTGGCACGTATCGAGGCGCACTATCTGGCGAAGGTGCCGGGGCTGAAGGAGGCCGGTGAGAAGAACGTCGAGGAGGCGCTGAAGAACCTCAGCGAGGTCCTCACGCTGATGAAGGTCGGCGGTGTGACCACGGTCGCGGCCGCGGCCATGGCGACCGTCTTCACCCAGAACTCCTGGCACAGCGGACTGCTCAGGACGGCCCTCAACTCCGATTGGTGGGCGCGCGGCGGGAGCGCACGCGCGTGGGCGGGCGCCCGTCTGCTCGGCCTCCCGCAGGGCGAGCTGCGTTCGCTCGCCGCCCCGGGCAGTTGGCTTCCCGGCCAACTGGGCAACATGTTCACCCGGAACAGGCTCTATCAACAGGCCACCCGGGTCCCGTTCACCACGACGCTCCGGAGCACCTTGCTGGGGCGGGCCTGGGACGGCTTCCGGACGCTGCCCGTTGTGCGTTCCCCCTTGGTGACCAGCGGCGTCAACTTCTTCGTCGGATCGGACGCGCTGGCCGCACGGTACGGAGGGGTGACGCACTCGGGGGCGACGGTCGCCCGCGCCGGGCAGGCGAGCCTCTTCAGGGTCGGCCGGACGGCCGCCTACTTCCAGAAGCTCAACAACGCCCGGCCGTCCGTCATCGCCGCGGGCAGGACGGCGTCCCCGTTCCTCAAGGGGCTCGGCGCCGCCTCGAAGGCGGGAGGGTTCATCCGCGTCGCCGGTATCGGCGGGACCGCCCTGTCCACGGGTGTCAGCGCCGCCAACGTCTGGGCGCAGGGAAACCCGAAGGAAGCGTTCAAGAAGAACGGCGCCGGATATGTCGCGGACGTGGCGGAGGTCGGCTTCAACGCGTCCTTGACGTCGGCGATGGTGGCGCCCAATCCCTTCACGATCGGCGCCACCGTGGTCACCGGCGCCGTCTACGGCGGGGCCAAGGTCGTCGAGCACTGGGACGACATCAAGCACGGCGCGGGTAAGGCCAAGGACTGGGTCGGAAACAAGGCACAGGACCTGGGGAAGAGCGTCGCCAAATCCAAACTGAACCCGATGAACTGGTAACCGGGCTGAAGCCGGTGAACTGGTAACCGGGCTGAAGCCGGTGAACCGGTAGCCGGATCGGCAGCTACTCCGCGCCGCCCTCATTGCGTCCCGGGAACAGCAGCCGGTTCACGGTGCTGGAAATCGCGCCGCCGGCGGTGAGTTCGTCCGTGTCGATTTCCTCGAAGGCGACAGCGAGCGCGAGATCGACGGCGTCCGCCTCCCCGGTCACGCTGCCGAAACTGCTCATGCCCTTCTTGGCCGGGCTCGGGCCGCGGGTGAGGGAGACAAGGACACCGGGGCGGCTCAGCGTGGCCGACTTCCTCGCGCGCGTCACCACGTACTCGTACGAACGATCCTGGTACTCCAGGTGCAGCGCCCGCGCGGTGTTGCGGTAGGCCTTGTCGTTGAACCGGAGCAGGACGGGCTGTCCGGCGAGGGTGAGGCGCGCGTTCTTCAGCCTCGGCTCGCCGGGGCCGACCGTCTGGTAAAGGAGGTCGGGCATCTTGTCGCCGTATACGTGTACGTCCATGTGGACGCCGGTCGTCCGGGCGAATCCCTTACGGCGCTCGGCTTCGACCGTCACCTCTTCGAACGCACCCACGACGCCTTTGCGGCCCCGGATCTTCTTGTGGAAATAGGGATGCAGCTCGAACTGGTAATCCGTCATTTATCTGCCCGAGTCCTTCTCTCGCCCTGTGACATCGCCTGTTCGACGATAGTCGTAGCGGATCGCGGTTCCGGCGGCGGGCCTCGGGGCGGGCAGGCTTCGGTAAGGCGCGTTCCCGTACTGGTGGGGCGGCTGTGCCCTCGGCATCATGGGGCGATGCCGATGCCGAGTGATGACGTTCACAGAGATCCCCGGGGCGAGCCGCCGGGTGAGGCCGACGAGCGCACCATGCTCACCGCCTTCCTCGACTTCCAGCGCGAGACGCTCGCGCTCAAGTGCGCCGGGCTGACGCCGATTCAGCTCAGGCAGTGGGCGGTGCCGCCCTCCTCGCTGAGCCTGCTCGGCCTGGTCCGGCACCTCGCCGAGGTCGAGCGGGGCTGGTTCCGGTGCGTGCTGCTCGGGGAGGCGGACAAGCCGCACTGGGCGGGGCCCCGGGGGGAGGGGTACGCGCAGTGGGACGTCGACGACGCCGACGTCGAGGAGGCGTTCCGGGTGTGGCGGGCGGAGTGCGACCGCTCCCGCGCGACCGTCGCGGGCGCCGCCTCCCTCGATGTCGCCGGGTCCCACGACGGCAGGCCGTACTCCCTGCGGCACATCCTCACTCACATGATCGAGGAGTACGCCCGCCACAACGGCCACGCCGATCTGCTGCGTGAGCGGATCGACGGGGTGACGGGGGAGTAGGCCAGGAGCGGGGGAGCAGCCAACGGCAGGTGTGGCGCGGGGGTTCGTTCACGTGGGACGGGCCGCACCCCCGGTCGAAAAGCCGCAAATTTGTGCGGAGATTCTGCGAAGGTGTGGCGCCCCCGCGGTGCACCCCGCCGCGCGCGGTCCCTTTCCCTCCCGGTGGCCCCGTGGCGTCGCCGCCGTCACGGGAACCGCCCGCGCCCCGTCTGACGTCGTCCTGATGTCCGATGGGGCGCTGTACGGGGGCGCGGTGCGGGAGGGGGCGGGGGAGTGATTGGCGTGAAGTCGACGTGTCGTACCGCGTATGCAAAGGCGGTTGGTTCGCTAGTGCACACGCGTATGTGAGGGTGAGTGTTCTCGGTGACGGGGGAACCGAGGGTCACGCATTGCGCGTGAGTAACGATGAGGCACCTGCGCTTCGCGATCCATAACGCGCCTTGAGGGCCTTATGTGCTGCTGATACGGTGCGATGGCTTGACACTGCGCCTGGGGCTGACGGGCCGATGGAGCCCCGGCCGAGGCGGACTCGAAGTGTCTCAAATGACGGATTTTTCTTGGTCGTACGGGGAGCAGTTGCGTGAAGATCCAAGAGCGTACGGGGGCGGGCAACAACCGTTCCGCCGTGCCGGCTCAGGCCGGGGTCGGTGAACGTCTTCCCTCAGCACCTCGCGAGCGCAAACCCGCGCTGGCGGCGCTGGCCGTTCTGCTCATCCTGGTCGGGGCGCTCGGCGCCACCGTGCTCGTGCTGCGCGCGGGGGACCGTATCGAGGTCCTGAAGGTGAAGGAGAAGATCTCGGCCGGTGAGTCGGTCACGCGCGACAAGGTCAGCACGGTCATGGTCAACGAGGACTCCGGCCTGCACTACATCAAGGAATCGCAGTTCGGTGCGCTGAAGAAGCTCAAGGCCAAGAGCAGCCTCTACCCGGGCACGGTCATCGTCGGCGAGATGTTCGACGACAAGGGCGGCCTGCCCACCGGCAAGGCCTCCGTGGGTCTCGCCCTCAAGGAGGGCCAGTACCCCTCCACGCTGAAGCAGGGCGACACGGTCGCCCTCTACCGCGTCGCCGCCAACGGCTCCTCCGGCTCCAGCAACGACAAGAGCGGCGGCGGCAGCTCGTCCGGGCGGACCCCGCTGGTCGCGGACGCCCGCGTAGGCCTGGTGAACAGCAAGTCGGACGCCACCATCAGCACCGGCAATCTGAGCATCACCGTGCTCGTCGACAGCGACGACGTCGCCGCGGTCACCAGCGCGGCGTCGCTCGGCGAGGTCGCCGTGGCGGTCGTTCCCGGCAACGGCAACTAGAGGCGAGTAGAGGAGACATGACCCTCATCGCTCTCGCCGCCGACAAAGGCTCCCCCGGCGTCACCACCGCGGCCGTCGCGCTCGCGGCGGTGTGGCCGCGGCGCGTGCTCGTCGCGGAGACCGACCCCGCGGGCGGCGACCTCGTCTACCGCAGCGCCGCCGCGCACGGCGGCCCGCTCAACCCGAACACCGGCATGCTGTCCATCGCCGCGACCGCGCGCCGCGGCCTCGTACCGGATCAGCTCTGGGACCACACCCAGCCGCTGTCCGGCGGCCTCGAGGTGCTCGTGGGCCTCGGTATGTCCGAGCAGGCCGCCGGTCTCGCCGGGATCTGGCCCACGCTCGGCCGGGCCTTCGCCCAACTCGCCGAATCCCCGCACGCCCCGGCCGACGTCATAGCCGACTGCGGCCGGATCGCGGGGGACAGCCCGGCCGTGGAACTGTTCCCGCACGCCGCCCTCGTCCTGCTGATCTCGCGTACGGAGCCCGAGGCCATCGCCCGCGTACGGGACCGGGCCGCGGCACTCGCGACCAGACTGCACGGCGGGCCGCGCGGAGCCGCCACGCTCGCCACGCCGCTCATCGGCGTCGTCCTGATCGCCGACCCGGCGAACTCCGGCAAGCTGATACACCAGGTCAACGAGATGCTCATGGCCGCGCAGACCGGAGCCCGCGTCGTCGGCACGCTCGCCGACGACCCGGCGGGCGCCGACCAGCTCGCAGGCCGCAAGCGCGGCCGCCTCGACAAGTCGATGCTCATCCGCTCCGCCCGCAAGGTGACCGCCGACCTGTACCAGCAGTACGGTGCGGCCTGGGCCGGCCCGACCGCGGGGGCCGGGCGATGAGCGCCGTCGACCACCAGTTGGTGAAGCGGTTCCGGCAGGACGCCGGTGACCGCATCGCCGAGCAGCGCCGCCTCGACCAGGTCTCCGGTGTCACCCCGATGTCCAGCGAGGACGAGCGGCAGTACGCCCGCGCCGTCATCGCCCAGATCCTGGAGGAGTACGCCCGTACGGAGATCAACTCCGGGCGCACCCCGCTGGACGCCGAGACCGAGGAGCAGTACGCGGCCGCCGTGCACGCCGCGCTCTTCGGCGTCGGCCGCCTCCAGCCGCTCCTGGACGACCCCGAGGTCGAGAACATCGACATCAACGGGTGTGACCAGGTCTTCGTGGGCTACGCCGACGGACGTGAGGCCAAGGCCGAGCCGGTCGCCGAGACCGACGAGGAGCTGATCGAGCTCATCCAGATCCTCGGCGCCTACTCCGGTCTGTCGTCCCGGCCCTTCGACTCCGCCAACCCCCAGCTCGACCTGCGCCTCCCGGACGGCTCCCGGCTCTCCGCCGTGATGGATGTGACCCGGCGGCCCGCCCTGTCCATCCGCCGCGCGCGCATGGGCAAGGTGTTCATGTCCGACCTGGTCGGCAACGGCACGCTCACCCCGGACGTCGCCCACTTCCTCGCCTGCGCCGTACGCGCCCGCAAGAACATCATGATCGCGGGTGCCACCAACGCGGGAAAGACCACGCTCCTTCGGGCCCTGGCCAACGAGATACCGCCGCACGAACGCCTCATCACCGTCGAGCGCGCCCTGGAACTCGGCCTCGACACCTTCGCCGACCTGCACCCCAACGTGGTGGCGTTCGAGGAGCGGCTGCCCAACTCCGAGGGGCAGGGCACCATCTCCATGGCGGAGCTGGTGCGCCGCTCGCTGCGCATGAACCCCTCCCGCGTCATCGTCGGTGAGGTGCTCGGCGACGAGATCGTGACCATGCTGAACGCGATGTCGCAGGGCAACGACGGCTCGCTGTCCACGATCCACGCCAACAGTTCCAGCGAGGTCTTCAACAGGATCTCGACCTACGCGCTCCAGGCCGCGGAACGGCTGCCCATCGAGGCCAGCCAGATGCTGGTCGCGGGCGCGGTGAACTTCGTCGTCTTCATCCAGCGGCGCAACAACTACCAGACCGGCGGCAAGCTCCAGCGCATGGTGACCTCCGTCCGCGAGGTCAACGGCGTGGACGGGCGGGTCCTGTCCAGCGAGGTGTTCGCCGAGGCGCCGGACGGCAGCATCGTCCCGCACGCCCCGATCGCCTGCATGGACGACCTCGCCGCCTTCGGCTACCGGCCCGCCGGGCAATGGGGGTGAGCACGACATGAACTCACTCGGCTCCATGGGCGGCCTGTTCTCGCTGCCCGTGCTCTACGGACTCGCCTGCGGTGTCGCCGTCGGCGGCGGACTCGCGCTGCTCGCTGTCGCGGTGCGCGGTCTTCCCGTCAAGGCCGCCCACGAGAAGCAGCGGGCCAGCGAGCGGATGAGCGAACTCGTCCGGTTCGTCGGCCGGCGCGGCTCGATCGCCATCGGTGTCGGCCTGGTCGTCCTGCTGCTCACGCGGTGGGCGGTGGCGGGCCTCGCGTCCGGCGTCCTCGTCTTCTTCTGGGACAAGCTGTTCGGCGGCGCCGCCGAGGAGCGCCTCCAGATGAAGCGCGTCGAGGCACTCGCCGCCTGGACCGAGTCGCTGCGCGACACCATCGCGGGCGCCGTCGGCCTGGAACAGGCCATTCCGGCCTCCGCACGCGCCGCGGCACCCGTCCTGCGGCCGCACCTCGACGCCCTAGTCGACCGGCTGCGGGCCCGAACGCCGCTGCCCGAGGCCCTCCAGGTACTCGCCGACGAGATCGACGACGCCTCGGCCGACATCATCGTCGCCGCGCTCATCCTCAACGCCAAGCTGCGCGGGCCAGGACTGCGCCAGGTCCTCGGCGCGCTCGCCAAGTCGGCGCGCGAAGAGGTCGACATGCGCCAGCGCGTGATGGCACAGCGCGCCTCGACCCGGCGCTCGGTGCAGATCGTGGTCGCCGTCTCCATCGCCTTCGTGCTCGGCCTGTCCATCTTCAACCGCGAGTTCGTGTCGCCGTACAGCACGCCCGTCGGGCAGCTCGTGCTCGCCTGCGTGTGCGCTCTGTTCGCGCTCGGCTTCTGGTGGCTGCGCAAGCTGTCCACGGTCGAGACACCGGACCGTTTCCTCGTACGCGACGAGCCCGGGATCCAGTTCGTACGCCCCCGGGGTCCGGGCGGTGCCGCGGTGCAGGGCGCCACCGAGGGGGTACACCGATGAACCTGACCCTGCCGATAGTCATCGGCGCCACCCTGGGCCTCGGTGTCTTCGCCCTCGTACGGGCGCTGATGCCGAGCAAGCGCAGCGCGGTCGCCACGGTCGCCCGCATCGACGCCATGCGGGCCCGCGGCGCGGCGTACGAGTCCGCGCACCGCACCACCGACACCGCGGACACGGGGCGGCTCGGCACGGTGCGGTCCCGGGTGGGCGCGCGGGTCGCCGAGTTCTACCTCCAGCAGGGCTGGGAGCTGCGCTCGCTCCGCGCCGACCTGGCGGTGCTCGACCGGAGCTGGGAGAAGTTCCTGGCCACGAAGGTGCTGCTCGCGGCCGTCGGTGTCTTCTTCGGTCCGTTCCTCTTCGTCGTCATCTACACGCTCAACTTCGGCCGCAGCCCCATCATCCCGGTGTGGCTCGCCCTGATGTTCGGGGTGCTCTTCTTCTTCCTGCCGGACCTGGAAGTGCGGCGGGACGCCCAGGACAAGCGGCGGGACCTGCGCCGCGTCATCGGCGCCTATCTGGACCTGGTCTCCATGAGCCTCGCGGGCGGCCGCGGTCTGCCCGAGGCACTGATGGCGGCCGCCGAGGTCTCCGACGGCTGGGCGACACAGCGCATCCGCAACGCCCTCGCGGACGCCAGGATCACCGGCATCAGCCAGTGGCAGGCGCTCGGCGCGCTCGGCGAGGCCCTGGGCGTCGAGGAGCTCAAGGACCTCTCCGCGTCCCTGGCACTCGTCGCGGACGACGGCGCGAAGGTACGCGAGTCGCTCGCGTCCCGCGCGGAGACGATGCGCCACCGCGAGCTCGCCGAGATCGAGGGCAGCGCGGGCGAGAAGTCACAGTCGATGCTGGTGGCGCAGCTTCTGCTGTGTGCGGGATTCCTGGTGTTCCTCATCTTTCCGGCGGCGATGCGCGTGTTCCAGGCCTGAACCTTCCGACGCGGACGTAGCTCCACAGACCCGTACCCGCCCCCCACGGCTTCACTTTCGAAGGGACAACTCACCATGAACGGACGGAATTTCAGCTCCGGCATCCCGGCAGTCGACTTCCTCGTGACCTTCCTCCAGACCCGGGTGCGGCGCGCCCGCTCCGGCGAGCTCGACCGCGGCGCTTCCGCCGTCGAGTGGGTGATCATCTCGGCGGTCGTGGTGGCGATCGTCGGTGTGGTCGCCGCGATCATCAACAACGCGCTCAAGGGCGGCGCCGACAAGGTCAGCGACTGCATCGAGGGCGCCGACGCCAGCAAGACCTGCTGACCGGGCGGCTGTCGACGTCATGAAGGACAACGGGGGCGGGAGCGGCCGGGGCGTGTGCTGCGGCCGGGGTGTGTGCCGTGGCACGGGTGTGTGCCGTGGCACGGGTGTGTGCCGCGACCGGGGTGTGTGCCGCGGCCAGGGTGTGTCCCGTGGCCGGATGCCCGGGTTCGTGCGCCGAAGGGTGGAGGCCGCCTCGGCCCGCGGCGAGTCCGGCATGACCGCGATCGAGTTCGTGCTGCTCACCCCGGTGCTCTTCTTCCTGATCTTCGCGACCGTGCAGTTCGCGCTGTACTTCTTCGCGGACCACGTCGCCCAGGCCGCGGCCCAGGCCGGCGCGCGCAAGGCCCGCGCCACGGCGGACGAGAACCCGGGCGGCTGGCGGGGCGAGGCGACCGACGTCGTCGACGCCTACATCCGCCAGCTCGGCCCGAAGCTGGTGCTCGGCCCGGACGTGAAGACCATCCAGCCGGAGCGGAACACGGTCGGCGTGGAGATCACGGCCGATGTGCCCACGGTGTTCCCCGGACTCGACTTCACGGTGCACGCGCAGTCGTCGGGGCCGGTGGAACGGTTCGTCGAGGAGGACGGCTGATGCGTCGCTTGCACACCGACCGGGGGCTCTCGACCGTCGAAGTGGTCATCCTGGCGCCGGTGATGATCCTTTTCATCCTGGTCCTTGTGGCCTTCGGGCAGCTCGTCGAGGGCCGGGGCGCCGTCGACGGGGCGGCGCGCGACGCCGCCCGCGCCGGGTCGATCCAGAAGGACCAGGGCACGGCGATGGCCGAGGCGCGCAAGGCCGCCAAGGCGGACCTGGAGGACGTCTGCTCGGGCCCGGTGCACGTCGTCCAGAAGAGCGCGGGCTTCGAACCGGACACGCTCTTCACGGTCGAGGTGAGCTGCGAGGTACGGGGCCTGGAGATGCTGGGCCTCGACATCCCGACGACGCTGGAGGCGAGCTTCAGCTCTCCGCTGGACCCCTACCGGAGGTCGGCGTGAACACCGTGGCCGCGCGGATACGTGCGTGGGGCGACGCCCGCCGGGGCCGTCTGGACGACCGGGGCTCGGGCGCGGGCGCCGTCATCGTCTTCGCGCTCGTCTTCCTCACCCTGTCCGCGTTCGTGATCGACGGCGGCCTTTCCATCTCCAAGCGCGAACGCGCCGCCGACATCGCCGAACAGGCCGCCCGCTACGCCGCCCAGGACCTCGACACGGAGGGCCTGTACGAGGGCGCGGAGGGCGCTCCCATCAACTACGAGAACTGCGGCGCCCGGGTCCAGAAGTTCGCCCGCGAGATGGGGCTCAACGGCCCCGACGTGGCGGCCACGCACTGTGTCACCGCCACCGCCGAACAGGTCGAGGTCGAGGTGCAGATGACGTACAGCCCCGTGTTCACCGGGATGTTCTTCGGCGGCGACGTGACGGTGCGGGGCCGGGCGGCGGCGGAGAACGAGGTCGGGTAGCCGACGGCCGGGGAGTTGTCCACAGGCCCCCGCCGGGTCACGGGCACTTCCGTAACATCGCCGAGTACGCACCTACTTCGCCGAGTACGCACCTGCACCGCCGAGTACGCACCTGCACGCCGAGTACGCACCTGCATCGCCGAGTACGCACCTACGAACCACCCATACGTCTCTACGAACCGCCCATACACACGAGCCCACCAAGGATCAGGACCAGGAAACCCGCCATGGCGCGACGTACCACCCCAAGCTCGACGGGTCCGAGGAACCGGACGCCTCAGCCCCTGCCGGGGCGCCGGCGCTCGGCAGGGGACTTCGTCAAGGCGTTCCTCGCCTTCGTCGCCCTCGCCGCGCTGCTCGTCGGCGTGCCCGGAGCCCTCGCGTACTTCGTGGGATGGCCGCTGCCCGGCGGTTCGCCGTCCCTGGACTGGCTCAAGGAGGAGATCACGGTCACCACGTTCATCAACGTGCTGACCGTGGTGGTCTGGCTGGCCTGGGCCCAGTTCATCGCTTGTGTGCTCGTGGAGATCAAGGCCGCGCTCTCCGGTGTGGGCATGCCGGGACGGGTGCCGGGGGCGGGGCCGAGCCAGGTGCTCGCCCGGCAGCTCGTCGCGGCGCTGCTGCTCGTGGGCGCGACGGCGGCCGGATTCGCGCCGGGCCTGTCGAACTTCGGGCAGTCCGCGGAGGACAACCACAGGCCGACCGCCGCCACCGCCCAGCAGACCCCGGGCGTCCTCGGCCAGGACCAGCGGCATGCCGCGGCGAGCGCCGCGGACGCCCTCGCCGAGCAGGCCGGTCACGCCGCGGCCCGGGCGGGCAAGGAGGGGGACACGAAGTTCTACCGCATCCAGCCCCCGGAGGGCCGCCACCACGACTCCCTGTGGGAGATAGCGGAGCGCCACCTCGGCGACGGACGGCGGTACAAGGAGATCTACCAGCTCAACAAGGACCGTGAGCAGCCCGACGGTTCGCGGCTCTCCGAGGCCAGTCTGATCCGGCCGGGCTGGATCATGGAGATGCCCGCCGACGCGCACGGCGGTGACCTGGTGGAGATGCCCGACGAGGCGCCCAAGGTGTCGAAGGAAGTCCGCGAGCAGATCGCCGACTACGCCAAGTCCGGGGGCCAGCGGCAGGGCGGCGGCGCCCAGGAGGCGGGCGGCGACCGCAAGGTCGGCGGGGCCATCGACCGCGACACGGCCCACATCGCCATCCCCGAGCAGCGTCCTGGCGGCAGTGAGCGCGGCGACGGCCAGGGCGTCGGTGGCGACAAGGAGACGGCTGAACCCACCGCCCCCGGGTCCGGGTCCGACTCCGCATCCGACGACTCCGCCTCCGACGACTCCGCCTCAGACGACTCCGCCTCCGACGACTCCGCCTTCGGACTGCCCGAGGCGCTCATCGGCGCACCGTTGCTCGCCGCCGGACTGCTCGGCGCCCTCGGCCGCCGCCGGCGGCACGCGCTGTGGCAGTCGGCGATGGGCGCCGTCGGCCTGCGCCGCGGCATGGAGCCGCCCACGCCGACCGGCTCCGCGGCCGACGCCCAGGACGCCCTCCTCATTGGCGCCGACCCCGAGGGCGTGCGGATCCTCGACCGCTCGCTGCGCGGCCTCGCCGCCGCACTCACCGAGGAATCCCGCCCCCTGCCGACGGTGTACGCGGCCTGGCTCACCGGCGGCGATCTGCACCTCCAGCTCGCCCAGCCCTCCGGTCGGCCGCCCGCGCCGTGGCAGCCGGGACAGGACGAGACGTTCTGGACGCTCGCCCGCACGGAAGCCGAGCGGTACGGCGACGTGGACGCCGCCGCTCCCTACCCGGGCCTCGTCTGCCTCGGCACCATGGACGACTCGCGGCTGCTGCTCAACCTGGAGGCCGTGCCGGGAATCGTGTCGCTCGCCGGCACGGCGGCCGACCGGGCGGCCGTGTTCGCGTCCATCGCGGCGGAGCTCGCCACCAACGGCTGGTCGGACCGCATGACCATCACCCTCGTCGGCTTCGGCGAGGACCTGACCCCGCTCGCGCCGAACCGGCTGCGGCACCTGGAGGACATCGAGGCGCTCATCGAGACGATGGACGCCGAGACCCGGCAGCGGCGCGGCGCACTCGGCGCGGCCGGGCACGACTCGGTGCTCACCGGCCGCACAGGACCCGCGCAGCACACCCGCTGGGCCCCGCACCTGGTGCTGGTCGCGGACCGGCCGAGCCCCGAGGACGCCGTCACCCTGGCCGAGCTGGCCGCCGACGCGAGCCGCCTCGGCATCGGGTACGTGGTCGGCTCCGACACCGGCGAGCTGCCCGGCGCCGCCTGGGAGATGCAGATCACCGGCGAGGGCACGCTGCGCGCACCGCTGCTCGGCCTCGAACTGGTGGCACAGCAACTGCCGGAGCCGCTGCGGCGCGCCGTGGTCGAGCTGTTCGTCGACGCCGACCCCCGGCCCGGGGGCGGCGGCGACGGTTCGGACGGCGGGGCCGCGGTCGTGCCGCCGTTCCTCGTCGACGTCAGCGAACAGGGCCGCCCCGCGGTGTACGCACGGCTCGTCGGCAGTTACGAGATCATCGGCCTCGACACCCCGGACGGCGAGCGCAGCCCGCTCCTGCACGAGGCCCTCGCGCTCCTGTTGCTGCACCGCGAAGGCGTGCACCCGCGGGTCCTCGCCTCCGCGCTGTGGCCGCGCGGGGTCACCGACGACGTCCGCGACGCCCTGGTCGACCGGCTGCGGGGCTGGCTCGGCAGCGATCCTGACGGCTCGCCGCGACTGACCGCCGACGACAACGGCCGCCTCAAGCTCGCCAAGTCCGTCGTCTCCGACCTGGACGTCCTGCGGTCGCTGTACCACGAGGCGACACAGGGCCGCGGGTCCGGCAACCGGGCCGTGCGCGGGCGGATGCTCACCGACGCGCTTGTCCTGGTGCGCGGGCCGCTCCTCGCGGACCGGCCGCAGGGGCGGTACGGCTGGCTCACGCACGAGATAGTCGACGCCCAACTCCCGCTCCTCGTCGCGGACATCGGGCTCGCGCTGTCCGAGTTCCACCTGGAGAAGGACCGCGCCGAGAAGGCCATCGAGGCACTGAACGCCGCCCTCGGGTCCGCGCCCGCCGACGAGCGCCTGTGGAACGAACTGCTGCGGGCCACCCACGCCGTGGGCGATCCGGCCAGGCTGCAGGCCCTCGCCGTGGACCTGGTCGGTCGGAGCGGGGCGCGGGGGTTGCCTCCGCGTACGGAGGCGTTGCTCGACGAGTTGTCGCCGGGGTGGCGGACGGGGGCGGCGTAGGGGGGCCGCCGGGAGCGGCAACCGTTCACCGCCGCTGCGTAGGGGGCTGTGGGGGCGGCAACCGTTCATCGCCGCTGCGTAGGGGAGGGCTGCGGGGGCGGCGACCGTTCATCGCCGCTGCGCGGCGGTGCCTCCCGCCCACCCATCCGTCACCGCCGGACCCGGGCCACCGCCCGAGCCTGCCCCGCCCCACGGCCGACAGTGACGGGCGGGCAGGTGGGAAAATCCGTCGCGGTAGCGGCGGCACCACCCGCAACCCGCACCGAAGACCTGACCGTCGTCCCACCGACTGAAGCGGAGCGCCATGCAGACCCTGATCGTCATCGGGGCCACCCTCTGGGGCGCGGCCACGGGCTGTCTGCTGCCCCGCGCGGCCTACCGCTTCGCGGTCCCGCCGGAGGAACCCTGGCGGGACCGCTGCCCGAGCGGCGAGCACCAGCTCAAGGGCTGGCTGGGCCCGGCCCCGGACGAGTGCGGGGACGTGAGAGCGGCCCGCACCCGCGCCGCACTGACCGCCCTGGTCACCGCCGCGGCCTGCGCGGCCCTCGCCGCCGCCACGGGCCCCCGCCCGGAGCTCCTTGTGTGGCTGCTGCTCACCCCGCCCGGCGTCGTCCTCGCGATCGTCGACTTCGCCGTCATGCGCCTGCCGGACGTCCTGACCCTGCCGATGGCGGTAGCGGCTCTCGGCCTGCTCGGCGCGGCCGCCGCCCTGCCGGAGCACGGCGGCTCCTGGACGACGGCGGCGCTCGGCACGGCCATCCTCAGCGGCGGCTACTTCGTCCTCTTCCTGATCAACCCCAACGGCATGGCGTTCGGCGACGTCAAGCTGGCGCTGGCGCTCGGTGCCGCCCTCGGCTGGTACGGCTGGGGCGTCCTGCTGCTCGGCACGTTCACGGGCTTCGTGCTCGCGGCGGTGTACGGGGGCTGGCTCGTCGCGGTGCGCAAGGCGGGCCGCAGAACGGCGATCGCCTTCGGCCCGTTCCTTCTCGCCGGGGCGTTCGCGGGAGTCCTGCTCGGCGCGTACGCGGCGTGAGGCAGGCTCCCGCGCTCCCCACCGCAGCGGGCCCAGCGGCCTGGCGTACGCTGAAGAAGATCTGTCCGCCCCCTGACGAAAGGGACGCCCGGTGACCGAGAAGGCCGACCACAAGTCCGTCCTCGACCGCGCCGCAGCCGGCGGACGGATCAGCGCCGAAGAGGCGCTCGACCTGTACCGCGACGCCCCGCTGCACGCACTCGGCGCCGCCGCCGACGCCGTACGCCGCCGTCGCTACGCGGGCACCGAGCACATCGCGACGTACATCATCGAGCGCAACATCAACTACACGAACGTCTGCGTGACGGCGTGCAAGTTCTGTGCCTTCTACGCGGCCCCGAAGGACACCAAGAAGGGCTGGACGCGCGACCTCGACGACATCCTGCGCCGCTGCGCGGAGACGGTCGAGCTCGGTGGCACCCAGATCATGTTCCAGGGCGGGCACCACCCCGACTTCGGCGTCGAGTACTACGAGGAACACTTCTCGGCGATCAAGAAGAACTTCCCCCAGTTGGTCATCCACTCCCTCGGCGCGTCCGAGGTCGAGCACATGGCCCGCATCTCCAAGGTCACGGTGGAGGAGGCGATCCAGCGGATCAACGCCGCCGGACTCGACTCCTTCGCGGGCGCGGGCGCAGAGCTGCTGCCCGAGCGGCCGCGCAAGGCCATCGCCCCGCTCAAGGAGTCCGGCGAGCGCTGGCTGGAGATCATGGAGACGGCGCACAACCTGGGCGTGGAGTCCACCTCCACGATGCTCATGGGCACCGGTGAGACGAACGCGGAGCGCATCGAGCACCTGCGCATGATCCGTGACGTACAGGACCGGACCGGCGGCTTCCGCGCCTTCATCCCGTACACGTACCAGCCCGAGAACAACCACCTCAAGGGCCGCACGCAGGCCTCCGTCTTCGAGTACCTGCGCATGATCGCGATCGCCCGGATCTTCCTCGACAACGTCGCCCACATCCAGGGCTCCTGGCTGACCACCGGCAAGGAGGCCGGCCAGCTCACGCTGCACTACGGGGCGGACGACCTCGGCTCGGTGATGCTGGAGGAGAACGTGGTCTCCTCCGCCGGTGCCAAGCACCGCTCCAACCTGCGCGAGATGATCGACATGATCCGCACCGCGGACCGGGTCCCGGCCCAGCGCGCCACGACGTACGAGCACCTCGTCGTGCACGACGACCCGGCCGACGACCCCGTCGACGAGCGGGTCGCCTCGCACATCTCCTCCACGGCCATCGAGGGCGGCACGGCGCACCCGGAGCTGAAGCTCCTGGCCGCGAACTAGCGGATCGGCGCCGCCTTGCTGACGCTGCACCGGGTACGCGGAGTCGGACCGTCCGAGGACGAGGCGGTCCCCGGGCACGCCGTCGTCGTCGACGGCACCCGCTTCGCGGCCGTCGGCCCGTACGAGGACCTGCTCGCCGCGTACGGCGGACGGGCCCGCGTCCGGGAGTGGGACGGGGTCCTCACGCCCGGCAGGTACGAGCCGGACGCGGTCGCCCTCCTGGAGTCCGCCTACTGGCCCGACCCCCGCGAAGCCGACGCCCTCGGCACCGAGCCCCTGACCGGCCCGGCCCTCGCCGCCCTGGACATGACGGACACCCGCTGGGGCGCGAGCGCGAGACGCGGCATCCAACGCTTCCTGGCGACGGGCACCACGGCCCTGGCGGGCCCGTTCACCCACCCCGCGGTCCGCACGGCGGTCAACCGCTCGGGCCTCCGCGACCGCCCGGTGGCTCCGTCCCGGGCCGGAGGGGAAGCGGACTTCGCCGTGCTGACCCCCGACGGCACCTGCCTGGCGACGGCGATCGGCGGCCGCCTGGTGCACCGACGCCGCTGAGTCACGGGGCAAGCCGAGGCGCGGGGCAAGGTGGCGCCCCAAAGGGGCGCGGGGAACTGCGCGAGCAACCACAGAGCTCCCGCACCCGCCAGGGACCAGAACCCGGCAGACGCCCCCGCGAAGAAGCCCGCCGCAGGCGAAGGCCACCGCCAAGACAGAAGACCGGCCTGACACAATGGGCCGGGTGACCCGAGCTTCCTTGGACAAGCAGCCGCACGAAGTCGCTTCGATGTTCGACGACGTGGCGGAACGGTACGACCTGACCAACGACGTGATCTCGCTCGGTCAGGCCAGGCTCTGGCGCAAGGAGGTCGCCCGCGCCGTCGACGCCCGCCCCGCGCAGAAGGTCCTCGACCTCGCCGCCGGGACAGCCACGTCGTCGGGCCCCTTCGCGCGGGCGGGCGCGTACGTCGTCCCGTGCGACTTCTCGCTCGGCATGCTGCGCGTCGGCAAGCAGCGGCACCCGTGGATGCCGTTCACCGCGGGCGACGCGATGAAGCTGCCGTTCAAGGACGACACCTTCGACGCCGTCACGATCTCCTTCGGCCTGCGCAACGTCCAGGACACCGACGCCGCGCTGCGCGAGATGTACCGCGTGACCCGGCCCGGCGGACGCGTCGTCATCTGCGAGTTCTCCGAGCCCACGTGGGGGCCGTTCCGCACGGTCTACATCGAGTATCTGATGCGCGCGCTGCCGCCCGTCGCGCGCACGGTCTGCTCCAACCCGGACGCGTACGTCTATCTCGCCGAGTCCATCCGCTCCTGGCCCAACCAGCCCCAGCTCGCCGCGCGGTTGCGGGACGCCGGCTGGTCGAAGGTGGCCTACCGCAATCTGACGGGCGGAGTCGTCGCGCTGCACCGGGGATTCAAGCAGGGCTAGCCGCACCGGCTTCCCGCAAGGGAGTTGACGGGAACCGTACGGCGGAGAAGATGTGTCAGTTGATATATCCCGGCCACGTGCTGTGGCCGGGATGTGACGGTCGGCGTTCACCGGCCACGTCCCCACATCCTTCTTCCCACGTTCCTCACACTCCCCATAACGGAGCTACCCGATGGCGTCGAACTGCCCCGGCTGCGGGGCTCCAGCTCCCGACGAGGCCCGCTTCTGCATGAGATGCGGGCGCGAACGCGCACCCGTCGAGGACGGGGCGACGCCCCGTCCTCCCGCGGAACCGCAGGACGAGGCGGTGCCGCTGAAGCAGGACAAGCCGGTGCCGCTGAACAAGGCGGAACCGCAGGACGAGGCGGAACCGCAGGACAAGCCGGTGCCGCTGAACAAGGCGGTGCCGCCCGCACCCGCCGTCGAACCGGGCGCCGCACCCGCCGTCGAACCGGCCGCCGCACCCGCCGCCTCGCCCCGGGGCGAGGCGGAGCCCGAGACTCCGCCCGGCTCCGAAGTCCCGGCCCACCCCGCGACCCTGGTGGTCCCCCCAGCCGCCACCCCGTCGCCCGCACCACCCCCCGCAGCACCCCCGCCCCCTTCAGCCGCACCCGCTCCTGCGGCTCCCGCGGCTCCCGCGAACTCGGCGCCGCCCGCCGCCCCGCCGCCACCCGGCCATCTGCCCCCGCCACCAGGGCCCTCACCCCTGGGTGCCTTTCTCGGGCGGGCGTTTCGGGGCGACTGGGCCGGATCGGTGCAGGCGGCGCTGTGGCCGCTCGCGTTGCTGCTCGTCACGGCCGTGGGGTGCGCCGTCCCCGAGTACGGGCAGGACGAAGAGGACGTCGTCGGCTTCGTCGGGCGGCTGCGGCTGGCGCTGGCCTTCGCGCTGCAGGCGGTGGGCGGAGACGTGGAGCTCAGCGGCCGCGAGGAGCGCGACTTCACCGGCTCCACCAGCTCCACCACGGATTCCGCGATCGACGGCGCCATGTCGATACACCTGGTGCCGTTGATGGTCACGGCCCTGTTCATCGGGGCGCTGTTCATCGGCGTACGCGTCCTCAGGAACCGGCTGCGCAACCGTGCCGCCGCGTACGGCGGACAGCACACGGGACCGACGGCGGGGCTCGAAGCCGCCCTGCGCGTCGGCCTGTTGACCGCCGTCGGCGTACTGGCGCTCGGCCTCTTCGCGCAGCCGGAGATCGAGGGCGTCGAAGTGTCGTCGGGGCCGTTCCTCGCCACGCTCGGCGCGCTGCTGCTCGCACTCGCCGTCTCGGGCGGCCTGCTGTACCGCGAGGGCGTGCCGCACCACGGGGGCCCGGCGCCCTGGCCTGCCGGGCGCCCCGGCGCGCAGGCGTTCCTGCGCGCCGCCGGGGTGGCGCTGCGCGCCCTCGCCGTCGTGCTGGTCGTCGCGTCCGCGGTCGGCTACCTCACCCTCACTCAGCTCGACGAGCTGTCCGACGCGGCCGACACGGACGACGCCGGTGTGTCGCCGTACGTCATCGCGCTGCTCGTCCTTCCCAACCTGGGCCTCGCCGCCCTCGGGGTCGGCTGGGGCGCGCCCCTGGAGGCGCAGGCGTCCGGGCGGCGTTCGACGTCGTACGGCGGTGAACGCGAGAGCCAGTCGTTCGGGCTGTCCGAACTCGGTGACCTGTTCAACTCGGGTGCCGTGGTCGGCGCCTTGGCGCTCGGCCTGGTGTGCGCGCTGACCATCGGCGTGCTTGCCGCGCGCCGGTGCGCGGGCCGCGGCGAGCAGGTCCTGGCCGCGGGCCTGTTCTTCGGGATGTTCCTGCTGCTCGCGGCGGTCGGCGGTTTCAGCGTCGAGACCTCGGCGAGCGAGGTCGGGGTCGGCGGCGATTCCGCCAAGGCCACCGTCGAGGGCGGTGTGAGCCTGCCGGAGGCGTTGCTGTTCGGGCTGCTGTGGGTGGCCGGAGCGGTGGTCGTGGGGCCGTTCGTGGCGCGGCTGGCTGGGCAGCAGGGCGGGGTGGGCGGACCGCCGATGCCGCCGGGGCCGCCGGGGCCGTCCGGTTCGGGCGGGGTGCCTGGGCAAGGAGGGGCCCTTGGGGTCCCTGGGGTCTCTGGGGCCCCTGGCTCGGGCGGTGCGTCCGCTGCTGGCGGCGTTCCCGGTTCGGGTGGTTTCGTGGCGCAGGCGCAGGCGCAGAATCCGGCCCCGGACATGCACGCCGTGCCGACGCAGAGCGCCCTGCAGCTCCCTGCGCCCCCGCCGCACGTCGCGGCCCCCGACACGCACCCGCCGGCGCCCGCCTTCCAACTCGGCCGCCCCCAGGCTCCGCACCCCGCTCCCGGCGGGGCACGGGGCCGCGCGGGCATCTGGGTGGCCACGCTCGTCGGTGCCCTGGTCGTCGGCGGCGGTGTCGCGGCGGGCGTCCTGCTCTGGCAGCAGTCGGGCGACGACGACACGGACGCCAAGGGCAAGAACGGCAGCCCGTCCGTCAGCAGCAGCGAGGAGCCGTCCGAAGCGCCCACGTCGGACGCGTCGACCGCGGGCACCGCACAGCCCACGCCCTCCCGCTCGCCCTCGGACACCGTCGGCACGGACGACGGCGCGAACGGCGGTACGGACGGCGGCACGGACGGCGGCACCGACCAAGGGCCGGACGGCGAGGTGGACGAAGGGGCCGCCAACGGGGCCGGGGTGCCCGCCGGGTCGCAACGGGTGACCGACACGATGGGCTTCTCCTTCGCGGTCCCGGACGGCTGGAGCCGCGAGATCGGCGACAACCCGACCCAGATCACGTACGCGGGCGTGACAGGACCGGAGAACTTCCAGATCGGCGTCATCGACAACGCCGACTACACCTCGTACGGAAACCTCAGGAACATCGAGGAGCACGCCAAGAAGGACCCGGACAAGTCGGACTACCGGCGCATCCGCCTTGTGGACACGACCTTCAGGGGGCGACCGGCCGCGGTGTGGGAGTACACCTACGAGGACCGGGCGGGCCGGACGATCCGCGCCATCGACCACAGCTACATCGCGGAGAACGGCACCGAGTACGCCCTCCAGTTGTCCTGGCGCGAGGACTTCTGGCCGGCCGGGCACGGCGCGAAGACGCACCGGACGGCGCTGAACACCTGGCGCCTCACCGGCTAGCGGTCACGACGGCCCGCGCGGCACCCCGGCCTCGGGCACGGGGTGCCGCGCGGATGCCGTGCTCCACCCAGGAGACCGGGGGACTCGGCCCGCCCGGCCCCTGTCACAGCACCAGCCGGAAGCAGTGCGCCCGCTGCCCCGGCCGGGGCGAGGTGTACGTCTCCGCGAGCTCCATGCCGAGACCTTCGGCCACCGCGATCGAACGAGTGTTGCGTACGTCGACCACCGCCACCACCGCGGGCACGCCCGCCGCCCGCACCCGCTCCACGGTGGCGCGGGCCGCCGCGCTCGCGTAGCCCTGTCCCCAGGCCGCTCGCGCGAGGCGCCAGCCGATCTCTATGCCGCCCACCGGGCCCCACGGGTGCGGCCACGGCTGGGCGCCGGTGAAGCCGATGGGGTCGCCCGCCGGGTCGAGCAAGGTCCACAGGCAGAAGCCGTGTTCGGCGTCGTGGCGGCGCTGCCGGGCGGTCAGCTCCTCGTACGCGGACAGCTCCGCCGAGGTGCCGCCGAAGAACTCCATGACCTCCGGGTCGTCGAAGAGCCGGTGCCAGACGAAGGCGTCCTCGTGCGTGGGCACGCGCAGCCGCACGGCAGGCGGCACGACGCCGACGCGCGGACCGGCAGCCGCCGGACCGGCGGCGTCGGCCATGGGAGCCATGGTGTCGGCCACGGTAACGGGACTTACGTCGCTCACATCGCTCACAAGTGGCCCTTCGCCTGGTTGATCGGTACCGCCTCATAGACTGCCCATATCCCGTGCCCGTCGGCACACATATTTCGAGCCTTGGGGAGAACCCGCCGTGACCGAGCCCCTCTCCGAAAACACCGCTGACGTCATCGTCGTCGGGGCCGGGCCAGCCGGTTCCACCACGGCGTACTACCTGGCGAAGGCCGGACTCGACGTACTCCTTCTTGAGAAGACCGCGTTCCCACGGGAGAAGGTCTGCGGCGACGGGCTCACGCCCCGCGCCACCAAGCAGCTCGTGTCGATGGGAATCGACATCTCCGAAGAGGCGGGCTGGCTGCGGAACAAGGGCCTCCGCATCATCGGAGGCGGCGTACGGCTGCAACTGGATTGGCCGGAACTCGCCTCTTTCCCCGACTACGGACTCGTACGCAAGCGCGACGACTTCGACGAGCAGCTCGCCCGCCAGGCCCAGAAGGCGGGCGCGCGGCTGCACGAGCGCTGCAACGTGGGCGCCCCGATCGTCGACGACCGCACCGGCCGCATCACCGGTGTGCACGCCAAGATCGGCGAGGACAAGACGCCGGTGACCTTCCACGCGCCCCTGGTGGTGGCCGCGGACGGCAACTCCACGCGCCTTTCGCTCGCGATGGGCCTGCACCGCCGCGAGGACCGCCCGATGGGTGTCGCGGTGCGTACGTACTTCACGTCGCCGCGCCACGACGACGACTACCTGGAGTCCTGGCTCGAGCTGTGGGACCGCCGCGGCGCCGAGGACCGCCTGCTTCCCGGCTACGGCTGGATCTTCGGCATGGGTGACGGCACGTCGAACGTCGGTCTCGGCGTCCTGAACACCTCCGCCGCCTTCAAGGAGCTCGACTGGCGCGAGATCCTCAAGGCCTGGTGCGCCTCGATGCCCGCGGACTGGGGCTACACGCCCGAGAACATGACCATGCCCATCCGCGGTGCCGCCCTGCCGATGGCCTTCAACCGCCAGCCGCACTACACCCGCGGCCTGCTGCTCGTCGGCGACGCGGGCGGCCTCGTCAACCCGTTCAACGGCGAGGGCATCGCGTACGCCATGGAGTCGGGCCAGATCGCGGCCGACGTCATCGTCCAGGCACACGCCCGCGCCACGCCCGCCCAGCGCGAACTGGCCCTCCACGACTACCCGAAGACGCTCAAGGAGGTCTACGGCGGCTACTACACGCTCGGCCGCGCCTTCGTGAAGCTCATCGGCAACCCGAAGGTCATGAAGATCGCCGCGCAGCGGGGTCTCACCCACCCGATGCTGATGAAGTTCACCCTGAAGATGCTGGCGAACCTCACGGACCCGCGGGGCGGCGACGCGATGGACCGCATCATCAACGGCCTCAGCAAGGTGGCCCCGAAGGCCTGAGCCGGCCCCTGGGCCTCGTGCGGGACCGGGTGGGCCCCGCGGCCGCCGCAGGACCGCGGGGGCCCCGCGGGCCCGCCCGCGGTCCTCTGGGCCCGCCCTGGGGCCCGCCCGGGCCTACGACGAACCCGCCCGGGCCTACGACGAACCCGCCCGGGCCTACGACGAACCCGCCCGGGCCCACGACGAAGGGCCGGAACCCCGAACGGGGTTCCGGCCCTTCCGCGCGTACGTGTGGACGTACGCGAAGCCGTCAGGAGACGTCAGAGGACGCGCACGGCGCCCGACGCCGGGTAGCCGGAGAGGTCCTGGATCACGACGCCCTTGCTGGGGTTCGCGGCGTCCAGGTACTGGCCGCCGCCGATGTACACGCCCACGTGGTACGCGGACCCGGCGCCACCCCAGTAGACGATGTCGCCCACCTGGAGGTTGGACATCGAGACGGGAGTGCCCGCCGTCGACTGGGCCTGCGACGTGCGCGGCAGGTCGACACCCGCCTGCTTGAACGCGGCCTGCACGAGGCCCGAGCAGTCCCACGAGTTGGGGCCCGTGCCGCCCATGACGTAGGCGTCGCCGACCTGCGCCTTGAGGAAGCTGATGACACCCGCGACGCTGCCGCTCGAGGGCGCGGGGGCGTCCTGGGAGACGGAGGTGGAGGTGGAGGTGGAGGAACCGCTGCCGGAGGGCGCGGACTGCGTGCTGAGCTGGGTGCGCTCGGCGTCGCGCGCCGCGCGCTTCTCCGCGGCCTTGCGCTTGGCCTCGGCCTCGGCGGCGGCCTTCTTCTTGGCCTCCGCCTTCTTCGCGGCCTCGACCTGGTCCTTGGCGGCCTGCTCGGCCGCCTTCGTGGCCGCGGCGTCCTGCTGGGCGCGCGCCTCGTAGCTGTCGGCCGCCTGGGCGGTGGCGTCCGCGGACTGGGCGATCTGCGCGGACAGATCAGCCGTCAGGGTGGGCAGCTCGATGGTCTCGGTCACCGGCTCGGCGGCGGTCGCCGTACCAGCGGCGCCTGCCACTGCCAGGGTGCTGAGGACGCCACCGGCAACTCCGGCGCGCAGAGCCATCTTCGACGCGCTGCGGCGGGGCTTCCGGTGGCTGGGTATGTGAGCGGTGTGGGACATGAGAACAACCGCTATCAGGGACACACGGTTCCCTTCAAGAAACGTGTGCTGCGCCACAGTTGCCCCACCGGCGGCTGAATCCCGGGCGTGTCGCTTCTTATTGACGCCGTAACGGGCAATGCGGACAGTCACGATCACGCCTGTGATCATGGGTTTTCCGCTTTACGTCCGAATTGCCCCTGGAATACCACCTGGTGAGGCGGTTGGCCAAGCCCGGTTGTTCGGCCGACAGTTCGAGTGTGGTGCAGGTCACTCGGCCGGGGGGACTGGATCTCGTCGAGACCTGGCCGAGATCAGTCCGAGATCTTCCGGTTGTGCGGCGTGACGGGTCCGCGGCGGACTCGTCACGAAAGCGGGGGTGGCGCCACGTCGGCGGCGAGGGCTTCGTGAACCGATGCACACGTCCACGCCCGTCCACATCCCTCCCGCCAAAGTGTGAACGCGCGCCTGTATCAAGTGATCCAGTCCAGCGCCAATTTGCCTGTAGCTGCCAACCCTTGATAGTGCAACCACGCCCCGACCAGGCCTGATGGGTCAGGATGTCACCTCTGGTGATCACTCAGGTGCTTCGCGTGTGAAGATCACTGCTCATCCGACTTCATGATCCTTCGTTAGGTGGTGGAGATCACAAAGCCGTTGTCGTACCCCGTGTCGCAGATCACAGACCGGCAGGCATAGGATGCGGGGCAGTTGGGCTTGTGACCTGCTTCACATGTAAGCGATCTTCGAGGCCTCCGGCGGCTCCATGGGCTCCGGGCGGCGCGGGATCGCACCTGGGGAGGCGGGGCGCGGGACCGACGCAACCGCCAGCAGTCAGCGCCGACTGAGAGGAGCGAGGAGCGGTGAACGCCTATGCGCCCATCCTCGTACTGGGAGCCCTCGGGGCAGGCTTTGCGATCTTCTCCGTGGTCATGGCCACGCTTATCGGTCCAAAGCGGTACAACCGCGCGAAGCTCGAAGCCTACGAGTGCGGTATCGAGCCGACCCCCACGCCGGCCGGCGGCGGGCGCTTCCCCATCAAGTACTACCTGACGGCGATGCTCTTCATCGTCTTCGACATCGAGATCGTCTTTCTCTACCCCTGGGCCGTCACCTTCGACGCCCTGGGGATTTTCGGGCTCGTGGAGATGCTGCTCTTCGTGCTCACCGTCTTCGTCGCCTACGCGTACGTATGGCGGCGCGGCGGCCTGGAATGGGACTGACCCCCGGAAGGGGACAGAGGAGCCACTGAGCATGGGACTCGAAGAGAAACTGCCGAGCGGATTCCTGCTGACCACCGTCGAGCAGGCCGCCGGGTGGGTGCGCAAGTCATCCGTCTTTCCCGCCACGTTCGGACTCGCGTGCTGCGCCATCGAGATGATGACGACCGGCGCCGGACGCTATGACCTGGCGCGCTTCGGTATGGAGGTCTTCCGCGGCTCGCCGCGGCAGGCGGATCTGATGATCGTCGCCGGACGTGTGAGCCAGAAGATGGCGCCCGTCCTGCGCCAGGTCTACGACCAGATGCCCAACCCCAAGTGGGTCATCTCCATGGGGGTCTGCGCATCGTCGGGCGGGATGTTCAACAATTACGCGATTGTGCAGGGTGTGGACCATGTCGTCCCGGTCGACATCTATTTGCCCGGTTGTCCGCCCCGGCCCGAGATGCTGCTGGACGCGATCCTCAAGCTGCACCAGAAGATCCAGTCCTCCAAGCTCGGCGTGAACGCGGAAGAAGCGGCCCGAGAGGCGGAGGAAGCGGCCCTCAAGGCGCTCCCCACCATTGAGATGAAGGGGCTGCTGCGGTGACCGAGAAGCACCCGAACGGCGAGGGCGAGCACCTCGACGGCACCGGCGTGCCGTCGCCGCGCGACACCTCGGGCGAGGTCATCGGCGTACGCAGGGGGATGTTCGGCGCCGACGACGGCGGCGACACCTCCGGCTACGGCGGCCTCGTCCGCACCATCACGCTGCCGGGCGCCTCCTCGCGCCCCTACGGCGGTTGGTTCGACGAGGTCGCCGACGAACTCGAAGGGGCCCTGGAGGAACAGGGACTCGTCCCCGAGAACGCCATCGAGAAGACCGTCGTCGACCGCGGCGAGCTCACCTTCCACATCGCGCGCGAGCACCTCGTCCGGGTCGCCCGCACCCTGCGCGACGACCCCGCGCTGCGCTTCGAGCTGTGCACCGGCGTCAGCGGGGTGCACTTCCTCGGTGACAAGGGCCGCGAGCTGCACGCCGTCTACCACCTGCGCTCGATCACCCACAACCGCCTGATCCGGCTCGAGGTCAGCGCCCCGGACGCCGACCCGCACGTCCCCTCGCTGGTCGCCGTCTACCCGACGAACGACTGGCACGAGCGCGAGACGTACGACTTCTTCGGCCTGGTCTTCGACGGCCACCCGGCGCTCACGCGGATCATGATGCCGGACGACTGGCAGGGCTTCCCGCAGCGCAAGGACTACCCACTCGGCGGCATCCCCGTCGAGTACAAGGGCGCCCAGATCCCGGCTCCGGACCAGCGGAGGTCGTACAGCTAATGAGCACTCCTTCTGCCTCCGCCTCTGCCTCGGCACGCGAGACCACCGAAGGGACCGTCTACACGGTCACCGGCGGTGACTGGGACGAGGTCGTCCAGTCCGCGGCCAAAGCCGACGACGAGCGCATCATCGTCAACATGGGCCCCCAGCACCCCTCCACGCACGGCGTGCTCCGGCTCATCCTGGAGATCGAGGGCGAGACGGTCTCCGAGGCCCGCTGCGGCATCGGCTATCTGCACACGGGCATCGAGAAGAACCTCGAGTACCGCACCTGGACCCAGGGCACCACGTTCGTCACGCGCATGGACTATCTGACGCCGTTCTTCAACGAGACGGCGTACTGCCTGGGCGTGGAGAAGCTGCTCGGCATCGAGGACCGGATCCCCGACCGCGCGACGATCCTGCGCGTGCTCCTGATGGAGCTGAACCGGATGTCCTCGCACCTGGTGTGCATCGCCACCGGCGGCATGGAACTCGGCGCCACGACGATCATGATCTACGGCTTCCGTGATCGTGAACTGATTCTCGACATCTACGAGCTGATCACCGGCCTGCGCATGAACCACGCGTTCATCCGGCCCGGTGGACTCGCCCAGGACCTGCCCCCGGGCGCGGTGGACCAGATCCGCGAGTTCGTGAAGAAGATGCACAAGAACCTCCCGGAGTACGACAAGCTCGCCACCGGGAACCCCATCTTCAAGGCCCGCATGCAGGACGTCGGCCACCTCGACCTGGCCGGCTGCATGGCCCTCGGCGCGACAGGACCCGTGCTCCGCTCCGCGGGACTCCCGCACGACCTGCGCAAGGCACAGCCCTACTGCGGCTACGAGACGTACGACTTCGACGTCCCCACGGCCGACACCTGTGACTCCTACGGACGGTTCCTGATCCGCCTGGAGGAGATGCGGCAGTCGCTGCGCATCGTCGAGCAGTGCCTGGACCGGCTCGAGCCGGGGCCGGTCATGGTCGCCGACAAGAAGATCGCCTGGCCCGCCCAGTTGTCCCTCGGCCCCGACGGCCTCGGCAACTCGCTCGACCACATCAAGAAGATCATGGGCACCTCCATGGAGGCCCTGATCCACCACTTCAAGCTGGTGACGGAAGGCTTCCGGGTGCCGCCCGGCCAAGCCTACGCCGCCGTGGAGTCGCCCAAGGGCGAACTGGGCGTGCACGTCGTCTCCGACGGCGGCACCCGCCCCTACCGGGTCCACTTCCGGGACCCGTCCTTCACCAATCTGCAGGCCATGGCGGCGATGTGCGAGGGCGGCCAGGTCGCCGACGTCATCGTCGCCGTCGCGTCCATCGACCCCGTGATGGGAGGCGTCGACCGGTGACCACCAGTTCCCCCGAGGGCGTCAGCCTGGGCATGCCCCAACTGCCCCCGCAGGCCTACCCGGCCGACGTCCGCGCCCGCCTGGAGGCCGACGCGCGCGAGGTCGTCGCCCGCTACCCGGACTCCCGCTCGGCGCTCCTGCCGCTGCTGCACCTGGTGCAGTCGGAGGAGGGCCATGTGACGCGCACCGGCATGCGGTTCTGCGCGGACGTGCTCGGTCTGACCACCGCGGAGGTGACGGCGGTCGCGACCTTCTACACCATGTACCGCCGCAAGCCCTCCGGTGACTACCAGGTCGGCGTCTGCACCAACACGCTGTGCGCCGTCATGGGCGGCGACGCCATCTTCGAGGCACTCCAGGAGCACCTGGGCGTCGGCAACGGCGGCACCACCGAGGACGGGAAGGTGACGCTTGAGCACATCGAGTGCAACGCCGCCTGCGACTTCGCTCCCGTGGTGATGGTCAACTGGGAGTTCTTCGACAACCAGACGCCGGGCAGCGCCAAGCGTCTCGTCGACGACCTGCGCGCGGGAGCACCGGTCGAACCGACCCGCGGCGCCCCCCTGTGCACCTTCAAGGAGACGGCCCGGATCCTCGCGGGCTTCCCCGACGAGCGCGCCGGCGCCGTCGAGGCGAGCGGCGGCGCGGGCCCCGCCTCGCTGATCGGGCTGCGCCTGGCCAAGGGCGAGGCACCGCCCGCACGAGTGGTCCACCCGCGCGCGGGCGGACCCGAGGAGAGCCAGCCGCACGACCCGTCGCCCAGTGAGCACCTCAGCTCGCACGACGCGCCGCAGCAGACCTCGGCTTCCGACCCGGCCCACCCGGCCGGTCCGTCCGCCGAGGAGGGGGAGTGATGACGTTGGCCGCCGAGATCGACAACGAGACCAGCCCGGAGAAGCTCCTCGCACCGGTGCTCTCCGCCTTCTGGGACGACGAGAAGTCCTGGACCCTCGACACCTACCGCCGCCACGACGGCTACGAAGGGCTGCGCAAGGCCCTCGCGATGGCGCCCGACGACCTGATCGCCTATGTGAAGGACTCGGGCCTGCGCGGCCGCGGCGGCGCGGGCTTCCCGACCGGGATGAAGTGGCAGTTCATCCCCCAGGGCGACGGCAAACCGCACTATCTGGTTGTCAACGCCGACGAGTCGGAGCCAGGGACCTGCAAGGACATCCCGCTCCTCTTCGCGAACCCGCACAGCCTCATCGAGGGCATCGTGATCGCCTGCTACGCGATCCGTTCCGCGCATGCGTTCATCTACGTGCGTGGTGAAGTCGTCCCCGTGCTGCGACGTTTGCACGAGGCCGTTCGTGAGGCCTACGCGGCGGGCTACCTCGGCGAGAACATCCTGGGCAGCGGACTCGACCTGGAACTCACCGTGCACGCGGGCGCGGGCGCGTACATCTGCGGTGAGGAGACCGCGCTGCTCGACTCGCTCGAAGGCCGCCGTGGCCAGCCGCGACTCCGTCCCCCTTTCCCTGCGGTCGCGGGCCTCTACGCGTGCCCCACTGTTGTCAACAACGTCGAGTCCATCGCCTCGGTTCCCGCGATCCTCAATCGGGGGAAAGACTGGTTCAAGTCGATGGGCAGCGAGAAGTCGCCCGGCTTCACGCTGTATTCGCTCAGCGGGCACGTGACCTCACCCGGCCAGTACGAGGCGCCGCTCGGCATCACGCTGCGCCAACTGCTCGACATGAGCGGCGGCATGCGGGCCGGGCACCGGCTGAAGTTCTGGACGCCGGGCGGCTCCTCGACGCCGATGTTCACCGACGAGCACCTCGACGTGCCGCTCGACTACGAGGGCGTGGGCGCCGCCGGATCGATGCTCGGCACCAAGGCCCTGCAGTGCTTCGACGAGACGACCTGCGTGGTGCGGGCCGTGACCCGCTGGACCGAGTTCTACGCCCACGAGTCCTGCGGCAAGTGCACGCCCTGCCGCGAAGGGACGTACTGGCTCGTGCAGTTGCTGCGCGACATCGAGGCGGGCAAGGGCGTCATGTCCGACCTCGACAAGCTGAACGACATCGCCGACAACATCAACGGCAAGTCCTTCTGCGCCCTCGGAGACGGCGCCGCCTCACCCATCTTCTCCTCGCTCAAGTACTTCCGCGAGGAGTACGAGCAGCACATCACCGGCAGGGGCTGCCCCTTCGACCCCGCCAAGTCCACGCTCTGGGCCGACCGGAGCGGCAGGACCGACACGCACACGGAGGTGAACGCATGACAGTGTCCACCAGCAGCGCTCCCTCCGGAGGCGGGGAGGCGGCGGCTGCGCCGGAAGACCTGGTCTCACTGACGATCGACGGCATCGAGATCAGCGTCCCCAAGGGCACGCTGGTGATCCGCGCCGCCGAACTCCTCGGCATCGAGATCCCGCGCTTCTGCGACCACCCGCTCCTCGACCCCGCGGGCGCCTGCCGGCAGTGCATCGTGGAGGTCGAGGGCCAGCGCAAGCCGATGGCCTCCTGCACCATCACGTGCACGGACGGCATGGTGGTGAAGTCGCAGCTCACGTCGCCCGTCGCGGAGAAGTCGCAGCGGGGCGTGATGGAGCTGCTCCTCATCAACCACCCGCTGGACTGCCCGGTCTGCGACAAGGGCGGCGAGTGCCCGCTGCAGAACCAGGCGATGCAGGTCGGCGACTCGGACACCCGCTTCGAGGGCAAGAAGCGCACGTTCGAGAAGCCGGTGCCGATCTCCACGCAGGTGCTGCTCGACCGTGAGCGGTGCGTGCTGTGCGCGCGCTGCACCCGCTTCTCCAACCAGATCGCGGGCGACCCGATGATCGAGCTCCTGGAGCGCGGGGCGCTCCAGCAGGTCGGCACCGGCGACGGCGACCCCTTCGAGTCGTACTTCTCCGGCAACACCATCCAGATCTGCCCGGTGGGCGCCCTCACCTCGGCGGCGTACCGGTTCCGGTCGCGCCCGTTCGACCTGGTGTCGTCGCCCTCGGTGTGCGAGCACTGCGCCGGCGGCTGCGCCACGCGTACGGACCACCGGCGCGGCAAGGTCATGCGGCGGCTCGCGCAGAACGACCCCGAGGTCAACGAGGAGTGGATCTGTGACAAGGGGCGCTTCGGCTTCCGGTACGCGCAGAAGCCGGACCGGCTCACCACGCCGCTGGTGCGCGACGCCGACTCCGGTGAACTGGTCCCCGCGTCCTGGCCCGAGGCCCTGGAGGCGGCGGCCAGGGGGCTCGCGGCCGCGCGCGGGCGCGCCGGTGTGCTGACCGGCGGGCGCCTCACCCTGGAGGACGCCTACGCGTACAGCAAGTACGCGCGCGTGGCGCTCGACACCAACGACATCGACTTCCGCGCGCGCGTGCACTCCAGCGAGGAGGCCGACTTCCTCGCGGCACGCGTCGCCGGACGCGGCCGTGACCTCGACGGCGACGGCGTCACGTACGCCGCCCTTGAGCAGGCCCCCGCCGTGCTGCTCGCAGGTATCGAGGCGGAGGAGGAGGCGCCCGGCGTCTTCCTGCGCCTGCGCAAGGCCTGGCGCAAGCACGGCCAGCGCACCTACGCGCTCGCCCCGTACGCGACCCGCGGTCTGGAGAAGGCCGGCGGCACGCTGCTCGCTGCCGCGCCCGGCACCGAGACGGAGTGGCTCGACGCGCTCGCGGCGAACGTAGGCCTGGCCGACGACGGTGCCGGGGCCGCCGAGGCGCTGCGTTCCGAAGGCGCCGTGATCGTCGTCGGTGAACGGCTCGCGGCCGTCCCCGGCGCGCTCACGGCCGTCGTACGGACGGCTTCCGCGACCGGCGCCCGACTGGTGTGGATCCCGCGCCGAGCGGGTGAGCGCGCGGCGATCGAAGCCGGTGCGATGCCGTCGCTGCTGCCCGGCGGCCGACCCGCGACCGACCCGCGCGCCCGTGAGCAGGTCGCCACCGCCTGGTCGGTCGCCGAACTCCCGCACCGCTACGGCCGCGACACCGGCCAGATCATCGAAGCCGCCGCGACCGGCGAACTGAGCGCCCTGCTCGTCGCGGGCGTGGAGGTCGCCGACCTGCCCGACCCGGCACGCGCGCGTGCGGCACTCGACGAGGTCGGCTTCCTGGTCTCCCTGGAGCTGCGGCCGAGCGAGGTGACGGAACGTGCCGACGTGGTGCTTCCGGTGGCCGCCGTCGCCGAGAAGCCGGGCACCTTCCTCAACTGGGAAGGCAGGGCCCGGCTCTTCGAGGCCGCGCTCAAGCCGGACCAGATGACCCGCAGGCTCGCCCCGAGCGACGCCCGCGTCCTGCACATGCTGGCCGACGCGGGCGACATCCACCTCGGCCTGCCGGACCTGCTCACCGTCCGGCGCGAGCTGGACCGCCTCGGAGGCTGGGACGGCCCGCACGCCACCGAGCCCCTGGAGACCGGTTCGCACCCGCCGCGGCCCGCCGCCGGTGAGGCCGTCCTCGCGGGGCACCGGCTGCTGCTCGACCAGGGCCGCCTCCAGGAGGGCGACGACGCGCTCGCAGGTACCCGGCACGCGGCGGCGGCCCGGCTGTCCGCGGCCACCGCGGCCGAGGCGGGCGTCAAGGACGGCGACCTGCTCGCCGTCACCGGCCTCGCGGGCGCGACGACGCTGCCGCTGCTCGTCACCCAGATGCCCGACCGTGTGGTCTGGCTCCCCCTGAACTCGTCCGGGGGCGGCGTCACGTCGGACACCGGCGCCCGCCCCGGCGACCTCGTCCGCATCGGCCCGGCCGTCCTGCCGGGGCCCGCCGGGGCCACGGAGGTGACGTCGTGATGCTTCAGGCAGTGCACACCGCGCAGAGCGCGGTACCCCTGGCGGCCGAAGACCTGTCGATGTTCGGCAGGGACCCCTGGTGGCTCGTCGTCATCAAGGCCGTCTTCTGCTTCGCGTTCCTGATGATCACTGTGCTGTTCTCCATCGTGTGGGAGCGCAAGGTCGTCGCCTGGATGCAGTTGCGCATCGGCCCGAACCGGCACGGCCCCTGGGGCATGCTCCAGTCCCTCGCGGACGGCATCAAGCTGATGCTCAAGGAGGATCTGATCGTCAAGCGCGCGGACAAGGTCGTCTACGTCCTCGCGCCGATCGTCGCCGCCATCCCGGCGTTCATGGCGATCGCGGTGATCCCCTTCGGGCCCGCGGGCAACGAAGTGTCGATCTTCGGACACCGCACCACGATGCAGCTCACCGACCTGCCGATCGCGATGCTCTACATCCTCGCGGTCGCCTCCGTCGGCATCTACGGCATCGTCCTCGCGGGCTGGAGCTCCGGCTCGACGTACCCGCTGCTCGGCGGACTGCGCTCGTGCGCGCAGATGATCTCGTACGAGATCGCCATGGGCGCCGCGTTCGCCTCGGTGTTCCTGTACTCCGGGTCGATGTCGACGTCGCGGATCGTCGAGGCGCAGGAGGGCCGCTGGTACGTCCTGCTGCTCCCGGTGTCGTTCCTGATCTACATCGTGACGATGATCGGGGAGACCAACCGGGCGCCGTTCGACATGCCGGAGTCCGAGGGCGACCTCGTGGGCGGCTTCAACACCGAGTACTCGTCGATCAAGTTCGCGATGTTCATGCTCGCCGAGTACGTCAACATGGTCACCGTCTCGGCCGTCTCCGTGACGCTGTTCCTGGGAGGCTGGCGGGCCCCGTGGCCGGTGAGCACCTTCTGGGAGGGCGCGAACCACGGCTGGTGGCCGATGGCCTGGTTCATCCTCAAGGTGCAACTGCTCCTGTTCTTCTTCATCTGGCTGCGCGGCACCCTCCCACGCGTCCGCTACGACCAGTTGATGAAGCTCGGCTGGAAGGTCCTCATCCCCGTCTCCGTGGTCTGGCTGATGCTCGTCGCCACCGTCCGGGCGCTGCGCAACGAGGACTACGACTTCAGCGAGATCGCGCTCTACGTAGGCGGCGGTGTACTCGCCCTGTTGCTGCTCTCCGTGCTCGTGGACGTCTTCCGCGACAAACGCGAGAAGGACGCGGCCGCGGCCGCCCCGCCCGCCGAAGCCGGTGCCTTCGACCCGATGGCCGGTGGCTTCCCGGTGCCGCCGCTGCCCGGACAGACCCTGCCGCCCGTGCCGCGTCGACGCCCACGCCACGAGCGGGAGTTGATTGTCAGTGGTGGGCCCGATACTCAAAGTGACGGAAAGGAGGCGTCCGATGGCTGAGCAGCCGAACATGCCGGACCGGCCGAAGCGCTCACAGCTTCCCGAGCAACAGGAGGCGGTCGACCCGCAGCAGTCGAACCAGTCGGATCAGGGGTTCCAGAACCCCGTCGCGGGCTTCGGCGTGACCTTCAAGGCCATGTTCAAGAAGCGGCTCACCGAGCAGTATCCGGAGCAGCAGAAGACCACTGCTCCCCGCTTCCACGGCCGGCACCAGCTCAACCGCCATCCGGACGGCCTGGAGAAGTGCATCGGCTGTGAGCTGTGCGCCTGGGCCTGTCCCGCGGACGCCATCTATGTGGAGGGCGCGGACAACACCGAGGAGGAGCGCTACTCCCCGGGCGAGCGGTACGGCCGCGTCTATCAGATCAACTACGCCCGCTGCATCTTCTGCGGACTGTGCATCGAGGCGTGCCCCACGCGCGCGTTGACGATGACGAACGAGTTCGAGCTCGCCGACAGCAGCCGGGCGAACCTGATCTACACCAAGGAGCAACTCCTCGCCGGCCTCGAAGAAGGCATGGTCGAATCGCCGCACGCGATCTTCCCGGGCATGGACGAGGGCGACTACTACCGGGGCCTTGTCACCGAGGCCGCCCCCGGCACGACCCCTCAGCCCGCCCTCTCCCGCGGCGAGAAGCCGGCCTCCGAAGTGACCGTCCCCGAGGGCGTCGGACCCGAGCCGACCGCCGCCGCACAGGCCGGGCCCGCGAGGGCGGCCTCGGGGAGCGCTCCGGCGGCCGAGCGGCCCGCACGGGACCGGGGGGTGGGCGAATGACCGCCCTCGCGGCCTACACCACCTCCACGGGCGAGGCCTTCCAGTTCTGGGTGCTCGGCACGGTCGCCGTGATCGGCGCGCTGTGCACGATCCTGATGAGGAAGGCGGTGCACAGCGCGCTCTGCCTGGCCGGAACCATGATCATCCTCGCGGTGTTCTACCTGGCCAACGGCGCCTACTTCCTGGGCATCGTGCAGATCGTGGTCTACACCGGCGCGATCATGATGCTGTTCCTCTTCGTGGTCATGCTCGTCGGCGTCACCGCCGCCGACTCGCTGAAGGAGACCATCAAGGGCCAGCGCTGGCTGGCCGCGGTGTGCGGATTCGGCTTCGCCCTGCTGCTGTTCGCGGGTATCGGCAACGCCTCCCTGAAGGACTTCGAAGGCCTGGCCAAGGCCAACGAGGGCGGCAACGTGGAGGGCCTCGCGACCCTCATCTTCACGAAGTACGTCTTCGCCTTCGAGATCACTGGCGCGCTGCTCATCACGGCGACGGTGGGCGCGATGGTCCTCACCCACCGCGAGCGCACGGAGCGTGCCAAGACCCAGCGGGAACTGGCCGAGGAGCGCGTGCGCGAGGGCAAGCACCTGCCGCCGCTGCCCGCCCCGGGTGTGTACGCCCGGCACAACGCGGTGGACATCGCGGGCCTGCTCCCCGACGGCACGCCGTCGGAGCTCACGGTCAACAGGACGCTGCGTGAGCGCGGCCAGATCCGCGACGTGTCCACCGAGGCACTGAACGACCTGCGGGCCCTCGAGCAGCGCGCCACGGACCGCTTGGAACGCCCGGACCTGCGGCGTACGGACCCCGGCCGGAACGGCGACGGCGACTCCGGGGCCGAACACGCCGCCGCCGCGGGCGAGCAGACCGAGGAGGCGTCGAAGTGAATCCGGTCAACTACCTGTACCTGGCGGCTCTGTTGTTCGCCATCGGGGCCAGCGGCGTACTGATCAGGCGGAACGCGATCGTCGTCTTCATGTGCATCGAGCTGATGCTGAACGCCTGCAATCTGGCGTTCGTCGCGTTCTCCCGGCTGCACGGCAATCTGGACGGCCAGATCATCGCCTTCTTCACGATGGTCGTCGCCGCCGCCGAAGTCGTGGTCGGGCTCGCGATCATCGTGTCGCTGTTCCGCTCCCGTCACTCGGCCTCGGTCGACGACGCCAGCCTGATGAAGCTGTAAGGGGTCGTTAGCACCGTGAACACAGAGAACTTGATTGCGCTGCTCGTGGCGGCGCCTCTGCTCGGAGCGGTCGTCCTGCTGTGCGGCGGCCGGCGCCTGGACCGGGTGGGGCACTGGATCGGCACGCTGCTCTCGGCCCTGTCCTTCGTGATCGGCCTGGTCCTCTTCACCGACATGCTCGGCAAGGGCGCCGAGGACCGCTCGCTGCACCAGCACCTGTTCAGTTGGATTCCCGTCGAGGGCTTCCAGGCCGACGTCGCCTTCCAGCTCGACCAGTTGTCGATGACGTTCGTCCTGCTGATCTCCGGCGTCGGCACGCTGATCCACCTGTACTCGATCGGGTACATGGAGCACGACGAGCGCCGCCGCCGCTTCTTCGGCTATCTGAACCTGTTCCTCGCGGCGATGCTCCTCCTCGTCCTCGCCGACAACTACCTGCTCCTGTACGTCGGCTGGGAGGGCGTCGGGCTCGCCTCGTACCTCCTGATCGGCTTCTGGCAGCACAAGCCCAGCGCGGCCACGGCGGCCAAGAAGGCCTTCCTGGTCAACCGGGTCGGCGACATGGGTCTGTCCATCGCCATCATGCTGATGTTCACCACGTTCGGGACGTTCGCCTTCGGGCCCGTCCTGGAGGCCTCCGAGGGGACGAGCGAGGGCAAGCTCACGGCGATCGGCCTGATGCTGCTGCTCGCGGCGTGCGGCAAGTCCGCGCAGGTGCCGCTGCAGTCCTGGCTCGGGGACGCGATGGAGGGCCCGACCCCGGTCTCGGCCCTGATCCACGCGGCGACGATGGTCACCGCCGGTGTCTATCTCATCGTCCGCTCCGGAGCCATCTTCAACGGCGCCCCGGACGCACAACTTGCCGTCACCGTCGTGGGCGCCGTGACGCTCCTCTTCGGTGCGATCGTCGGTTGTGCGAAGGACGACATCAAGAAGGCGCTCGCCGGTTCGACGATGTCGCAGATCGGCTACATGATCCTGGCCGCGGGCCTGGGCCCGATCGGCTATGTCTTCGCGATCATGCACCTGGTGACGCACGGCTTCTTCAAGGCCGGGCTCTTCCTCGGCGCGGGTTCGGTCATGCACGGCATGAACGACGAGGTCGACATGCGCAAGTACGGCGGCCTCAGGAAGTACATGCCGGTGACGTTCGTGACCTTCGGTCTCGGCTATCTCGCGATCATCGGCTTCCCCGGTCTGTCCGGCTTCTTCTCCAAGGACAAGATCATCGAGGCGGCGTTCGCCAAGGGCGGCACGGAGGGCTGGATCCTCGGCTCGGTGGCGCTCCTGGGCGCGGCCATCACGGCGTACTACATGACGCGAGTGATGCTCCTGACCTTCTTCGGAGAGGAGCGGTGGCGGCACCGCGCGACGGCTTCCCCGGAGCAGCCGAGCGCCGAGCCCGCCGCCGAGACACGCGGCCAACACTCCGAGCCGCATCCGCACGAGTCGCCCAGGTCCATGACGATCCCGATGATCCTGCTCGCCGTGGGATCGGTGTTCGCGGGTGGCTTCTTCAGCATCGGCGACCGCTTCACGCACTGGCTGGAGCCCGTCACGCACCACGACCACGGCGACTCCCCGCTGAGCGCCGCCACGGTCACGGGCGCCACCATGGTGGTCCTGGTCGTCGGTGTGACCCTGGCCTGGTTCCAGTACGGCCGCCGCCCGGTCCCCGCCGTCGCCCCGCGCGGCTCGCTGCTCACCCGCGCGGCCCGCCGGGACCTGCTCCAGGACGACTTCAACCACGTGGTCCTGGTGCGCGGCGGCGAACACCTCACACGCTCCCTGGTGTACGTCGACCACACCCTGGTGGACGGCGTGGTCAACGGCACGGCGGCCTCGGTCGGCGGGCTCTCCGGGCGGCTGCGGAAGCTGCAGAACGGCTACGCACGCAGTTACGCGGTCTCGATGTTCGGCGGCGCGGCGGTCCTCATCGTCGCGACGCTGCTGATGAGGGCGGTCTGATACCGATGTCCTTTCCTCTGCTCACAGCGACGGCCGCGCTCCCCGCGGTCGGCGCGATCGTCACGGCGGCCGTCCCGGCCGCGCGGCGGACCGCCGCCAAATGGCTCGCGCTGCTCTTCTCAGTGGCCACGCTCGCGCTGGCCGTCGTGGTCGCCGTCCGGTTCGACCCTGACGGCGACCGCTATCAACTGACCGAGTCGCGTTCCTGGATCGCGGACTTCGGAGTGCGGTACGAACTCGGCGTCGACGGCATCGGCGTCGCCCTGATCGCGCTCACCGCCCTCCTGATCCCGTTCATCATCCTGGCGGGATGGCACGACGCCGATCCCCTGGAGACCAAGTCGTCGCGTTGGCGGCCCACGCAAGGCTTCTTCGCCCTGATCCTGGCCGTCGAAGCGATGGTGATCATCTCCTTCGAGGCCACCGACGTCTTCCTCTTCTACATCTTCTTCGAAGCCATGCTCATCCCGATGTACTTCCTCATCGGCGGCTTCGGAGACCGCGCCCACGCGGGCAGCGACGAGAAGGCCTCGGCGCAGCGCTCGTACGCGGCCGTGAAGTTCCTGCTCTACAACCTGGCCGGCGGCCTCATCATGCTGGCGGCCGTGATCGGGCTCTACGTAGTCGCCGGGAACTTCTCGCTCCAGGAGATCGCCGAAGCGCGGGCCAACGGTTCGCTGGACATGGCGACCAACACCGAGCGCTGGCTGTTCCTCGGCTTCTTCTTCGCCTTCGCGGTGAAGGCCCCGCTGTGGCCGCTGCACACCTGGCTGCCGAACGCCATGGGCGAGGCCACGGCCCCGGTCGCCGTACTGATCACGGCGGTGGTCGACAAGGTCGGCACGTTCGCGATGCTGCGGTTCTGCCTCGGGCTCTTCCCCGAGGCCAGCAAGTGGGCGACGCCGGCGATCCTGGTGCTCGCCCTGATCAGCATCATCTACGGCGCGCTGCTCGCGGTCGGCCAGCGCGACATCAAGCGCCTGGTGGCGTACGCGTCGATCTCGCACTTCGGGTTCATCATCCTCGGCATCTTCGCGATGACGTCCCAGGGGCAGTCCGGCGCCACGCTCTACATGGTCAACCACGGCATCTCCACAGCCGCCCTGATGCTGGTCGCAGGCTTCCTCATCTCGCGCCGGGGCTCGCGTCTGATCGCGGACTACGGAGGGGTGCAGAAGGTGGCGCCGGTGCTCGCGGGCACCTTCCTGATCGGCGGCCTCGCCACGCTGTCGCTGCCGGGGCTCGCGCCGTTCGTGAGTGAGTTCCTGGTCCTGGCGGGCACCTTCGCGCGCTATCCGGCGGTCGGGATCATCGCGACCTTCGGCATCGTGCTCGCCGCGCTCTACACCCTCGTCCTCTATCAGCGGACGATGACCGGGCCCGTGAAGCCGGAGGTCGCGTCGATGCCCGACCTGAAGGTTCGCGAACTGGCCGTGGTGGCCCCGCTGATCGCGCTCCTGATCGTCCTCGGCGTCTACCCGAAGCCGGTGACCGACCTGGTGAACCCGGCGGTCGAGCACACCATGTCCGACGTCCAGAAGAAGGACCCCAAGCCCGAGGTGGAGGCCGCCAAGTGAGTGCGACAGCCGTCCACAGCCTGTGGACAACGGCGGCCGACCCGATCGACAAGATCGACGCGCCGAAGATCGAGTACGGCCAGTTGGCGCCGACCCTGATCGTCATCGGCGCCGCCGTACTCGGAGTGCTCATCGAAGCCTTCGTGCCGCGCAAGTTCCGCTACTACGCCCAGTTGTTCGTGTCCGTCGTCGCGCTGGCCGCCGCCTTCGCCGCGGTCGTCGCCCTCGCGGCCGGTGACTACGGCACCACGAAGGCCAGGATCGCGGCGATGGGCGCGATCGCGGTCGACGGCCCCGCCCTGTTCCTGCAGGGCACCATTCTGCTCACAGGCCTTGTCGCGATCTTCACCTTCGCGGAGCGCAGGCTAGACCCGGTGGCGCACGGCAACCGCGTCGACTCCTTCGTCGCGCAGGCCGGAGCCGTCCCCGGCAGCGCCGGTGAACAGGCCGCCACCAAGGCCGGGTTCACCACCACCGAGGTGTTCCCGCTGGCACTGTTCGCCATCGGCGGCATGCTGGTCTTCCCCGCGGCGAACGACCTGCTGACCCTCTTCATCGCCCTGGAAGTCTTCTCGCTGCCGCTGTACCTGCTGTGCGCCCTGGCGCGCCGCAAGCGGCTCATGTCGCAGGAAGCGGCCGTGAAGTACTTCCTCCTCGGCGCCTTCGCCTCCGCGTTCACGCTGTTCGGCATCGCGCTGATCTACGGCTACGCGGGCTCCGTGTCGTACGGCACGGTCGCGAAGGTCGTCGACGGCACGATCACCAGCGTCGACCCGGCCCTCGCGGGCACCATGGGCAATGACGCGCTGCTCCTGATCGGCGCCGCGATGATCGTCATGGGCCTGCTCTTCAAGGTGGGCGCGGTGCCGTTCCACATGTGGACGCCCGACGTCTACCAGGGCGCGCCCACGCCGGTCACAGGCTTCATGGCGGCGGCGACGAAGGTGGCCGCGTTCGGCGCCCTCCTGCGTCTCCTGTACGTGGTCCTTCCGGGCCTGCGCTGGGACTGGAGGCCGGTGATGATCGGCGTGGCCGTGGTCACGATGCTGGGCGGCGCGATCGTCGCCATCACCCAGACCGACATCAAGCGGCTCCTCGCCTACTCCTCGATCGCCCACGCGGGTTTCATCCTCGCGGGTGTCATCGCGACCACGGAGGAGGGCATCTCGTCGGTGCTGTTCTATCTGGCCGCGTACTCGTTCGTGACGATCGGCGCCTTCGCGGTGGTCACGCTGGTACGGGACGCGGGCGGCGAGGCGACGCACCTGTCCAAGTGGGCGGGGCTCGGTCGCCGCTCCCCCTTGGTCGCCGCGGTGTTCGCCGTCTTTCTGCTCGCCTTCGCGGGCATCCCGCTGACCTCCGGGTTCTCCGGAAAGTTCGCCGTGTTCAAGGCGGCGGCCGACGGCGGCGCGGGCGCCCTGGTCGTGGTCGGTGTGATCTCGTCCGCGATCGCCGCGTTCTTCTACATCCGCGTGATCGTCCTGATGTTCTTCAGCGAGCCGAAGGCGGACGGCCCTACGGTCGCCGTGCCGTCGCCGCTGACCATGACGGCGATCGGGGTCGGGGTGGCGGTGACGCTGGTGCTCGGTGTGGCGCCGCAGTACTTCCTCGACCTGGCAGGACAGGCGGGAGTCTTCGTCCGGTAGGCCGCTACAACGAGATCTCGGCTCGGGGCATCGGCCCCGCAGAGCCTGTACGCGTACGGTGCCGCCCGGCACCCCGGATCCACGGGGGTGCCGGGCGGTGGCGCATTCATCACACCGCGGGGGTGAGCCTGTGGATAACTTCGAGGCCTGTCGGCGCGGACCCCTATCGTGGACGCAGTGGTGGAAGCACGCGGTGGTCGAGGCGTGACGTACGGGGCTGGGCGAGGCAGGGGATCGGTGGCATGACTGACATGGAAGAGGGCGCGCGTCCGTTCGCGGACCCTTTCGAGGACCCGTTCGGTGAGCCGTTCGGGGAAGAGGATCCGTTCGCGGGCGAGGACCCGTTCATGGGCGGGCAGACGTCCCCGGCGGCGGGCTCGGGCGGCCGGGCGGCCCCCGGCGTCGCCGCGGCGAGCGGCACCGCCCTCGAGACCCTGCACCGCGTGTTCGGCTATGACTCCTTCCGCGGCGAGCAGGAAGCGATCATCGACCATGTGGTCTCGGGCGGCGACGCCGTGGTCCTCATGCCGACCGGCGGCGGAAAGTCCCTGTGCTATCAGATCCCCGCCCTGGTAAGGCCGGGTACGGGTGTCGTGGTCTCCCCCCTCATCGCCCTGATGCAGGACCAGGTGGACGCGTTGCGGGCGCTGGGCGTGCGCGCCGGGTTCATGAACTCCACGCAGGACTTCGACGAGCGCCGGGTCGTGGAGGCCGAGCTGCTCGCGGGCGAGCTCGACGTGCTCTATCTGGCACCGGAGCGGCTGCGCCTCGGCACCACGCTCGACCTGCTCTCGCGGGCCAGGATCTCCGTCTTCGCCATCGACGAGGCGCACTGCGTGGCGCAGTGGGGGCACGACTTCCGTCCCGACTACCTGTCCCTGTCCGTCCTCGGCGAGCGCTGGCCGGACGTGCCGCGCATCGCCCTGACGGCGACGGCCACGGACGCCACCCACCGGGAGATCATCCAGCGCCTGGCCATGCCGGACGCCAAGCAGTTCGTGGCGAGCTTCGACCGGCCGAACATCCAGTACCGCATCGTGCCCAAGGCCGACCCCAAGAAGCAGCTCCTCGCCTTCCTGAAAGAGGAGCACGAGGGCGACGCGGGCATCGTCTACTGCCTCTCGCGCAACGCCGTGGAGCGGACCGCCGAGTTCCTCTGTGCCCAGGGCATCGAGGCGGTGCCGTATCACGCGGGTCTCGACAGCGGGACGCGCGCGCTGCACCAGTCGCGGTTCCTGCGGGAGGACGGCCTGGTGGTGGTGGCCACGATCGCCTTCGGCATGGGCATCGACAAGCCGGACGTCCGCTTCGTCGCCCACCTCGACCTGCCCAAGTCGGTGGAGGGGTACTACCAGGAGACGGGTCGCGCCGGCCGCGACGGCATGCCCTCCACGGCCTGGATGGCGTACGGCCTTCAGGACGTCGTCCAGCAGCGCAAGCTGATCCAGGGCAGTGAGGGCGACGAGGCGTTCCGGCGCAGAGCCGCCGCCCATCTGGACGCGATGCTGGCGCTCTGCGAGACAGTCCAGTGCCGCCGCGCCCAGCTCCTGACCTACTTCGGCCAGGACCCCACGGCCGAGTCCTGCGGCAACTGCGACACCTGCCTCACCCCGCCGGAGACCTGGGACGGCACGGTGGCCGCGCAGAAGGTCCTGTCGACGATCGTGCGGCTCCAGCGGGAGCGCGGCCAGAAGTTCGGCGCGGGCCAGATCATCGACATCCTGCTAGGCCGCAGAACCGCCAAGATCATCCAGTTCGACCACGACCAGTTGTCGGTCTTCGGCATCGGCGAGGAGCTGGGTGAGGGCGAATGGCGGGGCGTGGTGCGGCAGTTGCTGGCCCAGGGCCTCCTCGCCGTCGAGGGTGAGTACGGCACGCTGGTGCTCACCGAGGCGAGCGGCTCCGTCCTCGGCCGGCAGCGTGAGGTGCCGCTGCGCAAGGAGCCCAAGAAGGCGGCGGTCGCCCGGTCCGCGGCGAAGGGCGAGCGCAAGGCGCGGGCGGCCGCGGCGGTGGCGGAGCTGCCCGAGGAAGCTGTGCCGGTGTTCGAGGCGCTGCGGGCGTGGCGGGCTGCGCAGGCACGTGAGCAGGGGGTTCCGGCTTACGTCATCTTCCATGACGCGACGCTGCGGGAGATCGCGACGGCACGGCCCGGTTCGGTGGCGGAGCTCGGGGGGATCGGCGGGGTCGGCGAGAAGAAGTTGGCGACGTACGGGGAGGGTGTGCTTGAGGTGTTGGCGGAGGCGTAGGCCTTTGGGGGGGCGCTCCTCAGTCCCGCCCCTTCACCGAAACCGGGGCTCCGCCCCAGACCCCGCTCCTCAATCGCCGGAGGAGCTGATTCGCAGCCCCTCCGGCGATTGAGGAGCCCGCGAGGGCCTCAGCCCGTCGCAGGCGTGATGCGGCCGGTGACCTCGCCGAGCCCCACCCGGGTGGCGTCCGGACCGGGGGCCCAGGCGGTCATCGTGACGACGTCGCCGTCCTCGAGGAACGTGCGCTTGCCGTCGGGGAGCTCCAAGGGGTCACGCCCGTTCCAGGTCAGCTCGATGAGGGAGCCGAACTGCTCGGGGGAGGGGCCGCTCACGGTGCCGGAGCCGTAGAGGTCGCCGGTGCGCAGGGAGGCGCCGTTGGCGGTCATGTGGGCGAGCTGCTGCGCGGCGGTCCAGTAGACGGTGGAGAAGGGGGGTTCGGAGATGACGTGACCGTTGAGGGACACGGTGATGCGGAGGTCATAGCCACCGGGCTCGTCCGCGACGGACCCGGCGGGCCCGGAGCCGGCGGTGGAGCCGGTGGTGTCGTCCAGATAGGGCAGCAGGGGCTCGGTGCGCTCGGGCGGGGTGACGCGGGCGGCGTCCAGGGCCTCGAGCGGGGTGACCCAGGCCGAGACGGAGGTGGCGAAGGACTTGCCGAGGAACGGGCCGAGCGGGACGTACTCCCAGGCCTGCAGGTCACGGGCCGACCAGTCGTTGAGGAGGCAGAGACCGAAGACGTGCTCGCGGAAGTCGGCGAGCGGTACGGGGGTACCGAGCGTGGAGGGGGCGCCGACGACGAAGCCGACCTCCGCCTCGATGTCGAGCTTGACCGAGGGGCCGAAGACGGGCGCCGTGTCCGTGGGCGTCTTGCGCTGACCGGTGGGGCGCACCACGTCCGTGCCGGAGACCACGACGGTGCCGGAGCGGCCGTGGTAACCGATGGGCAGGTGCTTCCAGTTGGGGGTGAGCGGGGTCGGCGCGTCCGGGCGGAACATCCGGCCCAGGTTCGACGCGTGGTGCTCGGAGGCGTAGAAGTCGACGTAGTCCGCGACCTCGAAGGGCAGGTGCAGGGTGACGTCGGTCAGGGGGTGGAGCAGCGGGCGGACGACGTCGCGGTGTGCGGGGACCGTCACCCAGGCGGTGAGGGCCCGGCGGACATCGCTCCAGGTGCGGCGTCCCGCGGCGAGCAACGGGCCCAGGGTGGGCTGGGCGAGCAGCGAGACGTAGGGCGAGCCGAGGGCGGCGGCGGCCGCTCCCGCGTCGAGGACGTACGAGCCGAGCCGGACACCGACCCGCCGTCCTTCCGAGGCGGCGGACCCGGCCGGGGTGAAGACCCCGTAGGGAAGATTGTGCGGGCCGAAGGGGTCACCCTCGGGGAGGTCGAGCGGGTTCTGCTCGGACATGCGTGCCTGCCTCGCTTTCCAATCTGGGTGCACCACACGTTACGTGGGAAGCCGCGGTTGGGGCAGTGCCTAAAGAGTTCGCAATGTCCGGACACAGGTCGAGTGGAACTTCCCGTTCCCGCCTAGCTTCCCTGGCGGACCGACCGCCGCGGCAGCACGAGCACGAAGTGAGGGTGCGCCGTGCGACGGCACGCGTACATGACGTCCCGGGGGAGGGACTTCGTGAATCAGCCGAACCGACCGGAGCCATCGCACCGACACGAGTCATCGCACCGACCGGAGCCATCGCGCCGACCGGAGTCATCGCACCGACACGAGCCATCGCACCGACCGGAGCGACCGGGCCGGTCCGTGGTCGTCATAGGTGCCGGGCCGTACGGTCTGTCCACCGCCGCGCATCTGCGGGCCCGGGGCATGCCGGTGCGCGTGTTCGGGGAACCCATGGCGAGTTGGCGGGAGCACATGCCCGTGGGCATGCTCCTCAAATCGACGCCCGCCGCGTCGAACATCGACGCGCCGCACCGCGGGCACACCCTCCTCGACTACTGCGACGCCGCGGGCCTGCCGCGGATGGCCACGGACGAGGACATCGTCCCGGCCGAGACGTTCGCCGGGTACGGGCAGTGGTTCCAGGAGGAGCTCATACCCGACCTGGAGCGGGTGCGGGTGGTGTCCGTCGACCAGCGTCCCGGCGGGGGCTTCGAGCTGAAGCTGGACTCCGGGGAGCAGCTCGCGGCCCGCGCGGTCGTGGTCGCCACCGGCCTGACAGGGCTGGAGCGACTGCCGTCCGAGCTGGCCGCGGCCGTGCCGGACGGACCCTCGCCCGCGGGACCCGTGTCGCACAGCGCGCAGCACCACGACCTCACGCGCTACGCGGGCTGCGAACTGCTCGTCGTCGGCGCGGGGCAGTCCGCCCTGGAGACCGCGGTGCTCGCGGCGGAGGCGGGCGCGCGTGTGCGGGTCGTCGCCCGCGGCCGGGGCTCCGTGGCGTTCGGCGGGGCGCCGTGGGACCAGCCGAGACTGCGCCCGGAGTCGCCCTTCGGCCGGGCCTGGTCGCTGTACGTGCTGAGCCGGTACGCCGAGGGCTTCCGTCATCTGCCCGCCCCGGCGCGGCACTTCCTCACCCGCCGCGTCCTCGGCCCGCTCGGCGCCTGGTGGCTCCAGGAGCGGTACGAGGGGAAGGTGGAGACCCGCGAGGTGCGGCGCGTCGTCACGGCGGAGACGCGCGGGGGCCGCCCGGTCCTCACCGTCGAGACCCTGGACCGCCGCCCTCAGATGCTCGCCGCCGACCATGTCGTCGCCGCGACGGGGTACCGCGTCGACCTCGCCGCCCTCAGCTTCCTCGGCCACGGTCTGCGCGCCCGCCTCGCCGTCAGCCGCGGCACGCCCATGCTGGGCGCGGGCTATGCCTCTTCGATGCCGGGCCTGTACTTCACGGGCGTGCTGGCCGGGTCCTCGTACGGCCCGGTGATGCGGTTCGTGTGCGGCACGGAGTTCGCCTCACCGCGGCTCGCGGGGCACTTGGCGGCGGCGTACGGACAGGTGCCGTGTGATGTGCGGAGGCGTTCCGTGTGATGTGCGGAGGCCGTCCCGCTGGGGCCGGCTTGTGTCTGTGCGACGTGCCGGGGACGCGGACGGTTCCGTACGAGGGGAGGGCCGCCGCACCCCGGTGCGCCCTCAGCCCTGAACCTCCCGTACCTCCCGCACCCATGCCCTGAGCCCCGCCACGAACCCCTCCCGGTGCTCGGCGGGGAGTCCCGCGAGCGCGCGCAGGAGCGGTTCGCCCCGGCGGACGACGAACGATTCGAGCAGCGGGCGGTACTCCTCGACCAGGGAGACGAGGACCCGGCGGCGGTTGGTCTCGTCCGGGGTGCGCGTGACGATGCCTGCCCGTGCCAGGCCGCCGACCAGCTCGCTCGCGGTGGGCAGGGAGACCTGTAGCCGCGCGGCGATGCCGCCGACCGTCAGCGGTGCGTCGGCCGCGAGGAGTTGGGGGAGCACGGCGCCGTGGCGCGGGGTCAGGCCCTCGCTCTCCATCGCCGTACGCAGTTGCTCGGGCATCAGCTCGCTCACCATCGCGCCGCGGAAGTAGGGCTCGAGCAGTGGCACGAGGCCCACGATCCGGATCTCGTCGGCGGTGGGGCTCCCGGGGTGCCCGGGCGGCCGCCCGGGCTCTTGCGCGCTCTGCATGCCGCGAGTGTAGTTTGTTTGGAGTTCCAAACTGTTCGGATAAGCGAAGTGTTCTCTTACGGAAGGTGTGTGCGGCATGCCGTCGATCAGCTACCACGACGCCGTCAACGACGCATTGGAACGACTCGAAGACCTCGGCTACGAACGCGGAGTCGGTGTCGACCTCGCCAATCACGGCCCGATGGGGGCCGAGGCGGTCGCGGTGCTCGGGCACGGTGACGAGGTCGCCCGCTGGGTCCGTCGCTACCGGCGCGCGCTCGATCACCACGAGCCCCCGGCGGCGCGCTTCGCCCTCGACCCCGCCGACGAGACGTCGTGGCGGCCCGCCCTGGGGGACTTCGGCCGCGCCGGTGACTGGGAGGAGTTGTTCGCGCGCGAACTCGCCGACGCTTCCTGGCGCGATGTCCTCGCGCGCTGGTGGCCGCGGCTGCTCCCCGGCCTGTTCGCCGGTCTGACGCACGGCCTGATCCGGACGGCGCACGCGGTGCGCGGTCTGGACGCGGCCGGGGACGCCCCGACCCGGTTGCAGCTCGATGAGCTGGCCAGGGGGCTCGCGTACTGGGCCGCGCGCCACCACGAGCTGCCCGGCGCCCCCGCCCTGCGCGGCCCCCGCACCGTGCCCGCGGCCGTCGCGGCGCTGCCGCGCGTACCCCTGGACGGTCCGCGCGGCCCGGCCGTCGCCCGCGGCCGCCTCGACGCCCTCGACCGACTGCCCGGTTACACCGACTCGTTGGGGTGGCTCGCGCCGCACCCGGCGGCGCGCCTGCTCAGCGACATGACGTTGCAGTTCGCCGACGTCTACCTGGGACACCCCGAGGTCTTCCCGGTCCCGCTCGTCCACGGCGTCACCGCACCCGCCGCCGCGCGGCTCGTCCTGCCGCACCTGCCGCCAGAGCTGTACGAGCCGACGCTCGCCAAGCTGTGGCAGGTACAGGCGGCCTTCCTGCTCGCCTTCACCACGGACCGCGGGGACGAGGGCACGACGGCTCGGCGGACCGGGCCGGACGGGACGCCACCGCTCGACGAACTCGGCGCCCGCGCCGTCGAGCACGGCGACGAACACGTCATCAAGTTCACGGAAGCCTGCCTGCGGGAGTACGCGCTGCGCCCCGACCCCCGCTACCCGGCGGCCGCGTATGCCGCGCAGTGCCGCATTCCGCGGCTGGCGGAGGGGGGTGGGGTGGGGGCCGTGGCCGCGGCCGCGGGGGCTGCGGACTAGGGCCTGTCGTCAAACTCCCTCCGTCGCCCGGAGGGCGGCCCCGCGGCGTCAGGCGCGTGCTCTCGGCGTGCCGGGCGCAGGCCCTCGTACTGGACGTACTTGGGGCTGTGCCCGGTGCGGCGAGAGGGCGTGCATGGCGTCGCGGGGCAGGAGGG
>NZ_JOAP01000022.1 GCF_000720475.1 Streptomyces aureocirculatus
GCCTGACGGCTCTTCAGTTGGCCTGGCGGCCAACTACGGGCCTGACGGCCCGTAAGGTGACGCGTCGTCATGCCTGGCGGCATGACTGTGTGTTGGCTGGGTTGGCCCTGACGGGCTAAACGGGAACAGACAGGGCGGGGCCTGGCGGCCCCGCCGTCGTGTGTTTCGGGCGTCATGCCTGGCGGCATGACGGTGGGGTTCGGGGTGGTTGGGGTGCCCTGCCCTGCCGGGCAGGGGTTGGTTGTGTGTCGGCGCCTGCGGCGCCGTGATGTCGTAAGGGTTTGTTGGACAGTTATCCGGTTCCTCTCCCCCCTTGGTGTGCCGAGGCTGGATGCCTTGGCCCTGACGGGCCACCAGAAGCGAGGAGGCGGGGCTTTATCGCTCGGGCGGCATGCCTGCCGGCATGTCCGGTTTCTTGTGGTGCCCCGCTGTCGCGGGGCCCATCTTCGTTGGTTTTCCGAGCCGTTGTCAGACCGGGCGTGTAGGTTCCCGGAGTTGTTAGCCCGTCTGGAATGGCCCCGAATACCACTGGTGGGGCGTAGAGGGGTGGTGAGCTGTGCCTGTTAGTCAACATGTTGCCGCTCGGAGGATCATTACCGCTGCTCTGCGGGCCGGTGCGGCGTGGATCAACCGAGTTGAGGAGCCTCGTGCGTGGCGGGAGTAGTCGCGTATGCACGGGGTGCTCTTGTCGAGTCTGCCGGTGGGAGCCGGTCCTTCGACGCCTGCCGAGATGATCGATTTGCTGCCGGTGCGCTTGCGGGAGTGGGTGCCTTTGGCCTGGGACGAACTGCCTTCGTCGATGGGGGATTTGGTTGTCCTGACGGACAACGGTGGGCTGACCGAGGAGGCTTTCGAAGCGGGGATGAATTATCTGGAGGCCTTGTACGGGGACGACGGATACTTCGATCTCGGTGGGGCGTGGCTTCCGGCGTGGGTTCGGCAGACGGCTGAGCAGACGGAGCGGGCTGCGTTTCGGCATATCCGCTCCGGCGGGCAGGCCGGCTATGTGGCGGCGCGGACCATGCTGACCGAGGTGCCGTACGGCACGGAGCGGGCGTTGGTCGAGGGGAGTACTCGCGGCGTGGCGCGACACGGATGGATGTGTATCAGCCTGTTCCCTCGGACCGTGTGTGGGTGGGGGCGTCGTCGTGGTTCTGGCCGTGTCCGCAGTGCCGGTATCCGATGGTGCTGCGGGGTGGGCAGTTGCGGTGTGAGTACCCGCCGCATCAGAGCCGGTTCGGGCTTGTTCCGCGCGGTGGAAGGCGGGGTGGGCCGCCTGTGTTGACCGGTGGGCGGGGCCGGTTGGCGACGGCTGCGGAGCCGGCGGAGGGCTTGTTGTGCCTGGACTGGGGGGTGTGGCGGTATATCACCTGCCCCGGGCTGAGTGAGGTGGGCTTGATGCAGTGGCTGGAGAAGCAGGAGGGGGTGCGGGTCGAACGCTGGGAGAACTTGGACGAGTGGGATGTCGGCGTCTATCTGGCGGACGGGCATCACTGGCGGGTGGACGTCAAGGACCACCAGGACGCGCAGACGATCATCGACCGGCCTCCTGCCGGGGAGACGGTGGTCGTGCCCAACTACCGGCGCAGCCAGGTCAATCAGCTGCAGTCCGGGCTCGATGAGCTGCGGACTGCTGACGGGCGGCGCTACAGCGTGTTCACGGTCAGCCGGTTCAAGGCGGCCGTAAGCCGGCGGTTGAAGGGGATGGGTGCATGACGTCGCCGAAGAGTGCGAGGTACTCCGTCAGCGTGCCGCTGACGCTGCGTGCGGCGGTCCTGCTGGCCGCGCGGGTGTTCCCCAACCGGGCGGTGGAGGAGCAGGCGGCGTGGCGGCTTGTGGTGGATCTTGCTGATGCGCACTTCCTGGCCACGGGGCAGATGCATCTGTGGGATGGCTGGTCTGCGCTGGCGCTGCCTGATCAGGTACGGATCACACGGATGCTGCGGCAACGGCCGGCTGTCCTTGCCCATCATTCGGTGTTTGTCGCGGAGACGGCAGCGGTCCTGGACAGCGGTGAGGCGGTCGAGTTCGCCCCGGCCGACGGCCAAGAGCAGGTGCTGGTCCTGCCCGTCGGCGACGAGGAAGCCCTCATCGATGCTTTGCTGGACGAGCTCGAGGACAACGCGGCCAAGGGGCAGTTGCTGCCCAAGCCTGCTCCTCCCGGCTCCTACGTCAGCGACCTGAGGATTAGGATCCGCTCAGCCCATCCGGCCGGGTGGTGGACGTCTTCTACGATCTCGACTACCAAGGGTCCCCTGCTCCCAGCGTGGTGCAGGAGCTGGGCGACGCCCCGGTCGAGGACGAGGTGGTGATCCCCTTCGCCGACTTGGACGAGATCGCGGGCCGGCTCGATGAGTTGCGCCGGCAGGACTACCGGCGCAAGGCGGTCGCGGACATCAGGCAGCATACCCGCGGCCGCGACGGCACGGATGTCGGCGAGCTGCTGCGTGTCCAGGCCGGGCCGCTGCGGGTCTTCCACGCTCCCACCGGCATGGGTAAGAACGTCCTGAGTGAACTCATCGCGGTGTGGTGCGCCCAGCAGGGCCGGGTGATCTCGCTGGTCGTTCCGCAGAGTGCGCAGGTCCTGGCCACGGTGTACCGGCTGCGGCAGGATCTGACCGACCTGGGGGTCTCCGCGCGGGTGACGCCGGTCGTCTCCCCCGCCTCCATGATGGAATTGGCCGAGCAGACGGCCAGTAACCCGCATGATGATGCGGACTTTCGGACCTGGGTGTACCGGGAGATGTCCTACATCTGTCCTCTGACCGGGCATGCCACCACCTCTTCCGAAGCGGTGGACGCGTGGACGCCGGGCCAGGAGCCGTGCGACCAGCTCAAGCCCAACGGGCCGAAAGCAGACAAGACCCTGGCCTGCCCGTGGCGCGGCGGCTGTGGGAAGTTCCGTCATCACCGAGCCGCGGCGTCGGCGGACATCCTCGTCACCAACCATGCGAACTTCCTCACCGGGCACATCCACGCGCCGATGAGGGGACGGCCTGCCCCGGGGCGGCGTATGACCACCGAGCAGCTTCTGCTGCACCGCAGTCATCTGGTCATCATCGACGAGGCCGATGCCTTGCAGGCACAGGCCTTCGATCAGGCCGCCCGTCAGGTGCTGCTGGCCCAGGACGGTGCGGAGCGCACTCCGGTACGCGAGCTCGACAGCCAGTTCCGGCGGCACTGTCACCGGCTGCCGATGAGCCTTGAGCAGTACCTGCGGCCGCTGATCAACCATCTGGTGTGGCTGGCCGAGTCCTACGTGTCCCATCTGGTTGGCGGGGTCATCCATCCCGACCGGGAACGGCGCAGCATGGTGGTGCCGCGGCGTTGGGATGGGATGTTCGCCTCTCGGATCTTCGGGCTGGAGGATGGGGAGCGGCCCACTGAGCAGCAGATGCAGGCGGTCAACCAGCTCTACAAGCGGGAGGGGCCGCTGGAGTTGGCCGATGAGGTCGAGGGGCTGGCCGAGCTGCGGGAGCTGTTGTCGTCGGTCACTGATCTGGCCGGCGGGTCGGACCGGCTCACGCACGCCACTTTGAAGCGCATCGGGGAAGCGTTTGCGGCGATCACCGGGGATTCGGACGGGAAGCGGCTGTCGTCGCTGGCGCTGCTGGCGGCCCGGCGTGCGTATCTGGAGGAGATGCGGAGCATCCTGCACCGCATCGTCGGTGTGGCGGCGCCGTTGCAGGGGGCGGGGATCTCCGCCGGCAACGGTCTGGTGGACGCGCTGGCCTCGCACGTGCCGTGGCGGGCTGCCCCCTACGGTCCTTTGGGGCGTGCGCTGTTCGCGTTCTCCGAGACGTTCGATCCTGCCGACCGGCATCTGACGGCGCTGCGGCTGAAGTCCTTTGTCGGGGATCCGCACGCTCACCTTGCCTATGTGGGCGAGGTGACCGCGCTTGCCCATACCGGTACTCGCCGGGCGGTGATCGGGATGTCCGCCACGGCGTTCATGCCGTATGCGCCGCGTCATCACCTCCTGCCGGAGCCGGCCTGGTACGTGCCGGACGACGTCAATGGAAGCCTCACGGTCGAGCTGCAGGCCGGCCAGGACGACGGGGCGGGCATCGTGGTGTCCGGCACCGACGGAGTGAACCGGGAGCGCGCCTATACGGCCATGGGGCGCAGCGTCGGCCAGGACCTTCCCGCACAGCTCGACGCGGTGGCCGCTGATGCGGCCACCGCGCACCGTGCGTATGCACTGCTCGCGCCGACCGCCTACGACGCCGGTCCGTCGCTCGCCCGCGGCATGATCGACGTGGGGGTCGTGGCATCGGAGATCTGTGTGGCGGTGCGGCCGCAGGAGCTGGCTGCGCTGGAGCGGATGCCGCCCGGCTGGGTACCCATCGCCAGCAACCGGCTCGAGCAGTTCCCTCATGCCGTGGGTCACGGCCGGTGCCGGTACCTGATCGCGCCCATGGCACGGGTCGAGCGGGGTCTGAACATCGTCGACCGAGACGGGCGCTCCCTGCTGCATGTGGCCTGTCTGGTGAACCGGCCCATTCCGGTGATGGAGGACCCGCCGGTGCTGCTGTCCCTGGTCAACTCCCTCGCCTACCGGCGGCGGCGGCCGGGTCCGGAGCCCGCGGCGGAGCTGGAGCGGCTGCGGATCGTGGCGGGGCAGATCTTCGATGACATCCGCAGCGGGCAGGGCTACTTCAAGTCGCTGGGCGAGGACATCAAACTCGCCGTGGTGGGGATCACGGGCGGCTGCGGCTGCTGGACGCCGCCTTCACCCAGACCGCCGCCGACTCCACGCTGCCCGCCCTCCTTGCGCAGTTGCGCGGGAAATGGCAGGCCGAGGACCACATGCCCCTGATCGACGCTGTCTACCGCACCACCATGACCGATGCCCTGCTGGGGCTGACGGAGCACTCCCCCACCGGATATGCGGAAGAGGAGATGGGCGAATGATGAGTGACGAGCGCGGCCGCCTGTTCACCCTGTCCTTCCCGCTGGATGACCGGCTGCTGGGCACGGTGCACGTCTATCCGCAGGACGAGGCGTTCACACCGATCTGGCGGCGGCTGCCCAGGCCGCGGGGCAAGGACGCGGTGCAGCCGGTCGCGTCCCTGCAGACGGCGGCGCGTGCCGTGACTGGTGAGCGGCTGGTGTTCACCAACCCCGATCGGCCCGCCAGGACCGGGCAGTGGGCCGGTCGGAGCGTGATCGTCACGCCCGGGGCGCTGGACGGGGCCGTGGTGCGCACGCTGATGCGGGAGTGGGAGACGCGGCTGGAGGGGCATGAGGACCGTGACACCCTCGCCGCCCTGCTGCGGTTGTCCGACGACGGTCCCCAGCCGCTCGGTTCGCTCCTGCACCGCGACGCCGTGGGGCGGATCACCGGTCCCCGCTGGGCGTTTCGGGTGGCCGGGTGGCGGCTGGCGGGCATGCTGGCCGCCGAGCCGCTGCTGCTCGACGAGTCGCTGCCTGCGCTGCGGTTTCATCTCGACAGTGAGGGCGACCTGCTGGCGTGGCAGGCCCCGCTGGTCCACGAGCGGACGTGGATCGACGAGGAGAGCGGCAAACGTCGGCGCATTGCTGGCTACGCCATGGAGCGCATCCACATCGAGGTCGAACCCTCCCCCGGCGGAAAGAGGCTCATCGCGCATCTGTCGGCACGTATCTCGCGCGTCGCCACCCATTACAAGGGCATCCGCAACGTCCTGCTTCGTCATCCCGTCAATCCGGACATCATCCTCAAGGTCCCGATCAGCACACGGTGGGAGAAGGGTCCGAACGGGTTCATGCAGCCCGCAGCCGTCCGCTACCGCGGGGCGACGGCACAGATCGTCGAGGCCTGCGGCGTTGGCCGCCTACCCCAGCCGCCCCTGACGGGGCTGGATGAGCTGGCAGAGGTGCGCGGGGTGCACCGCACGGGCAAGTATCCGATCGACAAGGGCGTTGGGGCGATGTTCCACGCCCGGCTCGAGGAACACGCCGGGCAGGTCCTCGGTCAGGAGCCTGTCGTTTACACCGGGACATCCATCAAGATCAGCAAGCCGGGTGAGAGCCTGCCGCCCTACGTGCCGGCCGGCAAGGTGGCCGCCGCCATGGCAGGCGCCCGTCTCGATGCGGTACGCACCGTCGTGCTGTACGAATCCGGGGACTGGCGTACGCGGGTGATGGGGCGGCTGGCCCGCGACTACGCGCGGCCCGAGCTGGCCGATCTGCCCGACGAGCAGCCAGTGGTCCTGGCGCCCGGGTACGAGCTCGTGGCGGTGCGGCTGCCCGAACTGGTCCGTCATGGGAGCCACGACCGCAGTCTGATTCTCAACACGCTGCCCTGGTTCAAGCCTGGTGCCGGGCGGGCGCTGGTCACGGCTCTATGCGAGACGCGCTACCCCAGCGAGCAGGAGAAGGAAGCGGGGATGACGGATGCCAAGCACGCGCTTAAGGGGCTCTTCGCCGAGCGTGGCATCTCCTCGCAGTTCATCACCATGGACTCCGACCCCGGCGACCCGTACCGGCTGAACACGCCCGAGAAGGTCGCGCGGTCCAGGGCCCTCAAGGCGGGGCTGCCGGAGCCGGACGTCGCCTACAAGGACGACCATGCAGTGCAGATCGCGCTCGGCAGTCTGCACTCCGACTCCGGCATCATCGACAACCGCCTGGCCGCCCCCGCCTTCCACCGCAACGCCAAGGACACGGCTCTGGACCGGGAGGCCGTGGCTGTGGGGCTGTGGACGCGCTACCACCGCTTCGACGAACGTCCCGGCCGCCCCCGTAAACCGGCCGTACTGGCTATCACGCTGGTCGCCATGCGGATCCCGCTGGGCGAGGACGCCTACTGGCCCACCCTCATGTACAGCGACCAGGGCTGGCTTCCTCTGGCCCAGGCACGGGCTCTGCACCATGCCGGTCCCGTCGGTAAGAAGGGTCATCACCTGCGGGAGGACTACAGGGGTCCGGAGAACGTGCGTACCTATGTGGACCGGGCGCTGGCCGCGCTCGGTGACCGGCTTCCGATCATTGTCTTCGCCGAGGAGCGGGAGCGGATCTGGCCCGGGCTGTGCAACGACCGGCTCGGTGACGGCCATGTTCCCGGGCAGAGCCTGATCGCCCAGGGGTGGGATGTGGCGGTCGTGAGGGTCGGCAACGGGCAGGGCACACCGCAGCCGTCACGGCGTACCGGCGGCGGGGGCAAGCTGCCGGTCAACCCGTTGCAGCCGGTCATGCCGGAGAAAATCCTCTACCGCCACGACCACGGGGACGCGGTGTCGTGGCTGTTTTCCGGGCAGGGTGCGGCACCCAGTACACGCGCCGCACCCTGCCCGGCGGGCAGCTGGCCCAGATGGGTGCTCCCTTCCACGCCATGACCCGCACCGAATATGTCACCGCCCGCCACGGCGGCTGGCGTGAGGAGCAGCTGGCCGGTCTTGCCGCGCGGATCTCGGAGCAGGCCGCCATGTGGGACGGGCGGACCAACCTGCCCGCGCCCCTGCATCTGGCGAAGAGTGCTGATGAGAAACACCCCGCTTTCGCCGACCAGGAAGGGCTGAGCGAGTCGGGGCGGTGACGGCGCGCACGGCGGCGCAAGCGCAGCTGATGGGCAGTTGGCTGCTGCCAGGGCCGCCCGGGCTCAAGGTGGGCGGGGCTGCGGCACTGTGCCGTTCCTCCTCACAAGCTGTGTCTGATGCATCAACGCCACTGAGTGCTCAGGTAATCAAGGCTGTGCCTTCATCGGGATGGACTGCGCATCCAGCCGGGCGAGAGCAGGATCGATGACCCTGCCAGATCCAAGTGCTGCTGCGAGGCTCTCCTCTGCCTCGGCGCGTGCTGCTACACCCACGTAGATCAAGATGATCAGTAGAGGGAAGACGAGAAGGAACCAAGGACTCCAACGGATCGCTGTCACGATGCACACCGCGGCCAGGGGACCGAACATCGCTAGGCGGAAATCCCCTTCGGCCTGGAGCCGATCATGCTCCAATGCCGCGGGGCCCGATGCGCCTCGAAGTCGCCAGAGGATCCCGAGGTGGTCTGCTCGCAGCTGCGCGGCCACGTTTTCAACCTCTACGGTGCGGCTGACGGCCCGGTGACGGTCCCAAAGGCTCGCGAGCAGCAGGCTCTCCCAGTCAGCACTTGTCTCGGCGGGGGAATCGAGTGGGGGGTCGGCTATCAACTGCTCGATCACCTTGCCGCGGAAGGCCTCGTCTTCGGAGAGCCTCTCGGCGAGGCGGGTAACAACCAAGTAGACGATCGCGTCCATTGCCCTCTTCTCCCAGTTATGCCAGGAGTTATAGCTCCAACTGGTGTACGCCGTATGGCGTCTCCGACTACGTAGGTAAGGCCCAGACCGAGCTGATTGGCAATCACTCCGACGATGTAGGCGCCGACGCTTACCACGATGCCCACGGCGACGAGTCCGGCCGCATGTGCCAGTCGGTAAACATCGGCGACCAGCCCGGACGCTTGGTCGGGTTCGGGTATGCGATGGCCGATAGCAAGCCACAAGGCAAGTAACCAGGTGTATCCCACTGCAAGAGGGGTGCGAATTTCCCGCACTCCCGGTAACAAGGTGACCAGCATGCAGCAAGTGTGATCGGAATGTACGTGCCCGGAAAGTGCCTGTTCTTGATCCGTGCCCGAGGGTGCCCTGGCCCGTAGCCTCAGCTGGTCACTTGGAGTAGGTCTGTTTCCAGTGTGCTCGGTGGCGGGCTTCTCCTTGTCCGCGTCCGTTGACTTCGGCCAGAGACAGCAGCGGTGTCCCGTTGTTCCACAGGCCAAAGAAGTCACGGTGCAGGGTGAGGATGTGGTGCTTGACCGCGAACGACTCGGCCTGGGGGCTGAAGCGTGTGGTGGCGACGAAGATGGCCACGTCCGCAGCGAAGTGCACCTTGGCTCCCAGCAGATCGCGCACCTCGCAGCTGGCGATCGTCCGGTGGGGTGCGTACCGCTTGCATTGGATCACCATGGTCCGGCCATCGGGCAGCCGGCCGAGCACGTCCGCTCCGTTGTCCCCGCTCCCGCCCACACGGCGCACCTGCGTGCAGCCGTCACGGCGGCATAACTCGGCGACGACTTCCTCGAACTCGGTGCCGGACATCGCGTCGATGGCAGCCAGCGTCCGCTGTCCGGCTGCGATCTCCTCCTGTCGTCTCCAGGCGTTGTCCTTGCTTCGCAGCAGCCGGTCGGTACGCCAGAGCCGCCACACGGTCCAGCCGATTCCCGCGGCGGCGAGTAGGGCGCCGAGGTACAGCAACCACATTGGCTGCAGCAGACCGAGCAGGATCAGCGCGGCGAGCGCTCCTCCTCCTGCTGCTGCCTTGTTCCGGGTGGTGCGTCGTCTGCGCACCGTCTTGCCCTTGCGTTTGGCCGCCACTTCTGCCCCCTCTTGCACCGGCCGGGATGGATTCCTCCCTGCTGTGCAGTGTGGGCATGCGGAGCGATCCCGCCAGGGCGCAGTCAGACCATTGGCTTGAACCTCCCGCCCTTCTGTCGGCCGGGGGTCTGGCTGTTCTCCTCGAGGAGGTGCGTTCGCCTGTTACAGGCCGAGTTCGGCCAGGGCTGCTTGCCTCTGCGGACTGAGGCCGGAGCGGCGGCGGCGCAGGTTGCTCAACCACTGGCCCAGGCGCACGGGGTCGCCTTCGATCTTCTCGATATGCCGTTGCGGGACGTCGAGATGGCCTTCGCGTGCGCGGAAGGCGCGTGCGGCGGCCAGCCCGCGCTGGAAGGCACGCTCGCGCGCCGGCAGGCGGCTCTCCGCCACCGGGGAGGTGGATGTGTCGGGCAGTTCGACCAGCCCCAACTCCGCGAGCAGGGACCTCTGCTCAGGGTGCAGACGATCGGAACGGGCGCGCTGTGACTCAAGCCAGCGCTCTGCCTCGGCGGCAGTCTTGTTGGCTGTCCGGCTCTGGCGGGCGGCGTGGTAGGCCCGTTGCCAGGTGATCGGCCAGGGCGGGTTCCACCACCGGTCCAGGGCGGTGAGGGCGGTGGCGCGCTGCTCGGTGAGGGTCTCGGTGCGCTTGCGCTGGGTGGCCAGCCAGCGGCCGAGGGGGAAGCCGTCGTGGATCTCGTCGACGGGTGCGGCGAGGTGGCCGTGGCGGGCGGCGTACGCGGCGGCGTGGGCCAGTGCCCGGTCGAAGGCCTGCTGGCGAGGGTCCCAGATGATGCCGAGGCGTTCGAGGGCCTGTACGCGTACGGCGTCGAGCGTGCCTTTGGTGTGCAGGTGGCGTTGCCAGGTCAGCCAGCGTCCCAGGGGATAGCCAGTGGGGTCCTCGTAGTTCTGGAGGACGTCGAGGTGGTGGTGGGTGTGGCGGAAGCGGCGGGCCGCGGCGAGGCCGCGGCGCCACTCGGCGCTCTTGGGTGCCAGGACGCGCAGAGACAGGGCGAGGGCGATCTCGTCGGCCTGGGTGGGACGGTCGAAACGCAGCCAGGCTTCGGGGTCCTCGGGGGGCATGGTGGGGCGGTGGGTGCGCGGGTCGGACAGACGGGCGTCGAGGCGGTCGTCGTGGGAGCGCAGTGCCTGGATGGTGCGCCACAGCGGGGTGTAGGCGTCGGCGCCGAGGAGGTCGTCGGGGTCTTCGTCGGGGGTGAGGTAGACGGGGACGACGAGGGTGGCTTTCTTGCCGGCGCCGGGGTGCTGGCGCAGGGCGCGGCCGACGGCCTGGACGGTGTCGACGGGGCTGTTCTTGGGGTCGACGAAGACCACCGCGTCGATGTCGGGCACGTCGATGCCCTCCCCCAGCACGCGGGCGTTGGACAGGACGGCCGGTGTGTCGGGGCTGGTGTGTGAGGTGAATTCGAGCAGGAGGCGGCGGCGGATCTGCGGGGTGTGGCTGCCGCTGACCCAGTCCGCCCACAGCCCCTGGGGGCGCAGGTGTTCGGGAAGTGCGGCGGCTGTCTCCGTCAGGGTGGTGGCGAAGGCGCGGGCGTCGGCGACACGGTGGTGGAAGGTCAGGATGCGGCGCAGCTTGTGGTCGTGGATGGCGCGCAGGGCTGCGACTTGGCGGCCGGCCAGGTGCAGTCCGTCGACACCCGCGCCGGCTCCGGTGGCGAGCCAGTCGCGCAGGTCCGCGTCGGTGACGACGGGGACGAGGATCTGGTAGTCGGCGAGCAGTCCGAGATCGATGGCGTCGGAGAGGTTGAGGTGGTACGCGACGGGGCCGAAGAGGGTTTCGTCGTCCATCGAGGCCACTGCCTCGGTGGCGTCGTCCTGGCTGTCGTCGGGGTCCCAGATGCGGGGGGTGGCGGTCAGGTAGAGGCGGCGGGCGGCGGGGACCTGGTCGTCGTGGTGGACGGCCGCCCAGGCCTTGCCGAGACGGCCGGCCGTGCGGTGGGCCTCGTCGACGACCACCAGTTCCCAGGAAGTCAGGTGGTGGTCGCGGTGAGCGGCGATGACGGCGGGCAGCGAGGCGTAAGTGGCGTAGACGGTGACTGGGCCGGGACTGGACTGCCCGACCAAGGCGGCCAGTTCGGCGGGGTCGGTGGTGAGGGGGATGTCGACGCCGAGCGACTCGTGGTCGAGGGCCTGACGGGCCGAGCACACCGCCACGGCGGTCCCCTTGCGGCCGGCCAGACGCCAGGAACGGATCGTCTGCGACAACAGGTCCAGTGTCGGCAGCAGCACCAGCACACGGCCACGGGGGGCGATGCGGGCGATGGTACGGGCGGCGATGAGGGTCTTGCCGGTGCCGCAGGCCGCGATCACGCTTGCGCGGGCGTGATCGCGGAGCGTGGCGGTCGCGGCGGCGACGGCTTCCTTCTGGTGGGGCCGCAGCTCGATTTCGGAAGCCATGAAGGTGTGCTGCTCCGTGGGGGTCGGCTGGACATTGGGGGGCAATGCGCCCCGCCCTGTCAGGGTGCAGGCTATTCGGCTGCTTCGGTCAGGTGGGCGAGGGTGGATCCGGCGGGGCTTTTACGGACATGCAGGCGGTGGGTGATGCGGCGGCGCAGTTCGGGGACGTGGCTGATGACGCCGACGGTGCGGTCGTGGGCACGCAGGGAGTCCAGGACGTCGAGGACCTTGTGGAGGGTGTCTTCGTCGAGAGTGCCGAAGCCTTCATCGATGAAGAGAGTGTCCAGGGGGTTGCCGCCGGCTTCGTGGGTGACGACGTCGGCCAGGCCGAGGGCGAGGGACAGGGAGGCGAAGAAGGATTCGCCGCCGGAGAGGGTGTCGGTCTTGCGGGGACGGCCGGTCCAGGAGTCGGTGATCTCCAGGCCGAGGCCGGAGCGGGCGCCGTGGGCGGCTTGGTGGTCGGAGTGGCGCAGGGTGTAGCGGCCTTCGGACATGATGTGCAGGCGGGTGTTGGCGGCGGTGACGACTTCTTCAAGCCGAGCTGCCAGGACGTAGGCCTCCAGTTGCATGCGGACCCGGGTGCCCGGTGCGTTGCCGGTGGCCAGGTCGGCGAGGTGGCGGGCGGTGTTGTGGGCCAGTTCGAGTATCTTCAGGCGTTCGACGGCTGTGCCCAGGGTGGTGGCGAGTTCGGTGAGTTCGCTGGTGCGGGTGCGGGCAGTGGTGGCGGTGGTTACGGCCTGGGCGTGCTGATCGTCTGCGGCGGCGCGCCGGGAGGCTGCTGCCACGACGTCGGCGGGCGGCTGAGCGGCTGCATGTTGGAGGGCGGGATCGTCGAGGACGGCTTGATGGGTGGCGCGTGCTTCACGCCACTGGTTGATCTCTTCTTCCAGAGCGTTGAGGTCCTGTTCGCTGAACAGGGCCTCTTCGGCGGCGGCAAGCGTGTTGAAGTCCTGGGAGGTGGCGGCGTCGGTGGCCTCACTGGTGCGGGTGTGCAGGGCCTGGGTGAGGTTGGCGGCGGTACGTGATGCCTCGGCTGCCTGCTCAAGGTGCTCGGCTGTGCGGGTGAGGTCGTCGATACGGGCTGCCAGGGTGGGGGCGGTGCCGCGGGCGGTGTCGAGTTTCCGGGTGAGCTCGGCCTGTTGCCGGGAGAGGGTTTCGTAGGTGGCATTGCGGGCGGACAGGCCGGCGGTGGCAGTACTGTCCTGCTGGGTCATGGCCGTGTGTTCACGGTCCAGCTTGAGGAGTTCTTCTTCGACGATCCCGCGGCCGGCGGCACGCTGAAGGGCGTCGGCGAGTTGCTGGGTAAGTTGGTGGTGTTCAGCCTTGAGAGTGGCCAGCGGGGTGTCACCGGCTTCGCCGGTGGCGCCTGCGGCGTTCTCGCGCAGCTTCTGCAGCTCAGCGGTGACTGCGTCGCGATGGTGCTGGGCTTGCTGGTGGGTTTCCTCCGCAGCCTGCTCGGCTTCGCGGGTGGGGTGTCCGTCGGGAGCCTGGGCGGGGGCCGGGTGGGAGCATGAGCCGCAGACCGAACAGGGTGCGCCGTCGGTGAGGCCAGCAGCGAGTTCGGCGGCCATGCCCTCGGTGCGTCGGCGGCGAATGTCGATGTGGGCCTGGGCGGCCCGTTCGGCTTCCTTCTGCATGGTGGTCAGACGCTGTTCGGCGGTGGTGATCTGCGCGAGGTGGGCGTCGCGGCGTTCCGCGGCTGCCAGGCGGATGCCGAGGGCCTCCATCTGGGCCTGGTGGCCCCTGCTGTCCTCCTCTGCCTGGCGGGCGGTTTCCCGGCGTCCCTCCAGGGCAGCGCGCTGAGGGGCTTCCTGTTCAAGCCAGTCGTGGGCGGTGCGCTGCTGGTTGGTGAAGTCCTGCTGCTCGGCGTCGATGCGCTCGAGGTCAGCGATGAGCTGACGGAGGGTGTCTTCCTCGGGGAGAAGGATGTTCAGCACGGCGATGTCGTCGCGCAGGCTCTGCTCGGCTGTGGCGAGATCGGCGGCCTTGAGCGTGGCGTGTTCGGGGAGCAGTCGGGTGCGGGCGTCGCGTTCGGTGTCCTGGGCGCGAGTGTGGTCGGTGCGGGCGGTGGTGACGGCGTGCAGCAGGGGGGCCAGTTGCTGTGCGCGGCGGGCCTGTTCACGGCGCCGGGCCAGCTCCTGGTGGTGGGGGGTTTGCTCGTTGAGCCGGCCCATGTGCTCGCGGGCGGCGGCGTGAGCGGTCTGCCGTTGGTGCAGTTCGCTGGTGTCGTTCTCCAGTTTTTGGTGGGCGAGCTGGTTTTTTCTTGCTGCTTCGGCGTCGTTGTCGGCTTGGAGGGCGTCGGCCTGGCTTGCCTGAGTGAAGTCGTGGGCCCAGGTCAGGGCGGGGCCGGTCAGCGTGTGGGGATCGTCGGAGGTGGGTGCGTTGTGCTGGGATGCCAGGTGGGGGCCTGTGGCCTGGTGGATGCGGGAGGCAAGGTGGAGAACCTCGTCGCGGGCGGTGTCGCGGTTCTTCTGGACGGTGCGGCTGTGGTCGTTCAGCCAGCGTTCGATGAAGGCGTACCGGTCGGTGCGGAAGAGCTTGCCGAGGAGTTCGCGGCGCTGGGCTGCGGCGGCGTAGAGGAACTTGGTGAACTCGTTCTGGGGCAGGAGGACCACCTGGAAGAACTGGGTCCGGCTCATGCCGAGCAGTTCTTTGATCTCCTTGCCGGCTTCCTGGTGAGACTTGCTGGAGGGTTCCCAGCGGCCCTGGCCGAGGGAGTCGGTCGTCCACCGGCTGAGGCGGGTCTCGGCCTTCTGGAGGGTGTCGGGTCCGTGCCGCTCCGCTTGGGGCGCGTCTGCTGGGGAATGCGGTCGATGAGCAGCCGTCGGCCGGCGACGGTGACGTCGAGGGTGACCTGGGTGAGCAGGTTGTCCGGGGTGTGGTGGCTGCGCAGCATCAGCTCGCGGTCGACGGGGGGTTCGCCGTACAGGGCGAAGCAGATGGCGGTGAACAGGGTGCTCTTGCCGGCGCCGGTGTCACCGTGCAGGAGGAAAAGACCGTCGGCGGTCAGGGCGTCGAAGTCGACGATGTGGATGCCGGCGAAAGGACCGAATGCCTGCAGGGTGAGCTGGTGCAGACGCATCAGACGGTTTCCTTCTGCAGTTCGTTCACGCGGGCGGCGTCGACGGCCTTTTGCAGCAGGGCGTGTTCGTCGGAGGTGGGTGCGGTGCCGCGCAGGTCTGCGATGAAGTCGCAGGCGATGTCGAGTTCGCTGCGGCCCTGGAGGCGCTCAGTGTAGGTGGGGGTGTCGGTGGCCTGGGCGGGGGTGAAGGGACGCTGGTGCTTGAGGCTGAGGGTGTGGGGGAAGCGGCGACGCAGGCGGGCCATGGCTTCGAACGGCAGGGCGGTGTCGGTGAGTGTGACCTCGAGCCAGGCGTCTTTGAGGGGTTCGTGGGCGGGGTCGGTGAGGAGGTCGTCGATGAGGCCTTCGATGCGTTCCAGGCGGTGGGGCTTCGGGCAGGGCAGCCGCTTGAGAGCGGGGGCGGCGCCAGGGGCGGTGAGGTCGACGACGGTGAGGGACTTGGTGTGGGTGGCCTCGGAGAAGGAGTAGGCGAGCGGGGAACCGCTGTAGTGGACTCGGGCGGTGACCTTCTGAGGGCCGTGGAGGTGGCCGAGGGCGACGTAGTCGATGCCGTCGAAAGCGTCCGCGCCGACGTGCGCGACCCCGCCGACGCTGAGGTCGCGTTCGCTGTCGGACTCCTCCATGTTCTGGTCCTTGTTCTGGCCGGTGCCGGGGGTGACGAAGGCATGGGCGATGACTACGCAACGGGTACCGGCCGGCTGTCGGCTGGCGAGGTCGGCGTGGACCCTGTTCAGAGCAGCAGTGAGCACCGCGTGGTGGGAGGCCGCTTCCGCCTCCAGCTGGGTGCGGACCATCTACGGCTCGAGGTAGGGGATGCCATACACGGCGACCGGTCCGTTGGCGTCTTCGAGGAGAACGGGGACGTCGCAGGTGGCCGGGTCGGTACGCAGATGGATCCCGGCACGGGCGAAGAGGCCGGATCCGAGGCCGAGGCGGTGCGCGGAGTCGTGGTTTCCGCTGATCATGATGATCGGCACGTCGAGGTCGGCGAGCTGGTGCAGGGCGCGGTTGAACAGGCGCACGGCGTCCAGGCTCGGGATGGCCCTGTCGTAGATGTCGCCTGCCACGAGGATCGCGTCGACGTCCTCACTGCGGGCGGTGTCGACCAGGTGGTCGAAGAAGGCTTCCTGGGCGGGGATCAAGTCTTCAGTGTGGAACCGGCGGCCCAGGTGCCAGTCCGAAGTGTGCAGAAACCGCATGAGCACAGACGGTAACCACAGGGAGAGCAGTTACGGGCGGTTTTACTGATAAACGGCCGTCACAACGGAAGCCGGGACGCGACGTGCCACGTGGGGTTTTCAGCATTTTTGTCCCGACAGGCGAAGTCTCGTGCCAGGGAAGCACGTTCGTGTCTGAGTGATGCCATGTAATGGGCAGACTGCAAGTACAAGGCGTGTAAGATGTCCGCGCGGTGCCCCGTGCCAGCCGACCAGCGAGGCCATCGACTGCGCCACGGCGGGAGCCGAGGTGGCAGACAACCGGCCTTCGACCGCGAGACTACAAACAGCGCAACAAGTGCACCCGAACGCCACAGCCTCACCCGCGACGACCTGCACAATCTCCCCGAGCTGGCATGCGAACCCACCTGGGCCGGCCGGGCCACAGCGCCCGGCCGGAAAACCCAGCCCGTCGTCGCCGGCCTCACCGGCTCCCGCACGACCAGCAGCCAAGGCCGAGCAGCAGGCCCTCGCAAGAGCCCCTGCCGGATGGACCGCCAGGCTGGTGGAGGAAACAGCCGGTAGTCACTGCGGGGTGCTTTGGATGCCGATGACGTCGTAGAGGTGTTGACCGTGGGCCCATTTCTTCAGCTCCGGCCGGCCCACGAGGATGAGCTGATGGTACTGGGCGAAGTCGACGGCGGGTTGGGTGAAGCCGTTGAGTGCGATCATGATCGGAATGTCGGCTCCATGGTGCGGGCGGGCCGTCCCGTTGAACTTCTGCACGTGTCCAGAGCCGACCGGGCTCTGGTACTGCTTGCACTGCAGCACCAGGAGACGGTCCTCATCGTCGCGTGCGGTGACGTCGACACCGAGGTCCCCGGCGCCGCCGACCCGCAGCGGGCGGCGGAATCCGTCACGTGCCAAGAGGTCGGCGCACGCCTGCTCGAAGCCCGTGGCGGTCATCGCCGAGAGCTGCTTCATCTTGAAGGTCAGCACATCCGGCTCGGCCGCATCGTCGGACGGCTCGAACGCATCGTCCGGGGTTACATACGCGGGTGTCCCATGGGATGACAGGAGCGCTCCCAGCAGAAGGAGCATGGCCAGCCCACCGGTCACGATGAATCCGGTCCACCAGGGGTGGTCGGCGATCACGCCCCACAGGTCGACGGTGATCCACTGGCTGACGTCTTCGGTGAGCCACTCCCACAGCATCTTGCCCACGGCCAGCGCCAGGACGACGTACAGCAGGAACTTCAGCGTCGGGTCCAAAGACCCGTCCTCGTCGAACACCACACCCCCATACCGTGCCGGATGACGGACAAGTAGCCGTTGGTCAGGCAGCTCGTTTGAACCGGCTGCTGCGAGAACGCGCGGGCAGATCGAGGAGCTCGTGCAGCGCGGCTCCGTCCTCGGCCCAGCGCCGCAGCCTTTCCCGGTCGACCCAGTGGACGGCATGCCGGTCCCCCCATGCCATGGCGTCGCGGGCGAAGGACCCGTTGGTGACGACGACCGCGTGGTCGGCTCGGTGAGCAGGCCCAGCCGTCCCCTTCACGGCGTACATCACCGACGATCCGACCTTCCCACCGACTCGCGTGTGCTTGGCCTGCACGACGATGCGGCCGCGCCCGGCATGGTCACCGATGACGTCGGCGGCTTGGTCTCCGCTTCCTCCCACCCTCCGTGCTGACCAGCCGTCACGGACCAGCAGGTCGCGTAGCGCGTGCTCGAAGTGCCGGTCGTCCATGGCGTCGAACTCGACGAGCGTGATGTGGAGGGCTGCCAGCCGTGCCCTGTCGCGAAGGCGAACCGCGGCGGTTTGCCTGATCCGCCACCCGGCGACGGCCCCCACCAGCAGGGCCAGGGCGAGAAGTCCCGGCCAGGCATGGGTGAGAACGTCGACAGCCGCAGTGGCCATCCGGGCAGCCATGACGAGTACGGCCAGCGCAATGACAGCCGCTGCGGCTGACTCGCCGGTCCCGTGAGGGCGCCTCAGGCGCCATCCTCCCCTCATCGGTCGGCCGGTGCGCTGACGGCCGGGTTCGGATCCGCCGGCGTCGTGAGCGTGGCCGCCTCGAAGCCGAGCACCTGCCCCCACAGCCAGATGCCCGCCAACAGGCCGGCGATCATCCACCCGCTCATCCGCTTGGCGCTGTTGGGCTTCGGATTGCGGCGGATGTGCCCGCGAGCGTAGTGGAATCCGTCCGGTACCTTCGCCATGCTTCCCCTCCTATCGGCGGCCGCCGGTAGCGGCCCGTCCCCAGGAATCGGTGTAGCAGCGGGCACTGACAGCACATGCCAGCACCGTGACCAGGCAGGACACCATCCAGACAAAGGCACCGGACGACCGGGCGCTTACAGATGCTGATTGGTCTCAGGTACCTGACCTCGCTATATGTGATTTCCCAGGATTCCGTCAGCCGACCGGCGCAGTCCCGGGCCCTGTCCCGTGGCACGCGCGCCGCAGGTATGGTCACCTGCGTAAACGGCCACGGTCGTGCCGGACGGCGGTTTGGTGGGAAATGGCGAAATGCAGCGGCGCACTCAATCGCCGTAACCATGCGCCTCTACCGCTACGTGCCCACGATCCCGCGACGCCGGCGGCGCGGCCCCGCCGACGGCGACGACGGGGCGATGTTGCGGGCGTTCGTGGAAGCCGGCCGCGCCACCATGGGCCCACTCGACATCGGACAGTTCATGGCGACCTATCACCAGACCATGATCCACCAACCAAGATCATTTCTGGTGCTGGAGAAGCGGCGGCGGCGCTGTCCCCTCCCCCGTGTCCTGTTCGTCCTGGACGGCCCCGGACTCGCCGGTGTCGAGAACCGGATCAGCGCCCTGCGCGCGGGAGCCGGGCTGCTGGCACCGTCTCGCTTCCTGCGCGACATCCCCGTCCTTGCTGCACCGCTGGCCGACCTGCTCCAGCACGGCCCGGCGCTTCATCCGCAACGTCCGTCGCGGATACCGCCGCGCTCGCCCTCGCTCTGGCCCGAGTGCTCGACGCCCGCGCCGTGAGCGTCCTCTGGAACACCTCCGCCCAGCGTGTCGAGTGCGACAACCGGCACGACCGGCGTGACCTGGTGCGACAGTCCCGGCTGGCGGCGCGCCGCGCACGGCACCTACGGGCACCTCGACCGGGGCGTCCGTGAGCCGATGTCTACAGGTGCCCGCCCCCTGCCCGCGGTGACCCTGACGGTGGCAGGGTGCCGGCAGGGTGATCATCAATCCAGGACAGGCCGCCGATGTCGAGGCGGTGGCGGGTGCGGGTGACGGCGACGTAGGCGAGGCGGGCTTCGCCGTCGTCGATCGGGCCGGGTACCGCGCGGCCGGTGTCGTCCATCTGGTCGCTGTCCTTGGGCGGGGTGAAGTCGTCGGCGATTTTCACCCGCGGCCATTCGCGGCCCTTGGCCTTGTGGGCGGTGGAGACGGTGACGCCGGCCTGTTGTTCGGGGACGAGTTGAGCGACAGCGCTGAGAATGGCGTCGGTGCCGTGGGTGTCGACGAGGTCGACCAGCGGCTGCAGGTCCCGTCCGGCGGGGTCGTGGGCGGCGTAGTCCTGCAGCTCGCCCCAGGAGGGAAAGAGGATCAGTTCGGGATGGGTGGTGCGGCGGCCTTCCTTCAGGTCGTGGGCGGCCAGGGCCAGGGCGCGCAGGCTGCCTCCTCCTCCGACTAGGGCCACCCGGTATCCGGTCGCCAGCAGTTCCATGACCTGGGCCATGGCGCCGACGTTAGTACGGCACAGCACGGCATCGGGCCGGTCGAGGGGACCGAGTTCGGTGGGCACGCTCTCGGTGCCGGTCAGGCGGATGGGGACCTCGGCGATGGTCAGCCAGCGGTTGGCTTCTTCGGCGAGCCGGGGGCCGAAGCGGAAGGACTGGGAGAGGGCGAGCTGAGTGCCGTCGAAGCCGGTCATGATGTCTTTGGCGCCGCGCCAGTGGTAGATGGCCTGGGCGGAGTCGCCGACCATGACCAGCTGGGCGTGGCCGCGCTGGTCGAGGAAGATTTGTTCGACGACGGGGTTGGTGTCCTGGGCCTCGTCCAGGAGCAGAAAGTCGGTGTCGATCTTCGGACTCGTGAGGGCCCAGATTTTCAGGTACTGGTCGTGGTCGAAGCGGACCGCGCCCTCGTCCGGGTGCTGGAGGTCGGCCCAGACCTTGCGGGCAAAGGGGACGATGTGGTCGGCGAGTTGGGCGTGCAGGGTGCTGTCTTCGAGGCCGCGCAGATGCGGGACGTGGTGGCGGGTGATCGTCGGGTCGGCGGTGTGGCAGAAACGGGCCACGGTGCGCAGCGCGGCATTGGAGAGGGTCTTCTGTGACAGGTCGCGCTCGCCGATGCGGATGGCCTTGGTGATGCCGAGGGCGTGTCCGGTCTGCCAGGCGGGGCGGCGGGGGGCGTTCAGGCGGCGAGTGTAGCGGTGGCCGACGGCTGCGTAGGCCAGGGCGTGGGCGGTCTTGCAGCTGACGGTGGACGGGAAGCGGGAGCGCGCGTCCTGGGCGATGGCCCGGTTTAGGCGAGGTAGCGTCCGCGGCGCGCGGTGGCGTGGGCGAGCTGGGCCAGGGTGGTGGTCTTGCCGGTGCCTGCCCCGGCCTGGAGAGCCAGGTGATGGCCTGCGTGGAAAGCGTCGGCCGCTGCCTGCTGTTCGTCGGTGGGGTTCAGCATCGCGCGACTCCAGGGATGTGAGTGAGGGCGCGCCCGATGGCTGCCAGGAGGTGAGGAGCGGTGGCGTGGGCGAGCAGGTGGCGGACTGCCTGGTCGAGGCGATCGGCCGCCTCGCTGGCGTGCCGGGCGAGGGCCCAGAGAAGGACCATCTGCAAGAAGAGCGGGAGCGGTTGTCCAGCTTTGTCGGCGGCGGCCTTCAGAGCGGTGTGGGTGGCGGGCTGGAAGGCGACGTTGAGGAGGATCTCGCCGTCCGCGTCGGGGTAGTGCGTGGTGATCACGTCGATAGGCAGCCGTCCGCCGATCTGGCGGCGCAGCCGGGTAAGGGCCTTCCCCGGGGTCTTGGCGCGCACCAGGGCCAGGAGATGGGTGCTGTCGTGGTTGGCCGCGAGCGGCATCGTGCGGGTGGCTTGGTGAAGTTCGGCCGGGGTAAGGGGCCGGGTCAGGGTGACGTCCAGGGCGTGGTGCGGCATCGTCACGCCTTCCCGCGCCGGTCGGGCGTGGCGTGCGGCAGGCGGGTGTGGATGTGTACCGCGTGCAGGAGGGGGTCGAAGACCTGCCACCCGGCCAAAGCGAGATCGGCGGCGCCCGGGGTCGCGGCGTGGTCCGGGCAGCGCTGGGTGCGCCAGCGCAGCTGCTCGGCGTACGGCAGGCGGCTGAGGTCGTAGACGGCCATCAGGGCGGCGGGCAGGGCGAGTTGGCCGCGTTGCGGACTTGTGGGCAGAAGGGTCCACACGCCTTGAGGGGCGTTGGGCGGGAGCACGGGCTGCGGGCAGCGGTGTCGGTGTCGGGTCTGGGCCACACACCGGATGTCCTCGATGGGGGTCTGAGCGAGGTAGCGGCCCAGCAGCAGCTGCACGACGGGACGGCCCCGGCTGGAGGGGGGTTCACCGGCGGGTGTGGGCGCGGCCGGGGTGAAGGTGCCGGTGTCGATCAGGCGGCGGGAGCGGACGGCGAGCCGGCGACGCATCTCCTCGACGGCTGGGGTCAGCCGGTCGGTTGGGGTGCGGCGAGGGCAGAGCACCCTGTGCAGGATGTGGCACCAGGCGCTGCCGTCGCCGTGCGGGTGGGCGATACCGCGGCTCACGTGCCAGCGGCAGGAAGCAGGCACCTGGGCGGTGGCCAGCTCCGCGGGGTGCAGGGCGATGGGCCGCTGGTCGGCGCGCTGGTAGAAGTCGATGCGGTTGCCGCACAGGCGGCAGCGGCCGCTCTGGCCGGCGCGCACCAGGCGGCTGGGGCTGGTGGCGGCCACCCGCAGCGGACGGCGCGTCGGTGTGGTGCGGGGGCTGCCGTCCCAGTGGCGGGCGGCGCAGGCGGGGTGAGGGCTCATGGCGGTGAACGTGCCAGGCCGCACGCCGCCAAGCCGGTGCGGCAACACCCGTTGTCCAGCGAATGGCGCACTACAGGGGAACGCGCATACGGAAGCAGGAACACCTGCCCGATGCCCGGTCACCGTTTCGGGTGATGTCGCGCCGCGGCGGCGGTGGTTCCCGGTGGGCGGGTCAGGGTTGCGGCGTGCCGGACGGGGCGTGGTCGGAGCACAGCGCCCCAAGGAGCTGTTCGATGGGGACATCGAAGGCGTGGGCGATGGCATGCCAGGTGGTGACGCTACCAGTGGTGCGGCCGTGTTCCAGGTCGATGAGGGTGCGGCGGGCCAGGCCGCTGCGGCCGGCGAGTTCGTCGAAGGTCCAGCCGCGCTCGCCCCTGAGCCGCGCGAGTTCGACGCGCAGCGCGAGGAGGTCGGGATCGGGCGGCAAGATCGTCACCCCACCATCCGACGGTGCAGAACCCTGCCCTGTCAGTGCAGACCTCTGCACTATTTGCTAGGGAAGGGGTGACATTCACAGTGCAGGGACCAGCGCTACGGTGCGGCCTGCTCCCGCTCCTGCCGAGTGGGGTGCGGGAGTTCAGCGGCACGGATCGATCGGAGGACCACGAGCCCGATGAGGCTCTCCACCACGCGCGAAGCGGTGCAGCGCATCTGGACGGTGCGACTGCACCCGCAGGCCGGCGGCCCGCTGCTGGCCTGCCCTCATCCCCGCTGCGCGGCAGCCACTCCCTTGCCGGCCGACTCCGCCCGGTCCGCGGCGCTGACACACCTGGCCCGTCATGCCCGGGCAGACGTGCTGCCCCCGCATCTGCGGACCTGCCAGTGCCGGGCGCGGGGGTGCGCCTGGCACCGGCCCCATCGCGGGTGCGCCGGGCCGGTGCTGCTCGCGTTGACCCGCTACCGCAGCGGCCGCGCCTGGCGTCTGGCCGACGCCTGCGCCGCCTGCGCCGCGGCGATGAGCCACACGGCCGTCGTACCCGACACGTCGCTCAGGCCTGGGCGCAGATGCCCGGCGTCCCGCACGCCGGCTGCTGCGCCCAGGCCGCTTCATGGACCGGGTGAGCGCCTGCGGGTGCGGGAGATGCTCACCTATCTCGCGGCGGCGCTGCCCCGCTTCACCTCCCCGGCCGCCCGTCTGCTTGCCCTGCAGTGCGCTCTGCGTGCCGATGCCGGCGCTTATGTCCGGCTGCCGGGCAGTCTGTTGCGCGGCATGCGGCTGTACGGGCGCGGAGAGCTGTGGCAGGAGTTGGAGCATGCCGGCTGGCTGCGCTGCAGGGCCGATAGGCATCCGCACATGAAGGCCCAGCTGCTCGATGCCGCGCTCCTCGCCCAGGGAGCCGGGCGCCGTGTGCGGGCCCGTGCCGCCCAGTGGGCGCTGCGTCCCGCCCCGGTAGCTCTGCCTTCCGGGTGGCCGCCGTCCGTGCAGCTGACCGCACTGGCCGTGGCCTCCTGCACGTCGGGGGAGGCCGGCAGTATCGACATGGAGGTGCTCGCCCGGCTGTGCGGTCACTCACCCCACCAGGCCGAGGAACTCCTCGACCGGCTGGTCATTACGCGCATGCTGACTTCCTGGCGGTACTGCCGGGAGACCGACGAAGTCTCCTGGCACCTTCCGTCTCCGGCCAACGCGGGCCGCACATCTGCGCAGCAGTGACCATGCCCCCTGCCGGCCGCCGCGCCCGGCGGGAGAGAGTGAGACACCATTCGGCACGAACATCCGGCTCCGCATCCAAGAAATCTGCCGCCAAGAAGACCGCGGCCAAACCCCTCGTCCGCGACGCCGACTCTCGTCGAATTGCTCCGCACTCACCTGGCGCAGCAGAGCGAGCCCTGCTCTGCCGCAGAAATCTCCTCCGCACTGGGGCAGGACCATCCCGACCGCAACATCAAGAACACCGTCGTGCGCACCAGCCTCAAGGGACTCGTTGCCAAGGGCCATGCTCGCCGTACCAAGCAGGGCTCGTCCGTCTTCTATACCGCCGCGGCCACCCAGAAACCCGCTGCGGCCGAGCCGGAGGCAGCGGCCGGCTGAGCATCCGCCGACCGGCCAGCGCACTCCTCCGTCCCGCAATCCGACGGCCCCGGCGCCGAAGGTCACGGCGCTGGGTGCGAACCCGGCGTACCGCCATGAGCGGCTGAGACAGTGCCGAGCAGTCGGGTGACAGGGATTGCGCTGGGCCCTGACCCGAAATTTCCGTGTGCCGTCGAGCCGGCGGTGCGGAAGTCGCAGGCGGGCAGTCACTCAGCGGCGGCGGGATGTGGGCACCTATGATCTCAGCGGGCGCTCCGGAGGTATCAGCGCGGGCGCCAGGTGCGGATCTCCAGGTGGATGATGTGCGCATCCGGGCGGATGCGACCGGTCTCCACGAGCCATTGATGGACGGCTGCGGTGACGTCTCCGCCTGCGGCGTCGACGCGTTGGGCAAAGCTGGCGGCGTCGTGCCCGCCGGTCTGGGCGGAGCCGTAGGAGCGCTCCTCGGTGTGATCGGCGCGCTGGATGACGTCACGGCGGATGCCGGGTGAGTCGGTGCGGCTGCCGGAGGGGTGCAGGTAGCCGGTCTTGGCCAGGCGGACAGTGAAGGCCAGGCGCAGGCCGTGGCGGGCGGCTTCGGCGATCAGGGGGCGCAGTCGGGAGGAGCCGGAGGCGATCGCCTGGGCGCCGACGCGGCCGGTGCCGGAGCCGGTGGGGGTGATCAGGACGGCCTTGCTGCGCACCCGGGCTGTGGCACCGGAGGTAGTGGTGCGGCGGGTGATGTGGCGGCTTGCGATGGAGGCGAGGTCGGGGAGGTCGGTGATGCCGCCGGCCTGGACGGCGGCCAGGACCTGACGCAGGGCCGGGACGAAGGCAGCGCCTTTGTTCTTTGTATAGAACTGGGAGACCAGAGAGGCGTCACGGTTGATGATGCGGGCGATGTCGCGCTTGGTGTAGCCGGCTGTCTGCATCTGGTCGGCCAGCTGGGCGGCCTCGTTCAATTCGCGTTGCCCGGTGGGACGGTTGCGGCGGGGGCGGGGTGGCATCAGGCCTCTCCTGCGCTGGGGGTGAGGGCGGCGCGTCCGGCGTCCCGGAGGGTGAGGAGTTCTGCCTCGGTGGTGGGTGCGGCTACGGGGCCGGTGAGGTGGCCCTTGAGCAGGTAGTCGCCGGGCTGATGGTGGTGCGGCCAGGCCTGCGGCTGGGTGAGATAGAGGGCGTCGGTACGGAAGGCGACGACGCTGCCGGGCTCGGTGTGCAGGGCTCCGGCGTGGACGTTGTCGTCGCGGTGGCGCTGGGTGAGGAGGGCGGCGCGGGCGCCGGACCAGATTGCGGCGGCCCATTCGGGGTGGGCGTTGGGGTCGCGGCTGAAGCCGGTGGGCTTCTGCCAGGTGATCTGTTCGTCGTCGAAGCCGATGATTTCGGCGTCCGGCGGGATGTCGCGCTCCAGGGTGCGGGGGGTGGTGCCGGTGACCATGCGGGGGCGCTGGGCGAAGGAGCCGATGCCGTACAGGAGGATGGCGCGTACCGCGCGGGAGGCGAGGTGGGCGGCGCGGGCCTGCTGGGCGTCGCCCTGGAAGTGGGCCTGGGCGGAGAGGTTGGTCCAGGTCTCTTTGAGTTTCTTGGCCCAGTCGTCGAGGGGTTTGCCGTCCTCCCACAGGATGCCGTCGAGGATTTCGATCTTCCACGGGGTGATGGGGTTGGTCAGGGCGGTGTGGATTTCGGGGCCGCCGGCCCAGGTAGTGAAGGTCGTGCCCGGGGTTGTCGGGTAGTGCCAGGCGCGGTCGCCCGGTGCCGGGGCGGGCAGGATGCCGACGTGGTTCCAGGTGTCGGGGACGGTGGCCCGCACCTGCCAGTGGCCGCAGCCGTACAGGGCCCGGGTCTGTTCCTTCTCGCTCCAGGAGGCGAAGGTGGCGGCGGTGATCCGGCGGGGGGTGCCGACCGGGGACTTCCAGGTGTGTTTGGCGTAGGCGAAGGTGCGGTCGTACTCGACGAGTTGGGGCAGCCGCTTGGGGACACGGGGCGGGAGGATGAGTTCGTTGCGGCCCTGGCCGGCGGTGGCGTGCAGCAGCCCGCGCAGCTCCTCGGACAGGACAGGAAAGCCTTCGGCGTACTGGCCGCGGGTGGGGATGGTACGGGTCCACAGGTCGCGGCCGGTCTGCGACGGGGAGCCCATGATGACCGCATCGGGCCAGTGGCGGCGCAGTGCCTGCCACAGCAGCACGAACGCGTCCCGGACGGTGGCCGGGTCATCGCCGCCGGTGTCGACCCACTCCCCCACCGAGCGGATTTCCACATGCTGGTCGCCGTTGTCGCGCTGGTAGCGGCCGACGGGATGACGGGCGTGGACGAAGTGCCCGGCCATCCGGTCTCTGCCGCGGCCGGTGTCGGTGCGCCAGCCCGGCGTGGGGGCATTCAGCCAGGCCGCGACCGCATCCCGCAGATACGGATAGCGGTCGGCGTCACGGTGCCAGGGGTCACCGGCGGTGATGTAGATGCGCTCCGTGCCTTCGGGCAGGGTATGGAAGACAGCGGTCAGAATGGCAGCGACCGAGGTGTCAGCCAGATCGAGGCGGTAGGTCTGGCTGCGGTGCACCAGCACGCCCGTGTCCGTGTCCAGGAAGACCGTGGAGCGGGCCTGCTGGGTGAAGTTCGGCGGCGTGGAGAGCAGGTTCGGGGTGTGCGTGAACCAACTGTTGCCCGCTGCCCCCTCGGGGATCGACGGCAGGGCACGCGGCGCGTTGGGGGCCACAACCTTCGCGGAGGCAGGGTCCTCGGCAGGAGCGGCCGGCGACGAGGCGACGACGGGCTGCGCTGCTGCGGCAGCGGCCATCGCGGGCGCCACCGCTCCCTTGTGAGCGGCGGGATGGGGCGGAGCCTCGGTGCCGTCGGCGGTGGCCGGGGCGTCCGGCTCGGGGTGGGACCGGGCGGTCTCGGCTGCGGTGAGGCGGTCGGGGGCCAACGCGGGGGCCAAAGTGACGACATCCGCAAGGCTGAGTCCAGCCGCCGGGGCGATCCGTTCCGCCTTCGCCTTCCCGTACCCGGCCAGCTGCGTGACCTGCCGGTCCCGCTCGGCCTCCAGCTTCGCCAGGGCGGCCCGGGTCTTTTTGATCTCGTCCCGTACGGTGCGCAGATCGGCGAGCGCGGCGCTGTAGCTCTGTGCATCCATCGAGCATTCCTTGTCCGGGCCAGGTTCAGTCGACGGTGGCGTGAGTGGAAACGTAGGCGAGGGCTCCGCCCGAGTGGGAGACCAGCCGCGTACCCAGCAGCTGTTCGGCAAGCTGCCGGTCGCCTCCGGTCTGGGAGGTGAGGCAGGTATGTGGGGCGGCCAGGTCGGTGACGTAGCCGGTCAGACGAGCGCCGGGAAAGGCGTGACGGCCCTCGGAGTTCTTCTCCCACCGCTGAAGGCCAGTCAAGACGGCCACCACGTAGCCCGCGAGCGTGACCGGCAGCACTCCCCCGGCCGCAACACTCGCCGGGTCGCACCGCCACCAGCCGCGCAGCGCCTTGAGCAGGTCATCGGGCGAGAGGGCAGCAGCGAAGCCGAGCCAGGAGCGTTCCGGTCCCTGCGTCCGCCGGGCCGCCTCGACCCGCAGGACGGCGATTTCCTGGACCGGCAGTCGATCGAGCGGCGCCTGCCGCCGCGTCTGCAGAGCCTGGACGACTTCAAGCGGGACCATGACGCGTACGCCGCGGCGGGACAGGCCCGGCAACAGTCCTGCAGCGATGAGGCGGCGAAACGTGGTGATCGCGCAGCCGAGCTCTTCCGCGGCCTGTCCGGTCGTCAGCAGCACCCCATCCCCGCCTAATCCCTGCTCAGATATCTGATTCGGCATGAAGTGTAGTTCGGAAGACGAAAGGGCGTCAAACTCTTGATGGCATGGCGTGGCCAGATGCGCCGGCCCAACCAGCAGAGGACGCGCACACCGGACCATGACCAGGCCGTCCGCTGCCAGGCAGCGCAGGCGTCCTGCGGGCCGCATCGGCTCCACCCTTTGGCTGCACCTCGGCGGCCCGCCGCAACAGCGTCCGACAGTCGGGGAGTTGCCCGAGAACTGCGGTTCGGCAACGGCCACGACCTGATGCTCTCTGGTCTCGTCGGTCCTGGTCAGGTGGAGGAATCGAGTTGGTCGAGCCATGCGCGGGCGGCACTGGCTGCACGGCGGATAGCCTGCTCGTCGGCACCGACCCTGCTGATCACTCCGATCCTGCGGTTAAGGCGTGCGTTCACTTCCCGATGTGTGGCACCTGTCGCTTTGACGAGATCGTTGACCATGGCCGTCAGTCGGACGTGGGGGTTTGGACCGGTATCGACTTCACCGTCGTACTGTCGTTCCCACTCGGGTTCCGGGTCATATAGTGACTCGCGTTCCGAGCAGTCGGCGCAAAACTCCAAGACTCCCTCGACCTGCGCTTGCCCGCAGCTGACGCAGACCCAGTTGTCGCAGTTCGCGCACGACATCGAGGCCCCGTCGGAGTCGTGTCCCCAGGCACGTTCCTGCGACGTGCGCTGGCCGACGCACGGCCGCGACGCGAAGGAGGGGTTCGCTGCAGGTTCTGGCACGCCGCCGGAGGCCTCGCGAGCAGCCAGTTCTGCCCAGCGGGCTCTGTTTTCCTTTCCACGCCGATTGCGTGCCTGCTCGAGGGCTTCCCTTTCTTCAGGCGTGAGGTGGCCAGCGCACGCGACTACAGGAGAAGGGAGGTCATCGTAGGCTGGCCATTCGGCGACCTGGCGGCGGCATCGGCGACCAGTGGTCTTGCCATACCGGGTACATCCTGATGTCTGACCCTTGACGAGATCCTCCCGGCCGACGGCGGAGGATGCTTCCTTGGCGTGCGTCTTGGACGCCTGCTCGGAGGCTGCCTCCTTGTCCAGCTCTGCCTGCAGGATTTGCCGCCAGTCGTCACCGATCTCGGGAAGCGCAAGAGCGGCACTGACGCCATCGACCTGCAGGCCATGCCGTCCCGCCACGTGTACGAACACCGGCTGAATGGTTGCGAGGACCTCGTCGGTGAACCGGGGAACGAGATAGGGCGACACAATGAGAACGGCTGCCCACCCCCCGGAGCAGTTGCCCGGTATCAGTTCCACGTTTCCTACATCCGCCAGCAGGACAGCAGCCTCGCTATTGCCCTGCTCATACATCAAGAACGCCGTTTGACCCAGCACGCGATGCAGGGTGGATACCGCTGACGCGGCTGGCCGGGGTGGCAGGGCAGCAGTGGCGGCAGGTGCATGCGCTGGCACCGCCGTGCTTGCCGGCATGGAATACAGGGGCGCAGGTGGTGTTTGCTCGAGGACCGACTCAACGGCGGCTGGACGGCTGAGAACTTCCTCAAGCACCGCCTCGAGCACGGGCACGGAGTCCGAACTGACGAAGTTGTCCACCGCGCCCTGGTTGACCCAGGCCAGTGTCAGCGTGGCCCCGTCATAGAAGGACACGTTCGCGTTCTGACTCAACAGAATCCAGGTGAACCGCCGCCGTTTCTTCACTGCTTCCAGCACCTGCGGCCACAGCTCCTGCACGACCACCGTCTCGTCCGCCATATCCGCTCCCCATGTGATGCGCTTTTAGCAGCGTAGAAAGAGGCACTGACAACTAGGTTCATCACAAGGGCAGTTGGCTTGACCTCGGCAACCGTTGCTGACGTCATGACATCGCTGCGTGCGACGAGGCAGAAGCCCCCTGATCCGCAGCACCGTCGGTGCCGGGTGGTTCCAGTCGACGGTGCCGGGCACCGGATCGGGTTGATGCACGCGGAGGCCACCGGCGGAGGCACCACGGGCCACCGGCGGAGGCACCACGACTCGAGCAGGGCCGGGTTCAGCCGTCAGGCGTGCTGCGGCTGATGCGCCTGCCGCAGACGGTGCGTCGAACACATTTCGAACTTAGAGCGCGCTCATGCTCGGCAAGATTTTTTCGGTCATTTGTTCCCATGTCGTGGCCGGGGTGCAACGCGTGTAGCGCGCGGCCGTCTTCCTCTCCTTCCTGTCGTCGGCTGCGAGCTGAAGGTCGGCCGCGTCTTACTGTTCGCAACGACTATGCGCAGCTTGGAGCGTCGCGCCTGCAGGCACAGTGCGTGCTGGAGTACTTCGTCTTGGAGCAGAAGGCGGGGCAGTGTAGAGCGGGGGTCTGACAATGCATCCGCAACCGACGCAACGGAAATGGCGCGAAGTCTCGGCTACCGCCTGGTACTGAGATTGGACGCCTCAGGCGCGGCCAGACGGTGCGTCAGGATGCGCTCATGAGTCACCCTTCGTCTTGCAGGGAACAGGCGGCGGCGATGCCGCGCGTCCATGCCCTACTTCTGCCTGGCAGCATCGGGCGCTTGGATATGTCCGGCCGGATGCCGCAAGCATCGCGGTGATCTGTTCGGGGGTTGCGGTGTCAGGTCTTCTCCCGACCTCGCCTACTTTCGCGGCCTGAGCGCGTCATGACGGCCCGACTAGTCGTCGTAGGCCAGGCCGGTCCTTGCTCAACATGTGTTCCAGGCACCTGTCTTGAGTCCAAGCGGTGCCTTCCGTCCTGCTTCCCTTGCAAACTGGAGAGTTGTTCGTGACCTCCCTGCCTTTCTCGGTGCAGGAGCAGTCTGCCCTCGCACCGCTCCTGAGCGCTGGCCGTCATTCCGCTGACCCAGCGCGCATGATGGCTCGGTTCGTGGATCCGCTCGGAGTCGAGCGTGAGGTGCCGTGGCTGGAAGCTGCCGGAGAGCAGGCGCTGGAAGAGTGTCTGCCGATACGGCAGTTTCCAGTACTCAAGGGCCGCCGTACGGAACCGGGTTGGTGGTGGTCAGCGACTGACCGGTGTTTGGTGCCCTATGGATTCAAGGCCATGCGCACACAGGTCATGATGCTGGACCACGACCCGAGGGTAGTGGCCCTGGCCTGTCGGCCGGTGGAGCTCCTGTGGCATGGCCGGGGCGGGAAAACCATCTCGCATGCGCCGCATCTGATGGCGCGTCTAGCAGACGGCAGTGGGCTTCTGGTTGATTGTGCAGGCACGTTCGGAGCCGGGCGGCGGCTCGTCCGGCGTGCTGCACACCTCGAGGCTGCGGCCACGGCGGCAGGTTGGCGGTATCGGTTGGTGGGGCCGCCGCCGCGTGTGGTGGAGGCCAACGTGCGTTGGCTGGCCGGCTATCGGCATCCGCGGTGCGCCGGGGGCCGGTTGCCTGAGGTAGTCGCATGCTTCCGCGCCCCGTTGTCCCTGATGGAGGGAGTGCATCAGCTGGGCAATCCGATCGCGGTGTGGCCGGTCGTGTTCCATGCGCTGTGGACTGGCGTGCTGAGCGTGCCGCTGGAGCGTGTACTGCACGAGCGCATGGTCGCGGTTGCTGCGCGGACGGGGGCAGCACGATGAGCCGGCCGATCCTTGCGATAGGTGACGCCCTATGGCACGGCGGCCGGGAGTGGACCGTGGCCGGGATCGAGGGGGCCATGGCGTCCGGGGCGCGGATTTGGCTGGCCGACAAGAACGGGGACGGCTCCTTGGCCGTGTTCGCTCTGTCCGAGCTGCTGAGGGATCCCGGCTTCGGCCCGATGGCCGGCCCGCGTCTTCGAGTGCCGCAGGTCGGCCTGTTGTCGACGGTGCCTGAGGATCAGCAGCTGCGTGCGCTCGATCTGGAGCGGCACGTCCGCGAGGTGGAGACCGGATACCCGACGCCAAGCGGCAAGGGGCTGGTGAAGCCTCAATACGACCCCGCAGTTACGACGCTGGCTCAGCGTGAGCAGGCGAAGGCCGATGAACTGGCCGCACAGGGCTGGCCGCGCGTGAGCCGGGCGACGGTGCGCAGGTGGCGGGCGCGCTACCACGCGGACGGGGTGTGGGGGCTGGTCGTCAGGCGGCGTGGCTCGACGCGGCTGGAGCGGGCCGACCCCGGGTGGTCGACGCGCTGCGTGCGCTGCTGCCTGAGGAGGCTTTGCGTTCGCGCTCGCGAGGGTGGAAGAAGCGGATGCGGCGGGAGACGCAGTGGTGGCTGGATGCACGGTATGGTGAGCAGTCGGTCGAGGTGCCGGCCATGTCCACGTTCAAACTCCTCGACGCTGTGGAGAAGTCCCTCGGGTTGCAGGGGACGGTGGCGCAGCGGCGTGCCCGCGCCGCGCGCGGCGCCGCCGTTCAAGCCGACCCTGGCGCTGCGGCCCGGCGAGATCGTGATGATGGACAGCTCGCCGCTGGATGCGATGGTGGTCCTGGACGACGGGGTGGTGGGGCGGCTGGAGCTGACCACCGCTGTGGATGTGGCCGTGCGCGGGCTGTGGGGGGTGCTGCGGCCGGCTGGGACCAAGTTGACGGATGTGGCGGTGTTGCTGGCGCAGATGATGACGCCGGTGGTGATGCGTCCGGGTTGGGACGCGGCGCTGTCGATGGCCGCGTCGGTGGTGCCGCACGAGCGGCTGACCGCTGTGGATGAGCGGCTGAAGGATGCAGCAGCGCGGCCGGTGATCGTGCCCGAGACAGTGGTGGTCGACCAGGGCAAGGTGTTCATCTCCCCCGCCACGCGGGCCGCGTGCGAGAGCCTTGGGATCTCCCTGCAGCCGGTGCCTCCGGCCAATGGACCAGCCAAGGGGCATGTAGAGAGGAGCTTCGGCTCGATCGGCACTGAGTTTTGTCAGTGGCTGCCTGGCTTTACCGGCTCGCGTGTAAGTGAGCGCGGCTCACGTGTGGAGCAGGAGCGGCTGTGGACCGTGTCCGAGCTCCAGGTGCTGTGGGAGGAGTTCCTCGTGCACTGGCACCACCACCCGCGCGAGGGTTTGCGACACCCGTTGATGCCGAAGAAGGCCCTCACGCCCAATCAGATGTGGGCGGCGCTGCTTCCGGTGGCGGGCTACGTGCCGGTGCCGCTGTCGGCGGACGACTTCGTGGAGTTGCTGCCAGTGCGCTGGCAGCCGATCACGGACGCCGGTGTCCGCTTCGACTACCGCACCTACGACGACCCTTGCCTCAACGGCCATCGCGGGCAGGACTCCGGGGTGGCCTCGGAAAAGGGTCTGTGGGAGGTGCACTACAACCCCTACGACCCCGTCCGGATCTGGGTCCGGTTGCCGGAAGGGTTTCGCGAGGTGGCGTGGATCCACGCCACCTCGGTCGGCCGACCGTTCACTCACCACGTGTGGGAGCACATCTGCAAGGTGGTCGAACGCACCGGCTCGCGGGAGGAGCACGAAGCCGCACTGGTCTTGGCCCTGGATGGCTTCCTCAAGCGGGCCGCTCGCAAGGAGAAGCTGTCCACCGCGGAGCGGCGGGTGGTAGCGAAGTCCCGTGCCTCGGGTGCGGTGCCGGTGCCCGCAGGAGAGCTCAACGTGCTGGACGTGCCCGCACCGTCGTTCGGGCTGGCTGGCGTGTACGCCGTGCCCGACCTCGACGACGACACCGTGCCCGACACATACGACGGCGGTGACGAGGGCGAAGACATCTTCGGCCCCCGTGACGATGAGTTGGAGGCCGGCCGGTCCGCTGGCGGCTGTCACATCCTGGGTGACACGGAAGCGGAGGAGGGCCCGTGGCTGCCGTAACCAGCGCCGCAGACGACGACTTCTTCGACGACGAGGTTGCTCCTGGTGCGGTCACGAACGGCCTCCTCTGGCAAGCCGAGGTATCCCGCCCGCGTGTACCCGCGCCCCCAGTGGGCGATCCGTCCTGGAACCGCAAGCGGCTGCTGGACTACCACTCCGAGTTCGTCACTCTCAAGACCCCGTTCATGGAACAAGCGCTGACCCAGCTCAGGCTGACGCTGCTGGTGAACAACCGGCAGCGGGGCACCGCCCGGCGTGGCCTGATCGTGTCCGGGCCTCCCGGGGCGGGAAAGTCGACCACGCTTGCCGAACTTGGCCGGTCCTTCGAGCTGAGCGAACGACGCCGCCTCGGGGGCCGGGAAGGCTACATGCCCGTGGCGTTCGCTTCCATCCCGCCCACCTGCACGCCCAAGAGCCTGGTCCAGGTCCTGGCCCGGTTCGCCGGTATCCCGGTCCACGAGCGGATGACTGAGAACGCCATCACCAACGCTGTGTGCCACGTGCTGTGCGAGCGGCGCACCCGGCTGGTTTTCTTCGACGACGTCCATCTACTCAACACCCGCACCCGGCCCGGGGCTGACACCTCCGACCAGGTCAAAACCCTTGCGGAGCGGGTACCTGCAACGTTCGTGCTGGCCGGTGTCGATGTGGAGCACTCACCGCTGCTAGCCGGCCCGCGCGGCGCTCAGCTCGCCGCCCGCTGCAAGATCCTGCGCACTCCCCCACTGCTCAACGGCACCCCCGTGCAGAAGGCGGCGTGGCGGGAGCTTCTGGAGGGAATGGACGGGGCGCTGCGGCTGGCTCGGCACCGGCCCGGAACTCTGGTCCGTCACGCCGACTACATCCATCTGCTCACCGGCGGTGTGATGTCCAGTCTCTCCCTTCTGGTGCGGGAGGCCGCGATCCGCTCCATCGTCGACGAAAGCCACGCGGTCACGAAGAAGCTGTTGTTGCAGGTGGTGCTCGACGTTCAGGCTACGAACGCGGCACGTGCCACGCGCAGGCAGCGCAAGGGCGGACTAGCCACCTAGCGCGGTGCTGCGGCCTTGGCGCCGCACCATCGCGGGCCGGTCGTGTTCAAAGGACCCCAACTGCGGCCCCTGTTTCGGGGCTCTCGTTCCTGTCTGCCGCAAAGGACCATTCCCGTGCATGTCCCCCATCCAGCACCTGTGCCCGTTCTCCATGCACCCGTCAGACAGGAGCTGACCGGCTCCTGGATTCGCAGGATGACCACCGGATTCGGGCTGTCGGCACAGGACTTGCTGCGGGCAGTCCTGGACGGTCCGCACGGTGTTCACGTGACAGGTACACCGAAAACCGGACTGGAACTGTTCCTCAACGTACCCGCACAGGCAGCTATGGCCCAGTTCACCGGCACGCCCCTGTCCCGACTCACCTCCATGCTGCCCAGCCTCGCCGCTTGCCACAGCCGTCTCGAAGATGCCCCGCTCCGGCGGGCCGCCTGGTACACACCAGGCACGGCGTGGGTGGCGGCCTGCCCACCATGTACCGGACGGGCCTGGTTGGCGGGGCCGGGCGTGCAGGTGTACCCGGGAGCTGCTGGGCATATCTGCCGTCGCCACCGGCGCTGGCTTCTCGCGCGCGCCGGGAAACCAGCGGGCATTGCACTGCAGAGCCTGCCCGAGATCCTTGCGGCTCACCAGCGCCATGTCGCTCTCGTCCGGACGCATCCGCGCGGCGGGGACGTGGTGGCCGTCGCCGCGGCGGTGGTGTGGTCGTGGCAGGTGCAGCGATGGAGATCGGAGACCATCTGGCAGGACCGGGTGCGCCGGCTCGCCGCGGTCACGGGGTGCCCGCCGGCGGCCATCGTGCCTCATGCCCTGCTGGCCTATCCGGAAACGATTGCCGTCGCCCGGTTACTCGGAGACGGCCGCTGGCAGCAGCGCCTGCGCTTGAGCGTCGCAACTGCAGGCGCTGCTGCCGCCGAGAGGTTGTTCCTCCAGGAGGTTGGCGTCCGCACCGGCAGGCCGTGGCTCGCGGGCTGGCTGGGTGCCTGTAGCCGCGCCCGTAGCTGGGAGGCCGCACGAGCGGATCCGCTTCGGCAGTGGCTGCTCACCGTGGCAGACGGCACCAACGATGACCACTTGTGGATGGTGGACCAGTCCGTGGCACGGCCCGCCGAGTACAGCGACCGCGCCGCTCTCCTCGGCGACGGTCGTACTCGCGCCTTGTCGGAGCAGGCCAGAGCAGCCTTCTTGACCAGCGGGTGGGAACCGCTTCCCTCGCTACGACCAGGGAGAGCACCGTACCTGTGACTCCCCCTGGATCACGGCGGATTCATCCGCTACCAGGTCGGCGCATGCCGCGCAGCATCGCCAGCCGTGGACCGCCACGGGCGGCTCTTTCCCCGCGGTCCCCCGCCTTTTCCTCAACGCGTGCAAGGAGATACATCATGCCGCTCATCAGCCCCGAATACGCGAGCCAGTTACTGAAGGAACTGACGAAAGGCTGCCCCGTTCCTGCAGCCCCGGCAAACATGGCCCGCTACGCTTTCCAGACCAGTGACCACGTGCTCATCGGAGATGTCGCCGTCCGCGGCTACAAACACAAGAACCGGTGGCGGCTGGACGAACGGGACATCCGCAAAGCCGGCGAGCGGCTGGCCTCGCTCGCGATCGATCTCGACGATCTGGTCGACGCCCGTCCTCAACCCACCGACCGCGGACGCACGTGGCGTTTGCAGATCATGAACTGGTTCGACCAAGTCGCCTACGAGGACCAGACGGCCAACGGCTGCCACTGCGAAGGTCAACAACCATGCGACCGCACCCGGGCGAACCAGCACGGACTAGGGTGCGGGGCGACCCGGGAACAGGTCGAAGCACGCTACGGCCAGCAGAGTATCGCCTCCACCCGCCCACTGCCGCTATTGACGTGGTCCGGCGCGATCTGGATGGTCCCGCGTGCCTACGCCGCCCTTCTCGACCGGGCGGAGCAAATCGCCACCGAGTTCGCCGAAAAGGCCGCCCGCTGCAGCCGGTGCGGGGCCCAAGGAGACATCTGGGAATGGCGTTCCTCCAGCACTGCCGGCTACACCACCCTGTGTCCCTCATGCACCAGCACCGCCGCCCGCCAGTACAAAGGCCATCTGCGGGGCAGGCAGTACAAGTCGCTTCCGAAGAACTCGCAACCGGACGCATTCCTGTGCGTCTTGTGCCCCAGCCCGCGGCAGGCCATGTGCTGGGACCACTGCCACGAGCACGGATTCGTCCGTGGTCCGGTGTGCGCTAGCTGCAATACGTACGAAGGTGGCGGCTACCAGTTCATCAACCGCCCGGGCGCGGTACAGCACCTCTTGCAGTGCGACGGCTGCCGTCGTGAAGGTATGGTGCCGCCGCGGCACCAGCCCGACGTCGTGCTCCGCACATTCGTGTTCGACCCTCACGACTCATGTACGCAGCCGCCTCGATATCCGTGGGGTGCGGTGGAGGGAGATGGGTCGATCCGCTTCCGTCTCCATTGCTGGCACCATACGTCCCCCTACCGGTGGGAACAGGTCGTGCCCGCTTCCCAAGTCCGACTCCTGGTACGTGAGTTCGTGGACAAGGCTCTGGTAGCCGAGACTGATACTCCTGACCAGGACTCCACCTGACGTCCTGTCACAGTCGCTCTGCTCCTCTGGTTCCTACGCTTCCCCCGGCCGGGCGGCTGTCCCGCGCCGGGGGTCTCCAAGCAGAGCCGGTGCGCTCTTCATACTGGTCACGCACCGTGCCGTCTTGACCAGTCGGTTCAGGGTCGCCGGGTTGCACCGCAGCGGCCAGGAAGCAAGAGCGAATTGGGCGGAAATCGATGCTGTGGAGGCGGTCCTGCGGGTGACACCCCTTCCAAGGGAAACGACGTGGTCTTTTCTGCACCGGGTGGCGTCCGCCTACCGGCTGCAGGTAACCGACCTGACGGCGTGGTGGCAGTGGGCAAATCCCGTGCATCAAAGGCATGGTGTGCGTCCCGACGGTGAGGTGCTCCTCAATGCAGTGGCGCAGGGGCAGTTGGCCGGGTGGTGCCGTGTGCCGGCAGGCCATCTCGCGCGGGCGTTGCCGTCCTGGACGGCAGGGTCGACGGAGCTGGCTGGCCGTGGCGAGGACGGGCAGGGGTGGGCGAGGTGGCAGTCGGGAGCTTCGGAGTGGGGGCCGGTGGTGTTCGGCTGCAGGTTGTACGCGGCCCGGCGTGGCAGCGGCGGGGCGCCGGTCTGGGCGTACTGGCCGCAGTGGCGGCGGCTGTGTGCGCGGCATGGCCGGTGGCTCCTGGAGGTGGGCGAAGGCCATCCGGTGGAGTTCGTTGATGCCGGGAATCTGGTGATGGAGTTGATCCGGGCGCAGCGTCAGTGGGATCGGGTGGAGCGGATAGGGCGGGCGGCCGACGCGGCGCCTCGCCAGGTGTTCGGGCTAGCGCGTGCGGTGGTGTGCGGGTGGTGGGGGCGGGAGGATTTCTGGGAGCGGGAGACGGTATGGGGGCCGCGCCTAGAGCAGCTGGTGGCGGCTACGCGCCGGTGGTGTCCGGATCCGGCGGGCTGGGGCGTTGAGCAGTGGCGGCTGCTGGTACGGGACGTGGTGCTGTTCCCGGAGGTCGTCGCGGTCGCGGAAGCTCTGGTGGATCCGCGGATGCAGCAGATGGCTGCCGGAAGCGGTGCGGGTGCCCTGGTGCGCGGCCGGGGTGGCGGTGAGCGGTTTACTGCCGCGTTGGGCGAGCGTCTGGGACAGGTGTGGCTGGGCGAACTGGAAACGGACGGCCATGGCGGCCCGTTGGCGTCCAGGGCTCGCGCGGTGGTACGCGAGCGGCGCCGTCCGGCGGGGTCGTTGGTGCAGCAGGGGCGGTATGGGCTGTGGTGGGTGCACAGCGCGCACCGGCCGGTGGAAGTAGGAACGGGGCTGCGCCTGCTGGCAGACCCTCTGGGTGCAGGCCCAGGCGCCCGTGGGGGTTCGGGTGCAGCAGGACGTGGCGGACCGGCGGCTCGGGGGTGGTGGGTGGAGTTGGCGGTGCCGCGGCGGGCCGGACACGGCCGGGGCCTGGAACAGCGGCATGCACAGTTGTTCGCCGAAGGACTTGAGCAGGCCCGTCGTCATGTGGAGCGGTTCGGGCATCTGGCCATCGCGCACACCGCCAGCGGGGCGCGGGAAGGGTTCGATCTGGGGCGGTGGCTGGCCAACCGGCGTGCCGACGCGACGTCACTGACCGTGGAACAGACGGAACAGCTTCGATGCCTGGATGCATGGTGGAACCCGCCCTGGCCCGTCGACTGGCAGCGTGCCTGGTACCGGGCCCGCGCCCATGTGCACGAGCAGGGGCCGGCGCACGGCGGCGACAACCTGGCCGGGCTGCCCGGCTGGCTTCAGCGGTGGCTGCGCCACCAGATCTCCTGCTACGAGCAGTTACACGATGGCCAGCGGGTGCTGCTGGCTGGGCTCGGGTTGTCCACGGGCGAGGTCGAGGTGTTCCACACGTGGTCAGGGCGGCGGCGTCCGGTCGCCGATGGCCTGGCTGTCGCTCATGCCTACACGGTTCGTCACAGCCACCTCACCGTGTCTCAGCCCACTGTCGTTGACGGTTTCGCGCTGGGGACCTGGCTCAGAAATCAACGCCAGCGGCAGCGCAGCCTCGGCCGGCTCACCCGGCTGGGACACCGCCTGACGGACCTCGATGCATGGTGGAACCCGCCCCGGCCAGTGGCCTGGCAACGCATGTGGTGGGCCTGCCGCTATCACCTGACCGGGCTCCCGGACGGTGTTGAGTGGTGGCCCGGCGCCCCGGACGACGAGCACATCACCGCCTGGCTGGCGGAGCAGAGTGCGCGACGGGCACTGTTGTTGCCAGAGCAACGGCGTCGGGTCGATGAACTGCTGTCGCTGACCGGCGGGATGCCGGTGTGGCGGCCGAGGATCAGCGATGTCGCCTGGCAGACGCTGTCCGGGCTGCTGCCCGCGCGGTCGCATACCGGGGGCCGTCCCCGCGGCGAACGGCAGAGCCTGGAAGCCATCGTCCACATCGCCTGCACCGGACAGGCGTGGACACGGCTTCCCCCGGCCCTGGGCCCCTTCCAGGCCTGCCGGCGCCGCTTCATTCGCTGGCGCGACGACGGCACCCTCCAGCAGATCTCCCGCGCTGTCCTGCCTGAAGGGGCGCGATCTGGCAGCAACGGCTGGCCGCCTACACCGGCCCTGCCTGAAGAGATCCGTCACCGCGTGCACCAGGAGCGCGGTGGGCATCCGATGGTGAGGCGTTCGTCGACGGGGACTCACCCGGGCATGGGCGTTCCGGTCACGGGCGGGGGAGGGCGGAGCGGTCCTGGACGGTGATATGGAGGGCGTGCAGGGGCTGGGTCCGGGTGGGGCGGACGACCTCGAACCAGTCGGTCCCCTCCTGCAGGTGGTGGGAGATGCTGCGGTAGTGGCTCCAGCCGAATCCGATGCCGGTCTGCCAGGTGGTGTCGCTGTAGCGGCTGCCGATGACCGGTTCCCCGTGCAGGTAGACGGAGTCGAGGGGGCGGGAGGTGGCTTCGAGGTGAGCGAGGACGGCTGCCGCGGCGCGGCGCAGCGGGCTGGTCTCGCTCCAGCGGGTGAGAGCTTCGAGGGCTGCGGGATGGGCGGGTTCGGCGTCGGGGAGCTGGAGTTGGCGGATGGTGGCGGCCTTGCGGTCGACGAGGTCGGTGAGATCGATGCGGACCGGGCGCGGGACCCAGCGGTCGATGCCGTCGAAGGCTTCGATCATGTGGTCGCGTGGGGCCCGGCCTGCCTCGGGGTCGGGAGTGATGGCGGCGAGCCGGGCGCGGGCGGCATCGACGGGTTCGCCCCGGGTCCACAGCAAGGTCAGTTCGAATCCTTCCGCTTCGAGGCTCTTGCGTTCACCGAAGTGGATCTGCAGGCCGCGGCTTCTGCCCTTGAGGGCGCGCTTCATCGAGGCGGAGGGGTCGCCACCGTAGGACAGGGAGTGAAGGAACTCGGAGGTGAGACGGTCGTCCCTGCGGTGCTCGACGACCAGGTCGACGTCTGAAGGGTTCAGTGCGCCGCGTGCGTAGGAGCCGAAGACGAGGACCTCGTCGACGAGGTCCAGCGGCCAGCCTCCCTCTTCCATCCGGTCGAGCATGTCGTTAAGGAGCGTGGTGGCGCGCTCGCGTTTCACGGAAGACCTCCGCTGGTGGGTTCGGGTGCCGGTGTATCTGGGTCTGTGGTTCAGCCGGTCTGCCGCAGGGGCGCCCGGCCGGGGATGTGGGTGCGGTGGTGTCTTACAGGGTGGTCGGCAGTGAGATCACCGGCTGGGAGATGGCCTGCGGGATGCAGGCGGGAGCGGTGCGACCTGCCTGGGTGCAGGCCAGAGTGAGGAGTTGGAGGTAGCCGAGGGAGACCGGGCGTCCGGGGAGCTTGCCCGCTGCCTGTTCGAAGCGCTCGAGCGTGGCGGACTTGATGCCCAGGTGGCCAGCTGCGTCCTGGAGATCGAGCCCCGCGGCTTCACGGGCTTCCCTCAAGAGTTGGGCGTTGTCGTGCCAGACCTGCGGCGCCGTCTCGGTGGCATCCCGGGCGACGGACGCGCGGGCCGAGGCGAGGGCGGTGCGGATTCGGTCGCTGCGGGGTCCGAGCAGGAACCGCGCGAGGCGGGCGGCGTCGGCCGCGTGGTCGACGCCCTCGCTCCAGGGCTGGGAGGCCTCCTCGTACACGCGGGCCCGGGCCGTGGCGCACTCCTCACGCTCGCCGGATTCGGCGCCGTAGGTGCGGTGGCGGTCGCTGGTGCAGGCCAGTGTGCTGTCCTTCGCCAGGTCCATGTCGCGGTCCTCGTCGTCGGCCTCGATATCGTCGATGACGTCCCGAACCTGCCGGCGTTCTCGTGAGGTCAGGACGCTCGCGAGTGCTTCCGCGGCGGCCTGGGCTTCGGGCCGGCCGGCGGGCTCGAAGCTGCCGCCCCAGGCGTGGGATGCGTCTTCTCCCTCCGCCCTTTGGAAGGCCACGTCGATGGCTTCGAAGGTGTGCGGGCTCCAGGCGTGCATCATCAGGATGATCTCCTGCAAGGCACGCTGGGCGGCCGGCTCCATCTCCTCCGCAGTGCCGCTGCTGCGGCGGCGCCGCGTTCCACTCATCCAGTCGGTGAAGGTCTCAGGCCGGCGGGAGTCGGACGGTTGGGCGTCCGTAAACCAGCGTGCCGCCCTCACGACGCAGGCGTGCGCGTGCTGGATGGCGGCGTACCAGCCGAACAATGCCTCACGGTAGTCATTCACATGACGGTCCTCGGCAAAGGTGCCGGTCTCCGTGCGGCAGTGCTGCGGGCACTGCGCCGCGCTCACCCGGTAGAGAGCGGCACGGGTCTCGGGGAGCGACAGCAAAGCGGCGTCCAAGTGCTCATATTTGGGGCCGCGGTTACGGCGCTTTTCGAGCCCCTGGTCGAGGAAGACCTGGAAGCGGGGTTCCTCACGCCAATTGGCTGCGGCGCTGCGGACACGGAAATCGCTCTGCCACGCTCCGGTCGCGATGACCTCCCGCAGCGCCGAAGCCACATCCCGCCGCAGTGCCGCACCCCATGTGATCAGGACCGGCAGGCGCTGGGGATCACTCCCCAGCGCGGACATCACCAGATCGACGTCGTCATGACGATGAAGATGACGCTGGAACACGAACTCCCCCTTGAATGCAGCAGTCCCCAACTGCCGCCGCACCGTGGTGTGGAGGCAGTCCTCCATCTTGCACGAGGGGTACGACAACGCACCGGTGGATGGGGGCACCGGAGCTTCACGTGGGACCGTGGACGCTAAAATCACGGCCTCGTCGGCTGGACACGGGATGGGGCATCTACGGTTCGAAACTCCTCGACGCGCAATGGGATGCGAAACGCACGGATGAGGTACGGCGGCTACTTCGGGTTGCGATCACACGCGCTCGCCACACCGTCGTCTTCGTCCGTCCGGGCGATGCTCTCCCCCTCGCCCCGCCGCCCCCGGCCACGGACTGAACGGTCAAGCGGCCTCGCATCCAGTGGTGCCGCTGTCCCGTAGGCCACAGCGGCTCGCATGCCGTGCCCGGCTCGGTATGCCGGTCCGACAGCCGGCCGTCCCTGTCCTGCACCACAACCAACCTCCACCCAACATCAAATGAGCACTCAATGAGTGCTAACCTCGATGGAGATTGCCTGCCGGACACGCGAAGGGGCGAGCATGGCCAAGGAATCGGCGAACAACGCGGTGAAGCGGCGCCGTGCCGAGCTGAACCTCACACAGCAGGAGACGGCTCGACGCGCTGACGTATCTCTGGCGACCTGGCGGCGCTTCGAGAACAGCGCAGACAGTGCCAGCGCACTGGACGGGTTCCGGGCGGACAACCTGCAAGGATTCGCCCGGGCACTGAAGCTCAGCGTCACAGCGCTGAGGCAACTGACTGATGCCGAGGCCGCTCCGGGGGCCGAAGAGCGCGTCGAGATTGACCAGTCGGTCACCGATGTCGTGCAGTTGTTCAACAGGTCTTTCACGGGTGAGCCGCTCACCCCGGCAGACGCCATGGCCCTGGCCAACACCGTCGACTTCTCCGATTTCGCCCCCACCCGGGACGGCAAGCTGCACCTGGACACCTCGTTCAACTACGAGTTCGCCGCCTACCTGAAAGGCGAGGCGACGATCCGGGACGTCGGCCTGCTGCGCGACCTGCCTGAACTGGCTCTCACCCAGGTCAACAACCACTGGCTGGTGCGCATGGGTGAGCGCATCATGCGGATCGGCAGCGAACTGGGACAAGGGCGTGTCCCGCGTCCTCAGTGCCTGGCCGACGAGTACGCCCTGTGGATCGTCATCCAGAACACCGATCCGCCTCAGATCGGCGACGTCCTCGACATGTTCCCCGGACTCCGGAACGCAGATGACGTGTTCGGCTACGACCCCGATGCCGATGAACCCGACGACGAACGCTCGATCCGCGAGGACTGGATGAACCGCATGGTGGGCGGCCTCCTCCCGCCGGACGAAAGTCACGGCCACCGGCGGTATGACCTGACCCTCATGGAGGCGTACGGACAAGGCGTCTACGACCCCGGCGACCCCCGTCACCCTCTTCGCTGGTTCGACCGGGACGACCTGCGTGAACGGTGCACATCGGAGCTGGCCTTCGTCAGACTGGCGAAAGAGGAACAGGAGGCCCGGACCGCCGAAGCGTTCAACCGCATGTCGGAACTGCTGCGTCCGGGAAGAGCCGACGACTCCCACTGACCACAGTGGTTCATCCAGGCCGCGACGGGCGGGGGCATCACGGACGGCGGCGCCCACTGCGTGGGCATAACCGCTGTTTCCCGCCTGGGCCTAGGGTGTCGGGCGCGGTGATCGCAGGATCGGGTTCCAGGCGAACCAGTCCAGGGTTCCGGCGCCCAGTTCCCACGGGGACTCCAGCAGCAGGTTCCGGGTTGCCTCAAGGTCCGCGGTGACGGGAGCAGGAGCGGGACCGATGCGGGTCATCAAGTCGCCCCGCGCGTGCCAGAACTCCTCGTCCCCGCCGCGCAGTCGGTGTATCGCCGCGTCCACGCAGGCCGACCATTTCGGCATACCGTAGTGATCGTCGTGGGTCCCGATCCGGGGAGCTCCGGCGAAGACGAGGAAGTCGTCCGGCGGCAGGATCTTCTCGAAGTGCCTGAACATGTCGATGTGCTGTTTCACCTGCTTCTTGATCTCCCCGAGGAATCCCCAGCCGAAGTCCGTCAGGGTCCCCTCGCATCCCGGCCAGATCATGTCCCGGTCCAGGACCAGGTCCTCCAGCTCGTAGAGACGGAACTGGCCGTCGGAGCCCAGGACGTCGAAGGCCTGCCGGGTGAGCCAGGTGTTGCGGGCGAACATCGTCCCGTCGCGCAACGCCTTGCGACGGCTTGTCGGCCGGGAAGCGTGCGCGTCCTCGATCGGACCGTTGCGCCACACGGACAGGACGAGCCCGTGGGCCGCCGCCCACCGCAGTCCGTCCTGCGTCGTGAAGACGCCCATCTCCTCAAGACGCTGCCGTGCCCAGTCCAGCGCATCCTGAATATCCTCGTCCACCGCTCCGCTCTCCCCCATGACTCGCCAACTCCTCCTCTTCTTCCCGGTGTTCGTGTCACCCGTGCCACGGCGCTCCCGGAAGACGCGATCGTACGCGGGCCCCGCCGCCAAACCTCGGTGCCGTCATCTGCCGTAGCCGTGGGGTCCGGCAGGCCCGCCCTCAGGCGGACGGGGGACGTTGGAAGGCCGTGCCGAGCGCGCGCAGTTCAGCGCGCCGGGCCTGCATGAGTTCCTCCGGCCGACGCAGGGCGGTGTCCAGAAGCCACACCCCGCGGCGGAACGGCTGGAAGCCGATGCTCTCCCACAGTACGGCGATCTTCTTCTTCGCCTGGAGCCGGTAGGCCTCGGTGACCTGCTCACGGCCTTCGGGGTACTCCCCCATGGCGGGAAATACCGCCACCGCGCAACAGCCCCCGGACAGGCGGCGGACCGCCTCGCCGGCGAGGGCCGGACCCAGTCCGAAACCTCTCCATTCCTTGTCGAGGCTGACGCGGTCGAGGATCAGCAGATCACCGACGGGCTGGGTGACAGCTTTCTCGAATGCGGCGCTGTAGCCGGTGCGTTGGGAACGGCCAAGGACCGCGGAGACAATGACCTCAAGATCGCCGGACTCTGCGTCCGCCACCTCCCACCGGTTGTCGCCGGTGTAGTCACGCAGCCGCCACAGGATGAGGTGCCCGATCTTGGTGCCTGCGGCCGGGGCGCGGTCGCCCCCGTCCTCTCCTTCGTCTTCCCACTCCTCGTCACCCGCCATCCCGTACGTGACCGTGACATACCAGGGTTCCAGGGTGTCCTCGTAGTCGTAGGGCACCGCGGGATGCCCATGGCCGTAGTGGAGGTGAAGACGGGCAGGATCGCCCGGTAGTTCACTGACCGGCCGTTTGGGCATCGCTGACGTCATGGCAAAGAGACTAGGAGCAGACACTGACATCCCAGCGGGAGACGGTTCGAACAGCACCGTAGACGTGAGCTGGTCTCGTTTGAGCTGGACACCTTGGCCCCGCTTCTGGACCGATTCGGTCGCGTCATCGGTGCCATGGCGTACCGGGCACGTCAGGCCGGAGGACGCCTCCGCACCCGCGCGACGCGTTCCGTGCCGACCGCGGCACCCCTCAGCGGCGCAGGCATAAGCAGGCGCAGGCGGTAGCAAGCCCAGGCCCCAGCAACGACAACGCCGGAACGGCCCGACCCGAGCAATGTTTGAGGCCCTCACCTCGCCGTTGTGATGGGGCGCCCCAACACCGCTACGGCCGTTGAACGCGCCGCCGGGCCGTGTCCAGCGCACGACGTTCCTCGAAGGCGCCATCGCCGTTGACGGGAAGGCGGCTGTAGCGCTCCGTCGCGACCTGGTCGATGCGCGCGGCGTAGCGGCTCGTGGCGGCCTTGACCGCCTCTGCAGGAGGCAGGAGCTCCTCTGCGGCACGCAGTGCTCGAAACAGCTCTTGAGTGAGCTGGAGAAGCCGGTTGAGTTCATCCCCAGCAGCGGAATACCCCGGCATACTGCCGGACTTAAGGCGAGCAGCGGCGGTCCGGAAGGCCTGCCGCTCCATCTCCACACACACCGCCTGACGGCGCCGCTCCAGGGCCCGGAACGTGCTGCTGCCCGGATCCGCGATGATCTCTTCGGCTCCTTTCACGGCCCGGGCCAGGGCCGGTGCGAAACGCGTCGCCGCCAGCTCGGCCGCCTCCCGTTCCTTGCGCTCGGCCTCACGCCGCTGCTGCTGCAGCCCCGGCCAGGCGGGGAACTCCTCACGTCCCATACGCTGTCCGCTCGTACGCGGTGCCGCCTTCTCGGACTTGGTCAGGCGCCCGTCCCAGTCACCGTGCGCGGTGTAGCTGTAAGCGCTGCAACCAACCGTTCCCCATCCCCCGAACCCGTAACGACCGTGGCTCCAGCGGTCGTTGACGAAAACGATCGGCTCACCGCAGTGCCGGCACAGTTCCTCCGACACCTCACGTTCCATCCCCACGATGCCCCCCAATAACTGCGCGGCTCTCCCCCAAGCCCTGTGAACTGCTCCATCCTGCCAGGCCCCGGACATGCAGGAGCACCGAAGACCGCCACGGCCGGAAGGGGAAGGGACCGGGCGGTCCGGGCCCTGCGCCAGTTGCGGACCCACGACGCTCGCTCCCGGACCGGCCTTGGCCAACTGACCGCCGAACCATTCGGGTTTGATCACCGGCAAGGTCAGAGCCCGCATTGCTGAGGGGGCTTGCTGCCGGCGAGGTCAGATGCTGCCGTTTCGGGTGGTCGGGGAGGGCCCGCTGGAGAGCGGGCGGGGGCTTGGGCCGGCGGGGGCTCCGGTGGGGTTTCGCCAGGCCCGGATGAGCTGACCCAGGCGGCGGGCGGGTGTCTCACTCGGGAGGAACAGGACGAACACGAGCAGGATGAAGGCGCCTGCGGTGAGTCCTGCGACCACCCAGCCGGGTGGGCCTGCGTTCACGATGGCTGTCGTGAAGGCGGCCGCCGCCCCGAGCAGGCCGCCGATGCGGGCCGTCCAGCTCATCGTCGTGGTTCCTGGCAGACGGGGCGGCGCAGGGTCAGGGACAGGTGGGGTGTGCTGAGCAGCACCCGGAGGGTGAAACAGGCACAGGTGCGGCGGGTGGGCAGGGCGGCCAGTTCCGCTTGCCATTCCTGTCGCCATCGGGCTCGCTGCGTACCGGGCAGCAGCAGAGTGAGCAGGGCCAGCAGACGTGTGGTGACGGCGTAGGCGGTAGGTGCCGACTGGAGCACGGCCGCGGAAAGATTGTGCAGTTCACGGCTGACGTCGGCCAAGCCCGCCGCGCGGGCCATGGGGGCGAAGACTTCGATGGTCTCGCGGGCTTTGCCGTACTGCTTGGCTGCGGCGACGAACTCTATGGTGCGCATGTTGTGGAGTCGGTCGGCAAGGCGAATGACCAGCACCGCCTCGCTGTGCGGCGGCTGGGCAGACCGCGGCGCGGCGTCCGGCGGGATGGCACGCAGGTCGACGGTGCTGACATCTGCCACCAACTGGGCAACGGTCAGGCCGAATTGCCCAGCCAGACGACCCGGCGGACAGAGTGTGTCCTCGATGACGTCGTGCAACAGGGCGGCGCAGACCACGGTCGGTGGCATACCGACGTCGGCGACAATCCGGGCAACGGCAAGGCAGTGGGTCAGGTACGGGTCGCCGCTGCGGCGGGTCTGTCCCTCGTGCCAGCGGGGCCTCCTCGTGGGCGAGCTCGATGGAAGCGAGATCGGCAGCGGGGTGGTGTGCCCGCACGACACCCAACAGGCCTTCAAGGGAAGGACTGTTGCCGTGCCGACTGCCCGGCCGGGCAGCTAACCGGTGCCACGCCCTCATGACACTTCCCCATCGCCGACCGGGTGCGCTGCCGCCCAGCCCGGCAGCGGCTTTTTGCGGGCACGGTAGGCACGCGCGAGGGCCAGGCGGGCCCGTTCGGCTCCGTCTTCGGTGATCCGGTAAAAGCGGCGGCGCGGCCGTCCGGCTTCCTCGTGTACGGCCGGGTCTTCCCAGGTGCTCTCCGTCCAGCCGGCCTGTTCCAGCCGGGCGAGGATCGGATAGATCGTGCCCGACGGCAGTCCCGCCAGTGCGCACAGCTCGAGGCCGTACCGCTGCTTGGCGGGTTCCTCCAGCAAAGCCCGCAGCACCAGTTGGGTCTGCAGGGTCATACGCGGACTACCCATACTCGTACTCTACATAGATCATATATGAGGTGTCTAGGGAACGTAACGCTCTCAAGGGTGGAACAAGAGGTTCCGCCGCGCCGCCGGACCGGCAGCGCCGAACTCCTTCGCGTGAGACTCAGGAGCATTGAAGCTGTCCGCCTGATCGGTGCAGGCCCTGTGGCCGGTGACGTGGACAGCGGATTAGCCCCGTCCGGGATGGCCCGGAAGGCCGGTCAAGACGTCAGCCCTGTTCGGCAGCGAGCTCCTCGATCTTGCGTCGCACGCGTTCGCCGAAGGCCTCGGGATCCGTAGCACCGACGGCAGTCGCCGCTGCAGCCCAAGTGCTCTCGCCCCCGCCCACGCGAAGAGGGTCCCACGCCCGGCGGGATCCAGGCCGCGCAGCACGGTGTTCAGTCACGCGTCCTCGAACACCGAGCCTGCCGTGCGGGTATGCAGGACCTCCGCAGCACGCCACCCGCCCCTCACTACTTCCGCATAGCAGTCAAAGCAACCTTCGGTCCCCTGAGCGACATCGCCCGACCACCATTCCGGCCAACCGCCCCGTCCGCTACTACCGGCGGCTCTCGCACACTGAGCAGTCAATGCTCAAGGCGAGCAGGCCAGCCAGACCACTCACTAACCCTCAGGTAACGCATACAAGGCCACCGACCAGGTCGGTGCCGACTATCGGTCAACTCCAGGTGCGCTCCACTCCCCGAACTGAACAACCTGCAGGTCAGCGCCCAAGGATCCGCTCACCAAAAGAGGGCCGGGACAGCGGGACGCGGCGCAGGTCCGTCCGCTGCTGCCCGGGATGGAGGGCTGCGCGGCCCTGGTGACGAGCCGGGCACAGATGCTGGACGTGGCCGGGGCGCGCGTGGTGGGCCTGGATGCGATGTCACCTGAGGAAGCCCTGCAGCTCTTCGCACACATCGTGGGAGAAAAGCGAGTGGCGGCGGAACGGGCAATGGCCCTGGAGGTGGTCGAGGCTTGCGGCTTTTTGCCCCTGGCGATCCGCATCGCCGCCTCCCGCCTCGCCGCCCGGCGCACCTGGACGGTGGCGGTCCTGGCCGCCAAACTCGCCGACGAACGCCGGCGCCTGGACGAGCTCCAGGCCGGAGACCTGGCCGTGCGGGCAACGCTTGACCTGAGCTACCGCCAGCTCAAGACAGAACAAGCCCGCACCCTGCGCATGCTCGGTGCGCACGCCAGCCCGTCCATCTCCCTGGAGACCGCATGCAGCATGCTTAAGTGCGGCGCTGACGAAGCCGAGAGCCGTCTTGAAGATCTGGTGGACGCCGGACTGCTCACCCCGCTGGATCCTGGACGTTACCGGCTGCACGACCTTGCCTGGCTCTACGCCAAGACAGCAGCCTCCAAGGACCGCGGCGATCCCGTCGTGGATGAGGCAACTGGTGCGTAGGTCCGCCGGGCTCCGTCGCTCGCCGCAGCCCACGCGGCCTCTGCCACGGGCGTCGTCAGTTCAGGAGGAACCCTCTGCACGAGGCGAGCCCGTCAAGGTTGCAGGGTCAGGCGTTGTCAGTGTCGGCGGGCGCGTCGGCCGGGGTGGCGTCAATGGGGGGCGGGGCAGTGGGTGGCGATCTCGGCCAGCGTTCGGGAGACGCCGACTGGTAGGAGGCGTCATTCCACTTGCGGGTCAACTCCAAAAGTTTCGTTTCAGCGAGTCCAAGCTGGACACCCCTTCGCACCTGGACCTGAACGAAAGAAGCCGCCGCTGGGGCGCGGTGCGGTCGAGGCGCTGGCGGCCTGGACGATCTGCCAGGCACTGTCATCGACCGGGCGAGGGTGGCCTGGCTGAAACCATTGCCCGTCCAGCTCCGGCAAGAAGACGACGTTTCCCTCGGCGAAGACATCCCCCTTCTCGTCCATGCCCCGGGAGCAGTAACCAACTGCATGCGCTCCCCTTCCTCGTCCCACCAGATCCGGGCCGGCAGGAGTGACAGCGGCCGGGGAGCAGAGATCCGCTGGAAACGGTCAGATAAGGGGAGGACCGGGTCACGCGTTCGGCCGCAGGCACAGCACGATCCTGTGGCCGAGCTGGCATGCCGAGGACTCTCGTGTCCCCCGGGCACAGTACGGCTAGTGGCGTATCACAGGCGTATCGAAAAACGCATACGCCGCAGCGACATCCCTCCGTCTTGGGTGGAGGCAGGGGGCCACCGCGCGGCAACGGCGGGCCCGTGTCGATGGAAGGAACGTGCTCATGGGCTTGGATTCCGTACGCGGTGTCGATCGGCGGCGGGTGCTCCGCTGGGGTGGGGTGGCCGCCGCGGGCGTGGCGGCGGGCGGTGCGCAGGTGGTGAACGCCCGCCCCGGCCGTGCCGCCCCGGCCGATCCCGGCGCCATTCCGCCGGCCGCCAGGCCCGGCGGTGCCTACGACCGGTACGTGGCGAAGCTGGCCGCCGAGGGCAAGTTCTCCGGTGTGGTGTTGCTGTCGCACCGGGGCCGGACGGTGCTATCGCGCAGTTACGGCATGGCGGACAAGGAGAAAGGCGTCCGTAACGACCCGGACGTCGCGTTCTACCTCAGCTCGGCGGGCAAGCCGTTCGGTGCCGTGGCGATTCTGCAGCTGGCGCAGCAGGGCAAAGTGAAGCTGTGGGACACGGTGGGCGCCTATCTGACGGGCTTCGCCAAGGACGTTGCCGAGAAGGTGACCATCCACCATCTGCTGTCCGGCACCTCCGGGCTGAACAACCCGGATGTGGACGTGCAGCGCGTCTTCCAGAGCCGGGAGGAGGTCCGTTCGTACAACGAGCGCTGGGCACGGCAAGCCGAGCTGGTGAGCGCTCCCGGTACCCCCACCGACCACGCCGGGGCCGAGGTAGCCATTCCTGCACAGATCGTGGAGGTCGTGACCGGCAAGCCGTACTGGGACTACGTCGAGGAGCACATTTTCAAGCGCTGCGGCATGACCGGAACAGCGTTCTTCACCAGGCCGCAGTGGCTCACGGACAAGCACATCGCGCACCCCTACATGGAGTTGGCCGACGGCAGTCTGGTGGACGCCGTCCGCAACCTCGACAAGGGCAGCCCGAGCCCGCACCAGCCGGGCAAGAACCCGGGCCGCAACTTCATCGACGCTCCCGGGGACGGCGGTTTCGCCACCGCGCCGGACCTGGTCCGGTTCGCGCAGGCGCTGGGCGACGGCACGGTCCTCGACCCGCACTACGCCGAGCTGTTCACCGGGCCCAAGCATCCGCATCCCCCTCAGGGGGGCGGCCTGCGGGGCGGCCGGGCAGCCCCCGCCGACGCGTCGTTCGGGGCCTACACACTGCCGGTCCACATCACTAACGGCCAGTGGGTGTGGGGACGTGCAGGGGGTGACCCCGGTGCCGGCGCGAGCTGGAACATCTACCCGGACACCGGCTGGGTCGGCGTCATCCTCAGCAACTGCGACGGCGTGCCGCTGTGGGAGATCATCGAGCAGGAGATACAGACCATCACCCGCTGACACCGACCGCCGACCGCCGAGCCGCGGGCCTCCTGGGGCCCGGAGTCTCTGCCGCCCAACGCACCGGCCACCCCGTGCCCGCCACATCACGAGGAACACCGTGTCCCACCACACCTTGCGCGCCGGCGTGTCGGCCACCGGCACCGCCACCGGCATGGTGCTCCTCGACGAAGCCACCGGCCGCTCCTGGCAACTCAACGCCACCGCCACACTCGTCCTGCGCGCGCTCCTCGCCGGCGACGACCCCGAACACACCGCCCACCGCCTCCACGAGCGCCGCCCTCAGCTTGCCCCCGACCAGGCCGCCGACGACGTCATCGCCTGCATCGACACCCTGACCCACGCCCACTTGGTGGTGACGGTGTGAGTCAACCCATGACTGCCGAACCCCGCACCACCCTCCCGACCCATCACCGTGCCCTGGCCCTGACCGCCACTGCCCTCGCCCGGCTCGGCATCCTGCTCACACCTCGACAGATCCGGCGGACCCTGACGTTCCTGCAAGGCAAAAGCACCCCCGCCACTCGGTGATCAGCACGCTGATCTTGACAGGGAACTTCAAGCGGCTTCAGGACCCCTACCGGTGCTCGGTGAGAGGGTGGCGGAAGGACAAGCGCAGCCCCTCCGCGGCTGCGGCTCCAGGTGCTGCCGCACAGCGGCGCCGGTGGGGGTGGCGGGCGGGAGCGGCTGCCCGCTAGTCGTGGGCTGCACGGGGCGTGACTGCTGGCGTCTGGCTTCCACGAGATCGGCCCAACAGAGCCACCGGGAGCTCTGGCAGCAATACTGAGGGGCGGGCCCCCAGCAACTGCAATGCCGGGACCCCGGTGCTCAACAGGGATGGGCAAGGTCAGGGCCGCGCGGTCCGGAACGCCAGATACCGGTTGAAGGCTTCCTTGCTGTCGGGGGTGAAGCGCCACTCCAGCAGGGCCGACCGCAGCTCCGGCTCGGTCAGCCAGCCATGCCAGGCGACCTCATCGGGATCGGGGACCACGGATAGAGCCCGGGGAAGCGCGATACCTGCTCCGAGCGTCGGTGGACGAGGATCCGTCCACGCTCATCACGACACACCGTCACGGCGACTCGGTGCAGCCAACCCTCCCGGATGGCCTGCTGGCGGCTGACCACCATCCCCAGCACACGATCTTGATCGTCGACACGCTCCACCAGTTCATCCACGACGCACACCCTGGCAGAGCCCACTGACAACGCCGCTTCTCCGAGCCCGCAGAGGCCGACCCAGGAGAACCGGAACTTAGAGGCCGGACACGGATGACCACAGTTGTCGACCTGTCGCGCTCAGGTGAGCCGCAGCTCAGTAGTTGTCACCGCCAGAGTCATCTGACGTGGCGAAAGATACTGAACGAAGCAGCGTGGTTGTCACCAACAAGGCACCTGGCTTGTCACAGCCGCTCACTCAGCAGCCTTTTCTGTCACCAGTCTCGCGAGTAGCGGCCGCAGGCCGGCATCCCCGTAGCCGCGGCCCTGGCCGACCTGCTCACCGGAAAGGCCCCCGCATGGGCAAAGATCACGCCGCCAGGCTCGCCGCCCACCTCGCCGCATCCGGCAGCCCCGCCGCCCCATGGCACGAGCACTGCACCGCCGTCCCACGACACCACTTCAACCCCGACGTGGCATGGGCAGTGCGCATGGGGACAACCCTCGCATGAGCGATTCGGCGTCACGGTTACCCCCGAGGGGCAACACCTCTGGCTCGACCACCCCCAACGCCCCGCCTCCGGCCAGCAGCAATGACCGGACGCGACGGCTAGCCTCTACCCAGGGTCCGCGGCTCGTTTCACGTAGGGGAGAAAGGCGTTGGGAGGCGGGGGTGGGGGGCATGCACAGCCGGAACCACCTCTGCGACCTCTGCTGCAAGGGCGACGGTGAGGCGACCGGAGGTGACCGAGACGAGGCGGAGGAGGCCCCCGAGGTCCTGCCGCTGTGGCGTCCGGTGGGTGTCCATGGCCGAGGCGCTCGGTCCGGGGTGCCACCCAGCGCCCCGTGCCGACCGTGTGCGGCTGGGGCGAGCGGTTCCTGAAGGGCATGGCCTGTGACGGCTTCCTCCTGTACGACGGCAAGCTGACCGCAGGATTTCAGGCCGTACGAACCGGGTGGTCACCGGCTGATGCCGACTCCGTGTGACGTCGGCCTTGGAGAACACCTCCATTCTCCGCTGTCACGAACGGCGGCGGTCCACCTGCGATGACAGATGGACCGCCGCAGATCAGGAGCGCAGTACCCGCCCGCGGTCCGGTCGGCTCAGGATTCGACGCCATCGGGGAGATGGCCGACAAGGAATCCGGCTACGGACGGACGGGAGCGCCAGAAGCGGTCAGCGTGAACGCTGCCCGGTGAAGAGGCGATACAGCAGGAGCACGATCACCGAGCCGACGATCGCGGCGATCCACGTCGAGAGGTGGAAGAAGCCGTTGATGGAGTGCACGCCGAAGATCACCTTGCCGAGCCAGCCGCCGAGCAGACCGCCGACGATGCCGAGGAGCATCGTGACGAGGCAGCCGCCCGGGTCCTTCCCGGGCGTGAGTGCCTTGGCGATGGCGCCCGCGATGAGGCCGATGAGAATCCAGGCGATGATGCCCACGCTGTGTGTCCTTTGCTGAAGGTGGTGGTGTCAGGGGACCGGCGGGGTTCCGCCGGGGCTGCCCGTCGGCTGCTCCGCGCGGACGACCGGCGACATACGGATATCCCTGCACGATCACTCCACACGGGACCAAAGTCCCGTTCCCTCCGACGGACCCTCCCGGCACCCGACCCGCCGGCCGATCCGGTAGACGGCGGATTCGGTGACTGGTTCACCTTCCATGGCAATTGGTCCAAGTTCGCTGTCACAGGTCAAACCCGGAGGAGGGAGAGTTCTCCCCTGTCGGCGGCCGGAGTCTGTTCACAGGGACGCGGTTCGGGGGTGGCCTCGAGGCCACCCTCGATCAGCAGGGCGGCCCGTACGTTCAGGAGCCGGCATGCCCGACACCATGCCGCTCACCCCGATGACCCCGCACGCTGCCATCAGCGCCGCCTTCAACTGCCTCCGGCCGTCCAGGCCAACGGTATCGACGCCGCCCGCGAGTTCGCCGGCGCGGAGCCGCGGATGCCCGCGCTGCTCGCCAACGTCGTGACACGGATCGTCGTCCCGGTCACCGCGCTGCCCTGCCAGGACGCGAGCGAGCCGTGCCAGGACACCTTCGCCCTGGAAACCATGGGGCGCGCTCTTCGTGACCGCGCTGCGGCTCTGGGCGCAGGCCGGGCGGACGCGGCGGAGGGCATCGCCCGGGTGCAGGCGGCCTGCGCGGTCGTTGCTGCGGTGTTGCGTCAGTCGGCCCAGGCTCGGGTGAGGCAGCGTTGCCGGTGCGGGTCGGTGTAGGCGGTCCGGCCGTGCAGCATCGTGTGGTTGTTCAGCAGGAGGAGGTCCCCGCGTCGCAGTTGCAGGACTAGGAGCGGGGCTTGGTGGCGGAGTGCTTCGTCGAATGCGTCGAGAGCGTCTGTCTGTGCCGGTGTCAGCGGGCGGCCGGCGGCCTGGTGACCGCGTTCGATCTGGTACCGGTTGTACTGCACGGTGATGTGGGTGCCGGTCCGGGCAAAGACTGGGGCGGTGCGGGCGAGAGCGGTTTCCGCGCCGAAGTGGAAATCCCGGTAGAGCTCCGGCAGGACCGCGGGCCGGTAGTCCAGCAGCCGTTGATGGACGCTGTGGCCGCTGATCAGCACGGTCTCCCCGCCCGTGGGAGCGGGTCTGACGCACAGTAGGGCCAGGAAACGCGGTGGCCCGGGCGGGCCGGCCCGGTCGGTATGCGGGGCCAGCGCCGCCACCTCCACATCAGCGCGAGAACTTCCCTCTGCGCTCGCTGGAGCTGGGGCTTGCTGGGTGGTGAGGAGATCGTCCATCGGCGCGGCGGATTCCCTGGGGCGGGGTGCTCCCGCCATGGAGATGACCGACCGGCACAAGTGGGCGCACGCCTGATCGCTGAGCCCGTCTACGGCAAGACCCCGCAGGACGGCGAACTCGGGCCCGTTCGACAAGGCAGACAGGACACGACGCGTCTCTTGTGGCCCCACCTCCCCCGCGCTGCCGGTCAAGCCGCTCCGTCCCGATGGCGGCAAGGGGATCAGCCAGTCCCCGTCCTCCGGCGTGGCCCGGTCCCACCGACGTCGTTCCGTACCACCGGATGCTTCTTCCATGACGACCTTTCCCATCCCCGAGCTGGCTCTCCGCAGGATGAGCGGCAGCATGGTTGGGACCGTCGGGCAGTGCAAGTAGCTTCTCAGCTCACCCGGCTGCACGGCCACTTGCGGCCTCCCGGCCCAACCCGCCGCGTGCCGCAGAAGCGCGGACACCGAGCCTCTTGATGCTCGCCTATCGGCCAGACCCAGCCCAGGCGCGAAGCACCAGCGCACGGAGCACGCATCGCGAGGCCAGCGCCCCCTGTGGAGTACGCACTGTGTGGGCCGGCGGCTGCTGCTCCAGCTCGTCACCTGATCTACGCAGACCTGTGCTCGCTGTGCCCGCTGTGCCCGCGACCGATGCGACCCGAGTTCCGCAGCGGCCGCAGCACGTCACCGCGCAAGTTGTTCGTCGACCCCGTCGGGTTGGTCTTCCTCTTCCCCGCCATCAGCTCTGTTCCCTCGTCACTCGCGACCGGTCGCCGCCGTTGCTGGCCGCGCCCGGCTTGGGAGGGGGTCCGGGCCCCCCGGTCACGCCCAGCCCGGGCCCATGCAGCGCCTGCTGCGCTCCGCCCGCTGGGACGCCGACGCCGTCCGCGACGAAGTCCGCGCCTACGCCGTCGAACACCTCGGTACCGACGACGCGGTGCGGATTGTGGACGAGACGGACTTCGCGAAGAAGGGGCACGCGCGGCACCGCCGTGCGTGCCCCGGCCGAGGCGCTACGCGGCTTCCCGGCCGCGATGGGCGCCGGCCAGCCGCTGCCCGACGTCGGCGCGGACACCGACACGGCGGCGTTCCACCGAGCCGTGCGGGCACCGGATGTTGTTCGTCCTGAACGACGCCCGCGGCAGCCGACAGGTCCGCGCGCTACCGCCGCGAAGCCGATGTGCCTGGTCATCGCGGCGACGGCATTGGTGACGGGCTTGATCGCCCATGAGGGAGCCCAGCCGATCCCGCTGGAGTGGGTCGCGGTCGGCCCGGTGGGCGCTGCTCCTCTTTTGCGGCCGCCTCAGCGGACCGTCGGAGCTGGCGGCGCGACCACTTCGCGCAGCTCGGCGGTGGCCTGGGCCATGAGCTGAGCGAGGGTGGTGTCCGGCTCGGCGAGCCAGCGGGGCATGGCGCGCCGGTGGATCGCCAGTACCACGTCGATGATGAAGCGTGCTTTGGCGGGCTCGACGCCGCGGCGCTCGAGCGCCGGTGCCAGCGCGTCGGCGATGTCGGCGAGCTTGATCAGATCGCGCTCGGCCAGTGCCGGGTTGGCGGCGATCACTCTTGCCCGGCGCAGCAGGAAATCGCGTGGGCGGAAGATCTCCTCGGCGGTTCCCAGCGCGGTCAGCAGCGCCTCGATCGGGGTGAGGCCCGGGTCGGCTGCCTCGAGCTGGGCGACGAGGTGGGTCTCGAGTTCGTTTCCGGCGAAGAGGACTTCCCGCTTGTCGGGGAAGTAGCGATAGAAGGAGCGCTCCTTCAGACCGGCGGCGCCTGCGATCTGCGCGACCGAGGTGCGCTCGAACCCTTGCGTCTCGAACAGCTCGAGCGCCGCGCGTTCGAGCCGGCCCTGTGCGTCGGATTCCCATCGCGGCATGCCCACCAGGGTACGACAACAGGAGCTGTTATCGGCTGATACGGTCGATGACAACAGATGCTGTCATCAGTTGGGGGATCGTCATGAAGGCTCTGCAATTCGACCGGTTCGGTTCCCCGGACGTGATCGTGCTCCGCGACGTCCCGCAGCCGGAGCCGGGACCCGGCCAGATCCGGATCGCCGTGCGGGCGTGCGGCCTGACACCGGCCGACTGGCACGTCGTCGACGGTCTCCTCGCCGACCATCTGCCGCCGCTGCCGCGCGGGCTCGGCCTCGAGGTCGCGGGCACCGTCGACGCGCTCGGCGAGGGCGTCACCGGCGTCCAGACCGGCGACCGCGTGTTCGGCCCAGCCACCTTCGACGGCCCGACGGCCGGCGCCGCCGAGTACGCGCTGATGCCGGCCTGGGCACACATTCCCAAGGGCGTAACCGCCGAGCAGGCCGCCGCGCTGCCGATGGCGGCCGAGACGGCGTGGCGCGCGCTCGACGACCTCGGCGTCCAGCCGGGTGAGCTGCTGCTCGTCCACGGCGCGGGCACCACCGTGGGCGAGGCGGCGGTGCGCTTCGCGCTGCACCGGGGTATCCGGGTGATCGCCACAGCCGGGCCGACCCGGGCCGCCGCCCTGGAAGAGATCGGCGCCCAGGTGACCACCTACGGCGAGGGCATGGCCGAACGCGTCAGCGCACTGACCCCAGGCCCCGTGGACCGCGCCCTGGACACCACGCCGACCGGGGGCCGGATCGACCGCGCCGACCGGCCCAGCCCGGCCGGCGGCTCGCTACCGACCTTGATCGAGCTGACCGGGGATCCCGACCGTGTCCTCACCGTCTCGGACTTCGCCGCCGCAGCCGAACTGGGCGTCCGGATCTCCACCGAGATCCGCTACGACCAGATGAATGAGTTCGCCAGGCTCGCCGGCGAAGGCATCCTGGTCGTACCGGTCGCCCGCACCTACACCCTCGACCAGATCCAGGAAGCGGCCAAGCTCAGCCGATCCCGCCGCCCCGGCGGCAAGCTCATGCTCGTCCTGTGATCGCATCGCTGGCCTGGTCAGGCGACAGGAGCCCACGCCACCCCGATGATCACGCGGTGGCCGTACCCGTTCCCGACCAGGGTTCCCCACAAGATCGCGCAGTCACACTGGAGTACCAGGCCGTTTCCTTTCGATCACCTCGCTGACCAGATGAAGATGGCGGCAAGGTGGAGTCCGGCCAGGTAGGTGGTGGCCCTCTTGTCGTAGCGAGTGGCCAGCCCGCGCCTGTGGTTTGCCTTGATGCGGAGGGCGGTGCGGCGGCTGGTGCGTGCTGCTACCGGACTTCGACGCAGTACGAGGCGCCGGGGAACTCCCAGCCGTCGGTGCCTTCGCCGATGTCCTCGACGATGACGTCGTCGATGAAGTGGTCCTCGAACTCGTCGTCGGTGAGTTCGCCGGCGAGCCAGACTTCCTCGATCTCATCCCAGTGGCCCCGGCTGCCGTCGATACGCAGGGGCGCGGCGCCCGGGGTGCCGCGCGTACGTTCGTCGTCCCCGGTTTTGACGACGCCGCTGATCTCGTACTGGCCCCGCTTGATGTGGGCGGGGATCGGGTCGGCGGGGACGATGGCGACGTTCTCGTACGCGGTGTGGATGAGGTCCAGGTAGCTGCGGCGGATGTTGTACTCCGCGTCGGACAGCCAGTTGATCAGCGTCCTGGTCCTCACGTGGAGACCGGCGCCCTGCAGGGCCTGCTGCCCGCGGTGGGTCGCGGTGAGCTGGCTGAGCTGGGTGTGCCAGTGCCTGGCGGTGTAGGACGACAGGCGGTGGCGGGGGGTGACCTGGGCGTGCAGGAGGTCGTTGAGAGCGGCGCCCAGGGAGTTGCCGCGGCCTGTGGGGCCGGCCATCAGTCGTCGCCCTCGGGGATCATCTCGCCGGGCCTGACGAATTTGGCCTTGACTTCGCCGAAGCCGGTCCCGATCCGGTACGTGGACGGCGGCGTGCCCTCCGGCGTCCAGAAGACGGCCGCGTCGACGTTGCGCAGGGCGAGGAGGCGGTGGCCTTCCTCGACGGCCCTGAAGGCCATGCTCCAGTGGCGGACGGATGCCTCCGCGACCATGCTCATGCGCCAGTCGGGCCGCCAGAACGGGGAGCGCTGGGAGGGGCGTTTGGGCCACAGCAGGCGCAGTGCGATGGACAGCCGGGTCTTGTATGCCTTGTAGGGGTCGCCGCCGGTCTGGACGAGCTCGGTGCGTGCCTTGCGGGTGGCCTCGTAGAAGGGTTTGAAGAGGGACTCGTTGTACTTCCCGGTCCAGGAGTCGTGGATGGCCGGCATGGCGCCGAGGTGCTTCTGACGGACGAGTTTCTCCAACTGTTTGATGTGGGGGGTGGTGACCCACACCCGGCCGTCCTCGTCGGGGCGGTCGATGATCCGCCCCAGGGGGTGCGGCATGTCGGTGCGGGTCCACTCAGGGATGTCGATGAGATAGATGCCGGCCCTCGTCTTGTCGTACGCGTCGAGCGGGCCGGTGTGCTTCAGTGCGTTCGGGGCGAGGGGGACGCCTGAACAGGCGGAGGGGAAGCTGCCGTTGCGGTCGATCAGGCACAGCATGCCCTCGCCGAACGAGTCGGGCACCTCGAGCTGGTCGCGCCGCACGCGCTTGCCGTTCGCCCGGATGTGGGGCACCCGGGTGGCCGTGACGTCGGGGTGGACCCAGCGGGGCTCGCCGTCCATGTGCTCGCTGATCAGTGGCCACGGGCCGCTGTCGCGCTCTTCCTTGCGGATGACGGGGACCGGGTGCATCTTCGAGCGGCCGACCGCGTCCTTGAGGATCTTCAGCGCAGGGAAGACGTGCCCCTCGGGCTCGTCCTCCTCGTCCCCCGGCTCCAGCCTGTCCTCACTGTCTTCCTCGTCCTGCGCTGCACCGTCGGGGGCCTGTCCGCTGTCCGCCGGGGCCTGGGCGGGGGCACTGGCAGCAGCGGTGTGGCCGGCGCTTGCGGCGATGCCGGCGGACTCGGGGGTGCCGTAGGGCCGCAGCGCGGCGGCGAGTCGGTGCCCCTCCTGGGTGTCTGGCAACTCCGTTACCGCTGTGGCGGCCTGGAGCAGCGACGGCAGGATCTCGTTGAGGGATTCGTGGTCGCCCCCTGTGACCGCGGCCCGCCATGCCGCGAGCTCGTGGGTGAGGGCGGCGGGGATTCCCTGGTGTCCGCCGGATGTGTAGGGAAGGGCGGCTTCGGCCAACTCCAGCGCCGCCGTTCCGCCGGTGGCCGGCGGGTGCCCTGGGCCGGCCGGGCTGTCGGCGCGGTCGAGGGGGGCGGCGCCGGCGTCGAGGAAGCGGGCGTGGAGCAGGTCGGGCTGCAGGTACGCCGAGCCGATCGTGCCGAAGTCGCGCTCCGCTACCGTCACCTGGACCCGGGCAGGGTCTTCGGTCGGCGAGAGGGTCAAGGTGACGTCGGCGTCCAACAGGGACAGGAGTGCGGGATCGTCGCTGTCCACGATGGCGAGCACCGGTACGTGCAGCGTGCGCGCGACAGTGGCCAGGATCTGGGAGGCGTCCGGGAGGCGGTTGCCGGACAGTGGCAGGCGGGCACTGTGGGCGGCTTGCAGGCGGTCGACGACGACCAGGGCCAGGCCCTCCATGTGCGGGGCGGTCTCCCTGATGTCCTCGGCGGTCAGGTTACTGCCGTCATCGATCATCAAAAGGTCGCCGGCCTGGACGAGCTGGTGGGCGACTTTCTGCTCGTGCTCGGTAAGGCGGCCCTGCTTGAGACGCGCATATTCGCCGCCGGTCTCGGCGGAGATGATCCGGCGGAAGATGTCGTCACGGTTGGGTCCCGAGGCCGCGTACAGGACCATGTCGTGGTCGACGAGCGCGGTCTTCCGTGCGGCCGCCAGACCCAGCAGGCTTCCGCCGACACTCGGACGCGCTGCCACGAGTGTCAGCTTGCCCCGCTGCAGACCGCCTGCCGCGGTGTCCAGGCCCGGCAGCCCGAAGGTGGGGCCGTGGGCAGGGCCGTGGGTGAGTACGGAACCGATGGCGTCGCCGAGCGTGGCGAGCCTGCGGGGCGTGCTGCCGCGGTCCTGGTTGCCTTGGCTGTTCACCGCACCTCCTGCGGTCGCCGCGCCGGGGGGCGCGGCCATGTCGGACGAGAGGGCATCGGAAATGGATCGAGTGCCGCAGCCGATCAGGACCGGACAGCAAAGAGGCCAGGACCACCGGCCCCCGGGCCTCCGCTCCGCACCGTTCGCAGACGGTTACATCTGCCGAACCGGCGGATTCAGCCACCCGTCACCGCTCCTGCTCCCCGGGCTCGTCCTTGTACGCGATGTGCCCGATGGCGGAGAGGGCCGTGCTCAGCCTGCCGTGGAGCGCACTCGCGAGATCCTTCGCTTTGCCGCAGGACTCCGTGAAGCGCTGCAGGGCGTCGTCGAGAGGCTCGCCCCGGTAGTCGCTCCTCAGCAGTTCATTGCTCTGCATCTGCTGCGGGAGGCCGCGCACCGCAGCCAGTACCCCCTTTCACCTCTCGCTCACCCCGGACCGGCTTCGTCCCCGGGCCCCACACCACCGCCGATGTCTCGGCACCCAGCCGCGAGGGTGAGTAGCGCAGCCACACCATGAACAAGCCCATGCCCCGGGCGGCTTCCTCTCACTGCCGTCCCGTCGCCCGGGGAGCCTCATGCCTCTCCAGGGCCGCGATCCGCTTGGAGGCCGCCTGTTGGCTGATTCCCGGTTCGTCGGCCGCAGCCTGGAACTGGCCGGTGTCGGCGCCGGTCACGAACGTCCGCAGCGCTTCAACATCCACGCTTCCGCCTCACTTTCACAACCTTGAGTTGTGTCTGGTGTGGTGCGGGGTTGTTTGATCGAGTGTTCTGCGTGGTGATGGGATCGGCGCATGTCTACTCGAACAGAGCAGGTTATGTATGTCCAGGCGCCTGATTTCGCGCGTCATGTGGAGCGGGTCATGGAGGTGACCGATGTGACGTCTCGACTGAACGTGCTTCCGTTCAGCGATAGCGCAGGTCGCGCGGAACTGCTTTCTGTTGTATTCGGTGGCCCGCTGCCGGAGTCGGTGACGATCTACCCGCCGTTCTTCACCGAGTACGGGTTGAACACGACGTTCGGGGAGAACGTCTTCGTCAACCAGGGATGCACCTTCATGGACAAGGGAGGCATTCGTATCGGCAACGGCGTCATGATCGCCCCGAAGGTGAGTCTCATCACCGGAGGCCATCCCCTGCCCCTGGCCGAGCGCCGCGAGTACCTCTCCTTCGCCCCGATCGTCATCGAGGACGACGTCTGGATCGGGACGGCTGCCGTGATCACGCAGGGGGTGACTATCGGCGCCGGTGCGGTGGTCGCTGCCGGAGCGGTGGTCACTCGTGATGTCCCTGCCGGCACCGCGGTCGCGGGTGTGCCCGCCCGGGTGATCAAGACGATCGGCTGACCCCCCGGGTTGCTGGACGGGGCATGCAGCACCTCCACGGTCTGGTTCTGATGCCTCGTCATGCCCGGCTGCCCGACAGGCAGTGGGACAGCATTCGGCCTCTGCTGCCCTCTTCCCCGTACGGGGCCAGGCATCAACCGGTACCGGCATCTCAGGCGACATCCGACATATGCGGCTGGCCACGATCATGAGCCAGCGGGAGAACCAAGAGCTGAAGTGCCCGGCGCCCGCGTCGTACTCCCCTGGTAAGAGCCGCGTGAATCCCGAACGGCGGCTCCCTCGGGCGCAGGCGTCGGCAGTTCAGCCCGCACCCGTCTTCCCTGCGACCGAACTGGGCCGCTCTCGACACCCGTGCTGTGTTCCCGGCGTGAGGACGTCCCGGGTCGGGTCACAGGCGGTCGGTGTTCGTGACGTCCGAGCCCAGGCCGCTGCGGGCGCACCTCGTCGCCGGGCTCCACCGCGTACGCCACAGTCCGCGTCGCGTACCAGACCGGACCCGCGGGCGTCCCCTGTTCGGCGTGAACGGGGGCGAGCAGCGAGCCGTCCAGTCCCACCCACTCCTTGTCGGCCTTCACGCGGGACAGGTCGACCTGGGGCAGGTCGACGAGTCACGAGCCGGGCACAGCTTCGGGGCGAACCTCGGAACCTTGACGTGCGTCGGTGCGCCCAGTCCGACGGTCAGGCCGTTGGCACCGCCCCGGAGGCCATGTCGGCGTCGATGCCGACCAGGTGGCACAGGGTGCACTCGGCGTCGGACATCGGCCGTGCCCAGTCGTACGCCTCCTCGAACAGCTTCTCTGCCGGGCCGCGTACGTGAGGGCGGGCAGGTCCTTGAAGACGGGGATGGCGCCGGGCGCGTCAGCAGCCGGTGTGCCGGGAGCGCAGCGAGGTGGTGGTCGCTTTTTCCCGGGGCCGGCTCCCTGTCCTGCTGACCAAGCGTCAGGATATGGTCGGTGACGCGGTAGGTCAGGACACATCTGTCTCCAGCCACTCCTGCGTGTCGCGGGCTGGCGCGAGAGCACCGTCTCAACCCCATTCGACAGCAATGCCCAGTTCCGGATCGCTTCGGAAAGCCAGCCGCACAGCTTGGTGTGCAGTTCCCGTGGCAAACAGCGCCGAAAGCCGTTGTCGCGACAGCAGCGATAGCGGCCTGTGCCACCGTTACTCCTGCTGCCGTGGCCAGTCCCGGACCGATCAAAGACGGCAGCGGCGCGGCCAAGATCGTGGACAAGAGCTTCTATACGCTGGCTTCACCCAGCGGTGAGAATCCCATCCTGCGGGCAGGCAACGCGAAATTCGGGCGCGCCCACATCAAGCAGGGCGGTAAAGCACCACCACAAGCCCAGCCACCCGTACACGCGAGCGGCCAAGAAGAGGTGGCAGGGCGCCTTCAACAATGGGATCTGCAAAGGGCTCAGCCGGTACTACACGCTGTACTGCTACCCCTACCGGAGCGGGACGAGTAAGCGCACCATGTGTGTGTACGTCGACTTCGCCGACTATAAGTTCCACGGGCGGAACATGGGCCAGAAGGGCATCATCACCGCCTACTGGACCAAGGGCCAGCGGGGCCCGAAGGGACGCGACTCATGTCTGGCACAGAGCGGCTGACCGACTCCACCCCTCACCGGCGCTACACGCCGGGAGACAAGGTGACGCCACGAGAGGCTACCGACCACCCCGATGACCCGGTGGGCACGGTCGTGGCACGTATGTCCACCGACGAACTCCTCGTAGACTTCCCGCAGGCCGGCGGCGAGGTCTACCTGGACGATGAAGTCGAACTCATCGAGCCGGCACCGCCGGGCTGGACGCCACCGTCCTCAGCACCGTCTTAGAGTCGCTTCCATTCTGTGTTGCATTCTACGATGCGGACTTGATCCGGCTGACGGTGGCTACCGCTCCCGGCGGCGGTCCAGGGCCTCCACGACGAGCGCATGTTCCCCGAGAGCACTTGCTCGACCTGCCCGCGCAGGCACGTACCGAGGCCCTGGACGACCTGGCGTCCTATTCGGCCACGCCCTGCCGGCGTTCGCCCGACGGGTAGGGCGCATGCGGGTGCGCGGCCACGCACAGCCCTCCGACTCGATGGACCTGGTCCAGGCACTGATCGATCAACCCGCCCCTGACCTGGTGGTGCCAGTCGATGACCTCGCCGGGCTTGATGCCGAGCGCGAGCCAATGCGGCGTGAGTTCCCCGTCCGGGCGAACCGAGTAGACATGACAGTCCCCGCGGTACCAGGCCGCCCCGCGTCCGACCACCCGCGTCGGCGGGAAGCTCAAGTCCGACAAGGTTCTCCCCTCAGAGTCCTGTCGAGCCAGCGCACAACCAGACCTACCAGTTCCGTTGCACCACTGGGCGCCGTCTCAGCCGAGAGGTCAGGTCGCATTCTGACGATCAGTTATTACCGGAGTGGATGAGGATGGTCTGGTCCACACCCGACACGTGTGCTGAGCCCGTGCTCGGCAGCCTGGCATCTGCCCTGTACATCATCAACCTGCCCGTCGACGACGCCATGATCACCGACCTCGCCACTGCGGCCACGGCAGGAATCACCACCCTGGCCGACCGGCACCACAGCGGCCCCGGCTGAGCTGCCGCGCCGCACTGACAAGGGCCTCCTGGCGACTCACCGCAGGGCCCTCGGGATCCGCTTGGCTGCGACAACAGATCCACCCCCTCCGAGGTGCGGCAGCAGTCCGCGCTGAGCCGGGCAGCGGCCATCGCCAACTCCCTTGATCTATCGGGCTGTTGTGGGCAGTGTCGTGCACCACGGGCAAGGAGTGGTCCGGTACCGGGATCCACACCTGCGCGGGGCACGCGACGCAGAGCAAGTTCGACCGATCGGTTCCGGCTGGAAGGAGCGCCATGAGCTGCCAACAACGGCTGGCGCGTGAATACGAGCAGCTTCGCCAGGCGCAGTTCGATTCCGCGCGAAAGAGCGCTGCGCCGGGACAGTGGCAGGCTCTGGTGGGCAAATACCGCAGGGCCTTGCGGGACCACGCGGACCTCGAAACGTCCCGCGGGCTGGCTCGCGCACTGTGGCGCTGGTCAATGGCGCTGACCGCGGCGGGCAACGCCGCCGGTGCGGTTGAGGCGGGGCGCCAGGCGGCATCGGAGTTCGACTCTGTCTTCAGAAAGACGCTGGACTGGGATGCCGATGAACGTTCGCCCGCAGTCGACGAGGCGCTGGCGGAACTGCTCGTGGCCCGCACCGACCTCGCCGAGATCCTCGCCGAGGCAGGCGGCCTGGACGAGCGCATCCGTGTTCTCGAGGAGGCCCGTGAGGCCGGGCACAGCGTCGAGGCCGGTCCACGGACGCGGCGGGCGCTGGGGACCGTGCATCACAATCTGTCCATCGCCGAAATGACCCGGCTGCTCGATGCCGTACGGCGCCGGGGCGGCGCCGACCCGATGGTCCCCACCCTGTCGGCCTCCCGCGCCGTGGAGATCCGGCAGGGCCTGATCGACCCCCTCGACCCGCTGACCCTGTGGGAACTGGCCAACACCTATATCCAGTACCTGCGGTGCCTGGGCATGGTGGAGGAGCCGGACCGGGCGGTGATGGTGCTCGACCTGGCCGCGAAGCTCGTCGCGATGATGCCCGCAGGTACGCCCGCCGACCTCCGCCCCCAGCTCGACCAGACGGTGAACATGCTGTGCACGGCCTACCCCGGTCACGCCCGGCAATTCGCGAAGGCCTACCCGGGAGGGGGCACCGGCCGCCGGTCACCCCGTTTCGGATTCCGGCGTTCCCGCCGCCGGCCGCCGTACGGGTGAGGGGGAACGGTTGTGATCGTATTGCGACTCGAGGCGCGGGAGATGACGGGAGCGGACCGGTGGCTGTGGCGGCTGACCGGGCCCGACGACCGGGTACTGGCCCACCACGACGTACGTCTGAACCTGGCCAGTGCGCAGTACGAGGCCGCAGTCGACCTCCTGGGATACCTGTGGCGGCATACGCCTCCCGACCTGCGCGACGTCCGGGAGGCAGAGATCGTCCACGAGGTGGGCGGCTGGCTCGGCGAACAGGTCCTTGGCCCCGTGGCCGACGCGCTGCGGGCGGCGGCTCCCTGCGCGGTGCGGGTGGTGGTACCGGCGGACGCTGGAGAACCGGCGCGCCGGCTCCTGTCCCTGCCGCTGGAGCTGGCCCATGCGCAGGAGCAGCCGCTGGCCCTGCAGGACGTCACCCTGGTGACGCAGTGCGGGCCCGACACCCGGCCACCGGACGGCGGACCAATGCCGCGCACTGGTCAACCGGTGCGGATCCTGGCCCTGTTCAGCCTGCCGGAAGACAGCCGGGCGCTGAATCTGCGCCGTGAACGGCGGCGCCTGGAGCGGCGGTTCACCGAGGCGGCCCGGGCGGGCCGGGGTGTCGAGATCCACTGCCTGCAGTACGGGGTGACCCGCGAGCGCCTCAAGGCCGTACTGGCGCGACCCGAGGGCTGGGACGTGATCCATGTCTCCGGCCACGGCACGCCCGGTGAACTCCTCCTGGAAACTGATTCCGGGCTGGCCGACCGGGTTGCTGCGGACGAGGTGACAGACCTGCTCAGCATGGCGCGGGGCGTCAAGCTGGTCACGCTGTCGGCTTGCTGGTCCGCGGGGCGGGCCGTACGGCAGCGGCGGCGGCTGCTCAGCCTCTCCGATCAGCACGACGCGGAGCCGACGGCGAAGGACGCGGAGCAGGAACCCGCGCCCGGCCCGGCCGGCCCGCTCGCGAACATGATCGCCGAGCAACTGGAGTGCGCGGTGCTGGCCATGCGCTACCCGGTGGCCGACGACTTCGCGGCGGCGCTGGCCGAGCGGGTCTACAGCAAGCTGATTCTCGACGGGCAGCCGCTGCCACGCGCCCTGGCCGGCACCGTCAAGGAGCTGTCGCAGCCTGACGAGCCCGTGCCGCAGTTGGCCCTGCAGGCGGGGACTGCGACCCTGTCCGGTGCGCGGGCGCTGGAGCTGACCATGCCCGCGCCTGCGTCAGTCGAGGCACAGGCGGCGGAGACGGCGGCAGGAACGCTGCCGGTGCCGGAACGCTTCGTCGGCCGGGTCATGACCATGGCGAGGGCCGGTGCGGCCCTGTCGCCGGACAGCGCACTGCGCGGAGTGCTCCTGCAGGGCATGCCCGGGGTGGGCAAGACCGCCTGCGCCGCGGAGCTCGCGGCCACGCACGAGCATGCCTTTGAGAAGGTCATCTGGTTCCGGGCAGCGGCCGAGACCGCCCCGCGGCCGGACCCGGGCGGCGCCCTCACCGAACTCGTCGCGGCCATCGAGCAGGCTGTGCCCGAGCTGGACCGCGCCGAACTACCGGCGGGTCCCGGCCGCTTCGGGGAACTGCTGACACAACTGCGCGCCCGCACCGAGCGCCGCCGGCTGCTGCTCGTCATCGACGGCATCGACCACTTGCTCACAGCGGACCGCGACTGGCGGGACGGGCGCTGGAAGGACCTGCTGCACGCTCTGGCAGGGCACAGCGGCCGCACCCGGCTGATCCTGTCCGGCCGCACGGTGCCGCGTACGTACCCGAGCGGCCTGCTCACCGTCCCCGTGGGACCGCTCACCCACGACGAGTGCTTGCTGCTGCTGACGGAACTGCCCCGGCTCGCCCAACTGGCGAGCGTTGGCGTGCCCGGCATCACCGACCGGCCCGGCGAGGCGCGCCGACTGGCCGGGACGCTTCTGGCAGCGGCCGGCGGACATCCCCTCCTGCTGGAGCTGGCCGACGGCCTGTGCGCCGATCCCGGCCGGCTCGCCGAGCCGGCCTCATCTGTCCGACGGGCGCACAACAGGGGTGAGGATGCCCGTACGGGTGTCCTCAGCGCCGGGCAGGCCACCGTGGGCGACGTCGATCACCTGCAGAACATGCGTGTCTGGACCGGGACCGTCGTCGGCTGCCTGCCCCCGGAAGTCCGCGATCTCTTCTACTTCCTGTGCTGCCTGGAGGAAGCGGACCGTACCCTGCCGACCGTGGAACAGAACTGGCCGGACCTGCGCTCCCGGCTCGGTCACGGCGGGACACCCGTGGACGTGAGTCTGCTGACGGCGGTGGACCAAGGGCTGCTGACGCTGCGGGGCCGGACCGGCGACGTGTCCCTGGAGATCCACCACGTGATCGCCGGCGCGGGCCGCGAACTCGCCGGCGGCGACTTTCGCGCGATGGTCGACACCCGGATGGCCGGCTACTGGGTGACGGTGTTCGAGATGGCCTGGACCCGGGAGGGCACCGATACGGACGGAGCGCACCTGACCGGGCCGCTGATCGCGCGGGCCGGCATGTCGGCGGTGCCGTACCTGGCCCGGGACGGCAACCCGGAGGTGGCCGAAGGACTGCTGGAAGCGGTGCTGCTGCGCGACGCCACGAGGCCGGTGGCCGCACGGGTGGCGCCCCTGATGCGACGGCTGGCCGTGCAGCACCTCACGGGCGGCGGCGGGCAACGCCTCTCCGCCGCGCACACGAGGGTCATGCGGCTGATCAACCCCGAGCAGGCCGCCGCACAGACCCGCAGGACGCTCGAAAGGGCGCGGGCCGCAAAGGACTACGAGGTGGCGGCGGGCGCGACGGGCCGCCTGATCGAGTCCGCCGTCCGGGCGGGGCGCATCCAGGACGCGCTCGCGCTGGCCGAGGAGCAGATCCAGTACGTGCGGCGGGCGGGCTTCGGCGGTTGGGAAAGATGTCGCAGCGAAGTGAACCGGGTCCATGTGCTGGCCAACTCCCAGCACGTGGAACAGGCGCTCACCGAGGCCGCCGATCTGATTGAGCGGATGAGGCCGCTACCGCGGGGATCGAGGGACGCGGAGAGTGCTTCGTGGTGGGCGGTGTGGGAGGAACTCCTCGACACCGCCCAGCGGGCGGCTGTCCGTGTCGGCCGCTGGGAGCAGGCGCTGACGTACAACGCGGAGCTGTGCGCCTCCAAGGAAGCCCGCGGCGCCCCCCTCACCGACCTCGTCCAGGCCCGCCACGGCGCCTATATGCCGCTGCTCGAACTGGGGCGCACCGACGCGGCGCTCTCCCTCGTGGACGCGAGCCGGCAGATCGCCGAGCGCCTCGGCGACCCCTTTGTGCTCGCCGACGTATTCGGCGCCCTGGGAAACATCGAGGACGCCCGCGGGCACGGGGACGTGGCGATCGACCGGGCCCGGGACTGCCTGCGCTACGCCTATCGGGCACAGGTTCCCCACACCATCGCGATCGGCCACGTCAATATCGGCACCTATCTGAAGGTCCACGCCCGGGACGGCACAGCGGCGGTGGCCCATCACCTGGCGGCCGTGCTCCTGGGCAGGCTGACCGGCGGCGTCACCAGCGATGCCGGGATCGCGATAGCCGGTGATCTGTACGAGTTCGGGCCGGAACTCGAACTGCCCGGCAGCCCGGAGGCGCTGTGCGAACGCGTCGGCCAGGTCCCCGGGGTGGACCTGCTCCCCGTACTGCGTCAGCTCGCACCCGGCCCGGCCACGCTGAGCGGCCTGCTGGAGAGCGTGATCGAGGAAGCGCGCCAGCAGGTTGAGCAGCCGTCCGCCGGCTCGGCGCTGGCGGAAGCCGTGTGGTCCATTTATTGGGAGCCGCTGATCGCCGCGCTGGTGGCCGCCACCCGCGGCAACACCGCGGCGTACATCAACCTGCGCAAACGCCTCGCCGAGCTGGAGACCCTCGACCCCCGGTTCGCGGAGCCGGCCGCAAGGCTGCGGCGGCTCTACGACGGCGAACGCGGGCCGGACGTCCTCGCCGATCTGGAGCCGCTGGACACCGCTGTGGTCAGCCGAGCCCGGCAAGCACTGGAGAACGAGGTCACCGTACCCACTGAGCTGCGGTTGGTGCTGAACTACAACCTGGCTCTGGGCACTTTCGTCGCGGCCGCCGCCGGAGACGAGGCCAGCGCGTCCGTAGCGCGGGAAGGCCTTGCCGACTTCGCCGCAGACGCCTCGCTCGTGCCGATGTCGGCCGTCCTGAACGAGGTTGTCGCCGGCAGCCGCGAAGCCGGACTGCTCACGCAACTGGACGACCCCGTGCAGCGCGAGGTCGTGGCCCTGGTGCTGCGCCACATCAGCCATGTCGAGGCGGCGATGGGCTGATGTGTGTGTGGTTACGGGTGACACGGCCCGTGGGGATACTTGCGGTCATGGAGCAGGAACCGAAGGACATCGACGTCAAGATGAACGCCGACGGCGAGCTGCTGTACCTCGATGGTGAAGACTGGGTGCCGTATCTCGACGTGGAGGTCGACGGCGGCACGCCTGGGCATCTGGTCAGGGGCGACAACGATCAATGACGGCCCCGACGCCTCCCGAAGCCGGCCCCGGCCTGCCCTTCGACGCGCTGCCCTCGCCGCTTGAGGCAGTGCCCGAACTGCGGGCCGCGGCGCGGTGGATGATCGCCGCTTACGGGGCTGTCGGTGCCGCCCTGTTGGGCGGCGGCCCGCTCGTTGCGGCCGGTCGCCTCCACGGGATCGGCGAGGCGTGCATCGCGGGCGGTGCGCTGCTTGTCGCCCTGACGGGGGTCATCACCGCCATCTGGCACGTAGGCCGGGTCCTGGAGCCCCCTGTCACCACGACGGCCACGCTCAGGACTCCGGCACTGCGCGGCCTGCGCGAGGCGATCGACGCGGAACCGGCCTGCTACTTCGGCTCCGCGGCCACCAGCATCGACGACCTGCTGCGCCACCGGCGGATCGCGGTGAGTATCCACCGTGCGGCGCTCGCGGAGGACGACCCGCAGCGCCGCGACCAGTGGCGGGACAACCTGCACCGAGTGCACGCCAACATCGCCAGAACCGACCCCCTTGTGCGCTGGCTGCTCGCCACGGCGCACGTCTACCAAATCCAGTCGTCCCTCCGCGCGGCGCGTTACTGGTGCCTGCTCGGAGTCGCCCTGGTCGCGGTCGGCTCGGTGGCGTTCCTCACCGTCACCGGGGAGGGTGGGTGACACCGCGATGACGGACCGGCCTGGGGACACCGGCCGGTATGGCGGCCGTCGGGGGCGGCTATGCCCTCGGCAGAACAGGGGTGCGCGGGCTCACCGTTCATGTTGAGTGAGCGGATGAAGATCTTGGTGCTGGGGGGAACGGCGTGGGTGGGCCGCGAGTTCTCGCGGCAGGCACTGGAACATGGGCATCAGGTGACCTGTCTGGCCCGCGGGGAGAGCGGCGAGGCGGCCGAGGGCGCGGTGCTGGTCGTCGCCGACAGGAACGAGCCGTCGGCGTACGAGAGCCTGGCGGGTCGGGACTGGGACGCCGTCATCGAGGTGTCCTGGCAACCAGGCTTCGTCCGCGCGGCGCTGGCGGCGCTCGGCGAGCGCGCGGGCCACTGGACGTACATCTCGTCGGTCAGCGCGTATGCCTCACATGCCCAGTTGAACGCGGACGAGTCGGCGCGACTGCTCCCGGCGGCCGAGCGGGACACCGTCGGTCACGACGAGTTCGGGCAGGCCAAGGTGGCCTGCGAAAAGGCTGCGGCGGCCGCGGTGGGTGACCGGCTCCTCATCGCGCGGGCGGGGTTGATCGGCGGCCCCGGCGACCACAGCGACCGGTCCGGGTACTGGGTCGCCCGCGCGGCCCGCGAGCCGCTGGCCCCGCTGCTGGTGCCGGCCTCCCCGGGCAGTCCGACGCAGGTGATCGACGCGCGAGACCTCACGGCCTGGCTGCTCCACTGTGCGGAGAAGGGGACGACCGGAACGTACAACGCGGTCGGCCCGATCGTGCCCTTCGGGGAGTGGGTCGCACTGTCGCGGGAGATCGGCGGGCACACCGGACCGGTGGTGGAAGCGGACGACGACTGGCTGCTCGGGCAGGATGTGGTGCAGGCCATGGGCCCGGAGTCGCTCGCGTTGTGGGTGGCCGACCCCGACTGGGCCGGCTTCAGCGCCCGTGACGGCGCTGCGGCGGCCGCGGTCGGCCTGCGGCACCGTCCCCTGGCCGAGCTGCTGGAGCAGACCCTGCGCTGGGAGCGGGACGCGGGTCTGGACCGGCCCCGCCGGGCCGGCCTGAGCATGGAACGCGAACGCCAGCTCCTGGGCGCACTGGGGTGAGGCGAGGCGCCGCGGGGCCCGTGCGGGAGCAGCCTGCAGGAGGGGCTGGGCTCTGCGGAGAGTGAGTGAGGCCCCCATCCCGACCCAGGCCCCGATCCCGATCCCGGTCCCGGGTTGGTCTTGGCTCCGGAAGGCAGCGGATCTACGAGGGAGCCCCTGCGGGAGCTTCTCCGTCGGCGTACGTGGCGAGTTGGCGCTCCAGGGGGGTGCGGTAGCAGGGGGGTGACCCGGGTGCCGTCGAGGAAGGTCATCGTGCGGGTGGCCTCGCGGTCGAGAGCGTTGCGGGCGTCCCGGCCGGGGTCGGTGAACAGATGGCGGTTGATGCTGCCGTCGGGGGCTTGGGCCCAGGCGCCGATGATGCGGCCGTCGGCCCAGATGGTGGGACCGGCGTTGCCGTTGCGGTCGAAGAGCGCGGGAGCGTCGTCGGGAGCGAGGTACCAGTCGCGGTGGCGCTGGCCCATGGGGGTGGGATCCAGGCTGGGCAGCAGGGGCACCCAGGGTTCGGGTTCGGCGGTCGGCTGGATGTCCTGGGGCAGGAGGCAGCCGGTGCCTTCGTCGAGGTCGACAGCTTCGGCGCCGGTTGCGGCGATCGCCTTGCGGGTGGCGGTCAGCGCCCAGCCGGTCCACCACTTCAGGTCGGCCTCGGTGACGGGGCCCGAAGGCTGCGAGGTAGTTTCGGGCCAGGGCCGCTTTCGCCTCGGTCCCTGGTAGTTCGGGCAGGGGTTCGGCCAGAGCCTTGCCCCGGTCCGTGTAGGGGTCCTTGCCGATGGCGGCCTGAATCTCGGGAGCGAGTGCGGTGGGCGGGGCGAATATGGTGCGGCGCATGCACCGCATCCGTGTCAGTGTCTGGTCCTCGTACAGCGCACGCTCCACCGCGGCGGTGTCCGGCTCGGCGACGCGGGCGGCGGCGGGCAGGAACACGGTGGCCGGGTCGGTGGCGTGCAGGCCGATCAGGGCGGCGGCGCCCTTGGGTCAGGCCTTCGATACCGCGTTCCGCGATGGCCTTCTCGGTGGCCGCGGCGATCTCGGTGGCCGCGGCGATCTCCTCGATGGGTGCAACTGCCAGGGCGTGTCCGATGAGTCGCGTGACGGGCCCATGGGCGGAGCGTTTCCGTGGCTCCGGACGTGCGGCGCGCTGAACGCGTCGGCCCGAGTCAGCCGCCGGCTCTGAGGGCGTCCAGGTGCCGTCGCAGTACCTGCCGGAGCAGCTTCGGCGGATAGCGGTCCGGCAGCAGTGTTGCCTGGAGATTGAGTCCGTCGAGGAGGGCGGCCAGTCGCGTGCTTTCCAGTTCGACGTCCATGTCGCCTGGCAGCCCGCCGGCGCACCGTGCCTCGTGCAGCACGCGTGCGATCAGGGTGTGCAGGTCGGCCTGCATTTCGGCGGCGCAGGGCCGCAGTTCGGGGCGGGTGTGTGCGGCGGTGGTGAAGGCGAGCCAGAGTGCGGACTCCTGACGGCGGGCCTTGTCCAGGGGGAGGAGTTCGGCCAGGAGCTCTTGCGTTGCGGCCCGGCGGTCGGTGCGGCTGGTATCCGCGTGAACCCCTGGCTGCTCGCCGCGATCATCGCGGCGGTCGTGATCGCGGTCGTGATCAAACGGATGATCGGTGAACCGGTCAACGCACGGGAGCTCTTCGCGGCCCCGGCGGTCCTGACCGCGATCGGCCTCTGGTCCCTCATCAAGAAGACGGACCTGACCGCCACCGACATCACCTGGGTCATCACCGGTGCCGTCTTCGGCGCGGCACTCGGTGCACTGCGCGGCGCCACCGTTCAGCTCGTCGACAAGGGAGGTGTCCTGTGGCAGCGATACACCGGCCGCACCTTCCTCGCCCTGATCGCCACCCTGGCGATCGCGGCCGGCTTCAATGTCCTGGCGGTGAAGATGGGCATGCACGAGAACGCACGCCCCCTCCAGCTCGCCATCGGCGTGAGCTTCCTCGGTGAAGCCCTCATGATCGGCCACCGCGGCATGACGTCGGGCATCCCCTTCGCCCCGGCACGAACCCGCTGACTCCTGGCCGTGCCCCGTGCCCGTACAAGCCGGAGTGGAACCAGTGCAGGCGGGCGAACACGCGCTCCACGACCCAGCGTTGACGCCGAGGCCGGAGCCCTTCAACCCGCGGATGTGTGAGTCATCGACTCAACGCCCGGATGTGATGTGCGAGCCGTCGACGGCTACCCGGGAAAAGTCCAAGGCATCCATACTGCGCAGCTTGGCGATCTACATGGAGACCCTGGCCGCGGGGGCACTGTCCGAGTTCGCATATGATCCTGAGGCTCATTAAGTATGAAAGGGTATTTCAAAGTTGAATAACAGTGGTATACGCGGCAGAGTAGTGCTTATGGCGCTTTGCGTCGGTGTCGGCCCGACGCTGGCTCTTGCTCCTGCGGTACAGGCAGACAGCGGACCCGCCCCCGCCGGTACGGTAGAAGTTCCCACGAACTCGGCGAGCGCGTCGGACACCGACGTCACGCCGAAGCCGGAGGGAACTACGAGGATCACGCTAGACGCGCCGAGCGCAGATGCGCGCAAGAGAACGATTCGCGCGTACTGCAATATCACGGCGGACGCCCCCCACTGGTCAAAGAAGGGCAAGAGCGTCATCTATAAGACCCGCGCCCAGTGTTACGGCAACATCCCCTCAGTCCAGTTGAAGGTCACGTCCAAGCTGATGCGTGCCGGTGCGCCGCGGCCGTCTGTCGCCGCGACCGCGAAGGAAACCCGGACGGTGAGGACCGGTGGCGGCAAGACGACGTTCTACGCCCCTGTCCCCCACGGCAAGAAGGTGAAGTACAGTGCGCGGTTCTGGGGTCAGAGCACCGCACAGATCGTCTCACCCATCACGGGTACGAAGACGCAGGTTGTCAGCAAGCCGGCTGACGTCAAGCCCAGGTAGACAGATTCGGATGAGGGTGCCCCGCAATGGCCAGTGACTGGGAAGTCGACGTGCAGCTACTGCTGGACGTCACCGACGAGGAGTGGGCACGGCTCCGGGAAGGGATGGTCGACGCGATGGAAAAGGAACCGCAGTACGAGATCGTGCCGACCGCGACGTCCAATAGTCCGACCGGCGCCTTCTTCTCTGTCGGCGCCACCGTGCAGGTCTCGGCCGAGACGCCCGGCGAAGCAGCGGACATCGCTGTCGCCGTGACACGCCAGGCCCTCCAGTCCGCTGGGGGAAGTGCGGATCGTGGTGTAGCGGAGGTCAACATTCGTCAAGGTGGTGTCGATCCCCGGCTTTTGGGCCGGTAGGTTCACCCACTATTGCGGTGGGGTTGGTCAGAAAGTGTCTGACCAACCCCACTTCCGTCTCTCAATTATCCTGTGAAGGTCCTACATGAGGTCGCGTTCCGTGAAGTCGTCGGCCTCATTTCAGGAGATGAACGTGCGGGCGCCGGTCGCGAGGTCGACTGCAACGGGGAGGTTCCCGCCGAGCTGCATGTCTTCCTTTGGAAGACTGTCTTCCCATTGACACTGGCCACGGTGAGCGATTCGTGCACTGGTTCAGCCCCACCGGCTGCTGAACCGGATCAAGGGACGCCGACGAGGTCCTGGAGGATATGTGTGACTACGTCATCGAACGCCTCGGAGTCCGTGATGCCGTCCTGATCGTCGACGACGACCGCTGCCAGTGCCGCAGCCACGCCCCTCGCAACGTCGGCTGGTCGGCGTGCCTTTGGGTAAATCTCGCGCCCCGCCTGACAGTGCGGTCCACGAACGAGGCTCCCCGCCCGCCAGGGGCCGGCGCGCTCGCGCCGACAGCCGACCAGACCACCGGGATGCGCATCGCCAAGCCGGGCCTGTGGGGGCCTCGCTCGGATCGACACCCTCATCGCCTTTCACCACGCGCAGGCGGCCGACCACGCCGACCACACTGACCCGCAGATGGAACCGCTCACCCCACTCCGGCCGGGAACCTGGTACCCGGCCGGAGTGGCGCTCCTGGCCGACGGCTCCAGCGCGTTCGTGGAGATAGACCGCACCATGTCCTATGCTCCCCAAGCTGGCGCGCGCCTACCGCAACGCTTCGCCGTCCGGGCGCGGGAACGCCGCCCGCGCACAGCAACCACTGGCAAGAGACTTACGCCGGGCCGTACCTTGACCGGCTCCTTCGCGCCCCTGCTGTTCGTCTTCGCTCCGGCCCGAGCCGTACGACCCCGGACACGAGGAAGGCCGCCTTCCATGACCGTGCCCGCCGCCGACGATTTTCCCGCCTGGCCTGGGCTCCAGCAGCAGCGGCGCGAGGCTGGGCGTAAGGAGCGGGAGGCGGCTGAACTGGAGGCAACGCGCTTTGCGCCGGCCCTGGCCAGAGCCGTGAAAGCCGCTGGGAAGACTATCGCGGATCCGAGCAGCAGCACATTCCGAACCCTGGAGCGCCGACGTCAGGCGGTATGCGTTGCCATGGGCCAACGCTACGGTTCGCTTCCTGCCGACGGCGATGGCGCCTATACGGAACAGCGCGAGCTGGACGCGGCCCGGCGGCGTGTCGAGCAGTTGTAACGGGAAGATCCGCGCCTGCCTTGTCATCGAAGAAGGGCGTGTGCGCGAGGCCACGGGCAGTCGAAAGACTGTTATGGCGAGGGCGGGCAGTGTGTCGATGCGCGGTGGACAGGTACGGACCATGGGCCGGGCGGCCCGCGTTGGGCGGCTGTCCGGCCTACAGCGGCCCGGGGGACGTCGACGCCGGGTTCCACCGCCGGGTCGGGTTCTACCAGCGTGGTGCCTGGCTTCTCCCGGCTGTCTCATCCGGTGGGGAACGGCCGGCCCGTCCATGGATGCCCGCTGCGCCGCGTAGCAAGAAGGTCGGCGACCGTGGACACTGCCCCCTGCTCCGGGCGATCTCACTGTCAGGGGGTCACTCGGCTTGCATTGCGCCGTCTATCAGCATCCTGGCGTTCTTGACGCCTGCCAGCCGTGCGAAACCGAGCGCGTACTCCCGGAGGTTGTCTTGCACCACGCGGAGTTCTGCCCGGCAGTCAGCGCCTTGCGGCCACTCTGATTCGGGCCGGCTGGGATCCTGCTGCTCGAATGCCGTGAGCCGGGGGTGCCAAGTGGACAGGAACGGCCGCAGCTCACGGTTGAGCATGGTGATGGCGAGATACTCCACTGTCTGCTCACCCGTGGCCTGCACCGAGGGGCGCGCGGACTTCAATGCCTCCCGAGCGGTGCCGAACAGGCCGTACAACGACGTGAGGGCTTCCCGCAGCAGGCCGGCGTCACCGGCCAGCGGCTGGGTCGAGACCCGGGTGACAGTCTCGACGAACAACCGCCAAGCCACCTGCTTGGCCTCGTTGTTCACCACGAAGGTCAGCTCACTGAGCTGCGGCACCGTGACACGCACCTCAGTCAGCCTGGCAGCACGCCCGTACACCTGAAAGGCCAGCACACTGACCGCCCCGGCGAAGGCACCGGTGACAATGAACAGGTTCCGTCCGGACAGTTGGGTGACCCCGAAGACGACCAGTCCGGCCCCGGCACCGATGAGCACAGAGATGCAGATCCGCGCGGCCGGAGTACGGAGTCGCCGGGTCACCGGATGCCACCGATTCATCGCGCCCCCAAGTCATCCCTCGCGCCGCCGATCACCAATCTAGCGGATCGTCTGTTCAGCTCGTCTGCGCACATGTCGAGGACCACGAGACGGCTTTTCGGGATGAGGTCTTACGTCCTCAACGGGCATGGTACGCATGGGTGTCGGCCAGCGCATTGAGGGCAACGTGGCCACGCAGGACAGATCCCGGGGGCGCCATGGATGATGTTGTGGAAGAGGCTGAGGCGCGAGCCACGACGCCGGACGGTACGAGGCAGCGTGACGCCTTCATCTCGTACAGCCAGAGCAAGAACGCGCCGCTCGCGAAAAAGCTCCAGCGAGGCCTGGAACGGCTGGCCGTCCCGCGCTTCCGGCCCATGCGGATGAGTGTCTTCCGCGACGTCACCAGCCTGCCGGCGAACCACGACCTGTGGCAGTCGATCCAGCGCGAACTGGCACGATCCCGCTATTTCATCCTGCTCGCCTCCCCGGAGGCCGCCGACTCGCCCTGGGTAGCCAAGGAAGTCGACTACTGGCTGCGCGAGCGCGACACGGAGCACCTGCTCATCGCCGTCGCAAGCGGTGAGATCGCGTGGGACGAAAGGACCGGCGACTTCGACCGGCAGGAGACCACCTGCCTGCCACAGAACCTCATGGGCCACTTCACATCCGCACCACTCTGGGTGGACCTCCGCGAGATCGAGGAACAAGGCCATCGCTCCCTGCGATACCCGCCCTTCCGCGCTGCGGTCGCTACGCTGGCCGCGCCCTTGCACGGCCGCCCGAAGGAAGAGCTGGAACACGACGACTTCAGGCAACTCCGGTTCGTCAAACGGCTTGGCTGGTCGAGCGTCGCCCTGCTCGTGGCGCTGCTCGTCCTCGCGGTATACGGCTTCTTCGACGCCAGCAGACAGCGTGACGAAGCCGCCGCACAGGCCCGCACCTCCGCCTCACAGGCGCTGGCCGCCCGCTCCGGGCAACTGCTCGCGAGCAGCCCCAACCAGGCCGCGCAGTACGCCCTTTACGCCGAGAAGACCCGGTCCACCCCCGAGTCCCGGCGCGCCCTGGCCCAGGCCGTGGCCGCAGCCCCGCACGCCAAACGGCGGCTGCGGGCGGACGCCGACTCCGTGACGGGACAGGAAGGTGCGTCCCGCCCGGCCTATACCGACGTCGTCCTCAGCGCGGACGGTACGACAGCCGCGTACCGCTCGGAGTTCGACCAGACGGAGGGCGTACGCCTGTACGATGTGCGCTCTGCCCGGCAGTCGCGTGCGGTGCGCGCCGAGGGCACGCCCAGGGCGCTGAGCCGTAACGGCCGTGTTCTGGTCACGGAGGCCTACCTCAACCGGGTCCAGTTGTGGGACACCCGGACCGGCAAACTGCTGCGCACGATGGCCACTGGGCACACGGAGGACCTCCCGCACGCCCTGCATGGGCTCCACGCCCTCGTCCTCTCGCCCGACGGACGCTGGGTCGCAGCCTCGCACTTCACTCCCGAGGGCGAGGCGTTCCTGGTCGTTTGGCGGGCGTCCAGCGGGCGCGAGGTCACCCGGCTGCGGGTGAGCGATACCCGGATCGGGCTCGGGTTCTCCGCGAGCGGCTCCCGGATGACCCTGGTCGACAGCCGCCGCCAGGAGGTCCGGGAATTCCTGACAAGTCCGGCGCGCTGGGAGGCTGCCCGGTCTGTGCCCGGAATGACCGGCGCCCCCGCAGAAGCCCTGAAATACAGCAAGATCCTGCTGTTCGACGGGGCGCGTAAAGCCCTGACTCGGACGCCGAAGCGCGCCGAGGTGTGGGACCTGGAACAGCGCCGCCGTATCGCCGCACGGCCCTTGAAGTCGTACGAGGACATGACGGTCGCCGACGGCAAGGGGACCTTCGTGGTGGGCGGGCGGGACGGCACGGTCCGGCTGTACGACGCCGCCCTGCGGCCCCGTACGACACTGGGCCGACTGGTCCGGCCGGCCAGCACTCTCGCCGCGTCGGCCGACGGCGCCCAGGTGGCCGTCGCCTCGTACGGCGGTGAGTTCAACCTCTTCACCACCGGAGCCCGACGGGGACAGCAAGTCCCCCTGGGGAGCAAGGAGTTCACCTTCGGGGACCTGACCCCCGACGGACGGATGGCAGTGCACCGGACCAAGGGACGGACCGAGTTCTGGGATCCGCACACCGGCCGCCGTCTCGGCGGGATTCCGTACGCCAACCTGTCCGTGAACCTGGAAGACACGGCTTACACGCTCAGTGCGGACAAGAAGTACGTCGGCATGCAGAGCGTGGAAGGCAACCAGGACAAAGGGCGGTTCGACATCTGGGACCTGCGCACCGGAAAGCGCACGGACTGCGGCGTGACCCTCGACGACGTTTCCACTGGGCTTCTTCGCCCCGGCGTGTTCTTCCTCCCGGACGACCGATATGTGGTCGGCGTCTGGAAAGGCGCCGTGGAGGTGCTCGACACCCGAACCTGCACTCGCACCACGGTGATGCCGCAGCCCAAGTACACCACCACTTCCATCCACCTGAGCGGGGACCGCAGGGCCCTGATCGTTCTGAGCGAGGGCAGCAGCATCGACACCTGGCGCTGGGACGGCGATCACTCCTTCGAGCACGCCGCCCACACCACCCTGCCGGCCGAGGTCCAGCCCGTGGGCATCGGCGTCGACCAAGAGGGAAACCAGGCGGCCTTCTCCGACATGGACAGCCATGTGTACGTCGTGCAGCTCGACTCCGGCCGACGCGTGCGCGTCACCGGGTCCCTGCCCCACAACACAGACGACGTGGCGTTCAGCCGGGACAGCAGTCTGCTGTTCCAAGGCTTCAGGACTGAGAGCACCCAGGGTGTACGCGTCCTGGACGCGAGCAGCGGCGACCAGCTCGACGTCTGGACCACCGACCCCCCAACCGGCTCCGCGCGGCAGAACGAGGGCATGCAGGTCGTCCCCGGCCCCGCCGACGACATCCTCACCCTCGGCCCCGACCACAAGATCGTCCGCCGCACGGTCGGCGTGGAGGCATGGCACGACCTGCTGTGCGGCCTGGTGAGCCAGCCGCTGCCGGCCCAGGAACGGAACCGTTACCTGAAAGACCTGGATGTGAAGGCGCCCTGCCACTGAGGGACACGAGAAACCTCGCGCCCCATCACCCCCGGGTACCGGTAATGAACATTTTTGCATCATCTCCGACTCGACCCTGGCCGTCACGACGACCGACGGAACTGGCCCGCCGTGATCTCAACAGAAGACCCTTCAGAATTTTGGCCACGCATGTTGGCTGGAAGGGAGTTTGTCGCGTCGGGACTTGAGGTTCGCTGTCCGCGCGCCCAGCTTCACGGCTACCGGCTGCGTCTCGCCGTCGAGTGTGGTGGCTGAACAGCCATGAGGGTCAATCGGTGCCTTGTGTGTGCTGCGTGGAGTAGGAGGCGGGTGAACGTCCACAAATCCGTCGCGGGCACGTCCCGCAGCGGAGTGGGATCGTCCTGCCACGCCTGAAGCGGAGTCTTGCTCCGCAACGGCGCCGGGCGGTGCTCGGTGTTCCACAAGAGCGTCCAGGCCAGAAGCTGGGTGTGAAGTCCTCGAAGTCCAGCAGCACTTCGCCCTTCGGACGGGAGGAGCATTTGCCGGGGCGCGGTTGGCGGGCATAGCCGGGCAGCGCGGCCAGGAACATGCCCTTCCACGGTCCACCCGTACCTTCTCGAGCACGCCGCCGAACGGTCCGTAGGGATCCTCACGCAGGACCGCGGAGCGCAGCGCAGCAAGCACCGACTCCCGCGACGGGTGCACCGGCGTGACCGCCACACCGGTGATCGCGTTCGTCGCACAGTCGGTGAACCAGGTAATCCACGGCCGGCGGGCCCTGCCATCGACGTCGACCAGCACCGGCGCCTGGACGTGATCGGTCTCCCACACCTGGTTACGCCGGCCCCGCGGCCGGGCCAGGAACACATGGGAGCGGCAACAGCCTGCGCCCGTCCACCGGGCGGATGTTCGCCAGCCTCGCCGCCGGCACGGGCCCGGCGGCGATACTGCCGTGAGGCGAGCCGAGCGGCGCGGAGGAACAGGTGACCCAGGACGAGATCCGGCACCCGGTGCTGACCGGCGCGCCCTGGTCGGTGATCGGCGTACGGCTACGCCATGAGGAGAGCAGCCCGCGGGCGGCGTCCTGGCGCCCGGCCCCGCACACAGCCCTCGGTCCCTCTCCCACGTAACGCCCCGGGGAGCCCAGATCACCACAACTCCCGTGTGGCACATGCGAGTTCGCTGAACGCTCCCGCGCGGAGGGCCGACGGCCCTGGTCCCGATCGGGTCCAGGCGCCAGCGGCAGCCGGGGACTCGCCTCTATGCCCTGCCCGTTGGCCGCAATCGGGCCGCGCGGTCGAGAGCGGTCTGCGACATGCCCGCATTCGCCTACCCGAAGGTCCTGGAGTTCGACATGGGCCCGAAGCCGTCCGCCTGGGCTCCGGCAAGAACGCCCAGCCCACGTCGATCACCCAGGACGACAAGGTGCCGTCACCGAGGCGTGGCACCCTCAAGGGTGACGGCGCTCTCTTCGACAACTTCTCCGCCACGCGGCCACTTCGGAGGCTGGAACTGTGGAGCTGCCGGTCAGCAAGGAGATTGAGGCCGTGCAGTACACGCTGACGTCGTCGACCGGCGGGGCGAAGGCGCCGCGCGGCTGGGTGCTGGGTGCTGGGTGCTGGGTGCTGGGTGCTGGGTGCTGGAAGGCTACGCCGACCGCCGGACGTGGAAGCAGCCGGACAAGCGCTCCGGTGAGTCCTTCGCCTGGGACCAGCAGACGCGGATGTTCACAGTGACGCGTCCGGGGACGTACCGGCACTACCGGCTGGCGCCGGACGGCGCGGCGGCCCTGGCGGAGGTGGAACTGCTGAGCCGACCCTCCCCAGGAGGGCGTGGCGGCAGGGCGGGGCCTCTACGGATTCCTGGAACCGAGGTGGACCGAGGTGATGAAGGCGCCACGTTCTGGTCCCGATCCGACCACGCTGAAGCACACCGGGTCTTCCGCGGAAAGGGCCCCCTTCGCCAGATCTTCTTGCAACAGCGCCAACGTGGAGGGCGAGACCGTGTTTCCGAACCGTGCCGCGTTGGAAGGGGCTTTCTCCTGTGACATGCCCACCGATTCCGCGAATGCTTCCACCAGGCGCGGACTTGCCTGGTGCGTGTAGACACGGGAAACCTGGTCGAGATAGCCGGGCCTGTGCTGCTCCAGGGTCTGGTGATTTTCCAGCATGCCCCGCATGTAGTAGTCGATGATCTCGTCGCTGTTCATGCCGTACGTCATGAGGAGCGTGGAGTTTCTTTCCCCTGGTGGATGTTCGGCTCCTCCGCCCGGGTAGTGGATGAGCGGATCGGTGATCCCCGGGCCGCCCGCGAAGGAGCGCGTGTCACGGCTGTAGAACGACATTCCGTCGCTGTCCGGGGCTCGCGTCAGCACTACAGCGGCCAGGGCATCGGAGAACAGTGCGGCAGAAGCCCACAGAAATTCTCCGAAAGGGTGATCCTTGTTCCCGACGCCGTGCGAGTACACGGCCCCCCGGGAGTCGACGGCGTGGCGGCTCGTCACGTTGTAGGTGACGACCAGGGCTCTTTCACTGTTCATCTTGCGGGTGAGCTCCGCCGCGCGGGCCAGCCCCGCGCACCCGGCCCCCAACTGGAGCGGAGCGACCGCGTCCGGCAGGCCGAGATCGCGTGCCAGGCTCAGCGCGTCCTGGTCGAGCATCACTTGAAACGGCGTGCAGGACACGAGGATCAGCGCATCGAGGTCCTCGACCGTGATCGCCGCCGAGTCGAGAGCCGTCCGGGCGACCTGTGTGAGAACACTGGCGTCGGTGAAGCGGTCGGGAGCCCAGGCTTTGCCTGTCACTCCCAGAATGTGTTGCAGAGCCTTTCCTGACATGATCGAGCCAGGATGCTTCTTGTCCGGGATTCCGGCCCTCTCCGCCCAGGTCGCGATGTCGACCTGATCGCCCAACTCCACAGCCAGTCCTGTGATTTTGTACGCGAAGCTGTTCGGCGCGACCACTGATGGCCCTCCTGGCTGGTGCCTCGATGAGCATGCGTGACCCGGCGAGCGGCTACACGGACAGGACGCGTACGGTGGCAGTCGCCTCGGCCAGTACTTTCCCGTTCGGGTCGACGAGTTCGGCGGTCGCCTGGGAACACCCCTGCTCGGGTTCGGGAGCTGAACCCACACAGCGGAGCGCCTGCCGCCCAGGGCTGACCGGGTGCAGGAAACTGACGCACAGTTTCGCGGTCACGGCGTATGAACCGGCCGGCAGATGAGTCTGGACGGCATACCCGCACACGGCGTCCGCCACGGACGCGATCAGACCACCGTGCACATTCCCGCTGTGGGTCCCGTGCCACTCGCGGGGCCGCACACCGATGGTCACCGACCCCCGATCGACCTCGACGACCCGGTAATCCAGGGTGGACTCCAGCGGAGCCGCCGAGAGTGAACCCTCCTGCAGTCCACGCAGCAACTGGAGGCCGTCCATGCCCAGAAGAGTCGGAACCTGAGCGGACGGGTCGTGGAAGGAGTACGTCCTGCGGCTCACCGCCGTCTCATCGCGCGTGCTCATGCGTCTCTCTGTCCCCTCAATCGGCGCGGCGTTCCCGTGTGCTCGGGTATTCGTAGAAGCCCTTCCGGGATTTTCGGCCCAGAAGCCCTTCGGATACCATGCGAGCCAGAATTTCCGGCGGCTCGAAGACAGCTTGTCCTGTCCTCTCGTATGCGTTCTCCAGGCTCGCCAGTGCCACATCGAGCCCCACGGCGTCGAGTGATTTGAGCGGACCTGTCGCATGCCCGAATCCCAGCTCACAGATCGCGTCGATATCATCCGCACTCGCGGCCCCGGATTCGTGCAGGCGCATCGCCTCGGCCGCGAGCACACCGAAGAGGCGGTTCACGACAGGGCCGGATACCCCGTCCTCGACGACCAGACAGCGTTTCCCCCACCCCTCGAAACGCGTGCGAACGCGCGACACCGTTTCCTCGCTGGTCTTCGTTCCGGTGAGGACTTCGACCAGCGGGCGGATCGGGGCCGGATAGATGAAATGTGTGCCCAGGAAGTTCTGTGGCCGTCGGGTAGCCCCTGCGAGGACATCGATCGAGATGGACGAGGTGTTGGTGGACAGAATCGTGTTCTCGTCACAGACGCGGTCGAGCTCTGTGAGGACGTCCGTCTTCACAGAGAGGTCCTCGGCCACGCTTTCGATGACCAGGTCAGCCGCCGCCAGCTCACGCACATCAGCCACCGGCTGCATTCGCGCGACGGCCTCGTCCGCAGAAACCTCGTCGATCCACCCCTTTTTTACGGCTCTGCCCAAGTCCTTCTTGCATTTATCGATGCAGGACCGAAGCGTCGTTTCCCTTCGGCTCCAGACGAGAACAGGGGATCCTGCCAGCGCGGCCGCCAGGGCGATCCCTCCGCCCATCACCCCGGCGCCCGCGACTCCAGTCAGATGGCCCATCCGTAGGCATCTCCCATATCCGTACCGAGCAACGGCAAGATCTTGCGACGTCGCGTTTCTCCGTTTTCACCGGCCACCCCGTTTCACCGGTCATCCCGAAAACTCATGCCTCCCCGGCTTTGCGCGCGCTGCGCCTCGGGGAGGGCCAGAATGACCCGAACGGCGCAAACCGGTGCCGCGCCGCACCTCATCGTCGCCCTGATGGGGGATCTGCCCCCTGAGCCGCGGCGGCCTGCGCGAATCCACACCAGATGATCTTGCCGGGATCGCGTTCCATGCCCCCCACTTGTCGGCCGGAGCCGCCACGAGCAGCAGCCCGCGCCCCGACCCAGCGCCGTCGTCGCCACGGGTGCCCGGCCGGGGCCACCCGCCGCCGCTGTCGTGCACCTCAGGCCCGGTGACGTCGCCGTCACGGTGGACGAGGATCTGGAAGCCGCGTCAGGGCGTGACACCGGACAGCAGCGCGTTGGTCGCCAGTTCACTGACGCAGAGCCTGATGTCGTCCGCGCGTTCGCGGATGCCCCAGCCGTGGAGGGCGGTACGGACGAAGGGACGGGAGTGAAGTTTCTTCGTACACGCGACGAGAGTCACGCTCCATGGCCGCGATGAAGCAGTGCGTGAATTCGTGCAGCCGCGTTGTGCGGGCTCTCCGGACCCGAGCACGGGCAGATGGAGCTACCGCTGCGCATCGCCTGATCCGGACTGCGCACCCTCGATCTGGACCTGCCGCGCCGGCGCATGAGCCTGTACAGGACAGTGCTCACCGAAGGCATGCGTGACGACCTGTGCCGCTTCCTCAACCGGGACATCCTGCGTGAGCTGTGGCCGGTGCTCCACAGGCTCATCGGCAGGGCCGTCAGGGACGTCTGGGAGGAGGCATTCCCCGAACTGCGACCGTAGTCGCCGTAGTCGATGTTCCCCGGCTGTGCGGTGGCGCTTCTCGGCCGCCGGCTTGCGCTCCACCCGGTGTCGGCCGTCGTCTGGCGCCGGTCGCGCCCGCCCGCGCCCGTATGACGGGTTGTCACTATGCTGCGGCCGGAGGAAACCGCCCCGCAGAGGGGATCATCGGGGGACGCAGGATCCATGCGGTCTTCCGGCGCCTGACGGCACGGGCTCGGCGACCGAGGAGCGTTTCACCTACCAGGCGCAGGCCGCGCTCCGTGGGGTGTTGGAGATGCTGGCGGGTGGCGGAGTGCTCCATGTGACGTGCGAGCATTTCGAGGATGTCCTGGTCGCCCGGACCGGCGGCACAGTGGCAGAAGGCGTGGCGCTGCGGGACTTTCAGCAGATCAAGTCCCGGGAGAAACGGGACAGTTGAACCTTGTCCGAGGTGCTCCGGAGCAAGGCTCTGGCAAGCCTTCTGATGGTCGCTCAGGCCTTCGCTTTCGACGAGGACGGCCAGCCGGTCATGCGGGCCGACCCGGAGATCGTCACCGCGGCGGTGCCGGCCGTTCCGGGTGCGTTCGAGGACTTGGTGCAGACGCTGGGCGACTACCACGGCACGGACCCGCACCAAGCGCTGCTGACCGTCCGCCGCCGTAGCGTGGCGGTCCTCGACCGTCAGCGGAAGTGGCGGCGGCGAGCACAGGACGATGCACGCCTTCTGCCCGGCGAGAGCGGCATCTGACCCGGCTCACGCAAGGGCTGCGCCGGGGAACAGCCTGGTGTGCGTTGGTGCCCCCAGGGCACCGGCGGGGTCACGCGGTACGGAATGTGCCCGCGCGCCTGGTTGACGGTGGGCGCGCCTGGCGGCCTCCATGGTGCCACGGGCCTGTGAACGCCCGGCCGCGCGGCGGATGAAGCCCCCGAAGCTTCCGTCGCCGAGGGCCGGCCGGAAGCGTCACCGCTCGGCCCGCACGACCGTCTGTCTTTTCACACAGCGCGCACCGCCCGGGATGCCGATGTCGCGCGAAAGAAGCCACATGCCCCCACCTCTACCCCGGTCCGCTTGCTGACCAGACTCCTCGGCCCGGCACAGCAGCGGGCCGAGGCGGGCGCCGTGCTGCCCCTGATGGAGCCTGCTCGCCGAGGTCCGCCTCTAGCGCCACCGGTACAGTGCCCGTTACGTGTGACGACCCTCGGAGATTCGTTTATTTTTGTCACTGCAATCTGCCTCATCGCCGAACGGCCTGTGAATTTCCTCGGCGTCCTCGCCCGGGGTTTTCACAGCTACATGCGCCGGCCACATCCTGTAGTGGCCGTCGGTATCTGGCTTCGTGACGACGAATCCATAGTAGGTGCCTCCATTGAACTTCACCCGCAGCCTGGCCTCATGTCCTTCTTTTACCACAAAGGTGGCTTCCTGCGTGAGGGTTTGACCGGAACTGTGGGTCACCTCCGTTGTTGATGAGTACTGGAACTTCGCGATCCCCTCGGCCGACGTCGCCCCGCCCTCAATGCCTGCCTTCAAGTCGGCTCCGGCAGACCACCCTGTAGTCTTTTTGTGGACGTTCTCAAACTTCCTTGAAACTGCAACTTTAACTGTGACAGGTCCGCCGGCACACGCTTGGACGATGCTGCTATCCCTTAGTCGAGGCCATTTTTCGTCCCGCTTGCCGAAGAAGTAGCAGTCGCCTTCCTTGCGGCAGATGTTCTTGGTGGCCTTGTCCGCGTGCCCTTTATCGATGTGATGTTCGGCGTTCCTCTTCCCGGCGTTGGTCTCCTTGCCCGGCTGTGGCCCGTTTTCATCTAGAAGATGGGATCGATGCCCTTGAACTTCTGTCCGGCCAGCTTCTTGAATTCACTGACGGGCATCTTGCCGTAACTGAACCCATTGTGGTCGAAGTGGTCGCCGTGGGGGACCCCCGAGAGGGTGATGGTCGGGGGAGGTTCTGCCAGCCGGATGCGGGTGAAGTGGTCTGTGGTGTCACGACCGCCTGCGGCTGCAGTGCCAGCGACGTTCGACATCGTGAGAGCAAGGCAACCGAGGCAAGCAGTGATGAACGCGCGATGGGACATGACTTGTCCTTTCGGGTGCAGCGGTTACAGGGCGCAGCGGAAAAGGTCTGTGTGAGTGTGTGCAGAGGGTGAGCCTTCCTGCCCGCCTGCTGCCTTTTGCCGGGACCTTACGTGAACGGCCGTGCTTTCCGGCTTCTGGAGGGCGCTTGTCCGGACACCGCAGCGTCACAGAAGAAACTACTTGCTCTTGATGAGTACTGTGCCCCGCCGAAGCAAACCCAACGCTACACAGCAGGTCGGCCAACTCCGGTGGGTGAATGCGGCCCGGGTTGAACGCATCGTCATGCGCGTAGCAATGCTGCCTGAGGGAAAAATTGCGGCGCCAATCCGGTGACGCCGTAGCGAAGAACGTTGTGGGCTGGCAGATGTTTGTAAGCACTTCTTTGGGCTCCGTTCGCACGGAACAGAAGTGGTTCCAGGGCGTAGGAAGTTGATCTGGCTCCACTCCGCGTAGCGATGCGCGGATCCTGGACGTTGGATAGGGTCCGGCGGGGGGTGCGGGGATGAGTTTCCGGTTGGCGGCGTACGCCGTGTGTATCGAGGACGGGCGGGTGCTGCTCGCCCATCACGTACCACCGGAGGGCGGGAGCCACTGGGCTCTTCCGGGCGGAAGGGCCGAGTACGGGGAGGATCCGTTCGATGCGGTGATCCGGGCGGTCGCCGAGGAGACCGGCTGCACCGCGGTGATGGATCGCCTGCTGGGAGTGGACTCACGGGTGATCCCTGCGGCCACCGCTCGTGCGGGAGTCGAACACCAGAACGTCGGCATCCTCTACCGGGTCCGTATCACTGGCGGCCAGCTCCGGCCTGAGCCGAACGGCGAAATCGCCGAGTCGGTCTGGACTCCGGTTTCCGATGCCGCTGGCCTGCGACGGCCATCGCTGGTCGACATCGGCCTCCCCCTGGCGCAGGCTCTTCCCGCAACCGGCCACATCGCTCCTGTCCCGGTCGGTGGCCTGATCCAGCACTGAGGCAGGGTCAACATCTGCCCGGCCTGTTTGCCCCGGCGACATTCGTGAGCGGTATGCGGGCCGGCAAGCCCGCGGAGAGGGGTTCGCACCGCCCGGCTGACGTGGCACCGATAGCGTCTGGGGCGTGGGCCTGGGCCGTACGCAGACGGCGTAGTTCCGTGGCACGGAGAACGGGTCTGCGTCTGACCGCAGGCCCGTTCTGGCTTCCGCCCGCGCAGCGGTCCACCATTGATCGTCTGTACGGACGCCTATGCGGCGATCTTGGCCCCGGGGCAAAGGAGGTGTCGGGGCGGGAGATCGTCAGCGAGCGGGCGCACAGGGTGTCTACCGGTGGGGCGGTGATGCCCGCCAACCCGCGGCGCTGTCTCTGGCTGCACACGGCCCTTGACCCCGCTCACCGCGGCCGAGACGCTCCGCCCCGCAGATCGCTGTGGGCGCCGTTCACGAGGACGGCTGCGGGCGTGGAAGGGGTCCCAACGCGGTGCCGAGCGCATGTGCCGCCCGCAGGACGAGGGCGTCGTGGTGACGGGCCCCGATGAGTTGCAGGCCGATGGGGAGACCTTCGTCGTCGAGGCCGCAGGGCAGGGTCGCGGCAGGCTGTTGGGTGAGGTTGAAGGGGTAGGTGAATGGGGTCCAGCCCAGCCAGTCGGCGTGCTCGGTGCGCCGTGGCACGTCCGTGCCGGCCTCGAAGGCGGTCAGGGGCATGGTGGGGGTGACCAGCAGGTCGTATGTGGTGTGGAAGTGCCCCATGCGGTGGCCCAGGTCGTAGCGGGCTTCTTCCGCTTCGAGGTGGTCGAGCGCGCTGAGGCCCGCGCCGCGTGCGGCCGTCTCCCGCAGCCCCGGGTCGAGCAGGGCACGCCGTTCGTCGTTCAGGTGGCGTGTGGCCCGCGCCGAGAAGCCTGACCACAGCGTGCGAAACGCGTCCTCCACGTCCGGGAGGCCGGGGTCGGTCTCCTCGACCTGTGCGCCGAGATCCGCTAGGTGTTCCACCGCGGTGCGGACTGCCGAGGCAACCGTCGGATCCACCGCCGCCTTGCCCCCCAGCGAGGGTGAGTAGGCGATCCGCAGACCCTGCACACCCCGGTGCAGGCAGCCCGACAGGGGCGGAACAGGGCCCAGATGTGTCCCGTCGCGCCAGTCCTCGCCGCTGATCGCGTCCAGGAGAAGTGCCGCGTCCGCCGCGTCGCGTGCCATCGGTCCCAGGTGTGCCAGAGCGCCGTAGGGGCTGTGCGGGTGGATCGGGACCCGTCCGTAGGTCGGTTTGAGTCCAAGGACACCGCAGAAGGAGGCGGGGATGCGGATAGATCCGCCGGCGTCCGTGCCCACTGACAAAGGGCACGCGCCCAGCGCGACGGCGGCGCCGCTGCCGCCGCTGGAGCCACCGGATGTACGTGTCAGGTCATAGGGGTTACGGGTGACACCGGTCAGCGGCGAGTCGGTGACCGGCTTCCAGCCGAACTCGGACGTTGTCGTTTTTCCCAGCAGCACCGCCCCCTGGGCACGCAGCCGTGTCACACAGGGAGCGTCCTCGTCCCAGGTCCGCTGCGGGGAGAGGGTGCGCGAGCCGCGCAGGGTCGGGCCGCCCGCCTGGAGCAGCAGGTCCTTGACCGAGACGGGCACTCCGTCGAGCAACCCCTGCGGCTCGCCCCTGCGCCAGCGTTGCGCGGACGCCGCAGCCATACCCAGGGCTGCCTCGGCGTCCACCCGCACGAACGCGTTGACCAGCGGCTGCACGCGCTCAATCAGGTCCAGGACCGCGCGGGTCACCTCAAGGGGGGAGAAGTCTCCGCGCGTATACCCGGCCAGCAGCTCATGGGCCCTCAGGTCGGTCAGCTGTGTCGGCTCACTCATGTGACGAGAGGTACCACGTGGCACGGCCGCGTACGCTCTGCCGGGCGCGGCCACCCGGCGCCGTGTCGGTCTCCGGCCCCTTCGGCGGCACGCCCAGTGGTTGAGCCGCGCAGGTGGTTTCTGGGGTGTCCGCGTCCGGCCCCGCATCCTCCGGCGCGGGCGGGTTGTTAGCAGGGTCCGCTGTCCGGTCCGGGTGGCGGTTGCAACGGATGCGTGGAGGTTGTCGGATGGGTGTGTCACGGCGTGCAGTGCTCCTTGCCGGCGCGGGAACGGCTGCCCTGACCTCTACCGCGACGACGGCGGGTGCGGCCGGGGCTGCGAACCGTTCCGTCGCGGCTACGGCTGCCGAGGGGGCGGGGCGTTCCGCCGGGGCAGAGCATGTCAGCACGGACGCAGAGCATGTCAGCACGGACGACGACCTCTCGGACCGCTATCCGGATGAGCGCGGCTGGGTCAATGACCGCATCCGGCGGATCAGGGCACTTACGTACGAGCCGACGCCGATGCTGGAGCTGGAGTTGCCGGGGCGCCTGCGTGGATCGCGGCTGCTGGTGAAGAACGAGTCGGTGCACCCCTCGGGCAGTCACAAGCACCGCTTGGCCGAGGCGCTGTTCCTCAACGCGCTGGCCAACGGGTGGCTCAAGCGCGACAGCCCGGTCGTGGAGGCCTCCAGCGGGTCGACGGCCATCTCTGAGGCATGGTTCAGCAAGCTGCTCGGCATCAAGTTCGTGGCCGTGGTGCCCTCCGGCACCACGGCGGAGAAGAAGCAGGCGATCCGCGAACTGGGCGGCGAGATCGTCGAGGCGACCGGCGCGACCATCTCCGAGCGGGCCAGGCAGGTGGCCCGCGATCGTCGCGGTCACTTCATGGATCAGTTCACCTACGCCGAGCGCGCCTACGACTGGCGCGGTGACCACGGAATGGCGGGCGAGATCCTCAGCGAGTGGGACCCGGACTGGTTCGTCATGGGATCCGGGACCGGCGGCACCGCGGCCTCGCTGGCCCGCTACGCGCGCTACACCGGGCGCCGGGTGCGGGTGTGCGTCACCGACCCCGAGGGCTCCGCGTTCTTCCCCGGCTGGCGAGACAACAACCGTAAAGCGACGGCGAAGGGCTCTCGCATCGAGGGCATCGGCCGGCCCACCGTCGAGCCTTCCTTCCTCTTCCCGCTGGTCAACCGGATGATCCGGGTTCCCGACCCCTGCTCCATCGCCACCATGCGCGTGGCCCGGGAGCGGCTCGGCTTCGCTCCCGGAGGCTCCACCGGCACTGGACTGTACGGCGCTCTGAAGGTCCTGCGCGGACTGCACCGGCGCCACGAGAGCGGCACGGTCGTCACGGTGCTCTGCGACTCCGGCCAGCGCTACCTCGACACCTACTACAACGACGCATGGCTCAAACAGCAGGGAATCGACTTCCGCCCCTGGATGGGCACCGTCGAGCGCTTCTTCGACACCGGCGACTGGACCCCGCCCAGGTCCTGGAAGAAGCCCTCCGCTCCGCGCGGCCTCATGTGGAACATGTGACAGGCCGAGCCGTAGGGACCCGTAGCAGATCCTCCTGCCTCTCATCCGGGCGGAGCAGGGACACCCCGGCGGCCGGGCCCGGGCCACGCCGACTGCGGCCCCGCGCCACCGACTCGGCTCCCCCCGCCGGCCACGTACGCATACATCGCCGCCGCAAGCCCACTGCGGCTGGCAGGGCGCGGCGCGGACGTCGTCCTGCTGGAGTCCGGGTTCTGCGGCTGGGGCGGAAGTTCCCGCAATGCCGGCTACTTGTCGAACGCGCTGGCGGGTGATCCACATCTGCTGAAGACGCTGTACGCGCGCCGGCTGCCGGGGCTCATCCGGTACGCGGACGAAGCGGCCCGCTTCACCGAGGAGCTGATCGGGCGGCTCGCCATCGACTGCGACTACGAACCGACGGGCAACGTCATCGCCGCGGTCTCCCCGGGACAGCTCCGGCGCACCGAACGGAACACCCGGATCCGTCTCCGCGCCGAGCGGGTGCTCCTGGCCACCAACGCCTACTCCCGCGACCTCGCGATCGCCCCGAAGCGGATGGTCACGCCCGTCTGGACCAGCTTGGTCGAGACCGAACCGGTCGCCCCCGAACGCCTGGCGGCGACCGGCTGGACGAGGCGCACCGGCATCATCAGCGGCGCCGTTCGGAGAGCCAGCGATGCACGGACACGCCTCTCTGTCCGGTCGGCATCGGACGCAGTGGAGCTGAAAGGAAGACCCCGGCCGATGTCAAGGGGTGTGCGCGTCCTCGGCGGCGGCCTCAAAGGTCGTGTCCCGGCAGTGGTCCAGGAGCGTGGACCGTCCTCACGGTGACGCCGCCATTTCGCGCCACCGCGACCTGCTCGCCTCGCTCCTGGCGACCGGACAGGCGCGAGGTGCCGTCCGTGCCGACATCCCCGCCGACCTGCTCGCCGCCCTCTGTGACGGCTGGATGATGATGTTCCCCATCGAACCCGATAGGTTCACCCCCGACCGCGTCCAGGCCCTCCTCGACGCCGCCCTCACCTTGATCGCCCCCTCACCGGGCGCATCCGGTACGTCCAGCGGCTGAACCTCTCGCCCGTCACCCGAGCACTCACCGGCGCACCCGACCAAGAGGTCACGGCCCGGTGGCCGCCACTTGGCGGGTGTAGGCCTTGGGACCCCGGGTCCCCCCTGGGCCCGTCCATCTGGCGAGCGATGGTCAAGCGGGGAGTGCGGCGATGGCGGCCTGCCACGGGTAGGCGTCGAGGTCTCCGTGCTTGGGCTTGTGGGGCACGAAGCCGCCTTCCCCGAGCAGCACGGTGACGCCCGCTTCGCGCAGGAAGGCGACGTGGCCGGCCACGGCAGGGTGCGCGGCTTGGACGTCGTTGAAGTGAAGTGGGGCAGGGCGGAGATCGGCAGCCCGGGGCCGATGCCCTCGGTGATCAGGCCGAGGGCGGGGGTGTCGCTGATCGCAGTGGCCCATTTCGCGAGCGTGTTGTTGGTGAGCGGGGCCACGAGGATCGCGTCCGGGGCGGGCAGGACGTCCGGCTGGGAAGGCGGCTTGTACTGCCAGCGCACCGGGTGTCCGGTCGATCCGTCAAGGATTCGATCTCGCCTTCGGTGTCCTCGCTGAGCCATCGGTACGCGGATGGCGTGAGGATGACGCACACGTCCCAGCCTCGGCCTGGGCGGCGCGGACGGGGATGTGGAGGCGGCGGGCCACGCCGACTTCGCCCCCCTCCAGGACGCCGGCGGCATCCCCCGCCGCTTTCCTGGTCGCCATCACCACCAACCAGCGGCGAGATGTCCCCGCGCGGTGGGAGCGGGGCTCTTCGGCCCACGAGGAGTCGCTCGTTCGAAGGTGAAGAGACGTTTCGCCAGGCAGGAGGTGCGCGCAACGCGGGAAACGATAACGATCCCGGTGCCCCTTTACCTTGCAAGGGTCGCTTGTCTCGCCTGGAGGTGGCCGTTCGTGGTCCTGATCATCGTGGTCGCTGTCCTGGCCCTGCTGGCGGGTCTGGCCGCCAACCGGTTCCTGCGGCCGAGGCTGGTGAGCGAGGACGACGACGCCGGCATGTGTGTCAAGGACCTGGTCGGCCCGCTGCTGACACTGACCGTGCTGCTGCTGGCCTTCGTCCTGGTCACCGCCAACGGCTCCTACGGCAAAGCCGAAGTCGCCGCACGCGGCGAGGCCCGCGCCGTCGACCAGATCGTGGAGACCGCCGAGTACGCGCCCGCCGCACAGCGGGCCAAGATCCAGGCGGACGCCGTCTGCTACGCCCGCGCCGTACGCGAGCGGGAATGGCCCGCCATGGCCGACGGCAAAGGCTCACCGGCCCCCAGCGTCTGGTCCACCGACCTGCGCCAGGTCTTCCGCGAAGCCGAAGGAAAGCCGGTCTTCGGCATGCTGGTCGCCGCCGACAACAAGCGCTCCGACGAGCGTGAGGAGCGCCTGACCCAGGCCACCGCGAGCATCCCCGGCGTCATCCTGTGGTTCCTGCTCGCCACCCTGGTCATCACCGTGATGGCTCTGGGGACATGCATTCCACGCCGCAACAACCGCGGACAGATCATCACCCTCACGGTCATCACCGCGCTCCTGACCGCCACCTTGTGCATCATCCGGGACGTCGACCGCCCCTTCGGCGGCATCATCGACATCAAACCCACCGCCATCACCGAAGTGCAACGCCAGGCCACCCGCGACTTCCTCGCCCACCACACCCCCGCCGACCTGCCCTGCGACAACCAGGGCAACCGCCAAAGCGCCTGAACCACCCCGCAGGCATACGGCCTGCGCCGGAAGAGGAACGTGACTGGCCCTGTGGTGGCGGCGGTCGGTCGTACACCATCTTGCAGGTTCTGGTCGGGCTGGAGACGAGAGAAGCGGTGCTCCATGCCTGGCTGGATGTTCTGCCAGTAGATGATCAGGTGCTCGTCGCGGTCGAAAGCGGTTGTGCTCGCCGAAAAGGCCGAGGGCATGGCACAGTGCGTGCAGGACCCGGCCGTGCCACGCCTTTGCGGCCAGGCGCGGGGGCTGCTCGCCCCCCACCATGCCGACAGAGGAGCAGGTGTCCTCACCGGTGAGGGTCTTGAGGTAGTTGTCTTCGCCGGACCGGGGCCGGAAGGTGATGCTGGGCACGGCGGTGGTGATGCGGTCCATGGCCCGCCGGACCTCGTCTTGGAGCCCCGTGTCCAGTTCGTAGGGGACCTCGCCGCGGGGCCACCGCATCCTCGCATCGGGAATCGCGCTCATGAACCCCCAAGGCGCGTCGGGCGCAGCGGCTGCCGGGTATGTCCCGCTGCATATGCCCGACGAAGCCGCCCTCGGGCGGTCACCGTGCCCCGGCGCGGTCGACCGGACGCGGTCTCCCCACCGAAGGCCCACCGGGAATCGTCCCCTGAAAGGACGGGTCCTCAGCCCTCCGCGGGTCCACAGCCACTCAGTGGGCGTCGGTTTGGACCCTCAGCTCCAGGGGCCATCGGTCGATCTCGCGGGACTCGCTCGGGTCGATGCGGACTGGCGGGTCGATGCGGACTGGCGGGTCGAGGCGTCTGCGGACGGCCCCGAAGGCGGAACGCGCCTGGCGCACCGGGCGGCGCGGGAGGCAATTGCCGTGCCGGTGCGGGACCTTGAGCCCTGTGGACGCATCCGGGAGCCGTCCCTCACACGGATGGCTCACGGCCGCTGTCCGGCTGCCGTCATCGGGCGCGGGCAGCCTCCCTTCAACCGTCTCGTGTCTCGCAGAACCTCTGGAGGAAAAGTATGAGCACTCCCCCGCAGTCCTCGTTCCGCATCACCAGCGCCCCGAACATCGTGTACGGCAAGTGGGACGCCGATCGGTTCGAGACACAGTCCACCGACTGGGTCCAAGTCCCCAGTGCGGAGATCAGCCTGGCGCTCGGCCAGGGCAAACCGTCCTACGGAGCACGGTTCGTCGCCACCTTCAGCGCCGAGGCGCTGTGCTCGGACACCAACAACGACGGGCAGGGGCTGTTACAGGCCACGGTGTTCTTCGGGGACGGCCAGGGTGAGCCGCTCAGCGGCAACCACCGGTTCGCCACCGCCCGCGGCAACCCGGAGTGGTCCAACCACACCCTGATCCGGACGGTGCATTTCGACCCGGACTTCGCCGCGCGAGATGTCACGGCGCGGGTGAAGCTCAAGACCCAGGGCGCCAGCGGGGGTGTGCAGAACTGGTTCCTGAAGGTGGAACGGTTCAACATCTGAACCCCACGCACCAGGCGCCCCACCCACTCCGGGCCGGGGCGCCTCGCTATGACGCGGTGCCGTTTGCGGGGCTGAATGAACAACCGCGACGCGTCCGTCACCGGTACGCCTTAACGCCCACACGAGTACTCCTGCCCCCCGTTATCGTCCCCGGAACCCCGGCGCAGGACATGCCTGCTGTCGCGCTCCCGGACCTGTGGTCGGAGCTGCTCGCCGCCCTGCACGAAGGCCGTGAACATGACCCTGCCCTCCGATCCGGGCTCGGACGGGCCCCGTCCAGCGCGCCCCCGACACCAAGGGATTCAAAATCATCCCGAGGCGGTGAACCATCGAGCGCAGCACGGCCGGCTCATGTACCACCGCAAGCTCGCCCGCGACTATGAGAGGCACCCGCACCGCTCCGAAGCCATGATCCACCTCGCGATGATCGACCTCATGGCCCGCAGACTCACCGGCGAGACCACCCTGAACTGGCGCGGAACCTGACACGGGACCAAACACACTCCACAGGGCAGAACGCTCAGTTGTGCGGGCGCGGACGGCTGCCTCGATGTCACGTGGGGACTGGTGGAGTTCGGCGGAGCGGGTGAGGACGGCGCGGGCGTAGTCGGGGGTCTGTAGGACGCCCACGATCCACGAGGGCCTCCACGTGCGCGGGGTCTTTGAGTTCGCCTGTGCTTGGTTGTGGGCGTCCTGGACGGGCTTGTGGCCGCCGGCGAGTTGTCTGCGCCAGGAGCGGATGTGTGACTCGAACCCCGCAAGGCGGGCTCGCAGCTCGTCGTAGGCCTCGGGCCGGCCGCACGCCGTGGCCCATTGGTGCAGGTCCTGCGGGGTGGCCGTCTGCCTGCCGAGCTCCAGCTTCGAGACCTTGGAGTGGGGCCAGCAGAGCTTACGGGACAGGGCGGTAGCGGTGAGCCGGCCTTCCGAGGCGGGGAGCCGGAGTTCCCGCAGCCGCACCCCGAGTGCTTCGCGGGCCTGCTGATAGTCCGTGCTCACCGGTACACCCCTGCTTTACGCCTCCTTCGCGGCCATGCCCGGCGCGAGGTTGCCCGCCCCCGCCCCCGCCGCGATGATCTATTCGCTGAGCCACTTCGCCATCCACCCCTCGTTCTGCGCGGAGATGACCCGTTCGCACTGTTCGACGAAAGCGTCGTCGGTGGCGGGGTCGGGTGCGCCGACGCGGCGGGCCGTCAGCCTTTCCAGTTCCGTGGCGGTACGGGAGAACTCGACCTCCTGGTAGGCGTACCGGGACGCCGCCGCGTGCGCGGTGACCGCGGCGGCCACCGTGGTGACCGTCGCGACCCACACGGTGGCCCGGTCCGACCCGAAAGCGCCGGATGCCGCGCCCAGGGCCGCGGCGGTGGCGGCCAGTACCAGTTCCACCCGTCGAACCTGAGCGTTCCGTCGGCTCATGTGCGCGGCCCGGGGCCGGTAGTACTCCTCGACCTGGCTGGTGACCCGCAGCTCCATATAGGAGCCGACATCGCTGACAGGGGGCAGTGCGCGTCGGCGCGGGGTGAAGGGAATGGTGCGGGCGATCAGGTCTCCGGCGTCCGTGATGGCCCGCTCGGCGCGGTCCAGGAGTAGGTGGGGGGCATCCGCGTCCCGGTAGGGGGCGACGCGGGCGAGGTAGGCATAGGTCTCGCTCTTGAGCTCCTCGCTGAGGGAGCGCAACCGGGTCCAGTCCTGCATCTGTTGGGGGCCGGCCCGCTTGGTGGCCAGCGGCACGAGCGCTACCGCGGCGGCCGCCAGGAACGCCAGGGCCTTCCCCGCCTCAGCACTCCACGTCATGATCTGCGCGGCAGCGGTGCCGGCGCACGCCCCCGTCACGCCCAGCACGAGGGCGACGGTTCTGGCCCGCATGATCGCGCGCTTGGCGTGGTCGGCCGCCTGCGACCACACGCTTTGACGGTCCCATATCCACTGCACGGTTGGTTCCCCTGAAGTCCCCACAGGCAGATCTTCCCAGCACTACCGTGAGAAGGACAGCGCGCACCGATCGATCCGTATGGAGTGAGATGCCGGAAGTACGCCGCACCGAAGGCAAGGCGCTGTCTCGAGCGAACCGTACACCCCGCCAGGCGGCCGTGATCGAGCAATCTCCGCTACTGGGGCGGCGGTTGAGCGCCCTGGGCTGGGTCGCGCTGACGCTGGGCAGTGGGTGCCTGGGTGTCCGCTTCGGGAGCGCAACGGCTCAGGGAAGCTGGGGGTGGCTGGCGGCCGGGGTGGTCCTGGTGCTAGCCGGAGTATGGGGGACGCAGCGGGGACGGCGGCACCTGACGCCCGTCCTGACCAGCCTCCAGGGCCTCCCCGCGGACGAACGGGTCGTGCTGTTCCTCCGGGCGTTCTCCGACGACGCCGGGTTCTCCCGGGTGGCCGCACTGCGGTGGTTCCGCCTGCTGTTCACATCGATGCTGCCGACGCCCGCTCATCTGTGGACCGAGGAGGACCAAGTCGGCCGGGCCGTCGCACCGTTCGGGCGGATGGTCGCGCTCGGACGCCCGGCCGACCGGCTGCCCCGGCTCGGCGCCGAGCGCAGTTACGCCTCGGACCAGACCTGGCGGACCGAGGTGCTCGCGGCGCTCGATCGCGCCGCGCTGGTCCTGCTGGTCGCCGGGGCGGGACGGAGTCTTGCGTGGGAGGTCGATCAGGTGGTGGGCCGCGACGATCCCGCCCGCCTGGTCCTCGTCGTCAGTCGTGACCGCGACCAATACGGCCAGTTCCGGGCATCGCTGGGAGATCATTTCCCCAAGGGGCTGCCGGCGTACCCGCCGACGCGAACGCGACACCGCCTTCTGCGGGGGCGCTACGTCCGCGCCGCGATCTGGTTCGACCGTGACTGGACGCCGCACTGGGAGATGCTGGACGGCAGGTTCCCGCTGATCGGACTCGCACGTCGCACGCAGAAGGCCCTGCCACGCGCCCTGCGGCCGGTCTACCGGCGGGCCGGTGTGCCGGCACGGGTCACACCCACGACGCCGCGCCCGTGGGCGGTGAAGCTCAGCACGCCGTTGATCGCCGCGTTCTGGCTGATCCCCCTTGCGTTGCCCCTCCTCGGCGTGATCCTCGCCGATGCCGCCAACGCCGCCGTCGAATCCGCCCTCACCGGGGGCTCTTCTGATGCTTTTGTGGATGCCGGCACTGATGACTCCAGTGATCTGTTCACCGTCGACCATGGCGACACTCTCGGCTTCCTGTCGGCCTGGCCGATGTGGTGGTGGGTGGCCGTAGTGGCTGCCTGCGGGTACCGGGTATGGCGCGGAGGGCCCTACGTCATCATGATGGCGCGTATCCAAGGCGTCTTCGTCCCGGTCTTCCTGCTGGCATTCGTGCTGACGAAGCTTCCCGCCTACGCCGTCTTGCCGTTCGTCGCCTTGAGCCTTCTGGTGTTGATCGTCCTGGGCATGCCCATAGCCGCCATGCTGCTCATCCGGCGTGATGTGCGCGACTGGATCGACTCGCGCCTGTAGTACCTGTAGTAGCAGAGTCGTCGCCGTTGCACAGTCCCCGAACCGGGCCGAGCCGGGGCGCCCCTCAGAGTGCGCGGACGAGGCGGGCGCGGGTCTGGACGCAGCGCACGGTGCCCTCGATCGGCGCGGACAGATGGCCTTCTGCCTCGCAGCTCAGCCACCACAGCCGCTGACTTCGGTTTCGACCGCTGGCGGTGACCCGGGCCTCCAAGGCTTCACCCGCCCCATGGCCTTGGAGGCCACTCCCGCAGCCGGGCGCGGGCAGGCGCGCGAGGTCACGTGGTCTCGAAGAGGATGACGTACTCCTCCAGGCCGGTGATGGGGAACACCTCCCCCTGCAGACGCTCAAACGCTTCACGTGCCGTATCCCGCCCTTTCGCCCACACCCGCACGCGGTAATCACGGTCCGCGTCCACAAGCTGCGTACACAGCTCCGGCTCGGGCCCGCCGATCGTGGAAACCACGAGATCACCGCGTGGAAACCACGAGATCACCGCTGTGACTGGCGAAGGGCCACGCACCCAGCTCGACAAACTCCCCCTTGAGGGATGGAGGTTCGCTCGCACACCGCAGAGACACCACGACCTCATGGGACGGAGCTTCGCTGTTGAAGACCGCCGTACCGTCCCCGACCGTGACGGCACACGCGAAGTCGATCTCCAGCTCCCAGCAGTCAGGGCGCTCAGCCTCCGACGGCCTGCGCTTTTGGTCAATCGCAAACATCCCCCGGTCGAGACTCACCGTTCCCGAGACACAGCGTCCAGTTGCCATGCCCTCCCCCCTCCCCATGTTGTTTCCTGCCACCGCTGCTTACATGGCCTCCGCTACGCAGGAGACGACCGAGCGGGCTTCCACCGGATCACAGCCAGCGCCAGACGCACGGCTCGCGAACAGCCCTGATGCGCTCCCCGCACGGGGCCGACGCCACGGCGCTGCCGACGCCGTAGACCCACATCGGAGCTTCCCCTCGCGTACGGGCCGACGGCCCGCTGGCAGTGGGGGGCCGCCCAGGTTGGCGATTCGGCCCGGGCCTGCTCGGCCCGCCTCACCTTGGGCGGCAACATCACCGAAACCAGCACCGACTCCTACCGCCTCGCCACCACCGCGCCCGAGCCGAACAGCAAGCAGTCGTCCGACTGCCTCCTTTCGAAAAGAGCAGGTCGTGAGGTGGCCCAGATGGGTGGTCACACGGTGAGGACACCGCCGACGAAGGTTCGATCTGGCGGTGACGCCACGAGTTCGACCATGGTGCCGGCGCGGAGGTCATCGCCGGCGACGCGCGTGATCGCCTCGGTGAGCGCGATGCCGAGGCGCGCAGTGATCCGGGCGGCGTCGGGGCGGTCGAAGACGCCAGCGCGGACACCCAAGATCACCGAGGCGTTTGTGTCCACGGCCTTGCCGCCCTGCGCGAAACGGCCTGCGGGGACTCCGTCCAGGCGGACGCTCACGAGGTCGCGGGCCCATTCGCCATAAACGTCGACGATCGCGTCGGTCAGCGCGGCGACGAGCATGGGTTCTTTGCCGGTCAGTCTGTTCTCTGGAAGGTGGACGGTCAGATGCGGCATAGTGGACCTCGTTCCCTTGGAACCCAAAGCCTTTGTCGTTAAAGATACTTGGAAGAGATCGCTGATGTCCACGGAATCGGACGGTCCAGCCGTCGACGAGGCCGTCCGCACCCTGCTGTTGCTCATGCCGCGGCTCATCGGCCGCGCCAAGCGCCTGCCCATCCCTCCGGCGCTTCAGGGCCTGGACCTGGCACCGCGACACCTCGCGCTGCTGGCCCACCTGGAGTACGACGGTCCCACCAGCATCAACGAGCTGGCCGCCCGGCTGGAGGTGGCCCCGACGACCGTCAGCCTCATGGTCAGCGAGCTGTCACGGCCGGGCGTCCTGCAGCGCACCGCCGATCCCGCCGACCGCCGCCGCCGCATCATCGCCATCGCCCCCGCCTACGCCGCACCAATCAGCGAATGGCTCTCCGGCAGTGCCTCTGCCTGGGAATGCGTCATGCGCGGTCTCGACCCCGCGGAACGCGCCACCGTCATCACCGCCCTGCACGCCTACGAGGCCGCCTTGGAGCAAGCGGGCGACCAGCAGCGCTACGCGCAGCCGCGTTAGCAGGCTTGGCGAAGTCGGCATAGCGCGGCCTGCAGCCACAGCCGCTCCCGCATCTCACCAACATTTTTCCGCCTCGGGATCGCTGACCGTTGCCCGAACCACCTGACAAACGCTGCTGCTGCTCGCCAACGAAGCCACGGAGCCGGCCACGGCGCAGAACGGGCGGCTGTACCCGTCGGCTGTTCCACATCGCCCGCGACAGCGCCATCCGGATGGTTCATACGAAACCGCGGTCCGCAGTGACTGTGCCCACTACGGCGCGTTGTTGCTCACGCGACCGGATGCTCCCGCGCCGCGTTGGCACCCACCGCGCCACCTCAACTACCGAACAGCCTGGAACGGACATCGTCATGGCCCATGACCAACTAGCGCCCTCCTACAGCGACGCCAATCCGCTCTTTCGGCTGTGCCGGCACTTGGGCTGGGGTGCGCTGGTGAACCTGGGCTTCTACACCCTGCCCACGCTGCCCGCTGTTCTCGGCGGTCTCGCCTTCTTCCAGCGCCGGCTGGAATCGAAGAGCCTGGCTCTTCTGGAGGCTCGTCCGGGCCACCGGGTGCTGGATGCATGCTGTGGACGCGGTCACACCACCGCCCGGCTGGGTGCCGTGGGCTGTGAGGCGGTGGGGGTGGACGTCACAGCCCAGCAGATCGAGGAGGCCCGCGCCCGGTACGGCCGCTCTCCCCGCGCCGCCTTCGCCGTCGCCGACGTCACCGCTTTGCCGAAGCAGGCCGACGGCATCAGCGCGGATGGTTCGTTCGACCGGGTGCACTGCCTAGAGGCGGCCTTCCATCTCTCGCCCGCGGGCCGTCGCGCGCTGCTCGACGAGGCTTTCCGAGTTTTGCGCCCCGGCGGCCGGTTTGTCCTGGTCGACTTCACCTGGAACACCGAAGATCCGGGACTGATCCGTCTCCTCGATACGCACGGTCTCGTGCGCTCGGCATGGCAGCTCGAGGAGTTCGAGCCCCTGGCGCGCTACCTGGCACACGCCAGGGAAGCGGGGTTCGTCGTGCGGCGCACCGTCGACTGGACCCGCCCGGTCATCGATCGTTTCTGTCAACTGGGCGCGGTGTTGGCAGGCTTGGCCTCCACCCGCACGGGCCGGCGCCTGCTGTGCCTGCGCTGGCCCGGCCTTCGGGAGTTCAGCGAACTGGACTGGAAGAGCGTGCTCGTCACCATCGAAGCGCACCGGGCGGTCGGGCGCTTCACCGGCTATACCGCTCTCGTACTCGACAAGCCGCAAGACCACGAGAGCGCGTCCTAGCAACGGATGAGAGGGCAGACAGGCCCTCTGTCGGCTGCCGTGGCGCCAGTGCGTTGCGGTGTGCGGCGTTCGGCGGCGTCGCGGCGGTTCTGTGCGACGGCATCCGGTGCGTGTCACCGCGGTTGGTCCGCGGGGTCCTGGAGGGCGCGGACGAGGTAGTCCTCGTCGAGGGGCTTGGGGTCGGCCAGGTCACCGATGACCTCCAGCAGATTGCTCCGGTCGTAGGTGCGGCGCTGCGCGAAGTAGCCGAGGAGTCGTGTGTGCCCGACGATGAGGGCCTCGGCCGGGGTGGGATCGGTCAGTTCCGGCACCGGGACCAGGGCTGTGCCGGGGAAGCGGCGCTCCAGGGCGCCTGCCGCCGTTGCCGTGGTGGTGTTCTGGGGGTGGGTGACATGCAGCGTCCGCAGGGAGGTCGTGCTGCGCAGGGTCTCGGCGGCGCGGACCATGGCCTGGGCTGCGTAGTCGACCTGAAGGAGGTTGAGCGCGCCGCCGGGGTCGATGGCCACGCGCAGGCGCAGGGTGTCTGCGCGGCCCCGCTGGTAAGCGGGCAGCAGGGGCCGGCTTTTGTCGCCCGGAGACAGCGCGTGCACTCCCGCGTCCACGGCGCGCATCAGGTCGTCCAGGGGCTGGCTGGGCAGGCCGGGAGGCGTGGGGCGGTCGGTGACGAGGAGGCTGGGCCGCATGATGGCCACCGGCCGTCGGGTGTTGCGGGCCCAGGCGTGCACCATGGTCTCGGCGGAGTATTTGGTTTCCTCGTAGGGCACTTGGAAGCCGGCGTCCTCGCGCAGGTCGTCTTCTTGTACGTGTTGTACGTGGCCGGTGAGCCGGCGGCCTGCTACGTAGGCGGTGCTGACGTGAATCACCTGGGCACTGGGGGCGTGGTCGGCAAGGGCCAGCAGGTGGCGGGTGCCGAGCACGTTGGCCCGGTACACGGGTACAGGGTCGCCTCCCAGGTTGAGCAGGGCTGCGCTGTGCCAGATCTGGGTGAGTGCGTCGGTGGCCTGTGCATGGGCGTCGGCGCTCAGCCCGAGGGGCGAAATCGCGATACCCGTTGTGCGGGGTACGTCGTCTCGGATTCGGCCAAGATGCACCCGTCCGACCGACCATGCCGAAGAGTGAGTCCGCGCTATCGGGAGTTCCTGAGGCGGAATCATGGCCTCCGTCACAGCTCGATCCCGTGAGTCATGATCAAAAGGCCCGGGTTGCGAACCATGCCCGACATACACGCTCGCGGGAGCACGGGGCATGCAGAACAAGACCTACCGGCGCAGATGTGGTGCGGCCGTCGCCGCTCTGGTGGCCGCAGCGATCGTCGGTACAGGGCTGTCCGGCTCGGCGATGGCCGTCGACCACACACAAGTGAACAGCAGCACGCAGACCGCGACAACCGCCCCCCTCCGCGCTGACGTCGATCTGTCCGGTGTGAGCGACGGCGAGGGGGAGGCCGCGATCCAGCGCGCGGTCGACGTCATCAGCTCCATACCCGAGTCGCTGATCAAACGAGTCGAGGCGGGCGACCAGAACGCGCTGCGCGAGGTCGTCGAGCTCCTGGACCCCAGCGTCCAGGCCAAGCCCGGTGTCCAGTTCGGCTGGTTCGGGTGCGCGACCGCAGTGGCCAAGTTCGCCGCCGAGAACGGGATCGGTATCGCCAAGGCGTGCAAGCTCGTCAAGAACGGCAAGAAGGTCGTCAAGGCCATCTGGGCCTACATCAAGCACGGTAAGTACCCGGTACCTCGCTCCGGGCATGTCGGCATCCTGCGGTGTCGCAGGCGCCGTAGCATCTGTGTCGTTCGATCCCGACGGACGCACCCCGGCCACCGGCGGCAGCAACGACAAGACGGTGCGGATAGGCATGGATCTGTCAGAGGTGCAGGAGGTCATCGACGGCCGGATCCTTGTGCCGTGGCGGCCGGGTGACGCGTGGCTGGCCGGCGGTACCTCTCTGTTCGCCGAGCCCCGGCCCGGGCTGCGGCGGCTGCGCGACCTGGGCACCTTCCATTGGCGGCCGGTGACGTCAGCCGAGGACGGCATCGAGGTGGCGGCCACCTGCACCGTGGCCGAGCTGCTGTCATTCGCCGAGGCGCCGGGCGGGCCGTGGCCGGCGGGGCGCGCGCTCATCGCTGGATGCTGCCGTGCGTTCTCGTCCTCCTTCAAGGTGTGGAACACCGCCACGGTGGGCGGGAACCTGTGCGCGGCCCTCCCCGCCGCTCCCCTGGTCTCCCTGGCCGTGGCGCTGCGCGCGGTGTGCCGGACGCGGGGTCTGGACGGACGGGAACGTGCGGTGCCCGCGGCCGACTTCGTGACCGGCCCGGGCACCACGACGCTGCTGCCCGGCGAACTGCTGCGCTCGATCACCCTGCCCGCCGACGCGCTCGCGGAGCGCAGCACGGTACGCCGGGTGAGTACGCATCCGTGGGGGCGGTCGGTCGCGCTGGTGACCGGCACCCGTGATCCGTCGACCGGACGGCTGACCCTCGCCGTCACCGCCGCCACGAGACGGCCGGTGATCATCGAATTCGGCCGCATGCCATTCGCCTGGGAACTGCGGCAGGCGCTCCTGGAGATGCTGACGTGCGACCTGCTCCTCGAGGATTCCCACGGGCGCGCGGATTGGCGCCGGCATCTGGCCGTACACCTCGCGGTCGAGACCCGTGACGCACTCGCGGAGCAGAGGTAGCCATGTCCTTTTCTGTACGGATCGACGATCAGGACAGTCATGAGCCGCCCAGGCCCGGACAGTGCCTGCGCACCTATCTGCGCGAGCGTGGCCGCACGGGGGTGAAGAAGGGCTGCGACACGGGTGACTGCGGCGCGTGCACCGTGCACGTGGACGGGCTGGCCGTACATAGCTGCCTGTACCCGGCGCACCGCGCAGACGGACGCAGCGTCATGACCGCCGAGGGCTTGAGCACGGGTGAGCGGCTGCATCCTCTGCAGGAGGCGTTCGCCCGGGCGTCGGCGTTCCAGTGCGGCTACTGCACGCCGGGCTTTGTCATGACTGCCGCCGCGCTGACGCCGTCACAGCTCGGCGGCCTCCCGGAAGCCCTCAAGGGCAATCTGTGCCGGTGCACCGGCTACCGGCCCATCGAGGAGGCGGTGCGGGCCGCGCACTCCGAGGCCGCGGGGCCGACTCCCTGCGCCCCCATCTCCGCCTCCATCTCCGCTTCCAGTTCCAGTTCCAGCTCCGGCTCCGGCTCCGGCTCCAGCTCCAGCTCCAGCTCCAGCTCCAGCTCCAGCTCCAGCTCCAGCTCCAGCTCCAGCTCCAGGGACCCTGCCGGCCATGGAGTGGTCACCGGCACCGCACGGTTCACTCTGGATCATCCTGAGCCGGCGGGCCTGCTGCACATCGCGCTGGTGCGCTCCGCGCACCGGCACGCCAAGGTCATGGACATCGACACCACCGCCGCCCTGGCCCTGCCGGGCGTCCGCGCGGTGCTCACCCACCACGACGCGCCCGCCGCCCGCTTTTCCACGGCCCTGCACGAAAACACCGACGACGACCCCGCCGACACCCGCGTCCTGGACGACGTCGTGCGCCACGTCGGGCAGCGCGTCGCCGCCGTCGTCGCGGACAGCCCCGCCCTCGCCCAGCGGGCTTCCCGTCTGGTCCGTGTCACCTACCAGGTGCTGCCCGCCGTCACCGAAGCCGACCAGGCCCTTGATCCGGACGCGGTACGCGTGCATCCGGACGGCAACATCGCCGGTGATTTCCACGCGACCATCGGAGACCCCGGCCGGGGCTTCGCGGAGGCGGACCTGGTCCACGAAGGGGTCTTCCACACCCAGCGGGTGCAGCACACCGCCCTGGAGTGCCACGCCAGCCGGGCCTGGGCCGACCCCGAGGGCCGTCTGCACCTGCACGCCGCCACCCAGGCCCCGCACCTGGTCCGCCGGCGCCTGTGCCAAATCTTCGGACTCGACCCCGACGTCCTGCGCGTCACCGCCGGGCGCCTGGGCGGATCCTTCGGACGGGGGCAGGATCTGCAGACCGAGGACATCACCCTCCTCGCCGCCCTGCGCACCGGACGCCCCGTACAACTGGAGTACACCCGCACCGACGAACTCACCGCCGCCACCACCCGCCATCCCTTCCACGTCGGGGTCACACTCGGCGCACGCCACGACGGCACGCTCACCGCCATGAAACTGCATGTCCTCACCGATACCGGCGCCTACGGCAACCAAGGCCCCTCCGTCCTCAACGTCGCCTGCAGCGAGGCCACCGCCCTGTACCGGGTACCGAATCTGACTGTCGAGGGCTACTGCGTGCGCACCCACAACGTGCCTGCGGGAGCTTTCCGCGGCTACGGCGCGGGCCAGCTCGCCTTCGCCCTGGAGTCCGCTCTCGACGACCTCGCCCGCCGCCTTCGTCTCGACCCCCTGGCCCTGCGCGAACGTGCCTACCTGAGCCCTGGCGAACCGGCGCCGTTTCCCGGTGCCGGCGGACGCCATCCGGTGATGGACACCGGGCTGGCCCGCTGCCTGCGCACCCTCGGCGAAGCCCGCGCCCGTCGCCTGCGTGTGCGCCCCAGGGGAGCAGGCCAGCGCCATCTGACCGGCGAGGGCCTGGCCGTGGCCACCCGGCACACCGTCCCCGCCGATGGGCACATCGCCCAAGCAGCCGTCACCCTGCGCCCTGATGGCCACTACGATCTGGCGGCCGGAGTACCGGACTTCGGCAGCGGCACCGGCAAGGTCCTGTGCCGCATCGCCGCTCAGGCCCTGGCCACCACGGTCGACCACATCCACCTGAGGGGCGCCGACAGTGACCTGCTCGACCACCACAGCGGCGGCTTCGGCTCCACCGGCGTCATCCTCACCGGCCGCGCGGTCGATCGGGCATGCCGGGCGCTGGCCGAGCGCCTGAGAGAGCTGGCAGTGTCCTGCGCCGCCGGCAGCCCCGCCGGCCGGGGGCCAGGAACGCGAGCCGTCCCTTGCGACGCCTCCTCGCTCCCGCTCACCGTGCTGCACGACCACGCCCGTGCCAGCGGAGTCCCGCTGCGCGCCGAGGCATCCGCCCTCGCGGACGACACCGTCCCCTCCCTGGCGTTCAGCGCGCAGTGGCTGTGTGTCGAGGTGGACACCGTCACCGGCCTGGTACGCGTCCTCGACAGCGTGCACGTCGCCGACGCCGGCACGCTGATGGACACCGCGCAGTGCCGCGGGCAGATCGAGGGGGCCATCACCCAGGGCGTCGGCACCACACTGCGAGAACAGCTCCTCACCGACGGCGCGGGCCGTGTCACCACGGCCGACCTGCGCACCTACACCATTCCCCACTTCGGTGAAGTGCCACCGCCCGAAGTCCACTTCGTCGCACCCGAAAACCCGGAAGGCGCTCCGCCCAAGCCCATGAGCGAGCTCCCCTTCAACCCCGTCGCCCCGGCTCTCGCCAACGCCGTACGCGACGCCACGGGCATCCGCTTCACCGAACTTCCCCTGCGCCCGGACACAGTATGGGAAGCCCTGAACACTGCTCGCCCGACGAAACGGCTCGGTGGCGGCGACTGATTCACCTGCCCGGCGCTCCTCCCCCACCGGCGCCGGAGCAGTGCGGGTCTCCGCGGCTGCCGCCGGCAGGAAACCGCCCTCCACAGCCGCCCGGTCCACCGGCACCGAGTGGGCATGGGCTTGGCCAACTACCCGTATAGGGCCGGGAGTTCGGGGCATCCGAACGTTAGGCCGGTCGCCTTGGGACCGGAATCTTGGAGCGACCGATCCGAAGGAGCGAGAGATGACTACGCGGTACGGCAACCAGCCGGTCGGGCAGCACCACGCCCCGGCCAAGAGCGGTGCCAGCGAGAACGTCCTCAGCATCATCGCGATCGTGCTGGGCGCGATCGGCCTCCTCTTCCTGCCGATCGTGTTCGGACTGGGCGGACTGATCCTGGCTCTCATCGCCAAATTCGCCCGACACGAACGGCTCTCCACCATCGCCCTGATAGTCGGCGCCGTCGGACTGATCGGCGGAATGATCCTCGGCGCCCTTCTCGCCGGCTAGCAGGACCTGCCTGACACAGTGAGGTGTCACCTCGGCGGCCTGAAGCCCGCACTCTGCACGCCGGGCTTCAGGCCGCCGAAGCTGCTCTCGTCTCCGGTCGCGTGTGGCGCGCCTCGGACTCCGCCGGGCGGCATCCTGACGCCGCCGGCAGGCCCCGGGGCGCTGTGTGCGGCCTGGGCCCTTTGCCGAACTACAGGTCCAGGGCGGGGCGCAACGCCTGGTCCACGCGCACCATGGCCTCCGGGGCGACGCCGCCTGCCGCATGACATTGCGTACGTATAGCACTGTGCGACTCAGTGATTGGCGGACCTATAAGTCGCTCACTGTGCATGACCTTGAAGACAACGCAATCCGGTCACGGCCCCGCACGATCGACGAGTACTGCGCCTCCGAACAGCCGCTGCCTGCACCGCTGCTGGTATCGTTGCTGGTACCGCTGCCGGACGAGCCTTTCGAGACGGGCCGGCTCTTCACTCTGCGAGTCGACCGCTACAGACAGATCAGCGTCCGGACCCACCGCTACTCGGTGCCGGTCAGGCTGATCGGCCCGGCTGCATGGAGCTCGACCGGCGGGGCGCCGAGTTCCTCTTCCTTCGGTGGCAATGTCATCGAGACCGGCACCGGCTCCTACCGCCTTGCCACCACCCGCGCCCGTGCCGAGCAGCAGTAAGCGGTCGGCTGAGTGGCGAGGAACCACCCAGCCTCTCAGTTCTCCAGAAGGCGCCGACGCCACCACCCGCACGCACCCCACGAACCTGTCAGCATGAGGTGAGGGCTGAGGGGAACAGTTCGACGGTCGAATTCGGAATCGAGCCTGGAGACGAGTTTGCCAAGGTCTTCCCGAGCACCACGGGGAAGCCACAGCAGCACGTCCTCCAGGCGGTCTCGCGCCACGAGAGGATCACAGCACTCGCAGGCCGTCTCCGGATCCGGGAGTACTCGCCCCGGCTGTTGCAGATACCACTGGCACTCGGCCAGGGCGGCAGCCACATCTCCTGGCCACAGCCGGTCCTCTTCCAACTTCCGGATCGCTACGCGAGTCGCCGCAGACACACCGCGGACCCGGCGAACCGGCACCCCTCTTCTGGGCCGCCAACGCTTCGCACGCAGCCCCTTCGGACGCCTACGCGGCATCGGCCTTTCGTATCGACATGCCGTCATCCTGCCACGGACCGGGCTGCCTCCGCACGTGGTCATGGCAGGTCCGTGCACGGCTTGATCAAAGCCCGTCCGTGTCACGGGCCGCCGCCTGGCGCCCTGCACTCCGTGCCCCGGAAGAGGCCGGTCACCTGCTCGTACGCGGACATCTGGCCGTCGAGCCCGTTGGCGCGGCGGAGTTTTCGGTCATGTGGTCAGGTCCAGCCATTGCCCGACGGCCAGCACGTGTGCGCGCCGTCCGGCGTGCGTGCGCCATTCGTTCTCCGGGTCGCAGACCTCGACGTAACCTGCGATCTTGTCGGGCTGCTGCGGCTCGTAGTGGATCGGCACCGCGTACCGGGCGTCGAGGATCTCCGCGGCCGCGGCCCGGCGTCGCGGGTGGACCAGGCATCCACCACCTCGACAGCCAGTTGGTGTTGGGCCAGTTCGCTCTCGGCCAGCAGTGTTGTCATGTTGTCCACGTCGTCGCCGTGGCCGGGCGCCGGCCGCAGCACCGGCGCCCCCGGCGTCAGCACGTCCGCGAGTGCGGGCGCGTCGGTGTGGTCCCGGTGCAGGTGGGTGACCAGCGCGGCAGTGACCTTCCCGCTCGGCGCCGCCAGCCACTGGCCGGGCTTCCATCCCGTGAACAGCGGTGAGAGGTCCCGTACATAGTCGATCACCAGCCGCTCGCCGCCCGCCTCGATCTCCACTCCGGCCCAGCCCAGTCGTCGTACCCGCATCTCGCACTCCTTCGTCTCGGTGGCCCAGAATTTAGCGTACGAACGTTCTCTAAGTAAATAGCGGACGCCCGTTCGCTATAGTCGTCGCATGTCACCACGACGTTCAGCAGCCGAAGCGCAGGCCACCAGGGGCCGGATCCTGGGCCGTGCCGCTGAGATCGCCTCCGAGGAAGGGCTTGACGGCATCACCATCGGCCGGCTCGCCGAGGAGCTGGAGATGAGCAAGTCCGGAGTGCACAAGCACTTCGGCACCAAGGAGACGCTGCAGATCTCCACGCTGGACAAGGCATTCGTGGACTTCTGGCACCGGGTGGTCGAGCCCGCACTGGCCGAGCCGCCGGGCCTGCGGCGGCTGCGCGCGGTGTGCGCCAACTCCGTGGGCTATCTGGAAGCGCCGCTGCTGCCCGGCGGATGCCTGATGACCGCGGCGCTCACCGAGTACGACGGCCGCCCCGGCCGGGTCCGCGACGCGGTGGCCGAGGTGTGGTCACGCTGGCGGGAACAGTTGCGGGCGGACCTGGCCGCGGCGGTGGAGAACGCCGAACTGCCCGCCGGGTTCGACATCGACCAGGCGCTGTTCGAGATCGTCGCCGCCGGCCTCGCACTGAACGCGGCCATGCAGCTCCAGCACGACCGGTCGGCCGCGGGCCGGGCCCGCCGCGCGATCGAGCGGGCCCTGGACCAGTCCTGACCGCACGCCGGGCGGGGCACTACCTGGCCCAGGTCCTGCGGATCGCCGCCGTCCTCGACCGGCCACAACACCTTCGAACCGGCCTCCCAGTCGGAGACCGGCGCCCAGCCACCGTGGTACTGCTTCGCCCAGCCACCGTGGTACTGCTTCAGGAACTCCGGGCTGGTAAGTCCCTCCCAGAGCTTCTCGGACGTGGTGTGGATGCAGATCGTGCAGACGAACTCGGGCTTGCTCCAAGCCTGTTTCTGAACTCCCGTCGTCCGCGCGGACGACGGGAGTTCAGAAACAGGCTTGGAGGCCCTTCGCGGGCGCGCGGCTCCGGTGCCCGGGGCCATGACCCGGTGTGCCGTGACGTGTCAGGTCCGCAGTGACTCCGCCTCCTTGAGCGGCTCCGAGGCGGCGCCCCGCTCGAACGCCGCCGTGAAGTCCGCCTCGCCAAGTACCGCGCGTACCGCGGCCGTCACCCGGTCCACGTCGCCGCGCTCCTCCGCCGGCAGCGGTGCGCCCACCGAGGCGCGGGCCGCGGCCGCCGCCCCGAGCAGCCGCGCGGCCTGCCCGGCGTGCCCTGCCAGTGCCCGCGCTCCCGCGAGTCCCTCCGCCGCCAGCGCGACGGCCCGGGGATCGCCGGTGTCGCGGGCCGCGGCGAGGCCCTCCAGGTGCAGGGACAGCGCGGTGTCGGCGTCCCCGCGCAGCTCGGCGACGAAGCCGAGTTCGGCCAGGATCAGGGCCGCCCCGTACTCCGCGTCGAACTGCCGGTTCCACGCCAGCCAGGTGCGCAGATACGATTCGGCGGCGTCGAGCCGTCCCTGCCGCCGCGCGCTGAGAGCAAGGCCGAGCTCGGCGAACTCCTCGGCGGGCTTGTCGCCCTGTTCGACCGCGAGCCGGCGGCCGCGCTCGTGGAACTCGTCGGCGCGGGCGTACTGGCCCGTCAGCAGGGCGATCCGGCCGAGGTCGGACCAGCGCATCGACGCGTCGGTCCACAGCCCCAGGTCCTCGGCGACGTGCAGCCCTCGCTCGTGCAGCCGGGCGGCTTCCTGGTAGTCGCCCTCGATCTCCGCGAGCCGCCCGAGCACCGCCATCGCCTGCAGCCTGCCCCACCCGTCGCCGGCCTCGTGGAACAGCGCGAGACTCTCCTCGCCGTCACTGCGGGAAGCCGTCAGGTTGCCGCACACGTAGGTCTGCATGCCTCGTGTGCTCAGTCCCGCGGCGATGCCCCAGGGGTCGCCCAGGGCACGGGACTCGGCGAGCACCCGGTTGACCAGTTCCTCGCCCACCGCGAAGTCCCCGAACCGGGTGACCGCGAACCCGAGGAACCAGCCGGCCCTGGTCCGCTCGTGCGGGTCGCGGATGTCCTCGTACAGCTCCAGAACCGTCGCGCTGCGGCGCGCGGAGTCGTCCGGGGCGCCGGACAGCAAGTCCACTCCGGCTCGCCAGGCCGCGGTCACCGCGCGGCCCGGGTCGCCTTTGGCCGTCGGCTCCGCCTGGCCCGGCAGGTCGAGGGCCACGGTCAGCCGGCGCTGGGCCTCGGTGAGACGGCCGCGCAGGAACCAGTACCAGACCATGGCGTGCGCCAGGCCCCGCATCAGGCCGGCGTCGCCGTCCGCGGCGGCCGCGTCGAGCGCGCTGCGGATGTTGGCGGTCTCCGCGTCCAGGCGCCGCAGCCACTGCCGCTGGTCGCCGCCGCGCAGGAAGGAGTCGGCCCGCTCGGCGAAGGCCGCGTAGTAGTGCGCGTGGGTGCGCCGCACCCGCTCGTACTCGGTGGCGCGCAGCCGTTCGAGGCAGTACGCGGACACGGATTCGAGGAGCCGGTACCGGGGCCCGTCGGCTTCGTGGCCGGCCAGGACGAGGGAGCGGTCCACCAGGCGGGTCAGCAGGTCCAGGACCTCGGCGGGCTTGACTCCGTCGCCCGTGCAGACGGCCTCGGCGGCGTCCAGGGTGCAGCCGTCGGAGTGGATGGCGAGCCGGCGCAGGACCGTCTGCTCGGCCGCGGTGAGCAGCTCCCAGCTCCAGTCGATCATCGCGCGCAGTGTCTGCTGCCGTGCGGGTGCGCCCCGGTGGCCGCCGGTGAGGAGCTTGAACCGGTCGTCCAGGCGCTCCGCGAGCTCGCGCACCCCGAGGACGCGTACCCGTGCGGACGCCAGTTCCAGGGCGAGGGGGATTCCGTCGAGACGGCGGCAGATCGAGGCCACGGCCCCGGCGTTGGCGTCGGTCAGCTCGAAGCCGGGCGCGGCGGCCGCGGCCCGGTCGAGGAACATCCGTACCGCGCTGGAGCGCCGCAGCACCGCCGGGTCGGCCGAATCCTCGGGCAGGTCGAGCGGCCGCACCGGCCACAACTGCTCGCCGGCGATGCCGAGGGGCTCCTGGCTGGTGGCGAGGACGCGGACGCCCGGTGCGCCGCGCAGCAGCGCCTGTGCGAGCCCCGCGGCCGCCTCGATGACGTGCTCGCAGTTGTCGAGGACCAGGAGCAGGCGGCGGCCGCGCAGGGCGTCGGTGAGGCGGTCGAGCAGCGTACGCGGCAGGCCGCTCGGCAGCGGTCCGGGACCGGTGTCGTCCCGGACTCCGAGCGTCGCGGTGACGACCTCGGCGAGGTCGTCACCCGCGGCCGCCCCGGGTGCGGCGGGCAAGGCGTGTGTGGCCAGTTCCACCAGCCAGACGCCGTCCGCGTACGCCTCGGACAGGCGGGTCGCCACCTCCACCGCGAGGCGGGACTTGCCGACCCCGCCGGGCCCGGTCAAGGTCACCAGGCGGCCGGACTCCACCAGGTCGCGCACCGCGTCCACGGAGTCGGAGCGGCCGATCAGGTCGGTGACCGGGGTGGGCAGGTTGGTGCGTGGCCGCGGTGTGGCAGAAGGGGCGGGTGCGGCCCGCAGGGCGGGGTCCTGTTGCAGGATCTCCTGTTGCAGGGCGGCCAGTTCGGGCGCCGGTTCGAGGCCCAGGTCCTCGTCCAGGCGGCGGCGCAGGTCCTGGTAGCTGTCCAAGGCCTCGCTGGCGCGGCCCGCGCCGTACAGGGCGCGCATATGGGCGCCTCGCAGCCGCTCCCGCAATGGGTGCTGCCTCGTCAGTTCGCCTAGTTCTGGGGCCAGTTGGCTGTGCTCGCCCAATTCGAGTCGGGCTTCGGCCTGTTCCTCCAGGGCGAGCAGCCGCTGTTCCTCGAGCCGGGTGATGGCCTCGCGGGCGAACTGCTCGTCCTGGAAGCCGGCGAAAGCGGGGCCGCGCCAGAGCCCGAGGGCCTCGGTGAACAGCTCGGCCCGCTCCGGGGGGTCCGCGGCCGTGCGCGCCCGGGCGGTGAGTGTGGTGAAGCGGCCTGCGTCCACGGCGTCGTCCGTCACCTCCAGGACGTATCCGCGGGCCCGGTACGCCAGGAGGCCGGGGCCGCTTCCGGCGCGGGTGAGCACCTTCCGTAATCGCGACACCAGGGTCTGCAGTGCGCCCGTGGCGTTGGCGGGCGGCGCGTCCCCCCACAGCTCGTCGACCAGGCGGTCGGCGGAGACCACCTGCCCCGGTGCCGTCAGGAGGGCCGCGAGCAGCGAGCGGACCTTGGCCTCCGGCACCCCTACCAGTTCACCGTCCGCCGACCAGATGGCCAGCGGACCCAGTACCCCGAAGCGCATGAGACCAAGGTAGACGCCCCGTGGTCATTGCCGGGTGTGTCAGTGCACCGCAAGCGGACCGACAGCCGACCGCAAGCCCTTGCCCGCACTCTGCTTGCACCGGAGAAAACCGGCGTAACAAGCACCTTCCACACTGTCTTGACAGGGAGTCATCATGAGCAAGTTCGCAGGCAAGAAGGCCGTCGTCACCGGCGGCACGCACGGTATGGGCCTGGCCATCGTCAAGGCGCTCCTGGACGGCGGGGCCGAGGTGGTCCTCACAGGTCGCAACGAGAAGAACATCGAGGAGGCGCGGACGGAGCTGAAGTCGGACTCCGCGCACGTCGTCCGCTCCGACGCCGCGAGCATGGCCGACATCCGGGCCCTCGCGGACACCGTCCAGGAGAAGCTCGGGCGGGTCGACTATCTCTTCGTCAATCACGGCATCGCGGAGGTACAGACCCTCGATGAGGTCACCGAGGATGCCTGGGACCGGGCCTTCGCGGTGAACACCAAGGGTGCCTTCTTCACCGTGCAGAGCCTGTCGCCGCTCCTCAACGACGGCGGCGCGATCGTCTTCACCACGGTCGCCAACGACCTGATCTTCCCCGGTCTGAGCGCCTACTCCGGTTCGAAGGAGGCGGTGCGTGCGGTCGCCCATGTCCTCGCGGCCGAGTTCCTGCCCCGCCAGATCCGCGTGAACCTCGTGGCTCCCGGCTACATCAAGACTCCCACCATGGGCGTCGTCGGGCTGAGCGATGAGGAGCGCCGCGAGTTCGAGGAGCAGGGCAGCCAGACCACCCCGCTCAGGCGCAACGGCACGGTCGAAGAGGTCGCCGCGGCCGCCCTGTTCCTCGCCGCGGACGCCACCTTCAGCACCAACGTCGAGTTCCCGGTCGACGGCGGCTTCGCCCAGGGTCTCAGCGGCGCCCACTGATCCTGTGGCGGCCGTCCCCGCCCGGCCGTCGCACCATCAAGCCCGCCGCCTCGTCTCCGAGCGAGGCGGCGAGCCCCCCCTCGAACAGTGCAGCGGAGACTCCCGGTCGTTGAGCGCGGGGCGTGGAGGGGGTGGTGGAGGGGCCCACGCAGAGGGCCTCTCCGGCCGGGTCGAGGGGCTGTTCGGGCTCGTCTGCGGTGCTCGCCACGGGGCGCTCCTGCGCGGTGGGGCGGGCCTGTCCCGCCATTCACCTCGTACAGGTGTGGAATTCGGGCTTCGTGTGACGCCGGTCTTGAAGAACCCCTCCGTCGTGACCGCATCGTGCTCAATCCGGGGGGGAGCTTTCCGAGTCACTCCATTGCACCGCGGAGGATCTCTACGGTTTCCAGGTCGAGTTCGCTGGCCGGCCCGTCCAGATGCAGCTTCTGTTACACATTCAAGGCGAGCGTCTCGTCCGCGGCCAGGCCTTCCAGCGCTGCCGCGACGAATCCCCCGGCGACGCCGGCCAGGGCGTGGCTCATCGCCTCCGGTAGTCGTTTCTGATCTGGCCGGGTCCGGGTCCGGGGCTCCTGGGGATCGTTGGTTGGGTATGACTGTGTGCGATTCGCAAGTGGCCTTGCTGTGTGCCGGGTTCCGGCATCTGGCGCAGGCGGAGCCGCAGCGGGCGATGGCGATGGTGCAGGAGCTCGTGCTCGGGCTGCATGCCGGGGCACGCATGCGGCAGAACCGGCGGTCGCGGCCGGGCAGGGCCGGCGGGAGGCAGGCAGGGCCCTGCGGCTCCTCGATGACGCCGGGATCTTGATCGGGCAGGCCGCAGCGTTGCTCCTGGGCCTGCCGCAGCCGATCGTGCCGCCGAACTGGAGATGGTTGCCCAAGCTCTGGCTGAGGAGCTGTTTGCGATCCCTGTGCCCGGGAGAGACTTCTTTCCGTCCGATATCGGCGGGGCGGCCACGTGATCGCCCCACCGGATTGAGACGGCGGCGCCGGGCAGATGGAGCAGATGGGTGCCTTTCTCGCGTTGGCTTCTGCGGTCTGCTACGGCTTCGTCGACTTCGCCGGCGGGCTGCTGTCCCGTCGGGTCCACTTCGCCGTGGTCACCTTCCTCGGACAGTTCGGAGGCCTGCTGCTCGCGCTTGCAGCCGCTCTCCTGTTACCGGCCGACGCGGTCCGGCCGCCTGATGTGATGTGGGGAATGCTCTCCGGTGCGGGCAGCGCCACGGCCATGCATTTCCTCAATCGCGGTCTGAGCCGCGGTGCCATGAGCGTGGTGATACCCGTGAGCGCCGTCACCGGGGTGGCCCTGTCCGTGCTGTGTGGGGTGTTCTTCCTGGGCGACCGGCCCACACCACTGGCCTGGCTGGGCATCTCTGTCACCGTGCCCGCTCTGTGGCTCGTCTCCGTCGGCGGAACCAGCCGCGGAGACAGCGGAGGGACGAAGTCCGGGCCGGTACCGGCAGATGGTCTGGTCGCCAGCCTGGGAGTAGCCGTGCAATATATCGGCCTCGCCCAGGCGGATCCGGCGAGTGGCCTCTGGCCCGTGGCCGTCGGCCGCCTCGCCGCGGTGCTGCTCCTGCTGCCGGCCACCTGGCGGCACACTGCCGAGTTCAGGCGCTCCGCCAGGTCGCTGGGCTGGGCGGTCCTGATCGGAGCGGGAGCCGCCCTCGGCCTCATCCTCTATCTGTGGGCCACCCGACTGCAGATGCTGGCCATCGCTGTCGTCCTGGCCTCTCTCTACCCGGCCGTCCCGACGGCCCTCGGGCTCGCGGTCCTGCGCGAAAAGGTCACCCGCGCACAGGCGGTGGGACTGGTGAGTTCGGCCGTCGCCGTCATCCTGCTCAGCCTGGGGTGAATGCCCCGCTCCGGCCTGGAGCCACACCATGCGACCCGGCTGGGTCGAAGACTCCCACTCAACCGGCCGGATTCGCCGACAGTGTCGCTTCAAGGCCGTGTGACTGAACCTCTCAGTCGGCGAGTTGAGAACCCATCTTCGAACTTGCTGAATTGATTCCGTCGCGACAGAGCCCAGCCCTCGCCGCGGTCGACTCCTACAAGGGGTGGCCGATGTACGCCACCGCCGACGCCCTCGCCCTGGACATCGAGCTGGTGCGCCGCATCGTCACCGAGCGCCAGGACTGGCTGGCGGCGAGCCTGCCGAGGGACGCGGCCGCCGAGCGGATCGGCTGGCACTGGCGGGACATCCTGCGCATGGGCACGGAGGGCCGCATCACCACGGGCCCCGGCGACCGGTACCTGATCACCGACCTTGACCGGCTCGCCGCCGAGGCCGACGGAGGCGCGACTGGAATCAGCCGACAGCGTTCCGCTGAGCGGAACACGTGCTTGCCTCTCGCTGATGGCTCCGGTCACGCTGCCACGGACAGGTTTCGAGCAGAGGAGACAGCCGTGCGCATACCGACCCGCCGTGTGGGGTTGCTGGGATCTCTGGGACTCTTGATCGGCAGTCTTGCCTTCACGACGTCGGCGTCAGCCGATCCGGCACCCAGGGCCGCGAAGGCCGACGCCGGGGTCTCGATCGTCGCGATGAAAAACAATAGGTGTCTGGAGGTACGGGACGGCAACACCGGCAACGGAGCGATGGTGACCACGTGGGACTGCCACGGCGGCGCCTCAGAGCGCTGGGCGTGGCGCAACGACCAGCTAGTCAGTGACGTGTCGGGCAAGTGTCTGGACATCGTCGCGGCAAACCGCGACAGGGGGGCTGGTGTCAACATGTGGACCTGTCACGGCGGGCCAGCCCAGCAGTGGCGCACGGACGGGTCTCGGATCGTAAGCAAACTGAGCGGTTTGTGCCTGGAGCTGTCCCTGGGCAATCCCCACCCGGGCGCAGCCATCCAGACGTACGAGTGCAACAACAGCAACGCCCAGGACTGGCGCATCGGCTGAACGGCCATGGGTTTGCGGTTCGGCATCCCAGGGGTGCCGAACCGCTGCCGGAACCCGTCTCGGTACCTGGAAATCGGAGGTTCCGAGACGGGTTCTGAGCGTTGCGGTCGGTGAGCAAGCCGGTCTCGCCCCGACACGGGGGCTCCCGCCGCCCCGATCGACCGGGACGCCACAGCCCACCCGGGGGGCGGCGCAGGAGTACCCGAGGTTCACGTGCCGGGGTGTGGTCAAGGCTCGGTGTCAGGAACGGGCGAGGACGCAGAACTCATGACCCTCCGGGTCGGTAAGACACGTCCACGGGACGTCGCCCTGGCCGACGTCGAGGTCGGCTGCGCCGAGGGCCCGCAGCCGGGCGACCTCCGCTGCTTTGTCGTCACCAGCATCCGGCACCAGGTCAAGATGGACGCGGTCCGGCACAGTCTTCACGTCGGGCGAGCGGAGGAACTCAAGATAGGGGCCGACACCCTTGGCCGAACGCCACACCGCATGGTGGTCGCTCACCCCGTGCAGGGTCCAGTCCATCGCCTCATCCCAGAACCGGGCCATGGCCCGCGGATCCGCGCAGTCGACCACCACCCGGGCGATCGGCCCGATGCCCCGGTACATCTCCCGAGGTTCCAGCACGCAGAACTCATTGCCCTCCGGGTCGGCCATGACCGTCCACGGCACATCGCCCTGGCCCACGTGGGCGGGCGTCGCACCGAGAGCTTCAAGGCGCGCGACCAACTCCGCCTGATGGGCAGCGGAGGTGGTGGCGAGATCGACGTGCACACGATTCTTTGTTGCCGTCTTGGGTTCCGGGACAGCAACGACGTCAACGCATACGCCGACCGGGTCCAGCCAATCGAAGCCGACGGGTTTGACGGCGGTCGCGCCCGATCCCTCGCCGGTAGCACTCCAGCCGAGCGCCTGCGCCCAGAACCGGCCGACCGCCGAGTCGTCAAGAGCCTTTATGTTCACCAGGACAGGTCGCAGTGTCATGCCGGCGATCCTATGCACCCGCTTTGCGACGACTCCCACGCCGCCCAGCTCACCCAAACCCTCGGCACAGCCCGCTCAAGTCGCCGACTCGCACGCTCACTCGCCAACTGAAGCGCTCACTACGGGCCGGGGGCAAGGAACTTGTGCCGGCCGGGCCCACAGCTCGATGTCGGGCCGTTCCGCGGTGGTGGAAGTCCCGGTGGCCGTCCCCGGGTTCCGCAGGACGAAACCGCCGCGCAGGGACTGCGGCGCGGTGGGCGGGTCCTCAGCCAGGTCGAGCCACTCGTTGGTGGCCACCGGTTTGAACCGCCCCCCGGGGATCAGCTCCCGCCAGGCGGCGACCTTGCGCCCGAGGGCTTCGGTGCCCGCGATGGAGTTCGGTGAGCCCGGGTGGACCAGCCAGCCGTCGGCGTGTTCGGCGATCCACTCCGGCTTCTGCTGCGAGGACCCGGTGACCAGCCGCGGGATCCGGCCGGTGACGGTTTGGGCAGTACATCGAGGCCGCCGCCCCTGCGGCCGAGCGCGGAGGAGATACGGGGGCCGGTGCTCTGTGTCAGCTCGCGGAACCGGTGAAAGGTCTCCCGGTAGCGTTCTGCGCGTGCGGAGTGGTCGATGCCGTAGGCGGGAAACTCCGAGCCCCGGTCACCCGACGCCGCCCCCAGGACCAGGCGCCCGCCGCTGAGCTGGTCGATGGACGCGCTCTGCTTGGCCAGGTCGATGGGGTGACGCAGGGGGAAGACCGCGCTGCCCGCCGCCAGGGAGAGCCGCCGGGTGTGCGCGGCCAGCCAGGCGAGGTAGGTCCAGGGGTCATAGACCTGGCCGACGTCCCCGAACCCGGGGTCGGACAGCGGGACATCGCGTACCCACAGTGCCGATCACGGTGACGTGTCGGCACGTTTGATCACCTCTGCCTGGCCGGTCATGGCCTTCATGTCCGGTCTCCCGCAGGTACAGGCCGCCGCGCTGGCCTGCACCGTCCTGTCGACCCTTGAAGGTGCCGAGCTGCTCAGCCGCGTCACCAGTGACGACGCGCCGCTGCGCCTGGCCGCGGAGCACCTCGCCGTCCTGGTTCGCGCGGGGCTGTGAGGTGCACCGCTCCTCGGTTCTTCCGCCCGGCGACGACGTCCGTGATCTTTTTACGCTCGCGCCGTACGGGCACGTACCGTTGGACCAGGCCATACGAGTGTTCTGGCAGCGCGGATACGCGGACGCCTCGCTCGATGCCCTCGGTTCCGCCACCGGTCTCGGCCGCGGCTGCCTCTACGGCACCTTCGGCACCAAGGACGCCCTGTTCCGCCAGTGCCTCGACCGCTACGCGTCGGTCTACGGCGCTCAGTACGAGCAGGCACTGACGGCACACCCCGGCGATGCGGTACGTGCGGCCGAGGCATTCTTCGACGTCGTCCTGAGCCGCATCGCCGACCCGGCGGTCCCCGCGGGATGCCTCATCGCACAGTCCGCCGCGCGTGGCCCGGCTCGCATGCACGACGGTGGCGGACACCCTCAGGGTGAAGGGGGGGCTGACCCGAAACCGGCCGGAGCCGTTGTCCGGGGTCAGCGAGGGGTGAGGAGGCAGAACTCGTTGCCCTCCGGGTCGGCAAGTACCGTCCAGGAGATCGCGGACTGGTCGATGCCGGGGTCGGTGGCGCCCAGGGCGCGGAGCCGGGCTTCCTCTGCCGCAAGGTCGTCACCGGGGTAGGGGCAGACGTCGAGGTGGACGCGGTTCCACACGCTCTTGGTGTCGGGGGTGCGCAGGAACTCCAGGTAGGGGCCGACGCCTTTGGCGGAGCGCATGGTCGCCTGGTCGTCGGTGACCTCGAGCAGCGTCCAGTCCATCGCCTGGTCCCAGAACCGGGCCATCCCCCGTGGGTCGGCGCAGTCGACCACCACCGCGGCGATCGGCCCGGTGTCCTGGTAGATCGGGCGGGGCTCCAGGACGCAGAACTCGTTGCCCTCCGGGTCGGCCATGACCGTCCAGGGGACATCGCCCTGACCCACGTCGGCGAGCGTCGCGCCGAGATCCTTCAGGCGCGCGACCAACTCCGCCTGCTGGGCGGTAGAGGTGGTGGCCAGATCGAGGTGCACCCGGTTCTTCACTGTTTTGGGTTCCGGGCGGGCGATGATGTCGATGCAGACGGCCACGGGGTCGGGGTAGGCGAAACCCACGGGTTCGAGGTTGGTGACCCCGGGTCCCTCACTGTCGACACCCCAACCGAGTGCCTGCGCCCAGAACCGGCCGAGCGCGGAGTCGTCCTGGGCCTTCATGTTGATCTGCACGAGTCTTGTCGCCATGCCGCAGATCTTAGAAGCTGCCGCCGCGCCGCCGCGATCAGACAGGGGCTCGCCCCGGTACCGGGACCGGGGCAGGAGGTGGCCGGTCATGGCCCGGGCGCGGGCGGGCCGCCCGGCGGGGCGTGGGTGCGGCGGTAGGTGCGGGGGGTGGTGCCGGTGAGGGCGCGGAAGTGGTGGCGCAGGGCGGTGGGTGAGGTGAAGCCCGTCGCGTGCGCGATGGCCTCGACGGGTGTGTCCGTCTCCCGCAGCAGCCGCATCGCCTCGTGCAGGCGCGCACGCAGCACGTACTGGAGCGGGCTGAGCCCGGTGTGGGCGCGGAAGCGGCGCGTCACGCCGCTGGTGCTCGTGCGCGCGTGTGCGGCGATCTCGGGGAGCGTGAGCGGGAGGTGGAGGTGGGTGTCGATCCACCGCAGGGTGGGTTCGAGTCCCGTGCTCTCGGCGACCTCCCGGTCGATGGCCTCCTGGACGCTGTCCGCGTCCGCGTGCAGCGGCGTGATCAGTTCGCGTGACGTCTGTCCGGCGACCTGGCGGCCGTGGTCGCGGGCCAGCAGCCGCAGGCAGAGGTCCAGGCCCCCGAAGACTCCGGCGGCCGTGCAGAACGGCCCGTCCTCGAGGACCGTGCCGGCCGGATCGACGTCGATACGGGGGTAGAGCGCGGCCAGTTCCTCCACGTGCCGCCAGCCGGTCGTGGCCCGGCGTCCGTCCAGGAGGCCGGTGGCCGCGAGTGTGAACGTGCCGGTGCCGACGGCGGCGACGCGGCCTCCCCGGGCCGCCGCCGCACGCAGCGCGGCGAGGACGCCCTCGGGGGGCTGCCCGGCGCGGGAACCGTCGTGCCCGGGAACCAGTACGACGTCGGCGTCCGCCGTGCCTTCGAGGCCGTACGGCGGGCGGACGACGAGCGCCGGCCCCGGGCCGCCGGTCGCCCGGAACCCGGGTGCCGCGCAGATCCTGACCTCGTAGGACACCTCGGGGTACTCGCGGCAGGCGGTGCCGAAGACCAGGCCGGGCGTGGTGAGGTGATGGCCCGGGGCCCCGTCGAGGGCGAGGACGGCGATCACTGACATAGCGGGAATCCAACCATCCGCACGAGCCGGCCGACGTCAGCCGCCCTCGCCGTCCGTCAGCCACCCTCGCGGCCCGACAGCCGCCCTCGCTGTCCGCTGGCCGCCCTCGCAGTCCGACAGCCGCCCTCGCGGCCCGCCGGTCGGCCGCGCCTACGCCGGCCGGCGTCAGCCCCCCCCTCTCGCAGGGTTCGCCGGCCAGGCCGCGCCCAAGGAGGGTGTCGGCCGCGTGAGCCGTCGGTCAGCCGCCCTTGTGGATCGTCTTGTGGATCCAGCTCTTGAAGGCGGGCACGTTGGAGTAGAGTCCCGGCCCCGTCCCGCAGCCCTCGCGGAGGCTGCCAGGACCGGATGTGGCGCCGATCAGCTCCCAGCGGCCGTTCTTCGCGCGCTGGAGCTGCGGGCCGCCGGAGTCGCCGTTGCACGCCATGGCCTTCGGCTTCGGGCTGACGGTGCACAGCCGCGTCCTGCCCGCCCAGCCGGGGGCACACTCGCTCACCGCGCCCCTGCGCGTGTCCAGTTGCTGGAGGCGGTCGGGGAACTTCGCGTCCTCCAGTGACGGCGCCTCGACGACCGTGCCGTAGCCGAGGATGCGGGTGGGCGTGCCGACCGGGCCCGCCTTCTCGGCGATGCGGACGGGCTTTTGGGAGACGGGGCGGTCCAGGCGTATCAGCGCGAGGTCGTTCTTGTTGTGGGTCGTGCCCGTCATGTCCTGCACATAGCCGGGCGCGGTGACGATCTTGTCGATGTCGCGGACGGACCCGCCGGTCGTCCGGTGGTCGCTGCCGACGCGGATCTTGCCGGTCAGCGTGGCCAGCTCGGGGTTGACGCAGTGCGCGGCCGTGAGGACCCACCGGGGGTCGATCAGTGTCGCCCCGCACTGGGCGCCGTACTCCTTGACCGGCACCGTCGCCATGTACGGGTAGTGCTGCGTGGCGTCCTCGCCGTTGACGATGGCGCTCGCGCTGCCGGTCATCACCGTGACGCCCAGGAGCGCGGTCGCGCCGAGCGCCGCGGCGCCCCGGGCGAGCAGCCGGCGCGAGCCCTGCCGGGAGAGGTCGGCAGGGGCGGAAGAAGGGGTCCCGGGGGCGGGAGCGGTGTCCGTGGCGTGCATGAACGGGCCTTTCGCAAAAAGTGACGGAGCTGCGTGTGGGTGAGGCGTCTGTCCGCCTCCCTCCCACCGCTCTGCGATCATCCGTTGCGGGCGGCCCCCGCAAACAGCGGCTGCGATGTCACCCTGGGCTAAATTCTGGACATGTCAGTGATCGCCGTCCTCGCCCTCGACGGGGCCCCGGGGCACCAGCTCACCGCCCCCGGACTGGCCTTCGCCACGGCGGCCAGGCACCACCACCCGGTCGCGTACGAGGTGCGGGTCTGCGCGGGACCGGGGTTCAGCAGCACGGGCGGCCCCGCGCCCTTCGGCATCGAGGCGCCCTGGGGCATGGAGGGGCTCGACGACGCCGGCACGGTGCTGCTGTTGGGGCACGAGGGCTTCCGTGCCGCGCCGCCGCCCGCCGTCGTGGACGCCCTGCGGGCCGCGGCGGCGCGCGGGGCGCGCATCGGCGCCGTCGGCACCGGCACGTTCACGCTCGCGGCCACCGGCCTCCTGGACGGGCGCCGGGCGGCCACCAGCCGGCGGCACACGCGGGAACTGGCGCGACTGCACCCTCGTATCGACGTGGACCCCGAGGGTTCCGCAGTGGCCGACGGCCCCTTCCACAGCGCGGCCGGGGTACTCGGAGGCATCGACCTGTGTCTGCACCTGATCACCCTGGATCACGGGGATTCGGTGGCCATCGAGACGGAACGGCAGCTTTTCCTGCACCTGCACGCGGAGCCGGAGGACGCCGGCGGGGCGGCGCACGAGGCCGGTTCGGGGGCGGCCCGAGGTGCCCTCGCGAAGGCCGCGTCGGGGCCCGCTCGGGGTGGCACCGCGAAGGCCCGCTCGCGAGCGGCTCAGGGGGGCGCCGCGAAGCCCGGGGCGCGAGCCGCCCAGGCTGCCGCCGCCGAGGCCGCGTACAACGCCGTCACCCCGCCCGGCAGCAGCCTCGAACCGGTGACGCGGTGGATGCAGGCCCACCTCCACCACCCGCTCACCCTCGACGACATCGCGGGCCGGGCACGGCTCGGCGTGCGCAGCCTGACCCGCCGCTTCCGTGCCGAGACCGGGCTCACCCCGCTGCAGTACCTGCTCCGTATGCGGATCCAGCACGCCCAGCGGCTCCTGGAGCGCACCGACGACCCGGTGGAACGCATCGCGGCCCGCAGCGGCCTGGGCACCCCCGCCAACCTGCGCCACCACTTCCAGCGCTCCACCGGCACCAGCCCCACCATCTACCGCGCGGCGTTCCGCGCGCTGGTCTCCGGCATCACCTGGCCGGAACGCCCCGATCAGCCGTGATGGGGGACGAGGGCCGCTGAACTGTCCCGGTCGTCATGGCCTGTTGCGTCGTCGCACCCGGGAGGGGCTGGGCTGCCGCGTCCGCCGCGGAGGGCTCTTCTTCTTGGCCCCGGTTTCGCCCTTCCTGCCGGAGCGACGTCCGCGGAATTCATCGATGGTCACGTAGGCGACACCCAGGCCCAGGACCGCGCCCAGGACAGCCAGTACCTCACCCATGTCGTCCTTGGCGCTCTGCGCCGTGTGCGCGGTGGTCGTCCCGACGGAGACCCGCTCGACATAGGGCGGTTGTTCGAAGAGGACGTTGTCCGTGTCGCGGTGGTACGCCGTGACCGTGAGGGCGACCATCATCTGGCCCGTGCTGGAGGGCCTCACCATCCAGCGCCAGGTCGCTCGGTCATCGGGGGTGAGCACGTTCTGCCGCTCGGAGGAGAGCGCCGTGCACGTGGCGCCTGCACCTGAGCAGCGCAGCTTGACCCCGATCAGGGTGCCGACGAGCAGTTTGCCCGTACGCCGCTCGGCTTCCGCGCGCTCACCCTGCGATTGCGCGACCCGGAACCCCTCCACCTCAGCGCGCACTTCAAGTGACTGGCCCACCCGGGCCCCGCGCAGCGGGGTGTACCTGATCTCCCCCTGGAACATCTTCTTGCGGCTCTTGATGATCTCTTGTTGGTAGTGCGCCTGGCTGTCGGGGTCACTGTCGCTCGACCTGCTCCCGCAGGACGCTGCCAGCAAGCCGAGGAGTACGACGCCCACTGTTCGGACGGCCAGCCGACGCCTTCTGCTGTCTCGCCGGTTCGGAGTGTTTCCCGCTGTCATGTGATCGTCCATCGCTTACGGCGGAATCCAGGTTCAGCATCGGGAACGGCTCCCGCCCGGCACGGCGCTCCCCCGTGCTGGCATCGTGCCCTCAACTGGGGGCACACGCACCACGTTCACGCGAATTCGAGGAACACCGGCAGGCCGGAGCGTCCTGCACGGTTCACCGGATCCTGGCGGACATCGAGGACGAGGCGGAACGGTTCACCGTGATCAAGACGCCGCCGGGGGGCAAGGCCCGGTGGACACCGGATGCGGGACGACACTCCACTTCCCAGGCGGCGGCGTTCAGCCCTCTTCGCTCCCTTCACGTCATCCGGCACGTGACGCATTCTGCTATCCGATGTCAACCCAGGCACCATTAAAGGCAGTCGCCTCTTAATTCACTCCCACACACTCCCACATCAGAAGAGGATGCGGTCGAACATTCGTCGGTTTTTTGCTCAAGTATTCCAGCCGTCTTATTGCAGGCTGAAACTCCCCGTTGCGTCACAGCCTTTCCGGCTCATACGTTGACTCACCGAAATCCCGTCAACGCATCTCATGGGAGGGGCAACCGGTCATGGGTTTTGAAAGCGGCACGTACATGATCAAGTGCGCCGCGTACGCGGACCGCGTCCTGGACGTCTGCAATGGCTACGCCGCGCCCAACGTTCCGGTCATCGGCTGGCCCTGGCACAAGAGCGAGAACCAGGTCTGGGAAGTCACCCAGGCCTACGGTCCGGGCGACGTCGTCATCAAGTCGACCCTCGGCGATTACTTCCTGAACACCTCGTCAGAGCGCTCGTACCCGCCCAAGCTCGCTGTCCAGTCCTTCTACGTCGTGTGGCACATAGCCCCCATCGACGACAACACATTCCGTATCGGCTACCCCGGCACACACCAGGTCGTGACGCTGTCCAATGACGATCAGGGGACCCAGGCCGCCATCCAGGACGGCACCTTCGCTGCCTCACAGCGGTGGCTCCTGGAGCGTGTCTGACCGTCTGACCGCAACTTCCGCGTTTTCCGGCCCAGCTCCCGTTTCCCGGGAGTTGGGCTTTGCGTGCTACCCGCTCCCGCAATCCCAGTGTGGAAACTGCGGTGCGGTCACCGAAGGACAGGTAACGCGGGTACGCGCACCAAGGCCCACGTTCGCGGCCGCTCGAGCACAGGTTCCAGGTCTATCGATGGCTCGGCTCAGGCCGAAGGTCGCGGTGTTCAGCGGTGTCTGGAAGGGCGAGCATGGCGACGTGACGCCTCCTCCCTTTGACATTGACGTCTTCCTCAGGCAGCCGCTCACCGCGCGCATCGCTACCGACGGACCGAGCGTGCGGCCTGTGTGGTTTCTGTGGGAGGAGAACGCCTTCTGGGTTCCGACCGGGCCGTGGACCAAGCTGTACGACCACTCGCTGAGCTCGTTCTCTGACTACCAGGATCCGCCAGGACCATCGACCGCCAGGCCCAGCCACCCGCCGTCGAAACGAGGAAGCGACAGCCCGGCCGGCACCGTCCGCACACAGCACCGCGCCGGACGCCGTTCGAGGCCGGAAGACAAGGAACAAGCTGAGACGCGGCTGGGCCCGCAGCACCAAGACACAGTGATGCGGGCCCAGTCTGATCACAGGAGGGTCAGCGGCGGTCGTCCATGTCGTCCTGGATGTCGTCGAAGGAGCGCTGACCGCTCTGGCGGGTCTCGTCCGCGCGCTCTCGCAGACGTTCCTGCTCAGTCCGGCCGCGCGTGCCGGCTTCGTCCTGCTTGCTCTGCAGCTTCTCCTTGGCCTTCTGGGCCTTCTCCTGCATCTCGTCCTTGATGCCCATGAGGGAGTGCTCCGCTCGCTGGTGGGGGTGACTGATCCTTGACGAGCCTGGCATGCAGACTGCCGCGGCGCCCGACCGCTGCGCCGATCGGGTGACAGGCGCCCGCCGCTGTCCAGCCCCCCTTCCCCCCTCGTCGGGAGCCCGTCAGCGGGCCAGGACGCCGAACTCGGTGCCGGTGGTGACCTGGGGGTCGGCCGGCGGCTTCACGGCGCGGGTGGGTGAGGACCCGGCGACCTTGCCGCCCTTCGTGCCGACCGACCAGACCTCCGGTGCGGTCGCCGGGACCGGGAGGGTGATCTCGGGCTGCTTGTCGTTGTTCAGGTCGGTGGTCTTGAGCTGCGAGGGGATGCGGTACGTGCCGGCGGGGCGGGGCAGGCCGGGCGCGTTGTAGGCGTAGAACGCGGAGCCGGTGCCGGTGACGCCCCTGGAGGAACCCTTCAGTACGTAGAGGCCGCCGCCGCTGATGTAGCAGTGCTCGCAGGTGGGCTTGCGCTCACCGGGGGCGCCGACGACCAGGTCGGCGTAGCCGTCCCGGTTGAGGTCGGCCGCGGCGACGGAGGCGCCGAAGCGGTCGCCCTTCTGCACGCCGCCGGGGACGCCGGGGGTGTCCTCGGTGAACATCCGCATGCTGCGGTTCTCGTCCACGCCGTTGGACGCGCCGTAGTTGACCCGGACCACGCCCGCGGCGGTTTCGGTGTCCAGTACGGATGCCGCGTCGCCCACCGCCACGTCGCCGTAGCCGTCCTTGTCGAAGTCCGCGACGGCGACGCTGTTGCCACCCCGGACGGTGACCGGGGTCAGGCGCGGTCCCGAGGCCCCGCCGAGGAGCACCCGGCCCCGCATGCGCCTCTCGCCCAGGACGACGAGGTCGTCGATGGAGCCCTTGTTGACGCGGCCCACGGCGATCCGCTCCTGTGCCCCCTCGTCGTAGACGGGGTAGTTGCGGCCGGTGTCCACCTCCCGTGTCGATGCGGGCGTGCCGTCCGCCTTGAAGGGGCCCTTGAAGAGGTGCAGCGAGGTGGAGTAGCCGACGACCAGGTCGGTCTTCCCGTCGCCGGTGAAGTCACCGGCCTTCAGGACCGAGCCGAAGCCGGGCCGGCGATTGGGGTCGGCCATCGGGGTGCCGCCCTTGAGGCCGGTGGGGCTGCCCCAGAGCAGGCTGACCTGGCCCCGCCCGCTCACGGCGAGGTCCGCGTACCCGTCGGCGTTGAAGTCGCCGCTGGTGAGGACCTGCCCGAACCGCCCGCCCTGGGTCGCGTCCCCCGGCACTCCGGGGCTGTTCTGGGTGAGGGCCTTCAGGCCGGTCTTCTGGGCGCCGTGCTTGCCGCCGTAGGAGACGGTGACATAGCCCGCGCTCCCCAGCGTCGTGGTGGCGCCCTCCGCGGCGGTGACCTTCACGCCGGCGTCCGGGGAGCCGATGGCCAGGTCGTGGTAGCCGTCGCCGTTGAAGTCGTCGGAGTAGCGGCTGGGCGCGGGAGCCGCGGTGGCGGCCTCGGCCCGGGTGCCGGTGGAGGCCAGCAGGCCTCCGGTGAGCGTAGTGGCCGCCGCGGCGATCGCGATGGCGTGACGGATGTGGCGTCGCACGTCCGTTTCCCCCTAGGAGTTCGATCGTGAATACGCCTCCAAGACCCCCGACTCACCGGAACGGTTGTACGGGTTTCCGCGCCTCTTCGTGCCCGCTCCCGCGCCCGCGCCGCTTCGTGCCGTACGCCGGCTGGGCGTCAGGGGTGAAGGGCCTCGCGCAGGGCGCGTACCTGGTCGGTGAGGTTGCGTTCGCTGACGCGGGCCTGGGGGAAACGGCGCGGGCGTCGCGGGCGTAGCGGGCGTAGCGCAGGGAACGCTTCTCCTCGGCCTCGGGGGATCCGTAGGTGTAGGCGCCGCCGTGCACGTAGAGGATCATCGGCAGGTCTTCGGGGGTGCCGGGCCGGTAGACGCGCAGCCGCAGTTGTCCCGGTGGGCCGGGTATGTACAAATCGCACGCCTTGACCTGGTCGTCGGCGGGGGTGTCGGGGTGTGCGCGCAGGAGTGCGTAGCGCTGGGGGTCGGCGAGCACCGCGGCCAGGCCGTGGACGGGGAAGACGCCGGTGTCGGCGGTGTCGGCGGTGGTGGCGGCGGCGGCGGCGGTGTCGAGCAGCATCTGGATCTCGGGATCGACAGCGGGGACGGTCATGGCTGATGGTCACCTTCCGGGGTGGGGCCGGGTGTTGCCCGGTGCCGTTGTGCGGAACTGACCTCAGTCTCTGCCGGTCGTGATCGACACAGCAGTGGCCCGGGGGCCACTATCTGCACCTATTGGGCCATGGCAGTCGTGACGCCTCATCATGTGGCTGTTCTCGCTCTGGCGCCGGTGGTGGCCTTCGGCCTCAGCATCCCGGCGCAGATGCTGGCCGGGGTCGAAACCCGTGCGGGTCGGGCGGCCTACGAGGTGCGTACCTGCACCCCGGACGGCTCCCCGGTGCCGACGGTGAACGGGTACGGCGTCCTGCCCCAGGGCGACCTGTCCCTGCTGGAGTACGCCGACACGGTGATCGTCGCGGGGACCCGCTGCCCGGACGTGGTCGAGGACGGCGCGGTGGATCCCCGTGTCGCACAGGCGTTGCGGGCGGCCCGGCGGCGTGCCCGGCTGGTGTCGCTGTGCACCGGCTCGTTCGTTCTTGCGGCCGCGGGCCTGCTGGAGGGCGGCCGGGCCGCGACCCACTGGCGTTACGCACAGCAGTTCAGGCGGCTCTTCCCGACGGTCGAGCTGGACACCACCCCTTCCGCTTACCGCAAGGCGTTCCGCTCCTCCCCCGCCGCGCCCGTGCCGTAGGTCCGGGCCTCGCCGGGCCGGTTGCCCGCCACCGCTCCACCGGGCTCCGGCGCAGGCGTTCAGGCCGCGGAACCCGGCGCCGGAGTCAAGATGGCGACGCCCTCGAAGCCGAGGTCGTCGCCGCCCACGAATCTTTTGGTTCCGGAGCAGCGTCGGCATACGGAGCGGCGGCCAGGAGACCGTCATGCTGGTCTCCTGGCCGCCGTCGCGGTTCCGACTGGCCTACCAGTCCTGGCCGCTGTTGCTCTCACCCGTGCTGTTGCCCTCGCCTTCGATCTCCGCGACGACGAGCGCCTCGACCGCGGCCTTGAAGGTGTGGCTGACGACACCCGGGACGGCCGGCGCCATGAGCGCCTTGGCCTCGATGGTGACCGACGTGCCCTGCGCGTCGTAGGCGCGGACTCGCGCCATCTCCTCGCACTGGGCGTACTCCAGGCGGTTGCCCACGTGGTCGAGGTACACCAGGCGGAAGCCCTTCAGGGCGACGTTGACGATGGGCTGCCCGTTGCTGTAGCGCGCGATCGGCGCGGGGAAGGTGACCGTCCTGCTCGCGCTCTTCGCGTCCTTCACCGACCCCTCCAGGTGGATGGTCACCACCTGGAACGCGAGGTTCCGCACCGGAGTCGTGGACTTGTCCTTGGTCTTCTCAGGGGAGGTTGCGGCATCTTGCGCCATGGTTTTCTTCCTTTGTTCGTGGGGGTTATATGCACCCCGGGGGCCGTATTGAACGTGCGGCTGACTGCCCGTCTGTACCGCCGAATTGTTCCGGTGGCTGATCCAGACGTTTTCTCGCCTGTCGAGAGAATTCCCGCCGGGGGGCGTGTCCAATTCTCGGAGATGTCATAGCGCGACATGTTGGCGGCTTATGAACAAGTCACGGTTTCGGTGCTTACCGAAATGGGCAGCAAGGGCTCTTGGTTTGCGTCGGCACGCAGCGGCGCCCGCAAACGGTGTTCGCGTTTGCGGGCGTTGAGTGTTGTCTCAGCCACGACATGGCCGGCGCTGCACGGCCCCGGGCGCGGCTGTGGGCGTGTTGTGTGCGTCAGCAGTCGTGTCCCCGCGGACCGGGAGCGCCCACCGCACGGGTGAGGAGGAGGGCGAGCTCGGCACGCAACCGGTCAAGGGGTTTGCTGAGTTCCAGTCCGGTGACGTAACAGATCACTTGCAGACGGTGCGTCATCGTTTGCCGGTGGATGTAGAGAGCGCGGGCCGCTGCGGTCACCGACATGTTGTGCGCCAGATAAGCAGCGAGTGTCTGCAGTAAATGCGCATGCCGCTCCGTCGTGTACAGCGGGCCGAGACAGGAGTTCAGGTACGCCTCGCGTTTCTCGGTGTCCATGTCCAGCGCTGCGAGCAGCGGCCACGTATTGCGGCTTTCGATGTTCTCGCCGTAGTACCGGGCCACCACGGCGGCGAGTGCGGCCTGCCGAGCCGCATCGGCCGGTTCGCCGTCTTTTACAGGGACCAGCCCATAGGGTCCGAAGACTTCAGGCTGCTGCGGGCGTCCGCGGGTGAATGCGATGAGGTGGTCGCCGGTGACGACGATGCGGGCCCGGGGGTTGGCGGCCCGGAATGTGCGCAGGGCGGGCGCGCTGTCCTTGCCCCGCTGGGCGGCGGACATGCACCAGCGCGGTGCGGTTGCGGACTGTTCCGACAGGTCGGCGCCGCGGGCTTCCTGACGTGGTGGCGAAGGAGTGCGCATGGGTGCGCTGTGCAGGGAGTCGTAGTAGCGGATGATCGCCCTGCCGGCGACGAGGAGCAGGTGCGGGCCGTGCGGTCTGGTGGGGCTGGCGACCGGGCCCTGCGGTGTGCTGGGCGCCGCCTGGGCCAGTGTGGTGAGGCACAGGCCCTGCTGGAGGAGGGCTTCCTCGCAGCGCAGGCCGACGGCGGCGTGAGTGGCGGCCCGGATGCGGAACAGGGCGGCGACCTGCTTCGCGGACAGGTCCTCGGTCAGGACGGCGAGCCAGGCGGCCAGGTCGTGTTCGACGGTAGCGGCCCGGTGTGCGGTGGCTGCTTCCGGCGGGGGCAGCGCGGCAAGCACCTGCCGGGTGAGTGTCCCGGCCTCGCGCTGCAGGCGGCGCGCGGCCTCCTTGGCCGGGCCAGGTCGGTGCCACGTGGTGGGCAAGGGAACTTCCATGCGGTCCAAGGGTTCTCCTCTGGCGTGGGTGAGCACGGCTCCGGACCGTTCTGGGTGGTCGAGGCGAACAGCGGCCGTCCGCAACGGCGTTGGGCGGATGCCGGAGCTGGTGCTCCCGGGCGGACGGCTTGTGTGTGCCGCTGAGCAGCCCGACGGATCGGCGGGTGCGGCGCGGTGCTGGGGCGGAGTCCCGGTAGGGGATCGGCGCCTGTGGCGGCCGGATGGCCGGCGGCTGGTGCCGCCGTGGCAGCTACACTGTGGGCGGCCGGAACCACTAGACCTGGTTCCGGCCGCCCACAGACCTCGCATCCGGTGGTTCAGCCACGTGGTGGCGCCCGTGCCCGTCTCTTTTGCTCCGGCACACCCCGGTACCGGCCTTCTGCACGGGGCGGGTGCAGCCACTAGACCTGGCTGCACCCGACTCCGCGCGTCAGGCAGGCGGATCAGGCCTCGTCGCGCTTGAGGTAGACCTTGGTGCCGTACTGGCTGCTGAGCCAGATGCGTGTGGTGTCGCTTCCGGTGCCCTGCAGCCGCCGGTTGTGGAATTGCTGCGGCGTCCTGGATTCCGGGTTGACAGTGGTGTAGGCCTGTTCCAGGCACCAGGCGGGGTTGTCGCCCTCCTCCTCGAGGCGGATGTAGACGGGGTAGCGGTCGAGGTCGTCGGTGTCGAGCTGGGGCTTGCGGGGATCGTTGTACTCGGGGCTGGTGACGTTGGCTCCGTCGCCGAGCACATAGTCGATGTACTGGCCGCGCTGGATCTGGCGGTTGTTGTCCAGGAGGAACTCCCGGCCCGCGATGCCGAGGTAGACCCTGCCCTCGGTTTCGGCGTTCTCCTCATCGGCGGTCAGGACGCGTGCGGTGATTTTGGTGATGTTGGCCATGTGTGCCTTCTCCTGTGTTTCTGTACGTCGGGGTAGCGCTGCTGAGCCCGTGGACGGCTTGGAGGGCAGGCGCTGCCCTGGGGGTGATGCGGCCCGCTGTCAGGGCAGGAGCGGGGAGTCGTCGTTGCGCTTGAGGTGGAGCGTGGTGCCCGAGCGCTCGCCGAGCTTGATGCGGCGGTCTGCCGCATCGTTGATCAGATGCGGCTGGTCGAAGTAGTGCGGGGCGCTCGTGCCCGGGTTGACTGTGACGGTGACGCGTTCGGCGACCCAGTCGATCTCCTGCTGCGGCTCCTTGCCTCGGGGAGGCAGGGGCGAGAGACGGACGTAGACCGGGAATCGGTCGAGGTCGTCGGTGTCCAACTGCGGCATGCGGGGGTCATTGTCTTCGGGGCGGGCGACGTTGGCCTTCTCCCCCAGGACATAGCGGGTGCTCTTGTTGCGGCCGGTGTCCGTCTTGTCCTTGGGCAGGTTCAGGAGAAACTCCCGGCCCGCGATGCCGAGGTAGATCAGTTCGTCGGACCCGGCGCCCTCGATGTCGGCGGTCTGCAGCAGCACGTTGATCTGCTTGATGGCTGTCATGGCTTCCTCTCCTTGCTCGTGTCGTCGTGCACGCGGTTCGTTGTGCGCCGGGGTCAGTCGATGTTGCTGCCGCGGTCTCCGTCGGAACCGCCGCCGCGGTTGCCGTTGTCGAGGTCGCGGTCGGTGGGGTCCTTGCGCGGCGGCTGGGTCGGCGCCAGGACGAAGTCGTGGGAGCCGTCCAGGCTGGAATCGCGGCCGTAGTACGGGGCCGGCCGGTGGCTGCCCGGGCCGGGACGGTTGTCCTTGGGCTGCAGGCAGTGCCCGGGGTACTTCACCGGTACCAGCGAGTAGCCGCCGCAGCACAGCGGCAGCACGAAGAACTGCTGCCGTTCGGCGGCCTTGGGGTCGGAGCCCTGTGCGTCCGGCTCCTGCCGCTCGGTGTAGGTCATCGGCCCGCGCGGGTCCTTCTCGTCGACGGACAGCACGCGGCCGCTGCTCTTGTTCTCGAAGGTGAACACCGTGTTGTTCTTGCGGTAGCCGACGAGGCGCACGCTCCACAGATGCCGCTCGTTGGTGATCTTCGTGATGTCGTCCGACTCGATCTGCAGATCGCCGTTCTGTGTCAGATATCCACCGGTCACCCGATGGATGATCATGATTGCCTTTCCGTGTACCGCAGATCGGACAAACGTGTCCAGCGTGTTGGAGTACATTCTTTTTCCTCGTTCTCGCGGACGCCCGGAAGAACTGACACCGCCATCGTTGATCCAGGCGCGATGATGGGTTGAACGACCGTGAACCGAGGCAGGGTTTTCTGGTTCACCACCCGCCGTCGGCGATTTCCCTTCTCCCCTTCTCGGCGTTTTCCCGGCAGTTCGGCAAGCCCGTCCGGCATGTGCCAGGTGTGCAGACCAGACTCCTGAAGTCGGCCATCACCCAGTTGACACACAGTGCAGATCCCCGTGCAGTAAGTATGTGAACCTGAAAGTACCCACATCGAGCTACGCAGTATTATTTACCGATCCCCGCAGTCATAATGCTGGCGGGCGGGTTCGTGCATGCCGCGCAGAAGGTGAATCATTTCTCCACCCGCATCTGAGTGAAAACGCTTCCCCGGCTGTCACGTCCTGAGCAACAATCGAAACCCGGATTGAGCTGACGGGAATTCATGTGACTCGGCGGCCTTGTTTTCCGGTGTCACTTCTTCCGCCACTGCCGGGTCCGGTTTTCCCGTAAGAAACAAGGACAGGGATGCGCAGCACGGCCTGGTCCAGATGCCGCCGAGCCGAGCCCATCACGCCAGCGCACGCACCACGACCGAAGGTGTCACCATGTACCGACTCACCGCCCGGACCCCACAGTTCCCCCTGAGGGCCCCCGTCCCCGTCGGGGTGCCGGCCGCTCCCCTCACACAGGCACCTCCGCGTCGGCACGCCTCCGCCATGCCCTGCGGCCGCGCCGCCCGGGCGTGCGTCACGCCAAGGCTTCGATGAGCAGCGACCCCGACCCGGCCCACAGACCACCCCCCGCGGCAGGGCCTGCGCCGCCGCTCGGGCGCGCGCAGTTGCCGGCGTCCGGCTCGCGTGCCGCGCACCGCCAGGCGCGGTGGCATGTCCTGTGGCAGGAGTGCCTCTTGGCCGGCGCCATGCTCGTGGAAACCGCACCCGGTGCCCTCCACAGTGCGGCGGGCACCGGCTGTGCCCGCCGGGACCACGTGGTCTTCCTCCTCGCCGCCGCCCTGCTTGAACAGAGCACGAGCCGGGGCTGTTCCCGCGCCGCCGATACCGTCATGGCCACATCCGGAGACAGAGGCACCCTTCGCGCGTTGCGGCAGTGCGGACCCACCACACTCAGGCGCCCGCCCGTCGGCCCCCTCCACCTGCCCGTCCAGCGGTTCCTGCTGGTGCTCTCGGCCAGTGACCTCTTCATCCGCATCCGCACCGCGGCCCTGGACGTCCTCAGCCACCACATCGCGATGGCCCGGGCCCGCGGGGTCCACACCGTCCGCGTCCGGCACTGCCTGCCCGGCCTCTCACCCCCGTCCCCGCCCCCTGCAACAGAGACATGAGGAGGAGCCCTCAGCTCCAGGAGGCGTGGAGGTGGCAGTGGGCGTCGGCGAGCGGTGGCTGCCTACGCTCATGGCATGGCGATTACGTACGAGTGGCGGGGCCACTTCGAGAACTCGGCCGTCAACCGACGGGCAGCGGGTCTTCCACGGCGGCGACACGATGTTCCACGGCTGCTGGTGGCTCATCGCGCGCCGGTTCAGCCCGTTCGACGCGGTGTTCCTGCCCGCCAACGGGGCCGTGGTCGACGCGCCGCACCTGCAGCCGCCGAGCCCCCCCACAGGCAGGGGGCGCTCGGGGGCGCTGCCAGTTCAAGGACGGGCTTTTAAGAGGCGGGGGCGGTGAACCGCCGGCGGACGAGCGCGATCAGGGAAGGTCCTCCGCGGAAGCACCACAGGGCAATGACCGGATCACAGATGGCACATGCCAAAGATGCGTCGTGGTAGAACGGCAGGATCGGATTGCCCTTGAGGTGGTGGGCCATGTCCCAGGCCGTGTGGAGCAGCCAGCCGATGCCGATGAAGGCCCAGGAGTCCAGGCCGCGGTAGGCGACGTAGGCCGTGAGCGCGACGACTGGGAGCTCCCACGGGCCGAACCCGCCCCCGCTCAGATAGGCGGCGCCGGCTCCGCCCACCATGACCGCGTTGAAGTGGCGTCGGTGCGGTTCTTTGATCAGGGACATCAGCAGGCAGTAGATGATGCCGACGATCACTGGTGACACAAGGTTCATGAGTGGGGCCCACCTCGCGCTCCAGTAGGGTACGGGCCCAGATCGAGACCGGAGGTCACGCCGGTGCCGGTGATCAGGTCGCCGTCGTCCACGATGCGGGCGCGGACCGCGTGGGCGCCGACGGCGCGCAGCGTCGGTCCTCCGGTGCCGCTGACGACCTCACGAGGGCCTTCTGCGGTGACCAGCTCGACGGTCACCGCCCGGTCCGTCACCGAGCCGCCGGCGTACAGCACCTCGTAGGGGGCGATGGCATCGAGCGGGTCGACGCCATCGAACAGGACGACCTGGATGTGCATGGGTGTGGGGTTCCTTCGGCGTCGATTTCCATCGGGACGCTCCGAAGTCAACCGGCTTCCTGGGTGCTCGCCCAGTGGCACTAGTGACAGGTTGCAACGGGATAGTGCCAACGCCTTCTTGACGCGTGTGGACTGCGATTACGTGCGATGACGTGGGCTTTCCGGAAGGGCGGCCCCGGTACGTCAAGCTGGTGGGGAGGTGAGTTCTGGCCATGCATACGGTTGCCGTGCTCGGATTGGATCAGGTGATCCCGTTCGACCTGTTCACCCCGATCGAGGTCTTCTCACGGGCCCGTCTGCCCGACGGGCGGCCCGGCTACCGGGTACGGGTGTGCGCCGAGCGTCCCTCCCGCCGTGCACGACGCGCTGCGGTCGGCCGCCGCCGACGCCGCCCGCCTGTCAGTGATGCCGATCGAACGGGAGGGCGGGCAGGCGCAGTTCATCGTCTACGACCACGCACCCACACCGCAGGGCTCCGTGCTTGAGGCGCTGCTGACCTGGCTACAGGAAAACCTGGCCCGCGACCTCACCCTTGCCGGCATCGCCGAGCGGGCCGGAACCAGCACCCGCACCCTGATCCGGCGCTTCCGCGACCAGACCGGCACCACGCCGCTCCAGTGGCTCCACCGGGCCCGCATCCGCTCGCCTGGAGATGTAGAGCCTGTTGGCAGTTCTCGTTCACCATGTCCGGCAGCAGGGGTCAGCCGGTGGGCGAAGTCCTCCTCACTCCACCTGAACCGGGTCCGAGACGGCGACGCACACCAGGGGTGACACCGGCCGCCGACCGCCGGTGATCAGACGGTGAGGACGAGCTTGCCCTGGAGGTGACCCCCGTCGAGCAGCCGGTGCGCGTCGGCGACACGCTCGAAGGGGAACGTCTCCTGCACATGGGCCCGGAGCCTGCCCTGTTCGACGAGTTCGACGAGACCACGCAGGGCGCGGGGATCGGGGTCGACCGCGATGCCGCTGAAGCGCATGCCGGCCGCCTCGTACGCGGCGGCAAGCTCCGCGTCCTCCTCGGCGACCGCCGTCACCAAGTGACCGCCCGGGCGCAGCACTTGGAGTGACCGCGCGGCGGTGTCGCCGCCGATCGTGTCGAGTACGACGTCGATGCCGCGGACCGCCTCGGTGAAGTCGGCCGCCGTGTAGTCGATCACCTCGTCGGCGCCGAGCCCCTCGACGAACTTCCGCTTGCTTCCGCCGGCGGTCGCGATCACGTGCGCGCCGAGCGCTTTCGCGATCTGGACCGCGACGTGGCCGACCCCGCCGCCACCGCCGTGGACCAGGACGCGGTCGCCCCCGCTCACGCCGCCGAGGTCGACCAGGCCCTGCCACGCCGTCAGCCCGACGACCGGCAGCGCTGCGGCCTCGGCGTGTGAGAGCGATGCCGGTTTGTGTGCCAGGTGCAGCGCCGGTGCCGCCACGACCTCGGCGTACGCGCTTGCCGCCCGCGGGAACAGCGGCATCCCGAACACCTCGTCGCCGGGTCTGAACCGCCAGGTCTGCGGCGCCTTTTCGACCACGCCGCTGATGTCCCAGCCCAGGGTGAACGGCGGGCGGCCGAGCAGCGGGAACTCGCCTGCGCGCAGGCGGGCCTCCAGCGGGTTCAGCCCGATCGCCTTGACGCGGACGAGAACCTCGGTCGGCAGGGGCCTCGGCTCGGGCGCGTCCACGAGGGTGAGCACCTCGGGACCGCCGAGTGACTGCTGGGTGATGACTCGCATGACTCTCCTGGCTCGGGAAGGGGGGAGGCAACCCAGGCTAGGTTTTTGAAAGGAACCGGCAGGTACCTTTGGCGCCATGAGCGGTTTCGGTCCCGGTGATCCCTTTCTCGCCGACTGCCCGGCGCGGCTGGCGGTCGAGCTGATCGCCGACAAGTGGACGGTGGTCGTGCTCTACGGCCTCAGCAAGGGCCCGGTGCGCCATGGCGAGCTGATCGAGCTGGTCGGCGGCATCTCCCGCAAGATGCTCACCCAGACACTCCGACGGCTCCAGGCGCACGGACTCGTCCGCCGCCACGCCTACGCCGAGGCGCCGCCCCGCGTCGAGTACGAGCTCACCGCGCTCGGGGCGACGCTGATCGAACCGATCCACATGCTGACGGAGTGGGCGAGGGCGAACGGCGACGCCGTGCTCGACGCGCTCGACACCGATCCCGAGCCGGTCGCCCCCGGCGACTGAGGGGCACGTGGGCGCCCGCAGTGCCGGTGCCGGTGCCGGTGCCGAGGGCGTCGTCCACCGGCTGGGCGAGGGCCGGGCCTTGGCGGGCACCGGGTCGACGAGCCGCCCCGGGCTGGGCCCGCCTTTTGGGCCTCGCAGAGCCGTCCTGCCGTGGGAAGAGTTGGTCACCCCCGGCGACCAGTCAGCGTACGGTCCTGGTGCTGAGTGCCGCATGACGGATACCTGCGCCCGTGCCGTCGGCCGCGGCGGCTGGCGGCTGGCGGCTGGCGTTACGGTGCGCGGCTGCGCTGCTCAAGCCGGAATCCAGTTCATGGCCGCGGGGTGGCCTGGACGGGCAGCAGCGCCCATATCTGCCGTCCTTCTGCGGTCATTTCGGTGCCGCAACTGTCGGCGCCCAGGTCGCGCAGCGCGCCGAGCACGTCCCGCGGTCGTTGTGGGAGCGGCGTGCCGGTGGCTGAGGCACAGGATGAGCACCTTGCCGTCCTGCTCCGACAGGTGGACGCTGATGCGGCGGCCGCCGTCGGCCACGACCGTGGTCGTCAAGAGCCGCACTACCTCGTGAAGCGATGCCGGCGGAGTCAGGCCCCAGCCTGTCATCTGGGCCGCGACATGATTGCTTGCCTTGCCCGGCGCCCATGGGGCGGCTTCCAGCGTCCACGACGCACCCTTGCGGTTGCGCATGACGGGATGTCCGGTGCGGCCTGCGCGCTGGGGTAGGGGCAGGCCTTCGAGGAGTTCACTGCGGGGTGGGTCGGACGGCAGCGGGGACGACGGCTTCTTCGGGGGCGGCGGAGGTTTCGGCGAGCAGTAAGCACACTGCTCATTGGTGCGGTACGTGTTCGGCACGGTCGATGCCGGGCAGTCCGCCGTCTGACGGCTACGACGACGTGGTGCCCAACGCCCGTTGAGCATTGGCAGCCTGGGGGGTCACCCCGGAGACTCGCCGCAGGAGTGGGACGAACGGTGTGGGGCCAAGCCCAGGGCGGCGAGGCCGCGGGCGACGACGTCCCGGGCCGTGCGATTGCCGGGCCCGAGGTCCAGATTCGCGGTCTGCTCCTGGCTGCGCCCCAGGGGTCCGGAACAGACGAGTTGCAGATCCCAGCCGGCGAGGGTCGTTCCCTGGTGTCTGCACCGGAAGTTCATGACACGGGCCACCGCCGCGCGGGCGACCACCTGCGGTGGCAGGTCGTCCGCCTGCTCCGGCAGCTCCCAGAGCGTGGGGTATCCCCTGCCCTGCAGCTCAACGGCGACTTCGTGGACGAGGTTGGCGAGGTCGTCGTCCAGTAATTCGGGTCTGTTCGCTGCCCAAGGGGGCTGAGGAGGCGGGAAGTTCATCGTGCTAGGCCTCCCGGCTGAGGGGTGTGGTGCCGACGGTGTCATCCATGTGTGCGGTCAAGGGGGTGAAGCACACGACGATGAGGCGGGCGTGGGGAGCACTGCTTGGGTGCGCGGAGGCCAGCGCAGCGAGGCCGCGGCCGAAGTCCGGGTGATTCAGCGGCCGTTGATCACCGTCAGGGTATGCGTAGTCGATGACACCGGCTTCGTAGATGCGTCGGGTGATCGGGTCTTCGCGGACACGCTCCATCAACTGCGAGAGCTTCTCGTTGTGCGGGTTCTCGAGCGAGACGGTGTGCAGTTGAGCGAGCACGGGAGGCGCCCAGCGTTCCTCCCAGTCGGTCAGCAGTTCTTCACGCGCCAGCCTGGAGAAGAGCATGAAGTCCATCATGTTCCCCGGCACGCCCCGGCCTTCCGTGTCGCCCAAGGACGTGTCGCCCAAGGTCGTGAAGAGGCGGGTGAAAGGCTTGTTCCATACGACGAGGTCCCACTGCACGTTCGTGACGTAGGCGATTTCCCGCTGTCCGTCCACCACGCGCTGCCATTCCCTCTGTGACGGGAGCACCACACTGGTATCGGGCCGTAAGGAGTGGGGCGGTTGCGTGCCTAACGCGAGTATATGGAGCTGTCTGTACTTGTCCTCATCTAGCTTGAAGAGTTCGGCGATGTCCAGGATGTGCTCGGTGCGGACGCGCCGCCCCTGAGCCCGCAGGCGGCCCTTCTCCAGGGCCTGATAGGTGCCACGCCCCCAGTTCAGAGCAGTGTTGACCTGTTCCTGGGTCACGCCGCGCACGCGGGGCCCGGGGCGCGAGGACGGACGCTCCCGCAGGCCGATCTCGGACGGTTTCGTTCGCTCGCGAAGCGACACGAGCCAATTCGTCAAGGCCTCAGTGTCGACAGCGTCCGCCATACCGGTTCCCCTCCCCCTCGCTCCCATGGTCCGCGGGAGCGGAGCGCGTGTGTGCGTGTACGTGTGCGAGTGCGAGTGCGTGTGCGAGTGCGAGTGCGTGTGCTCCACTCTCAACTGGCTGCCATGGCCAGCATTTTAAGCAGGAGGGGCTCACCAGCCGCATCCAGAGGTCTACGGTCGGTTATCGCATCCCGGCTACCGGTTGGTGGACTTACTGGTTCCGCCACTCGATGCGGCAGGCGCTGGCCTGATCTGTGCCGACACCCAGCAAGAGTGCCGACCCGGCAGGTGCGGGCTCGTCAAAGAGCGCGGAGAGGCCGCGCAGTGTCGTGACACCGCCGATGTCGCCTCCGCCGGGCTGTACACGGGTCCCGGCGGTTTGCCGCAGTTCTGCGGGCCCGGCGGGGGCGGGGCTGCCGGAGGGGTGGATGAGGGCGACATCGGGCGTCCACGCGTCGTCACCTACCCACGGCAGTTCGGCAAGCGCTTCAGTCACCGCAGCGGTCTCGGCGGCGAGTGAGGGAAATCGCGCGGTCGTGGGCGGCAGCCAGCCGGACGTGAAGGCGTAGGACCACTCGTCCGTGATGTGCACGACCGGTGCGTCGCCGACAGGAGTAGCGCTCACCAGCACGGCCGCTCCACCGTCCGCCAGGCGCAGCTTCTGCCAGAGCGGCAGTTGGCTGTGTGTGAGCAGCGAGCTGTGTGCCTCCGCACCGACGACGAGGACCGGGCTGCCGGGCCGGGCGACTGCGTGCGCGAGGTTCAGCGCGTGTACCCCGCCGGAGTCGCCCATGGGGTTCAGGGGCCAGCGCGCCACGGTGGGCGGCAGCCCCAGTCTCGCGATGAGGTGGAGGTCCAAAGAGACGGCTGGATCGCCCGCCACGCCCAGTCGCCGCCCCGTGTCATGGAACGTGATGATTGCGCCTACCTGGGACCCCCCAATGCCCGCCGCCCGTAAGGCTCTGCGGGCGGCGGTTTCGCTGAGCGTCGCTATGTCGGCGAAAGCCCGCGCGTCGCGCTCCTCAGCCGACGCGGACCGCTCGAGCTCCGTCAGGGTGCGGGCGAAGGGTCCGGGCCCGCGGGCGCCAGGGGTGGCGTCTGGCGCCGGCTCGCCGCCGGCGCTGGTGTGCAGCTTGGCGATCTCCTCACCGGTGATCTCGTGGGTGGGGGTGGAGATCTCTGGTCGGCTGATGTAGGCCACGGCCGCGTGTTCCCCTCATCTGGTGTCCCGGATCATTGCGTTGTTCTGCCCTGCCGCAGGTTAATGTGCCCCATCGCGCCGAAGTCCTTGGCGGGAGGCCGACTTGGGCCCTCACGCCGCAACGGGTTCTCGGCGCTCCCAGGCGAAGCGAGCTGCGTGTTCCGCAAGTGCTACTGCTCCTGGCCGTTGCAGCCCGTCGAGGTCCGCGTACTCCACAGCGGTCACGATCGCTATGCGTTCCGCCGAGCCGAGGTCCGCGTGGAAGCCGGAGTCGATGATGCGGCAGGCGGCCTCGTAGGCCTCTCTGCCCTCGCGGTGGTGGCGGTGGATGAGCGACTCGAGGTCGGTCAGGTAGCCGCGGTGCGCCTGGACTTCCGCCGCCGACATCGGGCGCCCATGGCCCGGGATGATCACCTGGGGGTTGAGTTTGAGGATGGCGTCGACCGCGGCGACGACATGGGAGAGCGGGCCGTGCCAGTGGGCGGGGTGCTCTCCTTGGAAGACCACGTCGCCGGCGACGGCGACGGCCCCGGGCTCGATCCACGCGACGACGTCACCCGCGGTGTGCGCCGGGCCGACTTCGATCAGTTGCACGCCCATCGAACCCACCTTGACTCCGAGATTGCCGTGAAACGTGTGGGTCGGCGGGGTGACGGTCAGGTCTGTGTACTTGTAGTGGCCGAATTTTTCGCGGGCGTACCAGCCCAGGGGCGTACCGGGGTCGCTGCCGGTCACAAGGCGGTGCATGTCCGCCGGTGCGGGCTCGTGGCAGAGGTGCCTGGCGTTGGTGGCACTGGTGATGATCCGTGCGTCCGGGAAGTAGGCGTTGCCGAAGGTGTGGTCACCGTTGGGATGGGTGTTGATCACGGTGTCGATGGAGGTGCCCGGGGGCAGGACCTTCGCTGCGGCTGCCTGCAGCGCGCGGGTCATCGCCTCGTCGTAGGGCGTATCGATCAGGGCGGCACTCGCTCCGGAGACCAGGAGCACACAGTTGGCTTCCCCCCATCGCCCTTTCTCGGCGTGGGTGTCCCACAGATACACGCCCTCCGCGATGCGCTGCAGGTGCTCCGGGAAGGTCAGGATATGTTTCGGAGAAGGCATGCGCGCATTCTCGTAAAAAACTGTGTTCTTGGCGAGGTTCCGAAACACTACAGGCTCAGGGCTTGCCTCCTCTGCTTACCCGGATGTGACGGAGGGAGGTGCGATGTCATCTCAGGCGTCGTCGTCCGTCGTCGTCCGACCTGCGTGTTCTCCGCCAGATCTGCTTGCGTACGGCGGCACGCACGAGTCACGCAATAGCCGGCAGAAAACTGTACCTATTGTTTTGAGTGTTGATATCTCGCACCCCTGTGGCGAAAATAGGTGCCGGGCCGTGGACCCATGCGTTTCTGCCCGGTCGGCCGCATTCGGTTTACCCGGGTATCGGCATCGAACTCGTCCGGCGTCATCAGCCAGGGACCGAGGGTCGTGGCGCCGTCTTTGCCCTTCAGCACACCGATTCCCTGCCGTGCGGGGTGGTGATCCGCGCCCGGGGCAGATGGCGCGGCGGTCACGGCCAAGAGGAGGCCCTCGAACGGCGGTTGAACGCCCCGCAAGAGACTGTATCTATTCACCAACCCGTTGATCTCGACCATGTCTTTCTAGTTCCATGACCGAGCCCGATGGTGGTGTGCGGCGCGGAACGTGCCGTCACTGCTGCCGTACGGAGCCAAGAGGGTTGCGGCGGGACGGCCGCATCAGCTCGGGGCATCCGTGGACGCCCAGCCGGCATGCGCCGACTCGCCGAACCGTAGACCTTTCCTGCGAGGCGCTCACCCATGGGGTGGATGCCTGACACCCAGTGCTGCCGTGAGCAGCCTCTGCCCGACGAGGAGAGCACATGCCGACTGTTGACCCGGTGGCCACACCCGCCCCCTCACGCGACGCGCTTCCGGTCTCGGGGCCCCTTCGCGTTCCACGGTCGGCGCGGGATTCGGGTTGGGGAGGCCGCCCCCTACCATCTCGTGACCGCCGACCGTCCCGCCACCGGCGGTGGGTGAGTACCCGGGAGGGCGCGGCTGAGTATCGGGGCCCATGCCGGGTGCGGCCGTAGCGGTGAGGATCGTGTCCACCGCGTCGTACCTGGAAGGAAACGCATGAACTCCGCCACCTACACCCGCCTGTACGGACCCACGCAGCTCGCGCCGCGCCGCGAGGGGAACGTCCTCGTCGGCCTGCTGGCCGTCGCCCTGTGGGCGGTTGCCGCGGTGTCGCTGGTCTGGCTCACCTTCCTGGTGGGCATGGTCGTGCTGTGGGGCGCGGCGGAGGGCATGGCGGTCGGCGGTATCGTCCTGCGCTTCGCGCTGATCGTGGCCGGTGGCTTTGCCGCCCTGGCCGCGCTGGCTTTCGCTCCCGGCGTCCGGCGTCTGGACTGGGCGGGCCGTCTCCTTGTGACCGGTCTCCTGGCTTGCCCGGCCGCGGCCGTTCCCGCGGTCTTGGCCTGGGCCCGCGTCGGCTGACTCCGAGCCCGGGGTCCGAGCCCGGGGGCCAGCGGTCAGGAGACCCTGGCGTGTCCACACCGGGCGGACGCGAGCGTGAGCGCGCCGCCGGAAGGGAAGGTTCGGCAGCCCGCTCACGCTGGCCGTGCGGAGCCCGTGGGACCCCTACGGTGCGGTACGTCAGTCGTTGACGCAGGTGTTGCCGAAAGCCGGGTTGAGCAGGCCGACGACGTCGATCGAGTTGCCGCACACGTTGACCGGCACATGGACCGGGACCTGGATGACATTGCCCGAGATCACGCCCGGGGAGTTCCGCGCCGCGCCCGAGGCGCCGGCGTCGGCGGTGGCGAGTCCAGCGCCGCCCAGCACGAGGGCACCGGTGCCCAGGACAACGGCAGCCATCTTCTTCACGGACATGCTCACTCCTCTTGCTCATGTTCCAGTAGATGCCGGGCAAGGCGCACAGCATCACGCACCGCGGAGCAGTCCCGCCCGGCTGCTGCATCGATCAACGCCTAAGCCTGCGGCCGGACATGCCGGGACCGGCCCTCACCCACGGCAGGTAATCGGGTAATCAGCCTTTCGAGGCACCGCGGCTAGCCCACCCAGGCGCACTGCGCCCAGGGCCAGCCAGCGGCCTCGACCGTCGTCGACGTACAGAACTCACCAACAACGGGCTGTCATCGCGGTCCGGCCTGAAACGCCCGCCGGTAGGCGCCCGGCGTGGTGCCCAGGGCGCCGAGGAAGCGTCTGCGGAGGTTGGTGGCCGAGGAGAGTCCTACGCGGCGGGCGACGGTGTCCACCGGCAGGTCGGAGGCCTCCAAAAGCTCCCGCGCTGCGGAGATGCGCTGGTCGAGAAGCCAGCGCCCCGGGCTGGTGCCGACCTGCTCGGTGAAGCGGCGGGCCAGGGTGCGGGCGGAGCAGCCGGCGTGAGCGGCCAGGTCCTCGACGGCCAGCGGTTCGTGGAGTCTGCCGGCCGCCCATTCCAGGAGCGGTGCGAGCGAGCCGTCGATCTGGGCGGGGTGCGGCGGCGCGGAGTACTGGCGTTGCCCGCCTTCGCGGTGCGGCGGCATGACCATGCTCCGGGCGACGTGCGCGGCGTACTCGGCGCCCTGGTCGACGCGCACCAGGTGCAGACACAGATCGACCCCGGCTCCGGAACCGGCGCTGGTGGCCACGTCGCCGTGGTCCACGTACAGAACGTCCGGATCCAGGCGCACCGCGGGGAAGCGCGCGGCGAACTCGTCCGCCAGGGCCCAGTGAGTGGTCGCCGAGCGGCCGTCGAGCAGGCCGGTACGGGCCAGGGCGAAGGCGCCGGAGCAGATGCTGATCAGGCGTGCGCCGCGCTGGTGCGCCCTGGTCAGGGCCCGTGTGACGGCGGGCGAAGGGGGCTCATCGGTGGGCGTCCAGCCCGGGATGACCACGGTGTCCGCCCGGTCCAGGGCGTCGAGTCCCGCGGTGACGAGCATGTCGTATCCGGCGCGCGTGGGGACCGGGCCCGGGTGCTCGGTGCATGCCTGGAAGCTGTACCGGGCGGGCAGCCCGCGTCGCTCGATGCCGAACACCTCGGCGGCGCAGGCGAGTTCGAAGGTCGACTGGGGCGCGTGGACAAGTGCCGCTACACGGTGCATGGCAGGAAAGTACCTGAGAGCGTCAAACTAGACACTGGGCGGGGCTTCGGCGGGCGAGGAGGCTTGCTCCATGACGACAGAGACACCGCGGAAGACAGAGACACCGCAGACGGCAGACACCACCGGGCGGACGGGCGGGCTGCTGCCCGGCTATGTGTGGTCCGCGGTACACGACGCGCCCACGCGTGAACTCTTCCCCGGCATTCGGCTGCGGCCGCTGTGGAGCGGTGAGAGCGGCGCGACGGCGCAGGTGCTGGAGATGGACCCGCACTCGTGCTGGGAGGGCATCGACGTCCACGAGCCGGGGCCCGAAGAGGTCTTCGTGGTCTCGGGCGTCTTCAACGACGGCGAACGGGACTATCCCGCGGGCTCGTTCATCCACGCCCCGGCCGGCTCTTCGCACATCCCGCAGACGACGACAGGTTGCACCCTCTTTGTCTTCTACCCCGAAGGCTGAGCGGTTGTGGTGAAGTCTGCTGCATCCCATGCGAGACCGTGCCTGGATTCAGGGTGGGGGGCCTGTGAGACTGGAGCGCATGGAAGCAGCGTTCGCCCGTACGGTATGGCAGGTCCTCGAACCACTGCACGCGGTCACGTACTTCGCGCCCGAGAGCCGCGAGGCCAACAGTGCAGTGGGCCTGCGCGGTTTTTGGATGGGTTACTTCGCGGCCCGGGCCGCACCGCTGGGAGCGGTGGCGGCGGGTGTGGTGGAGGCGGTCTTCTTCAACTTCCACCCCGCCATGGTGCGACGTGCCGTCCCCGACGCGTGGGGATTCGCCCCGCCCGAGGCCGTGCTCCGCGCCCGCACCGAGGCGGCTGCCGGAGCGCTGCGCCGCACAGCACCGTCAGCGGCGGACGCGAGTGCGGAGATCGTCCCGCTGCTGGAACGGGTGGTCGCCTGCGCGGACGGGGCCGGGCGCCCGCTGTTCGCCGCCAACCGCGGCCTGCCCGTGCCGGAGGACGGGGCCGGCGCCCTCTGGCAGGCCGCCACGACGCTGCGCGAACACCGCGGTGACGGCCACGTCGCCGTGCTCACCGCCGAGGGCCTGAACGGGTGCGAGGCCCATGTGCTCTTCGCCGCCTGCGAGGAGGTGCCCGCAACGCTCCTGCGGGACAACCGCGGCTGGTCCGCGCAGGACTGGCAAGCAGCCACCGACCGCCTCACCGAGCGGGGGCTGCTGGACAACGGCGGACACCCCACTGCCGGGGGACGAGCCCTGCGCTCCCACATCGAGGCCCGCACCGACGCCCTCGCCGTCCACCCCTACCGCACCCTCACACCTGCCGAGGCCGCCCAACTCCTCACCCTTCTCACCCTCCTGGCCGACCAGGTCCTCACATCCGACACCATCCCCTTCCCCAACCCCATTGGCCTGCCGCCCCGCCGCACACGGGCATAGCCTGCCTTGGACGTCTGGCCTCGGACAGCGCCCCGAGCATGATCGCCTGCGGACCGACGGGAGTGGCGTCCCTTGGTCTGGCCGACAGGGGTGAGGATGTCAGCCTTGACCAGTGCCTGGAGGTCACGGGTGGCCTGCTGGGTGTTGAGGGTCTCGGCCTTTTCGTAGCGGGCACGGCGCACACGGCCGCCGACGTCGCGCAGGACTTTGTAGTACTCCCAGGTGTTGCCGGGCATGCCGAGCCATTCCTCGATGGAGGAGAACTCGGGGGCCAGGACGCCGCCGCGGGCGATCAGGAGGGTCTGCAGGGAGCGGGAGATGCGTCCATTGCCGTCGGACCAGGGGTGCTTGTTGTATTGGAAGTCGGGGACGTCATGGAGGGACTGCACGTAGGTCATGGCCTGCTGGCAGGCCAGGGTCTCGGCCTTGTTCTCCTCGGAGGCTTCGACGCCTTCGCGGCGTTTCTCCTGCCCGGCCGCGGAGGAGTACGGCGTGCCCAGTGGTCCGGCTCAAGGGTGCATACGGGTGCCCTTGAGCACCTTGTCGACCGCGTTGCGCGGCCCGTACACGGCCACCCCCACCAGGTCCAGTTGCTCGGCGGGCACGGCGCGTACCGCGGCGCGGTTGTCCCGGTCGTTGCCGGTGGTGAACAGGTCGGAGGTGAACAGGGCCCGGGGCAGATCGCGGGTCAGGGCGCGGCGGTGGGCCGCGGTCACCGCTTCCTTGGTGCCCTCGAAGACCAGGACGGGCTGGCGGAACATCGGCAGGTAGGGGGTGTCGTCGGCGTCGGCGTACGGTTCGCCGATGACCTCCGGGATCTGCGTGCCCAGGCCGCTGACCAGGAACGCGGTGACGTTCAGGCGCTGCCAGGTCTCCAGGTCCTCGCGCAGCACCACTGCGATCTTGGTGTCGAAGCGTACGGGTGCGCCCTGTGTGGTGCCGGTCGCCGCGATGCCCGTCGCCACGGTGCCGGTGCCAGTGCCAGTGCCAGTGTCGGTGTCGGTGTCGGTGTCGGTCTTCATGCTTCCCAGGCTGTCGGTCGTCCCCGGCCGTCGTCTTGTACGTTCTTTGCATGCCGTCGGCGCAGGAGGTCTCCGCGTGGCGCCCGCAGGTCCCGGGCGTCGTGGAGGTCTTCCACGCGCACTTCACCGAGCACGCCTATCCGATGCATGTACATGACGTGTGGACGCTGCTGATCGTCGACGACGGCGCGGTCCGCTACGACCTGGGCCGCCGCGAGCGCGGCACACCGCGCGACACCGTGTCGCTGCTGCCGCCGCAGGTGCCCCACAACGGCTCCCCCGCCACCGCGCACGGTTTCCGCAAGCGGGTGCTGTACCTGGAGGCGCCCCTGCTCGACGAGAGCCTGATCGGCCCGGCGGTGGACGACCCCGACATCGCCGATCCGCTGCTGCGCCGGCGCGTCGGGCAACTGCACGCGGTCCTGGGGCGCCGCGGCGAGGAGCTGGAGGCGGAGAGCCGCCTGGCCCTGGTCGGCGAGCGGCTCCGCGGCCATCTGCGGCCCCGGCCCGGCGCGGAGGGCCGCCGCCCGCAGTTGGACCGCACGGTGGCGCACCGCCTGCGGGAGCTGCTCGACGAGCGGCTGCCGCAGGGCGTGACCCTGGAGGCGGCCGCCCAGCAGGTGCACGCCCATCCCACCCATCTGGTACGGGCGTTCAGCGCGGCCTTCGGTATCGCCCCGCACCAGTACCTGATGGCCCGCAGGGTCGAGCGCGCCCGGCGGCTGCTCCTTCAGGGCCGCAGGCCCGCGGAGGTGGCGGCCGCGGTCGGCTTCTACGACCAGGCACACCTGAGCCGGCACTTCAAACGGGTGGTGGGGGTGGCACCGGGGCGCTATGCGGGCAGCCGGTAGGAGTTCCCTTCGCGAACCGTCGACCGCGTGCCGGGCGTTCCCCGTACGGAGCGGTCCAGGCCCCCCGTTGCCGGCGCCGCCCACCCGCACCGCACAGCCCGGGAGTCACCCTCACACCACGCGAGGCTGCCGGGAATATACCTATCGGGAATATGCCTGACGGGTGAGCACGTACGGGAGTAGGGTGGTAGCAGTCCGTGGTCGATGGGTTGCTGTTAGCGCGGCGGCCGACCTTCCGGCGATCTCTCGGGCCCGGGTTGGGGCCCTTACCGCCAACGGCTGATAACAGCGGGAGCCTGCACCCGAGACACAGCACCGGGTAGAGAATTGCCGCGGTTCGGTGCTTTCCCCTGCTCCGGCGTCTTTCCGCCGGCGCGCCCCCAGCAGCCGGGAATGATGATGCACGGATTCTTCACCGACGACCGACTGCTCATGCTCCCCCTGGCCGACCACCCCGGCGTGTGTCTGCACGGCGAAGCCCTCAGCGCGCACCGAGGGCCCCTGATCGTCGCCCTCACCGAGGAGACTCAGCGCACCGAGGAGGTCGTCGTCGACCTCACCGGCGTCCGCTTCCTGGCCACCAGCGTCCTGGAGACCCTCGCCCTGCTCGCCACGCGCCTGACCCCGCCCCAGCGCCTACTGGTGCGCGCCGCCGCCGAACTCGAACTGCGCGAACGCGTCACCGCCCACGGCTGGGACCGCATCAGCACGCTGCGACTGGCGGACGGCTGACCCGGCGTGACCCGGCGGCCCGCACCGGCGGGGCCCTTGCCGTCGCGGGAGGCGGCAAGGGCCCCGCCGGTGCGGGCCGCGAACCCGCGAGTACACCGCTCAGTGGCGGCCGTGGGCAGAGCTGGAGGCGCCGCCGAACAGCCGGGCCAGCGCCCGGAACGGCAGGGTGACGACGGTGGCGATGGCCCCGCCGATGGACCGGAGAACATCTGCGATTGCCCTGAACACGGTGGACCTCCGTCCTCCAACGCAATGCGCCGGAATGTCTGCGCCGCTGTACGGCCGATCACTGGGCAGGTGCCCGGTGCCCGGCCGGTGAAACAGGGCCGCCGGCGAACCGGTCACCGTCGGATTCGCCCCTGCACACCAGCCCCGAGCCCTGGCAACGCCGTGCAGTGCCGTGCAGTGCCATGCCCCCGGCAGCACCGCGCCCGGGGGGCATAGCCGGGCCAGCGCTGGAGTACGCCGGTGAGGCCGGCGATGGGCCACCCCCTGACAACCGGACTTTTGCACGAGCGTCGAGAGGGCGGGGCGCCGCCCCGGTTCTGTGCCGTGCGTGCCGCAGGCCGCGTCCGGGCGGCAGCACACCTTTTTGCGAAGAGCACACACGTGGATCAGGAAGGGCTCCTCGCCGGCGCCGGCGAGGAGCCCTCCGGGGCTGTGGTCCCAACCCCGTCCACGCGGGTTTCTCCATGACGCGGAGCCATTCCCCTCCACCGGGAAAAATTTGCAAACAGGCATCACGGGTGCGCGCGGGCAGCCGCCCCCGCCCCCACCCCTGCCCTCGTCCCTGCCCCTGTCCCCGTCCTGCTCCGGTGGCGGGAGCCGGGCGGTTGTCTCTGCGCGCCCGGGGTATCCGCCCTCCATGGTTGAGACACCTGCATGGATGCCGGGCTCTTTCGCACGTGTGGTCCAGCGGCGTACGAGGCCCCGGCACGCCCGGTCGGGCCGCCGCCGGGGCCGGCTGCACCGCCGGGTCCTCGCCTACCGCGATGTGCGGATCGTCCACTCCCTCGCGCCCGCCGACCGGGCACACAGCCTGCTGCTGGTGTACACCCGCCGCGTGGTCGGCCGGCTCACCTACGAAGTGTGTGAACAGTGCGCGAGCGGCGTCATCACCGAGGTCGACGTCGCCGCGCCGCTGAAGGACAGCGGCCTGGGCACCCGCGCCGTCTCGCATCTGCGCGCCTGCTACCCCGACATCACCTGGCACAGCCGCCTCACCCGGCGCATGTCCCGCGGCCTGGCGCACCGTATGCGTTTGCCCCACACCAGCACCGCACAGCTCTGCTCCCACGCCCCGCCCCGCTGACCCCGGACCGGGGGGTTCGGCCACATCGCCGGGCCGCGTCGGCGGGCCGCGCAGCATTCGGGCCCCGTGGGGGCGAAACGCCTGTGTGAACAAGGGTGCTGACGGGGTGTGAGCGTAGCGTTTGGGGCCGTGGCGCACGGGTACTTCGCCGCGGTCCTTGTCTGCACTCGCACCGGGAATTCATATGGCCGCACACGCGGAGACCGAGTCCGTCACCCCCGTCCCGGTCGCGGGCCGCAGCAGGGGTGCGGTGATCGTAAGCTGGCTGACCACGACGGATCACAAGAAGATCGGCCATCTGTACCTGATCACGTCGTTCGTGTTCTTCCTCGTCGGCGGGCTTCTCGCCATGGCGATCCGGGCGGAACTGGCCCGCCCGGGGCTGCAGTTGCTCTCCCCCGAGCAGTACAACCAGTCGTTCACCATGCACGGCACGATCATGCTGCTGCTGTTTGCCACACCCACCTTCGCGGGCTTCGCCAACGCGATCATGCCGTTGCAGATCGGCTCCCCCGACGTGGCCTTCCCCCGGCTGAACATGCTGTCGTACTGGCTGTTCCTCTTCGGCGGGCTGATCGTGCTCGGCAGCTTCCTCACCCCGCAGGGCGCCGCCGACTTCGGCTGGACCGCCTACACCCCGCTCAGCGGCGGGGAGCGCACCCCCTATATCGGCGGCGACCTGTGGATCATGGGTCTGGCGCTCGCGGGGTTCGGCACGATCCTCGGCGCGGTCAACTTCATCACCACCATCATCTGTCTGCGTGCCCCCGGGATGACGATGTTCCGGATGCCGATCTTCACCTGGAACGTGCTGCTCACCTCGGTCCTGGTGCTGCTGGCCTTCCCCGTGCTCGCGGCGGCGCTGCTGGTCCTGGAGGCCGACCGGCGCTTCGGCGCCCAGGTCTTCGCCGCCGAGAACGGCGGGGCGATTCTGTGGCAGCACCTGTTCTGGTTCTTCGGCCATCCCGAGGTCTACATCCTGGCGCTGCCGTTCTTCGGTGTGATCAGCGAGATCATCCCGGTCTTCGCCCGCAAACCGATCTTCGGCTATATGGGGCTCGTGGGGGCGACCATCGCGATCGCGGGTCTGTCCGTCACCGTGTGGGCCCACCACATGTTCGCCACCGGCGCCGTACTGCTGCCGTTCTTCTCCTTCATGACCTATCTGATCGCCGTGCCCACCGGGGTGAAGTTCTTCAACTGGATCGGCACCATGTGGAAGGGCTCACTGTCCTTCGAGCCGCCCATGCTGTGGGCGACCGGCTTCCTGGTGACGTTCCTCTTCGGCGGTCTGACCGGGGTGATCCTGGGCTCGCCGCCGCTGGACTGGCACGTCACCGACACCTACTTCGTCGTCGCCCACTTCCACTACGTCCTGTTCGGCACCATCGTGTTCGCGATGTTCGGCGGCTTCAGCTTCTGGTGGCCCAAGATGACCGGCACCATGCTCGACCTACGCCTGGAGAAGATCCACTTCTGGACGCTGTTCATCGGCTTCCACACCACGTTCCTGGTCCAGCACTGGCTCGGCGCGGAGGGCATGCCCCGCCGCTACGCCGACTATCTGGCCGCCGACGGTTTCACCGCCCTGAACACGGTCTCCTCCCTGGGTGCCTTCCTGCTGGGCCTGTCCACCCTGCCCTTCCTGTACAACGTGTGGAAGACCGCCAAGTACGGCAAGAAGATCGACGTCGACGACCCCTGGGGTTTCGGCCGTTCCCTGGAGTGGGCCACCTCCTGCCCGCCGCCCCGCCACAACTTCACCACCCTGCCCCGCGTCCGCTCCGAGTCCCCCGCCTTCGACCTGCACCACCCCGAGATCAGCGCCCAGGACCAGGCCCGCGCCACCGGCCGGCGCGACGCCATCGAGCCCGACGACGGGATCTCCACCAGGGCCCCGGGCGACGAGAAGGACTGACAGGGACCAGAGGGCGGCCTCCCTCGCTACTCGCTGTTCTTCTGCACCAGGCAGTCGTAACCAAGCTGCATGGCGTCGGCGGCCGCCAGCGCGGACAGGGCGCCCGTCACGGTCCGCGTGGCCCGCGGCCACAGCAACTGGGCGCCGGTGAGGGTGGTGGTCAGCCACACGCTCAGGCAGAAAGGGCAGGTGACGAGCTCGCCCACGGTCGCCCTGAGAGGCCCGCCGCGCGCGTTCTCGCTCACCTCGGCGGGGCCGCCGTCCGACTCGTAGCGGGTGAAGGGTGCCCGCAGGGGGCTGGTGACCGAGCCCTTGCTGAGCAGCCGGCTGAGCCGGAAGGTGGCCGTCGCCGCGAGCAGGAGGTCCCAGGGCTCGGGGCGCTCCGGGACCGCCGTCCTGCGCAGGCGCACGGCCGCGCCCCAGGCCGCGGTGTACGCGCCGAACGCGGCCACGGCTCCCAGGTGGCCGCCGAGCCGGTGTTCCTCACCTGCGGAGTAGGCCCTGCTCGCTCGCCGGAACACCTGTTTGGCCCGTTGCATGTGGTGCCTTTCCTGTAAGTGCCGTGAACCACTGCCGCCTCCCCATTGCCGGGGGGCGGCAGCTACCGCCGCGGCGCGGTGCGCGCGGCGCAGGTCCCGTCCTGCGGCACGGGTAACCGTTCGGGGCGGACGAAAACGAGGGGGCCGCTGGCCGTCCCCGCCGCAGGGCTGCGTCTGGGCCATCCGGTGCGTCCCCGGCCGCGGGCCGGGCGTGTGCCGGAAGGAGCCTGCCGGGCGTGCGGGAGGTTGGGCGAACGGGTGCCCCGTGGACGTGGCGGACATGGAGCGCGGCTACGGGGGTACTCCGCCCACTCGCCCTCATCGAGGAGAAGCATCGTGACCTTCAACCCTTTGGAGCAGCGGGGCATCCCGCTGGACCGGCAACTGCGCAGTTGGCGCGAGCTGGACGTCAAGCCGATCGACCCGGACCGCTGTGACCCCTACACCCGCTGCCGCATCATCACGATGAACGGCATCGAGGTCGAAGCGATCATGTTCAGCCACCAGCTCGCGCGCAACACGGTGGACCCGGAGGTCAAGCGGCAGCTTGCCAGGGTCCGCTACATCGAGGCGCAGCAGCAGAAGGTGGTCAACTGGCTGCTGCCCGGGGTGTCGTCGGTCCTTGAGACGACGATCGCCTACGAGCAGGTGGCGGTGGACCTGACGGCCTGGGTGGCACGGATGGAGCCGGACCCCTATCTGCAGCAGGCCTACCAGTTCGGTGTGCTGGAGGACTTCGACCATCTGTACCGGTACGCGAACCTGTACGAGATGATCGAGCACCGCAAGGCGGAGTCGATCGTCGACGGGCTCACCGAGGTCATGCCGGGCCGGCCCACGAAGTTCCACCACCGCGACCCGGTCGACAACGTCCGCGACCCCTACGCCAAGGACGAGACGAACCCGCTGTCCAAGCTGCACGCCCTGACCATCATGTCGGCCGAGCAGCAGACGATGAACTTCTACATGAACACCGGCCCCACCTACATGGAGCCGATCGCCCGCCAGCTCTACCAGGAGATCGGGCTCATCGAGGAGGAGCACGTCACCCACTACGAGTCCCTGGTGGACCCGGGCGAGACGTGGTGGGAGCAGTTGGTCAACCACGAGTACAACGAGTGCTACCTCTACTACTCCTTCATGGAGCAGGAGAGCGACCCGAAGGTCAAGGCGATCTGGGAGCTGCACCTGAACATGGAGCTGGAGCACCTGCACCACGCCTGCGACCTGATGCGCCGCCACGACGGTCGCGAGCCGGAGTCGGTCCTGGCGCCGGAGCTGCCGAACGTGCTCACCTTCGAGCCGAACAAGGGCTATCTGCGCGAGCTGCTGGACACCCAGATGGATCTGACCACGCTGGGCGCGGGTTATGTGCGTGAGGCGCACGAGCGGTTCGAGCAGATGCAGGAGCAGATCCACGGCGGTGAGCAGCCGCCCAGCGAGCGGGTGATGGCCGAACACGGCGCGATGTTCGGACGCGAGTACCGCCTGCAGACCGAGGGCGAGCACCCCGACCCCTCCCAGCGGGAGAAGTGAGGCAGCCGGCCATGAGCGAACTCTCCACCCCGCAGGCGGGCGACGACCACGCCGAGGACACGGATGTGGTGTCCTTGCTGATGCGCCAGCACGGTGACATCCGCAACCTCTTCGACGAGGTCGAGGCGTGCACCGGCGAGGAGCGCCGCGACGCCTTCCGCCGCCTGGTGCGCCTGCTGGCCGTGCACGAGACGGCCGAGGAAGAAGTGGTCCACCCCTTCTCGCGGCGTGCGCTGCCCGGCGGCGAGCAGGTCGTCGCGGACCGCCTCGCCGAGGAGAGGGCGGCCAAGGAGACGCTGTCCGCCCTTGAGGACCTGGACCCCGGTGACCCGAAGTTCATGCCCCAGTTGATGCGGCTGCGCACGGACGTCCAGGAACACGCCCGGGCCGAGGAGCGCTACGAGTTCACCCACATCCGCCGCAGCACCGACGTCACGAACCTGGCCGCGATGGCCAAGGCGGTCAAGGCGGCGGAGGCGATGGCACCCACCCGGCCCCATCCGGGCGTGGAGTCGGGCGCGGCGAACATGACGCTGGGGCCCGTCGCCGCGCTGATGGACCGCACCCGCGACGCGGTACGCAAGGCCATGGGCAAGGACGGCTGACCCACCGGCGGCGCCGGGCCGGCCGTTCCCGCGGCAGGGGGCCGTTCCTGTCGCCCTTGCGGGGCGGGGCCCCTTGCAACGGCCGCCGCCGCAGGGCAGGCGCCTCACAAGCCATCCGGCAGGATCCGATTACCTCACTGTCAGGCAGGTGGAAATCTATGTCGGCCGGAGTAGACATTGGGCGGTGGCGTGGGTATGGTTTCTCTCGTAGCCGAGATCAGTGAAGCCCGGCAGAGACGAACTGCCGGGCAGCAGTACAAGTTTGTGCAGTACGCAGGACGGTGCGGTGGTGGAGTTCCGAAGCCAGAGCAGACGCAGGACGGCGACGGGACTGACGACCGCACCGGGTGGCCCGCAGTGATCAGGGGCCGCCGTGAGCAGTACCCAGCTAGTGCAGTACCCAGCAGTGCAGTACTCGCAGTGAAGTCAGTGAGCAGTACCTCGGTGAAGGCGTTGGCTGCGGACGCGCGCACCGGACCAGCAGTACGCAGGAAAGCAGTACCAGCAGTAGAGCAGTACCAGCAGTGTGCAAGTGCTCGGTTGCAGAGGGAAGAAACGGAGGAGCAAGGCGCCATCAGGATCGCCCGGGCGGAATGACTGAGCTCGGGTACCGCAGGACATCGATAGTGAGGTGGTCTCCGGTCAAGCAACCGCGATCCCCGCATCCCCGGCAGCGTTCCGGCCGGGTCTGCGGAAACAGAAGGCCGGTGCAGTACTGAGGCCGGCAGATGGTGTAGCAGTTCCTTCGGGGCCCTGGCGCCAATGGCGCCAGGGCCCCTCCACGCGTTCCCCGTCCCCTTTCCCCGTTCCGTGTTCCGTGTTCCGTGTTCCGCCAAGAGGTGCAGATGACGGCTGACGACTCCTACGGGCGTCTCGACGATGACGACTATCCCGCCTACACCATGGGCCGGGCCGCCGACATGCTCGGCACCACTCAGGGCTTCCTGCGCGCCATCGGCGAAGCCCGCCTGATCACTCCGCTCCGTTCCGCGGGCGGCCACCGCCGCTACTCCCGCTACCAGTTGCGCATCGCGGCCCGCGCCCGGGAACTCGTCGACCAGGGCACCCCCGTCGAGGCCGCCTGCCGCATCATCATCCTGGAAGACCAACTCGAAGAGGCCCAGCGCCTCAACGCCGCATACCGCCGCGCCGCCGAGAAGTGACTGGGCCCGGGCGCGCAGGACCAGGCGCCGGGGCCGCCCTCATCACTCCCCTCCCCCACGGCTGCCCGGTCCGCGGGACAGCTCTCCCGCCGGTGCCGCGTCCGGCAGCGGCCGGTGGACGGACCGGTGGTGGCGGGCTGCCACGGCGGCGAAGAGGGCGCCGGCGGCCAGGACGATCAGCCCCCGCAGCCACACCTCCTGATCGACCCGCGTAGCGAGCACCACACACGACAGGGCGCCGAGCGCGGGCACCGGCGCGGGGGCCCGGAAGTGCTCCCGCCCGCCCGGCCTGCGGCGCAGTACCAGCGCGGCGGTGTTCACGATGAAGAAGACGACCAGGAGCAGGAGCACCAGGGTGGCGGCCAGGGTGGCCACGCTGCCGGTCAGGGCCAGGAGCAGGGAGAGCGTGGTGGTGGCGGTGATCGCGGCCCACGGGGTGCGGCGCCCCGGCAGGACGCGGGTCAGGGCGCTCGGCAGCAGTCCGTCGCGGGCCATCCCGAAGGCGAGGCGGGAGGTCATGATGCCGGTGAGCAGGGCGCCGTTGGCGACGGCGATGAGGGCCACGACGCTGAAGACCCTGGGCGGCACGGCGCCGGCCGCTTTGACGACCTCCAGCAGGGGGCCGCTGCTGTGCACCAGTGTGTGCGTCGGTACGGCCGCCGCGGCCACACAGCCCACCAGCACATACACCGCGCCGGCGGTGAGCAGCGCGCCGAACAGGGCGCGGGGGTAGGAGCGGCGCGGGTCGCGGGTCTCCTCGGCGACGTTGACGGACGTCTCGAAGCCGACGAAGGAGTAGTAGGCCAGCACGGCGCCGCTCAGTACCGCGGCCGCGGGCCCGCTGCCGGGAGTGCCGACCTCGGTCAGGCGGCCCAGGTCGGCGTCGCCGCGCGCCATGATCCAGATGCCGAGGCCGATGACCAGCAGCAGCCCGCCCACCTCGATGACGGTGGCGACGGCGTTGGCGCGGGTGGAGGCGCTGATGCCGCGCAGGTTGAGCAGGGCGAGCCCGGCCAGGAAGACCAGTGCGACCGGTACCAGGGGCAGGGAGACGAACTCGGTCAGATAGTCCCCGGCGAAGCCCCGCGCCAGCGCCGCCACCGACACCACCCCGGCCGCCAGCATGCAAAAACCGGCGAGGAAACCGACGAAGGGCCCATAGGCCAAGGTCGCGTAGTGCGAGGCGCCCCCGGCCCGCGGGAAGTGTGTGGCCAGCTCCGCGTAGGAGGCCGCGGTCAGCAGGGCCAGACCCAGGGCCACGGCCAGCGGCAGCCACACCGCGGGACCGGACTCGGCGGCCACCTGGCCCACCAGCACATACACCCCCGCGCCCAGGACGTCCCCGAGGATGAAGAAGTACAGCAGTGTGGTGGTGAGGGCCGGGCGCAGCGGTGAGCTGTCCGGGCCGGCCTCGGCGGACGGCGGCCGGGGGGTGTGCGTGTCGTTCATGGGCCACATGTGCCCCGCCGCGGGCGCGGCTACCGGCGTTGCCGCCGTTCGGGCGCCCCCCGGGGCGAGCGGGGCACCGGCAAGCCGCGGCTGACGGCTGACGGCTGACGGCATTGGGGGCATTGCTCGAAACCGCGTCGGCCCGTCACCGTTGCCCTGCTGTTTTCCGGGTATACGAGCCCGCGTGACAGAGGACTGCTGGGGAAACAAGGCGGGCCGCGTGCGGGTGGCGGCGGCCGATGGCGAAAGGGAGTGGCTGGTCGACGAGTTCCTCTCGGTGTCCGCGGCGTTCGAGGACAGCGAGGACATCGGGGCGGCCCGGGATCTGGCCCGGGACTTTTTGACGGATGTGCAGGCCGTGCACGGTCTTCCCGTGTCCGGCCGGGCCATGGGCACCGTACAACTGGTGGTCAGCGAGCTGGTGACCAACGCCCGCAAGTACGCTCCCGGGCCCTGTCTGCTGACCTTGGAGGTCCAGGGCGGTGCCGTCGAGGTGAGCGTGTGGGACAGCAGCACCACCCTCCCCCTGATCCTGCCCGCGGACCCACGCCGGGTCGGGCAGCACGGCCTGGAGATCGTGATGGCCGTCTCCCAGAGCTTCGCGGTGTACCGCGAGCCGGTGGGCAAGCGCATCACCGCGGCGATCACGCTGGCCGATGTTCCGGGCGGGGCGTGACGGGCCGCGACGGCGCTCTGCTGTGGGCCGGTGAGGCGGCGAAGCCCCCGCGGCGGCAGTCCCGCCCGGGGGCTTGTGCGGCCGCTGACGATCAGGCGGTGAGCAGGGAGTCGTCCTTGGTGCGCGCCCCGGGCAGGCGGTGGCGGGCGGCGATGAGGGCGGTGTCGATGTCACGGGTGCCGGTCGACACGCACAGCGTGTAGGCGACGTCGTTCATCCGCTGCCGGGCCTGGTCGGTGCCCTTTTCGGCGTGCAGGGCGCGCAGCGTCTCGTACTGCTCGACCAGGTTCCTCAGCACGACCGGGTGTGCCATCAGCATCGGGTATCTCCCTCACAGCGCTTTTCACAGGGGGTATGCATCGACCCTTGTGCCCCGCGTCCCGGCCGTCATGCACCGGTGTTCCTCCCCTGGTGCAGAGGGTGGCCGCTCATGCGGCCTGCACGAGCTCCGCGCGGCCGAAGAGCAGGGCGTATCCGCAGGGGAGGTGGGTGAGGATGCGGTCCAGGAGGCCGCGGCCTGCCAGGTGGCCGACGACGGTGAGGACGGCTCCGGTGTCCCAGCGGGCGGTCGCGGGTGTGCCGCCTGTGCGGGCGGCCAGGTCCTTGACGAAGCCCCAGCCGGTGAGCTGGTGGGTGTCGGGGATCTGGCTGGTGAAGAGGCGGGCGGCCTCGGCGGGGAGGCAGGCGGCGAGGTCGACGCGTTCGTCGCCGGTGAGCTGGCGGCCCAGTGCCTCAAGGACCGCGCGGGTGACCTCCTCGGCCCGCTCGCGGGTGGGGTACGCGCCCTCGTACCGGATCTTTTCCAGCATCTGGTGAAACGTGGTGCCGGTGGGGGCGGAAGCCGGTTCACGCAGCGGAAGCATCGGAGAACGTGGTGCCTTTCTCGCCTTCGGGGGCGGTTTCGCCGGCAGGGGGCGGGCGGTCAGGGGGGTGCCGGGCCCCCTGCCGGGGCGGGGGTGGTGGTGGCGGGGGTTCTGGCTTGTCAGCCGATCTGCTTTCTCAGCCGGTCTGCCTGGGTTCGCGTTTCTCAGCCGGTCTGCCTGAGTTCGCGTTTCTCAGCCGATCTGCTTGTGCTCGCGCTCCGTGCCGATCGCGATCTTGCGGGGCTTGGCGCGCTCGGCGATCGGGATGCGCAGCGTGAGCACGCCCGCTTCGTAGTCGGCCGTGATGCGCTCGGTGTCCAGGGTGTCGGCGAGGACCAACTGGCGGGAGAAGACGCCCAGAGGCCGCTCGGAGAGCTCCATCTGGACGTCTTCGGACTTCGCCACCGGGCGGCGCTCGGCCTTGACGGTGAGCATGTTCCGCTCGACATCGATCTCGATCGCGTCCCTGGCGACGCCGGGCAGGTCGAGGGCGATCACGTACTCCTCGCCCTCGCGGTAGGCGTCCATCGGCATGGCCGAGGGCCTGGACCAGGTGCCGGCCACACCGGTCAGTTGCTGCGCGAGCCGGTCGAGTTCGCGGAACGGGTCAGTGCGCATCAACATCGCGAAAACACCTCCACAGGTCTGGCAGGAACTGCCAATGCGCTTCGTCTGTCACCGTTGTAGCATGTCATCCAAACGATGACAACCGACATGTCGTCCGGACGATGACGCTTGTGAGAGTGGTCCCCATGAACGCATCCCCTCCCCCGCCCGGTACTCCTGGCGCTTCCTCCCCCGCCCCTGGCCCCGCCTCCTTCCTCGCGGCCGCGGCGGCACTGGACACGATCGGTGAAGCCGTCCGCACCGCCCAGAATCCGCAGGAGTCACCGCCGCCCGAGGGCGAGCAGACCAGCTCCGAACAAGCCCTTGCCGCCCTGCTGATGCTGCGCGAACTGCGTGAACAACTCGCCGGGTGGGAGCCCGGCCTCATCGAGGCAGCCCGGGCGGCGGGCTCGAGCTGGGCCGACCTCGCCCATCCCCTGGGCGTCGCCAGCCGGCAGGCCGCCGAACGCCGCTATCTGCGCGTACGCCCCGGCGCCCCCGGCACCACCGGGGAGCAGCGCGTGCAGGACACCCGCAACCGCCGCGCCGCCGACCGCACCCTCACGGCCTGGGCCCAGGCCAACGCCGCCGACCTGCGGCAGCTCGCCGGCCAGGTGACCGCCCTGACCGATCTCTCCGCCCGGGCCCGCACTCCCCTGTCCCGGCTCGCCCGGGCGCTTGCCGACAACGACGCCGCCAGCCTGATCACTCCTCTCGCCGACACCCGCACCCACCTTGAGGCCCGCCATCCCGACCTCGCGGCCCGTGTGGAGGCCATCACGCACGCCGCCGACCGGCTCCGCCGCGCCGGCACCGGGCACCCCTGAACCGCACCGCCGCCCCCGGGCGCCGCTGTCCGGCTGGCTGCCCGCCCCCGGCCCGAAGCGGCCGCCGGGCCACCGGACGCGGCAGTCCCAACCGGACGCGGCAGTCTCACCTCGCGCGCAGACCCCGGTCGGCGAAGGCGATCAGCACTCGAAGCTCTCGTCGACGTCGGCGCTCCACTGGAAGCCGCCCGCCGCCTGCAGGGTGGCGAAGCCGTGGCAGAGGCTGCGCAGCAGGCGCAGGGCGTGGTCGCGCAGCAGGGCCTCGATGCGGGCGAGCCGCTGGGGGAAGCCGGCCGGTTTCACACCGGGGTAGGCCACCTGAAGGCAGGAGCGCCACAGCGGCACGCTGGCGAACACCCCTGCCCCGAGCAGCCGCAGCATGCCCTGCCTGAAACGGGTGACCCGCAGGTCGCCCGGGCGGAGCGACTGCTTGCGGATGAACGGTGCCGGCTCGACCACCGCGGTGATCAGTGCGGGTTCCTGGGCCGCGGCGATGGTGGCGGCGCCGCCGGAGATCGAGTGGCCGACGAGCACGGCCGGGCCGCCCAGGTGCCGGATCAGGGCGAGCAGGTCGCCGGCGAGGGCGGTGCGGCTGAAGTCCGGCCAGGCGACGCTGGACTGACCGCAGCCGCGCAGATCGACCGCGGCGACCCGGTAGCCCGCCGCCACCAGCGGTCCGGTCATCGCCCGGCAGGCGGTGCGGCTGTCGCCCATGCCGTGCGCGAGCACGATCAGCGGGCCGGAGCCCGCCGCCTCGTAGGCGAGCGTGCCGCCGTCGACGGCAAGGTCGCTGTCAGCCATTTCTGTCAACGGCGGATCACCGTCGGAGTCGACGTCGGAGACAACGGCGGCGGGCCGACCGCCGGGCACAAAAAGAGCCCCGGCTGGACGGGGGAGACCAGCCGGGGCGGCAAGCGGTGGCGTGCGGAGGGCGGTCGCCTCTCGGCGAAAGGCTCCATGGGGCTTCAGCCGAACGATCGTCCCCATGGGCTATAGGTGAGGCCCGGGGACACTGTCCCCTCCGCAGCCACGTAGAGAAGAACGGCGGACCGGGCGGGGATGTTCCGGGCTAGTGCCCCTTATCGATGTGAACTGGGGCACACCGGGGAAGAGCGGGCGGTGGCTCGGTCGGCCCCGGGGCGGGAGCGGGCCTTTCCCGGAGGGCGGGCGGCCAGCGTGGGGCAGTTGGTGTGCGGCTCAGTGCGGCTCAGAACGGCATGCGGCCGCGGGTGCGCCGGCCGGCCGAGCCGCTGCGGCCCACCGCCTTGGAGCTGCTGCGGAAGGGCTTGCTGAAGATCCGTCCCAGGATTCCGGGAGCCTTGCTGCCCGCGCGCGAGCCGACTCCCAGGGTGCGCTGGGTGCCGCGTTCGGGGTGGCGTGACAGGCGGGGGACGAAGAAGGCGAGGACCGCGAGGACTATGCAGACCCCGACGATGCCGACGATCACCATGAAAGACTCCCTGAAAGGTGGTGCGAAGAGTGAGGCGTGCCTGTCGAGTGCCCCGTGGCGCCTTCTCCATGCGGTGGCCGCCCCCGCCAGGCAGGCACCCAACACCGGCAGCGGGAGCCTGTGTTGCGGCCGGGGCGTGTGTCGTCTCGGCCGCCCGGGGCATACCGCTCCCCCTGCGCGGGGCCCGGTTGCGCTACGGCCGCACGCGGCGGCGTCAGAGGTTCGACGCATGGGTGGCCTGCTGGTTCCGGGCGGTCTTCTGGTCCCGGGCGGTCTCCTGGCCCCGGGTGGCCTCCTTGTCCCGGGTGGCCTGCTGGTACCTGGCCCGGGCCTTGCGGGCCTCACACAGCCGCGAGACACGACGTGCGCAATGCGACGCGGGTCCTCGGTGCCGACAGCGACGTCCCTGCGCTCAGCGAGCTGATGGGTCAGCGGTCGCTGGCGATGGCAGTCATCGGACAGGCACTCTTCGACCAGCTCATCGGCGGGGTTTACTCTGCCATCCCCGCCGATGAGCTGCCCGAACCGGACGCTCGGCCGGCCTTCGCGGAGCGCATCCGCCAGTCACTTCCACCGGACCAGCACTTCACCGAAGATGTCGCAGTCTCCGTGCTCGTGGGCCGGCTGAGGTAGTCAAGGAGCGCAGTCCCGACCACACCACGTGCAGGGGCAGGCCGACCGTGCCGTGGGCGGGGCCGGCCAGGTCGTCCAGGCGCGCGGGGGGGCGCCGTACCACCCCCCTCCGTCAGGACCGGCCAGGCAGCCGGTGCACGGTGACGTCCTCGATGGCGCCGTCGGCTGCCTCCACGCTCATGTAGGTGCAGTAGGGCTGCCTGCGGCGGTCCGTGGGAGAGCCGGGGTTGAGCAGGCGCAGGCCGCCCGGTGTGGTGGTGTCCCACGGGATGTGGCTGTGGCCGAACACCAGGACGTCCAGGTCGGGGAAGCGGCGCTCGCAGCGGGTTTCGCGGCCCTTGGCGGCTCCGGTCTCGTGGACGACGCCGAAGCGCAGGCCCGCCAGTTCGCGCCGGGCGGTCTCGGGCAGCCGCCGCTGCAGGCCGGGCCCGTCGTTGTTGCCGTGGACCGCGACGAGGTCACGGGCGCGGGCCTGGAAGAGGTCGAGCGTGGCCTCGTCGATCCAGTCCCCGGCGTGGACGACCACGTCCGCGCCGCTGATCGCCTCCAGCAGGGCGTCGGGGAGCTGTTTGGCCCGGGTGGGCAGGTGGGTGTCGGAGGTGAGTACGAGCCTCATGTCCCCACGCTACGACGTGGGCGGCGCGAGCTGCGCGATACGGCGCGGGCCGCGCGGTCGGCGCGCTACGGCGCGGTCGGCCCGCCTGGCGGGTGAGGGACGGCGGTCGGTGCGCTCGTCCACGTACGCGCTGTGCTCCTGTTCACGTACGCGCCGTGCTGGCGCATGCCCTCATGTGCCCGCGCGCCGCGGGCCCTTGACGCACATCGTGGACTCCGGGCCCGCCCCACGGTCAGGAGAAGATGGCGTGCACCTGATCGACCGCCTCGGGCCCGTAGCCGACCGTGCCCACGGGGACCGCGCCCTCGATCGCCTCGATGATGCGCCCGGCCCACACCGGACCGAATCCCCCGCACAGTTCGGTCAGTTGCACACCCTCGCCCACCAGGCGGCGCACCGCCTCGATGCCCTCCTCGGGCTTCCGCACCCCCACAAGGACCGTGCGGCACGCGCCGGTGTCCGTGGCCGCTGTGTAGATGAATCCCCAGTGTGTGAGCGCCATGGGTGGAAGGGTGAGTGATCCGCACCTCACCGTGGGCTCAACTGCTTGAGCCGGTGTCCACCCAGAAGCAGAACGGGTGGCCCGCCGGGTCGTACAGGACGCGTACGTCGGCCTGGGGCTGATGGTCCGCCAGGGTCGCGCCCAGGCTGAGAGCGTGTGCGAGGGCTGAGGCCATGTCGTTCACCTCGATGTCCAGGTGCATCATCATCTGCTGCGCCGATGGCGAAGGCGTGGCAGGCCACTGCGGGGGCGTGAACAGGGGTTCTGTCTGGAAGGACAGCCCGGTGCCGCCGTCAGGGGGTGCGATCTCGACCCAGTCCGGTTCCTGCTTCTTCACCGGCCAGCCGAGCAGGTCCTGGTAGAACCGCGCGAGCTCGCGGGCGTCGGGGGCATCAAGGGTGGTTGCGGTCAGCGTGAACCGTGGTGCGGGTGCCATGCGGTGCGGGTGCCCGGTTTCGCTACCGGGACACCGCCCTCCGGCCGCCCCGCCCCTGCGCCGGGTCCTGGACCTCGACCTGGTGGGCCCGTTCCTGTGCGGGCAGAAAGCGGCCCGGCGGATGATCGAGCAGGGCGGCGGCGGCCGGATCGTGAATGTGACCTCAATGCACGAGCATCAGCCGCGGGCGGGCGCCGCCCCGTACTGCGCCGCCAAGGGAGGACCCCGCCGGGGGCCGGTACGCCGGGCGGCATAGGAATCCCCTATAGCGCCTGCTGTCTTTTCGTCTTTGCCTCTCGTTCTTTCGCGGACCTACCGTGAAACCGCTCGACGAGGTGCTCACCGCGATTTGTTCTCTCCGGATATTCGCGCTCTGTGTACGTCGACCCTTTTCCCGTCGAGCGGACCATTAGGCGATTACGCGATTACGCGAGCGAGAGGACCGGTGGCATGGCCACGTTGGAGAACGGATCGGAAACAGGAACAGGAACGGGCACGAGGACGGGAACGGGGACGGGAGCAGGGGTGGGAGGGCTTGTGGGAAAGCGGGCCCTGGTCACGGGTGGTTCTCGTGGGATCGGGGCGGCCGTCGTGCGGCAGCTTCTCGAGGCGGGCGCCGAGGTGCTCACCACCGCCAGGTCGGCGACGGGCACGGTGCCCGAGGGCGCCGCCTTCGTGGCGGCCGACGTGCGGACGCGGGCGGGAGCGGAGGCGCTGGCCGCGGCCGCGCGGAAGGTGCTCGGCGGGGTGGACATCCTGGTCCACAACGCGGGCGGCGCGCAGCCGCACAAGGGTGCTCTGGCCATCCCCGAGGAGGAGTGGCTGGACGCGCTCGACCTGAACTTCCTGGCGGCGGTACGCCTTGACTCGCTGCTGGCCCCGGGGATGCGGGAACGGCGCTCGGGGGCGATCGTGCACGTCTCCTCGGCCGCGGTGCCCACCGTGGCACCGCCGTTCCTGCACTACACCACGGCGAAGGCGGCGCTGGAGAACTACAGCCGGGGGCTGGCCGCGGAACTGGCGCCCTACGGAGTCCGGGTCAACACCGTGTCTCCCGGCCGGACCGCCACCCCCGGCGGCGAAGCCACCCGTGAGCAGTGGGCCCGCCTGAACTCCGGGCCCGGCCAGGACACCACCGCTCCCCCGCTGGGGCGTGACGGCCTGCCCGACGACATCGCCGACGCGGTGCTGTTCCTCATCTCCGGGCGGGCGAGCTGGCTGACCGGGAGCAGCCTCGTCGTGGACGGCGGTGAATTCCCCCGGTGAGTCACGTCAAGCATCCGGCGAATTACGTGAAGCAGCCGGAAAGGGAATTGCAGGGGAAGACCGCGCTGGTCACCGGCGGTACTTCCGGTATCGGTCTGGCAGCCGCCCGGCTGCTGGCCCGCGCGGGTGCCGAAGTCGTCATCACCGGCCGCGACATCGAACGCGGCCGCAGCGCGGTGCACGCCGTGCAGGAGGGCGGTGTGGTCCGGTTCGTCGCGGCCGATCTGGCCGACCTGGGCTCGGTCGCCGAACTGGGCGTCAAGAGCGGTCCGGTGGACATCCTCGTCAACAACGCGGGTGCCTTTCCCACCTCGCTCACCGTCGAGCAGCGCGTGGCGGACTACGAACGGGTCTTCGACACCAATGTGCGCGGTGCCTACTTCCTGGTCGCCGCGCTGGTGCCGCACATGCTCGAGCGGGGCGGGGGCAGCATCGTCAACGTCACCTCGCTCTCGGCGTTCAAGGGCTTTCCCGGTGCCTCGGCCTACAGTGCGTCCAAAGCGGCGCTGACCTCGCTGACCCAGACATGGGCGGCGGAGTTCGCCGAGGGCGGTGTCCGGGTCAACAGTGTCGCGCCCGGTCCCACCCGTACCGAAGGTGTACTGGCCGCGTGGGGGGAACAGGGCAACGAGGGCGTGGCCAGGGGGCTGGGGCTGAAGCGGACGGCCCGGGCGGAGGAGATCGCCGAGGCGATCTGCTTCCTCGCCTCTCCTCGTGCCAGTTACATCACCGGCACCACGCTGCACGTCGACGCCGGGGGCGCCGTCTTCTCCGGCGGCACCGGCGTCTAGCGGAACACCTCAGGAGACCGGTACCGGGGTCAAGGAAAGGGGCGAGACGGGCTCGGCGGGCTCGGCGGGCTCGGCGGGCTCGGACCAGGTCTGCTGGCGCAGGAGTTGGAGCAGGGCTGTTTCCGCCGGGCCCGTGTCGGGCCGCAGTACGGCGATGACGGGCTGGGAGAGGGCCGGGGACACCGGGCGGGTGAGGTGCTCGTGGCCGGGGGGCACCGCGGAGGCCGTCACGAGTGCCGCCCCCAGGCCGTGCGCGGCCCAGCGCACGGCCGTCGCCGTCTGGGACACGCGGGCGGCGGTGGCCGGATCGCTGTCCCCCAGCGCGTTCAGCAGTACGCCGTCCAGGGCGCTGTCGCGGTCGAACCGCACCCAGGGCTCCCCCCGCAGCGCGCGCAGCTCGACGCGGTCCGCGGCGAGCTGGGGGTGGCCGGGGGCAAGGACCACGACGAGTTCCTCCTCGCCCAGGTGGTGGGCGTCGGCGGGGCTGCGCTCGCACGCCGCCATCAGGGCCAGGCCCAGCGCGCCCCGGCGGCACAGCCGCTCCAGCTCGGCGGAGCTCGGTTCCTCGAAGACGGTGACCTCAAGGCGGGGGTAGCGGCGGCGCAGCGTACGGAGCGCGTCCGGCAACTGGCGGGTGCCGAAGCCCATCTGCACCGCGACCGCCACCTCGCCCACCAGTTCCTCGGCGCCGGCCCGCGCCGTCGCCCGCGCCCGCCGCGCCGCGCTCACCGCGGCCTGCGCCTCGCGCAGGAAGGCGCGGCCGACCGCGGTGGGCACAAGGCCGGTGGGCGTGCGGGTGAACAGGACCACGCCCAGTTCCCGTTCCAGGCCGCGGATCTGCTGGGACACCGAGGGCTGGGCGACGCGCAGCCGCTCGGCCGCCGCGGTCACCGAGCCCTCCTCGGCAACGGCCAGGGCGTACTCGAACTGGCGCAGGCTCATCGGCTCCGGTCCCCTCCCCCGCGGGGGGACCGCAGTCCGCCCCGCTGTCATCGTGGTGAAGGTAGACAACCCGGTGCCGCGGGCGGGGATTCCCGCGGGCCCGGCCGGGCCGTGCGGAAGTTCAGTCGTCCTGCTGCTCCCTGACCCATTTCAGGGGGCCGGACCAACTGTAGGTGGGGCGTCCCTTGCCGCCGCTGGTGCGCAACGGCTTGCCCTGGTCGTCGACGCGCAGCACGTCGTGGCGCGCGCCGCTGGACCACTCAAGTTCCAGGTACCACCGCACGTCGTGCAGTTGCGTGTCGGCCGTGATGCGGAAGACCTCGGAGTCGCTCTCGCTGACCGTGTACGGGAAGTCGCGCCGGCCCGCCCGGGGCCTGGTGCGCGGCGCCGCGTCGTCGAGGCCGACGGCGAAGGACTTGGGGGGCGCCGTGCCGCCGCAGCCGGTCCCCAGCCGGAAGTTGTTCCAGGACAGCGGCTCGCCGGTGCTCTGTACGCGGACGTTCATGCCCCGCAGGACGACGGTGTCCTTGCCCGTGCCCTGCACGGTGACCTCGATGTTCTGCGAGCCCGCCGCGACGGCGCCGAGGTCGCCGCCCCAGCCCGGCGCGTTCTGCGGCGCGGGCCGTTGCGGCACCTCGTCGGCGGAGCGGTTCACCAGGAAGGTCTGCAGGTAGCCGTCGTCGTAGGCGTACGGTCTGGTGCGCGCCGTCAGCGGCACGGCGGGGTCCTCGCCCTGGGCACCGCGGGACGCGGGGCCCTGGCCGTTGCCCGCTGAGGTGGTGGGTCCGGCGTTGTGCCGGTGTTTGCCGCTGGCCGCGCCGCTGTCCGCGCTGTCGTCCGCGTTGTGGTTGGTGAGCACGGCGGTGCCGATCCCGAGGACCGCGGTGACGGCGGCGGCTGCCGCGAGGACGAGGGCCCGCCGTCGGCGCGACAAGGACGGCGGCGGCGAGGCGGTCGCCGGGCCCGGGCCCGGGCCCGGGTCCGGGCCTGACTGCTGCTGCCGAGTCTCAGGCTTCGGCTCAGGTTTAGGCTTCGGCTCGCGCTCGGGCCCGGGCTTGGACTTGGGCCCGGTCTCGGGCTTGGGCTTGGGCTCCGGTTCTGCCTCCGGTTCCGGTTCGGGTACGAGTGCGGGTGCGGGTGCGAGTTCGGGTGTGGGCTGCGGGGTGGGGGAAGTGGCGGGCCCGGGCGGGGCGGTGGTGGTGGGCTTGGTCTTGCGTCCCCGCTCCGCGTCCGCCAGGATCCATCGCCGGTGGGCTTCCACCAGTTCCTGGGGTGTCGCCCGGCACAGGCGGGCGAAGCGCTGAGCCCGGAGCGATCCTTGAGCTCCCGCAGCAGCTCCGCGAGCGACGCCGTCTCCATCTGCCCCATTTCCGTCACTGTGTTCCGGGGCCGAGACGCTCAGAGGATCAGGTGCGGTTCCGGTTGCCGTTCCGCCGCCGGTGCCGGCGCCCGCCCTGGCGGCGGGTGCGGGGGTCAGCGTGGGGTGGTGTCGTCGCCCTTGAACGGGGCACCGTGGCCGGGCACGATCACATCCGCGGTGGCCAGCACCCGCAGCCGGGAGGCGCGCAGCACCTCGCGGTCGGGGGCCACCGGGTCCTCTGCCGGGCCCTGCGCGTGCCACCACAGGTCACCGGCGAAGGCGATGACGCCCGTGTCGGTGCCGGCGAGCAGGGTGATGTCCTCGGTGCTGTGGCCCGGGGTGCGGATCAGGCGCAGGGAGGGGGTGAGTTCGTAGCCTTCCGCGTCGCGGTTGTGCCACTGGTCGCCGCGGTATTCGACCTGGTGGTCGTGGATGCGGGCCTTGGGGAACAGGCCCGCGTTCAGGGTGTTGTCCGGGTGGTGGTGGCTGAGCACCACATCGGTGATGTCGTCGGGTCCCAGGCCCAGCTCTCTGAGCGGGGCGAGGATGTTCTCGCGGCTTGCCACCATGCCCGGGTCGAAGATCACGTGCCGGCCCCCGTCGGTGATGTAGGAGACGGTGGCGGCGACTCCGGGGCCGGTGGAGCCGACGTAACCGGTGGTCAGGATCGTGTAGGCGGCGCTGCGGCCGAGCTGTGCGGCTGTCATGGCTGTCATCCTTGCGCCCGGTCCGCCGCGTGCACGAGTGGCACATCTGCCGCTGATCGCAGGATTGGTGCCACCCGTGGCACACTGCGCGGGTGCCTGCCTTCTCGACCGTCGCCGCCTACGCCCCAGGGGCCGTCGGCATGCTCGCCGTGGGCATCGTCACCGAGGTCTTCGCCCCGCACGGCCCGGCGGCGCCCGGCTTCGACTTCGCCCTGTGCGCCGAGCGGCCCGGGACGGTGGTCACCGACGTGGGGGTGCCGCTCACCGTCACGCATGGCCTGGACCGGCTCGCCAAGGCCGACTTGGTGATCGCCCTGCCGGGGGCCGGCTTCCGTACGCCGCCCGCTCCCGCCGTGCTCCGGGCGCTGGCGGCGGCACATGAGCGGGGCGCGCTGGTGGCGGCCCACTGCGTGGGCGCGTTCGCGCTGGCCGCGGCCGGGCTGCTCGACGGGCGGCGGGCCACCACCCACTGGCGGTTCGCCGGTCTGCTCGCCGAGCGCCACCCGCAGGTCAGCGTCGAGGCCGACGCCCTCTACGTCGACGGGGGCAGCGTTGTCACGGGCGCGGGCGCCGCCGCGGGCTTCGATCTGTGTCTGCATCTGCTGCGGCGCGAGCACGGGGCGGCGATGGCCAACGCGGTGGCCCGCGATGTGGTGCTGCCCTCCCATCGCGACGGCGGGCAGGCGCAGTACCTGGCCGTTCCCGTCCCCGAGGACTGCCGTGACGAGCGGCTCGCCGAGGTCCTGGCGTGGGCCCGCGAGAACCTCCACGAGCCGCTGCCGGTCGCGGAACTGGCCCGGCGTGCGGTGATGAGCAAACGCTCCTTCGCCCGCCGCTTCACCGCCGCGACCGGCACCACCCCGCACGCCTGGCTGCGGGGCCTGCGCCTGAGCGGCGCCGAGGAACTCCTGGAGAGCACGGATCTGCCCGTCGAGGAGATCGCCCGCCGCGTCGGATACGGCAGCGCGGCCGTGCTGCGCGAACAGTTCGTGCGCCGCCGCGGGGTGCCGCCGCGCTCCTACCGCCGCTCCTTCACCAGCACCCCGTAAGCCTGTCTCAACAGGGGCCCGGCCGGGCCGGGCCGGGTGTCTCGGCCCCGAGGTGTCTCAGGCGGCGCAGCTCCCCTGGACGAGAGGTGAGGGGCGTCGCGGCCAGGTGCCGCAGTGGCCGTTCAGAGGTGGCCGTCCAGGAACTGCCGTATCTCGGCGACGGTCATGGGCCCCGTGCCGTGCGCCACCGCCTCCCCCTCCTTCAGCAGGACGCAGGAGGGGGCGCCGGTGATCCCGTATCGCTCGGCTGCGGCCGGGCAACGCGTGAGGTCGGCGCGGACGGCCGTCAGGCGGCCCGTGTAGTCGTCGGCGATGCCCCCCACGACGAGGTCCATCACCCGGCAGGGCTCGATGGCCTTGGGCCAGGTCCCGGTGAAGTACGCGAGGACCGGAACTGCGCTCATCCCGAGGATGAAATCGAACTCCGCGTCCTCACGGGGTCGGTGAACCCGCTTCACCATGGAAGCTCCTGTACCTCACGTCCGTTGTTCCCTCCCCATCATCCCTTGCGCGGTGTGCCGGGGCCCGCCCGCCCACGACGGCATGAAGGCCGTTTTCCAGGGCATGGCGGCCCAGATCACCGGCCAGATGCTCGAAGGCCGACCGCCAGCGTCAGTTCAAGGACCCGGTGCGGCGATGCGAGATCCGGAAACAGCTCCCGCAGTTGCGACATCCGGTAGCGGACTGTCTGGGGATGGACGAACAACGCCGCCGCCACCTCCTCCCGCCTGCCCTGGTGCAGCAGCCACGCCCGCAACGTCTCCTCCAGCCGCCGTGCGGTCGCGGCAGACAAGGTCCGCAACGGTGCGAGGGCTCGGGCACGCAGGTCTGCGAACGCGTCCGCGTCGGCGCTCAGCACCAGCTCGGGCAGGTGGTCCTCGGTGTCGCGGATACCAGAGGAGAGGGTGCGCGCGCGTTCGGCTCGTGCGTACGAGGCGGACGCACGCGTCCATGGCCGGGCCGGGCCGACCACGGCGGTGCGGTCGGTCAACTGCCGCAAGAGATGTGATCGGTCCGCATCGGGGACGAGCAGCACACCGGTGGCGTCCGGCAGATCGTCGAGGACGAGGGTGCTCGGGTCGAGCGCGCGGTAGGCGGGCCGGGCCTGGGCGGCGGGCAGCAGGACCGCGGTCAGCGAATCCGGGGGCTGCCACCCGGCCCGTTGCGCGGAAGCCAGCAGTACGTCCGGGCTCGCGCCGGCGAGGAGGTCACGGGCCAGGTGTTCCAGGTGGCGCTCGTGGGCCCTGCCCCGGGCGGCCAGTTCGTCGGCGTGGCCCGCGGCGCTCGCGGCGGAGAGCTCGTCGATGTAGGCGAAGGTCAGCTCGGCGAACTTGGCGACCTCGGCGGCGGGCAGACCTGCGTGTACGGCACCCGCTGCCAGGCATCGCCAGGCCACGCGGGCGCCGACGCGGTAGGCGCCGAGCAGGGCGTCCATCGAACGGCCGTCGCGCACCTCGCCGCGGCCCAACTCATAGGCCGCGTCACCGGCGTCGCCGCCTGTGGCGTTCCCGCTGGCGAGGTCCAGGTAGTGTCCCAGGGCGGTGCGGACGGCTCGGCGGATGGTGGCGCCCATGTGGCCCGAAAGGGCGCCTGCGTAGGGAGGGACCTCGTCGATGATCGCCTGGACGACCTCGTCGGCGGTAGTCTTCAGCGCGGCCCGAAGGGCCGTGACCGTCGTCTCATCCAGGGCCAGTTCGCTGGCCCTTTGGATTGCATGGCTCACGTTTTTGTTCCCTGTGAACAATTCAACCGATCAGATTTACGTCCTGCGGTCAGGACTTTACGCCCTGAGGCGCAGCAAGCTGGAGTCATGACGAGTGCAGCCCTCCGCAGCAGGGCATGGAAACTGCTGGAGATGGTCACGACGCCGCTGCTGCCGTCGGACTACCTCGACCTGGTCAGCCCGCTGCGTGCGGGCGCTGATCTGCGGGGGCGCATCGAGGCCGTGCACCCCGAGACGGGTGCCGCCGCGACTGTCGTGATCAGGCCGGGACGGGGCTGGCGCGGCCACACAGCCGGTCAGTACGTGCGGATCGGGGTCGACGTCGACGGGGTGCGCCTGTGGCGTGCCTACTCCATCACCTCGCCGACGAACCGCCAGGACGGCCGCGTCACGATCACCGTGAAGGCGATCCCGGACGGCAAGGTCAGCAACCACTTGGTGCGCAGGGCCAAACCGGGCACGCTGATCCAGCTCGACCAGCCGACCGGTGATTTCGTGCTGCCGCGGGCCACGCCCCCCAAGGTGCTCTACCTGACGGCCGGCAGCGGCATCACGCCCGTGATGGGCATGCTGCGCGACATCGAGTTCGACGACGCCGTCATGGTCCACTGCGCGCCACAGCCGCAGGACGTGATCTTCCGCGATGAACTGCACGACCTGGTCGCGGACAAGAAGCTGCGGCTCACCGAGGTGCACACCGCCACGGACGGCATGCTCGACATCGCCCGCCTCGGCGAACTCGTGCCCGACTGGGCCGAGCGTGAGACCTGGGCTTGCGGGCCCGCGGGCCTGCTCGACGCCGCCGAAGAGCACTGGCGCGTGCACGGCGTACAAGAGCGCCTGCACACCGAACGCTTCCGCCCCACCGTCGTCGTCGCCGGCGCCGGCGGCGAGGTCACGTTCAGCGCCACCGGCAAGACCGTCGACGCGGACGGCGCCACGCCGCTGCTTGACATCGGCGAGGAGGCCGGCGTGCTCATGCCCTCCGGGTGCCGCATGGGCATCTGCTTCGGCTGCGTCACGCCGCTCAAGGCGGGCGCCGTCCGCGACCTGCGCACCGGCGAGATCACCGAGGCCGAGCCGGGCGTCCTCATCCAGACCTGCGTGTCCGCCGCGGCGGGCCCCTGCGACATCGAACGGTAGGAGCACCTTGACCGCCATCGACCCCACCGCCCATCTGACCGCGGAGCAGATCGAGGAGCTCGGCCGCGAGCTGGACGCGATCCGCGACGAGGTGATCGCCGGGCGCGGCGAGAAGGACGCCGCCTACATCCGTAAGGTCATCTCGGTGCAGCGCAAGCTGGAGCTGGCCAGCAGGGGCGTGCTGCTGTTCTCGAGCTTCCCGCCCGCGTGGCTGCTCGGCACCGCCGGTCTGTCCGTGGCGAAGATCATGGACAACATGGAGATCGGCCACAACGTCCTGCACGGCCAGTGGGACTGGATGCGGGACCCCAAGATTCACTCCACCACCTGGGAGTGGGATCATGTCTCGCCGTCCGAGCAGTGGAAGCACTCGCACAACGAGCTGCACCACACGTACACCAACGTGATCGGCAAGGACAACGACCTCGGCTACGGCATCATGCGCGTCGACGAGGACCAGAAGTGGCACCCGATCCACCTCGGCCAGCCGCTGTGGAACTTCCTCAACGCCTGCTTCTTCGAGTACGGCATCGCAGCGTACGACCTGGAGCTGGGCAAGAACCTCAGCAAGGCGCGCCGCAAGAACCCGGAGTTCCGCGCGCGGGCCAAGGCCGTGGGCCGCAAGATCCGCAAGCAGGTGCTCAAGGACTACGTGATCCACCCGCTGCTTTCGGGCCCCTCTTTCCTCACCACGCTCGGCGCCACGTTCACCGCGAACCTGGTCCGCAACATCTGGTCCCACTCGGTGATCATGTGCGGGCACTTCCCCGAGGGCGTGCAGGTCTTCGAGCGCCGGTCGATCAAGGGCGAGACGCGCGGCCAGTGGTATCTGCGCCAGATGATGGGCTCGGCGAACATCAGCGGCAGCAGGGCCATGCACTTCATGACCGGCAACCTGTCGCACCAGATCGAGCACCACCTGTTCCCGGACCTGCCGAGCAACCGGTACGCCGAGGTCGCGGTGAAGGTGCGCGCGCTGTTCGAGAAGTACGAGCTGGAGTACGTCACCGGGCCGCTGCCCAAGCAGGTGTTCTCCGCGTGGCACAAGGTCTTCCGGCTCTCGCTGCCGAACAAGAAGCCCTCGCTGCCGAACAAGAAGCCCAAGGCCACGGCGCCGGACCGTGAGCGGGAGCTCGTCGCGGCCTGATTCCCGGTACTGGTTCAGATCTTCCGGCCGTACCGGCGGCACCGCCGGGTCCGGTGAGACAGCGCCAACCGCTCAGTTGAACGCCGCGGGCCACCGCCCGGGAGTGGCCCGTCCCGTCGGTGACGGTTGTGAGGCGTCGGTGAGGTCGGCGCCGGTGGCGGCGTCCCGCTGGGGGTGGCTGGTGCCGTGCCAGTCCAGGCACATGACGGTCGCGTCGTCCTGCAGGTGGCCGTCGTTCGCGTCGACGATCGCCGCGATGAGGGTGCGGGCGGCCTCGCGGGGATGCAGATCGCGGGTACGCGCGATCAGGTCGGACAGGTCGACGCTGTCTGCGTTGTGCTCCAGCATGCCGTCGGTCAGCATCACCAGCCGGTCGCCCGGACGCAGGTCCAGCGACTGGACCCGGTAGCTGTGAGGGGCCTCGAAGCCGAAGGGCATATCGATCTTCGGGGTGATCTCCCGCACCTGTCCGTCCCGCATCCGCAGCGGCCAGGGGTGCCCGGCGTTGATGAACTCGGTCTTGCCGTCGATCAGGCGGATGCGCAGGAGCTGGCCGGTGACGTAGCCCTTGCGGCCGTGCTCGCGCACGGCCTGGTCTGCCTGGCCGGCCTGCTCGGCGAGATCGGCACCGGCCCGCCGGGCCCGGCGCAGGGCGCCCACCGCCAGGGTGGCCAGCAGCGCGGCCTGGACATCGTGCCCCATGGCATCGGTGACGGAGAGCTGGACGGTGTCCCTGCCGATCGCGTAGTCGAAGGTGTCACCGCCGACGTGGTCGGCCGGCTCCAGCGCCCCGGCCACAGCGAACTGCGCCGCCTCGCAGGCCAGCGACGCCGGGAGCAGTTGGTGCTGGATCTCCGCGGCCAGACTCAGCGGCTTGGTCCGGCGTCCCCACTGATACACGTCGGTGAAGGACCGGTTGGCGATGACGAGGTACGCCAGCGCGTGCGCGGTCTCGCCGACCTCCCGCATCACCTCCGCGTCCGGCGCCGCCGGCAGGAACAGTTCGAGGAGCCCGATGGCATCCCCGCGGTTGGTCACCGGGGCCACGATCCGCACCGGACCGCCCTGGTCCTCCACGCCCGGCCGCTGGGTACGGAGCACATCGTCGTACAGGGTGCCCCGGAGCGTGATCCGCCGGGCGGGTTCATCGGTGTCGACGCTGCCCGCAGCCCCCAGCCGCACGACCGAACTGCCGGTGAAATCGGTGATCAGGAACGACACCGACACCGCCCCGAGGCGCTCCTGGAGCATGCGCGCGACCACATCGAGCGACTCCACCGGCGCCGCGGCCTCCGCCGCCTCCAACGTCCCCGCCAACGTCATCGCCCTGCCCCGGGGAAGACGAGAGATCCGCCCGGCATCCGGCCCTCCTACGGTCACAGCGACTCCTCCATGGCTCGGTGAAACGCTCAGGGACTTCGCCCGGAAAGACGCGGAAGACCTGTTCCGGGCCCGGTGCCCGGACAGCTCACATTGCACCACCGGGCCCGGCTTGTGTCCGCTGATCGCCCTCAGGTGGCCGCGAGGAGGATGGCGGTGTAGTGCGCGCTGAAGGCGGCGATGGTCAGGGTGTGGAAGACCTCGTGGAAGCCGAACCAGGCCGGTGAGGGGTTGGGGCGCTTGAGTCCGTAGACGACGGCCCCAGCGGTGTAGAGCAGACCGCCGGTGATGACGAGCGCGACGAGACCGGTGCCGCCGGTGCGCGCGAAGTCGGGCAGGTTGAAGACGGCCACCCAGCCCAGCGCGATGTAACACGGGGTGTACAGCCAGCGGGGAGCTGCGATCCACAGCATGCGGAAGGCGATGCCGGCCAGCGCGCCCGCCCACACCACCGCCAGCAGCACCCGCTGCCGTCCTTCGGGCAGCAGCAGTACCGCCAATGGGGTGTAGGTGCCGGCAATGATCAGAAATATGTTCGCGTGGTCCAGCCGCCGCAGGACCGCCTCCCCGCGCGGGCCCCACGTTCTGCGGTGGTAGACCGCGCTGGTAGCGAACAGCAGGCACGCCGACACCGCGTACACCGAGCAGGCCGCCACTGCCGCGCCCGTGCGCGAAACGGCGATCAGGACGATGCCGCCGACCAGCGCCAGGGGGAACACGCCGGCGTGCAGCCAGCCGCGCAGCCGCGGCTTCAGCGCGGCCGCGGCCCGCTCCGCCCCGCCTTCCGGGCCGCCTTCCGGGCCGGTAGCGGCAGTCAGCCGGCCTGGTGCGGCGGCAGCGGCGTCCATCGCCGGGATACGCGGGGACTCGGGCGGGTCGCCCGGGCCGGGCTGGGGCTGCCGTCCGCGGGACGGCGGCTCAGTGTCTTCGGCGATCATGCGCTCATATTCTTGAAAGGTCTTGAAAGGTCTTGAAAGGTCTTGGAAGGGGGAAGCGTGCGGTCGGGCGGGGGCATCGCGGACCGCGTATCAGGTGGCGGCTGTGTGCAGGGCCGTACCGCGGCGGTGTTCGGCGTTGATGCGCTGGGCTTCCTCGAGCTGGTCCTCAAGGGCGATGATGCGGCACGCGGCCTCGACGGGGGTCCCCGCGTCTACGAGTTCCCGGGCGCGGGCGGCGATACGCAGTTGGTAGCGGGAGTAGCGGCGGTGGCCGCCCTCCGAGCGCAGCGGGGTGATGAGGCGGGCGTCGCCGATGGCGCGCAGGAAGCCCTGGGTGGTGCCGAGTATCTCGGCGGCCCGGCCCGTGGTGTAGGCGGGGTAATCGTCGTCGTCGAGTCGGCTGAAGGTGTGGTCTGCTGTCATCTGACCTCTCTGTTGAACGCGTGGCCGTTGAACGCGTGGAGGGCCCTGGCGCCGTGCGGCGCCAGGGCCCGAAGGAACTGCTACACCATCTGCCGGCTGTTACTGCACCGGCCTTCTGTGTCCGCACACCCGGCCGAACTGCTGCCGGGGATGCTGGGATCGCGGTTGCTCGACCGGAGACCACCTCACTATCGATGTCCTGCGGTACCCGGGTTCAAGGTTTCCACCCGGGCGATCCTGATGGCGCCCGATTCCTCCGTTCATTCCCTCAATGCTGGTACTGCTCACGGCGGCCCCTGATCACTGCGGGCCACCCGGTCCGGTCGTCAGTCCCGTCACCGTCCTGCAAACCCTGGCTCCGGAACTCCACCACCGCACCGTCCTGCGCACTGCAACTACATACTGCGCAACTACAGACTGCCGCCCGGCAGTTCGTGTCTGCCAGGCCCTGTTTCCTCTCTGTGCTACGAGAGAAACCATAACCACATCACCACCCAATGTCTACCCCAGCCAGCACAGATTTTCTGTGTGTCCAGTGGGAGGTAATCGGCCGTCGAGCAGCGATTCGCGTTGCGGCGCCCGCCAGTTGCGCCGGGTCAGCGGGTTCGCCGCTCCGGAGGTCTTGACAACTTGATTGGTCTGGACCAACTTTGCGCGCAGTGGCGGTGCCCACCGCCCTCGGCTTCCGTCCCCCACCTCTTGCTGGAGGCACTCCGTGGACCGTGTACGTCAGGGCAGACCCGGCGTTCGCCAAAGGATCGGCGCGGTGATCGCCGCCGGTGCGGCCGCCGCGCTCGCCGTCACCGCGCTCGCCGCGCCCGCGCAGTCGGCGCAGCCCGTGGCGGCGGGCGCCGGGGCGGCGGACGTCAACGTGGCCAAGAACGCCGGGTTCGAGGCGGACCTGTCCAACTGGACCTGCGCCGCGGACAGCGGTGCCGCCGTCACCTCCCCCGTGCACGGCGGCGCGAAGGCGCTCAGGGCCACTCCCTCGGGCCAGGGCACCGCCGAGTGTTCCCAGATCGTCAAGGTGAAGCCCAATTCGACGTACAAGCTGAGCAGTTGGGTGCAGGGCAGCTACGCCTACCTCGGTGCCCGCGGCACCGGCACCACCGACGTGTCGACCTGGACGCCGGGCACCTCCTCCTGGCAGCAGCTCTCCACCAGCTTCACCACGGGTGCGAACACCACGTCGGTCACCGTGTACACGCACGGCTGGTACGGGCAGAGCGCCTACTACGTGGACGATGTGAGCGTCCTCGGCCCCGACGGGGGCGGCGGCACCGACCCGGTGGAGATACCGGCCGTGCCGGCCGGCCTCGCGGCGGGCGCGACGACGTCCACGTCGGTGGAGCTGTCCTGGACCCCGGTGTCCACGGCCACCGGCTACACCGTCTACCGCGACGGCACGAAGGTCGCCTCCCCCGGCGGTGCCGCCACGACCGTCACCGGCCTCGCACCGGAGACCACGTACAGCTTCCAGGTGAGCGCCTCCAACGGGGCGGGCGAGTCCGCGAAGTCGGCGGCGGTGTCCGTACGCACCGCCAAGGGCGACGGCGGCGGGGACGGCACCGTGCCCAGGCACGCGCTGACCGGCTACTGGCAGAACTTCAACAACGGCGCGAGCGTGCAGAAGCTGCGGGAGGTGTCCTCGCAGTACGACATCATCGCCGTCTCCTTCGCCGACGCCACCCCCACGCCCGGCCAGATCACCTTCAACCTGGACCCGGCCGTCGGCTACGCCTCCACCGCCGACTTCAAGGCCGACATCGCCGCGAAGAAGGCCGCGGGCAAGTCCGTGGTCCTCTCGGTCGGCGGCGAGAAGGGCACCATCTCCGTCAACAGTGACGCCTCCGCGGCGGCGTTCGCCAACAGCGCCTACGCACTGATGCAGGAGTACGGGTTCAACGGCGTCGACATCGACCTGGAGAACGGCATCAACCCCACCTACATGTCCAAGGCGCTGCGCCAGCTCTCGGCCAAGGCGGGCCCGAAGATGGTGCTCACGATGGCGCCGCAGACCATCGACATGCAGTCCACCTCCGGCGGCTACTTCCAGACGGCGCTGAACGTGAAGGACATCCTCACGGTCGTCAACACGCAGTACTACAACAGCGGTTCGATGCTGGGCTGTGACGGCAAGGTCTACAGCCAGGGCAGCGTGGACTTTTTGACCGCGCTCGCCTGCATCCAGTTGGAGGGCGGCCTCGATCCTTCGCAGGTCGGGCTAGGCGTCCCGGCCTCGACGCGCGCCGCGGGCGGCGGCTATGTGGCCCCCTCGGTCGTGAACAACGCCCTGGACTGCCTGACCCGCGGCACCGGCTGCGGCTCCTTCAAGCCGTCCAGGACCTATCCCTCGCTGCGCGGCGCCATGACATGGTCCACGAACTGGGACGCGACGGCGGGCAGCACCTGGTCGAACTCCGTGGGCCCGAAGGTGCACAGCCTTCCCTAGCGAACGGCCCGGCGGGAGGGGGCGTGCGGGCCGTTCACCACGGCCCGCACGTCTCCTCCCGCGTCCGGGCATCCAGCCGGTCAGACATGGGCGGCCTCCCGTTGCGCCACGGCCGCCTGAACGGGAACCATCCCTGGCGGCCGCAGCGCGGTGACAGCGCACAGTATCGCCAGGGGCAGCTCCAGTACGCAGGCCGGCGTCAACGACAAGACCACCGCGCGCCCGGCCGTCACGACGTCGAACCATGCGTCGTCCAGTAGCAGCACGGCCGTCGCCGGGTACGACGCCGCCGCGGGCTGGAACCAGATCCACCGCTCAGGGCTGCGGATGACGAAGGAGCAGGTCGCACGTTCGCGGAGGAGTACCAGACGCCGCTGCGCAAGTATCTGAGCCGAGCTACGAGGCGGGCTCACCCGCCGGTGATGCGGGAGCGCCGGGTCACCGGCCGGTGATGCGGGCCGAGGTGCACAGGTCCTCGTCGCGGTAGCCGAGCCGGTCGTAGAGCCGCTGGGCGGGCGCGTTGCCGGCGAGCTGCCACAGCGTGCACAGGCCGTGCTCGCGTACCGCGTACCTGGTCAGCCAGGCGGTGAGGGCGGCGCCCAGGCCCTGGCCGCGCAGGCGGGTGTCGGTGGCGACGGAGGCCATCAGCGGTGCCCCGCTGTCGCGCAGGCGGCTCAGCGCGCCGCAGGCCACCAGGTGCCCGCGCGCGTCGCGTATCCCCGCCCAGCAACTGACGTCCGCGCAGCCGGGGCCCGTGGAGTGGGCCGGGCTGTGTTCGCCGAGGAAGGCGAGCAGTTCCTCGTGGTGCTCGGCGCCGAGCCGGGTCACCCGCTCCTCGCCCGGCATGGCGGGCGGTTCGGCGAGCGTCCAGCGAAAGACCCACTCCACCACGTCGGTGAGTCCAAGGCGCTCCCCCACGTGCGCCTCGACGCCCCGCGGGCCGGTGAACTCCCTGACCGTGCCGCGCAGTTCACGCTCGGCGTGCAGTACGAGGTCCGCGGCGGTGGCCGCGTCTCCGACGCTCCACACATGCCCGCGCCCGGCGTCCAGCCAGGCGACGGCACCGTCACCGGACCAGCCCGCGGGGCCGTGGGGACCGGCCGGGCCGTCCTGGCGGCGCCGGGCGGCGCCGAAGCGCAGCAGGGCCGCGCCCGACTGGTGTTCCAGGCCCTGGTCGAACAGGTCGGCGGTCCGGGGGACAAGAGTCGTTGCCTGCATCGCTCTCAGCCAAGGAAGTGGGGTACGGGAGGGAGTTCGGGGTGCTCGGGTGAGCGGCCGGCCGGGCATGCCCGAGGGCACGGCCGGGACCGTGGTGTCGAGGTCGGGGACCCCGGCAGGGACCGCGCGCACACGCCCGCCCGACCGGGACGGCCACTGTGACATACGGGCCCCAGGACGGGGCAAATCGGCGCTTTAGGTAGCCTTGACCGCGCGGTCGCCGCGGTAGTGGCCGCGGGCGGGCGGCGCCCGCGCGCGTGCCCGGGGGCTCCGCCGCGGGCCGTGTTCTTGACGGGCGGTCAGGTCACCGCGGGCGGATACGGGACGCCCGGCCCGGGCGGGCTCGGGTCGCCCCGGACAGGTTCGGCTCGCCCCGGCGGGCACGGGTGCCCCCAGGCGGTGCGGGCTGCCGCTTGTGCCTGCGGGCCTGGCGCCGGGCGCCGTATCGTCCTGTGCGGCATCCCGGCATCCCGGCAGCGCAGCATCCCGGCAGCACGAAATCCCGGCAGCACGGCAGCACGGCATCCGGCAGCCTCACGGACGGCGGGCTCCCGCCACGACCCCCAGGAACGGACGGCGCAGTGATCTCCAGACACGGGACCGGCAGGGCGCAACGAGCGGCGGGCAGGCTGCGGCGGCGGGTGCGGGGTGGGGTGGCGGCGGGGGCCGCGCTGCTCGTGCTGACGGCGTGCGGCGGCGGCTCGTCCGGGGACGGCGAGGAGGGCACCGGCGGCGCGGAGGACGCCGCCGGTACGCCGGGCCCCGCCGCGGCCCGTACCAGCCTGACCTTCAGGCCCGCCGCCGGGCAGGACACGGCGGGCCTGAAGAGCGCCGCGGCCCTGATGCGGCACCGGGCCACCGCGATGGGTTTGCGCGAGACCCGCGTCGATGTTGCCGCCGGCGCCATCACGGTGAGCGCGCCGGGTGCGTCGAAGGCGAAGCTCAGAGTGCTCGGCGAGCAGGCCCGGCTCGACTTCCGCCCCGTCCGCAACCAGGCGCCGGTCACCGCCAAGGCCCAGTGCCCTCCGGCCGGCGGGCCCTCGGAAAAACCGCTTTCGGCCTGCGCCACGAACGGTTCCGACGTCCGCTACGACCTGGGCCCGGTCGCCGTGCCGGGCACCGATGTGGCCAGGGCGCGGGCGCGCCTGGACGAGCAGAGCGCGCAGGGCTGGCTGGTGGATGTCACCTTCACCGCCGCCGGCGCGCGCAGGTTCGCCGCCCTGACGGCCGAACTCGCCCCCAAAGCACCGCCCGCCAACCAGTTGGCCATGGTCCTGGACGGCACGGTGATCTCCGCCCCCGTCGTCCAGCAGCAGCTCACCGACGGCCGGGTGCAGATCTCGGGGAGCTTCACCCGCTCATCGGCCGAGGAACTGGCCGCGCAGCTCTCCGCCGGGGCGCTGCCGGTGCGGCTGCAGGTGTCCGGCTGAGCGCGCCGGGCCGCGGGCAACGCGCGGGCGGCCCTACGCCAGGGGGATGCCGGGGCGGCGGCGGGCCAGGAGGATGCCGCCGAGGGTGCTCTCGGGGGAGGTGAGGGTGTGGAGTGCCTCGGTGGTGAAGCCGGCGTCGTCGAGCCAGGCGGTCATGCGGGCGGGCCGGCGGCGGTGGACGTGGAGGTGCATCGGGTGGCCGCCGTACCCCGTGGTCTTGAGCTGTGCGGCGTTGCCGACGTGGAAGGCGAGCAGCAGCGGGGCGCCGGGCCGCAGCACGCGCCACAAGTGGGTGAGGACCGTGCCGATCTCCTCGTCGGGTACGTGGATCAGCGAGTACCAGGCGACGAGACCGGCCATCGAGGTGTCGGCGAGGTCGAGGTCGGTCATGGAGCCGACGTCGAAGCGCAGGTGCGGGTGGTCGCGGCGGGCCACCTCGATCATCTGGGGCGACAGGTCGATGCCGAAGGCGTCCACGCCCAGGCCGTGCAGGTACGCCGTGATCCGCCCCGGCCCGCAGCCCACGTCCGCGACCGGTCCCCCGCCGCGGGCGCGCACCCGCCCGGCGAACCGCTCCAGGGCCGCGCGTTCCTGGGGTGTGTCGTCCAGGAGGTGGCGTACCTGGTCGGCGTAGTCGAGGGCGACGGTGTCGTAGGAGGCCCTGGTCTCTTCCAGCCAGGTGCCGGTGTCGGGTTCGCTGTCCACGCTCGCAGGCTACGCAACAGCCCTCACCCGGTGGCCTCTTGGGCGCGATCCCAGCGGTCCGGCAGGGTGCGGGAGGGCGCGTTCGGAGGGTGGGTCCGATGCGGGCTGCGGGCGGGAGTGCGCGTGGTCAGGTGGACAGCAGGGGGCCGCCCGGGGTGTGGGTCCGGGACAACTGGTGGCGGGCGACGAGCAGCGCGGTGTCGATCTCCCGGGTGCCGGTGGCCGCACACAGCGTGTAGGCGGCGTCGTTCATGCGCCGCCGCGTCTGTTCGGTGCCCTTCTCGGCGTGCAGCGCGCACAGCGTCTCGTACTGCTCGACCAAGTCCTTCAGCACGGCCTGGTGTGCCCTGAGCATCGCCGGTTCTCCCTCGTGTCCGCTCCTCGCAGGGGTGTGCACCAGGTCGTGTGCCCCGGGGACGGGCCGGTATTCCTCACTGTGCGGGGCTGCGGGGCGGCAGCCGCCGTGTGATCCGGTCGAACAGGTCCGTCAGCGGCTCGCCGATGTCCTGGCCGAACTCGGTCAGCCCGTAGGTGACCTGGGGCGGTGTCGTGGGCTCGACCTGCCGCCAGATCAGGCCGTCCTTGACCAGGGCGCGCAGGGTCGACGCGAGCATCTTCTCGCTGACGCCGTGGATGCTGTCGCGCAGCTCGTAGAACCGCAGGTCGTTGCTCCGCAAGGAGATCAGCACCCAGATGCCCCACCTGCTGGTGACGTGGTCGACCATGTCGCGGGCGGGGCAGTCGGTGTGAAACACCTCATAGCGGCGGCCCGTCCCGGCCTGTGCCAACTGCGCGCCTTCGCTCATGTCCGGAGCTTACCTCTGGGTATGTTCTTACGGAAAGTAAGTCCGGCTCCTAGCGTCAACTCCCGTCAAGCACAACGGACGAGGAGCTGAACATGATCGTGGTGACCGGGGCTACCGGGAATATCGGCCGGCCTTTGACGCAGGCCCTGGCCGAGGCGGGCGAGCAGGTGACGGCGGTGTCGCGGCACGCGGCGGCGGTGCCGGAGGGGGTGCCGGAGGGGGTGCGGCACGTGGTGGCCGACCTGGCCGATCCGGCAAGCCTCGCCCCGGCGTTCACGGGGGCGAAGGCGCTGTTCCTCCTGCTGTCCGGCGACCTGCACGCCCCCGGGGCCGGGCCGGGCGACCTCATCGGCCTGGCCGCGGCCGGCGGGGTCCGCCGGGTCGTGCTGCTGTCCTCGCAAGGGGTGGCGACCAGGCCGCTGGGTGCGACGCGGGTCGCGATGCGTGCGCTGGAGGACACGCTGCGCGGATCCGGCCTCGACTGGGCCGTCCTGCGGCCGGGCGGCTTCGCCTCCAACGCCCTGGGCTGGGCGGAGTCGGTGCGTACGCAAGGGATGGTGGCCGCGCCCTTCGGCGACGTCGGGGTGCCGGTCGTCGACCCTGCCGACATCGCCGAGGTCGCGGCGGCCTGCCTGCTGGAGGACCGGCACACCGGCGGGGTGTACACGCTGACCGGGCCGCAGGTGATCACGCCGCGTCAGCAGGCGCAGGCGATCGGCGCCGCGCTGGGCTCGCCCGTAGGGTTCCGTGAGCTCACCCGCGAGGAGGCCAGGGCCACGATGACCCGGTTCGTGCCGGCGGAACTCGCCGACGACACCCTGGACATCATCTCCGCCCCGAACCCGGCCGAACTGCGGATCAGCCCGGACGTGCAACGCGTCCTGGGCCGGGCGCCGCGTTCCTTCGACGACTGGGTCGAGCGCAATATCGCCGCTTTCCGCTGAATCGCCGCTTTCCGCTGAGCGGGCGGGCCCTGAGTCATTGCTGCCCCGCCGGCTGCTGCGGGTCCGGCGATGACTCAGGTCAATGACTCAGATCCAGATCCAGATCCAGGTCCAGGTCCAGGTCCAGGTCCAGGTCCAGGTCCACGGCCGCCGGCGCCCCTCTCGCGTCCCTCGGTCACTGCGGCGGCCATCAACGCCACGAGATTGTCGGTCCAGCAGTCGGACTCTTTCGTCGCCACCTCGACACCGCATCCAGCGCACACGAGGTTGGGGCCGTCCTGGCCGTCGGGCCCGCAGCAACCACTGACACGCTGCGGGTCAGGGTGCAACGCCGTCCCAGGAACATCGTCCGGGTGCAGGATCAAAAGGCCGCCGCCGGAGTCGGCCTTGAAGGTTCCCCGAGCCATCCGGGGCGGAGCGCCCCCGTAGCCCGGCGGCGGCTCGGACCCCCGCGGTGGTTCCCCCGGCACCACTTCGCCGGTCACCGGCTGCCGGCAGTGGGCACAGCGGAAGATGGTCATGCGGCCATTGTCCCGCAGGCCCGCGTGTGGGCCGCCGTCCGCGCTCGGCGAGGCCGGGCAGATCAGGCGGCGAGCCCCAGTACCAGCGCTCCGGCGACCGGTGCCGCGTACACCAGGGGGAAGGGGTTGTGGCCGTACCAGCGCGCCCGCACGACGGTGACGAGGGCCCCGGCGAAGTACAGCACCAGGCCGGCCCCGGCCGCCACGCCCACCACCGGCACGAACAGCCCGGCCGCCAGGCCGAGCGCGCCCGCCGCCTTGGCCGCGCCCAGCCACGGCAGCCACGTCGTCGGGATGCCGTAGTCGGCCATGGGCTTGACCACCCAGGGGGCGCGCAGGAACACCGACAGGGCCGAGAAACCCGTCATGGCGGCGGCGGCAAGGGTGACGACGAGATGGGCGGTGGACATCACAGGGCTCCTCAGCAGGCGGACACCGGCAGGGAAACCCCGCGCCGGCCGGGCCCGTCGGGCCCCTCACCGCTATGACGGGCCCCGCCGCGCGAGTGTGACCGGCGGGAGACAGCGACTTTCACCGCATGCCTGCCACCGCGTGTCTGCCATCGCGTGTCTGCCACCGCAGGTCTGCACCGTATGCCTGCCACCGCAGGTCTGCGCTGGTGAATCTTCGTTACCGGGGCTCGGGCTCGAAGGCCCGGGCGACGGCGAGGCTGTCCTCGTAGACGTGGTGACGGGTGATCAGGCCGTCCTCGACGGTCAGGTGCAGGGCGAACCGTGCGCAGTAGGCGCGCCCGGTCGGCCGGGCCGTCTGGCGGATCTCGCCGAGTACGACCGCGTCGTTGCCGTCGATGAGGATGCGCTCGACCTCGGTCGCCGCCTGCTGCGGGATGTGGTGCTCGGCCAGCTCACGGTAGTGGGCGGCCGCGTCCGCGCGGGTGGATCGGTGCCGGATCCAGGGCGTGGCCTCGGAGTGGTGCTCGGACTGCGGCCAGTCCAGTTTCCAGTCGCCCCGCGCGTACAGCGCGCTGATGTGCTCGGGGTCGCCCTCGCTGATCCGGCGCAGCAGTTCCTCGACCACGGTGCGCGTGCGGGCGGCTGCGGCTTCAGACATGGCGGACATCTCCCCCTTCGGTGGCTCCGCGCCCCGTCGGCGTGGAGAGGACGCCGATCCTGCCGGGTGCGGGCGGGCCGGGGCGATTACCCGCGAGGTAAGGCACGCCCCGGCCCGCCGGGGGCACCCCGGGTGTCCCTCGGAGGGGAGGAAGGCCGGGCGGGGGTCAGCGGGCGGAGGGGGCGAAGGGGGTGGCCTGTTTCCCCTCGATCCTGACCCGGTAGGCCTCTTCCTCGCCGTCGGTGTCGATGAGGTGCACCAGCGTCCAGAAGTCGCCTTCCCGGCCGTCGTGCAGGCGCAGCCTCCCCTCCCCCGCCAGGAAGATCGCGTACGCGGTCGCGTCGTCCCGCGCGGTGAGGGTGGCGTGCCACGCCTGGTGGCCCTCGGGCGGGGTCAGGTCGGCCGCTGCCTGGTACTCGACGTCCTGGTACTCGACGTCGTCGGCGATCACGGTGATGATCTCGTCGGTGCTCATGAGGCCATGGTCGCCCGCGGGCCGGGGGTCCACCACTTCCGCGCCGCGGCGGCGCCGCCACGGCCGCCGCGGGCATCCCAGCGCGCTGCTCAGTCGCGGTCGACGTGCTCCCTGACGATCTTGCGGCTGACCGCGTCGATGTCGTAGGTCGTCTTGTTCCAGTCCTTGGTCGTCACGACGTCGACGGACCACACCAGCGTGCCCGCCTTGTCGGAGTCCTCCAGTTCCACGGAGGTGACGGTGCCCTTGGTCTTGTCGGTGGCGGTCTGCGCGGCCTGCTGGGCGCTCACCTTGGCCTTGCCGAGCCGGTCCGCGAGCTCGCGCTTGTCGTCGGCGTCCTCGTCGGACTTGGCGCGCGCCTTGTCCGCCTTGCCGGTGACCGCGTCGACGTCGACGGTGTGGGCGGCGCCGTCGGCCGTGGCCACCTCGGTCTCCCACACGGGCTTGTCCGGCGTGCCCTTGAGCTCGACCGAGACCGGCTTGGACTTGTCCACCGCCGCCACCGCGGCGTCCAGGGCCTTGTCGTAGCCGACCTTGGCCTTGGGGACGAGTTCCTTGCGCTCGGCCTGGTCCTCGGTGAGGGTGGCGCCGCTCGCGGTCGTCGGCGCCGAGGTCGGGGCCTTGGAGGTCCCGGCCGCGCCGGTCTTCGCGCCGTCGTCGCCGTCGTCGTTGCCGCAGCCCGTGAGCAGCGCCGCCGCGACGGCGGCCGCACACACCAGACCGGCGCCCCGCGGGGCCATCTGCCGCCGGTGTCCGGGAGCGCAACCATTCCTTTTAGTGATCATATGGGCACGTTAAGGGAGATACCGGTGCGGCGCATGGACAGAGGGCGGCGAGGGCGACGGACTGTCCGCACGCCGTGTCCGCGCGGCGAGCTGCCCGGGGTCTCAGGCCAGGGCGGCGACTCCGATGCCCAGGGCGATGAACAGCCAGCCGGTGGTCAGCTCCCAGCGGTGGCGGGCCCCGGGCCGGGCGAGCAGGGCCCGCAGCCGTGCGGCGGCGCCGACGAGGGCGAACCAGTAGAGGACGCCGATGAGGACGTCCAGGGTGCCCAGGAGAAAGATCCGCCGGGTCGGTGAGCCGCCGCCCTGGACGAACTGCGGCAGGACGCTGAGGAAGAACAGGGCCGCTTTGGGGTTGAGTACGTTGGTGAGCAGGCCCTGGGTGAAGGCGGAGCGGCGGTGGTCCGTGCCCGCCGTACCGGCCGTACCGGCAGGTTCCAGATCCGGGTCCGGGTCCGGGTCCGGGTCCGGGTCCGGGTCCGGGCAGGGTCCGTGCGGTTGGGGGCGCTCGGCCCCCTGGGGGTGCTGCTGCGCCCGTCGGCGGGCGGTGCGCCGGGCCGTGCGTACCGCCCGTACGCCCAGGAACACCAGGTAGGCCGCCCCGAGCAGTTTGACCGCCGCGTACACCGGCGGGGAGTGGGCGGCGATCGCTGAGAGGCCGACGGCGGCGGCGAGCATGTGCACGCACAGCCCGGTCTGCGCGCCCAGCGCCGCCGACCGCCCCTTGGCGGGATCCTCGGCCGCCGCTCTCACCACCACCAGGAAGTCCGGGCCGGGGACCAGATAGGCCACCAGCACCACGCCGAGGAAACCGAGAAGGTCGACCGACATCCGTGCTCCCTTGCTCCGCCCTGGCCATGATCCGTCCTGGCCATGGAAGTGGAGTACCCGCCGACGCCGCGGGCAGGCAGTTGGACTCGGGAACGGCAGCGGCGGCTCAGCCCTTGCTGGTGAGGGTGACGTGCTGGCGCTGGGCGGCGTGGAAGTGGGGCAGCGGCAGGCCGCCGGCGGAGCGCAGTTCCATCAGGATGACCTCCACCCACGCCCTGCCGGGAGTCACCGAACCCGGCGTGAGCTTGCCGGAGTTCTGCCAGCGGCGCTCGGCGCCGTCGCACACCGCGCGGCTGCCGTTCAGGGACTGCTTGATGCGGGGGTCGCGCTGGCTGACCGAGGCGGCGACGAACACCGGCCCGGTGGCGTTGGTGCACCGGTAGGTGCCGGACAGGGTGACGGTGCTGTTCTTGGAGATCGTGCCGGCGGGGTCGGCGGTGACCCTCTCACCGACACCGGCGGTGGCCGGAACGGCCGGGACACACAGCACGGCCGCCGTGCAGAGCGCGGCACCGAGGACGGGGCGTACGGGCATGGAATGCCTCCCAGTTCATTTCGGGCGGGTGGCTTCCACTGATATGGCAGGGTGCTGCGGGAGGGCGCGACCGTCACCCCATCTGCGGCGCGTCATCCCTCCGCATGGACAGGTGCCCGCAATCGGCGTTCAGGCCTGAAGGCGAGGCGGCCAGGTGCGGGCTGCCGCCGTGGACCGGCTGCCCGCTGCTTCAGCCGACGTCGTCGGGCTCGATCGGAGATCCCTGTTCGGCGTGGAGGCGGGATTCCAGGTCGGTGGCCCACTGAAGGGCCCAGGCACGCAGCTCCTGGATCTGTCCCTCGTCCAGCCCGTAGTCAGCAAAGTTCTCGTCGTCCCACCATTCGGCGCCGACGAGACGGTCTCGGAGATCACCGAGGTTGAACTCGACGCGTGCGTGGCGCCGACCCAGGACTTCCAGGTCGGCGGTTGTGCGGTGCTGGGAGGCTGCATGGACGTCGATGAGGTCGCGGACCGCGCCGCGGTCGGCCATAGCGCGGACCTTGGTGCCGATGACGTCGTCGAAGGCGAGGACCGGGCCGTGCTCGGTGGTGGTGGGCGGGGACCAGAACGCCTCTTTGAGCACGTCGACCTCGCATTCCTCGCCGGTGGCCGTTTCGAGGACTACGAGCCGGCCGGAAAGCGGGTCGGTAGCGATCTGCCGCACGCCCCAGCCTCGTGTCATGAGGCCTTCGCTGAGCGTACGGATGATCTCGTCCATGGGGGCGGGGTTCTCGGTGGCCACGTCGAGATCCTGGCTGAGGCGGTTGATCAGACCATGAGCCTGGACGGCATAGCCGCCGGTGATGACCAGGGGGTAGGGCGTGCCGATGGCGAGAACATCGGCCAGAAGCCGGCGGTGCAGGTCGCTCAGGTTCATGCGGCAGTTGGCCCGGCAGCAACCAGCACCGGGAAGGCGTCTTCCCACACCTCGCGGATCGAGCGGCTGATCAGGGTGCGCAGCACCGGCCACTGCCGCAGCAGCAGATCGTGGTTGAGGAAGCTGATCAGATCCTCACGCTGCCCTTCGGCCAGAACGGTGCGGTACAGGCCCATCCTGGCGCGGGGACGGTCCACGTCGAAGGAGCGCCGGCCGGACCAGGCCACGTGCAGCGGCAGATCGACGGTGCCGTGCGCGGGACCCGTCAGGTCTTCCAGGCGCACGGGCAGGCGCTTGGTGTACCGCTCGCGCAGAACCTCGGCGGCGTTCGGTACCGGAGCAGTTGGAGGGGTGGTGGCCATGGCACCAATTATTGCTTGCCGGGCCGAGCCAGTCACGGCCTCCACAAATGTCCCAGGGCCCGGCCGGGCGGGGTGGCTCAGCCTGTTGCTGTCTTGCGGTAGGGGCGGAAGAAGGTGCGCAGTTCCTGGGCGTACAGTTCGGGTTCCTCGAAGGCGGCGAAGTGGCCGCCGTGCTCGGGTTCGCTGAAGTGGACGAGGTTGGTCATGCGCTCCAGCCAGGCCCGGGGCGGGCGGACGATGTCGCCGCGGAACAGGGAGAATCCCGAGGGCACCTCGACGCGGCGGGTGAGCTGCTCGGGCGCGATCGCGGCGTTCGCGCGGTACATGCGCATCGAGGAGCCGATCGTCGACGTGAGCCAGTAGATCATCACGTTGGTGAGGATCTCGTCCTTGGTGTAGCCGCGTTCGATGTCGCCGCCGCAGTCGCTCCAGGACTGCATCTTCTCCACGATCCACGCCGCCAGGCCCGCGGGTGAGTCGGTGAGCCCGGTGGCGGCGGTCTGGGGTTTGGTGCGGTGCACGGCGGCGTAGGCGCCTTCCTGCGCGCTCCAGGCGGTGACCTCGTCGAACCAGGCGCGCTCTTCGGGCGAGAGCTCGGCGCGGTCACCGGCGAAGTAGGGCAGGCCGCCGTCGGTGCGGTGGACGGCCACCACCCGCTCGGGGTGGTCAAGGGCGAGGTAGCGGCTCACATGGCTGCCGATGTCCCCGCCCGCCGCGCCGAACTTCTCGTAGCCCAGGGCGCTCATGAGCTGGGCCCACAGGCCGGCGACGGCGATGGAGTCGGGTGCGGGGCCGGTGGGGCGGTCGGAGTAGCCGAAGCCCGGCACGTCGGGCACGACCACGTCGAAGGCGTCGGCGGGGTCCGCGCCGTGCGCGCCGGGGTCGGTGAGCAGCGGGATGACCTTGGAGTAGCGCCAGAAGGAGTCGGGCCAGCCGTGGGTGAGGACCAGCGGCAGCACGGGCCCGGTGGGGGCGACGGCGCGGGCGTGCACGAAGTGGATTCCCGCGCCGCCCAGTTGGGTGCGGAAGCGGGGCAGGCGGCCAAGGGCCGCCTCCTGCGCCCGCCAGTCGAAGCCGTCCGCCCAGTAGGCGAGCAGTTCCTTCAGGTAGGCGGTGTCGGTGCCCATCGTCCAGCCGGCGTCCTCGGGCACGTCCGGCCAGCGGGTCGCGCGCAGCCGCGCGCGCAGGTCCTCCAGCTCCGCGGGCTTGGCCTGCGGGGTGAACGGCTCCAGGTGAGACGGTGCGTCCGGCATGGCAGGCATGCTAGCGCGGTGGCGCCCGGCCGGCCTGTGCCGGGGGTGCGGCTCCGCCAGGGCGAAGGGGCGCGGGGGTGTCAGGGCGGTGTCAGCGCCGGGTCAGGGGCCCGGTGCAGACTCTTACCTGTGACCGGGAGACGAAAAGCCCCCGGGAGCTGGGAGAGGTGCCCGGAGTGGCTTATCGGGGACCGAGGTTCGCTTCAGTCGGGTGCAAGCCCACGCAGGTTCGAATCCTGCCCTCTCCGCCGCCACCGCCCCTGCCCGGCGGCGCCCTCCGGGAGCCGGGCCGGGCCAAGGCACAGGCGTACAGCCCGAGTTGAGCGGCTCCTGAGCCGTGCACCTCACTAAAGTCGAGGGCGGCCCGTCCACCGTGTTGCGGTGGGGCGGGCCGTTTCGCCTGCGCCGCCGCATCCGGTGTGCGCCGCCCCCGCGCAGGCGGTGGCGCCCGGCCTTCCGGGAGCCACCGGCCCGGCGGGGCCTCACCAGCGTACGGGCAGCTCGCGTACGCCTCTGATGAGCATGCCGGGCAGCCAGTGAAGGCCGTCCGGGTCGGTGTCGGCGGCGATGCCGGGGCAGCGGGTGAGCAGGGAGCGCAGGGCGATGCGGCCCTCCAGGCGGGCCAGCGGTGCGCCCAGGCAGTAGTGCAGGCCGTGGCCGAAGGCGATGTGGCCGCGGGTGTCGCGGCGGATGTCGAAGCGGTCCGGGGCCGGGAAGTGCGTTTCGTCGCGGCTCGCGTCGCTCAGGACGATGCGTACGGTGGAACCGGCCGGGATCAGTACGCCGCCCAGCTCGATGTCGGTGAGGGCCAGGCGTTCGGGGGCGCTCTCCACCGGGCCCTCGTAGCGCAGCATTTCCTCCACCGCTCCCTCGACCAGGCTCAGGTCGGCGCGCAGCAGGTCCAGTTGGCCGGGGTGGGCGAACAGGGCGCGCAGGCCGTTGCTGATCTGGTTGACCACGGTCTCGTGGCCGGCGATGAGCAGCAGGCTGCACATGCCGGTCAGTTCGTCGGGTGCGAGGCGGTCGCCGTCCTCGTCGAAGGTGTGGATCAGTGCGCTGAGCCAGTCCTCGCCGGGTTCGGCGCGCTTGTCCTGGACCAGGCGGGGCAGGTAGGCGGCCTGTTCGGCGTAGGCGGCGCTCTGGGCGCCGGGGCTGGTGGGGGCGAGGATCTCGTTGGACCAGCGGCGGAAGGCGGCGCGGTCCAGTTCGGGTACGCCGAGCAGTTCGCAGATGACGGTGATGGCCAGGGGGAAGGCGAAGGCGGCAACGAAGTCGGCGCTGCGGGCACCGTTCGCCGTCATCTCCTCCAGGAGGGTGTCGGTGATCTGCTGCACGCGCGGGGCCAGGGCCTGGATGCGGCGGGGGGTGAACTCCCGGGACACCAGGCGGCGCAGGCGGGTGTGGTCGGGCGGGTCGGCCATCGACATATGGGCCAGGCTCGGGTCGTCGGGGGCGACGCTGATGATCTGCTCAAGGCGGCCCTGGCCGCGCCAGTCCCGGCTGAGCCGGGCGTCGGTGTAGGCGGCACGGCAGGCCTGAAGGCCAAGGACGAGGTAGACCTCGGGGCCCTGTGGGGTGCGGACGCGGTGGACGGGGCCCTTGGCGCGCAGGGCGGCGTAGACGGGGTGGGGGTCGCGGACGAAGTCGGGGCTGAGCTGCAACAGGTCGGTGGTGGTGGCGGTGCCGGCGCGCATGCGTGGGGGTCCCTTTCGCCTGGGTGTCCGGCCTCGTACCCGGCCGGATGGGGTGGTGCCCGGTGCTCGGTGGTACGCGGTGCTCGGTGGTACGCGGGGTTCGGTGGTACGCGGGGTTCGGTGGTACGCGGGGTTCGGTGGTGCCCGGTGCTCAGTGATGCGCGGGGTTCGGTGGTGCCCGGTGCTCAGTGATGCGCGGGCATGCGTGTGGCGCGGCACCGATGAGTCCGCCGCCGCACACGGCGGAGGGCATCGGCGCCGCGCCACCCGCGGCCCCGAGCCGGGCGGCGGAGGCCCGCGCACCCCCTGACCGGGCGCGCGGACGTCCGCCGACTGCGGCTGTTACTCCTACTGCTACTGCTCCTGCTACTCCTGTTACCAGGTGACCATGAGCCCCTCGATGCCGTAGACCAGGCTCTTCTGGCGGAAGGTCAGCTCGTCGATGTCGCCCGCCAGGCGCAGGCCGGGGTAGCGGTTGAAGAGGGCGGGGATGGCTATCTCGACCTCGCGGCGGGCCAGGGACGCGCCCGCGCACAGGTGGGTGCCGAACCCGAAGGCGACGTGCCGGTTCTCGCCGCGGTCCAGGTCGAAGCGCTCGGGGTCGGGGAAGGCCTTGTCGTCGTGGTTGGCGGAGGGGATGGCAAGGACCGCCAGGTCGCCGACGGACATCTGCACGCCGGAGAACTCCATGTCCTCGTCCACCACGCGCAGGATGTTGTCCTGGGAGACCGACCAGAACCGCAGCGACTCCTCGACGAAGGCGGTGATGCGCTCGGGCTCCTGGGCCAGCTTCACCCGGATGTCGGGGTTGGTCATCAGGGTGAGGGAGCTGAGTGTGATCTGGCTGGTGGTGGTCTCGAAGCCGGAGACGAGGATGAAGCGCACCATCGGCAAAAGGTCCTTGCGGTCCAGCTCGCCGGTCAGCACCCGGTCCACCAGCAGGCGGCTGATCAGGTCGTCCTTGGGCTCGCGCTCCTTTTCCTCGATGAGCCGGGTGAGGTAGTCGTTCATGTCGCTGAAGGCGGCCCACGACTTGGTGGGGTCGTCCAGGCTCAGGCAGTCACGGCTCTGCTGGGCGAAGACGCGGTAGTCCTGCGGCGGCACGCCCAGGAGTTCGGCGATCACCTGGGTGGGCAGGGCGAGACAGAACTCGGAGTACAGGTCCAGCGGGCGCGGCAGTGTCTCCAGGCGGTCCAGGAGCTGCTCGACCAGGGCCTCGATACGCGGACGCCACTCCTTGATCCGCTTGGCGGTGAACTCCGTCATCATCATGTGCCGCAGCCGGCCGTGCTCGGGCTCGTCCTTGCGCCAGAAGGAGTTCAGGTCGTGGCCGGAGGGCAGTTCGGTGCGGGCTCGGCCCATCTTGTTGTCGTCCGAGCTGAAACGCGGGTCGTTCATGGCCTGGCGGACGTCGGCGTAGCTGGTGAGCAGCCAGGCCCAGCCACCGTCGGGCATGTCCACCTTGACCGGGCCCTGCTCGCGCAGTTCGGCGTACTGGGCGGGCGGGGCCATCGGGCACTGGCGGGCCATCGGATAGGCGGGGTTCGCCATGATCACACGTCCTCGATACGTAGCAGGTCCTGGGGTGAGCCGACCCTACGAAGGGCCTCTGACGCAGGGCTGACTTGTGACTCAGGGATGGCATGGGCGCCCCCGGGGCCACCCCCGGGGCCTCGTTTTGTCCTCAAGTACCCCTTGAGTCACCTCTGTCACATTGAGTGGTGGTGCCGCCCGGGGCGCTGCCTCACCTGCCTCGACAAGGTGCCCTGCGGCGCCTGAAGCCCGCCCCGCCGGTGCCCTGGCGCACCATCACGGCCGGCGCGCCGCTCCCCCGGCGCGCCGGCCCGCTCCCCCTCTGCTCGCCCCTTCCCCACACCTGGTAGGTCACCATGCCCTTTGTCACGGCCAAGGACGGCACCCAGCTCCACTACGAGGACTGGGGAGAGGGCCGGCCCGTGGTGCTGCTCTGCTCGGCCACCATGAACTCGCGCATGTGGGAGTTCCAGGCCCCCTACCTGGCCGGGCGGGGGCTGCGCTGCATCCTGCCCGACCGGCGCGGCTTCGGCCGCTCGGAGCGGCCCTGGAACGGCTACGACTACGACACCCTGGCCGACGACCTGGCCGCCCTCCTTGACCACTTGGGGCTGTCGCAGGCCACCTTGGTGGGCTATGCGATCGGCGGCGGCGAGGCGGTGCGCTATCTGGCCCGGCACGGCTCGGCGCGGGTGGCCCGCCTGGCCCTGGTGGGTGCCACCACTCCCTTCCTGCTGCGCGGCCCCGACAACCCCGACGGCCTGGACACCGCCGTCCTGGAGCAGGTGCTCACCGCCATGCGAACCGACCGCGCCCGGTGCGCGGCGCAGATCGCCGGCCCCTTCTTCGGCGGCCCCGGCGCCGGCGTGGACTCCCTGGAGCTGTCGCCGGAGCTGGTGCACTGGATCATCCAGATGGCCCTGGACGGTTCCCCACGCGCCTCGATGGAGATCACCCGCACCCTGTTCACCGAGGACCTGCGCGCCGACGTGCGCGGCGTCGGCGTACCGACGCTGATCGTCCACGGCGACAACGACCTCAGCGCGCCGCTGGAGTTGTGTGCCCGCCGCACCGCGGAACTGATCCCCCACAGCCGTCTGGAGGTGTACGAGGGCGCCGCGCACGGCCTGTTCGCCACTCACCGCGAGCGTCTGAACGCCCAGCTCCTTGAGTTCGCCCGCGGCAACTAGGCGCGGGCCGAGGCCGCCCCCAGCGACGACGCCGCGCCCGCGCCCCCGTTCATCGGGTGGTGCGGGCGCGGCGTCGTCGGTGTGCGGCCGGGCGGCGGGGTCAGTCGATGCCGCGCACGATGTGCGGCTCGGCCGCCACGGCCGCCTCGTCGTCCGCTCCGGCGAGCCGCAACGGCGGGGCCGTGGGCGGGATGTGGTGGAACACCCTGCTGTACTCCTGCGGGTCATCGTGCACCGGGTCCTCCCGTCACCGAGGTCCGCCGGGAGCGGGCCCAAGGGGTTCGATCCGACCACCGTGCCCGAGCGCGCTCCAGATCCGGTGGAGAGGGCCTTGAGGACAACTGGGGAAACCGCCTCGGTGGCCGGGGCGGGGCCGGGAGTGGGGAAGACTGGGCGGCACGCGGCCACCGCCGGAGACAGCGGCCACCGCCGGAGACAGCACCGCCCCGGGAGGCAGACGCGGCCACCCGGCAGACAGACGGAGGCAAGGGGGGCCGGGCATGCGAGCGGCCGCCCCTGTGGTGCCAGGGACGGCCGGGCCGGTGAAGGCTGGTGCTTGCCGTACGGGAGAGGTGTTTGAGGAGGGGACCGGGAGGGGCTCCCCGCGCCGACCGGATCGCGGTTGAGGCGCGGGGAAGCCATTCCGAGACGGGCGGCCTGCGCGTAACGGGAGTGGGATCACCGGTGTTTCCGGCTTCCGTCCCGTTGCGTGGTGTTCCCGCCTGTCTCTGTCCCGTGCACGGTGGGTGATTCTCACTGTGCTGGCACCGGCCGGAGTTCTGATGGACTGCGGCTGGAGCCGGGCCGGTGTGTGCCCGCCCGGCTCAGCCGGTGCTCTCGGAGGGGACGGGGGTGTGAAAGCCGCGCTGGTACCACAGCAGCGGCGGGGCGGTGGCACTGCTGGTGCGGATCTCCAGCGGGGTGCCGAGGAGCAGGTCGTGGTCGCCCGCGCGGATGACGTCCACCGCGCGGCAGCGCAGCAGCACCTTGGCGCCGGGCAGATACGGCAGTCCGGCCTGCCCGGCGCCGTCCTGCCAGGCGGCGAAGTCGCCGTCGGCGAAGCGGTCCACGCCGCGGGCGGCGAAGCGCTGGGCGAGGTGGCGGTGGCGGGCGTCCAGGACGTTGATGACGAACTCGTGCGCCTGGGACATGGGAGTGTGGCAGCTTGAGGTCAAAGCGATGCCGACCATGACCAGGGGCGGTTCGAGGGAGACCGAGGAGACCGAGCTGGCGGTGAAGCCCCAGCGCCGGCCGGTGTCGTCGACGGTGGTGACCACGGAGACGGGGGCGGCAAGCAGCGCCATCGCGTCCTTGAACGCCTGGGCGTCCGCCACGGCGGGTGTCTGCTCCTGAACTGGGCTCATGGGGGCGGTGCTCCTTCGTCTTGAGGGACCGGCGGGCTCGGCGGGGCGGGCACTGGAGACGATGGCAAGAACGGCTCAAGAGGTGCTCGAGAACGCCGAGAGCAGGCCCTGCACCGGGCGGCGGGTCAAGTGGGTGTCGAGTCGCGGGCGGCAGGATGAAAGGGGTAGGCACAGTGCCGACCGGAACACGTAAGGAGCTGCACATGGCGGTCAAGGAGCCGGTCATGTCCGAGGGCGAGATCCTCGGCTGGCTCGCGGAAAGGCTGGGCACCCACGTGTCCGTGCCGGTAGCGCAGATCAGTCCTGACGTCCCGTACGCCGAGTACGGCCTTGACTCCGTCGCGGCCCTGGGACTGTTCGGCGACATCGAGGAGAAGTTCGGGCTCGTCCTGGACCCGATCGTGGCCCTGGAGCACGAGACGCTCACGCAGATGGCCGCGTACGTGGCCGTGGAACAGCCCGAGGCTGTCCGTAGCTGACCGTGCCGCAGGCGGCGGGCGGGGCCGGACTCAACAGTCCGGCCCCGCCCGCTGTCTGTGTGCCCGGCGGCCCGGCGGGGCCCGGTGGGCCCGGTGGGTCGGGGCCCTTCGGGAAGGGGTGTCAGTCGCGGTCCACGGAGACGCCGGTGGTGCGCCCGCCCAGGATGAGGACGGCGGCCACCAGGACGGCCATGGCGGCGGCGATGAGGGTGAACATGGTGCCGGGGCCGTGGCCCTCCAGGACGGGCAGGAGCACGAACGGCAGGGCCGCGGCGGAGAGTTTGGACAGGGAGTAGGCAAGGCCGGTGGCCGCCGCCCGGATCTCGGTGGGGTACTGCTCGGCCAGGTAGACGTGGCTGACGGTGGAGAAGACGTTGCTGACCAGGGTGTAGAGGATGCCGAAGAACACCAGGAGCGCGGCCGATCCGGCGTAGGCGAAGCCCAGGCCGGAGACGGCCATCAGCGAGGCCGACAGGGCGACGAGCTGTTTGCGTTCCATGCGGTCCATCACCGGCACCGACAGCAGTGAGCCCAGCGGGTAGCCCAGGAAGGACACGGCGGTGAAGCCCAGGCCGGTGACCACGTCGTAGCCCTTGGCGGCCAGGATCTGCGGGGCCAGGGCGCCGAAGCCGTAGTAGCCCACCACCGACAGGGTGGTGAACAGCCACAGCATGGCGGTACGGCGGCGGAAGCGGGCGGTGAAGACCACGCGAATGCCCGCCGGCCTGGCCGCCGGGGCGGCCGCCTTGGCAAGGCCCCGGCCGCTGTCGGGGGCGTTGAGCCCGGCGCGGGCGGGGGCGGGCAGGGTGGCCTCCATGCGGGCCACGATCTGTTCCGCCTCTTCGTGGCGGCCGCGGGCGGCCAGCCAGCGCGGGGACTCGATGAGGTTGCGGCGCAGCATCCACACCACCGCCGAGCCGAGCGCGCCCATCACGAACAGCCAGCGCCAGCCGTCGATGCCCAGCGGGGACAGCGGCACCAGCCACAGGGCGGCGAAGCCGACCGCCGGCACGCCGCAGAAGGCCAGGGTGTAGGCCCAGGCGGTGTAGCGGCCGCGCTGTTTGGCGGGCAGTACGTCGGCCAGGTAGCAGTCCGACAGGGACTGTTCGGCGCCGATGCCCACCCCGGCGAAGAAGCGGGTGACGATCAAAAAGACGGCGTTCGGGGAGAACGCGCCGAGCAGGGAGAAGCCCGAGTACAGGGCCAGGTTGATGAGGAAGGCGCGGCGGCGGCCGTAGCGGTCGGCGACCCGGCCAAGGAGCAGGGAGCCGAAGAACTGTCCGATGAAGGCCGAGGCCAGGACGAGTTTGAGGGTGGTGCCGTTGAAGGCGAAGTCCTCCTGCAGCACCGTGGAGATGGTGCCGGAGAGGTTGTTCTCGAAGGTGTCGAAGAGCAGGCCCACGCCGACGACGGCGGTGAGCTGGCGGTGCGTGGAGGTGACCGGCATCCGGTCGAGGCGGTCACCGATGGAGGGCGCCGCCGCGGCTGTCGCCTGCGGCGCCGTCTGAACGGCCATGGTGCTGGTCTCTCCTTGTGGGCGGGGACAGGGCGGGGCGGCGGAAGGCTGGGGTCTGGGGGGGTCTGGGGGGTGACGTGCGCCTCCGCCCCGGCAAGGGGGGTGCCGGGGCGGAGGTCTGGGGCGTCCTGCCTCCCCCTTCCGCGCAAAAGGAGGGGGCGGGCGGTCGTGAGGGCCTGCCGGGGGCGGGGGTCAGGCCGCGGTGTCCAGGCCCTTGCCGGTGCGGGTGGGCTCGCTGACGTCGTGCAGGAAGGTGGCGACCTGGTGGTAGGACTCCCAGAACCCGACCTCGAGGTAGGGGATGCCCCGCTCGGCGCAGTAGTCGCGGGTCAGCTCGCGGGCCCGGCCCAGGTTGCGCTTCGGCATCGCGGGGAACAGGTGGTGCTCGATCTGGTAGTTCAGGCCCCCGTACAGGAAGTCGATCCACCAGTTGGGGCGGATGTTGCGGGAGGTCAGGACCTGGCGCTCCAGCCAGTCCAGGGACTCCTTCTCCCCGTCGCGGACCTCCATGCCCTTGTGGTTGGGGGCGAACATCAGGCCGAAGTAGACGCCGAGGGCGGCGTGCTGCACCGCCACGAACGCGATGGCCTGCAGGGGGGTGAGGAAGTAGAAGACGGCTCCGAGGTAGATCGCGGCGCGCAGCACGACCAGGCCGATCTCCATCAGCCGGTGCTTGGTGCCGGGCTTGGCGAGCTCCTTGACGGTGGTCTTCTCCATCTTGTAGCCCTCCAGAACGAGGAGGACGAAGAACAGCACCCGCTGGTGGCGGACGATGAAGCGCTGGACGGGGGTGCGGGCGGCGTACTGCTTGATGTCGAAGATCGCGGTACGGCGGCCGATGTCGGGGTCGAGACTGATGTGGTTGGGGTGGCTGTGGTGGCGGTTGTGGTGGTTGACCCACCAGGCGTAGCTGACGCCGCTGAAGAAGTTGGCGTGGAAGTAGGCCACGAAGGTGCCCACCCGCTTGTCGCGGAACATCGCCTTGTGGCCGACCTCGTGCCACATGTAGGCGCTCTGCACGCCGCACATGCCCAGCCACACCGCCACCGGCATCTGCCACCAGGAGGCGCCGATGAGGAAGAAGGCGGTCAGGCCGGCGCCGATGAGGAACAGGTTCAGGGCCAGGCGGCGGTAGTCGTAGCGGGTGTCGAGGTCAAGGAGGCCTTCGGCCTTCACGCGCTTGAACAGCTCGGCGAAAGTGGCGGAGGCGCCCTTGCTGCTCGCCTCTCCCGTTGCGACCGCGAGTCCGGGATCGAGCGTGCGTACCGAGCCTGGTTTGGTCTCTTGGATGTTCGCAGACTGCATTGAGGGTTCTCCTTGAGCAGGCGTATCGCGGCTTAAGGCACCGGATGAGAGCACACGTCAGCGTCGGTCAGGCGCCTGATGCGGCACTGATGGGTACGTGGACCGGCGCTGGAGTGCGCGTGGGGTCCCCCTGGTGGCGCCGCGGGATGGCCGGGGCGCGGCCGGGTGCGGCGGGGGCGCGGGCAGGGGGGTGCGGGCAGGTGCGCGGGGGGTGCGGCCCCCGCCCGCCGTTCGTGGCGGGCGGGGCCGGGCGGGGCGCGGCTGCGGCGCCGTTGTGCCGTGCCTCGAGCGCGCCTGCCCCCGCGCTCTGTCTCATGCGGCGGCGGTCTCGCCGGCCAGGCGGGCGTCCAGGGCGCGCAGCACGGTGTCCGCGGCGCGGGCGGTTTCGGCGTCGTCGGGGGCGCCGATGATGCCCATCAGGGCCTGCACCAACTGCTGTTGCAGGGCCTCGGCCGAATCCGGCGCAGGCGCGGTGCCGGGGGTGGCCTCGGCGCCGGTGTCGGCCTCGGTGCCGGGGGTGGTGTCGGCGCCGGGGGTGGTGTCGGCGCCGGGGGTGGTGTGGTCGGTCATGGTGGTTGCTGCTCCTTGCTGCGCGCCGCGTGCGCCGCGGCGCGCGTCACCGGGTGAAACAGAAGGGGCGTGTCAGAAGGCGTTGCAGGCGCGGAAGATGTGCGCGAAGGCCGCGAGGGACGCGGTGTCGCCCTCGAAGGCCACGTACTCGGGGATCGGGTCCTTGGGCGCCCATTTCTCCTTGTAGGCGAGCTGGGTCTGGGCGGGGTAGAGGGCCGCGCCCTGGTCCCACAGGAAGTGCATCAGCCACTGGAAGGCCGGGCTGTGGCCGGGCAGCTCGTTGGCCTGGTCAAGGCCGGTGAAGGGGGTGAAGCCGAAGTGCAGCCACTGGCTGCCCTCGGCGCGCAGGACCTCGATGGCCCGGGAGTTGATGGCCTCCATCAGCCCCGGTGAGGAGTCGGGGATGCGGCGGCTGAGGTCGTGCATCCAGCCCGCCCGCTCGCCGTACACCGGGGAGTAGGAGATGTAGCCCACCGGGCGGGCGTCGATGGTGCCCACGAACAGGCGGCGGTGCGCCTGGCCGGGGCCGCCGATCTCGCCGACCAGGAACTCCAGGGGGCGGGCCTCCTCGCCCTTGGAGCGCAGCCAGTTGGCGTCGATCTCCCTGATCGCCTCTGCGTGGTCCTTGGCCGGTACCTCGCTGACTTCGAGGCCGTTGCGGAAGGCGCGGGAGATCTTGTTGCGCATGCGCATGAACCTCCCGCCCTGGAGGGTGAAGTCGGGCAGGTGCACCACCCAGGAGGCGCCGAACTGGTTGACGGTGAAGCCGCGCCGGGCGTAGATCTCGGCGTCCGCGCGCTGCAGTTGGGCGCTCACCACACGCAGGTCCTGGGCGTGGGCGTGGTCGAGGAAGCGGTCCAGGAGGGGGCCGTAGTGGTCCTGGGCGGCGAAGGGGCCGCCGAGCTGGACCAGGTAGCGCCCGGCCTGGCGGTAGGCGATGACGCCGTCCAGGCCCGGGGCGGTGAAGGCCAGGGTGCGCCGGCTCATGGCCAGGAAGGCGCTGGGGTTCTCGGCCCGGGTGTGGGTGCGGATGGCGTGCAGGACGGTGTCCGGTCCGGCCGTGGTGCCGGGTCCCGCCGTGGTGCCGGGTCCGGTGGTTGCGGGCGGGGTGGTGGTGCCGGCCGGGGCGGTGGCAGTGGCCGGGGTGGCTGTCGGGGGCATGGGGCCCTCTTCCTTCCGGGAGCGGCTTTGCCCGCCGCGTGCCGGGGCGGCGCTCTCCGGCGCCGGGCGGAAAGCCGAAAGCGTGGAACTCGGGTGTGGGACAACTGCAGTAGAGCACTGCTGATATGGCCCCTGGAAGGGCCGCCGGTGCGGGCCGAGGGGGAATTCAGTGCGGTGTCAGCGGCATATCAGGAGCGGACGGAGACTGGTTTTCGAAACCGGGACGGAAACGGCGGTGCCTTTTCCTTGCCCGGACCTCAGGAGAGGTGCCCGGAGTGGCTTGTCGGGGACCGGAGCCCGGCCGCGGTCGGGTTCCCTCGGGCGCAAGCCCACGCAGGTTCGAATCCTGCCCTCTCCGCTGGTGGTCACGGCCAGGTCGTCAGTTTTGGAGAATGCCTCATGCCCCTCGCGGCGTCCCCGGCCCCCCGGCGGGCCCTGGTCGTGGTCAACCCCACGGCCGGCACCGCCCGCCCGCAGTTGCTCGGTGAGGTCGTCGGGCGCTGCCGGGCCCAACTGGCCTCGGTGACGGTGCACCGTACGACGCACCGGGGCTCGGCCACCGAAGCCGTCCGGGCCGCTCACGCCCCCGGCGGCGGCCCGGCACCGGATCTGGTGGTGGCCGTCGGCGGGGACGGCACCGTACGCGAGGTGGTGCAGGGCCTGCTGGCCGTGCACCGCCAGGCCTCCCCCGCGTCCGCGCCGGCGGCCCTTGCCGTGGTGCCCGCGGGCACGGGCAACTCCGACTACCGCATGCTGTGGGCCGACGCCCCCTGGGCCGATGCCCTTGAGGCGACGCTGGCCGACGACACCGGCCGGGCGCGGCTGCGCCGTATCGATGTGGGCCTGCTGGCGGAGACCGGTGAACTGGTGCTGCTCGGCGCCTGTTCCGGTCTGATCGCCGAGGGCCTGATCACCGCCCGGGCCATCACGGTGCCCGGGCGCGAACGCTATGCCCGGGCGCTGCCACAGGCGGCCGCCGCGTTCACGCCCTATCCGGGGCGGGTCACGGTCGATGGCACCGTGCTGCACGAGGGCGCCACCGTCCTTGCGAACGTGGGCGGCGGGCGCTACCGCGGCGGCCAGTATCTGATCCTGCCCCACTCCGAGCTGGACGACGGTCTGCTGGATGTGTGCGTCGTGGGCGCCGAGGTGGCCGCGGCGGACGTGCCGGACCTGGCCCGTGCGGGGCTGCTGCACCAGCGGCCGGGCGTGGTGCACGGCCGCGGCAGGCGCATCGTCGTGGAGCGCCTTGACGGGCGTCCGCTGTGCTTCGAGCACGACGGTGAACTGCAGCAGCCCGCCTGGACCAGCATGACGGTGCAGGTGCTGCCCGGCGTTCTTCCGGTGTGGGGCGCAGCGACGAAGGAAGTGACGCGTGTCCATACTCAAGGAGCTGTGCCGCTGGGCGGCCTGGCTGCGTCCTGAGGACATTCCCGCACCCGTGCGGGCGCTGGCCAGCAGTCAGTTGCTGTCGCAGCTCGCCTCGATCAGGGCGGGGATGGCGCATCCGCTGGGCCGGCGCCTGATCGAGGGGTTCGGGCCGCCGCTGCAGGCCGACCCGCGGACCTCGGCGTGTGTCCTTTCGGGCCTGGGGTCCTGGCTGAACCTGGACGACACCGCCTATGCGGGACATCTGTCGAACTCCACGGTGTCGGTGCCCCTCGCCTATGCCCACGCGCGGCGTCTGGAGGGGCCCGCGCTGCTGACGGCGGTGATCGCCGCCAATGAGTGCGCGGCCCGCATCACGGCCGCGGCCACCCTGGGGCCGCTGCGCGGCCACAGCGCGGTGCACACTCATCTGGCCGGTGCGGTCAGCGGGCGCCTGCACTGCGAGGGCGCCGACGACGCGGTGTGGCGCAGCGCCATCGGCCTGGCTTTCGCGATGCCCAACTGGCCGCTGATGCGGGCGTTTTTGGCCAGTGACGCGCGGCTGTTCAACACCTTCACGCCGGTGCGCACCGCCATGGACGCCTGCGACGCGGCCCGGGCGGGCCTGCACGGGGCGCCCGACATCCTGGAGCACCCCGACGGGTTCTTGGACCGGTTCGCCAGTGTGCCGCTGCCCGATGCGATCAACGCCTCTCTCGGTGAGCGCTGGCACACCGAGACCCTGTCGTTCAAGATGCACCCCGGCGGGCCCGGTGTGGACGCCGCGGTGGACTGCGCGGCGGCCCTGCACCGCGAACTGGGCGCCTTCGGGCCCGAGGACATCGAGGACATCGTCGTGGAGGCGTCGCTGTACACGCTGTTCGCGGGCAAGAAGGCGGCCTCCTACGTGGTGGGGCCCGGCTCGCCGCTGGGCGCGCTGGTCCTGCACACCCCCTACCCGGTGGCCACCGCCCTGCTGACCGGCGGGCTCACGGTCAACGACTTCGCCGCCCCGCTCCTGAACGACCGGGCGCGCTGGAATGTCGCCGAGCGGGTGCGCCTGGTGCACGACCCGGAGCTCACCAAGGCCCTGTTCGCCTCCGACGCCCCCTTCGGGGAGGCGGTGCGCCAGGCCGGGAAGGCCGCCGGGCCCTGGCTGCGGGCGTTCGGCGGCGAGGAGGTCGCCGAGCTGGCCAGGGAGGCGGCCGCGCAGCCGGTCAGGCCCTCCTTCGCCGCGGCCGCCAAGGCCACCGGCGCCCGCGTCACCGTCACCCTGACCGACGGGCGTACCGCCACCCGCAAGCGGATGATCCCGCTGGCCGCGGCCGGGCCGCACACCCGCGCCCACCACGCCGAGCTGATGCGGGAGAAGTTCCTGGAGTTCGGCGGCCCCGAAGACGTCGCCGACGCCGCGGTCAAGCTGGACTCGATGGACGCCGACGACCTCCAGGAGTGGATCCAGGCGGCGCTGCGGTAATCCGCGAGGCAGGTATCAGCGCACCGTCAGGCGGCGCTGCCAGCATCGAGTGCCGGTGGGCCATTGAGCGCGGCCAGAATTCAGACGTGGGAAAGGTCCTTTGATGCCTGAAAAGGAACTCCGCAGCTACAAGCTCTATATCGCGGGCAAGGACGTCGAAGGCGACGGCTGGGTATACACCGTCAGCGCCCGGTCGCTGCTCGAGGATGTATTCACCAGCATCAGCCTCAAGCGGGAACTGGAGCAGAATCCCGATTCCGATGCGGCGGGCCACCCCTATGTGGTGGGCCGCTGCGCGATCGCCAGCGACGCTTCCATCGATCTGGCCACGGAGGCCGCGGCGGCTGCCGCGTCCGCCTGGGCCGAGGTGCCCCTGGAGCGCAGGATGCGCCTGGGCGCCATGTTCCGGGAGGAGTTGATGCGCCGCGAGGACGAGTTCTTGGACATCCTCACCTCCGAGGCGCACCCGCTGCGCCTGGCCCGCTGGGAACTGAGCTGCATGAAGCAGATCTACAGCGAGGAGAGCCTGTACTGGTACCGGCAGCGGATGCACACCGAGTTCGAGCACGAGGGCCGGCGCCTGATCGTGCGCCGCCAGCCCGACGGCGTGGTGGCCTTCAACCCGCCGCAGAACGCCCCCGCGCCCAGCGCGGCCCTCGCGGTGCTCGCGCTGATGGCGGGCAACGCGGTCGTCATGCGCGCCCCGCGCTCCATCGCCCTGTCCACGATGTGGCTGATGCGCGATGTGGTGGGCCCCCTCCTCGATGAGATCGGCGCGCCTCCGGGGGTGCTGAACGCGGTGTGCTCCAACCCCAAGCAGACCCTGGACCGCTGGGTGACCTCGCCGCTGGTCAACGACATCTTCTACATCGGCGGCAGCGAGGAGGGCCTGCGCTTCCAGGAGAGCTGCGTGGCCAACGGCAAGAAGCCGATCCTGGAGCTGGCCGGCAACGACACCATCGTCATCTGGAAGGGCGCGGACCTCAAGCACGCCGCGGAGGCGATCTGCGAGTCCTTCTACGGCTCCGGGCAGATCTGCATGGTGCCCAACTGCGTCCTGGTGCACCCCGAGATCGCCGAGGAGCTCATCGAGGCGGTCACCGAGCGCATCAAGCTGGTGCGCCCGGGCTATCCCGAGGACGAGGACGTGCTGCTGTCCCCGGTGCGGCGCAGCGAGAAGTTCTTCGCGCTGCTCAAGCAGTCCCTGGACCGCGGCGGTGAGCTGATCTGCGGCGGCAACCGCATGGAGGTCGACGGCACGGTCTCGGAGACCGGGGTGTTCCTGCAGCCCACCGTGGTGCGTGTCAACGGGCTTCCCGGGGCGCGCATGCACGACATCGTGCGCAGCGAAACGTTCTTCCCGCTGCTGCCGATCGTGGTGCCCGAGCGCGGCGCGGACGACGACGCCCTGCTGAACTGCTTCATCGACTTCGTCAACTCCAACGAGTACGGGCTGCGCAACTCGCTGTGGGTGAAGTCCGCCCGCGTCATCAACGCCTTCGTGCAGCGCGTCGTCAACGGCGGCCTGCTGAAGATCAACGACTCGCACATCGGGTTCCTGCCCTATCTGCCCAGCCACGGCGGCACCGGCCTGACCGGCGGCGTCTACGGCGAGGCCAACTACCCGATCCTGAAGACCTCGCACGTCCAGGGCGTGTCCATCGCCCATGACATCAGCCCGCACGAGGCCGTCTTCGGCCCCTGAACCGGTACCGCGCCCGCCCCACAATCGGGCGCGGGCCTTGGCTTCCGGCCGCCGGCCGGGCGCGGCCCCCGGGCGCGGGGGCACCGGCTTTTGATCCACGTCAACGGAGGTGTTCCCCGTGCGTACCCTGGATTCGGCCCGCGCGGTCTGCGACCGCTACCACCCGGGGCTGCTCAAGGCCCTGGACGCCGTCCCCTTCGCCGAACGCGAGGCCCGTGACAGCCCCGCCCTTGGCCTGTTCCGCAGCCACGGCGGGGTGGGACTGCTCGTGCCCGCCGAGTTCGGCGGTTTCGGCGCCGACCCGGTGGAAGCGGTGCAGGTCCAGCGCGCCATCGGAGCCGCCTCGCCGTCGGTGGCGGCGGGGGTGACGATGCACCACTTCACCGTGTCGATGCTCTACGCCCTGGCCAAGGGCGCCGGACGCCTGGCCCCCGCGCAGCTTCACCTGCTGCACCGGGCGGTGCCCGACCAGATCCTGATGGCTTCGGGCTGGGCGGAGGGCAAGAGCCAGCAGAACATCTTCACCCCCTCGGTGGCCGCGAAGCCCGTTGCGGGCGGCTACCGCCTCAACGGGGCGAAGAAGCCGTGCAGCCTGGCCCGCTCCATGCAACTGCTCACCGCCAGCATCGCCGTCCCCGGCCCCGACGGCAGCCCGGAGCTGGCCCTGGCCCTGGTCCCCGCCGATACGCCGGGCTTGAGCGTGCACCCCTTCTGGGGCACCGAGGTCCTGGCGGCGTCCGAGAGCGAGGAGGTGCGCCTGAGCGATGTGTTCGTCCCCGACGACATGGTCATCCGCACCACCGACGACGACCCGCACCGGGTGGACGACCTGCAGGCCGCCGGCGTCATCTGGTTCGAGATGCTCATCTCGGCCGGCTACACCGGCGCCGCGGCCGCCCTGGCCGAAGTGGTCCTTAAGCGCGAACGCGGCGGAGCCGGCGAGCGGGCCCAGGTCATCGTCGCCGCCGAGAGCGCCTTCGCCCTCCTTGAGGGCTGCGCCCGCGCGGTGCGCGACGGCGCCCTGGACAGCGAACAGGCCATGGCGCAGGTCCTCATCGCCCGCTACGCCGCCCAGGACGCGCTGGCACGGGCCAGCGAACTGAGCCTGGAACTGCTCGGCGGGGTGGACTTCATCCGCCACCGCGAGCACGCGATGCTCGCCGCCTCGGTGCGCCCCCTCATCTTCCACCCGCCGGGCCGCGTCTCCACCGCCGAGGCCCTGGTCGGCTACTTCACCGGCGGCCCCCTGGCCCTGTAGGGCGCGCGGAACCGCACCCGCCCGCCCCCGCCCGGGGGTCGTCCGCCGGGAGCCCGGGGCCGCACTCCTTGGCCTGCTGTTCGTGTTCCAGCTTTCAGCCCCCGTCCTTTTTCAGGGAGTTATCCGTGACCGTGACCCAGGACATCAGGGTCGACACCGAGGACGACATCCTCGGCCTCTACCGGGCCCACCTCAGCAAGGGCCGCGCCACACTCGCCGAGCTGTTCGGCAGCCACATGGAGGTGTCCTCCGCCGGGAACTGGGTGACCACCAGCGACGGCGAACGCTTTTTGAACGCCGGCGGCTACGGCGTGTTCATCATGGGCGCCCGCCACCCCATCGTGATGGAACACGTGGAGCGGCAGTTGCGCACCCACCCCACGGCCACCCGCATCCTGCTGGAGCCGACCGTGGCCCGCGCCGCCGAGGCGTTGGTGTCGGTGATGCCGCCGGGTCTGGACCGGGTGCACTTCGCCCTGTCGGGCTCCGAGGCGGTGGAGACCGGCCTGAAGCTGGCCCGCGCCAATGGGTTCAAGCGCACCGTGTCGATGCGCGGCGGCTACCACGGCAAGACCCTGGGCGCCCTGTCGGCCACCGCCAAGGACGTCTACCAAAAACCGTTCCGGCCGCTGATCCCCGACGTGCTGCACCTGCCCTTCGGGGACGCCGACGCCCTGGAGGAGCAACTGCGCGCCCACCCCGGCGAGATCTGCGTCATCCTGGAGCCGGTCCAGGGCGAGGGCGGCGTGATCATCCCGCCCAAGGGCTACCTCAAGCGCGTCGAGGAACTGGTGCGCGCCTACGAGGGCTTCCTCATCCTGGACGAGGTGCAGTCCGGCATGGGACGCCTGGGCGAATGGTGGGGCGCCGACACCGAGAACGTCGTCCCCGACGTCCTGCTTGCCGGCAAGGCGCTCGGCGGCGGCGTGCTGCCCGTCTCCGCGGCCGTGGCCACCCGCAAGGCCTTCCGCCCCTTCGACAAGGACCCCTACGTCCACACCGCCACCTTCTCCGGCCAGCCCCTGCTGATGGCCGCCGTGCAGGGCTCGGTGCAGGCCATCCAGGAAGAACGCCTGGTCACCCGCGCCATGGACCTGGGCGCCCGGCTGCTGCCGAAGATCGCCGAGATCGCCCGGCGCAACATCGGTGACCTGGTGGTCGACGTACGCGGCCGCGGCCTGCTCATCGGTGTGGAGCTGACCGAAGCAGGCCTTGCCGGGGAGCTGCTCATCGAGCTGTTCAACCACGGCGTCGTCGCCAACCATTCGATGAACGGCAACTCGGTGGTGCGCTTCACCCCGCCCGCCACCCTGACCGAACTCGATGTGCAGTTCCTCCTCGACTCCTTTGACAAAGCAACCCTCGACCTGGTCGCAGGCTCGGCCCGGATGCCGGAAGGCGGTAGCAACTGATGCGCCACGTGGAACTGGACGCCGTAGTCCTTGACGAGAGCGCCGAGGCGGTCTTCACCGCGCTCGCACGCTTCGACCGCTTCCCCGAACTGGCCCCGCACGTGCAGGCCACCACCGTGCACGCCGCCCTGCCCCAGACCCGGGGCAGCTCCAGTTGGGAGCTGCACTTCCGCTCCGGCCTGCTGCGCTGGACCGAGACCGACCACTTCGACACCACCGCGCTGACCATCGGCATCGAGCAGGAGGACGGCGACTTCGACTCCTTCGCCGGCACCTGGTCCTTCACCCAGGACGGCGCGAACGTGGCCGTGCACTTCGAGGCCGACTTCGACTTCGGCATCCCCAGCCTGGAAGGCATCCTCGACCCGATCGCCGAGCGCGTCATCAAGGAGACCGTGGCCTGGGCCGTCACCGGCCTGTTCGAGCGCACCCAACTGCGCACCGAAGTCCAGCTCGGCACACCCGCCGACGCCGTCGGCGTGTAAGGAAGAGAGCCAGCGTCATGGACCAGGCGAACCCCTTCGAGACCCCCAAGACCTTCGCCGTGCACCGGGCCGAGTACCTGGTCGGCTTCGCGGTGTCCACCGGCCTGATCATCGCCCACTTCGGGGAGATCAACTGGTGGGTGTGGATCGGTCTGTTCCTCTACATCGACCTGATCGGCTACATCCCGGGCGCCATCGCCTTCAAACGCAGCGGCGGCCGCCCCATCCCCAAGGCCTACTACGTCCTGTACAACGTGATGCACTCCCTGATCACCCAGGCCGCGGTCGTGGGCCTGTGGTGCTGGTGGTTCGGCCCGGAGTGGGCGCTGCTGGCCATCCCCTGGCATCTGAGCGGGGACCGGGGCCTGTTCGGCAACTTCATGAAGTCCTTCGCGCTGCCCTATGAGCCGGTGCGCCAGCAGGGCTATCTGCGCCTGCTCGACGATCTGCGCCTTCCCCACCCCAAGCCGGTGGGGCACGTCATGGACCCCGAGCCGGTCGGCCACCTGCCGGCCGTGCCCGCCCAGAACCCGCCGCCCGCCCCCGCCCCGGTCGCCGCGGCCAACAACACCGAGCGGCCGGTGTCCACCGCGGCCCGCTGACACCCCGCCTCGTGAAGCCACCCCCGGGCCCCCTCATCTCGTGTGCGGGGCCCGGGCCGGAAAAAGGGAGCACCACCCGCCATGACCGGTACACCGCAGCAGCCGCAGCCCGTGGCTGTGGAGGCCGACTTCGACGCCGCTCCGGGCATGCTCGAGGGCGCCATGGAACTGACGATCGGCCCCAAGGAGTGCAACCTCGCCTACTGGATCACCCAGGTCGCCCAGGGCACCCTGCGCGAGCGCGGCATCACCGGGCACCACGAGAGGGCGCAGGTGCCGGCCTTCCTCAAGGCGCCGGGCCCGCTGCGTGAGGCCCTCGTCCTGGAATTCGGGCTGCGGGCCCTGTCGGAGGAGATCGCCACCCGCCTGCTGGCCCCCTACGTCGAGATCGCCCCCTCCATCCTGGAGATGGAGTTCTACTCCACCCAGCTCCTGGACGAGGCCCGCCACGCCCGCGTGTTCCGCCAGCACCTGGTGGAACTGGGCATGCCGGAGGCGACTTTGATCGAGGACATCGAGGAGATGGCGGTGGAGTTCCGCCGCGAAGTCCTCAAGCCGGTCATCGACTTCACCCTGGACATCGTGCAGAAACAGCGCGACTTCTACGGCGGCGTCGCGGTCTTCGCCATCGTCATCGAAGGCGTCCTGGCCCCGGCCGCCGAGCTGAGCGAGCGCAAGTGGACCCCGCTCTCCCCCGCCACCGGGGAGATCTCGCGGGGCACCTCCATCGACGAGATGCGCCACCTGACCGTCGCCAACACCATCCTGCGCGACTACATACGCGACAACCCCGGCTACCGGCCGCGCCTGCTGGAGATCCTGCGCTCCGGCGTGGAGCTGTGGGACAGCGTCGACGACCGCAAGTTCGTCATGCACCGCGAGGAACTGTTCCAAAAGGGCATGGCCGAACACGCCGGCCTCATCGCCGACTACGAGATCTGGCCCGGCACCCGCCTTCTCGACACCACCGCCGACCAGCGCTACGCCATGGCCGAGCAGTGGACCGACAAGATGGCCCAAGCCCGCCTGGCCGAGATGGGCCTGCCCGCCGAGGTGATGCAGTCCACCACCAGGGCAGTGGCATGAAACGCGCCGTCATCGCCGGCGCGGGCGCCTACCTGCCGCCCAAACTGGTCACCAACGCCGACCTCACCGCACGCCTGGACACCAGCGACGAATGGATCCGCACCCGCACCGGCATGTCCGTACGCCATGTCGTCGAACCCGGCACCGCCACCTGCGACCTGGCCGCCGAAGCCGGCCGGCGCGCCCTGGACGCCGCCGGAAGCGATGCGGACGTGGTCATCCTGGCCACCACCACCCCCGACCGGCAGGTCCCGCCCACCGCACCGGAGATCGCCACCCGCCTCGGCCTTGGCACCGTGCCCGCCTTCGACCTGTCCGCGGCCTGCGCCGGCTTCCTGTACGGCCTTGCCACCGCCTCCGGTCTGATCGCCACCGGCGCCGCCCAGCACGTCCTGCTCATCGGCGCAGACGCCTTCACCACCATGGTCGACCCCCAGGACCGCGCCACCGCCGTCCTCTTCGGGGACGCCGCCGGCGCCCTGCTGCTGCGCGCCGGCGACGCCGGCGAGCCCGGCGCCGTGGGCACCGCGGTCCTGGGCAGCGACGGCAGCCTCGCCGACCTCATCCAGGTCCCCGCCGGGGGCTCGCGCAGCCGCGTGAACGGGCCCCTCACCGCCCTTGAGGACCCCAAGGACCTCTACTTCCAGATGAACGGCCGCGAGACCTTCCGGCACGCGGTCACCCGCATGAGCCAGTCATCACGGGCGGCCGTCGCCGCCGCAGGCTGGGACATGACGGAGGTGGACCGCCTCTGCGCCCACCAGGCCAACGCCCGCATCCTTGCCGCCGTCGCCGACGAACTGGGCTTCGAGTCCGCCCGGCAGCTCTCCAACGTCGCCGAGGTCGGCAACACCGCAGCCGCCTCCCTGCCCACCCTGCTTGCCATGGCCGCGGCCGACGGCACCCTCAAGAGCGGCCACCGGGTGCTCCTGACCGCCTTCGGCGGCGGCCTTTCCTGGGGCGCGGCCACCCTCACCTGGCCCGACACCGACGTCCTCGTGGACTAGAAAGGACCTCCCTCATGTTCGACACCCTCAAGGAAATCCTCGTCGACAAACTCAAGGTCGACCCCTCCCGCATCACCCCCCACGCCACCCGCGAGGAAGCCGAACTCGACTCCCTGGCCGTCGTGGAACTGTCCATGCTCCTGGACAAGGAGTACGGCGTCGTCATCAGCGACGACGAACTCATGGAAGCCGAGAACATCGGCGAGATGGCCCGCATGATGACCGAACGCCGCACCACCGTCTGAACCCCGCCCCCCACCACCCGCACCACACCTACGGTGCCACCTGCTCCACCCGTACGGCACTGCCCGTACGGCATGTGCGTCATGCTGCCCTGCGCAGCCGCCCGGCCGCCCACATGGCCGGGCGGCGCGCACGGCAGGCACCGCCGCCCACCCGGGCGAGCAGTCCACCAACCGGCACGCCTCCAAGGAGAGTTCATGCACGACGCACGGGAGCTGATCGAGGCCGGCGAGGTGGCCGTACAGCACCTGGCACGGCGGCGCTTTGCTCTGGACAGCGCCGCCCTGGAGAGCGCCCACAAGCGCCGGGCCGCAGCCCTTGGAGCCGTGGCCGACCTGCGCGCCGAGCTGAAGAAGGCCGCCCGCAACGGACCCCCCACACCCCAGGCCCGCGAGGCGACGCGGCAACTGCGCGAGCGCGTGCAGCAGGCCCAGGACAGCGCCCGCGACGCCGAAACCGAGCTGAACGCACTGCTCCTGGCCATCCCCAACCTCCCCCTGCCCCAGGTGCCCGAGGGCCACAGCGACACCGAAGCCGTCGAGATCCGCCGCGGCGGCCCGCCCCCGGCCCCCGCCCAGCAGGCCGTGCACCACGCCGACCTCGGCGAGCAGTTGGGCATCCTGGACACCGCCCGCGCCGCCCGCCTCTCCGGCGCCCGCTTCACCGCCGCCCGCGGCGCCGGCGCCCGCCTGGAGCGCGCCCTGGCCGACTTCTTCCTGGACCTGCACACCGGCGAACACGGCTACACCGAGCACTCCGTGCCCTACCTGGTCAACCGCCGGACCATGACCGGCACCGGCCAGTTGCCCAAGTTCGAAGACGACCTGTTCGCCACCCGCGTGGGGGACCGCGAACTGTTCCTGGTGCCCACCGGCGAAGTCCCGCTCACCAACCTGGCGGCCGGCGAGGTGCTGGACGCCGGTGACCTGCCGCTGGCCCTGACCGCCCGCACCCCCTGCTTCCGCGCCGAGGCCGGCTCCTACGGCCGCGACACCCGCGGCATCCTGCGCCTGCACCAGTTCGAGAAGGTGGAACTCGTACGCGTCTGCGCCGCAAAGGACGCCCCCGAGCAGCTTCAGCTCATGCTCACCCACGCCGAGGAGTGCCTCACCCGCCTGGAACTGTCCCACCGCACCGTCATGCTGCCCGCCGGCGACCTGGGCTTCAGCGCCCGCATGACCTACGACATCGAAGTGTGGCTGCCGGGCAGCGGCGCCTGGCGGGAGATCTCCTCCGTCTCGGACTGCGGCACCTTCCAGGCCCGCCGCGCCGGCATCAAAGTACGCACCCCCAAGGGCGGCAAAGCCTACGCCGCCACCCTCAACGGCTCCGCCCTGCCCATCGGACGCACCCTGGCCGCCCTGCTCGAACAGGGACAGCAGCCCGACGGCTCCGTCACCCTGCCCAGCGCCCTGCACCCCTACACCGGCTTCGCCCGCATCCACCCCGGCGGCACCACAAGCTGACCCCCCACATCCCGCACCCCGCCATGCCCGCCCGCCGCGTGCCCGCATGCCGCCGCCCCCTGCCGGGGTGCGGGCAGGGGGCAACAGCGTGCGCACACCCCGGGGCGCGGGGGCCGGGGCCAGGTGGCAGGAGGGTCAGCCGGAGCGGACCAGTTCCGGCGCCGGCTGCACCGCAAGGACCGGCGCCTGGTTGAGGATGTCAAGGAAACGTTCCCGCAGGTGCGGTGAGGGCTCCATGCCCAGCTCGGCGACCATCCGGCCGCGCGCGGCATGATAGGTCTCGATCGCCTCGGCCTGGCGCCCGCACCGGTACAGGGCCAGCATCAGGATCTCGGTGATCCGCTCCCGCCAGGGATGCACCACACTCAGCCGCTTCAACTCCCCTATGGCCGAGGGCACTTCGCACTCGAAGTCCAGCCACAGCTTGTCCTCGGTGGCCACCAGGTGCTCCTCGCCCAGTTGCACCGCCACCGACTGGCACAGCGGCCCCTTGGCAGCGTCCTGCAGCGGGGCGCCCCGCCAGAGCTGCAGGCACTCCTCCAGGAGGGCCGCCGCCTGCCCGGCGTCCTGATCCATCACCGCGCGCGCCCGGGCGGCGCGCCGGCGGAAGACGTTCATGTCGAGGTCATCGGCCGCGAACTCCAGCGCGTAACCGGTGGAGCGGGCCAGCAGGGCCACCTGTCCCGGCCCCCACTCGTGCAGGGTGCGGCGCAGCCGGGAGACATGGGCCTGCAGCGCGTTCTCCACCGTCAGCGGCGGATCGTCCCCCCACAGTTCGGCATAGAGGTCTTCGGCCGGCACCATCCGGCCGCCGTTGACCAGCAGCACCGCCAGCAGGGCCCGCTGCTGTGCGCCGCGCACACTGTGGAACTGTCCGCCGACCTCGACTCCGACCGAACCGAGCACCTTGAACTTCACTGACTGCTCCTCCCTGCCAAACGCCCCTGAAGGGTGCTGGCCGCAGCGGCCGGCGGGGCGGTACGGAGTGTGCTGTGCGTGTTGAACGTTGCACCAGGGCCTTGAGCCCGGCTCGAAACCGGCCCTGCGCCCGCGTGCCGCCGGGCGGGCGGGGGCGGGCCTTGAGCAGGTCTCAAGTGGAGGTCAAGTCGGCTCTGTCACTGTGGAATTCGGGAGCCGCCCCAGGGCGCGTGCGCGTCCGCGGCCCTGTCCCAGGCAGAGTTGTTGAAGCGATCAAGGAGTACGCGTGAGTGACCTGACCGAACTGGCCGACCGGTACATCAGCATCTGGAACGAGCCGGACGAGGCCAAGCGAGCCGCGGCGATCGCCGACCTGTACGCCGCCGACGCCACCTACACCGACCCGCTGGCCGACGTCTCCGGCCACGACGGCATCGCCACCGTCATCACCGGCGCCCGCCAGCAGTTCACCGGGTTCGAGTTCAAGATCCTCGGTGCTGTCGACGCCAACCACCACATCGCCCGCTTCCAGTGGGAGCTCGTGCCCGCCGCCGGCGGCGAGAACATCGTCATCGGCTTCGACGTCATCGCCACCGACGGCGCCGGAAAGATCAAGACCGTCTCCGGCTTCCTGGACAAGGTGCCCGCCGGCGCCTGAGTCCTTTGCACGTCTTTTTCGGACTGTGTGCCGGGCGGCACCTCCGCATCCACCTGCGGGGCTGCCGCCCGCTCGCGTCCCCGCAGCGCATTAGCTGACCTCAAGGAGCACCACGATGAGTACGGACACAGGGGCGCCCGCCGCCGGGACCCAAGAGGCGGTGACGTTACCGGCTGCCGCGCCCGCCAAAGGTGCGGCCGCGCCGGGCTGGGGTGCCCTGGCCATCGTGATGGTGGGCACCTTCATCACCGTCCTGGACTATTTCATCATCAATGTCGCCGTGCCCGCGATCCAGTTGGACCTGACCGCGTCCTCGGCCCAGTCCCAGTTGGTCATCATCGGCTACGGTGTCGCCTTCACCGCCGGCATGATCACCGGCGGGCGGCTCGGCGATCTCTACGGCCGGCGGCGCATGTTCAGCCTGGGCATGCTCGGTTTCACCATCGCCTCGGCGCTGTGCGCCCTGGCGCAGAGCCCGGACGCGCTGGTGGCCTTCCGGGTGCTGCAGGGGGCCGCGGCCGCGCTCATGGTGCCGCAGGTCCTTGGCATCCTCGGGGTCGTCTACACCGGGGCCGCCCGCGCGCGGGCCTTTGTCGTCTACGGCCTGGTGATCGGCCTGGCCGGGGTGTTCGGGCAGGTCATCGGCGGGGCGCTGATCTCCGCGGACGTGGCCGGGCTGACCTGGCGGGCGATCTTCCTGATCAACCTGCCCGTCGGCGTCATCGCCCTGGTGCTCACCCCCCGGCTGATCCCGGAGTCCCGTGCCGCCAAGGGCGGGCGCCTGGACCTGGTCGGGGCGGTGCTCTCGGCGGCCGCGCTGGCGGCGATCGTGCTGTCCCTGGTCGAGGGCCAGGAGCGGGACTGGCCGCTGTGGACGTGGCTGCTGCTTGTGGCCGCGGTGCCGCTCAGTGCCGCCTTCGTCCTTCACCAGCGCGCCCGCCAGCACAACAGCCCGCTGGTCGACTTCGCCCTGTTCAAGGGCCGCACCTTCCCCGTCGGGCTCATCGCCATGCTGCTGTACTTCCTGGCCATGGGCTCCTTCTTCTTCCTGCTCGCGCTGTATCTGCAGCAGGGCCGGGGGCTCTCGCCCGCCGAGTCGGGCCTGGTCTTCCTCACCCTGGGCGCGGGCTATCTGGGCTCCTCGATGCTCTCCACGAAGCTGGCCGCACGCCTGGGCGACACCCTGATCACCGCCGGTCCGCTCACCCTGGCCGTGGGCTATGTGCTGACCGGTCTCACCGCCTCGTGGATCGGCACCGACAAGTCCATCGCCTGGATCATCGCGCCGCTGATCCTGTCGGGCATCGGCATGGGAATGACCACCGGGCCGCTGACCGGGGCACTGCTTGCGGGCACCGACCCCGAGCACGCCGCGGCCGCCTCGGGCACCGCCAACACCGTGCAGGAGGGCGGGGTCGCCGTCGGCGTGGCCGTCGTCGGCGCGGTCTTCTTCCCCGCCCTGGGCGACGCCCCGGTACCCGGCGACTATCCGCACGCCTTCGACGTCGGCCTGATCCCGCTGGTGGCGTTCTGCCTGGCCTCCTCGGTGATGGTGCGGTTCATGCGGCCGCGCGCCGAACCCCGGCCCCGCGCCAAGAAACCCGCCCCGCACTGAACACCGGGCGCCGGGCGACCCCGGCACCCCCGGGGCGATCCCGCGCCCGAGCCAGGCCGAGCCGACGCACCCCGCGGCTCGGCCTTTCGCCTGCCCGCACCCCGCCAGACGACACCGCCAGGCAGCGCCGGTACGCGGCAGTGCCGGTACGGGGCAGTGCCGCGGGGGGCGAACACCCGCCCTCCCGGGGGGTGTTGCGGGGCGGGCCGGCGGGCGGATACGGCGCCATTGCCGGGCGAGCGCCCGGTCAGTGGCGTGTCAGTCGCCGGTGGTTGGCTTGGCGCTCAATTCACCGGCGCGGCCCGTGCGCGCCCGGACCTTCACGGATCGGTCACCGCCATGTCTGACACACCCATACCCCTGCAGCAACTGCGCGAGCTGCCCGCCCACGAACTGAAGGAAGAGATCGAGATCCTCGTGGTGGAGCTGTTCAAGGACGCTCTGCTGATGGAGGACGACGAGGACCTCCCGCTGGCCGTCAGCTACTTCGACCTCGGCCTGACCTCGCTGCGCCTGACCGCGCTCAAGCAGAGCCTGGAGGAGCTCCTTGAGCTGACCATCAACACCAACGTGCTGTTCAACGAGCCCACCGTCGAGCAGCTCGTGTACTACCTCACCGACCTGATGGCCGGCGCCACCGCCACTTTCCAGCCCGCACCGTAGCCGCCACCGGTTAGAAGGAGCCCCCGCGGACATGTCTTTCGACCACCGCCCCGCCACCGCCGAACCCGTGCCCGCGCCTGCTGGTGAGCCCATCGCGATCATCGGTGTGGGCCTGCGCTTCCCCGGCGGCAGCACCAGCCTCGATGAGTTCGACACGTTCTTGCGCGCCGGTGCCTCCGGCATCGGGCCGCTGCCCGGCGACCGCTTCGACGTGGCCGCCTTCACCCCCCAGGGCCCCGACGACAAGGGCAAGATCAAGGCCTCCGGCGGCGGCTACCTGGACCGCATCGACCTGTTCGACGCCGGCTTCTTCAACATCTCGCCCAAAGAGGCGCAGTACATCGACCCCCAGCAGCGCATGATCCTGGAGACGGCCTGGCAGGCCCTGGAACACGCCAACATCGACCCCACCCCGCTGCGCCGCTCCAGCGGCGCGGTCTATGTGGGTGCCAGCTCCGTGGACTACGCCCTGGAACTGGACCAGTTGCCCTATGAGGACCTCGACGGGCATCTGGCCGCCGGTATCACCCTGTTCCCGCTGGCGGGACGCCTGTCCTACTTCCTTGGCTGGCGCGGCCCCTCCCTCAGCGTCGACACCGCCTGCTCGTCCTCCCTGGCCGCCCTGCACCTGGCGGTGACCGCGCTGCGCCGCGGCGAAACCGACATCGCCCTTGGCGGCGGCGTCAACGCCCTGCACCACCCGCGCATCCCGGTGATGTTCTCCAACGCCCAGATGCTCGCCCCCGACGGGCAGTGCAAGACCTTCGACGAGGCGGCCGACGGCTACGCGCGCGCCGAGGGCTGCAGCGTCGTCGTCCTCAAACGGCTCTGCGATGCCACCCGCGACGGCGACCGGGTCCTGGCGCTCATCCGCGGCACCGCGGTCGGCCAGGACGGCGACAGCGCAGGGCTGACCGTGCCCAACGGGCCTGCCCAGGAACGCGTCCTGCGCCTGGCCCTGGCCGACGCGGGGCTTCAGCCCGGCGACATCAGCTACGTGGAGGCCCACGGCACCGGCACCCCGCTGGGCGACCCCATCGAACTGGGCGCCATCAGCAATGTGTTCACCGAAGGCCACAGCCACGACGACCCGCTCCTGGTCGGCTCGGTCAAGACCAACCTGGGCCACATGGAACCCGCCTCCGGCCTGGCCGGGGTCATCAAGGTCCTGGCCCAGTTGCGCTCGGCGACGATCTACCCGCACCTGAACTTCACCACCCCCTCGGGACGCATCCCCTGGGAGGTGTATCCGGTACGGGTGCCCACCGCCGCGGAACCCTGGCGGGCCCCCGTGCGCCGGGCCGCGGTCAACAGCTTCGGCTTCGCCGGCACCATCGGCGCGATCGTCCTGGAACAAGCCCCCGACCCCGCCCCCACCGGCACGGATACCGGCACCGGTACGGATACCCGTACGGATACGGCCGCGGATAGCCGTACGGGTACGGGGACGGGTGCGGGTACGCAGGAGAGGGCACCGGCGCGGACGGGGGCGGCGGCGATGTTCACGCTGTCCGCCAAGAGCAGCGCCGCTCTGCGCGAACAGGCCGCCCGCTACCGCCAGTTCCTCACCGAGCGGCCCGATACCGACATCGCGCGGCTGTGCTACACGGCCAATGTGGGCCGCGCCCACTTCACCCACCGCGTCGCCGCCCCCGCCGAGAGCCGGGAAGGGCTGCTGAAGGTCCTGGAGCGGGTGAGTCACCCCGACCACGCGGTGGAGCCCTCCGGCATCCGCAAGATCGCGTTCATGTTCACCGGGCAGGGCTCGCAGTACCCGGGCATGGGCGCGGCCGCCTACCGCCAGTTCCCGCTGTTCCGGCAGGTGGTGGACGAGTGCGACGAGTTGTTCGCACCCCACCTTCAGCGCTCGGTACGCGATCTGCTCCTTGGAACGGGCGAGGACCTGCACGACATCGAGCAGACCCGCTACACCCAGCCCGCCCTGTTCACCCTGGAGTACGCGCTGGCCCGACTGTGGCTGTCCTGGGGTGTGAAGCCCACCGTGCTGATCGGCCACAGCATCGGCGAGGTCGTGGCCGCCACCGTGGCCGGCCTGTTCACGCTGCCCGACGCGGTGACGCTGGTGGCCGCCCGCGCCCGCCTGATGCAGTCGGTGCGCGCCTGCGGCGGCATGGCCGCCGTCAGCGCCCCCGCCGAGCAGGTCCAGCCCCTGCTCCAGGGGCGGCCGCTGCTGGCCCTGGCCGCCGTCAACGGCCCCGAGCAGTGCGTGATCTCCGGCGCCGACGCCGAACTGACCGAGGTCGGCGCCCTGCTGCGTGAGCAGGGTGTGCGGGTGAACGACCTCACCGTCAGCCACGCCTTCCACTCCCCGCTGATGGCCGAGGTCTTCGAGGAGTTCCGCACCGCGCTTGGGTCCATCACCTTCGGCGAGCCGACGATCTCCCTGATCTCCAACGTGACGGGCAAGGTGGCCCGCTCCCGCGAGCTGCGCTCGGCCGAGTACTGGGTACGCCACATCGGCGAACCGGTCGCCTTCATGGCCGGCATGCGCGCCCTGGCCCGGCGCGGAAAGCACGCCCTCATCGAGATCGGCCCCTCGGCGATGCTGACCGCCCTGGCCAAGCCCTGCGTCAAGGCCGAGGACCACCTGTGGCTGGCCAGCCTGCGCCGCCGCGACACCGGCGAAGGCACCAGCACCACCCTGCGCGCCCTGGCCGATCTGTACGCGGCCGGGCTGAGCGTGGACTGGCACGGCTACCACGCCGGGCGCACCCTGCCCGCCCAGGACCTGCCCACCTACGCCTTCCAGCGCAAGCGGTACTGGCTGCCCACCCCCACCACCCGCGCCGCCCGCACCGGCGGCGGCCCGCTCACCCATCCCCTGCTCGGCGAACGCGTCACCCCCGCCGCGAGCCGGGAGCCGGACGGGCCGCTGCGGCCGGAGGTCACCGAGTTCACGGCCGAGTTCGTCCCCGCCGAGCTGGGTGAACTCGCCGCGGGGCTACAGCGCGGCGAGCCGGTGCTGCCCGCGGCCGCCCTGGTGGACCTGCTCTTCGCCGCCCAGGACGCGCTCAGCGGACACACCCGCGGCGCCCTCACCGGCCTGGAGCTGCCCCAGGTCCTCACGCTGGGCAAGGACAGCGTGGTGCGGATGACCACCCGCCTGCACCGCACCACCCCCACCCCCACCCCCAGCACCGGCACCGGCACCGGCACCGGCACCGGCTGCATCCAGGCCGAGGTGCGGGCCACGGTCGAGGGCCAGGACTATGTGGTGGCCCGCGCCCGTATCGAGCCCGCCTCCAGCGACCCCGCCCCCGCCGCCCCCGCTGTCCGCGGCGACAGCGGCGTGGGCGGCGTGGGCGGCGGCGGGAGTGTCGTGGAGCGGGTGCGGGGCGAGGACCTGGCCACCGACCTGCGGGCGGTGGGCCGCGCCGGCGAGGGGGCCACCCCCCGCGTGCTGCACGCCGCCCGCCACGAGGGCGGTGTCCTGAGCGGCGAGGTGCGCGGGCGCAGCGCCAGTGCGGTGGAACATCTGCCCGGCGAGCTGCTGGAGAGCGCCCTGACCGCGCTGGTCGCCTTCCAGGACGCGGGCCCGCTGGCGGTGCTGCAATCAGCGCACAGCATCCGGCTGTTCAAGAAGCCCCGCGGCCACCCCCTGCGCTTCACCGCCACCCTCCAGCCCGCCCAGGAGGGGCTGCGGGCGGACGTGAGGCTGTTCGAGGACGGTGAGCCGGTCGCCGAACTGCGCGGCGTCCAGCTCGCCCCGCCCCCCGCCGGGCAGGAGGGGCCGCACTTCACCCACCGCGTGGAGTGGCTGCGCCACAGCCTGCCGCCCGCCCCGGCCACCGCTGTCTCGCGGCATGTGCTGGTGTGCGGCACCACCGCCACCGCCCGGGACACCCTGGCCGCGCATCTGGCCACCGCCCAGGAGGACAACGGCTTGCGGCTCTCTCCCGCCGCCGCTCCGGCCGATGTGCGTGCGGCCCTGGAACGGGCGGACGCCGGGGCGGCCGTCACTGATGTGGCGTGGTTCTGGCAGCCGCGGCAGGAGGCGATGTCGCTGGAGCAACTGCGCGCCGAATGCGCCCACAACCTCAGCGAGCTCCTCGATGTGGTGGCCGCGGTCAGCGCGGCGGGCGGGCAGCAGCCGCCCCGACTGTGGCTGGTCACCGAGCGCGCCCAGTGGCTGCCCGCGGACAGCGCCGACGGCCGCGAACAGCTCGCCGCGGCCACCGTGTGGGGCTTTGGCAGCGTGCTCCTTGGCGAGTACCCGCAGCTCAAAACCACCCTGATCGACCTGCCCGGCGGCGGGGACGCCGGAGCGCTGCTCGATGAGTGGCGCAGCCCGCAGCCCGGCGAGCACCAGGTCGCCTACCGCGGGGGGCAGCGCTATGTGCGCCGGGTCCTGCCCGGCGACACCACCCCCGCCGGGACCGGCGGGGTGTCGGTGCTGGCGTCCGCCTCCGGCGATCTGGAGCACACCGCCCTGGCACCGGCCGCCCACGAGCATGGCGCCCCCGGTGGCGGCGAGGTGCGGATCCAGGTGGCCGCGGCCGCCCTGACCGCCCGGGACGTGCCCGTGGCGGCCGCCGTGCCCGCACCCTTTGGCGACGGGCCCGCCGGGCAGGAGCCAGCGCTCACGGCGACCGCGTACGCGGGCACCGTCACCGCCGCCGCAGCAGGCGCCGGGTGGGCCCCGGGCACTGCGGTGACGGTCCATCATCCCGGGCCGCTGGCCTCCACGGTGACTGTGCCCCACACCGCCCTGGCCCTCATCCCGGAAGGCCTCAGCCCGGCGCGGGCAGCAGCCCTGGCCGCCCGCACCCCGGACACACCCCACACCCCCAACACCCCCAACACCCCCGGCACACCCGAGGCGCCCGAGACGCCGCAAGGGGCGCCGCATGGGGCGCCGCATGGGGCGCCGCATGGGGCGCCGGAGGTGGCGGTGGTGTACGGCCTTGACGAGGTCGACGAGGCACTGCGGGTGCTGTCGGGCTGCGCCACGCCCGCCCCGCACGCCGGGCCGGTGATCGTGGCCTTCCCCCCGCCGCGGCCGCCCCAGGACCCCCGTACACCCGCGCAGGGCGAGTTCACCGTACGCGGGGACCGCACGTATGTGGTCACCGGCGGTCTTGGCGGGTTGGGGCTTGCCACCGCGTGCAAGCTGGCCGACCTGGGCGCCCGGCACCTGGTCCTGGTCAGCCGCAGCGGGCGGCCCGCGCAGGAGGCCGCAGGTCTGCTCGCCGAGCTGTCCGCCAAGGCGGAGGTGGAGCTGGTGCGCGCCGACATGGGCCGGCCCAAGGACGTGGCCGCCCTGGTGGCGCGGTTGCACCGGCGGGCACAGCCGGTGGCCGGGATCGTGCACGCGGCCGGCGCCATGGGCAACTGCCTGATCTCCGGCCTCGACTGGGCGGCGATCGAGGAGCAGTTGGCGCCCAAGGTGTACGGCGGCTGGCTGCTGCACGAGGCCGCCGCCTCCTTTGCCGAGCTGGACTTCTTCACCCTGTACTCCTCGGTGGCCTCGGTCACCGGGGTGCGCGGCGGTGCGGGGCAGGCGCACTACGCGGCCGCCTTCGCCTTCCTGGACGCCCTCGCGCACTGGCGGGCGCGGCAGGCGCTGCCCGCGGTGTCGGTGAACTGGGGGTCGTGGGGGCGCGTGGGGATGTCGGCGCGGATGGAGGCCGCCCACATCGCCGAGATCGAACGCAGCGGTGTGCGGCTGTTCTCGCCCGCCTGGGGTCTGCGGGCCCTGCACCAACTGTGGCGGCAGGGCGCGGCGCAGCGGATCGTGAATGTGTATGACTGGCCGCAGTTCGCCAGCCGGCTGCCGGCCGCCAACGCCCTGTACGCGCGGGTGCTGCCGTCCGCCCTTGAGGACAGCGGCGGCGGTGACCTGGCCGATCTTTTGGCCCGGCCCGCCCCCGAGCAACTGAAGCTGATCAGCCGGGTGGTGGCCGAGAAGGTCGCCGCCGTGCTGCACTTCGAGTCCGCCGACGAGGTGGAGCCGGGCGCGGACTTCGTGGGCCTGGGTCTGGACTCGGTGATGGGCATGGAGGTCAAGGGCAGCCTGCAGCGCCACTTCGGTGTGGGCCTGCCGGCCGCGCTGACCTTCGACTACCCCTCCGTGGCCAAGATCGCCGAGTTCCTCCGGGCCCAGCTTTCAGGAGGCACCGGATGACCTCGTCCACGGTGCCCGTTCATCTCACCAGCAGGGGGCAGACATGAACCACCCCGCGCACTGGACGCTGTCCCATGTGCTGGCGCGGCACGCTGATGCCCGGCCCGCTCATCCGGCGGTGATCTGCGAGGAGCGGCGCACCAGCTACGCGGAGCTGCACCGCGCCAGCAACCGGGTGGCGCACGCGCTGCGGGCGGCCGGGATCGGGGCCGGCAGCCGGGTGGCCTATCTGGGCCGCGAGTGTGAGCACTACTATTTGGCGATCCTGGCCTGCGCCAAGGCGGGCGCGGTGATCGTGCCGGTCAACTGGCGGCTCACCCCGGCCGAGGTGGATCACATCCTGGGTGATGCGGGTGCCGAACTGCTCTTCGTGGACGAGGAGTTCCGTGCCACCGCCGATGCGGCCCTTGCCGGCGATCTGGGGAGTCTGCGGGCGGTGGTGCGGGTGGACGGCACCGGCGCCGACGGGCGCCCGGACCGGGGTGCGGGGCTGCGCGCCTGGTGTGCGCAGGCGCCCGACACCGATCTGGCGCAGTGCGGCGGCCCCGATGACGCGGTGCTGCAGATCTACACCAGCGGTACCACCGGGCTGCCCAAGGGGGTGGTGCTGGCCCACCGCACGTTCTTCACCCTGCCCCAGGCCACCAAGGACAGCGGCGCGGACCCCGATGAGGGCATCGACTGGCGGGCTTCGGATGTCAGCCTCATCTCGCTGCCGGGTTTCGGGATCGCGGGCATCGGCTGGTTCCTGCACGGCTTGTGCGCGGGCGCCACCAATGTGGTGATGCCGATGTACTCGGCGCAGGAAGCGGTCCGTCTGATCGAGCGGGAGAAGGTGACCATCACCTTCGTGGCCCCGGCCATGCTGCAGATGATGCTCGACGAACGCGGGGTGTCCACGGACACGTTCGCCTCCATGCGCAAGATCGCTTATGGGGCGGCGCCGATCTCCGAGGGGCTGCTGCACCGCTGTCTGCAGGTGTTCGGCTGCCAGTTGGCGCAGATCTATGCCTCCACCGAGGCGGGCAGTGTCGCGGTGTGTCTGCCTCCTTCCGCGCACCGGGCGGGCAGCGTCCTGCTGCGGGCGGCGGGCCGGGCCTGCCCCGGCAACGAGATCAAGGTGATCGACCGCAAGGGGCAGGTGCTGGGGCCCGGTGAGATCGGGCAGGTGTGCATCCGCACCCCTGCGCACATGCTCGGCTACCACAACCGGCCCGAGGCCACCGCGGCGACGCTGGTTAAGGGCTGGCTGCACATGGGCGATGCCGGCTACCTGGACGAGGACGGCTATCTGTTTTTGTGCGACCGCATCAACGACACCATCATCGTGGCGGGTCAGAACATTTATCCCGCCGAGGTGGAAAAGCAGCTCAGCGAACACCCCGCGGTGGCCGATGCCGCCGTGGTCGGGGTGCCCGACGCACGCTGGGGCGAGGCGGTGCACGCCGCCGTCGTCCTGCGCCCGGGCGCCCGGGCCAGCCCCCGCCAACTGCTGCTGTTCCTGCGCGGCCGCATCGCCGACTACAAGATCCCCGTCGCCTACCACCTGCTTCAGGCGCTGCCCCGCAACCCCTCGGGGAAGATCCTGCGCCGGGCGGTGCGCGAGCAGCTCCGCAACCCCCAACCCGCCCCGAACCCCCCGGCCGGGGCGACGGCGGCCGGGGCGACGGCGGCGGCTTCCGCCCCGGCCTGACCTGCTTGTTTCCTTCCTCCGTGTTTTTTTCGCTTTCGATCGGAGTCCGACATGGGCACCTCCGCCGGCCCGCTGCGCATCGGCGTCCTGCTGCCGACCCGGGAACAGGCCATCAACGGCGCTTTCGCCGCCGCGCCACTGCTCGACTTCGCCCGGCAGGCCGAGGACCTCGGCTTCGACTCGCTGTGGGCGGGCGACTCGCTGACCGCCCGGCCGCGCCTTGACCCGCTGGTCGTGCTGTCGGCCGCGGGCGCGGTCACCAGCCGGGTCACCCTGGGCACCGCGGCGTTGACCCCGGCGCTGCGCCATCCCCTGATCGGCGCGAACATGATCTCCAGCCTGGACCATGTGTGTGCCTCCCGGCTCACCCTGGGCCTGGGCTCGGGTTTCCCGATGCCGGAGACCGAGGAGGAATTCGCCGCCGTCGGCGCCGCCTTCGCCGGCCGCGCCGGACGCCTGGACGACATCGTCGCACTGTGGCGGCGCGCCTGGAGCGCCAGTGGGCCAGGCGCCGAAACCGGCTACGAGGGACGCTACTGGCAGGCACAGGGCCTTGACCGGCTGCCGCGCCCGCACCGCCGGGGCGGGCCGCCGCTGTGGCTTGCGGGCAGCGACACCCCGCGTGTCCTTGAGCGGGTGGCCCGCCACTACGACGGCTGGCTGCCGTTCCTGCCCGACGCCGATGCCTACGGGCGGGCCTGGCAGCGCATCAGCGAACTGGCCGCCGCCGCCGGCCGCCCGCCCCAAGCCCTCACCCCGGCCCTGTACGCCACGATCACCGTCGACGACGACGCGGACAGCGCCCGGGCGGAGCTGGAGCACTACATCAGCCACTACTACGGGGCCCCGCTGGAGCAGATGGCCCGCTTCCAGGCCTACGCCTGGGGCAGCGCCGGGCAATGCGCCCAGGCGCTGGCGGCCTATGTGCGCTCCGGCGCCCGCCATCTGGTGATCCGCATCGGGTCGCTGGAGCCCCAGGCGCAGCTCAAGCAGATCGCCGATGTGCTGCTGCCCCGACTCAAGGAGAGCGTTCTGTGAGCGACTTCACCGGCATGTCCACCGCCGGGCACTGGTTCAACCCGGTGGAAAGCGACCCCGACGCCCGCATCCGGCTGTTTTTGCTGCCGCACGCGGGCAGCGGCGCCATCATCTACCGCGACTGGGGCCAGTTGCTGCCCTCGGACGTGTCCGCGCAGGCGGTGACCCTGCCCGGCCGGCACAACCGGCACGAGGAGGAGACCTACGAGGACTTCGAGCCGCTCCTGGAGGGCCTGTACGAGGCGGTCCTAGATGAGATCGACGACCGGCCCTTCGCGTTCTTCGGGCACTGCCTGGGCGCCCAGCTCGCCTACCGGCTGACCGTGCGCCTGGAGCGCGAGGGCGAGCGCCGCCCGCTGGTCCTTGGCACCTCGGGCTGGTCACCGATCGGCTTCTACCAGCCCACCGAGGAGGAGAGCCGCCTCCCGGACGCCGAGATGCTGCAGTGGATCAAACGCCTTGGCTCCTTCCCGGCCGAGGTCTATGACAACCCCGAGATGCTGGCCCTGGTCATTCCCGCGCTGCGCGCCGACCTTCGGGTCTCGGCCCAGTACGTCGACGACGGGGCCACGGTGTCCTGCCCGCTGGCCTCCTACGGCGGCAGCACCGACCCGCTGCAGCAGGCCCCGGACGCGATGTCGCACTGGGCGCGGCGCAGCCCGCAGTATCTGGGCCACAGTGAGTTCCCCGGCGGCCACTTCTACATCGACAACCATGCGCTGGCGGTGACCACGGACTTCGCCCGCCATCTGCACCGCTTCCAGGAACTGCTGGTGCACTGACACCGCACCCACCGCACATCCCCGCCCCCCGGGGGGAAGGTATCCGGGGGCGGGCCGCAGCAGGAGCAGACGAAGAGGAAAAAGAAGGGGGGAGGGCTGATGGAGGCGCACCCGCAACAGGCTGCTTCACCGGGTGAGTTGCTGGCGCTGATGCCGTTCGCGGCACTGGTGGGCATCCGGGCGGAACTCGCCCGGGCACAGGAGGTCACCCTCCGGCTGGCGTGGGCGGCCGAGCGGTGCACGGCCGCGGGGGTGCTGCACGGCGGCGCCCTGGTCACGCTCGCCGACTGCGCGGCGGGCATCTGCGCCTACCTCAATCTGCCCGCCGGTGCCGCGACCTCGACCATCGAGCTGAAGACGCACTTCTTCGCCGCGGTGCGCGGCGGGGACGTGGTTGCCACAGCCCGCCCGCTGCACCTGGGCCACTCCTTCGCCGTGATCCAGACCGACCTGTTCAACGAGAGGGCAGTTGGGCCGCGCCGGCACGTGGGGCACAGCACCCAGACCCAGGCCGTCCTGCACGGCCGCTGACCCGCCCCGCCCCCTCTCGTGCCGGGGGGGTGTGGGAAGGGCCGGCCCGCGGTGGTTCGCGGGCCGGCCCTTCCCACCTCTGACGCCCGCCCCCCGGGGGGGCGGGCGGCGGGGTGTCATGGTGTGGTGCGGCGGTGGCTCTCGGCCCGGCGGGCCTCGCGCAGCAGGGCATCGACCATGCCCTCGTCGAGCATCGTCTGCGCGGCGATGTCGGCGGTGTCACCGAAGCCGAAGTCGAACAGGGCCACGCTGACGGTGTAGTCACCGGCCACCGTCCAGGTGCGAAAGCTCCATTCGTCGCCGGCGCCGGGAGTGCCGTCGGGCCGCAGCACCTGCATGCGCTGCGCGCCCGGGGCGAACCCGAACTCGGTGAAGCGAAAGCGCAGCCCCTGTCCGATCGCCTTGCTGTAGGCCTCTTTGAGGGTCCACAGCCGAACCAGGGTGGAGTTGCGGCGCCGGGGGTCGATGCGGGAGATCAGCTCGGTCTCGTGCGGGGTGCAGATCTGCCGCTCCACCGCCGAGCCCTGAAGGCGGCGGCTGTCCAGTTCGGCGTCCACACCGATCCAGCCGCGCCGGGTGACCCCGACGACCAGAAGGTCGGCGGTGTGGCTGAGGCTGATGTCGACCTGGTCGCAGCCGCGCAGGTAGGGGCGCCCGCCGGGCTTGTAGGCCAGGTCGATGTCGGCCGGGCGGGCCTCAAGGACCGCGCCCGCGGCGTACTTCAGCAGCAGCCGCGAGGCCAGGAACCGGGCGCGTACGTCCTGGTTGGTCATGCCGCGGTAGCGTTCGAAGTCCCGGCCAAGCAGCGGGGCCAGCGCGGAGTCGGCCTCGGCCTGCGCGCTCTCGCCCTCGTCCTGCTGGCTCTCGGGCAGCCAGTCCCCCAGTTGCGCGTACAGCACCACGCTGGCGTGCTCGGCCAGCTCCCGCCGTACGGTGTCCCAGGGCCCCGCCGGGGTGACCAGGACCGGCTCGGACAGCACGGCCAGCGCGGCGGGGGCGGGCAGTACCGATGAGGCGGCCACGGCTGTGCTCACGCCGCGCGCTCCTGGCCGGTGCCGTCCCCGGTACCCCAGGACTGCGCCGCTTGGGGGCCGGTGTCCTGGGTGGCGGCGCGCAGCAGGTCGGTCAGGGTGCCGATGTCGGCCATGTGGCTGACGATGTCGGGCAGCAGCAGGTCACCCAGGGCGGGGCGGCGCTCGCTCAGCAGGTGCATGAACTCCATCAGCATCAGCGAGTCCATGCCCAGGTCCTCATACAGGCGGCTGTGCTCGTTGGCCGGGGGGAGGCCGCTCTCCAGGGCCGCGACGATGTCGTCGGCGACCCGGTCCAGCAGTAGTTCACTCACGGTGTCCTCCAAGGTCACACACATGCAGGCAGGTTCGGGCAGGCGCGGGCGGATCCGGGCGGGGCGGGGGTCAGCTTGTGGCCAGCGGGCTGTCGTACAGGTCGAAGCTGGCGGGCTTGTGGTGGCGGCGCAGGAGTTCGGCGAAGACCTGGGCCTCGGCGGCGGGGGCGCCCGCGGGCAGCGGGCCGATGCCCAGGCGGGTGCAGATCCGCAGCAGTGCGCTGACCAGCCAGCCCGAGCGGGCCAGGAAGATGTCGGGGCCCTGCTGCTGGTGGCGCCAGACGCCCAGGCAGGCGGCGGCGGCAAGGAGCAGGGTGTAGCGGTCGGCCAGGGCGTAGGTCTGGGGGTTGGCCAGGCAGTGCCGGCTCAAGGGGGCAAGGGTGGTGCAGGCGGCGCGCAGGCGGCGCAGTTCGCCGCACAAAAGCCGCACCAGGGGCTGCAGGACAGCGGCGAACTCCAGGCCGGGGTCCTGCTCCAGGAAGGCGGCGGCGGACAGCAGTTCGGCGCACAGCACATCGCCGTCGGCGAAGGTCTCGGCGCGCTTGAAGGTCAGGGCGGGCTGGTCCTGGCGCAGGGCGAACAGGGCGCTGTCACCGGTGCCGGCCGCCGACCAGGAGCGGCGGGCCAGAGCGGGCAACTGGGGGCTGATGGTGGACAGCGCGGCGGCCGCCCCGGCGTGGCCCAGGCTGGTGACGGGCAGGTCGCGGACGTGTTTTTGGAAGATGCCGAACTCGCCCTCGCGCACATAGATGCTGGAGCCAAGGAGCACCGACAGTTCGTGCACGGCGTCGTTGAGGAGGATGGGCAGCAGATATTTGGTGGCGGCCGCGTACACGCCGGTGATGCCCAGGTGGTGGCCGGTGGCGCGCATGGCGGCCAGGCTGAGGCTGTCGCAGATCAGCAGGTCGGTGAAGGCGCCGGCCAGGGTGCGCCGGGCCTGGGGGTTGCGCGGCAGGGGCCGGCCGCCCACGCCGTGCTGTTCGGCGTAGCGCAGTGCGGTGCGCAGCGCGGTGTCGCCGCCGGCCAGGACCATGGCCGGCAGGATGGAGCGGGTGAAGGCGAAGGTCTGCAGGGCCAGCTCCACGCCGCCGCCCACCTGACCCAGCAGGCTGGTCTCGGGCACGGGGCAGTCATCGAAGGCCAGGCCGGTCATGCGGCAGCCGCGCATGCCCACCATCGGGTAGGGGTCCAGGTCCTTGACCCGGCCCTTGGGCAGTTGGGCGCGGTCCAGGAGCAGGGTGGAGTGGGCCTGGCTGCCGGGCTCGTTGGAGCTGCGGCAGACCACGACCAGGCCCTGGGCCCGGTCGGCGTTGATGATCACACGTTTGGTGCCGTCCAGGACCAGGCGGCCGCCGGTGGCGGTGAGGCGGAACTCATCGCGCAAGAAGGCGTTGCCGTGGGCCAGTTCGCGGTAGGAGACGGCCAGGCGGCCGCCGCCAAGGAGCAGGTCGGCCGCCCAGCGCTGCTGCTCGGGGCTGCCGGCGGCCCACACCGAGGCGCCGGCCAGGAGGGAGAAGACGCCATAGCCCACGCCCAGGGACTGATCGCGGCGGAAGACCGGCCGCAGGATGCGGGCCAGGGCGTCGGCGCGCACCAGACGCCCGCCCAGAGCTGCGGGCACGAACTCCGCGTTCAGCGCGAAGTCCTCCAGGAGGGCCTCGCCCTCGGCCTGCACCCGCCCGCGGGCGTCGGCGGCCAGGACGGGGCCGTGGCCCAGCGGGTTGCCCGTGTCCCAGGGATCACCGAAGCGGGCCTCCAGATCGGCGGTACGTTTCTGCACCGCGGCTTCCGAGGCCAGCAGCGCCGCCTGGGCTGCGGACGCGGGCGTGCCCGGTGTGTGTGCTGGTACGGCTTGCAGGGCGAACGTCGTCCCCGATGCCATCGCTGCGCCACCTTCCGCCGGGCCGCCCCGGCTGGAGCGGCCCCCTTTTGCTCCGAGCCTCGCCAAGGGGTCTTGAGAACCGCTCGACCCTGGCCGGGGCCCGGCCACAGCGCCCAGCTCCCCGCCCCGCCCGCACCGCCCCGCCCACCGCGCCCACACCCTCCCCACCCCACCCTGTTTGCGTTTGCAGCAGCGACGAAGGGGTGGAGTGGTGCCGGAGGGGCGCGGCGGGGGCCGGACGGAACGGTGCCTTTCGCGCGGGCGGGGCGGCGTCTTTTGCGGGGGCGGGCAGCCTTTTACGCGCGGGCGGGGCGATGCCCTTTTTCCGCGAGCGGGCGGGGGCGGGCGCCGGAAAGGGGCTCGAGGACGGCCATACGGCAGGCGGATTACCGCAGGGCGGCGGCTTTGCGGTGCCGGTATTTCGTCTATCGTCTCAAATTCGGAAGTGTGTGTGCAGCAAGGGTTGTCGAGCAGCCGGGCGCCGCCGCCCCCGCACACCGCCGGCACCCCTTAGCCCCGCCCCCGGGCCACACCCCGGGGGGGGCTGGTGCGGGGGTTGCCGGGGGCGGGGCGGGGCCGGCCGGGCCAAGGGAGAGCGATGCCCACGGACATGAGCCCCACCCCCGTCCCGGTGCGCCTGTTCGTCCTGCACCATGCGGGCGGCTCGCACCTGACCTTCAGGCACTGGCCGCGGCTGCTGCCCCGGCACTGGCAGGTGCGCCTGCTGGACGCCCCCGGCCACGGGCGGCTGCTGGACATGGCGCCGATGGACGACGCCGGCCGGCTCGCCGGTTTCCTGCTGGAGCGCACCGAGCCCGAACGGCAGGGCCCCTTCGCGTTCTTCGGCCACAGCATGGGCGCCGTCCTCGCCTATGAGATGACCCGCAGGCTGACCGCCCGGGGCGGTGCGCTGCCGCTGTGGCTGGGGCTGTCCGCGCGCGGCGCGCCCGCCCGGGCGGCCGGCACCCCCCTCAAGCGCAGCCCGGTGGGCGACGCCGAACTGCGGGCCCACCTCAAAGCCCTGGGCGGCACCCCCGCGGAGGTCTTCGACTCCCCCCAGATGTGGGCCCGTCTCGCCCCGCTGGTCCGCACCGACCTGCACCTGGTCGACTCCTACACCACCGGGCCCGCCGCCTCGCGGCTGCCGGTGGCGGTGTCCGCCTACGGCGGCCGCGCCGATGCCACCGTAGCGCCCGCCCGGCTGGCCGCCTGGCAGGACCTCACCCACCGCTTCATGGGCGTGCGCCTGTTCGAGGGCGGCCACTTCTACTTCCAGAACGACCCCGCCGCGCTGCTCACGCGCGTGGTGCAGGACGTGAGCGCGGCGCTCGCCGCAGAGCGCACGGCGGCGGCACCCAACTGACCGGCCCGCGGCCGGTGTGAGGGGGACGAACCCATGCAGTTCCGCATTCTTGGCCCCGTGGAGATCCACGACGAGCGCACCGGCCGGCGGATCCTTCCCGCCGGCGCCAAACAGCGGGCCCTGCTCGGCGCCCTGGTGGCCATGGCCGGCCACCACGTGTCGGTGGCCCGCCTCATCGACGAACTGTGGGGCGAACACCCCCCGGCAGGCGCCGCCAACGCCCTGCAGGCCCACGTCGCCCGCCTGCGCCGCCTCCTGCCCGCCCCCGCACCCGCCCCGGTACCGGTGCCGGGGCTGGTGCCGGTGCCGGGGCCGGTGCCGGCGCCGGTGCCGGTGCCGGTGCCGGTGCGGGTTCCGGTGCGGGGGCGGGCCGGTGCCGCCGCCCGCACCAACACCCCCGCCAACAGAACCACCAGGCCCGCCAGAACCACCAGGACCACCGGGGCCGCCGGGGGCGCCGGGGCTGCCGGGGGCGCCGGGGCTGCCGGGGGCGCCGGGGCACAGGCGGGGGCGGGGATCTGGACCTGCCCGCCCGGCTACGTCCTGCGCCTGGGCACGGCCGGCACCGACGCCGGCCGCTTCCACCAACTGACCGCCCAGGGCCGCCGGCTCGCCGCACACGAACCCGCCCGGGCCGCCGAACTCCTGCGCGCCGCCCTGACCCTGTGGCGCGGCCCCGCCCTGGAAGGCAGCATCGGCGGCGACATCTGCGCCGCCGAGGCCACCCGCCTGGAAGAACACCGCCTGGCCGCCCTGGAACTGCTGCACGAGAGCTGTCTGCGCGCCGGACGCCACGGCGAGATCATCGGCGAACTCGAAGAACTCACCGGCGACCACCCCATGCGGGAACGCTTCTACGACCAGCTCATGCTCGCGCTGTACCGGTGCGGACGCCAGGCGGAGGCCCTGCGCGTCTACGACCGGGCCCGCAAACGCCTGGTCAACGAACTGGGCGTGGAACCAGGCCCGGCCCTGCGCGCACGCATGGAAGCCATCCTGCGCCACGACACCACCCTGACCGCCCCCACCCCCGCCACCGCCGCCGCCCTGCAGGCGTGCACCCCCACCGCGGCCGCCCCGGCGGGCCAGGGCCTGACCCTGAACACCGGCACAAGCACAAGCACAAGCACGGGTACGGGTACGGGTACGGGTGTGTCCGGGGGTACGGGGGCTGCGGCGGGGGCGGGTGAGACGGTGCTGAGCCTGGGCAGTGAGATCGCCCGCCTGCACCACCGCATCGAGAGCCTGCGCATCCAGCAGCGCCAACTGCTGCGGCGTTTCGAGGCCCTGACAGCCGCCACCGGCCAGCCCGCCCCCGCCCCGGTGCCGGTCCCCGCGCCGGTGCCATAGCGGGCGAGGCGGGACGGGGCGGGGCGGGGCGGGAGGCGTACGCGCGGCGTGTGGGTGTGCGGCGGTCTTGCCGGGGACGGGATAGGACCCGGCAAGACCGCCGCCGTCCGGGACCGGCGGACAAGGGGTGTCCGGCGGTGGGCAGGCACGGGGGAGGCCTGCTGTGCCCCGACCGCTCCTACCCTGGCGCCTGCCGCCGGAGCGGCGCTGGAGGATCACCAGGACCGCCCCCTGCCCGGGGGGTGTTCAGGGGGTGTGGCGGGCGGCGGCCGCGGCGGCGATGGCGTGGGCCAGGCCGCGTACAGCGCTCTCGCAGCCACTGTCCGCGTCCTGGCCGCCCCTCTGGCCGTCACCGTCCCCGGCGGCGGCGCCGAGGACGACCAGGGGGGCGCGGCCGCAGTGGGTGGCCAGGTGGCGGGCCAGTTCGTAGGCCAGGGCGCCGGCGCCGGAGAAGGCGCCAAGGACCAGGGGGGCGTGCGCGTGCAGGTGGGGAGCGAGCAGGGGCAGGCAGTGGGGGACGCGGGCCGCGTCGGGGTGCAGGGCCATCAGGGCCTGCGGGCCGGGGTAGTGGCGGGCCAGGGCCTGATGGCAGGTGTGGGGGGTGCCGGGTGAGGCGATCAGGCAGACGGTGCCGGCGCCGTCCTGCCGGGGCGGGCGCAGGTGCACCAGGCCGGGGGCCGCGGCGGCGGGCGGGTCGTACAGCAGGGGCGCCGGGACGGGCGCGGTGGCGCCCAGGCCGGCCAGGGCCTGGGTGACGGTGGTGTTCTCTGTGGCGATCAGGGGCAGTTGGCGCAGCAGCCGGGCGCTGCGGGCCAGCAGGGCGGCGGCGGTGTCGTCGGGCAGGCGGGCGCGGTCGTGGACGGCCGTCAGCACCAGGCAGCCCATGCTGTCGCGGTGGGCGAGCACGCCGATGGGGTGGGCGCTGTGCTCACCGGCCGGTTCGGGCTCTTCGACGTGGATGTGGCGGGCGGCCAGGGCCAGGGTGAGGTCTTCGGCGGGGTGTTGGGTGTGGGCGAAGGACAGCAGCGTCTGGGGGGCCGGGGAGTTGGTCCACTCCCGGATGCGGCCCGCGGTGAGCCATTCGTAGGCGCTCAGGTCCAGGATCTGGTCGCGGGCCTGTTGCAGCAGGGCGGCGACGGGGGCGCCGGGGTCGACGTGCAGGGTGATCGGCAGCGGGCTCTCCAGCGGGCCCGGCAGGCGGGTGATGCCCTCCATGGGGATGCCGCGCCCGGAGACGGTGACATGGAAACTGACCGTCTGCGCGCCGCTGTGCCGGCCGGCCAGGTGCAGCAGCATCGCCCATACCGCCTGCAGCGCGTTGCTCTCCGAGGCGCCGTGGCGGGCCGCCCAGGTGGTCAGGCGGGCGGCCTCGGCGCGGGTGAGGCGGGCCCGGGTGCGGCCGGTCCCGCTGTGTCCGGTCACCGCGCCCGGGCGCGCCCTGGGCAGTTCGCAGGCGGGAGGGGCCTGGCGGGTCAGCAGGTCACGGGCGGCGCGGGAGTCCTGCTCGTTCAGCCAGCGCCGGTAGTCACGCAGGTCCGGGCGGCGCTCGGCGCCCGGCAGCGGGCCGCCGGCCAGGTAGGCGCGGTAGAACTCCTGCACCAGGATCCGTACGCTCCATCCGTCCAGCAGGCCGCGGTGGTAGGTCAGCAGCACAAAGGTCGGTGCCGCCTCCGCCTGTTCCCGGCCCGGCACCGGCATGCCGGCGGGGTCGGGCGGGGCGCCCTCCAGCAGGGCCGCGCGCAGCATCCCGGGGCGGGCCGGGTCGAACCCGCGCCGGCGTTCTTGTTCCATCAGAGCCTGGCGGGTCAGCCGGCCGTGGGCGTACCGGGTCACGGTGGCGCGGGCGTGGGCGTGCAGGGCCACCCGGGGCGCGGGGTCGAAGACGAACGCCGCCCGCAGTACCGCCTCGCGGTCGAAGACCGACTGCCAGGCGGCCTGGAAGCGGCCGGTGTCCAGCGGCCCGTGCCAGCGCCAGCACAACTGCGCCACCTGGTGTTCGGGGTGGGCGGCGATGTCGGCGAGCAGTTCCTGCTGCAGCGCGGTGGCCTCCAGCACCTGCGGCAGCCGCGGCCACCCCCCACCGCTGCCGCCGCCGTCGTTGCCGCGGTCGCGGCCGTCTGCGCCGGTGCCCTCACCACCGCTGCCGGTGCCACCACGGTCGCCGTCACGGTCACGGTCACGGTCGCGGTTGTTGTCGCCGTCGCGGTCGCGGTTGTTGTTGTGGTGGTGGTTGGTGTCGTTGTGGTGGGGGGTGGCGGTCAGCAGGTCGGCGAGGGTCCCCAGCGGGTAGAGGCCGGTCAGATGCAGGGTGTGGTGGGCCGGGCCGTGGCGCAGGATGTGCGGCCGCTCCTCACGCAACGCCGGTTTCTCCGCGGCGACATGGGCCAGCGCCGCTTCCAGCAGCGCGGGGTCCAAAGGGCCGCGCAGCTCCAGCGTGGAGGGAGCATCGAGCGCAAGTGCGCCCGCGTCGAGCACGGCGGTCAGCGGCCCGTGCGCCTGGTTGCGTCCGTCGGTCATCGGCTCTGCGGGGCCGGCGTGTCACCGCGGGTGCCGCGGCTGCGCGACGGCGGCCGGCCCCGTCCTCCTCTCCTGCGAGCGCAGAGATCGAGCATGGCCCCCCGGCCCCACATCACCCTGACGTGCCGCTGACACGAACGTCAGCGGCACAAGCGGACCACATCCCCCGTAGGGGGCAGCCCCGGAGGCGGGCAGCATCCAGGAGGGTGCCGGGGGGTGGTCCGGGCGGGCGCGCCCGAGCACCCCCCAAAGGACCGGGAGGTGCCGGGGGGTGCCGGGGGGTGCCGGGGGGTGCCGGGGGGTGTGGGTGTGCGGGGCGGGTGGGGTCAGCGGGGGGTGGTGAGGTGGCGGACGGCGGTCTCGGCGTGTTCGCGGGCCAGTTCCATCACGGTGCGGCTGTCGCGGCTGAGGCGGGCGCGTACCTGGCGGCGGGCCCGGCTCAGCCCTGAGGGCCCGCCCGCGCCAAGGGGTGCGCGCTCAAGGGTGTCCTGGCACAGGACGACGTGGTGGCGGGCCACCACGGTGACCCCGCTCTCGTCGGGGTTGACCAGCCACTCGCCGCAGTGCGCGGCCAGCGGGCCCTGTGGGTCGGGCTCCTTGAACACGATGCGGCCGGCGTGGGGGAAGCACACCCGCACCGAGGTGACCTCCTGTTCGCTGCCGTCCTGGCCGCGCACCCCCATGGTGATCTTCTGGATGCCGGCCTGGGTCTCGTCCAGGTCCACGCGCGTGATGTGCGGGACCTGCACGCTCCAGTCGGCCGCCTCGTACAGGAAGCTGTAGACCAGTTCGGCGGGTCCCTTGACGCGCAGGGTCTCCTCGAAGGAGAGCACCAGTTCCTCAAGGTGGGTGAAGCGGCGGGCGAGGTCCTGCAGGCGGTGCAGGTCGGCGCGGGCGTTGGCGCGGGTGGCCTGTTCCAGCCAGGCCAGATGCTCGGGCCGGTCGTCCACGGCGCTGAAGGCGTGGTCGATGGCCAGTCGGCAGCGCCGGGGGCCCAGTTCGGTGACCGTCCAGGTGCCGCCCATGGAGGCGGCCGGTTCCATGAGCTGCTCCTGCTGGTAGGTCACGGTGCGCCGGGCGGGGTCCTGCACCCGGCTGGAGGTCCAGGACTTGACCTGGCCGTCGGCGACCACCCACATCCGCAGGCGTTCTCGTACTCCGTCGTAGTCCAGGCGTTCCACATGGACGTTCGCGGGAAAGTACAGCGGCCACTGCACCGCATCGGCGATCAGCCCGTAGACGACTCCCGCGGGAGCCTCCACCTCGACCGCGTGCGAGACCCGGTGAACACGCTCGCCCGACACCGGCACCACCTTCTCTCGGAAAAAAGGGCGCCGCCCCCGCTGCGGTGGTGCGGGCTCACGGCCGGCAGGCAGGCCGCCGGGGGCGGCAGCGGTCATTGGCAGCCCTGGGTCATGGGCTCAGCAGTGGGCCCACCCTCGCTGACAGGGCTCAAGCGGTGCCGGAGTCCGCCTTGAGCCCGGCCCGCACACGGCCCCGCCCGCGCCCCGGCGCTCGCGGGGGTGCGGGGGGTGTTTCAGGCGGCGTAGAGGTCGAAGGTGGAGCCGCGGCGGGGGCCTGCGGCGATGTCGAGCTGCGGGTCGACGGTCAGCATGGCCTGGTGCAGGCGCTGCATCTGGGGTGAGGGCTCCACGCCCAGCTCGTCGATGAGGCGGGCGCGCAGCCTGCGGTAGATGTCCAGGGCCGAGGCCTGCCGGCCCGAGCGGTACAGCGCCACCATGGCCTGGGAGTGCAGGCCTTCGTGCTGGGGGTAGCGGGCGGTCAGCTCGGTGAGCTCGGCGATGAGTTCGGAGTGCCGGCCAAGGCGCAGGTCGGCGTCGATGCGCCGCTCCAGGGTGCCAAGGCGGCTCTCCTCCAGGCGCATCACCTCGATCTCCAGGATGGGGCCGGTGCGCACGTCCACCAGGGTGGGCCCGCGCCACAGGGCCAGTGCGCGGCGGAAGTGCTCGGCCGAGGCGCCGTCGTCTCCGGCTTCGAAGGCGCCGCGTCCCTGGATGACCAGGTGTTCGTAACTGTGGACGTCCACGCTGTCGGGTGCGATCTGCATCAGATAGCCGCCGTGCCGGGTGGCCAGAACGTCCTTGGCGCTGCCGGGGGCGTCGGGGCCCATCGCGGTGCCAAGGCGGCGGCGTAACTGCAGGATGTAGGTCTGCAGTGTGGTCAGCGCGCTCTGGGGCGGCTCCATGCCCCAGATCTCCTCCATCAGGATCGGGACGGGCACCAGCCGTCCCGGGGAGAGCGCGAGCAGGGACAGGATCTGCCGCGGTTTCGCCGCCGTCGGGACGATCGACCCCCCGTTGACACTGGCACTCAGCGGCCCCAGGACCTGAATCTCCACGGGAATTGTCCTTTCGTACTTCGTCGATTTCCTCTCAGTGGCTGATGCCATCACCGCGAGCACATTAGCCAAAGCCGCCAGGGCCCTTGACGCTTCTCGAGCCGTCCTTGAGACAAGGTGAAAGCAACATATTCCCCAGCCCTCTCCCCCTTTCCCCGCCCCGCGGGACCGTCCGGTCCGCCAGGGCGGGGCGGGGCCGGGCCCGCACTCTTTCCGCAATGGTTTTTCTCAGCAAAGAAGTTGAGGGGGCGGCAGGTGACGGGCGATCACCGGCCGCCCCAGCCGGCGCCCGTCCCGGTCAGTGGCAACCCGGCGACGGGCGGGCCTGCACGGACAACTGCCCGCCCGGCAGCGGGCGTCGCCCACCCCCCGGCTGAATGGCCAAAGGAGCGCCCGCAGAGCGTCTGCCCCCCCGGGGGTGTGCGGGCCGGCCGGCTGCGGGGCGCCGGTGCGGCACGGCCGTGCGGCACGGCGGCCCGTCAGAGGCGGCCCAGGACAGTGGTCCGGGAGGGCGGTCCGGGAGGGGGGTGTGCCTCGGGGCGGGGCACGCGGGCGGGGGGTCAGCTCACGGGGGTGAGGCGGGGCCGGGCGGGGTCGGGCGCGGCCGCGGTCTCGGGGCCGGCCAGCAGGATCGAGCGCTGCATCCGGCGCAGGCCCGCCGAGGGCTCCAGGCCGAGCTCGCGCACCAGGGTGGCGCGCAGCCGCTGGTAGACGTCCAGGGCCTCGCCCCGGCGCCCCGAGCGGTGCAGCGCCAGCATGAACTGGGCGTGCAGGTTCTCGTGCGTACGGTGGCGGTTGACCAGGACGGTGAGCTCGGCGAGCAGCTCGCGGTGGCGCCCCAGCCGCAGATCGGCCTCGATCCGCTGGTCCAGGGCGCACAGGCGGCTCTCGTGCAGACGCCGGATCTCCACCTTGAGCTGGGACCCGGCCGGCACATCGGCCAGCGCGTCCCCGCTCCACAGGCCCAGCGCCTGGCGCAGTTGCCGGGCGGCTCCCGCGTAGTCCGAGCCGTCCATCGCCCGGTAGCCCATCCCCGCCAGACGCTCGAACTCCCGGGCGTCATTGTCCCCCTGCCCCCCGGCCAGCAGATAGCCGCCCGGCGTGGTCACCAGCACATCCTTCGCCGACCGCCGCCCCTGCCCGCCGCCGCGGCCCTGACCCGACCCGGCACCGGAACCGAAGCCGTCACCGGAGCCGGTGTCACGGCCGGGGCCGGTGTCACGGCCGGGGCCGGTGTCACGGCCGGGGCCGGTGCCGGTGCCGGTGCCGGTGCGCAGGGCGGTGGCGATGAGCTCGCGCAGTTGCAGCACATAGGTCTGCAGGGTGGTCCGGGCGCTGCGCGGCGGGGTGGTGCCCCACAGCTCCTCCATCAGCGCGGAGACGGGAACCACGCGGTCGGCGTGCAGCGCCAGCAGCGCCAGCACCTGACGGGGCTTGGGGGCGCTGGGCGTGACGGAGACTCCGCGCTCCTGTATCGCCAGTGCGCCCAGTACGTTGATGTCCACAGCGTTTCCCCTGTCCCGTGGATGCTGCCGCGCGGGGGCCGTCCCCCTGCCCGGGGGCGGTCCCCCTACCCAACGATTCAAAAACAGTCCAGGCGGTTTGTCAATATGAAACCGCATGGATGGTTTCTATTTTTTGGCCGGAACGGGCCCGCACCCGCCCCGCTCCCGTCCCGGACACCTGTGCCGCTCCCCCAGCCGTACGGGACCGCTGCGCAGGCCAGGGGCGTGCGCAGCGGGCCCCGGGGGCGGGGGTGGCGGCAGTCCGGGCGGCGGCGGGGCGGGCCGGGCGCGGCCGCGGGGGTGCACCCGGGTGCGGGTGCCGGGGTGCGGCGCCCGCCCGGGGCGGATAACAGTCCGTTCAGTCGGTTTCGTGGGGGTGGGGGCGGACGGAGACGGCACCGGCCGGGCCCGGCACAGCGCCAGGGCCGGGTCCGGGGGCGGGGCAGGGGCAGGATCCGGG
>NZ_JOAP01000023.1 GCF_000720475.1 Streptomyces aureocirculatus
CGTCGATATGACATCGACGCCCGCCTCCAGCAGCTCCTCGACGTCCTGCCAGCGCTTGGCGTTGCGCGAACCCGGCACGTTCGTGTGCGCCAGCTCGTCCACCACGGCGACGGCCGGGGCGCGTTGCAGGACCGCGTCCACGTCCATCTCGGTGAAGACCGCGCCCCGGTACGTCAGCTCCTTGCGCGGCACCAGTTCGACGCCGTGCAGCAGCACTTCCGTACGGGGGCGGTCGTGGTGCTCCACGAAGGCGACGACACAGTCGGTACCGCGCTCGGTACGCCGGTGCGCCTCGGACAGCATCGCGTACGTCTTGCCGACGCCCGGTGCCGCCCCCAGATAGATCCGAAGCCTGCCGCGTGCCATGTGTCTCGTCTCTGCGCTCGGAACCGATGGATGCCTCCACCAATCAAAGGTGCTCAGAATGCCAGACACCAGTGGGCCGGGCACCGGCGGTGCCCGGCACCGCCGGTCTCGGCACCGCCGGTCTCGGCACCGCCGGTCTCGGCACCGCCGGTCTCGGCACCGGCCTTCGAACGCGCCTGCGCGCCTGCGCGCCTGCGCGCCTACCGCAGGGACTCGATCGTGCGGGACAGGCTCTCGGCGCCGTGGCCCGCGGACACCTGCTGCTCGAACAGGGCGTGCAGCGGGGCGAGCAGCTCGACGCCGACGCCCTGCGCCCTGGTCGCGGCGAGGATGTTGGCGAGGCCCACCGCGTTGATGTCCAGGTTGGAGGTCTGCGTGCGGTAGTCCCCGGCGTCGATCTCGGCGGCGAAGGCGGGCAGCGCGGCGATCGCCTCCTTGAGCCAGCGCACCAGGAGTTCGGTGACCCGTACCGCCTCGATGCCCGCGGACCCACTGACGGCCACGGTCTGGAAGAACCCGGCGAACATCCCGTACATGCCGCTGAGCAGCGCCACGTCGTGGACGGCCGCGAGCCCCGCGTCGGCGCCGACGAACTCCGCCGTGCCGAGGGTCTCCAGGAGCGCCCGGTGCCGGGCGAACGCCTCCTCGTCCCCGCTGTAGAGGACGAAGGCCTCCGGCGTGCCGATGGTCTGCGGGATCGCGTAGACGGCGCCGTCCACGTAGGCGGCGCCGCTGCCGTTGACCCGGGTGGCGAGTTCGCGGGCGGGCTCCGGGATGCCGGAGGTGACGTTCACGACGACGCGGCCCGCGAGGGCGTCGGCGGCGGGCGTGAGCAGGTCGCGGACGGTGGTGTAGTCGAGTACGCAGATGATGACGAGGTCGCTCGCCCGGATCGCGTCGGCGGGGGTCGCCGCCCGGGTGGCGCCCCGCGCGACCAGGTCGTCCGCCTTGTCCTGCGAGCGGTTCCAGACGGTGACCTTGTGCCCCTGGTCCAGGAGGGTGCGGGCAAGGACCTGGCCGAGGTTGCCGAGTCCGATGACGGCGACGGTCGTGGGCTCGGGGGTGGTGACGTTCATGGGGACGGCCTCCGGTGGGAGCGTTGCCTGGCGGTGTGCCCGGCGTCTGGTCGTCACTGTGCGGGCGGGCGCTGCCGGTTCACTGCCGGACGGCTGTCGGTCGGCTGCCGGATGAGTGCCGGACGGCTGTCGGTCGGCTGCCGGATGAGTGCCGGTCGGCTGTCGCCCGGTGCGTCCGAAGGTGGCGGTCGGGGCGCTCACCTGGCGGGTTATCGTCGTCGGCATGCGATTCGGGGTGCTCGGTCCGCTGGCCGTGTGGACGACGGACGGTACGGAGGTCGCCGTCCCGGGGGCCAAGGTCCGCGCGCTTCTTGCCCAGCTCCTTGTGCACCCGGGCCACCCGGTGTCGGCGGACCGCCTGATCGACGGGCTGTGGGGCGAGGACCTGCCCGACCATCCCGCGAACGCGTTGCAGGGCAAGGTGTCCCAGTTGCGCAGGGTGCTGGGGCGGGCCGAGCCGGGCGGGCGTTCGCTCGTCGAGTCGGGGCCCGCCGGGTACGCGCTGCGCGTCACGGCGGACGCCGTGGACACCGGCCGGTTCGCGCTGCTCCTGGAGCGGGCGCGGGCCGCGGACGGGGCGGCCGCGCACGGGGCGGCCGCGCGGGTGCGGCTCCTGGGCGAGGCGCTCGGCCTGTGGCGCGGCGATGCGTTCGCGGACTTCGCCGACGACGCCTTCGCGCGTGGCGCGATCGGCCGCCTGGAGGAGGACCGGCTCACCGCCCGTGAGGAACAGGCCGAGGCCCGCCTGGAGGCGGGCGAGCACGGGCCGCTCGCCGCGGACCTCGCCGACCTGGTCGTGCGCCACCCGCTGCGGGAGCGGCTGCGGGCCGCGCAGTTGCGGGCTCTGTACCGTTCCGGGCGGCAGACGGAGGCCCTCGCCGCGTACGAGGATCTGCGCCGCCGTCTCTCCGCCGACCTGGGCCTCGTACCCGGCGCCGAACTCGCGGCGCTGCACGGCGCGATCCTGCGCCAGGACCCGGAACTGACCCCACCCCCCACCCGACACCCTCCCGCGCCTCCCACACAGGCGCCTGCGCCAGTGCCCGCACCCGCCTGTGCGCCTGCGTCCACACCTACCTCTGCCTCCGCGCCCGCGCGGCCCGAGGCGCCGGCCCTCCGTACCAATCTCCCCGCGCCCGTCGCCGCGCTCCTCGGCCGGGACGACGCCGTACCGGGGGTACGCCGACTCCTCGGCGCCACCCGTCTGGTGACGCTCACCGGGCCCGGCGGCGTGGGCAAGACCCGGCTTGCCGTCGCGGCGGCCCGTGAGGTCGCCGACGCGTTCCCCGACGGGGTGTGGCTGGCCGAACTCGCCACGCTGGACGCCGAGTCCGGCCAGGGCACGGACGCGGTGGCCGAGGCGGTGGCACGGGTACTCGGCCTGCACGAGGAGCCCGGCGCCCCGGTGGCGGCCCTCGCACGCCTCACGCAGGGGCTGCGCGAGCGGCGGCTGCTGCTCGTGCTCGACAACTGCGAGCACGTGGTCGACGCGGTGGCCGAGGCGGTGGGCGCGCTGCTGCGCGACGTACCGGACCTCACGGTCCTCGCCACCAGTCAGGAACCCCTCGATGTGAGCGGTGAGCGCGTCTGGATGGTGCCGCCGCTCGAACTGGCTAGCGCCATGGAGCTGTTCCGGCAGCGGGCCGGTCTCGGGTCCGGCGCCGACCTCGGCGCGGACGACGCGGAGGCGGTCGCCGAGCTGTGCGTACGGCTCGACGGACTGCCGCTGGCGCTGGAACTCGCGGCGGCACGCGTACGCACGCTGGGCGTGCACGGGCTTCTGGCCCGCCTGGACGACCGGTTCGCGCTGCTCGCCCGCGGCTTCCGCGGCGCCCCGGCGCGGCAGCGCACGCTGCGTGCCGTCATCGACTGGAGCTGGTCGCTGCTCACGGCGCCCGAACGCGCCCTGCTGCGCAGGCTCGCCGTGCCCGACGGCTGGGCGCTCGACGCCGCGCGGGCCGTCGGCGCGGGCGGTGACGTACGCGACACCGAGGTGCTCGACCTCCTCTCCCGCCTGGTGGACCGTTCCCTGGTGGTCGCGGCCGACCGGCCGGAAGGACCGCGGTACCGCGTCCTGGAGTCCGTCAGGGAGTACGGTTCCGAACAACTCCGCGCGACGGGCGAGTTCGCGGACGTACGGGAGCGGCACAGCGTCCACTACGCCGAACTGGCCGCGCGGGCCAGTCGGTCGCTGCACGGCCACGGGCAGCGCGAGTGGCTGAACCGCCTGGACGAGGAGAGCCCCAACCTGCGCCGCGCCCTGGACACCGCACTCGCCCACGGTGCGACCGAACGCGCCCTGACCATGGTCAACGCGCTCGCCTGGTACTGGGTACTGCGGGGCCGCACGACAGAGGCACGGCACTCCCTGGACGCGGCACTCCGCGCGTCCGAGGGCGCGGGCACGGACGTGGGTGCGGGCACGGGCCAAGCCGCCGCAACTACCCCTGCTGCCCCAGCCCCCTCGCGAGAGATCGCCACCGCACGGGCACTCGCGTTGGCCTGGCGGACGGGCATCTCCCTGCGCGAGGGCAGCGAGGCCACCGACGCGGGGGCGGACGCGTACGCCGACCCGTGCGTCGGTACGGGGGACGGGGTGGCCGCCGCAACCGGTGCTTCCGGCGGGCCCGCGGGCGTCGACGCGAGCCCGAGCGGCGACGGACACAGCGACGGCGACGGCCAAAGGCGCAGCCACGGCCACGGCGGCGGCCACAGCCACAGCCACAGCGCAGATGATGAACCCGCCCGCCTCATGCGGGAAACCCTCGCCGCACAGCGCGAACTCGACGACCCCGTCGGCCGCGCCACCGCCCTGTGGATCCTCGGCTCCGCCCAGATGGGCGCGGGCGCCGTGCGTGCCGGTGAACGACTGGTGGACGAGGCGCTCGGCGCCTTCGAGGAACTCGGCGACTCCTGGGGCACCGCCGCCACGCTCAGTGTGCGCGCCCGGCACGCCATCGCGCACGGCGATCTCGACGCCGCCCGGCGTGACAGCGAGCGCAGCGACCAAATCTTCCGTGAACTCGGCGACGAGTGGGGGCAGTTGCAAGCCGTTTTTCCCCTGGCCACGCTCAGCGAGATCGCGGGCGACTACGCCGCCGCCGACCGCCTGCACCGTGCGGGACTGGCCGTCGCGGAGCGCCTCGGCCTGTGGACGGAGGCCTCCAAGCGGCTGTCAGGACTTGGCCGGATCGCTCTGCTCACAGGGGACTTCGCGCAGGCCCGCAGCGCGCACGAGCGTGCGCTGCGCCTGGCCCGCGACCACGGCTTCCGCTCCGGTGAGCTCGACGCACGGATCGGCCTCGGCCTCGGCGCCCGCAGGGAGGGCGACCTCACGGGCGCCGAGGGGCACATGCGCGCGCTGCTCGCCCGGTTCCGCGAGGCCGACTACGGCCCGGGGGTCACGCTCGCCCTCGCCGAGCTGGGCTTCGTCGCGGAGGCGCACGGCGACGCTGCGACGGCCCACGCGTTGCACGCGGAGGGCTTCGACGTCGCCGTGGGCCTCGGGGACGCGCGGGCGCAGGCCCTGGCCCTGGAGGGCCTCGCGGGGGCACAGACCGCCGCCGGGGAGCACCGCACGGCCGCCACCCTGCTCGGTGCCGCCGCCGCGGCCCGGGCCTCCGTGGGCGCGCCGCTCCCGGCGGGCGAACGGCAGGACGTGGACCGGGTGTCGGCGGCCGCACGCGCACGCCTCGGCGACCGGCCGTACACGACCGCGTTCGACAAGGGCGGAAGGCTGAGGCCGGAGGCCGCCCGGCGTCTCGCGTCCCGGCCGCACCTGGCGTCCCGGCCGCTCCGCACACCCGGGCCGCACCTCGCATCCCCGCCCCGCCCCGAGCCCGCCGCCCCCCGAGCCGACGCCACCGCACCCCGAGGAATCGCAGGCCAGCCACCCCGCGAACCGAGCACACCGCAGGTGGACCGGCCGGTTCATCCTCACTGACCTCACCAGTCACACCTGTCGCTTAGCTCGCCCGCATCCACAGGGTCAAGCACTGGTTTCCGGTCGAACGCCTCGCCGATGAAAAATACCAACCGCTCATTTTCCCAGGTCAGATGGTTGTTACGGGTTATACCACCTAGCCTCGCCCATATTCTGGACGCTCCTCGCGGACCGCGCCAACCGCCCTGAGCTGCCCGAACGGTCATTCGACACCCCCTCAGCGGACGCATCCATCCGGAAATCGACCATCCGGTTGCCGCTCACTCAGCGCACTTGCAAGACTCCCCACCGCAATCACCTCCGGGGCACGCAATCCCCAGGAAACTCTCGGTACCACCACAAGAAACACAAGAAGTACAAGAATCTCCAACCAACCCGCATTCGAAGGAGCGTCAAAGTGCGTCACCTCCTGAAGACCGTGAGCGCGGCCGCCGCCGTGGCCGCCGGTGTCCTGACCGTCTCGGCGGTCTCGACGGGCGCGGCCGGGGCAGCGACCCCGGGACCGACGAGCCTGTACGCGCCGTCGGACCTGGTGCTCACCGTCGGCCAGGGCGAAGACGCCGCCACGGCCACGGTGCAGCGTGCGGTCACCCTCACTTGTGCGCCCAAGGCCTCCGGCACCCACCCGGCGCCGAGCGCCGCGTGCGCCGAACTCAACTCCGTGGAGGCACGGTTCGATCAGCTCGTCGACGCGTCGCCCACGGGCGTCTGTACGAAGGAGTGGAACCCGGTCGTGATCTCCGCGGCCGGGGTCTGGAAGGGCAAGCACGTCGCCTGGACGACCACCTTCGGCAACCCGTGCGAGATGAGGGCGGGCCTCGCGAACAGCAGCCTGTTGAACTTCTGACGGTTCTTCCGTCACTGGACGGCTCCTGACGGTACATCCGTCACCGGACGGCTCCTGGCGGTACACCCGGTAGGGGCACGATTCCGAAGGATCCGCCGTTCTGCCCATAGACACCTCGGCCACCCTTTCGTGGGGGGAGGGAGCCGAGGCACGCGGCCCCCGATGTCCCGAGCATCGGGGGCCGCACAATGCCGTCCACGTCCGGGTCGTTCCCGCCGAACCTGTCGGATCCTGTCCGGGAACCCGTCAGGCCATAGGAGGTCCCGCCGTGCCGACTCCCGCCGCGCGCCCCGCACCCGAGACTCCCCCCGTGCCGCCGACACCCCAGGACCCGGACCCCGCCGGGTACGGAGGGCTCCCCGGCGGCATCGGCGTGTCCCGTCTTCGCGTGTACGACTGGCCGGCCGCCGACGGGCTCCGCGGCGGCACCCCCCCATCTCCATCTGACGTGCACGGAGGGCTACGCGGTGGTCGCGGGCCGCGGTGCCGTACAGACCCTCACGCCCGCCGGGTTCCGGCACACCCCGCTCGCCCCCGGCGCCCTCGTGTGGTTCACGCCCGGCACCGTTCACCGGCTCGTCGACGAGGGCGGTCTGACGATCCACGTACTCATGCAGAACAGCGGTCTGCCCGAGGCGGGCGACGCCGTACTGACCCTGCCGCCGCACCTGCTCGCCGACCCCGCCGCGTACCGGGCCGCCGTCGCCCTCCCGCCCGTGCGGGCGGACGGGGACGAGAGCGCCATGGAAGCGGCCGCGCGGCACCGACGCGACCTCGCCGTGGAGGGGTTCACCGCCCTGCGCCGCGCCGCGGAGGCCGGGGACCCCGAGCCCCTCGCCGCGTTCCACCGCGCCGCCGCCGCCCTCGTCCGCCCGCTGGCCGCGGCGTGGCGGGAGCGCTGGCGCACCGGCGCCGCCGCGGCGGCCGCGGCCACCGGCGCGCAGCTCGACGCCCTGGCACGGGGTGACGCCCGCCATCTCGCGGCGGCCGGGGTCCGCGCCGAACAGCCCGCCGAGCGGGGCCGGTTCGGTATGTGCGGACGGCTCGACGTGTACGACTGCGCGATGATGGTGACATGAGCACCACGGGCCACCGCCTTGTCGCCGAACCGATCACCACCGACCGGCTGACGCTGGAGCCGCTGCGCGTGGCGCACGCCGACGAGATGGCGGTGGTGCTCGGCGACCCGGCCCTGCACACGTTCATCGGGGGCGCCCCCGACGACGTGACCGCCCTGCGGGCCCGCTACACGCGTATGGTCGCCGGGCCGCCCGACCCCCGGGTCTCGTGGTGCAACTGGGTCCTGCGGGTGTCAGCGGACGGCCGCCTCGCGGGCACCGTGCAGGCGACCGTACGGCCCCGGGGCCCCGGCGGGAGTGAGGACGGGAGCCAGGACGGCAGCGAGGACGGGAGCGACGGCCACGGCGCCGAGATCGCCTGGATGGTGGGCACGCCGTGGCAGGGCCGGGGCATCGCGTCCGAGGCGGCCCGGGGCCTCGTGGAGTGGCTGCGCGGCCGTCCGGAGGTGACACACCTCCTGGCGCACATCCGTCCCGATCACGACGCGTCCGCCGCCGTGGCCCGCGCCGCCGGGCTCGCGCCCACCGACGAGAGGCGCGACGGCGAGATCAGGTGGCGGCTCACGCTGAACGACGGGCAGCCGAACGGCTGGAGCTGAACGGCTGGAGCTGAACGGCTGGAGCTGAACGGCGGGCAGCCGAACCGCTAGAAAGGGCGGTCGCCCGCGATGGCCACGCGCTCCGCCACCCTGCGCTGCGGCGCGTAGTCGTCGACGGCGTAGTGCTGGGTCGCCCGGTTGTCCCAGAACGCGATGTCGCCCGCCTGCCAGCGCCACCGCACCTGGTACTCGGGCACATGGGCCTGACGCACCAGGTACCCGAGCAGACGGTCGCTCTCGGCGCGGTCCATACCGACGATGTGCGTGGTGAAGGACGTGTTCACGAACAGCATCCGGCGCCCGGTCTCCGGGTGCGTACGCACGACCGGGTGCTCGACGGGCGGGAACGCGTCCTGGAACGGGGCGAGTTGCTCGGGGCCGTAGAAGCGGGAGAAGCCCGGGATGAAGTCGTGCACGGCGCTCGCCCCGTCGATGCGCGCCTTGACGTCGTCCGGGAGGTTGTCGTACGCGGCGGCCATGTCCGCCCACATCGTGTCGCCGCCGACGGGCGGGACCTCACGGAGCTGCAGCACGGCGCCGAGCGCGGGCCGTTCGCGGAAGGTGACGTCGGCGTGCCACACGTTCTCGAAGGTGGGCGTCGCGGTGCCGCCCTTCTCGAACCGTACGACGTCCTCGGCGGCGCCGCGCGCTAGCAGCGGATTGGTCTCCAACTCCCCCCAGGTGCGGGCGAAGGCGCGCTGCTCGTCGGAGGCGAGGTGGGCACCGCGGAAGAACAGCACCTTCCACTCCAGGAGGGCACGGTGCAGTTCCTCGCGCAGCGCGGGGGCGAGCGGACGGGAGAGGTCGGCGCCGCGGATCTCGGCGCCGATGATCCGGCCCTGCGGCACCACGTCGATGTGCTCGTACGGACGCTCGAAACGGTCGTCGGGGAGCCTGCGCAGGGTGCGGCGGCCCTCGTACATGCCGTCGGCGGGCACTCGGGCCTCGCGGAGCGCTGCCGGGGGTGTCGGGGCGGGGGAAACGGGTACTGCCGTCATGGCGGTCGTCCTCACGGGTCGGGCGTACGGTTCACGAGCGCACGAAGGCGCGGTTCACGAGCACGCAGAAGGCGTGCGCGGCACAGGAACGCGGTGCCGCGTCAACAGCCCGACCGCTCGCACCCGCGCCGCCACGGGACGCTGAAACGTCCGAGGGCGGCAGTCAGGTGCTGGATCATGTCGGCCATTGTGGGGCGCGGGCTCCGCCAGGTCAACAGGTGTTGACTGGGGTCGCCCGACGCCGCGACCTCCGGATGACGGATGATCGGGGCATCCGTACCAGGTAGCTGTGCCATGCAGAGAGGACCAACCCCATGGATGAGCGCTTCGACGTCGTCGTGCTCGGAGCAGGCCCCGGCGGTTATGTCGCCGCGATCCGCGCCGCCCAGTTGGGCAAGCGCGTGGCGGTCGTCGAGGAGAAGTACTGGGGCGGGGTCTGCCTCAACGTCGGCTGCATCCCGACGAAGGCGCTGCTGCGCAACGCGGAGCTTGCGCATCTGTTCACGCACGAGGCGAAGACGTACGGCATCAAGGTCGAGGGTGAGGTGTCCTTCGACTACGGCGAGGCGTTCCGGCGCAGCCGCACGGTCGCGGACGGCCGCGTCAAGGGCGTCCACTTCCTGATGAAGAAGAACAAGATCGCGGAGTTCGACGGCCGGGGCACCTTCCTGGACGCCAACACCCTTCAGGTGGCGAAGTCCGACGGCACGACCACCACGATCGGCTTCGACAACTGCGTCATCGCCACGGGCGCCACGCCGAAGCTGCTGCCCGGCACCCGCCGCAGCGAGCGTGTGGTGACCTACGAGGAGCAGATCCTCGCGGACGAGCTGCCGCGCTCGGTCGTGATCGCGGGTGCGGGCGCGATCGGCATCGAGTTCGCGTACGTCCTGCACAACTACGGCGTGAAGGTCACCATCGTCGAGTTCCTCGACCGCGTCGCGCCCCTGGAGGACGCGGACGTCTCCAAGGAACTCGCCAAGCAGTACCGCAAGCTCGGTATCGACGTGCTGACGTCGACCCGGGTGGAGTCCATCGACGAGTCCGGCGAGCAGGTCCGCGTCACCGTCACCGCCAAGGACGGCAGCCAGCAGGTCCTGGAGGCCGACAAGGTCCTCCAGGCCATCGGTTTCGCGCCGAACGTCACCGGCTACGGCCTGGAGGCGACCGGTGTGGCCCTCACCGAGCGCGGCGCGATCGACATCGACGGCCGCTGCCGTACGAACGTGCCGCACATCTACGCCATCGGTGACGTCACCGCGAAGCTGATGCTCGCGCACACCGCCGAGTCCATGGGCGTCGTGGCCGCCGAGACCATCGGGGACGCCGAGACCATGGAGCTCGACTACCCGATGATCCCGCGCGCCACCTACTCGCAGCCGCAGATCGCGAGCTTCGGCTGGACGGAGGCGCAGGCCAAGGAGAAGGGCTTCGACGTACAGGTCGCCAAGTTCCCCTTCCAGGCGAACGGCAAGGCGCACGGCCTTGGCGACACGGTCGGCTTCGTCAAGATCATCAGCGATGCGGCCCACGGTGAGATCATCGGCGCTCATCTGATCGGCCCTGACGTCACCGAGCTGCTGCCCGAGCTCACCCTCGCCCAGCAGTGGGACCTCACGGTGCACGAGGTGGCCCGCAACGTCCACGCCCACCCGACCCTGGGCGAGGCCGTCAAGGAGGCCGTGCACGGCCTGGCCGGACACATGATCAACTTCTGACGGCCGGCGGCCCCGCAGCCCCCGTACGGGCGGCGGGGCCGCCGTTCCCGCTGCCGTGCCTGGGTCCCTCAAGTGGCGCAGGCGCGCACTCCGGCCGATCCTGGGCAGGATGTGCTGTGCCTCGGGGGCCGAGGAGAGGCAGCTTCCGATGTTCTCAGGCCTGGGCCGTTTCGTCGTCCGCCGCCCGTGGTGGATCATCCTCGCGTGGGTGATCGCCGCGGGAGCCGTGATCTCGCTGGCACCGAAACTCACCTCCAGTTCGGACGAGGCGAGCTTCCTGCCCGACCACTACGAATCCATCCGCGCGTCGGACCTGCAGGAGCGGGACTTCCCCCAGCAGCGGAACATCGGCGCGATCATCGTCTTCCAGCGCTCCGACGGCGAGAAGATCACCGCCACCGACTCCGCGGACGTCACCCGTATCGCCAAGGACCTCTCGGGGCGGAAGATCGAGGACGTCCAGGCCGTCGAGCCCGGCCAGGCGTCGCCGAACAAGCTCGTGCAGACGGCCGTCGTCGCCATGCCGAAGGTCACCGACCCCGAGGACACCACCCAGCAGGACGCGGTCGAACAGCTCCGCAAGGACTTGGAACCGCAGCTCAAGGACACCGACCTGAAGGCCGGAATCACGGGCTCCGCGGCGCAGGCCCTGGACGAGAGCGACGCCTCCGAGCGGGCCGGGATCCTCGTCGGCGTCGGCACGATCGTGATCATCGTCGTGCTGCTCTTCGTGATCTTCCGCAGTCCCATCATCGCGCTGCTGCCCGTGGTCCTCATCGGGCTGATCTCGCCCATGGCGACGGGCCTTATCGCCTCCGCCAACAAGGCCTTCGACATGAAGGCGGACTCCTCCATCCAGGAGCTGCTCACCGTCGTCCTGTTCGGCGTGGGCACGGACTACATCCTGTTCCTGCTGTTCCGCTACCGGGAGGCGCTGCGCTCGGGCGAGGACGCCAAGGGCGCCATGGTGCACGCGGTCGAGCGCGTCGGCGAGGCCATCACATCGGCGGCGGGCGCTGTCATCGTCGCCTTCGCCGCCCTGACGCTGTCCTCGCTCGGCATGCTGCGCTCGATGGGCCCGGCCCTCGCGATCGCGGTGTTCCTCACCCTGCTCGCCGGGCTGACACTGGTGCCCGCCGTGGTGTCGCTGCTCGGTACGAAGGTCTTCTGGCCGTCCAAGTCGTGGCAGCGGGAACCGCAGGGCACCGGCTTCGCCAAGCTGGGCACGTCGATCGCCCGCAAGCCCGCCGTGTGGGCGGTCGTCTCGGCGCTCTTCATGGGCGCCCTCGCGCTCGGCGCCCTCGGCTACAAAGCCAACTTCGACCTCGCGGGCTCCTCGCTGCCCAAGGACAAGGAGTCCATCGTCTGGCAGGACAACCTGGAGAAGGGCTTCCCCGCGGGCTCCACCGACCCGACCTTCGTCTATCTGACGTCGAGCGGTGACGGCCCGCTCGCCGCGGGGCAACCGGCCGCCTTCCGCGAGCGGTTGCAGTCCGTCGAGGGTGTCGGCGAGGTGGCGAAGGCGCGCGTCAGCGAGGACGGCACCACCGCCTCGTACTCCGTGGTGCTCGCCGATCCGCCCGCCTCCGACAAGGCCCTCGCGACGATCAACAAGCAGCTCCGCCCTGCGGCCCACGCCGACGCGCCACAGGGCACCGAGGCCCTCGTGGGCGGCATCACGGCCGTGTACGTCGACATCAACAAGGCCGTGGACCGCGACTACTCGGTGGTCTTCCCGGTGGCGGCCCTCGCCATCATGGTGATCCTCGGCCTGCTGCTCCGCAGCCTGGTGGCTCCCTGGTACCTGATGCTCTCGGTGGCGCTCGGCTTCGGCGCGACGCTCGGCGCCACGTCGATCCTGTTCCAGCAGATCGGCAGCCAGCCGGGCCTGATGTTCATGCTGCCCGTCATCATGTACCTGTTCGTGGTCGCCCTCGGTACGGACTACAACATCCTGATGGTCTCCCGCCTGCGCGAGGAGGCCCGCGAGGGCCGGAGTCCGCACGACGCGGCGGGCACCGCGGTGCGCCACTCGGGACCGACGATCGGCTCGGCCGGTGTGATCCTCGCGGGCACCTTCGCCACCCTGATGCTCGCGGGCAACTCCACGCTCTCGCAGATGGGTTTCTCCCTCTCCTTCGGCATCGCGATCGCCGCGTTCGTCATGGCGATGCTGTTCACCCCGGCCCTGACCGCCCTCATAGGGCATGCCGCGTGGTGGCCGGGCCACGGGGACGAGAAGCCGCGACGCGGCGCCGGACCCGCCGACCCGGCCGACCCCGCTGACCCCGCCGACCCATCGGACAGGCGGCTCTAGGCTGCTTCCCCGGCTCGCCCCGTCCGTGCGCGGCCCACCCCGGTGAGCGTGCCGCTCAGGGTCACGGCCACCACGCAGGCGCCGACGACGAGGCACACCCCGCGCACGCCCCAGGTGGCGACGGCGGCGGTGACGGCCGCCGCGCCGACCGGGCCGAGCGCGTTGTGGATCGTCCAGAACGACGAGGTGACCCGGCCGAGGAGATGGGCGGGTGTCACTTCCTGGCGCAAGGACATGGAGTTGATGCCGCCGAGGCCGGTGCAGAAGAGCATGCCGGCGGCGAGCACGGCGAGCACCGGCAGGCTGCCGGTCAGGCCGACACCGGCCAGAGCGACTCCCGACAGCGTGTGCGCGCCGATCCAACTGGGGCCGAAGCCGAGCCGTCCGCGCAGTCGGGCGACCACCAGCGTCGCGGCGAGCGTGCCGAGCGTCCCCGCGGTCAGCACGTACCCCACCGCGCCCTCGCCGTGGCCCAGGTCGTGCCGCACGCGGTAGATGAGGACGTCGGTGACGCCGTAGGTGAGGAAGGTGAGCAGACCGAGCAGCACGGTCAGGGGCCGCAGGACCGGGTGCCGCCACAGGAACCGGGCCCCGGTGAGGAACTCCCGTTGTACGCCGCGGAGTCCGGCCGCCGCGGGGCTCCGCTCGTCGGCCGCGTCGCCTGTGTCGCCCGTGTCGCCCGTGTCGTCCGCTTCGGGTGGGCGGGTGGCGCGGATCCGTACGAAGAGGATGCCGACCGCCGACACCGCGAAGGTACCGGCGTCCACGCCGATGGCCGCCGCGGGCCCGAAGACCGCGGCGATCAGGCCCGCGAGCATCGGTCCACCCGCGCTCGCCACGGCGTACGTGCCGTACAGATGGCTGTTGGTCTGCAGGATCTGGCCGGGCGCGACGATGCCGGGCACCACGGTCACGTACGTCACCTGGAAGAGCATCGCGAACACCCCGGCGACGGGAACGACCGCGTACACCAGCCAGATCGGCGTCGCGAACAGCCACACCAGCGGGATCGAACCGAACAGCACGCAGCGCGCGACATCGGTGACGACGAGCAGGCGGCGCCGGTTCACACGGTCGGCGACGATCCCCGCGAACAGTCCCGTGACGATGGAGGCGACGCCGGTCAGCCCCGTGACGAGGCCCATCTGCGCCACGGACCCGGTCTGGTGCAGGACCAGCAGCGGGATCGCCACGTGCGAGAAGGAGTCACCGAGCGCGGAGAGTCCCTGGAGGCCGAGGAAGAGGCGGTAGTTGGGGTCGGACCACGGCGACGGCTGCCCGGCGCCGGGCTCCGCCGTCGGCTGCGGGCGCCGTGACGTGCCACGCCGAGCCATGCCTCTCCCCCCGCCCGGCGGTGGGACCGCCGCTCCCCTCCCACGCCCGCAATCGGTCCGCCCGCCGAAACCTCAGTCCCGGGCGGCCCCCTCGCCCGGGCCGTCCGCGTCTCTGGGGCCTTCGTGGTCGTCGAAAGCCGTCGCGAGCGCTTGCGCCTCAGCGTACGTCGGCAGCCCCTCCGTGCCCACGGTGCCCTGTGTGAACTCCCGTGCCACATCGACCGCGTGCCGCACCGCCGCGCGGAACAGCAGCGACCCGCTGCTGACGCGCCGCACCCCGAGCTCGGCGAGGCGCCTGGGCGACAGACCGCCGGGCGCGTACAGGATGTTCAGCGGTACGTCGAGGGCGGCGGCGAGTCCGCCGATGACGGCCTCGTCCTGGACCCCGGGCACGAACACGCCGTCCGCGCCCGCACCGCGGTAGGCGGCGGCGCGCTCGTGGGACTCCTGCTCGCCTCCGGCCTTCAGCCAGTACGTGTCCGTGCGCGCGTTCAGGAACAGCTCGGGCACGGCCTCCTTCACGGCACGGATCAGGTCGCACTGCGCGCCGACGGCGGTCAGCGTGCCGTCGGGTCTGCCGTCTTCGAGGTTCACGCCGACCGCGCCCGCGGCGGCGAGTTCACGGACGAGGTCGGCGACTTCCTCTGGCCGCTCGCTGAAACCGCCCTCGATGTCGACGGTGACGAGTGCGGGCAGGCGCGCGATGCCGCGGGCCAGGAGCAGCGTCTCCGCCCGTGCGGCACCGGCGGCGTCCGCCTTGCCCGCGGCGGCCGCGACGCCGAGGCTCGTCGTGCCGATGGCGGGGAAGCCCGCACGGGCGAGGGCGGCGGCGGACGCGTGGTCCCACGCGTTGGGCAGCAGCAGGGGGGCGCCGGGGCGGTGCAGGTCACGGAAGGCGGCGTACCGGTCGGTCGTGTTCATGGGCGCACTGTGCCAGAAGGCTCTGACATCGGCCCTGCGGCGCGGAGTTGGTGTTGTCGGCGCGGGGTTGGTGTTGTCGGCACGGAGTTGCTGTTGTCGGCACGGAGTGGTGTCGTCCGCACAGCGTTGTCGGCACGGAGTGGTGTCGTCCGCACAGCGTTGTCGGCACGGAGTGGTGTTGTCGGCACGGAGTGGTGTCGTCGGCACGGAGTGGTGTCGTCCGCACGGCGTTGATGTTGTCGGCACGCTGATCGGACGCCAACAGGAACCTGACAGCTTCCTCATAACTTCACGCCAGCCTGTGCGGCAGGCCCGGCGCCACTGACCACGGCGCCGGGCCCTTCCTAGTCAGAGCTGGAATGGAGCCCATATGTCCCGCCATGCCCGTCGTCCCCAGCGTCGCACGCATCTGCGCGCCGTCGCCGTAGCCACCGCTGTGGCCGGCGGGGTGCTCGCTGCTCCGACCGCTTCGGCCTTCGCGAGCGACGCGACACCCAAGCCGAAGCCGACGCCCCCCACGTCCGCCCCGGCCCCCGAGGAAGTCGCGGAGAAGCGGGAGGCCGCCGAGAAGGCCCTCAAGGAGGGCAAGCCCGTGCCGGCTCCGCCGCGCGGCGGAGTCGACGCGGGCGACCGCCCCGTCGTACACGAGGAGGCCGCCAAGCCCACCCGGAAGCCCGCGGCCGAGGAGGACCGCAAGCAGGCGGCCGAGGACGCGAGGGTGCCCAAGGGCGCCGTCGCCGCGGGCGAGCGCCCCGCGTCCGGCAGCGACAGCACGAACACCCTGATCGGCTCGGCCGCGGGCATGGCGCTGCTCGCGGGCGCCGGCACGATCGTCCTGCGCCGCCGCGCAGCCGTGCGCCAACAGGGCTGACACCGCCCGCCTCCCCTGTTCCCTGTCCCTGCTCCCAGTGTCCCCGCCGGGCGCGCCACGCAGTTCCCGGCGGGGGCACAGCACGGCGTCGGCTGCCGGGCGGTGCTGTCCGGCGGGCCGGGGCGGGCCGCCGAACGGGCCGGGGCGGGCGGCTGGGTGGGTCCCCCTGGCCGCCCCGGAAGCCCCACCCCCGGTCTCCCAGACCCCTCGTCCGGTCCGGCCGCCCGTGCCCAACTGCCGGAATCCACCCCCGGTCGTGCCGGACCCCGGCGCGACCCCTGCGGGGCACCGGCCCGGCCCCTTCGTGCCCCGGGCCGGTGCCCGCTCACGGAGCCCTCATGTTCTCTGCACCTCACCGGCGGGCGCCCCGCGCCGCCGCCCTCGCGGCCGCCGGGCTCGCCCTCGTCTGCGCCGCCGTGAGCGGCTGTTCCTCGGCGGGCGGCGCACGCACCGAGTCGCCGTCCACGTACGCGGTGAACGAGCCGCGCGAATCCGCGTCCCCCGCGGGTTCCGGCCGCTCCGCGGGGCGTGCCGCGCCGGTGCACGTGTCCGTGCCGTCCATCGGCGTCAGCAGCTCCCTGATGCGGCTCGGCCTGAACGCGGACCGCACGGTCGAGGTGCCGCCGCCGGACAAGGGGATGACCGCCGGGTGGTACACGGGCGGCGCCGTACCCGGGGAGCGCGGAGCGGCCGTGATCATCGGGCACAACGACACCCGCTTCGGCCGCGCCGTCTTCCACGACCTGAAGAAGGTCCGCGCGGGCGCGGACATCGCCGTACGCGACTCCCGCGGAAAGACCGTGCACTTCGAGGTCACCGGCACCGAGACGGTCGACAAGCAGGCCTTCCCGACGAAGAAGGTGTACGGCGGTACCCGCTCGCGCGCCCTGCGCCTGATCACGTGCGACGGCGCCTTCGACGCCAAGGGCCACCCGGTGGACAACCTCATCGTGTACGCCACCGCGCGCTGACCCGCCGGACGTGCGGGCCGGTTCAGCCGGGCCGGGCCGCCGCCGCCCTGGCGGACGTCCTGCCCTGGAGGGCCGCCGCCCGCTCCCTGATCGCGGGCAGTTCGGCCCGCAGCGCCGCGCCCGGGCAGTGTGTGGAGTAGCCGTCGGCGTGTCCGGACACCGCCTGGAAGTCGGCGTGGGCGCCCGCGGGGAACCTGCTGAGGCTGTTGCTGGACACCAGGCGTGCCGTGCGCCGCGGGTCGGCGTCGGCGAGGCCGAGCTTCCAGGCGGCGAGCGCGGCGATGGCCTCCGCCATCGGGGCGGGCACGGGCACCCCCGCGGTGAACGTGCCGATCGCGGCGACACCGGCCGTGCGCTGGTTGAACCCCTGGGTGTGCGCGCCGACGACGGGCCGGTCGACGCCGCCCCCGCGCCCCTCGTAGATCGTGCCGCAGCGGTCGACGAGGAAGTTGTAGCCGATGTCGTCGAACAGGCGGGCCCGGGTCTGCCCCTCGGCGAGGGCCCGGATGATGCGCGGCACGTCGGCGCAGTCGTACCGGTTCGGCGAGTCGGTGTGGTGGACGAAGACCGCGACCACGGGCGCACCGTAGCGGGCGGGCGCCCTCGCGGGCCGTGCGTCGCCCAGCCACCGCTCGCGCGGCACGATGGCGGGCCTGGCGGCGCGGTGCCCCGCGGACCGGGTCACGGTCCCCCGGCCACCGTCCTCGACCGCCCGCTCCACTCCGAGGACGCACAGCACGAGGGCGGCCACGGCGGCGAGGCCGGGCACGCACACGAGGACCGCGCGCCCGGCACGCGGCAGCCGCCCCGCCACCGTCTCCCGCAAGGCACGCATGCGCCCACTCTCGCGGTGGCCGCGACGGCCCGCCCCGCGGGGTCCGCCGGTCGGGTTACCCGCGGCCCAGCGCCGGGCCCGCACCGGTCCCGCGCCCGGCCCGCACCCAACCCCACATTCGGCCCCGCATCGCCGCCCGAAAAAAATCTTCGGGGAACTCCGGAGGAGTTGTCGAGATCGAGTCGCCCGCTCCGACGTCCCCTGTGAGAGTTGCCCATGAGGGGTGATGACGCAGCCAAGGAGCGCGGTCATGAAGTATCTGGTGATGGTGCAGGGCTCCCAGGCCGATTACGAGGCCATGAGCGGCAAGGCCTCCGCGCACAGCCCGGCGTGGAGCGAGAAGGAACTGCAGGCCATGTTCGCGTTCATGAACAAGCTGAACGACGATCTGTCCGAGTCCGGCGAGTTCGTCGACGGCCAGGGCCTGACCGAGCCCGCGCAGACCCGCCTCGTCGGCATCGACGACAACGGGCGCCCGGTGATCACGGACGGGCCCTACGGCGAGACCAAGGAAGTACTCGCCGGGTACTGGGTCCTGGACTGCGAGAGCCTGGAGCGGGTCACGGAGATCGCCCAGCGGGTCAACGAGTGTCCGGTGCCCCCGGGCTCCCCGACGCCGCCGGTGGTGATCCGGCCGATCCAAGAAGGCGGCGGTGACGGGCCGGGATGCTGAGGAATCCACCCGGCACCGGGGCGCGGGACCGGCGCACGTCGGTGGCCCCCGCCCCCGCCCCCGGCGGCGGTGCGGTCCGCCGGTGACGTCGAGGACCTGCTGCGCCTGCACGCACCGCAGGTCCTCGGCGCCCTTGTGCGGCGCTACGGCCACTTCGACGAGGCCGAGGACGCCGTACAGGAAGCCCTGCTCGCGGCTGCCCGCGCATGGCCGGACCGTGGTGTGCCGGACAACCCGCGCGGCTGGCTGATCAAGGTGGCGTCCCGGCGCCTCACGGACCAGTTGCGCAGCGACGCGGCCCGGCGGCGGCGCGAGGAGAGCGCCGCCCTGATGACGCCGCGCGACGCCTTCACGGCACCGCCGCCCGGCGAGGCGCGCGCCCCTTCGCAGGACGACACCCTCACGCTGCTGTTCCTGTGCTGCGACCCGTCGCTCGCCCCGGCCGCCCAGATCGCACTGACGCTCAGGGCCGTCGGCGGCCTCACGACCGCCGAGATCGCCCGCGCGCACCTGGTCCCGGAGGCCACGATGGCGCAGCGCATCAGCCGCGCCAAGCAGAAGGTGCGGGGCGTGCCGTTCCGGCAGCCGGGCCCCGCCGACCGCGACGGACGCCTCGCCGCCGTCCTTCAGGTGCTGTATCTGATCTTCAACGAGGGCTACACGGCGACGTCGGGCGCCGCCCTGCACCGCGCCGACCTGGCCCGCGAGGCCATCCGGCTGACCCGCGCGGTGCGCCTGCTGCTGCCCCGCGAGGGCGCGGTGACCGGACTGCTCGCGCTGATGCTCCTCACCGACGCGCGCAGCGCCGCCCGCACGGGACCGCACGGCGAACTGGTCCCGCTGGACGAGCAGGACCGCTCACTCTGGGACACCGCGGCGATCGGCGAGGGCACCGTTCTTGTGGAGGAAGCCCTGCGCCAAGGCCCGGCGGGCGTCTACCAGTTGCAGGCCGCGATCGCCGCCCTGCACGACGAGGCGGCCCGCGCCGACGACACCGACTGGCCGCAGATCCTCGCGCTGTACGACATCCTGGTGCGCCGCACCCCGGAGCCCATGGCCGAGCTGGGGCGGGCCGTCGCGGTGGCCATGGTGCACGGTCCGCGGGCCGGGCTCAGCCAACTGTCGGCCCTCGAAGAGCGGTTGGCGGGTCACCACCGGCTCGAATCGGTACGCGGACATCTCCTGGAACGCGCCGGTGACCTCCAAGGGGCGCGTGCCGCCTACCAGGTCGCGGCCCAGCGCACGCTCAGCCGGCCGGAGTCCCGCTACCTCCAGATGCGGGCGGCACGTCTCGCGCCCTGAGCGGAGAGCCCTGCGCGGGCACCGGTACGGCGTCCGCGCCGCGCCCCGCGCCGCCCCGGTCCCGCCCCGCCCCGCCCTCGGCACAGTCGGCGGCCACCAGGTCCGCGAAGGCGCGGGCAGGCGGGCTGAGCGCGTCCCAGCGGCGCACGGCCCAGCCGACGGAGAGCGGCGGCAGGGCCGGGACCGGCAGCAGCGTGAGGCCGGGCGGTTCCTGTGCGCGCAGGGCGGGCAGGGCGGGGACGACGGCCTGGCCGACGCCGAGTTCGGTGAGCAGCAGCGCGGTGTCCCAGTCGGCGACGCTGGTGTGGCCCGCGGGGTCGAGGTCCAGGTCGGCGAGGGCCGCGTCGAGCTGGACGCGGGAGGTGGACGCCTGCGGGGGCTTGATCAGGCGGGCCGCCGCCAGGTCGGTGAGGTCGGCGTGCGGCCGGGCGGCGAGCGGGTCGCCGGACTGCACCGCGAGCACCCAGGGCAGTGCGGCGACGGGCCGCTGTTCGATGCCGCGCACCGGTGCCCCGATGGTCACCCACGCCAGGTCCAGGTCGTCGTCGGCCAGCGCGTCGAAGCAGGCCCGGCTGGAACTCGCCGTCTGGAACTCCAGCGTGACCTGCGGGTACCGCTCCCGGAACCGGGCGACCGCCGCCCCCATGAAGTGCCGTACGGTCGTCGCGCCTGTGGTGACGCGCACGGCACCGCTCTCACCGCGCACCAGGTCGCCGAGGCGGCGCAGGGCGAGGTCGATGCCGCCGATGCCGTCCGCCGCGGCGGCGTGCAGGATGCGGCCCGCCGACGTGGGGACGACGCCGCGCGGGTGCCGCTCCAGGAGGCTGACGGCGAGTTCCCTCTCCAGGCGCTTCACGTGCTGGCTGACCGCCGACTGCGTACAGGAGAGGTCGCGCGCGACGGCGCTGAGGCTGCCCGCGCGGCACACGGCGATGAACACACGGAGATCGTCGAGCGTCACGGCCCCAAGTTATAGCCCGGCACCGGGCACGCCCCGGTCGGCTCCGGACCGGGCAGGCGGGCCGCCGCCGCACGTGGCGTACGTGGCTCACGTGGCGTACGTGGCTCACGTCGTGCAGGTGACTCACGTGGGGCACGTGACTCACGTGGGGCACGTGACTCACGTGGGGCACGTGACTCACGTGGTGCTTGTGACTCACGTGGTGCTTGTGGCGCAGATCACAGTCGCGAGAATGGGCCGCGAGGGAACGCGACGCCCTATTTCACCGTTGAACAAGATGAGAGCCCCGACCGCGATTCCCCCGTCCGGCCGGGGCTCTCATCTGTGCGACACCTGGAGTTCGCCACCGCTTCGGGGCGCTGCCACCCCTTCGAGCACGAATATGCCAACCGCACCGCGCGACACCGGTCCGGGCGGCATCATGCGTCCATGGACGGTGCCAAGCCTGTGCAGGTCTTGTTCTCACCCGCCGAGTACGCCGCCGTGGCCCGGCAGGCCGACCGCCTCGGCATCACGCCCGCGGAGTTCATACGCCGAGCGGCCGCCGTCCACGCCGGACGCGAAGCCGTCCACGCCGGACGCGAACCGGACACCTGCGACAGCGGCAGCACCCGGCGCGGCGCGGTGGTGCCCCCGGTGCGACGCGACCCCGACACCCGGAGCACCCCGGCGCTGCAGCGGTTCCTCGACACCCTCGCGACCGCCGCCCCACCCCGGGTCCCACCCCAGCAGTCGGCGGTCCGCAGCCGCTCGGGGCCCTGACGCTGCTCCCCGAACTCGACCCCGTACCCGAATCCGTACCCGCGGCCGAGTCCGTGCCCGCCCTCAGGGCAACACGACCTCCGGCTCGTACAGGTCGAACCACAGCGCCAGATCCAGCGCCCGCTCCAGGCCGCGCCGTGACGCCTGCCTGATCTGCGGTGTGTCCCGGTGCGCGAGACGGCGCAGGGTTTCGTGGTCGACGAGGCCGAAGACCGGGTGCCCCCGGCGCGACAGGAGATCCTTGGCGTGCTCCTGGAGCGCGAAGGCGTACTTCGGATCCTGCGTGGAGGGATACGGGCTCTTGACCCGGTCGTAGACGGAGCGCGGCAGGCTGTCCCTGGCGGCCTCCCGCAGCAGCGACTTCTCCCGGCCGTCGAAGGACTTCAGCGCCCAGGGCGCGTTGTAGACGTACTCAACGAGGCGGTGGTCGCAGAACGGCACCCGCACCTCCAGGCCCACGGCCATGCTCGCGCGGTCCTTGCGGTCGAGGAGCGAGCGCACGAAGCGGGTCAGGTAGAGATGGCTGACCGTGCGCATGCGGTACTCGAAGTCGCTCTCCCCGTCGAGGCGCTCGACGCCGCCTGCGGCCGTGGCGTAGCTGTCCTTGACGTACGTGGGCACGTCGAGGGCGTCGAGGACGTCCTGTCGCAGGACACCCGTCTCGTCACCCAGCGTCTCCGCGTGCCGCACCAGCCACGGGAAGGTGCCGCCGCGCCTGGCGCGCTCGTCGAAGAACTGCCGGTAGCCGCCGAACACCTCGTCCGCCGACTCGCCGGACAGGGCGACCGTCGAGTGCTCGCGGATCGCCTGGAAGAGCAGATACAGCGAGGCGTCCATGTCCCCGAAGCCGACCGGCAGGTCGCGGGCCGTCAGCATCTTCGCCCGCACCTCGGGGTCGGCGAGGGCCTGCGTGTCCAGGACGATGTCGCGGTGCTCGGTACCGGCGAGACGTGCCACGTCATGGGCGTACGGCGCGTCCGGTGTGCCCCGCATCTCGTCCGCGACGAAGTGCTCGCCCTGACCCGCGAAGTCGACGGCGAAGCTCCGCAGCGTCTCCCCCGTGACGGCGAGCCGTCCCGCGGCGAGGGCCGCCATCGCGGACGAGTCGAGGCCACCGGAGAGCAGCACACAGCGCGGCACGTCGGCCACGAGCTGGCGGCGCACGATGTCGTCGAGCAGCGAGCGCACGGTGGCCACGGTCTCGTCGCGGTCGTGCGGATGCGGGCGGGTCTCCAGGCGCCAGTAGGCGCGGCTGCGCAGTCCGTCGCGGTCGACGGTGACGACGGTGCCGGGTTCGACCTCGCGCATGCCGTCCCACACGGCATGCCCCGGCGTCTTCACGAAGGCGAAGATCTCGCGCAGCCCGTCCACGGTGACGCGGGCGCGAGCGAGCGGGTTGGCGAGGATCGCCTTGGGCTCGGAGCCGAACAGGACACCGTCCGGGGTCGGGTGGAAGTAGAAGGGCTTGATGCCCATACGGTCACGGATCATGACCAGGCGCTGCCTGCGCCCGTCCCACACGGCGAACGCGTACATCCCGTTGAGCCGCGCGGCGACGCCCTCGCCCCACTGGAGGTAGCCGCGCAGCACCACCTCGGTGTCGGAACCGGTCGCGAACTCATGCCCGTGACCGGCCAGTTCCTCGCGCAGTTCGGTGAAGTTGTATGTCTCACCGGAGTAGACAAGGGCGACGGTGCCCTCGGGCGTCGTCGCGGTCATCGGCTGACGTCCGCCGGGCAGGTCGATGATGGCGAGGCGCCGGTGCCCGAGCGCGGCGGGGCCGTCGGTCCAGGTGCCGCGGTCGTCCGGGCCGCGGCACGACATCGTCTCCGTCATCGCGTCCAGGGTCTGCCCGTGCGCCCGCAGATCGCGGTCGAACGATACCCAGCCGGTGATGCCACACATGAGGATTCCTCCTGCCGTCCGGCTGCCCACCTCCGGTCGTACGCCTCGAACGGCCGAACTAGATGTAATAGGCAGCTATCTCTCCAGACTCCACCTCGGACGACACACGGTCAACGCACCACGGCGCATTCCGGCCATGGGTAAAGGCTTGCCCAACACATATGCAAATGGCGGCTGTCGTCGCAAAGGCGGGGCCTGCGGTGTGCACTCACGTGGTCGGCGGATGCGGCGCGTCCCGCAGCAGGAGCTCGGCGCCCTGACGTGCGTGGTCGATGGCCCCGGGGAAGACCCCCATGCCGTACGCCACCAGTCCGCCCTCGTGCAGCAGCATCAGCGTCCTGCCGAGCGAGGTCGCCCGGCGGGGCGCGTGGGACCGGGCCAGGTCCGTGAAGAGAGCGAGCATCCACACCTTCTGCCCGGTGATCACCGCGTACGCGGGATGGGCGGGGTCACTGATCTCCGCATGCGCGTTGATCATGCTGCACCCCCGCGGAAGGCTGCGCTCCGCCCAGTCGCGAGACGCGTCGAAGACGGCCAGGATCCGAGAGCGGGGCGTACGGGCGCGCTCCAGGTACGGGGCGAGGAAGGCGCGCCAGCGCTCGTCCCTGTCCGCCAGGTACTCGACGACGATCTGTTCCTTGGCGCCGAAGCGGTCGTACAGCGTCTTCTTGGTCACGCCCGCCTCGGCCGCGATCAGATCGACGCCGACGGCGTGGATCCCGCGCTCATAGAACAGCCGCCCGGCCGCCTCAAGGACGCGCCGCGCCCCCGGCGTCATCGACACGCGACGCGGTCCGCCGCCCCCGGCCTCGCCCGCACTCCCGCCCACGTTCTCGTTCTCCTTCTCCTTCTCCTTCTCCTTCTCCTTCTCGTTCCCGTCCTCGTTCTCGCTCACGACCTCACCTCACCTCGTGGAGGAGGACCCATGGAGGACCTCACGCAGATCTCCATAGTAAACCGATCTGTATACTCACTCCCACGGAGTAAACAGATCGGTCTACTTCGGTGGGCCACAGGAGGTGTGCACCGTGAACGTCCTGCTCTCCATCGCATTCGTGCTGACCTGGAGCTCCGGCTTCATCGGCGCCAAGCTCGGCGCGGGCGACGCGGACGCGGTGACCATCCTGATGTGGCGGTTCCTGCCGCTTGCCGCCGTGCTCGCACTGGCCGCCGCGACCGTGGCGAGGTCGTCCTGGCGCGGCCTCACCGCACGCGACCTCGCGCGGCAGGCACTGGTCGGCGCCCTGTCCCAGAGCGGCTACCTCCTGACTGTGTACTACGCGATCCAACTCGGTGTCTCCAGTGGTACGACGGCCCTGATCGACGGGACCCAACCCCTGGTCGCGGGCGCGCTCGCCGGACCGCTGCTCGGCCAGTACGTGTCCCGCACCCAGTGGGTGGGGCTCGCGCTCGGCCTGACGGGCGTGGCGATCGTGACGACCGGCGACGCGGCCGCCGGCTCCGGCGTGCCGTGGTGGGCCTACCTCGTGCCGTTCGCCGGCATGCTGTCCCTTGTCGCTGCGACCTTCCTGGACCGCCGCACCCGCACCGAGGTCGCGCCGTTCGCCGCGCTGACGGTGCACTGCGTCACGAGCGCCGTGATCTTCACGGGGCTCGCACTCGCCACGGGCGCTGCGGCGCCGGTCGCCGAGGTGTCGTTCTGGACGGCGATCGGCTGGCTCGTGGTCCTGTCCACCTTCGGCGGCTACGGCCTGTACTGGCTCATCCTGCGCCGCGGCGGCGTCACCCGCGTCAACACGCTGATGTTCCTGATGGCGCCCGTGACGGCCCTGTGGGGCGCGGCGATGTTCGGGGAGCCGTTCGGCGCACAGACGGCCGTCGGCCTCGCCGTCGCGCTCGCGGCGGTCGTGGTGGTGCACCGAGGCACGGCGCGGGGCGGTACCGCGGGCACGGAGGGCGGCGGCGCGGGGGCCGGGCGCAGCCGCGCAGAGGGTGACGTCACTCCGGGGGCAGGGGGGACGGAGGCGTCAGACAGGCCTGCACGGCGGGTGCGTAGCGGTCGGTGATCTCCGCTATCGCCGCCGCCCGCAGATGCGGCCCGCGCGCGATGCCGTACATCACCCCGAGGCCGAGCAGCATCCCGACGGCCAGCTCGGCCCGCAGTCCCGCGTCGGGCCCTGCCAGCCGGTCGCCGAGCCTGCGCACCACCTGCGTACGGAAGTTGGCGCGCAGCACATAGCCGTGCTCGCGGTGCAGCGGGGCGTACACGATGCGCAGGATGGGGTCGGCGCCGCGCTCGGCCTGACTGGTGAGCAGGTAGCTGACCATGTGCCTGCCCAGGTCGCACAGGGGCGCGTCCAGGACCGCTTCCGCGTCCTCCTCGAACGACATGATCCGGGTGAACAGCGCGTCCTTGCTGCCGAAGTACTTGAGGACCAGCGGCGCGCTCACCCCAGCGCGTTCGGCCACGGCCTTCAGCGTGATGTCGGTGTGCGCGTGCCGCGCGAGCAGATGCCGGGCCGCACGCATGATCGCGGCTTTCGTGGTCTCCGCGTCACGCCGCCCGGGGCCCGGCGCGCATGCCGCCGGAGGTGAGGTCGAGCTGGTCATGGCGTCACTTTCCGTCTGTAACCGCCCACTTGGGCGCCGTGTCCGAGCGTAGGGCGCACAACTGCGCGCGGCCCGCGCTTCGGCCCGACCGGCGGCGAGACGCCGATCACGGTCGACGGGCCGGGCGGAGTCGGTGCCGCCACTCCCCAAAAAGCCTGATGTCGGAAACTCCCGGACAGTCAGGACACGTCCCGACCCGGCACACGCTCGTTTCGGACACCATCTATCGGCCACCCATCAACCCTGAGTGAATGCGAATTCACCCCCGACACCTTTGGCCATGAATTCCCATTCGCAGGGCATGAGTTGACGGAACGTCGAGAAATCAACCCGCCCACTCGACGAACGACACGAACCGCGCCGCACGTACTTCCCCGGCGCCCCCTCCGATACGCAGGAGAAGCCGAACCCGAATAGGTCCAGACCTTCGGCACTCGAAGGTTCGCTCCTCTCTCCGGACCGGCCAGAAGCACTCCCCCGTATCAAGTCGGGCCCTGCATACCGGTTCCGCACTCCGGCACCGCCGCACCCGTACTGCCACCACAGCCCGCTCAGCCATACTGCGCGCATGACCAGACTTCGAGTGGGCTTGATCGGTACGGGCCCCTGGGCCACCCAGACGCACGCGCCGGTACTCGCCGCGCACCCCGACGCCACGCTGTCGGGCATATGGGGGCGCCGCCCGAAGGCAGCGGCCGAACTCGCGGCCGCGCACGCCACCACGGCGTACGAGGACCTGGACGAGCTGTTCGCAGCCAGCGACGCGATCGCCTTCGCCGTGCCGCCCGACGTGCAGGCACCGCTGGCGGAGCGAGCCGCGGCGGCGGGCTGCCACCTGCTGCTCGACAAACCGGTGGCCACCTCACCGGAGGCGGCCCGCGGTCTCGCCGCGGCCGTGGACCGGGCCGGGGTGGCGTCCGTCGTCTTCTTCACCCTCCGCTTCGCGCCACCCATGGCGGAGTGGCTGGCCGGCCGAGCCGAGGAGGGACCCTGGTTCACGGCGCGCGCCGACTGGTACAGCTCGTTCTACGCGGCGGACGGCACCGGCGCGTTCGACTCCCCGTGGCGGGCCGACAAGGGCGGCCTCTGGGACGTCGGACCGCACGCACTGTCCGTGCTCACGGCCGTACTCGGCGAGGTCACAGCCGTGACGGCGGCACCGGGCCCCGAGGACGCCGTCCATCTGATCCTGCGGCACGCGGGCGGCGCGTCGAGCACCGCGACGCTCACCCTGCGGGCACCGGCCGCCGCCGAGGGCCTGATCCTGGAGTTCCGCGGCAAGCGCGGGACGGCGGCACCGGCGGGGTGGGGCGCGAGCGGATGGGGTGACTCGACCGATGCGTTTCGGTCAGCGGTAGGTGCGCTCGCGCAAGCAGCCGAGGGCGGAAAGCGGCACCCGTGCGACGTACATTTCGGCCTGCGGGTGACGGACATCCTCGCGGAAGCGGAACGACAAGTGGCCGCACGACAGGACTCGGAACTTCCGGCCCAGCCGTCGACTCAGGCCCCTTGAGTCCGTTTCGGACCGTTGTGCCACCCGGGACAGCACGGGCGGCCGGTACCGTGGCCGCTACGTAATGGCGAGTGACGGCACCGGCCGCAGCCAGTGAACCCAGGAACCGAACCAGGCGGTAACTGCCACGCAGGTACACACTGCTCAGTTTCCGACCACACGGATCGGAATACGAACAACCGGTCCCGCGCACCACCCGACATCGACCCCGTAGGCCTTGGGGGTGCCCAGCGCCGAGGAATTTCAGCCAATTTCACGCTGCTCGAACAAGACGCCCCTGAGTTGTGCCCACGAGCACACCGACGATCAAACCTGCAGGTCGGTGCTCTCGCGTACTCCATGATGCCGCATCTGCTGATCGTTTTCTTCAGGCAATGTTTATGACCAAAGAAGATGCGAGTATTTAGACTGCTTACGCTCAACTCGGCGTGTACGAAGAGGGATTACCCACCATGAACAAGACGGCGCTGCGCGCTCTGCTCCGTGAACGACGCGCCCTCATCGCCCCCGAATCGCACGGGTTCGTCCGCTCCACGGGTCAGGGGCGCCGTGCGCCCGGGCTCTCCCAGCATCAGGTGGACCAGCTCCTTCACCGCACCCTGGGCACCTACCACCGCCTGGAGTCCGGCAACTACCCCAACCCGCCGACCGCCCTCCTGCGCGATGTGGCCCGCCTGTTCGGCCTCAATGAGCAGGAATGGGTGTCCTTGTGCCGCTATGCCCTGCTCCAGGACCCTCCCGGGCCGCTTCACCTGTCGGCGGGCAAGGAGGTCCCGGGCGTCTGGCAGGAGGCCGTGGAGGGCGTGCGGCACATGGCCTACGTCACCGACGCCTCATGGGACATGCTCGCCCACAACGAGGCCTTCACCCGGATGTTCCCCGACGGGCAGGTGCCGTCGAACATCATGCGGTGGATGGTTCTCGACCCGGTGGGCCGTGCTCACCTCCTCGACTGGCAGACCTCCTGGGCGCCCATGGTGCTCCCCCAACTGCACGGCGCCCTCGCCTCGCGCCCTGAGGACGAAACGCTCCGCCAGATCGAGAAGGAGGTCCTCGCCGACCCCGACGTCGCCGTCCACTACGGCGCCGGGCGCCCGCACCCCCACCCCGACGGCGACGAGCGCCCCCTCATGCATGCCGACCTCGGCCCCGGCTGGGTCACGATGTGCGCGGCCCAACCCTTGACAGCGCCCGGGGCGCGACTGATGATCTTGGTGTTTCACCCGGGTGCGCAGCGCTCCCACCCACGCTCACCCATGCTCAGGTCCAGTTGATCGACGCCTGCTGACCGACCGGACCTCCACGAACGGGTGAGCAGGGCAGGACGCATGTTCGATGTGGTGCAGTACTTTGGGCACGGATCCCCACATCCACCTGCGCCCCGTGGGAGCCACCTCCATGCCTGCTCATGTACTGAGACCCCAGACCGTCCTGGGTGACCACAAGGTCACCACCTCGGAGATCGCCGAGGACGTGCGCCTGCACCACCCCGACCATCCCCGGCTGCGCGCGTGCCTGCGCGTGATCGAGAACTGCGGGGTCCGTACGCGCTACTTCACTCGCCCACTGGACTCGCCGACCGTCGCCGGCGCCGCCGGGATCGACGAGCGCACCCGCGTGGTGTTCGCCGATGTGCTCGCGATGGCGGAGAAGGCGGCTTTCGCGGCGCTCGACGCGGCCGGTCTCGGGGCTCAGGACATCGACGCGATCGTGACCACTCACACCACGAGCTGGACCGTCCCCAACCTCGACATCAACCTGATCGAACGCCTCGGCCTGCGCCCCACCGTGCGCCGCGTCGCTCTCACCACGGTGGCGTGCCCGGGCGGCGCCCAGGCCCTCATCCGCGCCGCCGACCTGGTGGCCGCGCGGCCCCGGAGCAAGGTCCTGGTGATCGCCGGAGAGGCGCTGTCCGGCATCTATCACCACTCCGACACCAACATCGAGTCGATGATCTACAAGGCGCTCTTCGGGGACGCGGCGGCTGCGACGGTCGTCACCGGCGAACAACGCGGCCCCGGCCTCATGATCGAGGACACCTTCGAGTACGTCCTGCCGGACAGCGTGGACCGCCAGGCGGGCATGATCGACCGCGGCGGCATCCATTTCGTGTCCACGAAGCAAGCGCTGTCCGCGGCCAACGACGTGCTGCCGCAGCTCAAGGCCTGGATCGGCGCCGACCGTCCCGATTTCGCCGTCATCCACCCCGGAAGCCCACGCATCATCACAGACACCGCGGCAGCCCTCGGCCTCAGTGACCACGATGCCCGGCACTCCACCGAGACCCTCGCCCACGAAGGGAACATCGGTGGTGTCAGCGTCCTGCGCGTGCTTGAGCGCACTCATGCCGAGCCGCCGGCGGACGGCGCACGGGGTTACACCGTCGCCTTCGGTCCTGGCTTCGCCACCGCGGCACTGCGCTGCCGCTGGCTGTCCTGACCGGCCCGCCCCGCACGGCTCCTCGCCGCGATCGTCCCCCTCACCTGCTGGGCTGCGCCCCGCTGGGCTGCCTCTCGTCGTGCGTTCCGTTCCGCTCGTCCCGCGTTCCGTTCCGAGGTCTCTCGAACACCGGCTGTGACGCACTCTGCCCCACATACCGGGTGGTACCGCCGCTCTTTGCCATGACTTTGTACGCCGCGTCCGCAGATTTATACGCCGTGTCCAACGGCGCTGGACTCGGCACGCCCCGGTGCCCCTTGCGCTCTGTCCTTGCATGCTTCAAGGCTCCGCCCGACCACGGCTTCGCCGGGTCGTCCTTTCGGCTATTCCGAACCGTCCACGTGGCCGATGGTGCTTCCCCGGCCGCGCCGGACAGGCTGGAGGGATGTTCACGGCGCGGAATCCCAGGTGGTGGCTCAGGGCGGCGGGGGCCGCCGCCGTGTGCGCACTGACGGCGGCCCTCGTCGCGGGCGCGCCCACCCGCCACGCGCCCGCGCGCCACGACCGACCCCGGACCACCGCACCGGGGGACGGCGGCGCGGACCCGTGGCTCGACGCCACCGCCCTCACCGTCGCGTTCGTCGCCTCCGCGGCCGTCCTCCTGCTGCTGCGCCGCCCTACACCCGGAAGCGGGGCGGACCGCTGATGCTGCACACGCTGTATCTGGTGGGCGTCTCCGCCTTCGCCGCCAGTGGTGTACTCGCCGCGCACCGGGCCCGGATGGATCCGTTCGGCGGGCTCGTGCTCGCCTTCGTCGCCTCCATCTCCGGGGGCACCCTGCGCGATCTCATCCTCGACCGGCACCCCCTGTACTGGACGCACGACTGGGTCCTGCTCACGGTCGTCGGCTGCACGGGCGTGGCCACGATGCTGTATCTGCGCCACCGCGAGCTCCCGCAGCGCACGCTGATGGTCGTGGACGCGGTCGGCCTCTCCGTCGTCACCGTCATGGGCGCCAAGGCCGCCATCGACGCCCATGTCACTCCACTGGCCGTGCTCATCCTGGCCGTCCTCACGGGCGTGACGGGCGAGGTCGCCCGCGATGTGCTGTGCGGTCAGTTCCCACCGCTGCTGCTGCGCGAGGAGGTGTACGCGACCGCGGCCCTCGCGGGCGCCCTGTGCTATCTCGGCCTGCACCACGCGGGCGCGTCCCCGACCGCGACCACGGTGACGTCGGCCGGGCTCGTCCTGGCCCTGCGTCTCGCCGCGATCACGAAGTCGCTGCATCTGCCGCCGCTGCCCCACCGGTAATTCCGTTGCCGTGCGCGGCCCTCCCTTGCTGAAGTGTGCCCATGGACCACTCAGCGGTACTCGCCGCGTACGACAGGCAAATACGGCAGAACCTGGACCCGGACGGGCCCGGGGTACTGATCGAGCGGCTGGGCGGCGTCGTACGGCGCGTGGCCGCGGCCCACGACTGGAACGGCATCCTCTGGTCGGACCTCGAAGAGAGCACCGCGGACGAGTCCATCGCCGCCCAGGTCCGCCACTTCACGTCCCTCGGCCTGTCCTTCGAGTGGAAGGCGTACACACACGACCTCCCCGCCGACCTGCCCGAGCGGCTCCTGGCCGCCGGATTCGTCCCCGAGCCCGCCGAGACGGTCATGGTCGCCGACGTCGAGGAGCTGCCCCTGGACGTCGAGCCACCGGAGGGGATCCGGCTGCTCCCGGTCACGGACGCGCATGGCGTGCGCCTCATGACCGAGGTGCACGAGCAGGCCTTCGGCACGGACGGCACCGACCTCGGCCGGCAACTCCTCGACCAACTGACCACGGCGCCGGAGACGGTCGCCGCGGTCGTGGCCATGGCCGGTGAGGTGCCGGTGAGTTCGGCGCGCATCGAGTTCCGGCCGGGCACGGACTTCGCCGGGCTGTGGGGCGGCGGCACCGTCACCGAGTGGCGCGGCCGCGGCATCTACCGCTCCCTGATCGCCCACCGCGCCCGGATCGCCGCGGAGCGCGGAGTGCGTCACCTCCAGGTCGACGCGTCCAGCCAGAGCCGCCCCATCCTGCGCCGGCTCGGCTTCGCGGAGCTGAGCACGACGACGCCGTACGTGTACGAGCCGCCGTTCGCTCCGGCGGTGTGACGGCCACGTCCATCACGGCCGCCCCGGCCGTCGCCTCCGGGCGGGGGTCAGGAGTTGGGTGGTGTCTCGTCCGGGAAGATCTTGGTGACGATCTTCCCGTCCTTCGTCACATAGCCGTGCAGCATGCCGGGGCTGCTGTGCGGGGCGTCGAACGCGCCGTCGGGCGCGAGGGCGATCACGCCGCCGTCGCCGCCGAGCCCCGGCAGCCGCTTGACGATGACTTCGTACGCGGCCGACGCGACCCCGGCCCCCTTGAACTCCATGAGGTTCGAGATCGTCGACGTGGCGGCGCCCCGGATGAACACCTCACCGGCGCCCGTGGCGCTCGCGGCGACGGTGCCGTTCTTGGCGTACGTCCCCGAGCCGATCAGCGGTGAGTCGCCCACGCGGCCGGGCAGCTTGTTGGTCATGCCACCCGTGGACGTGGCCGCCGCCAGGTCGCGCTTCCTGTCGACGGCGACCGCCCCGACCGTGCCCTTGGACTGCGCGTCGGCGAGCGCGGCGGGCGAGTCGGCGGCCTTCCGGCCGTCCGGAACGCCCTTTCCTCCGCCTCGCCCGCGGTCGCCCTTCTCCTGCTCCTTGGCGGCCATCAGCGCGTCCCAGCGGGCCTGCGTCCAGTAGTAGTCCTGCGTGACGGTCTTCAGGCCGTGCCGGGCCCCGAAGTCGTCGGCGCCCTCGCCCGCGAGCAGGACGTGCGGGGACTTGTCCAGCACCGCGCGGGCACCCGCGATGGGGTTCCGCAGGCTCTTCACCCCCGCCACCGCGCCTGCCTTCAGATCGGAGCCGCGCATGATCGACGCGTCCAGCTCGTGCCCCGCGTCCGCGGTGAAAACGGCCCCCTTGCCGGCGTTGAACAGCGGGTTGTCCTCCAGCTTCACCACCGCCGCCTGCACGGCGTCGATGCTGGAGCCGCCCTTGTCGAGGACCTTCCGGCCGGCCCGCAGAGCCCCGGCGAGCCCGTCCCGGTACGCCTTCTCACGCTCCGGAGAGGTCTTGTCCCGGTCGAGCGCCGTCCCGGCCCCGCCGTGCACGGCGAGCACCACGTCACGCGCGTCCGGCTCGGCCTTCCCCGCGGGCCGCTCCCCGTGGGCCGCCGGTGCCGGGCGGTCGTCCGGTGCGCCGCCCCCGCCCTGAGGGACGACGACCACCGTCACGGTGACCGCGGCGGCGGTGGCGAGGGCGGGGATCAGCCAGGTCAGGGGGCGTCTGGGCATCGGCACTCCTCGGCGGAGGGAACGCGGGCATCCACCGTAATGGCATGACCATGGCGCTTACCAGAGCGCCTCCCCCGTCCCCTCGGCAACCCGCGTCTCAGCGGATCGGCAGTCCCGAGAGCGTGCGGGCGATGACCAGGCGCTGGATCTCGCTGGTGCCTTCGAAGATCGTGTAGATCGCGGCGTCCCGGTGCATGCGCTCCACCGGGTACTCACGGGTGTAGCCGTTGCCGCCGAGGATCTGGATCGCCTGGGCGGTCACCTTCTTGGCGGTCTCGCTGGCGAACAGCTTGGACATCGAGCCCTCGGCCGACTCGAACTTCTTGCCCGTGGTCGCCATCCAGGAGGCACGCCACACGAGCAGCCGGGCTGCGTCGATCTGCGTACGCATGTCGGCCAACTGGAAGGCGACCCCCTGGTTGTCGATGATCGGACGGCCGAACTGCGTACGCGTCTTGGCGTATTCGAGTGCCTCCTCGTACGCGGCGCGGGCCGTGCCCACCGCCATCGCGCCGACCGCGGGGCGGGAGGCCTCGAAGGTCGCCATGGCGGCGTTCTTCAGGCGGGTCCCGTCCTTGCCTGCGCTCTTCGCGCGCTCACGCGCGCGTGCCAGGCGCTCGTCCAGTTTCTCCTTGCCGCCGAGCAGGCAGGAGCCGGGGACGCGTACGTCCTCCAGGACGACCTCGGCGGTGTGCGAGGCGCGGATGCCGTGCTTCTTGAACTTCTGCCCCTGGGAGAGGCCCGGGGTGCCCGGCGGCACGATGAAGGACGCGTGACCCTTGGAGCCGAGCTCGGGGTCGACGACCGCGACGACGACGTGGACGCCCGCGATGCCGCCGTTGGTCGCCCAGGTCTTGGTGCCGTTCAGGACCCACTCGTCCTTGGCCTCGTCGTGGACCGCGCGGGTGCGCATGGACCCCACGTCGGAGCCGGCGTCGGGCTCGGAGGAGCAGAAGGCGGCGACCTTCACGTCGTTCACGTCGCCGTACATCTGCGGGATCCAGGTACCGATCTGCTCCTCGGTGCCGTTGGCGAGGACACCGACCGCCGCGAGGCCGGTGCCGACGATGGACAGGGCTATGCCCGCGTCGCCCCAGAAGAGCTCCTCCATGGCCATCGGGATGCCGAGCCCGGTCGGGTCGAAGAACTGCTGGGCGTAGAAGTCCAGGGAGTAGATCCCGACCTTCGCCGCCTCCTGGATGACGGGCCAGGGCGTCTCCTCGCGCTCGTCCCACTCGGCGGCCGCGGGCCGGATCACGTCGGCCGCGAACCCGTGGAGCCAGTCCCGTACCTCCTTCTGCTCGTCGTTGAGCTCCATGGTGAACTCGGCCATGACCCCTCCAGGACTGCGGAACCCTGCTACGTTACTTGCGGTAACTGGAGTCTGTTACTGGCCGGTAGCCCATGTCAACTCCCGGCAGCCAGTTCGATGCACACCCGTGCGCGAGTGTTACGTTGCGCATGCGTCAGGCAACTGGACGGGCGGAGAGCACCTCATGGAGACCACGCAGCGGACCGATCAGCAACGGTCCGCCGAGCAACGGCGGCGCGAACTTCTCGAGGCGGCCGACCGTGTCGTCCTCCGTGAGGGACCCGGTGCCTCGATGAACGCCATCGCCGCCGAGGCGGGCATCACCAAGCCCATTCTGTACCGGCACTTCGGCGACAAGGGCGGCCTTTACGCGGCCCTGGCCAAACGGCACACCGACGCGCTGCTCGCCTCGCTGCGGGACGCCCTGGACGCCCCCGCGGAGCGCAGGGAGCGGGTGGAGGCGACGCTCGACACCTACCTCGCGGCCATCGAGGCCCGTCCGCAGGTCTACCGCTTCCTGATGCATCCGTCGGAGGCCGCCCAGGCGGGAGAGCAGAGCGGTGAGAACGGCTTCGACGTGGGCCTGCACTCCGCTCCCTTGCTGCGCCGACTCGGCGAGGAGCTGGCCGAGGTCATCGAGGAGCGGGTCGACCTCGGTCCGCGGAACGACCTGCTTGCGCGCGTGTGGGGGCACGGCATCGTCGGCATGATGCACGCGGCCGGCGACTGGTGGCTCGGCGAACGGCCCTGCTCCCGCGCCGAATTGGTGCGCAGCCTGGCCGATCTGCTCTGGGGACGGCTGGCGGCGGCGGGCAACCGCGTGGGCGGACCCGGCTTCTGAGCCGGGACCGACGCCGCCCCCGGCCACCGCGAAGGGCTCCCCGCCGCCCATCACCGCCGCCACAGCCGCCGCGCGGAACTCGGGCCGCCGTGCCTCAGGCCGTCGCGGCCCAGGGCGCCCGCGCCGCCTGTCGCAGCACCCGTCGCCTGCGCCACCCGGTGACGTGGTCGGTGTACACGCCGCCCTCCAAGTGGTCGTACTCGTGCTGGAGGCAGCGCGCGAAATACCCGGTGCCGTGCACCCGCACGGGCTCCCCGCGCAGCGTGACGCCTTCGAGGACCGCGTGGTCGAAGCGCGGCGTCGCCGCCTCCAGGCCGGGCAGCGACAGACACCCCTCGGGGCCGCGGACGCTCACCCCGTCCACGTCGACCAGGCGCGGGTTCACGATGTGCCCGAGGTGGCGCACGTCCTCGTCGTCCGGGCAGTCGTACACGAACACCCTCAGGCCCACGCCGATCTGGTTGGCCGCCAGACCCACGCCGTCGGCCGCGTACATCGTGGCGAACATGTCCTCGACGAGCGTGGCGAGGCGGGGACCGAAGTCGGTCACCTCCGCGCAGGAGGAGTGCAGCCCGGGGTCGCCGAGCAGGGTCAGGGGTCGTACGCGCCCTGAGGCGCCCGGGATCGAGCCGTGTCGCATGGCGGCAAGAGTACGGTCCAGAGGACACCGGGGGGCATTCGCGCCGTGCGCAGGTGGTGTGATTCGGGCTTGTCAGTCGATCTCGATAGGCTGGCCCGACACGATGCCGGGCAGGCGCGGCGCCGTACGCAAGGAGGATCCAGAGAGATGGCAGGACACCCTGGCAGTGGAGACCCGCTGTCGCCTCGGGCCAAGCTGGCCGTGACGGCGGGCAAGGCGGCCGCGGCGGTGTCGCGCGCGGCAGGCCGCGGCAGCGGTTCGGTGATCGGCGGCAAGGTGGCCCTCAGGCTCGACCCGGAGCTTCTGGGACGCCTGGCCACGCACCTGGACGTGGTGCTCGTCTCGGCCACGAACGGCAAGACGACCACGACGCGGCTGATCGCCGAGGCGCTGCGGGCCAGCGGCCCGGTCGTCTCCAACGCCCTCGGCGCGAACATGCCTGCCGGCATCACCTCCGCGCTCGCGGGCGGCTCCGACGCCCGGTTCGGCGTGATCGAGGTCGACGAGAAGTATCTCGCGGGCGTCGCCCGTGACGTCTCGCCGAAGGCGATCGCGCTCCTGAACCTCTCCCGCGACCAGCTCGACCGCGCCGGTGAGACCCGCATGCTCGCCGAGAAGTGGCGCGAGGGCCTTGCCGGTTCCAAGGCCGTCGTCATCGCGAACGCCGACGACCCGCTGGTCGTCTGGGCGGCCTCCTCCTCGCCGAACGTGGTGTGGGTGGCCGCGGGACAGGAGTGGAAGGACGACGCCTGGTCCTGCCCGGCATGCGGCGGCGTCATGCAGCGCCCCGGCGACGACTGGTTCTGCGGCGAGTGCGGCTTCCGCCGCCCCCAGCCGAGCTGGGCCCTTTCCGGCGACTATGTGCTCGACCCGCACGGCTCGGCCTGGCCGATCCACCTCCAGCTCCCCGGCCGCGCGAACAAGGCGAACGCCGCCTCGTCCGCCGCCGTCGCCGCGGTCTTCGGGGTGCCCCCGCAGGTCGCCCTGGAGCGGATGTATCAGGTGCAGGCGGTCGCAGGACGCTATGACGTCGTGCAGTTCCAGGGCCGCGACCTGCGCCTGCTCCTCGCGAAGAACCCGGCGGGCTGGCTCGAAACGTTTTCGCTGATCGACCCGCCGCCCGCCCCCGTGTTCCTGTCGGTGAACGCCCGCGGCGCGGACGGCACGGACACCTCCTGGCTGTGGGACGTCGACTACACCCGGCTCGCCGGGCACCCGATCTTCGTGCTCGGCGACCGCAAGCTGGACCTCGCCGTCCGCCTGGAGGTCGCGGGCCTCGACTTCCGTGTGTGCGAGACCCTCGACGAGGCCGTGCAGCTCGCCCCGCCAGGGCGCATCGAGACGATCGCGAACTACACCGCGTTCCAGGACCTGCGCCGCCGCGTCGGCAACTGACGCCACGGACGCCCCGGACCTCCCGGCGCTTCGAGACCTTCGTCCGGCACTTCGAGACCTTCGTAGGGACCAATGAGCATGAGCGACAACAGCCTGCGTCTGGTGTGGGTCTACCCCGACCTGCTGAGCACGTACGGCGACCAGGGCAACGCCCTCGTGGTGGAGCGGCGCGCCCGCCAGCGCGGCCTCCAGGTCGAGCGGTACGACGTCCGCAGCGACCAGCCCGTGCCGACCTCCGGTGACATCTATCTCATCGGCGGCGGCGAGGACCGTCCGCAGCGCCTCGCCTCCGAGCGGCTGCGCCGCGACGGCGGCCTGCAGCGGGCCGTGGGCAACGGCGCCATCGTCTTCTCGGTGTGCGCGGGCTACCAGATCCTCGGCAACGAGTTCATCAACGACCTCGGCCAGCGCGAGCCCGGCCTCGGCCTGCTCGACGTGGTGTCGACGCGCGGCGAGGGCGAGCGCTGCGTCGGTGACGTCCTCGGGGACATCGACCCGCAGCTCGGTCTGCCCGAGCTCACCGGCTTCGAGAACCACCAGGGCATCACGCACGTCGGCCCCGGCTCGCGCCCCTTCGCCAGGGTCCGCCTCGGCAAGGGCAACGGCACCGGTGACGGCACCGAGGGCGCGTACAACGGCACGGTCTTCGGGACGTACATGCACGGGCCCGTGCTCGCCCGTAACCCGCTCATCGCGGACCTGCTCCTGAAGCTGGCCCTCGATGTGAACGCGTTGCCGCCCACGGACGACCGCTGGTACGAGGCTCTGCGCGGGGAGCGGATCTCTGCTGCGCAGCAGCAGCCTGCGTAGCGCGTGGCGCCTCCGGCGGGGTGGGCGGCGTACGGTCCCTGCGCGGGGGCGGGGGCTGCGTGCCGTGCGGGTCGGACGCCTTGCCGTCTGTCGCGCTGCGCGCTCGTCCTCAAACGCCGGACGGGCTGAATACCCCGTCCGGCGACCGGCTGCGGCGCTGGAAACACCGTCCCCTCGGTCGGCTGCCGGTGCGGCTCCAGCGATGCTCTGTCCACCTGGCGGGCGGGCCTGTGGCGGTGGGGCTCTCGCCGGTAGGGTGGGCCAGATCCAGCCGGACGACGTGGTCCGGTCACCGGCCCACGTAGCAAAGGTATTCCGCGCTATGCGCATTGGTGTCCTGACCTCCGGCGGCGACTGCCCCGGCCTGAATGCCGTCATCCGCTCGGTCGTGCACCGTGCCGTCGTCGACCACGGCGACGAGGTCATCGGCTTCCACGACGGCTGGAAGGGCCTGCTGGAATGCGACTACCGCAAGCTGGACCTGGACGCGGTGGGCGGCATTCTGGCGCGCGGCGGCACGATCCTCGGCTCCTCGCGGGTGCAGCCCGCTCACCTGCGTGACGGCGTCGAGCGCGCCAAGGGCCACGTCGTCGACCTCGGCCTCGACGCGATCATCCCGATCGGCGGCGAGGGCACGCTCAAGGCCGCCCGGCTCCTCTCGGACGCGGGCCTGCCCATCGTCGGCGTGCCGAAGACCATCGACAACGACATCGCCGTCACCGATGTGACGTTCGGGTTCGACACGGCGGTCGGTGTCGCCACCGAGGCCCTCGACCGCCTCAAGACCACCGCCGAGTCCCACCAGCGCGTCCTGATCGTCGAGGTCATGGGGCGGCACACCGGCTGGATCGCGCTGCACTCCGGCATGGCGGCCGGCGCCCACGCCATCGTCGTACCGGAACGCCCCTTCGACATCGAGGAGTTGGCGGCGAAGGTCGGCGAGCGCTTCGAGGCGGGCAAGAAGTTCGCGATCGTCGTGGCCGCCGAGGGCGCCAAGCCGCGCGAGGGCACGATGAAGTTCGACGAGGGCGCCAAGGACGTCTACGGCCACGAGCGGTTCGCGGGCATCGCGCGCCAGCTCTCCCTCGAACTGGAGCAGCGCCTCGGCAAGGAGGCACGCCCGGTGATCCTCGGCCACGTCCAGCGCGGCGGCACCCCCACCGCGTACGACCGGGTGCTTGCGACGCGCTTCGGCTGGCACGCCGTGGAGGCCGTGCACCGCGGTGAATTCGGCAGCATGACGGCGCTGCGCGGCACGGACATCGTGATGGTGCCGCTCGCCGAGGCCGTCGAGACGCTGAAGACGGTGCCCGACGAGCGGTACGCGGAAGCGGAGTGCGTGCTCTGACGCCCGCCCCACCGAGTCCCTGGAACCGCCCCCGGTCGCCGACGCGGCCGGGGGCGGTTCTACTCTGGGTGCCGACACACAGCGCACAATCGGCACGAAACAGGAGCCAGCGGATGGATCACAGCGGGCACGGCATGCATGGCATGAACATGGATCTGCCGCCGTTCACGCTGGGGCGCGGGCTCGAACCCTCGGCCGACCCCTTCTTCCTCGTCGGCTGTCTGGCGGCCCTCGCCCTGTACGGGTGGGGGGTCGTGCGCCTGGTGCGGCGCGGCGACAAGTGGCCGGTGGGCCGCACGGTCGCGTTCGTCGTCGGTGTCCTGACCGTGCTGCTCGTGATGTGTACGAAGCTCAACGACTACGGCATGGTCCTGTTCAGCGTGCACATGGTGCAGCACATGGTGATCAGCATGCTGTCGCCGATCCTGTTGCTCATGGGCGCGCCGATCACGCTCGCGCTGCGGGCGCTGCCGGTGGCGGGACGCGGCCGCAAGGGCCCGCGCGAGCTGCTCCTGGCTCTGCTGCACAGCCGGTACGTACGGATCATCACGCACCCGGCGTTCACCATCCCGCTGTTCATCGCGAGCCTGTACGCGCTCTACTTCACCCCGCTTTTCGACACCCTGATGGGCTCCAAGCCCGGGCACATCGGCATGATGGTGCACTTCCTCGCCGTCGGCGTGGTGTTCTTCTGGCCGATCATGGGCGTGGACCCGGGCCCCCACCGCCCCGGCTATCTGATGCGGATGCTGGAGCTCTTCGCGGGCATGCCGTTCCACGCGTTCTTCGGCATCGCCCTGATGATGGCGTCCGAGCCGATGGTGGAAACGTACAAGAATCCCCCGGCCTCCCTCGGCGTCGAGGCGCTCGCCGATCAGAACGCCGCGGGCGGCATCGCCTGGGCCTTCAGCGAGATCCCCTCGGTGCTCGTCCTGCTCGCCCTGCTCTTCCAGTGGTACCGCTCCGACCAGCGCGAAGGCCGCCGCAAGGACCGCGCGGCCGACCGTGACGGCGACAAGGAGCTGGAGGCGTACAACGCCTATCTGGCCTCACTGGCGGCGCGCGGACGCTAGCGGCGGGAGCGCATCACGGGTGAGGATGGTCTCAGGCCACGGTCACGGCGCTCCGGGAACCGGACGCCCGACCTGCGTTTGAGGAGGCAGGGCGATGCCTGGTTCTACGAAGACGATGGGTGCGTTCACCATCGGGGGTCTGGTGATGGTGACCGCCTACAGTGTGGCGCTCGGGAGCAACGGCTGGCTGTGGTTCGGCTGGGTGGTGCTCGGGATGCTCACGATGGCGATGGTGTTCGCGCGGCCGTCGTGAGGGGCGCTGAACCGGCGCGGGCATCATGAGGGGGCGCCGAGCGGCGCTGCCCTCCATGGCGGAGGACGTACTCAGAAGCGGAAGACGTGCCCCGTGCTCGCGCCCAGCTCGCACGCGTTGGCGTACGTCTTGTGCCACGCCACGGGCCTGCCGCGGAACTCCCCTTCGGCGGTCACGGTGACCGGCGCGTACTCCTTGGTGCACAGTTGGTCCCGCGCGACCGGCAGCGCGCCGAAGTCGCCGTGGGCCGCGTCGAGCTCGGCGCAGGCCCGCGCAGCGTGCGGGTGGTGACCCGACGGCTTCGGCGCGCACGTCAGCGCGAGGCCGCGGATCCAGGTGCCCGAGTCGCCGGAGACGGTGAGGAAGAGGCCGCGCCGGTGCTCCGGAGCCTCGGCTCCGGGTGCCGCCGCGACCGGCGCGGCGGCCGCGGCGAGCGCGAGCAGGGCGGCCGCGGTGACGATGGACGAGCGCATGGGACCTCCGCGGGCAGCGACGGGCGCCGGTCACGGACGGTGGCGTCCGGGGGGACGCCGATCACGGACGGCGATGTCCAGGACGTCGGCGGTGACGTCGGGCGATGACGTGTGGCACCACCCAGAGCACCCCCGCGGCCCCGCGCCGGGCAAGCCGCCACGCCACCGGTTCCCCCATACGGACGCACTCGCCCCACCCGTCGACGTACGCCTCACCCGTACGGACCACCAAGCCCGTCGGGCACGGATCACATGCGTCCACGATCGACAAGGACCCGAACGGGCTCTCGCGTCCGCGCCGCCGATTGACTACTGTGCGTCGGCACCACCCCCGGGGAAGGCGGCGCCCGCATGTTCTACCTACTGCTGAAGTACGTGATCCTCGGGCCGCTGCTCCGGCTGATGTTCCGGCCCAGGATCGAAGGCCTGGAGCACGTTCCGGAGCACGGCGCGGCCATCGTGGCCGGCAACCACCTGTCGTTCTCCGACCACTTCCTGATGCCCGCCATCATCAAGCGGCGCATCACGTTCCTGGCGAAGGCCGAGTACTTCACGGGCCCCGGCATCAAGGGCCGGCTCACCGCCGCGTTCTTCCGCAGCGCCGGGCAGATCCCGGTGGACCGCTCCGGCAAGGAGGCGGGCCGGGCCGCGATCCGCGAGGGCCTCGGCGTGCTGCGCAAGGGCGAGCTGCTCGGCATCTACCCCGAGGGCACCCGCTCGCACGACGGGCGGCTTTACAAGGGCAAGGTCGGGGTCGCGGCGATGGCGCTGCGGGCGCAGGTGCCGGTGATCCCGTGCGCCATGATCGGCACGTTCGAGGCGCAGCCGCCGGGGAAGGTCGTACCGCGCTTCCGGCGCGTGACGATCCGCTTCGGCGAACCCCTCGAGTTCTCCCGCTACGCCGGCATGGACGGCGAGAAGGCGGTCCTGCGCGCGGTCACGGACGAGCTGATGTACGCGATCCTCGGCCTGTCCGGGCAGGAGTACGTGGACAAGTACGCAGCCGTGGTGAAGGCGGAGGAGGAAGCGGAACGGGCCGCGGGCGGCGGGCGCCGCGTACAGGACCGGAAGTTCCCGAAGATGCCCCTGAGCTGAACCCACGTACTACTGGGAGACCGCCGGGCGTCAGGCCCGAAGGCGAGCCGGACGCCCGGCCCGAAGCCGAGCCGGGCGCCAGGCACGAAGGCGAAAGGCCCGAAGCGATCTCCCAGTAGGAGCGAGGTATCCGCCGCAGTTACGGCTTGGGGGTGGCGTGCGGGGTGCACGTCACGTCACGGCTGTCGAGCTTGCCGGTGAGCAGGTAGGAGTCCACACGCTCGTTGAGGCAGGGGTTCACCAGGTTGGTGATGCCGTGCGAGCCCGCGTCCTTCTCCGTGATCAGACGTGAACCCTTGAGACGCTTGTGCAGCTCGACCCCGCCCGGGTACGGCGTGGCGGCGTCGCGCGTGGCCTGGGCGATCAGCGTGGGCGGCAGGCCCTTGCCGGTCTTGACCTCGACGGGCTTGTGCTGCTTGCTCGGCCAGGTCGCGCACGGCAGGTTCATCCAGGCGTTGGCCCAGGTCATGAACGGGTGGTCCTTGTGGATGCGGGTGTTGTCCCGGTCCCACTTCTTCCAGCTCGTGGGCCACTTGGCGTCGGCGCACTCGACGGCGGTGTAGACGGCGTTGCTGTTCTCGGACGCCTTGTTGCCCGCGATGTCGGACAGGTCGGGGCTGGCGGCCTCGATCAGCGGCTTCGGGTCACCGGCGACGTACTTGCTCCAGTTGGTCGCGATGGAGACCCAGGTGGAGTCGTAGTAGGGCGCGTTCTGGAAGTAGGCGACGAGCTCGGCGGGGCCGACGACGCCGTCCAGCGGGTTCTTCTTCGCCGTCGCGCGCAGCTTCTCCCACTGTCCGCGCACCTTGTCGTAGGTGTCACCGAGGTGGAAGGTCGCGTCGTACTTGGCGACCCACTTCATCCAGTCCTTCAACCGGACCTCGAAGGCGACGTCCTGGTCGAGGTTGGCCTCGTACCAGATCTTCTCCGTGGACGGGTTGACGACCGAGTCGAAGACCATGCGGCGCACATGCGAGGGGAAGAGGGTGGCGTAGACGGCACCGAGGTAGGTTCCGTACGAGACACCCAGGTAATTGAGCTTCTTCTCCCCCAGCGCGGCGCGGATGACGTCCAGGTCACGGGCGGTGTTGGGCGTCGTCATGTGCGGCAGCACGGCGCCGCTGCGCTCCTTGCAGCCCTGCGCGTACTCGGCGGCGAGCTTGCGCTGGGCGCGCTTGTCGGCCGCGGAGTCGGGGACCGGGTCGAGCTTGGGGGCCTTCACGAACTCCTGCGGGTCGACGCAGGAGATCGGCGCGGAGTGGCCGACGCCGCGCGGCTCGAAGCCCACGAAGTCGTAGGCCTTGGCGGTCTTCTCCCACAGCTTGTTCTTGGTGGTGACGCGCGTGGGGAAGCGCAGGCCGGAGGCGCCGGGTCCGCCGGGGTTGTAGAGGAGCGCGCCCTGACGCTCGCCCTTGCTCCCCGTGTTGCCGATGCGGTCGACGGCGAGCTTGATCTGCTTGCCGTTCGGCTTGGCGTAGTCGAGGGGCACGGTGACCCAGCCGCACTTGATGGGCTTGGCGAGCCCCCAGTCCTGCGGACAGTCCGCCCAGTCGATGCCCTTCTTGGCGGCACGCCGCGCGGCGACGGCGGCACCGGCCTGCTCCCGGTCCTTGGCGGACGCGGCGTGGGCGCGCCCCTGGTCAGCACTTGCGTCGGCGCTCGCGGACGGCGCGGCGAGCGCCCCCGCTATCAGCGTCGCCGCGACGAGTGTGCCCGCGGATCCGAACGTCACCGTCCGTCTGGTCCGCGTGGTCATCGGGGTACGACTCAAGTGGGGCCTCCCGCACATCGATTCGGTCGTTCGCTCGGTACGGGGATACTTCCGTCTGCGCGGTCCCTGACAACAGGGGGATCGGCCGTTCTTTGCCAATCCGATAAACGGACCGGGTTGTACCGGTAAGCGGCGCTGGGTGGGGCGGTGGGCGTGGCCGGTGGGTGCGGGTGGGTCAGGTGAGGCGGTGCAATGCCTCGTCGAGGGTGTGGCGGAGGTGGAGTGCGTTCGGGGACAGGGCGGTGATCAGTGCTCCGGGGCCGGGGAGGGGGGTCAGGGCCGCGTGGTCGGTCAGCATCGTTGCCGCAGGGGGTTCTTGGGCGAAACGCGGATGGATCAGGACCAGTTGGCCGACGGCTCTGTGGCCGCCCAGGACAGCCGGGCCGTCCCAGCCACCGGGGGCGCCGGGGCCGCATGTCAGCTCCTGGTCCAGCAGGGGGCGGCCCGCGACGCGCACGGTGAGGCGGCTGCGGAGCAGGCCGGGGTCCTCGCCGGCCCGGCCGAGCACCTGCTCCTCGCGCAGGACGAGGCATCCGCCCTCCTCGACGTCCGCCCGCGTCGTGACACGCAGCTCGCTCCCCCGTACCGAGATGAGCTGTTCCGGGAGCCAGCGCAGCTCCGCGTAGGACGCGACCGTGAGACGCACGTCGTAGTGCGCCGCCGCCCCGTCCTGGCCCGGCAGCGCGATCGTCGCGGCCGCCGAGCCCACGCCCAGGCGCGCGCCCGCGCCCACGTCCGCCTCCACTACGAGACGGTCCCCGCCGAGCGGGCCGCTCATCGCCCCCACCAGCGTCACCTGCGCCGCGGGCCCCGTCGCCCGTGTACGGCGCAGGGCAAGGGGGGCCTCTCCCTCCAGGACCGGCAGGACGGTACGCCCGTACCGGTCGGCGCGGGCACCGATGCGGGCCCGGGCATGCACCCCGGCCGGACTCGCCGGGCTCACTTCGCCGCTGCTCCCGCCCACGCCGCGTGCTGCTCCCGCACCCATCGCGCCACCGCCGACACATGCTCCTCCGACCGCAGCGACTGGAACACCACCGGGAGCTCAGCGCGCTGCGCCTTCGCGTCGGCGGCCATGCGGGCCAGGTCCGAGCCCACGTACGGGGCGAGGTCGGTCTTGTTCACCACGAGCAGGTCCGCCGTCGTGACACCGGGGCCGCCCTTCCGCGGGATGTCGTCGCCGCCCGCCACATCGATGACGAAGATCTGCGCGTCCACCAGGCCGCGGGAGAACGTCGCCGTGAGGTTGTCGCCGCCCGACTCCACCAGGACGAGGTCCAGCGGACCCACCTCGTCCTCCAGGTCCTCCACCGCCTCCAGGTTCGCCGAGATGTCGTCGCGTATCGCGGTGTGCGGGCACGCGCCCGTCTCCACCGCCGTGATGCGCTCCGGCGGCAGCACGGCCTCGCGGAGCAGGAACTCCGCGTCCTCACGCGTGTAGATGTCGTTGGTCACCACGGCCAATGACATCTCGTCGCGCAGGAGTCGGCAGAGCGCTGCGACGGTGGCCGTCTTCCCCGAGCCGACGGGGCCGCCGAGGCCGATGCGCAGGGCCCTGCGGGTGCCGTCGGGGCGGTGCGCGTCCGCGCTGACGGCCGCCGCCTCGTCGTGGGTGTGGTCGAGGTGCATGCTTCTCCCCTTATGTTCTGGTGTTGCGGGTACGGGTGCCAGTACGGGTGACTGGTACGGAATGGTGGGTTTGTTTTTTTGGGTGTCCCGCTCGGGGCTGCGGCTATGACGCGAACAACCTCACGTCCCACCCGGCGTGCCCCTCCGCCCCCACCTCGAGGAGTGGCGCCGACGCCGCCGGCAGGGTGTCGGTGCCCTCGTCCCATGCTCGGCGCGCCGCCTCCGCCGCCTGGCGGGCCACCGTGTCCATGTCGGGGGCGAGCCGGGCCAGGACCGCGGTGGCTTCGAAGGGGTCGAGGCTCAGGAGCCGGACCACTGCGGTGGCGGGGCCGCTGACGTTCTCGTACGCCGTGCAGTGGGCGGCGTCCTCCGCGTCGAGGCCTGCCGCCCGCGCCGCCGTGCCGAGGACCACCGGCTGGTGTGCGCCCTTGGGGAACCGCGCCGCCAGGGCGTCGAGTTCGGGCGACGGCCAGGCCACTCGCGCGGCCCGCAGCAACTGCCTGCCGAGCTTACGGGCCGCGGTGCGCAACGCCGCGGACGGCGTACGCGCGTCCGCCGCCTCGTCCAGGGCCACCGGATCGACCCCGAGCGCCGCCGCGCCCGCGAGCGCCGCGGACACCGCGCCCGTGGTGTGCAGCCGCCCACGGCAGAAGTCCTCCAGGGATCGTGCCCCGGTGATCCGGCCCGCCTTGACGGCCGCCTCGGCGCCCCCGGAGTGCGCGTGCCCACCGGCGGGGAGACGCCCGTCGGCCAGGACCAGCAACGCGGCCCGTGACATGTTCGCTCACCGCCTCAGAACAGGAAGTACCGCTGGGCGAGCGGAAGTTCGGCGGCGGGTGACGGCTCGACGAGTTCGCCGTCGATGCGGACGGCGAAGCTGTCGGGGGCGACTTCGACCCGCGGCAGGGCGTCGTTCTCGCGCATGTCGGCCTTCGTACGCCCCCGCGTGGACTCGATCGCCACGAACGGCCGCTCAAGAGAGAGGCGTTCGGGCAGCCCGTCGTCCAGCGCGGAACGCGTCACGAAGTTCAGGGAGTTGCGCGCGGGCGCCCTGCCGTGGGCGCCGAACATCGGGCGCGGCAGCACCGGCTGCGGGGTGGGGATCGAGGCGTTGGCGTCGCCCATCTGCGCGTACGCGATCTGCCCGCCCTTCAGCACCACCTGCGGCTTGACACCGAAGAACGCCGGGTCCCACAGCACCAGGTCGGCGAGTTTGCCGCTCTCCACGGAGCCGATCTCCCGCTCGACGCCCTGAGCGATCGCCGCGTTGATCGTGTACTTGGCGACGTACCGCCGCGCCCGGTGGTTGTCGGCCCTGCCGTCCCCCGGAAGCGCGCCGCGCCGCCGCTTCATCACGTGCGCCGTCTGCCACGTACGCAGGACGACCTCGCCGACGCGTCCCATGGCCTGTGAGTCGGACGACATGATCGAGATGGCGCCCAGGTCGTGCAGGATGTCCTCCGCGCCGATCGTCGTCGGCCGGATACGGGACTCGGCGAAGGCCAGGTCCTCCGGTACCGCCGGATTCAGGTGGTGACAGACCATCAGCATGTCGAGGTGCTCCTCGACGGTGTTGACGGTGTGCGGGCGGGTCGGGTTGGTCGAGCTGGGGAGCATGTTCGGCAGCGAGACGGCCGTGATCATGTCGGGGGCGTGGCCGCCGCCCGCGCCCTCCACATGGAAGGCGTGCATCGTACGTCCCGCGACGGCCTTGAAAGTGGCGTCGACGAAGCCCGCCTCGTTCAGGGTGTCGGTGTGCACGGCGAGTTGGGCGCCGGTGTCCTCGCACACGTTCAGGCAGGCGTCGATCACCGCGGGCGTCGCGCCCCAGTCCTCGTGGATCTTGAAGCTGACGGCGCCCGCGCGCAACTGGGCGTGCATCGACTCGGCGGACGTGGTGTTGCCCTTGCCCAGGAAGCCGATGTTGACCGGGGCGTTCTCCATCGCCGCGAACATTCGGGCGAGGTGCCAGGCGCCGGGCGTGATGGTGGTGGCCTTGCTGCCCTCGGCAGGTCCTGTGCCACCGCCGATGAGGGTGGTGACGCCGGAGGCGAGTGCCTCGTCGACGATCGTCGGCGAGATGAAGTGGATGTGTGTGTCGATGCCGCCGGCCGTGAGGATCTTGCCGTTGCCCGCGAGGATCTCGGTTTCCGGGCCGATGACGAGATCGGGGTGCACGCCGTCCATGGTGTCCGGGTTGCCGGCCTTGCCGATGCCGGTGATCCGGCCGTCCCGGATGCCGACGTCCGCCTTGACCACGCCCCAGTGGTCGATGACCACGGCGCCGGTGACCACGGTGTCGGGCGCGCCTTCGGCCCGTGTCGTACGGGACTGGCCCATCGACTCGCGGATGACCTTGCCGCCGCCGAACACGGCCTCGTCGCCGGAGCGTCCGGGGCCGCCGGAGCGGTCCTCCTCGATCTCGACGAGCAGATCGGTGTCGGCGAGCCGGATCCGGTCCCCGGTGGTGGGGCCGAAGAGGTCCGCGTACGCGGCACGGGAGAGCTCAGGCATCGACGGCACCTCCGGTCTGGCCGCCCGGACCGGCAGTGACGGGACCTCGGGTCCCGCCGCCCGGACCGGCAGTGACGGGACCTCGGGTCCCGCCGCCCGGACCGGCGGTGACGGCGGATCCGGTCCCCTCCGGCTGGTCGGCGGTGACGGCGGGTCCGGTCCCGCCGGGCAGGTCGGCGGCAGCAGCACCCGCCGTCCCGCCGCCCGCCCCGGAGTCGAGCGCACCCCCGGTCTCCCCGCGCAGCCCGGGCACGACCCGTGCTCCGGCCAGCGGGACCAGTTCGACGTCCACCGGGATGCCGGGCTCGAAACGCACGGCGGTGCCCGCGGCGATGTTGAGCCGTAGGCCGTGCGCGGCGGCCCGGTCGAAGTCCAGGCCGGGGTTGGCCTCGGCGAAGTGGTAGTGGGAGCCGACCTGGACGGGGCGGTCGGCGGCGTTCAGGACCGTCAGCCGGGTGGTGGCGCGGCCTTGGTTGTAGGCGACGGGCTCCTCGGCGAAGAAGATCTCGCCCGGCACCAGGCCGGGACCGTCGCCGGAGGTGCCGAATGCGTCGAGGGCGCCCAGGGCCGCGCGGGCGTTTCGGCCGCCGATGGCGCCGGCCGCGCCGAGGGCGGCGCCGGAGCCGTTGGCTGCGGAAGAGCCGTTGGCTGCGGAAGAGCCGTTGGCTGCGGAAGAGCCGTTGGCTGCGGAGGAGCCGTTGGCTGCGGAGGACATACAGCTCGTGTCTGCGGAGGATGTACGGCTAGCGTCTGCGGAGGACACACGGCTCGCGTCTTCGGGGGACATACGACTCGCTCCCCCGTCAGACGATCGGCTCGTGGACGGTGACGAGCTTGGTGCCGTCCGGGAAGGTCGCCTCGACCTGAACGTCGTGGATCATCTCGGGGATGCCCTCCATGACGTCGTCCCGCGTCAGCACCCTGCGGCCCGACGCCATCAGGTCGGCGACGCTGTGGCCGTCACGAGCACCTTCGAGGATGTGGGACGTGATGAGCGCTATCGCCTCGGGATGATTGAGCCGCAGCCCGCGCGCCCGGCGCTTACCGGCCACGTCGGCGGCCACATGAATGAGCAGTCTCTCCTGCTCGTGCGGGGTCAGTTGCACGTCCCACCTCACAGTCCTCGCTCCGGACCGTGCGGGGTCCGGCTGCCGCGGCCACCGCGACGGCATAGATGTAGCGCGCAGGAATATGCGCGCCGAAGTACACCTTGGCGTACGAAATCCCCAGGTGGCGTGGCAGAGCAGGCTAGTTGGGCGGAGTTTCAGCGAGGTTAACCAGCCCTTGACCCCGTCATGACCGTTCCTGGGGCTGCCCCATACCCATCAGGCCATCGAGACCCTCCGGGGGCGCGCCCATCGGCCCGCCGCCGAGTAGAGCCGACAGGCCGGTCGCGCACCTACCGCGCGTCGGGCCCGCGGTGCTCCGCCGCGATGCCGAACCGCTGCCGCCCGCCGCCGCCTCCCGGCACCGAGGAGCCGGAACCGATCGCCGAGACGGAGCTGATGATCTGCTCCTCCGCCGTGTCGGCGGTCCCACTGGCCGCGTCGGCGGCTTCCGCACCGGCGGCTTCGGCGCGGTCGATCTCGTCGAGTCGGCGCAGGTCGTCGGCGGACACGAGGGCCACGAGCGGCTTGCCGTGCCGGGTGACGACCACGCGCTCGCTGCCGTAGACGACGCGGTTGATCAGATCCGCGAGCTCTGCTCGGGCTTGCGTCACCGGAATCTCGTAGGCCATACCTCCATCATAACGTGACGTACATCCTGTACATTTTTTACAGAGGCCGCCCGCCCTGTGGCGGCGCCCGTCCGCATGCCCGTGCGTTCACACGCACGCATGTCGCACTCACCAGGAGGCACGTCATGCACACCAGGAGCGACGTCATGCACATCGGGAGGCACGTCCTGCCGGAGTTCACCGAGCGCACCAGCTCGGGACTTCGTACCCTCGACCCCTACTCCAAGCTCCTGGAGGAGCGGATCGTCTTTCTCGGTACGCCGGTCGACGATGTCGCCGCGAACGACGTGATGGCCCAGTTCCTGCACCTGGAGTACCTCGCGCCCGAACGGGACATCTCGCTCTACATCAACTCCCCCGGCGGCTCCTTCAGCGCCACCACGGCGATCTACGACACGCTACGGTTCACGAGCTGCGACGTGGAGACCGTCTGCCTCGGCCAGGCCGCCTCCGCCGCGGCGGTGCTGCTCGCCGCGGGCACACCGGGCAAACGCTCCATCCTTCCCGGCGCCCGGGTGCTGCTCAAGCAGCCGGCACTGCCGGAGGAACTGCGGGGCCAACCGACCGACCTCGCCATCCAGGCCGAGGAACTGCGTCGCACCCGCGCGCTTCTCGAGGAGATGCTCGTACGGCACACCGGACGCGATGCCGAGCAGGTCGCGGCGGACATCGAGCGGGACACGGTGCTCGACGCCGCGGCCGCGGTGGAGTACGGCCTGGCGGACCGCGTGGTGCCGAGCCGCAAGGCCTCCCGCACCGCCGCCGGGTGAGGCCGCGATGATGCCGGAACTCCCGCCGCTGCCTGCCCTGACGCGTGCCGAGGGCGAGGTCGTCGACGCCTATCTGGCGGTGGTGGACCTCCTCGGCAGGATCAATCCGGCGCGCGCGGAGCACACGTACGGGGGCCTGCGCGCGGCGCAAGCCCTCGTCAGTTGGGCCACGGAGCTGCGCGACGCGCTGACCCTGATGCATCGGCGAGGCGAAACGGAGCTGCACACGGCAACATTGACCAGGGCACTGCGGACCCTCGACGGGGAACGGCGCGCCGCACGCGTGACCCTGCCGCCCATCGCGATGGGCGAGGACGCGCCACCGTCGGCGAGTTGACCGGGGCAGCCGAGGCGGCCGGGGCATTCGGGGCATACCGTGCACCCACGCCGAGGGTGCGCCGTCGCACCGGCCGCCCGCGGGGGCGCCACGGCCGCAGCGCGCCCGCGCCGCCCGTCCGGTGAGCGGCCGGACGGGTTCCGGCGAAGGAGCGGCCGGGCCCGGCGCGACACCCGGCACGACCAGACGTGGTAGCTCATTCAGCGTACGAATCGCTCGTACGCTCGAACCTCTCGAGTTGCGCAACTCCCTTACGCGACAGGCGGAACGGGGCGTTCCAGTGCTGTTCGGGCAATCGCCCCCGACTGTGACCTGAGCCCCATTCAGGCCCTGTCCACCCGAATGGATCAGTCGTGAGGAGCCTCACATAAGGCCGTTTCGGCTCGGCATTTCGGCCACTCCCGGGTGAAGATCCCTTCCGACGACAAGCCCCCGCCACAAGCGGCGGGGCGGTCCGGGCGGACGCCGAGTCCTGCCGCCACCCGGATGACCGGTCGACATGTGTGCATTCGGCAGGAGTGGAGGACCCAGCATGGCGGGCCGCCCGGGAAACCGGCGGTCCTTGGGGTGAAGTCGTGACGCGACCGGGCATCTTCGCCTGCCCGAACCCGACAGGTCATCCTTCACAGGCGGCTGACGAAGGGTTGCGCATGACTGCGCTGCATCGTGCTCCGTCGCGTGTTCCGTCGCTCCTGACGAGGGCCGGTACCGCATCGGCTCTCACTCTCGCCGCCGTGGGCGGCACCCTCGTGGCCCCCGGGCTCACGTCGGAGGCAGAGGCCGCGACACACGGAACGAAGGCGCTCAACATCGCGGCTTCCAAGAAGGGCTCACCGTACCGCTACGGAGCCGCCGGGCCGCACCGGTTCGACTGCTCGGGTCTCACGCTCTACTCGTTCAAGCGCGTGGGCAAGAAGCTGCCGCGCACCGCCGCACAGCAGTACAACAAGACCCGCCATGTGTCCGCCGCCAACCGCACCCGCGGCGACCTGGTGTTCTTCCACTCGGGCCGGAACGTGTACCACGTCGGCATCTACGCCGGTAAGAACAAGATCTGGCACGCGCCGAAGCGGAACACCGTGGTCCGGCTAGAGAAGATCTGGACCAGGAGCGTCTGGTACGGCCGGGTCCGCTGACCCCGTCGGGCGGGCGGCGGCCGGTGACCGGGTGATGGCCGCCGCCGTCCGGGCGCAGCGCGCACGGCGCGGGGAGTGGAACGCGCCGGCGCGGGAACCTCGTAGTACATGTCCGAAAAAGGTCCACCCGCCGCGGGTGTCCCCTTCCACGACGGCCGCAACGAGACGCCTCAAGAACGGGCCGACCGGAACTTCGGCGAGCTTCTGCAGGAGCTGAGGGTCACTCAGACGGGTGTGCAGATCCTCTTCGCGTTCCTGCTCACCCTCGCCTTCACGCCCCGCTTCCCCTCGCTCGACACCGTGCAGCGCGCCACCTATGTGACCACGCTGCTGCTCGCCGTCCTGGCGGCCGCCCTGTTCACCGCTCCTGCGGCCTTGCACCGGGGACTGTTCCAGCGGGGTGCGAAGCCGTTGATCGTCCGGGTGTCGTCGCGCCTCGCGGCGGCCGGGCTGGCCGTCCTTGTGCTGGCGCTCACCGGTTCGGTGCTGCTGGTGGTGGATGTGGCGGCGAGCCGCACCGGCGCGCTGATCGCCGCCGCGTGCACGCTGTTGTCGTGCGGCGGGCTGTGGTGGGTGCTCCCCTGGGCGGTCGCACGGGCCGGGATGGAGTCCGGCGCGGCGCCCTCGCCGCTCTGGAAAGGGACCGAGGGCAGGAACGGCAGCAACGGCAGCAACGGCAGCAACGGGGCCGAGGGCGGGAACGACAGCGAGGACACGTCCCGCGACGACCGCAATACGGGCGGGCCCGGGTGACGGCGGTCCCGCGCACGGCGCCGCCGTCAACTCTGCACCGGCACCGACCACGGCAGGGTGATCCATACCGTCTTGCCGCCCTCAGGCGTCGGGCTGACCGAGAGCCTGCCACCGCACTCGGCGGTCAGCCAGCGGATGATGACCATGCCACGGCCGTTGTCCTGCTGGACGGCTGCGGGCAGCCGCTTGGGATAGCGGGGGTGGCTGTCGGTCACGCCGATGCGCAGCCGCTCGTCCCGTTCGAGCTGCACGTCGACGGTGAAGGTGGGCGACTGACCGAGGGTGTGCTGGACGGCGTTCGTGGCCAGTTCGGAGACAATGAGGCGCACGGTGTCGGCGGCGTCGGCTTCGGGCGGCAGCCCCCACTCCGACAGGACATTTCCCACATACCTGCGGGCGGCAGCTACCGAGACGGGATCGCTCGGCAGAGTGACTGACGCTTCCTGGTGATCTGCCATGGCGTTGCCGTCCCTTTCCCAACGGAACCGGACTCCGGCGCGCGGCGGAAGAACTCGAGGACGGTCCCGGAACTGGTGCTTTGCGCCAGACTGCCACTCCGAGGCCGATGACGCGCAGCGATCCACCAAGATGTGCATATATCTGTCGCTCGAAGCGGTGAACTCTACGACGACAGAACGTATTTGGGCGCAACTGCGACACTTCCTCTACTGTCTCCCACTGTCCCGTACGGTTGGCGCGGACGTCCGGAAGGAGACGGACATGCAGTACGGTCCGGCGGTACGGCGCCGCAAACTCGGCGCGGAGTTGCGGGCGCTGCGCGGACAGGCAGGACTCACCAGTGGCGAGGCGGCAGCGCGCGTGGGCTGGCACCAGTCGAAGGTGAGCCGGATCGAGACCGGGCGCTCCGGTGTACGTGCCTCGGACGTACAACTGCTCCTCGACGCGTACGAGGTCGGGAACCCGCAGTTGCGGGAGCTCCTGATCGTGCTCGCGGGCGGGGACGAGGACAACGGGCGGCATCACTGGTGGCACGCCTATCGCGGTCTGCTGCCACCCGCCTACCGCGACTTCATCAGCCTGGAGTCCCAGGCCTGCCGGGTGCGCACCCTGGAGACCACGGTCGTGCCGGGGCTCCTGCAGACGCCGGAGTACGCCCGTGCGGTGACACGTGCCGCTCTCGGCGGGCTGCCCGAGGAGCAGGTGGAGGCCCTGGTCCGGGTGCGGCTCGCCCGGCAGGACGTACTGCGCAACGAGCCACCGCTGCGACTGAGCGTCATCCTCGACGAGGCGGTGTTGCGGCGCCAGGTCGGCGGGCCCGAGGTTCTCGCCGGTCAATTGCGGCGGCTGCGGGAGGTGTCACGGCTTCCCCAAGTCCGGATCCAGGTCCTTCCGTTCGCCACCGGCGAGCACATGGGACTGATCGGATCTTTCGTTATCCTCTCCTTTCCGGACATTTCTGATCTGGATGTGGTCGTTCTCGACCATTTGACGAGTAGCCTCTACCTCGAACGGAAAGAAGATCTCAAGGCGTACACCGACGCCTTCAACTCCCTCCAGGGACAGGCGCTTTCCGTTCACGATTCAATGGATTACATCGCCGAGTTAGGTGACGGCACGTAAGGAGGCACTATGACTGCACTGCCTCGGTCCGTTCCCTCCAGCACGTCTCTCGAAGACGTGCGGTGGCGGCGCAGCAGCCGCAGCAATGGAATGAACAACTGCGTGGAAACAGCGTCGCTCGGCTCAGGGCCGCTCGCCGGTCTGCTGGCCGTGCGCGACTCGAAGGACACGGCCGGACCTGCCGTGCTCTTCTCCCCCGCCGCCTGGAAGGACTTCACCGGCGCCCTTCGGTGAGGACCGCGTGACTGCGCCGGACCCTGGACCCAGGTCTCAGGTGCCAGATCCCAGGAGTCAGGGTGCGGTGCGGCTGATCACATGGACGGCATCGGCGATCTGTGCGCCGGTCAGGTCGGCTCGTGCGGTCAGCCGCAACCGTGAGACGCCGTCGGGAACCGACGGCGGGCGGAAACAGCCCACGGCGAGGCCCGCGGCCCGGCAGTCGGCCGCCCACCGTACCGCCGCCTCCGGCGACGGCGCGCGCACCGAGACGACGGCGGCGTCGGGACGTACCGCCGAATGCCCGTCATCGGTGAGGAGTTCATGCAACTCGGACGCCACCGCACGCACGCGCACGGACCGTTCCGGCTCCCTGCGAAGCACCCGCAGGGCCGCGAGCGCCGCGCCGGCCGCGGCCGGTGCGAGTCCCGTGTCGAAGATCAGCGTCCGGGCGGCGTTGACCAGGTGGTCGATGACCCCGGCCGGGCCGAGCACGGCGCCGCCCTGGCTGCCGAGCGACTTCGACAGCGTCACCGTGACGACGGTGTCGGCGCTGCCCGCGAGACCCGCGGCCTGCGGGGCACCGCGGCCGCCCGCGCCGAGGACACCGAGACCGTGCGCGTCGTCGACGACGAGCCCCGCCCCGGCCTCCCGGCACACGGCGGCCAGGCTGCGCAGCGGCGCCGCGTCCCCGTCGACGGAGAACACCGAGTCCGTGACCGCGACAGCGGGCCCCTCATGGGTGACGAGCGCCTTGCGCACCGCGTCCGGGTCGCTGTGCGGCACGACCTGTGTCGTCCCGCGCGCGAGACGGCAGCCGTCGATCAGGGAGGCGTGGTTGCCCGCGTCGGAGACGACCAGCGAGCCGTGCGGGGCGAGCGCCGTGACCGCCGCGAGGTTCGCCGCGTACCCCGACGACAGGACGAGGGCCGCCTCGAAGCCGCAGAACGCGGCGAGCTCGTGCTCCAGTTCGGCGTGCAGCTCGGTGGAACCGGTCACCAGGCGGGAGCCGGTCGCGCCGCCGCCCCAGCGCCGGGCCGCGTCGGCCGCGCCAGCGGTCACCTCCGGGTGCCGGGTGAGCCCCAGGTAGTCGTTGCCCGCGAGGTCGAGCAGTCCGGATTCGGCCGGGCGCGGGCGCAGCGTGCGCACCAGGCCCGCCCGCTCGCGCTGCCGTGCCTGCTCGTCGATCCAGTCGAACGGCGAGCTCGCCATGGGACCTCCGGGTCCTCAAGGGTCGGCGTACGCGGGCCGCGGGAACGGCTCGTACGGACCGGGTGTTTGTAGACAGTGCACAGACCCTAGCGGGCACGCCACCAGGCCATGGTGTGGCAATACCCACACCTCTCATCGCTTCTGTTGTTCAGAATCTCCATGGTCATACCGACCGGCTTACGCCAGGATCAGCGCCATGGATCTGCTGAACACGCTGGTGGACAAGGGGCTTCGGCGCGAACTGCCGAGCCGTGAAGAGGCGCTCGCCGTGCTCGCGACCTCCGACGAGCAACTGCTCGACGTGGTGGCGGCGGCCGGAAAGGTACGGCGGCAGTGGTTCGGGCGGCGGGTGAAACTCAACTATCTGGTCAATCTCAAGTCCGGTCTGTGCCCCGAGGACTGCTCGTACTGCTCGCAGCGGCTCGGCGCGGACACCGGGATCCTCAAGTACACCTGGCTGAAGCCGCAGGAGGCGTCCGAGGCGGCGGCCGCCGGGCTCGCGGGCGGCGCCAAGCGGGTGTGTCTGGTGGCGAGCGGCCGGGGGCCGACCGACCGGGACGTCGACCGGGTCTCCGACACCATCAAGACGATCAAGGAGCAGAACGAGGGCGTGGAGGTCTGCGCCTGTCTCGGTCTGCTCTCCGACGGGCAGGCCGAGCGGCTGCGCGGGGCCGGTGCCGACGCCTACAACCACAACCTGAACACGTCCGAGGCGACGTACGGCGACATCACCAAGACGCATACGTACGCCGACCGCGTCGACACCGTGCAGAAAGCTCACGCGGCGGGGCTCTCCGCCTGCTCGGGTCTGATCGCGGGCATGGGCGAGACGGACGACGACCTGGTGGACGTGGTCTTCGCGCTGCGCGAGCTCGACACCGACTCGGTGCCGGTGAACTTCCTCATCCCCTTCGAGGGCACCCCCCTCGCCAAGGAGTGGAACCTCTCCCCGCAGCGCTGTCTGCGCATCCTCGCCATGGTCCGGTTCGTCTGCCCGGACGTCGAGGTCCGCATCGCGGGCGGGCGCGAGCTGCATCTGCGTACGTTGCAGCCGCTCGCCCTGCACCTCGCCAACTCGATCTTCCTCGGCGACTACCTGACGAGCGAGGGCCAGGCGGGCAAGGCCGACCTGGAGATGATCGCGGACGCCGGTTTCGAGGTGGAGACCTCGGACCAGGTGACGCTGCCGGAGCACCGCAGGGGCGGCGGCTGCGGGTCGGTGTGCGGGTCGGAGGAGTCGGCGTGCGGCTCGGAGGAGCCTGTGCTCGGAGCGGAGGAGCCGGTGCCCGGGGCGGAGTCGGCGCCCGGGGCAGAGGGCTCGGCGTCCGGTGTGGGCGCGGCGTCCGGTGTGGGCGCGGCGCGGGTTCCCGCGGCGGAGGCACCCGCGGCGGGGGCGGCCGGGGTGCCCGGGGCGCGCACGGACCTGGTCGCGGTACGCCGTCGTGGCGCCGGCACGGATCTGGCCCCCAATGCGTGACGGCACGGCGGCCCCCGGCCTGGGCCCGCGGGAGATCCTGGACCTCGACCGCGCCCACGTCTGGCACCCCTACGGCCCGATGCCGGGCCGCCAGGAGCCGCTGGTCGTGGAGTCGGCCACCGGGGTGCGGCTGAACGTCACCGGTGTGGGCGAGCTCGTCGACGGCATGTCGTCGTGGTGGTCGGCCATCCACGGCTACAACCACCCCGTCCTCAACGAGGCGGTACGCGGCCAGCTCGACCGCATGAGCCATGTGATGTTCGGCGGGCTCACGCACGAGCCCGCCGTACGCCTGGCGAAGCGACTTGTCGACATCACTCCGGACGGCCTTGAGCATGTCTTCCTGGCCGACTCCGGTTCGGTGTCCGTGGAGGTCGCGGTCAAGATGTGCCTCCAGCACTGGCGTTCCCTCGGCAGGCCCGAGAAGCACCGGATGCTCACCTGGCGCGGCGGCTACCACGGCGACACCTGGCAGCCGATGGCCGTGTGCGACCCGCAGGGCGGCATGCACAGCCTGTGGCAGGGCGTCCTTCCCGAGCAGGTCTTCGCCGACCTGCCGCCCGCCGGGTTCGACGCGTACGACGAGACGTACGCGCAGCATCTGCACGATCTGATCGGACGGCACGCCCACGAACTCGCGGGCGTGATCGTGGAGCCGGTCGTGCAGGGCGCGGGCGGGATGCGCTTTCACTCCCCGAGGTATCTGCGGGCCCTGCGGGAGGCCTGCGACGCGCACGGCGTGCTGCTCGTGTTCGACGAGATCGCGACGGGCTTCGGGCGCACGGGGGCCCTGTTCGCGGCGGACCACGCGGGCGTCACTCCGGACGTGATGTGTCTGGGCAAGTCCCTGACCGGCGGCTATCTCACGATGGCGGCGACGCTGTGCACCGCGCGGGTCGCGGAGGGGATCGCGCGCGGTGAGGTGCCGGTGCTCGCGCACGGGCCGACGTTCATGGGCAATCCGCTGGCCGCGGCGGTGGCGGGCGCCTCCATCGACCTGCTGCTCGGGCAGGACTGGCAGACCGAGGTCAAGCGCGTCGAGACGGGGCTGCGGGCGGCGCTCGCTCCCGCGGCCGGGCTGCCCGGGGTCCAGGACGTACGGATACTCGGCGCGCTCGGTGTCGTACAGCTCGACCACCCGGTCGACATGGAGGCGGCGACGCTCGCCGCCGTTCGCGAGGGTGTGTGGGTGCGGCCGTTCCGCGACCTGATCTACACGATGCCGCCCTTCGTCACCGGTGACGACGACGTCGCCAGGATCGGCCGCGCGGTGTGCGCGGCGGCGGCCGCCAGTACGGCCGCGAACCGTGGGGAGGTGTCCGCGTGAGCGTGCTCGTGGTGTCCGGTACGGGCACGGAGATCGGCAAGACGGTGACGACCGCGGCGGTGGCCGCGCTCGCCGTCGCCGCCGGGCGCAGCGTCGCCGTCCTGAAGCCCGCCCAGACGGGCGTCGGGCCCGGCGAGCCCGGGGATGTCGCCGAGGTGCGGCGGCTCGCAGGCGACCTGGTGACCGGGGTCGAACTCGCCCGCTACCCCGAGCCGTTGGCACCGGCGACGGCCGCCGGGCGGGCCGGGCTCGCGCCGGTCACGCCCGCCGAAGTCGCCGAGGCCGCGGCGAAGTTGGCGGCCTCGCACGATCTGGTCCTGGTCGAGGGGGCGGGCGGTCTGCTGGTCCGCTTCGACGAGGCGGGGGCGACGCTCGCGGACGCGGCCCGGCTCCTCGACGCGCCCGTCCTCGTCGTGGCCACGGCCGGGCTCGGCACCCTCAACATGACGACGCTGACCGGTGAGGCCCTGCGTGCCCGCGGCCTGGCCGCCGCGGGCGTCGTCATCGGGAGCTGGCCCGCCGCACCGGACCTGGCGTCGCGCTGCAACCTGGCCGAGCTGCCCGACGCGGCGGGCGCTCCCCTGCTGGGGGCGGTGCCCGAGGGCGCGGGGGCACTGGACGCGTCCACGTTCCGTGACCGCGCCGCGGGGTGGCTCGGGCCGGGGCTCGGGGGGCGGTGGGACGTACGGGACGTGGCGTTCTAGGCCGTGCGGGGTGTCGGCGGGGGCTCCGTTTCTCCGGGTCCCCGGACCGGGCGCTCGTCGGTGCCGACGCTCCCTGGAAAGCCCCCCGCCGCCTGCGGGGTGGCGAAGCCGTGGAGAGACTCGGCCCCCTCGCCGCCTGGGCTGAAACGTCCCGGTTGTTGGGGTCGGGCCGTGCCGGGCGGGGCGGGCGCGGGGGCCGTCCCGGTTGTTGGGGTCGGGCGGTGCCGGGCGGGGCGGGCGCGGGAGCCGTCCCGGTTGTTGGGGTCGGGCCGTGCCGGTCGGGGCGGGCGCGGGAGCCGTCCCGGTTGTTGGGGTCGGGCCGTGCCGGTCGGGGCGCGGGGGCCGTGCCGGTCGGGGCGCGGGGGCCGTGCCGGTCGGGGCGCGGGGGCCGTGCCGGTCGGGGCGCGCAGCCGTCCCGGTCATTGTGCGGGCTGTGCCGGTTCGTTGCAGCCGTCCCGGTCATTGTGCGGGCGGTGCCGCTCGGCGCGCGGGCGGTGCCGCTCGTTGCGCGGACCGTCCCTGTTCGTTGCTCGGACACCCCGATCGCTGCGCGAGCCGTGCCGGTTCATTGCGCAGCCGCCCCGGTTCGCTGCGCAGCCGTCCCGGTTGTTGCGCGGGCCGTGCGGGTTCGCTGCGCAGCCGTCCCGCTGGGTTCGCGGACCGTCCCTGTTCGTTGCTCGGACGCCCCCGTCGCTGCGCGAGCCCCGTCCCGGTTGCTGTGCGGGCCGTCCCGGGCATCGCTCGGACGCCCCGATCGCCGCGCCGACGCCCCGGTCCGCCCCCGTTTCGAGGTGGGCCGGGGCGGGGGAAGTACCAGCCGACCCCTTGGAGGCAGCATGGCCCCGCCCTCCGCCAGGCCCGCCCCGCGCGACGCGGTCCACCACCCGGTGTTCGCCCGCTTCTACGCGCGCCAGAGCACCGCGGCCGAGCGGGTCGTCGCCCCGCACCGCAAGGAACTCCTGCACGGTGTCGGCGGCCGGGTGATCGAGGTCGGCGCGGGCAACGGGCTGAACTTCGCGCACTATCCGGCCACGGTCGCCGAGGTGGTGGCGATCGAACCGGAGCGCCTGCTGCGCGGCCTCGCCGTGTCGGCGGCGCTGCGCGCGGACGTCCCCGTCGACGTGGTGCCGGGTGCCGCCGAGGCCCTGCCGGTCGAGAGCAAGGCGTTCGACTACGCCGTCGCCTCGCTCGTGCTGTGCAGTGTGCGGGACGTACCGCAGGCGCTCGCGGAGCTGCGTCGGGTGCTGCGTCCCGGCGGCGAGCTGCGGTTCTTCGAGCACGGCAGGGCCCCAGGCACGGCGATGGCCACGGCCCAGCGCGCCCTGGACCGGACCGTGTGGCCGCTCCTGTTCGGCGGCTGCCACGTGGGCCGCGACACCGTGGGCGCGCTGCGTACCGCCGGGTTCGAGCTCGGCCCGTACCGGCAGGTGATGGTGCCCGCGCACGGGCCGCGGCTGCCCACGTCGTACTGCGTACTCGGCTCGGCCCGCCGCCCGCCCGAGCCCGAGGCCGACCCGACCGACCATGTCGGCCCAGGCGGCCCAGACGGCCCTACCGGCCAAGGCAGCCCCACCGGCCACAACGGCCATGGCACCTGAGCCGCGCCGTCAGATCGGCTGGACGAGATTCACCGCGTTGCCGTCCGGATCCTGGATGTGCGCGACCCGCTGACCCCACGGCATGTCGTTCGCCGGGCCGCGCACCGTACCGCCGAGCGCTTCGACGCGGGTGAGGAGGTCGTCCACGGACGCCACCGTCACGCTCAGGAGCGAGCGCTGCGGGACGCCGAGTTCGACGCTCTTGTCGGCGACGATGCCGAGGTCGGAGTCCTCGATGCGCAGGTTCAGGAAGAAGACGGGCCCTTCGTCCGGCACCCGGTCGCTCTCCTGCGCGCCGAACAGCTCCGTGTAGAAGGCGACGAGACGGTCCAGGTCGGGGGTGATCAGCATGGGCTGGATGGTGGCGGGCATGGCCGTGCTCCCAGGGGGTCGGGTCGCTAGGGGGTCGGGGCGCTAGGGGGTCGTGACTGCTTGCCCTGTGCTGACCCGTGCGCGGGCCATAACTCATCGGTGCCTGTCGCCCGATGGAGGCCAAGGTGCCGTCAAAAGCCCCTGCAAGGCCCCCTCAAAGGTCCCCTCAGACATCCCGTCACAGGTCCCGTAACAGGGCCCGTCACAGGCTCCACTGCCGCAGCTCACGCGCTATGTCGTCGATGCTCGCCCCGTCCTCCTTGATCAGGCGGGCCAGGTCCCGCACCTGTTCGGGGGATGTCACCACCTTCACCCCGCTGGCGACGAGGTAGGCGTACGCGACCGAGGACGCGAAGAGCGCGTTGGAGCGTTCGAGGGCGGGCAGGTGCAGCAGGAGCTGGAGCAGCGCGGCGGCACGGTCGTGGGGTCCCTCGTAGACGGGTACGCCGAATATCTCCGCCTGGTGACGTGCGACGGCGGCGACCAGGGCTCCCCAGTCGGTGACCTGCGGATCACCGGGCGTCTTGTGCTCGGCGACCATGAGGAGCCAGGCGAGGTCGATTCTGAGGTTCAACGGTCAGCGACGACCCTCGCGCTCCGCGCCGAACTCCTCGGCGAAGACGGACTCGTACTGCTTCATGAAGTCGGCCGCGGCCTCCACGAAGGTGTGGCCGAGCTCGCCCGCGTCCTGCTTGACGAGCTCTTCGATATAGCGGTTGACGCTCATACCGCGGGCCGTCGCGCGTTCGCGCGCGGCCCGGGCGGTGTCCTCGTCCACCCGCACGTTGAGCTGAGTCTTCGCCATGCCCACAAGCTAGCGCCGATCCGCTAGCACCGGCAAGAGGTTCGCGAGTAGCCCGACAGGTGTCCCTTACACACGCTCGTTCGACCGACTTCCGAGGGATACCAGCCGCCGGGTACGAGCGTCTACTCTCTGCTGGACTCTCCGCTGGCATACGCGAGTCGGGGCGGCCACGACCCGGGAGGCGGCCTTGTCCACATCAGCTTCGGCACCGCACACGGAGCGCACCGAGCCCGTCGGCGTCGCCGCCCGCGCCCGCGGGCTGACGAAGGCGTACGGCTCCGGCGAGACTGCGGTGATCGCCCTGGACGCGGTGGACGTGGACATCGCGCGCCAACGGTTCACGGCCGTGATGGGTCCTTCCGGTTCCGGCAAGTCCACGCTGATGCACACCCTGGCCGGCCTCGACTCGGTCTCCGCGGGCCAGGTGTGGCTCGGCGAGACCGAGATCACCGGGCTGAAGGATCGCGAGCTGACGCAGCTCAGGCGGGACCGGGTGGGCTTCATGTTCCAGTCGTTCAACCTCATCCCGACGCTGAACGCACGCGAGAACATCACGCTGCCCATGGACATCGCGGGCAAGCGCCCCGACACCGAGTGGCTGGAACACGTCATCGACACGCTCGGGCTGCGCGACCGGCTGCGGCACCGGCCCGCGCAGCTTTCGGGCGGACAGCAGCAGCGCGTGGCGTGCGCGCGCGCCCTCGCCTCCCGCCCAGAGCTGATCTTCGCCGACGAACCGACCGGCAACCTCGACTCGCGGGCGGGTCTTGAGGTCCTCGGGTTCCTGCGCGAGGCGGTGGACTCGCTGGGCCAGACGGTAGTGATGGTGACCCACGACCCGGGCGCCGCCGGCCACTCCGACCTGGTGCTCTTCCTCGCGGACGGTCGGATCGTGGACGAGATGCCGCGGCCCACGGCGGAGGGGGTCCTGGAGCGGATGAAACGGTTCGACGCGCTCCAGGGCGCACGGCCCGCACCCGAGGGCGCCGCTCCGCCCAGGCAACCCGCGCCCGAAAGCACCGTTCCGACCGCGCAACCCGCGCCCGAGGGCGCCGTTCCGACCGCGCATCCCGCGCCCGAGGCTGCCGCTCCGCCCACGCAACCCGTGCCCGAAAGCACCGTTCCCCCCGGACGGGCCACGCCCGAAGGCGCCGTTCCCCCCGCGCGGGCCACCCCGGACGGCCCTGAAGCGCACGGCTCCCCCGACGACCCGGCCACCCAGGACTGAGGCGGTTACCCGTGCTGAAGGCCACGCTCCGCAGCTTCCTCGCGCACAAGGGCAGGCTGGCCCTGTCCGCGCTCGCCGTGATCCTCTCGGTAGCGTTCGTCGCGGGCAGTCTGATCTTCTCCGACACCGTCGCCCGCACCTTCGACCGGCTCTTCGCGTCCACCTCCGCCGACGTGACGGTCGCGCCCGCGGACGACGACCTCGACGAGGGCATGCCGACGGGACGGACACCGACCCTGCCCGCGACGGTGGCACGGCAGATCGCGAAGATCGACGGCGTCGCCGGCACGCACGTGGACGCGGAGGTCGAGAACATCACGGTCGTCGACCGCCACAACGACACCGTCGGCCCCACAAGCGGGGCGCCCACGATCGCCTCCAACTGGTACGAGACCGACCGCAGCCCGGTGCGGCTCACCTCGGGCCGGGCCCCGCACGGCGCCGGGGAGGCCCTGGTCGACGCGGACACCGCGGACAAGAAGGACGTGGAGATCGGGGACACGCTCTCGGTCCTCGCCGCACCCGGCTCGTTCAAGGTGCGGGTCGTCGGCATCGTCACGTTCACGACCACCAACCCCGGCGCGGCCCTCGTCTTCCTGGACACCCCGACCGCGCAGGCCAAGCTGCTCGGCAACGAGGACGCGGCGACCGGCATCGCCGTCGACGCCGCGCCCGGTGTCCCCGACGCCGAGCTGAAGCGGCGCATCGCCGCCGAACTGGGCACCTCCTACGACCTGAAGACCGCGGACGAACAGGCCGAGTCGGCCGCGTCCGAGCTCGGCGGCTTCCTCGACGTGATCAAGTACGTGATGCTCGGCTTCGCCGGCGTCGCGGTCCTCGTCGGCATCTTCCTGATCGTCAACACCTTCTCGATGCTCATCGCACAGCGCACCCGCGAGCTGGGCCTGCTGCGCGCGCTCGGCGCCGACCGCAGGCAGGTGCGCCGCTCGGTACTGATCGAGGCCGTGCTCCTCGGCGTGGTCGGCTCCACCCTCGGCCTCGCCGCCGGAATCGGCCTCGCCGCCGGACTCATCGAGCTGATGGGTCTGCTCGGGATGAACCTGAAGTCCACGGAAATGGTGATCGCCTGGCCGACGCCGGTGGTGTCGTACGTGGTCGGGGTGGGCGTCACCTTCGTCGCGGCGTATCTGCCGGCGCGCCGGGCAGCGCAGGTGTCCCCCATGGCGGCGCTCGCGGACGCCGAGATCGCGGGCGTGGGGCGGCCGTTGCGGAGGCGGGCCGTCGTCGGCGGGGTCGTGGCAGTGGCCGGAGCCGCCGCGCTCGTCGGATGCGCGGCCTCGTCCGACACCTCGACATCGGCGTCCCTGCTCGGCCTCGGAGTCGTCCTCAGCCTCGTCGCCACCGTCGTGGCGGGCCCGCTCCTGGTGCGTCCGGTGATCCGGGTGCTCGGCGGTGCCTTCCCCGCCCTGTTCGGCTCGGTGGGCCGGATGAGTCAGCGCAACGCGCTGCGCAACCCGCGCCGCACCGGAGCCACGGCGGCCGCGCTGATGGTGGGCCTCGCCCTGGTCGGCGGGTTGTCGGTGGCCAGCGCCTCCATGACCAAGTCGTTCGACGAGCAGATCGACAAGACCCTCGGCGCGGACTTCGTCGTGCAGAACAACGCGTTCCTGCCGTTCCCCCGCGAGGTCACCGAGAAGGTGCGGGCGACCGAGGGCACCGCCGACGTCGTACGCAACCGCTTCACCCCGCTGAAGCTGCGCACGCCCGACGGCGGGACGACCGAGACGACCGCCGCCGGGTACGGGCCACAGCTCGACGACGTCGTGAAGATGACGTACGCGCAGGGCAGTTCGGCACGGGCCCTGGCCCCCGGGCACGTCGCGATGGACCGGGACTACGCCGAGGACCACGGCGTCCGCGTCGGTTCGGTACTGCCCGTGGAGTTCCCCGACAAGCGCAGGGCCCGGCTTACCGTGGCCGCGCTCACCGACCTGGATGGCCCAGAAGGCCCCGGCATGCGGGGCGGGGTGTTCATGGGTCTCGGCACGCTGGAGAAGTACGTGCCCGACGGACAGGACTCCGCCGTGTACGTGAACGCCGCGCCGGGCACGGACGCCGACACCCTGCGCGACCGCCTGGACGCCGCCCTCGACCCCTACCCGCAGGTCCAGGTGCGCGACCAGGCCGACTACAAGAAGCTCATCCGCGACCAGATCGCCGTGATGCTCTACCTCGTGTACGCACTCCTCGGCCTCGCGATCGTCATCGCGGTGCTCGGCGTGGTCAACACCCTTGCCCTGTCGGTCGTCGAGCGCACCCGGGAGATCGGGCTGCTCCGCGCGATCGGCCTCGCGCGACGGCAACTGCGCCGCATGATCCGCCTGGAGTCGGTGGTGATCGCGGTGTTCGGGGCGGTGCTCGGTCTCGTACTCGGTCTGGTGTGGGGCGTGTCGATGCACCAGGTCCTTCAGTTGCAGGGGCTGACGGCGTTCGCGGTGCCGTGGTCGACGGTCGTGGCCGTCGTCGTCGGCTCGGTGGTCGTCGGGATAGTCGCGGCGCTGCTTCCGGCGCTGCGGGCGTCGCGCATGAACGTCCTGGAGGCGATCGCTCACGAGTGAGGGGCGGTGCCCTTCGAGCCGCTGGGTGAAGCCCCTCACCGACTGAAGCGGTACGGCGGGGGTAAGCGGCACAGCGGGATCACCCAGCCGGGATCACCCAGCCGGGATTACGTAGCAGGGAGTGCACAGCGGGGATCACATGGCGTCGGGGAGTTACATGATGTCACCCAGAGTCACATGGAGTCCAGTGTTTTGCCGGTCCTTTAACATGGTCGGATCATTTGAATTCGAACCTCATGGAAAGGTGTGAGCGTCCGCCCATGGGCGAGCCTCCCAGTACCACGAGTACCCGACATCGCGCATTCACCACGCCCGTGGCCGACCATGGGACGGAGGTGACCCGATGACCGAAGTGCTCCTGCTCCTCTTGGCGGTGCTGCTCTCGCTCGCGTGCGGTGTCTTCGTCGCCGCGGAGTTCTCGCTCACGACCGTGGAACGCAGCGACCTGGAGCGTGCCGTCGAACGCGGCGAGCGGGGCGCCGCCAGCGCCCTCAAGGCCGTCAAGAACCTCACCTTCCAGCTCTCCGGCGCACAGCTCGGCATCACCGTGACCGGCCTGGTCGTCGGTATGCTCGCCAAACCGGCCATCGGAGACCTCATCCAGGGCCCGCTGAACGCCGCCGGTGTGCCCGACTCGGCGTCCTCGACCGTCGCCCTCATGCTCGGCACCGCCCTGTCGACGGTCTTTCTGATGGTCGTCGGTGAGCTGGTGCCCAAGAACTGGGCGATCTCCTCGCCCTTGGCCATCGCCAAGCGCGTGGCGACGCCACAGCGCTTCTTCAGCGCCGCGTTCCGGCCCTTCATCAGGCACCTGAACAACACGGCGAACCGCGCGGTGCGCCGCATCGGCATGGAGCCCACCGAGGAGCTCGCCTCCGCGCGCGGCCCCAAGGAGCTGGTCGCCCTGGCCCGGCACTCCGCCAAGGAGGGCGCCCTGGAGCCGGACACCGCCGAGCGGTTCATGCGCACGCTGAACCTGGCCGACCTCACCGCGGAGAACGTGATGACGCCGCGCGTGCAGGTCGTCGCCCTCGACGTGCAGGCCACCTGCGAGGACGTCGCCAACGCCACCCGCGCGACCGGTCTGTCCCGGTTCCCGATCTACCGCGGCAGCCTCGACGCGGTCGTCGGTGTCGTCCACATCAAGGACATCCTGGCCGTGCCCGCCGAGCGCAGACCGCGCCAGTCCGTGCACGAGCTGATGCGCGAGCCGCTGCTCGTACCGGAGTCGCTGACCGTCGAACGCCTCCTGGACCGGCTCTCGGGCAAGCGCACCATGGCCGTCGTCATCGACGAGTACGGCGGTACGGCGGGCGTCGCGACCCTGGAGGACATCGTCGAGGAAGTCGTCGGCGAGGTCCACGACGAGCACGACCCGCACGAGACGCCCGACCTCGCCCCGGCCGGCACCGACGAGGACGGCCGCGCGCTGTACTCGGCGGACGGCGCTGCCCGCACCGACCAGCTCGCACGCGTGGGCCTGCGGGCGCCGGACGGCCCGTACGAGACGCTGGCCGGCCTTGTCGCCACCGAGCTCGGCCGCATCCCCGCCGCCGGCGACACGGTCGAGGTGGCCCACTGGCGCCTGGACGTCATGGACGCCACGGGCCGCCGCGCCGCCCGGGTGCTGCTGCACGCGCCCGCCGACGCCGCAGGTGATGAGCCGGAGGAGAACGACCGATGATCGTCATTCAGCTTTTGATCGGCCTCGCGACGCTCGTCGTCAACGCCTTCTTCGTGGGCGCCGAGTTCGCCCTGATCTCCGTGCGGCGCAGCCAGATCGAGCCGCACGCCGAGGACGGCGACCGGCGCGCCAAGAGCGTCCTGTGGGGCCTGCGGCACGTGTCCGTCCTCATGGCCGCCGCACAGCTCGGCATCACGCTGTGCACCCTGGTGCTCGGCGTCGTCGCCGAGCCGGCGATCGCGCATCTCCTGGAGCCGGTGTTCAACGGTGTGGGCGTGCCGCACGGCCTCGTCCACCCGATCTCGTTCGTCATCGCGCTGGCCGTGGCGACGTATCTGCACATGCTGCTCGGCGAGATGATCCCGAAGAACATCGCCCTGGCCGAGCCGGTGCGCAGCGCGCTGCTGCTCGGGCCGCCCCTGGTGACGTGCGCGCGGGCGCTGCGCCCGCTGGTCTTCGCGATCAACGCGTTCGCCAACGCGATCCTGAAGCTGCTGCGGGTCGAGACGAAGGACGAGGTCGCGGCCACCTTCTCGGACGCCGAACTGGCCCGTCTGGTGCAGGACTCCAGCGACGCGGGCCTGATCGACGACCGGGCCCAGGAGCGGCTGCACGAAGCCCTGGAGCTGGGGCGCCGCCCGGTGCGTGACGTGGTGCTTCCCCTTGAGCGAGTGAAGTACGCGCGCGTGGGCGTCACGCCGGAACAACTGGAGGCGCTGTCGGCCGAGACCGGCTTCTCGCGCTTCCCTGTCGTCGACGAGGGTCGCCGCATCGTCGGCTACCTCCACGTCAAGGACGCCCTCGACGTCAGCCCGCGGGACCTGCCTTTCCGGGTGGCGGACATGCGGTCCATCGCCCGGGTACGGGCGGCCACCCCGCTGGACGACGTCCTGACGGCCATGCGGGGCAGCCGCACCCATGTGGCCGCGGTGCTCGGCGAGGACGGCAGGCTGGCCGGGATGGTCACCATGGAGGACGTGCTGCGGGAGCTGTTCGGCCAGCCTGTGTGAGGCGCCCCCCGGGGGGGGGAGGCTGGGCGGGGGCCCGCGGTCGGGGGCTCGGGGCCTCGTGGCGTTCGGCCGGAAGCTGCCACCCGGCCGTCTGCACGGCGAGCACGCCGCCCGCTTCACCCGCCCCTGAGCCCACCGGAACCGCCCGGACCGCCCCCGGCAGCCCCGGCAGCCCCGGCAAGGGCGGGATACCATCGCATCGCCATGCAGATCGATCCCCACCACACAAGCCTTGTCGCGATCGGCGACTCCTTCACCGAGGGCATGTCCGATCTGCTGCCGGACGGCAGCTACCGCGGCTGGGCCGATGTCCTCGCTGAGCGTCTGGCGACCCGCACCCCCGGCTTCCGGTACGCCAACCTCGCCGTACGCGGCAAGCTCATCGGACAGATCGCCGAGGAGCAGGCCCCCATGGCCGCCGCACTCGGCGCCGATGTGGTCACCCTCGTCGGCGGCCTCAACGACACCTTGCGGCCCAAGTGCGACATGGGCCGGGTGCGCGGGCTCCTTGAACACGCGGTGGAGACCCTCGCCCCGGCCTGCAAACAATTGGTCCTGATGCGCAGCCCAGGCCGCCAGGGCCCGGTCCTCGAACGGTTCCGCCCCCGCATGGAAGAACTCTTCCACTACGTCGACGAACTCGGGGCCCGGCACGGAGCCGTCGTCGTCGATCTGTACGGGTCCACGGCGCTCGGCGACCAGCGGATGTGGGACGTGGACCGGCTGCACCTGACGGCGGAGGGGCACCGCCGGGTCGCCGAGGCGGTGTGGCAGACGCTCGGCCACGAACCGGTGGATGACTGGCGCACACCGCTGCCGCCCGCGGCTCGCGCCGCCTGGGCCGCCCGCCGCGCGAGCGACCTGCGCTTCGCCCGACAGCATCTGGGCCCCTGGATCGGCCGCCGGCTGACCGGCCGCTCGTCCGGTGACGGCCGCGTGGGCGCTCATGTGGATCCCGAGACCGGCCGTGCGTTCTGGGTGACGCCGAACGACCCGGTGACCCCGGGCCCCGTCCGGACCTGGCACCGCGTGGAGCCGGACACAGCCTGACACGGGTCGCTTCTTGTAGCTTCCGACGATCCGGCCCATGGCGCTGGCCTGCAGAAACCGACAGTAGAATGGCCGACTGTGACTGCTGCGCCTGCAAAGCCCCGTATCCCGAACGTCCTCGCCGGGCGTTACGCCTCCACCGAGCTCGCGACGCTCTGGTCGCCCGAGCAGAAGGTGAAGCTGGAGCGCCGCCTCTGGCTCGCCGTCCTGCGTGCCCAGAAGGACCTCGGCATCGATGTGCCGGACGCCGCGATCACCGACTACGAGCGCGTGCTCGACCAGGTCGACCTGGCCTCCATCGCCGAGCGCGAGAAGGTCACCCGGCACGACGTGAAGGCCCGCATCGAGGAGTTCAACGCCCTCGCCGGTCACGAGCACATCCACAAGGGCATGACTTCCCGCGACCTCACCGAGAACGTGGAGCAGCTCCAGATCCGGCTCTCCCTCGAACTGGTCCGGTCCCGCACCGTCGCCGTCCTCGCCCGCCTGGGCAGGCTCTCCGGTGAGTACGCCGAGCTGGTCATGGCCGGCCGCTCCCACAACGTCGCCGCCCAGGCCACCACCCTCGGCAAGCGCTTCGCCACGGCCGCCGACGAACTGCTCGTGGCCCACCGCCGCCTGGAGGACCTCCTCGGCCGCTACCCGCTGCGCGGCATCAAGGGCCCCGTCGGCACCGCCCAGGACATGCTCGACCTGCTCGGCGGCGACACCGACAAGCTCACCGAGCTCGAGGACCGCATCGCCTCCCACCTCGGCTTCGACCGTGCCTTCACCTCCGTCGGTCAGGTCTACCCCCGCTCCCTCGACTACGAGGTGGTGACGGCACTCGTGCAGCTCGCCGCCGCCCCGTCCTCGCTGGCCAAGACGATCCGCCTGATGGCCGGGCACGAACTGGTCACCGAAGGCTTCAAGCCCGGCCAGGTCGGCTCGTCCGCGATGCCGCACAAGATGAACACCCGCTCCTGCGAGCGCGTCAACGGCCTGACCGTCATCCTCCGCGGCTACGCCTCGATGACCGCCGAACTGGCCGGCGACCAGTGGAACGAAGGCGACGTCTCCTGCTCGGTCGTGCGCCGCGTGGCCCTGCCCGACGCGTTCTTCGCGCTGGACGGCCTGCTGGAGACGTTCCTGACGGTCCTTGACGAGTTCGGCGCGTTCCCGGCTGTCATCGCCCGTGAGCTGGACCGCTATCTGCCGTTCCTCGCCACCACCAAGGTGCTCATGGCGTCCGTGCGGGCCGGTGTGGGCCGTGAGGAGGCCCACGAGGCGATCAAGGAGAACGCCGTCGCCGCCGCCCTCGCCATGCGTGAGCAGGGCGCCGAGCGCAACGAGCTCCTGGACAAGCTCGCCGCCGACTCCCGCATTCCGCTGGACCGCGCCCAACTGGACGAGCTGATGGCCGACAAGCTGTCGTTCACCGGTGCCGCCAGCGATCAGGTCGCCACGGTCGTCGCCCAGGTCGAGGCTGTCCTCAAGGAGCACCCGGAGGCGGCGGCCTACAAGCCGGGCGCGATTCTCTGAGTTCGGCGGTCCGGCCATGATGGTCCTCTGATCTCTGAGTCGGTCGGGTGATGTCCGCGTCGGTCGGGTCGTTCGTTCTCCTGCGGGCGGGTCGCGGTTCGCGCATCCGGTGGGGTCAGTTCCTCGACCGGTGTGAGCCGCGGCCCGCCTTGCGTATGCGGATCACCACGAACACCAGGACAGCCAGGGCGACGATGCCGAGCACGGCCTTCGAGTACAGGCCGACCACGTCGGTGACCTCGTGCCAGCGGCTGCCGAGCCCATAGCCGAGCAGCACGAACACGCTGTTCCACAGCAGGCTGCCCAGTGTCGTGAGGCCCAGGAACACGGGCAGCGGCATCCGCTCGATCCCGGCCGGTATCGAGATCATGCTGCGGAAGATCGGGATCATTCGGCCGAAGAACACGGCCTTGGTGCCGTGCCGGCTGAACCATGCCTCCGTCTTCTCTATGTCCGACGTCTTGACCAGCGGCAGGCGTGCGGCGACGGCGACCGTGCGGTCCCGGCCGAGCAGGGCGCCGACCCAGTACAGCGCGAGGGCTCCGACGACCGAGCCGACCGTCGTCCACAGCAGGGCCGCCAGAAGGCTGAACTTGCCCTGGCTGGCGGCGAATCCGGCCAGGGGCAGGATCACCTCGCTGGGCAGGGGCGGGAACAGATTCTCCAGCGCGATTGCCGCGCCGGCCCCGACCGCGCCGAGCGAGTCCATGAGATCGGCCGCCCACCCCGCTATACCCCCCGCGGGGGCGTCGGCGGGGGCGGCCGCGTACACCACGTGCCGAGCGGATCCGGAGACGGGTGAGACTGTCGCCGCGAAGGACTCGGATGCGGCAGCGAGCGTGTGCTGAGCAGTGAGGATCATGTCTTCGACGGTACGAAACCGCAGGCCACCGCGGTATGAGGGCGGCCGCACAGTTGCGCTGCGGGAAGCCGTAGGCCCGCCTGCGGAACGCCGTAGATACGGCCTGCGGCCTACCGCAGACAGCTTTGCGGTTTTCCGCAGTCCGCTCCGCGCACGGCTCGGCTAGCGTGTTTGATCATGCGAAACTTCCTCGTCCGCCGACTGCGCGTCGCCGCCGGAGTCCTCATCGGATTCCTCAGCGCCGCCGTCGAGCTGGTCCTGACGCTGGCGTCCGGGCTGTGGCTGCTCGTCACGCTGGGGCGCTCCGCCGACGAGCGCCGCGGCGAAACCCCGATACTCGCGGGCGCCCGCCGGTGGGCGGGATGGCAGCGGCGCCGGATGACTCTTTGGTACGGCCCTGACCCGATGGGTGTCACCGCGCCGCTGACCGGTATGCCCGCCCTCGCCTATGTGTCCACGCGCTGGACTGTGGGCGTCCTGGGCGGAGTGGTGCTCCTGGCCGCGGTCTGCGGCGCCGGGTATGCGTCGCTGCTGGTGTGGGGCTGGTTCTGGGTCGACCTCGACCGATGGCCGGTGACCATGGTGCTTTCCGGATTCGGCGGCCTGTTCCTCCTCTTTCTGAGCATGCAGGGAGTGCATGCCGTGGCGCTGATGGACGAACAACTGGCACGGCATTTCCTCAGCCCCAGCGACCGCATGAGCATGCAGCGCCGCATCGGGGAGCTGGCGGAGAGCCGCGCCGGAGTCGTCCAGGCCGTCCACGACGAGCGGCGGCGCATCGAGCGGGATCTGCACGACGGCGTCCAGCAGCGTCTTGTCGCCCTCGGCATGCTGCTCGGCAGAGCCCGCCGCGCCCCGGACCCCGGCAAGTCCGCCGAGTTGCTCCGGCAGGCCCACGAGGAGTCGCAGCAAGCACTGGTGGAGCTGAGAGACGTGGCCTGGCGGGTGTATCCGGCGGCGCTCGACGAGGGCGGACTCGCCGCCGCCCTGGAATCGGTCGCCGAGCGGGCCGCGATACCCGTCCGGCTCTTCTGCGACCTGCGGGACATACCGCCGCCGACGGCGCAGGCGGTCGCGTACTTCGTCGCGGCCGAAGCGGTGACGAACGCGGTCAAGCACTCCGGCGCCGGCCTGGTGACGGTGCGGGCCGACCGTGCGGGCACGCTGCTGCGGCTGTATGTGGAGGACGACGGCCGCGGCGGGGCGGACCCGTCCGGCAGTGGGCTGTTGGGCCTGACCCGCAGGGTCGCAGCGCTCGACGGTACGTTGACGGTGATCAGTCCGGCCGGAGGCCCCACCGTCATCACCGCGGAGTTGCCATGCGTGTAATGCTTGCCGACGACTCGACGCTGCTGCGCGAGGGCCTGGCCCGGCTGCTCGCCGACGAGGGGCACGAGGTGACGGCGTCCGTGGGGGACGCGGGTGCCCTGCTGGAGGCGATCGCCGCTGATCCGCCGGACGCCGCCGTGGTGGATGTGCGGATGCCGCCGACGCACACCGACGAGGGGCTGCGGGCCGCCCTGGAGATCCGCCGGAGCTGGCCGGACACGGGCGTTCTCGTCCTGTCGCAGTATGTCGAACGGCGGTATGCCACCGACCTGTTGACGACGGCCACGGAAGGGGTGGGGTATCTGCTCAAGGACCGAGTCGTCCAGGTCGACGAGTTCCTGGACGCGCTCGACCGCGTCGGTGCGGGCCGGACGGCGTTCGACCCGGAGGTGGTGCGACAGTTGCTGACGTTCAGCAGCCAAGTGGACCCCTTGCAGCGGCTGACGGAGCGGGAGCGTGATGTGCTCGCCAAGATGGCGCAGGGCCATACGAACGCTGCCATCGCGGAGCAACTGCACGTCTCGCAGAGCGCCGTGGAGAAGTATGTGAACGCGATCTTCGACAAGCTGGAGCTGTCCGGTGTCACGGGCTATAGCCGCCGGGTGCTCGCGATCCTGCGCTTTCTCGGTTCCTGAGGACGAAGGGCCTCGTGAGGGGAGCTGGGCGAGCCTGCGGTCCTGCTGCGTAGGCCGTGCCGCGTGATTGTGTGCGGTCGTCGGTCGCCCGGTCGCTCAGAGGCCGACGTCCCGGCTGCGGAAGTCCTCCAGGGACTCACGCCGTACGAGGAGGCGAGCGTGGCCGTCGGCGACGGCGACGACGGGGGGACGGCCGACGAGGTTGTAGCCGGAGGCCATCGACAGGTGGTAGGCGCCGGCGACGGGGACGGCGAGCAGGTCGCCGGGGCGGATGTCGGACGGTAGCGCGATGTCCGCGGCGAGCACGTCGCCCGCCTCGCAGTGCCGACCGACGACGGTCACGGGTGCCAGTGCGGCGGTGGAGCGGCGGCCGATGAGGCGCGGCAGGTAGCGGACGCCGTAGAGAGCAGGGCGCGGGTTGTCGCTCATGCCGCCGTCGACGGCGACGAAGGTGCGGTCGCCGGTGCGTTTGACGGACAGAACGCGGTAGAGGGCGACGCCCGCGGGCCCGGCGATGGCGCGCCCGGGTTCGACGATCAAGCGGGGTACGGCGAGGCCGGCGGCAGCGCAGCTCTCGGCGAGTTCGGCGCGTACCTTGCGAGCGAGGGAGGGGATGTCGAGGGCGTTCTCGTCCGGGTGGTAGGCGATGCCGTGGCCGCCGCCGAGGTCCAGTTCGGGGAGGGTGATGCCGTGGTGGTCCTTGATGCGTGCCATCAGGCCGACCAGGCGGCGTACCGCACACAGGAACGGCTTCTCGGCGGTGATCTGCGAGCCCAAGTGGCAGTGCAGGCCCACCAGTTCCAGGCCGGGCTGGTCCAGAATGCGAGCGATGGCGTGTTGCGCGGAGCCGTCCGTGATGGACAGGCCGAACTTCTGGTCCTCGGTACCCGTCTGGATCTTGCTGTGGCCGCCGGCGGCGATGCCGGGGACGACCCGTACGAGGACCTTCTGACGGCTGCCGGGCGGCACGGCCGCGGCCAGGCGCGCGATCTCGGAGGCGCTGTCGATGACGATGCGGCCGACGCCGAGGCGCAGCGCGGCGCGCAGGTCCTCGGGGCTCTTGGCGTTGCCGTGCAGGACGATGCGTGCGGCGGGGAAGCCGGTGGTGACGGCCAGTTCGAGTTCACCGGCGGAGCAGACATCGAGGCCCAGGCCCTCTTCGGCGACCCAGTGGGCCATGGCGCGACAGAGGAACGCCTTGGCGGCGTACAGGACGTCGGTGTCGGGAAAGGCGTGCACGTAGGTGCGGCAGCGCCCTCGTACCTCGGCCTCGTCGAGCAGGTAGGCCGGGGTGCCGAAGCGGTCGGCGATCTCGGTGAGGGGGACACCGCCGACGGCCAGGTCACCGCGGGCGATGCGGGTGGTGGAGTGCGGCCAGACGGCCAGGTCGCCGTCGCCACCGTCACCGCCCTCGCCACCACCGCCCTCGCCCTCGTCGGGGGCCGGAGGCGTGATGTGACCGCCGGTCGCCGGGGCCACCGGGGGCACAGGGGCTACCGGGGGCACAGGGGCTACCGGGCCCACCGGGGTCGCCACGGTCGCGGGGGGCGCCGGAATCGCCGGAATCGCCGCTGTAGTGGGGATGTCCGCAAGGGTCATGGCTCGCTTCTCGTTTTGCCTCGTCGTCTTCACAGTTGTCACAGTTGTCTTCAGCCGAGCCACGTGGTCAGGACGCCGACCAGAGCGGCCGCCCCCGTGACGCGCAGGGCCCCAGCCCGGGGGTCCCACGCGCGCTGCCGCGCGGTGCGCCGGGGCGGGGCCAAGGAGGCGGCGACAGGCGCGAGCGGGGCGGGGGCCAGGCGGGGGTCGACGGTGACCGCGGCGATGCCCAGGGGTTCGGTGAGGGCGCGCAGGGCGGGCTCGGAGAGCCGGATCCAGGGCTGCCGGGCACCGAGTGCGTCGGTGAGACGTTGTGATGTGGTGAAGGCGACGGCGGTGCGGCCGCCGACGGGAGTGCGGAACAGGCGGGCGACACAGCCCGCGGGTCCCGGCCGGACGGGTACGAACAGCGGCCCGGCCGGGCGGCGTTCGGAGGGCTCGGGGTCTTCTCCGTACACCAGTTGCTGCGTCATGGGGTTCCTCCTTGAGGAGACTTGCGGAGCCTTGAGGACACTTTCGGGGACCCTCGGAGTGCTGCGAAGGCCTGCGGGGGGCTTTCGGGTGCTTACGGGTGCTTACGGAACCTCAGAAAACGTGGGGAGTTCCCTGAGCTCCGGCGGCCTCTCGTCGGTCCGGGCGGTCGCCCGGGTGTCGGGCGGCGAGCGCCGGGCACACAGTGACGGTATGCCCGGCACGGGGTGTCATCCGACTGGTCATGACGCGCCGTTGACGACAAAAGGCAACACGCTGACATTCTGCTGACGCGCGGCCCGGCTCACGGGCCCGAACGAGTGAGGACTCGCGTGCGGATATTGACGTGGAACGTGTGGTGGCGTTTCGGCCCGTGGCAGCAGCGGAGGAAGGCGGTCCGCACGGTGCTGCGCGAACTGCGGCCGGACGTCGTGGGCTTGCAGGAGGTGTGGGAACGGGACGGCGAGAACCTCGCGGAGTGGCTGGCGGAGGAGCTCGACCTGCACTGGACGTGGGAGCCGTCGCGGACCCCCGAGCGGTGGCAGCGGCGCATCGACGACCCGACCGTGGCCTTCGGCAACGCGGTCCTCAGCCGCTGGCCCATCGCCGAGCGCGCCGTGTCCCAACTCCCGCCGCTCGACGATGCGGACGACGGCCGCCTCGCACTGCACGCGCGCATCGCCGCTCCCGGGCAGGACGTGCCCTTCTTCACCACCCACCTGTCGTCTCCGCCGCACGCGTCGGCGGCGCGGTGCGCCCAGGTCGCGGCGCTCGCGGAGTTCGTCGCGAAACACCGGGGCGGCACGGATTTCCCACCCGTGGTCACGGGTGACTTCAACGCCTGGCCGGACTCGGACGAGATGCGGCTGCACGGCGGATACCGTACGGCTCCCACGGTACCGGGGCAGGTGCTTCTGGACGCCTGGGAGTACGCCGATCCGGGCGCGGCGTCCGCCACCTGGGACGCAGCGAACCCGTACGTGGCGCTGACGTTCGAGCCGAGCGCCCGGATCGACTACGTCCACGTCGGTCCGCCGGGCCCGGGCGGCCTCGGCGCGGTGCGCGGGGTACGGCGTGCGGGTGACGGCCCGGTCGGCGGAGTCTGGCCGTCCGACCACGCCGCGGTGGTCGCCGACCTGCGGGGCAGCGCACAGCCCGCCAACTGACCCCGCGGGCCCGTGCAGGGCCCGGCCCCCGCAGACCCGTACAGGGCCCGGCCCCGCAAACCCGCGCGCGAGGCCCGGCCCCGCAAACCCGCGCAGAGCCCGCTCCCTACGCCCCCGTCCCGCCCCGGATCCCCCGCCCCAACTCCGTACGCCTACTTCTATGAACACGCCTGGGAACACGCCTGGGCATACATCTACGCCTCGAACCGATACCCCATCCCCGGCGCCGTGATCAGATGCCGCGGATGGGCCGGGTCCGGCTCCAGCTTGCGGCGCAGTTGGGCCATGTACACCCGCAGATAGTTGGTCCGCGCGCCATGTGTCGGCCCCCACACCTCCGCGAGGAGCTGCTGCCGTCCCACCAGGCGGCCGCGGTGGCGGACCAGGACCTCCAGGAGGTGCCACTCCGTCGGTGTGAGCCGCACGGCCCGCCCGTCCCGTAACGCCTTCTTGGCGGCCAGGTCGAGGGTGAACCCTTCGGTCTCGACGACGGTCGCGGCGGTGGCCTCGTCGCGCGCCGCGGCGCGGGGCCTGCGGGCGGCGGCCCGCAGCCGGGCGAGGAGTTCGTCCATGCTGAACGGCTTGGTGATGTAGTCGTCGGCACCCGCGTCGAGCGCCGCGACCTTCTCGGCGGAGGCCTGGCGGGCCGACACGACGAGGATGGGCGCGCGGCTGAAGCCGCGCAGCCATCTGATCACGTCGATGCCGTCCGTGTCGGGCAGCCCGAGATCAAGAAGGACCACGTCAGGCGGTCGCGCCGACGCAAGACGCCGGGCCGTGCCCCCGTCGACCGCCGCGTCCACCTCGTACTTGCGTGCCTTGAGGTTGATCTCCAGAGCCCGTACGAGCTGCGGGTCGTCCTCGACCACCAGCACCCGGGTCATCGGTTGCCGCCTCCTGGAGGTACGTGCGGGCCGGCCACACGCAGTGCGGTCCGGTGCCCACGAAAATGTCCGGTCCCGTGAAGCAAAGCGGCCACCAGCGGATGCGCCGCCGCCCCTGACGCCTCCCATACGGCAGCCGGGACGGACTTGACGCCTCTCATACGGCGGCCGGGACCGACTTGACGCCACCCTGACGGCACCCACCCGTACCCGGTACCTACTGCGGATGTCTCCGCCCGCGGCACCTCGTGGCCGCGGGCGGAGACCCCTTGCGGACGGACGATCAGGCCCCGGACGGGGCAGTCGCACCTGCTGGGGTGGTCACAGCCCGCCCCCCCAGCGGAACTGTGCGCGCCGCCGTCGGCGTGCGTCGCGCTCCCCCGGGCAGCGTGCGTCACGCTCCCGCGGGCAACGGCCCTGCGTCACGGGTTCGTTCGTCCGTTCCCCCGCGGCGCTCAGTCTTGGTCCCGCCGCAGCTCATCCCGCATTTGTTGACGCCATCCTGATGCGGACGCCGATCTTCTTGACGTTCTCTTGACGCGGGGCGGAGGAGGATGCACAAGAGACCCGCGAAGAGACAGCGACCGTATCGGTCCATACCGGCCCACACCCCCCTCTTATTACTCACCGGTAATAGCGGGCCACCCGTCCGAGTTCAAGACCGATCCGGAGAGTGCAAGGTCACAGCGTCGCCCCAGCACGGGGCCGGGTTTCCGCCCTAGCATCGGAATATGACGGTCCTGCCTGATGACGGGCTTTCGCTGGCCGCCGAGTTCCCTGATGCGACCCATGAGCAGTGGCAGCGCCTGGTGGAAGGCGTACTGCGCAAGTCGGGTAAGGACGTATCGGGGTCGGCGGCCGAGGAAGCGCTGTCCACCGCGCTCGAGGACGGGCTCAGCACCCGCCCCCTGTACACCCCACACGACGCCGAGGCCCTGGCCGGTGTGGGCCATCCGGGTTTCGCCCCGTTCGTACGGGGCGGCCGCGCCGCAGGCAGTGCGGCGGCGGGGTGGGACGTGCGGCAGCGGCACGCCACGGGCGACCCCGTACGCACGAACGAGTCCGTGCTCGCCGACCTCGAGAACGGCGTGACATCGCTGTGGCTCACCCTGGGCCCGGACGCCCTGCCGGTCGCCGGTCTCGAGCGGGCGCTCGACGGCGTGTATCTGGACCTGGCTCCCGTCGTCCTCGACGCAGGCGCCGATGTCGGGCCCGCCGCACGGGAGTTGCTGCGTCTGATCGAGGCCGCGGGTGTCGCGAAGGACGCGGCGCGCGGCAACCTCGGCGCGGACCCGTTGGCGTACGAGGCGCGCACGGGCACGGAGGCGGGGACCGAGGCCGCCGTCGAGCTCGCGCGGCTGTGCGGCCGGGAGTACGGCGGCCTGCGCGCGCTCACGGTGGACGCGCTGCCGTACCACGAGGCGGGTGGCTCGGCCGCGCAGGAGCTCGGTGCGTCCCTCGCCACCGGCGTCGCCTATCTGCGGCTGCTCACGGGCGCGGGCCTCACCCTCCAGGAGGCCTGCGCGCAGCTTGAGTTCCGGTACGCGGCCACGGCCGACCAGTTCCTGACCATCGCCAAGCTCCGTGCGGCCAGGCGTCTCTGGGCGCGCGTCGCCGAGGCGAGCGGGGACGCCGACGCGGGCGCCCAGCGCCAGCACGTGGTGACGTCGCCGGTGATGATGGCGCGCCGCGACCCGTGGGTGAACATGCTGCGCACAACCGTGGCCTGCCTCGGTGCCGGTGTGGGCGGCGCGGACGCGGTCACGGTGCTGCCCTTCGACCACTCCCTGGGCCTGCCGGACGCCTTCGCCCGGCGCATCGCCCGCAACACCTCGACGATCCTCCTGGAGGAGTCGCACCTGGCGCGGGTCGTCGACCCGGCGGGTGGCTCCTGGTACGTGGAGCGGCTCACCGTCGAACTCGCGCACAAGGCCTGGGAGTTCTTCCAGCAGATCGAGGGCGCGGGCGGGCAGGCTGCGGCCCTGCGTTCCGGCATGCTCGGGGACAGCCTGGCGGCGACGTGGGCGGAGCGTTCCAAGAAGCTCGCCGAGCGCCGCGAACCGATCACCGGCGTCAGCGAGTTCCCGAACCTGACGGAGAAGCCGGTCGAGCGCGAGCCGGCGCCCGCCGGTCCCACGGGTGGCCTGCCGAGGGTGCGCCGCGACGAGGCGTACGAAGCTTTGCGGGCCCGCTCCGACGCGCATCTGGAGAAGACCGGCACCCGCCCGAAGGTGTTCCTGGCCGCGCTCGGCCCGGCCGCCGCGCACACCGCGCGTGTCTCCTTCGCCGCGAACCTCTTCCAGGCGGGCGGGATCGAAGCCGTGCACGACCCGGTGACGGTGGACGCGACGGGCGCCTCCGGCGCATTGAAGGCCAGTGGGGCGCGCGTGGCGTGCGTGTGCTCCAGCGACGCGCTGTACACGGCCGAGGGGGCCGCGGTGGCCGCGGCGCTGACAGCGGCGGGTGCCGAGCGCGTGTTCCTCGCGGGGCGTCCCGGTACGGACGCCGCTCTCGACGCCGCCGTCACCCACGTCTTCGCAGGCTGCGACGCCGTCGCCGTGCTCTCCTCCACCCTCGACCTCATGGGAGTGGCGCCATGACCGTCCCCGACTTCTCCGGCATCGGCCTGGGGCCGGACGCGGCCCCGCGGGGTTCCGCCGAACAGTGGCGCGCCGCGGTCGAGGCGGCCACCGGCAAGGACGTCGACGACCTGCTGTGGGAGACCCCGGAGGGCATCGCGGTCAAGCCCCTGTACACCGGCGCCGACCTGGAGGGCCTGGACTTCCTCGGCACCTACCCGGGCGTCGCGCCGTATCTGCGCGGCCCGTACCCGACGATGTACGTCAACCAGCCCTGGACGATCCGGCAGTACGCGGGATTCTCCACCGCGCAGGAGTCCAACGCCTTCTACCGCCGCAATCTCGCGGCCGGCCAGAAGGGCCTCTCGGTCGCGTTCGACCTGCCGACGCACCGCGGCTACGACAGCGACCATCCGCGTGTGACCGGCGACGTCGGCATGGCGGGCGTGGCCATCGACTCTTTGTACGACATGCGTCAACTGTTCGACGGCATCCCGCTGGACAGGATGACGGTGTCGATGACGATGAACGGCGCGGTCCTTCCCGTACTCGCGCTGTACATCGTCGCCGCCGAGGAGCAGGGCGTGCCGCTGGAGAAGCTGGCGGGGACCATCCAGAACGACATCCTCAAGGAGTTCATGGTCCGCAACACCTACATCTATCCGCCGAAGCCCTCGATGCGGATCATCTCCGACATCTTCTCGTTCACGTCGCAGAAGATGCCGCGCTACAACTCCATCTCGATCTCCGGCTACCACATCCAGGAGGCCGGGGCGACGGCCGATCTGGAGCTGGCGTACACGCTCGCCGACGGCGTCGAGTATCTGCGGGCGGGCCGCGAGGCGGGCCTGGACGTGGACGCGTTCGCGCCGCGGCTCTCGTTCTTCTGGGCGATCGGCATGAACTTCTTCATGGAGGTCGCCAAGCTGCGCGCGGCACGTCTGCTGTGGGCGAAGCTGGTCAAGCAGTTCGAGCCCAAGAACGCCAAGTCCCTTTCCCTGCGCACCCATTCGCAGACCTCCGGCTGGTCGCTGACCGCGCAGGACGTGTTCAACAACGTGACCCGCACCTGCGTGGAGGCGATGGCCGCGACGCAGGGACACACGCAGTCCCTGCACACGAACGCCCTCGACGAGGCCCTCGCGCTGCCCACCGACTTCTCGGCGCGCATCGCCCGCAACACCCAGCTCCTGCTCCAGCAGGAGTCGGGCACGTGCCGGGTCATCGACCCGTGGGGCGGCAGCGCGTACGTGGAGAAGCTGACGTACGACCTCGCGCGCCGCGCCTGGCAGCACATCCAGGAGGTCGAGGCGGCGGGCGGCATGGCGCAGGCCATCGACGCGGGCATCCCGAAGCTGCGGGTGGAGGAGGCCGCGGCCAGGACGCAGGCGCGCATCGACTCCGGGCGGCAGCCGGTGATCGGCGTGAACAAGTACCGGGTGGACAGCGACGAGCAGATCGAGGTCCTGAAGGTCGACAACTCCTCGGTGCGCGCCCAGCAGATCGACAAGCTGCGGCGGCTGCGCGAGGAGCGCGACGACGCGGTGTGCCAGGACGCGCTGCGCAGGCTGACGGCCGCGGCCGGGAGCGGCTCGGGCCCGGGGCTCGAAGGCAATCTCCTCGCCCTCGCGGTGGACGCGGCCCGCGCGATGGCGACGGTCGGTGAGATCTCGGACGCGCTGGAGAAGGCGTACGGGCGGCACGCGGGCCAGATCCGTACGATCTCCGGTGTGTACCGCACCGAAGCAGGCCCGTCGCCGTCCGTGGAGCGCACCCGTGCCCTGGTGGAGTCCTTCGAGGAGGCCGAGGGGCGCCGTCCGCGCATCCTGGTCGCCAAGATGGGCCAGGACGGGCACGACCGCGGCCAGAAAGTGATCGCGACCGCCTTCGCCGATTTGGGCTTCGACGTCGACGTCGGCCCGCTGTTCCAGACGCCCGCGGAGGTGGCACGGCAGGCCGTCGAGGCGGACGTGCACATCGTCGGCGTCTCCTCGCTGGCGGCCGGTCATCTCACGCTGGTCCCCGCCCTGCGTACGGAGCTTGCCGCCGAGGGCCGCGAGGACATCATGATCGTCGTGGGCGGTGTGATCCCGCCGCAGGACGTGGACGCCCTGCACGAGGCGGGTGCGGCGGCGGTGTTCCCGCCCGGCACGGTCATTCCGGACGCGGCGTACGACCTGGTACGGCGGCTGGCCGCCGGGCTCGGCCACGACGGTGCGCCGGAGTCGGAGACGGAGTCGGACACCGAATCCAGCCCCGGCTCCGGCCCCGGCCCCGGCTCCGGCCACGGTTCGGTGCCCGACTCCGGCCGCGCCGGGCTGTGAGCCGCTGAGCCCATGGCACCGAGGATCGATCTCGACACCTATGTGAAGGGCGTGCTCGACGGCAAGCGTGCGCACATCGCGCGCGCGATCACGCTCGTGGAGTCCACCAGGGCCCAGCACCGCCTGCTGGCGCAGCAGTTGCTGACGGAACTGCTCCCGCACGCCGGACGGGCCCGGCGGATCGGCATCAGCGGGGTGCCGGGCGTGGGGAAGTCCACGTTCATCGACGCGCTCGGCACGATGCTGACGTCGCTCGGCCACCGCGTTGCCGTGCTCGCCGTCGATCCGTCGTCGTCGCGGACGGGCGGCTCCATCCTGGGCGACAAGACCCGCATGGAGCGCCTGTCGGTGGACCCGTCGGCGTTCGTGCGGCCCTCCCCCACCGCGGGCACGCTCGGCGGGGTGGCGAAGGCGACCCGCGAGTCCATCGTGGTGATGGAGGCGGCCGGGTACGACGTGGTGCTCGTGGAGACCGTCGGCGTCGGCCAGTCGGAGACGGCCGTGGCCAACATGGTCGACACGTTTCTGCTGCTCACCCTGGCCCGCACCGGTGATCAGCTCCAGGGCATCAAGAAGGGCGTCCTGGAGCTGGCGGACGTGATCGCCGTCAACAAGGCCGACGGACCGCACGAGCGGGACGCACGCTCGGCGGCGCGGGAACTGGCGGGAGCCTTGCGGCTCATGCATCCCGCCGACGCGGCGTGGACCCCGCCCGTCCTCAGTTGCAGCGCCCGTGAGTCGAAGGGGCTCGACACCCTCTGGGAGCGGCTCGAACAGCACCGTGAGCTTCTGGACTCCACCGGCCGCCTCGCCGCCAAACGGCGTGACCAGCAGGTCGACTGGACGTGGACGATGGTCCGGGACGAACTGCTCGGCAGGCTGCACGCCCATCCCGACGTGCGGCGGCTCGCACCCGAGTTGGAGCAGCGGGTGCGCGAGGGGACGCTGACGGCGACCGTGGCGGCGGAGCAGATCCTGGACGCGTTCCGGCGTCCGGACGGCGAAGCGGACGCGGCACAGCGTCCCCACGGCGGACCGGACACGGCACAACGTCCCCACGGCGAACCGAACGCATCACGGCGTCCCGACGGCGAACCGGACGTGGCACAGCGTCCCGAAAGCGAAGAGGACGCGGCACAGCGTCCCGAAGGTGAAGAGGGAACAGTTCATTGAGTCACGACGCCCCACCGGTCCTTACCCGGGTCGAGGGCCGCGCAGGCCACATCGTCCTGAACCGCCCGCGTGCCCTGAACGCGCTCGACCACGCCATGGTCCGCCTCGTAGACGAGGCGCTCACCGCGTGGGAGCACGACGACACCGTCCGGACGGTCGTCGTGAGCGGGGCGGGCGAGCGCGGCCTGTGCGCGGGCGGCGACATCCGGGCCGTACGCGAGGACATCCTCGCGGGCGGCGGCGCCGCGTCGGCGGCGTACTGGCGCGACGAGTATCTGCTCGACGCCCGGATCGCCCACTATCCGAAGCCGTACGTCGCCCTGATGGACGGCTTCGTGATGGGTGGCGGTGTCGGCATCTCGGCCCATGGTGATGTACGGGTCGTCACGGAGCGGTCCCGCGTCGCCATGCCCGAGACGATCATCGGCTTCGTCCTGGACGTGGGCGCCACGTTCCTCCTGACGCGGGCGCCGGGCGAGCTGGGCACGCATCTGGCGCTGACCGGCACGACGGCGTCCGCGGCCGACGCGGTGCTGTGCGGCCTCGCCGACCACTACGTGCCGTCGGTACGCCTCGCGGAGTTCACCGCGGCCCTCGCGGACGCGGACCCGGCGGACGTCGTCCGGCAGTACGCCGAGGCGGCGCCCGCCGGTGAACTCGCCGCGCACCGCGCCTGGATCGACTCCTGCTACGCCGCGGACTCGGTGGAGGAGATCGTCGACCGTCTCCAGTCCTGCGGTGACCCGGCGGCCAAGGAAGCGGCCGACGACCTGCTTTCGCGCTCCCCCACGGCGCTGAAGGCCACGCTCGCCGCCCTGCGCAGGGCGCGCCGCCTTCCCACCCTGGAGGAGGCGCTGGACCAGGAGTACCGCGTGTCGTGCGCGTGTCTGACGGCGCCGGACTTCCCCGAGGGGGTGCGGGCCCAGGTCGTCGACAAGGACCGGGCACCCCGCTGGTCCCCGGCCGACCTCGCGTCGGTGACGGAGGCCGATGTGGAGCGCTTCTTCGAGCCGGGTGCGTACGGGGAGTTGGGTCTCGGCACCGGGTGAGGGCCCGCTGCCCGCCCACGGGGTGGCGGTCGTACACCGCGGGCGACCGTCACGGCGGGTCGACTTCCGTGACGACGGCGACGAGTTGGAGCGCCCGGCGCTCGCCCCAGCGGGCCACTCCCAGGGCTATCCAGTGCTCATCGGCCCGCCACAGATGCAGGTCGGGGACCGATTCGCTGAGCGTCGCCCACGGGTCGGGAACCTCAGCTCCCTGAGCCATGACACGGAGCTGCACACTGGCGAGGCTGAAGTGCTGCGGCTCGCCCCAGCGCTCGGCCAGGAGCACGGTCAGGGCGTCCCGCTCGGCCTCGTACTGCTCCTCCGCTTCCCCGTGGGCCGTGCCGTCGTCCCACAACTGGTCCTGCGTCGATAACTCCGCTACGTGGTAGCCCGGCCCGCCATAGCCGAGTTCCGACCTGCCGGACGCCTCGGGGAAGCCTCGGGCGCGCAGCAGGTCGATGGCGGCGATGTGGTCTGCGCTGCTCATGGTGTCCAGTAAAGCGGCCGCCACTGACAATTGACTTCCCGTCAGACGACCCACCGGCCCCTCAGCCCCTCCGACAGCCCTCTCAGGCCCTCCGCTCTCCCGGCCCCTCAGCTCCCTCCGACGGCCCTCCCAGGCCCTCCGCCTCCCTCCGACGGCCCTCCCCACCCCTCACGCGTCCCGCCGCCGCACCGCCCACCACCCGGCGCCGACCGCTGCCGCCGCCCACAGCGCCATCACGCCGAGGCCCGCCCAGCCGCCGAGCACTCCCGTCGGGTCCTCGCGCAGGATCTGCTGCCCGGCCCGGTCGGGCAGGAACTGGGCCGCTCCGCCCGCCACGTCCCCGATCACGAACGGGACGATCAGGTTGAACGGGATCAGCACGCTGAGCACGGCGACCCCGCTGCGCAGCAGTGCCGCGAGGCCCGCCGCGAGCAGTGCCATGAGCGCGAGGTAGATCCCGCCGCCCACGCACGCGCTCACGGCACCGGTGTGGCCGAGCCCGATGGCGTGCTGGCCGAGGAAGGCCTGGCCGCCGAGGAACGCCGTGAAGCTCGTGAGCAGTCCGACCGCGAGCGCCGCCCCGCCCACGACGGCGATCTTCGAGCGGTAGAACAAGCCTCGGCGCGGCACGGCGGACAGGGAGACCCGCAGGGCGCCGTTGACGTACTCGGAGCTGACGGCGGTGGCACCGAAGCCGATGGCGGCGAGCTGCCCGAAGTTGAGCGCGTAGAAGGCGTCGAAGAGGGGTTCGGCGTCGGCGTTGTCGGCCTCCGCCCGGCCCACGGTGGCGAAGACGAGGACCGTGACGGCGACCGTCGTCAGGAACACCGCGGCGAGCGATCCGATGCTTCCCCGCAGCGACTTGATCTTGATCCATTCGGAGTGGAGCACGGCGGTGGGGGACATGGTCAGGCCTCCTGGCGGGGTGCGGGCTTCTCGGGAACGGTCAGGGCACCAGAGGGGCCCGCGGTGAATTCCGTGGCGGACGCCGTGAGCGCCAGATACGCGTCCTCCAGCGAGGCTTCCTCGTCGGCGAGTTCGAGCATCGGCACGCCCTCGCGCGCGGCGAGCCTGCCGATCTCCTCGGCCCTGGCGCCGTCGACCGCCCACCGGGAGCCGTCGCCGTCACCGTCGCCGTCGACCGCCGTCAGATCGTGCCCGGCGCGGGCGAGCACGGCGCGCAGCCTGACCGGGTCCGTGGTGCGGGCGCGGGCGCGCGGTTTGCTGTGGGACGCGATGAACTCCCGCATCGGGGTGTCCGCGAGCAGCCTGCCGCGGCCGAGGACCACCAGGTGGTCGGCGAACGTCGCGGTCTCGTTCATGAGGTGGCTCGACACCAGCACGGTGCGGCCCTCGCGGGCGAGGCGTCGCAGCAACTCGCGGATCCAGATGATGCCTTCGGGGTCGAGGCCGTTGGACGGCTCGTCCAGGATGACCACGGCGGGGTCACCAAGCAGCGCGGCCGCGATACCGAGGCGCTGGCGCATGCCCAGGGAGTACGTCTTGACGCGGCGACCGGCGACCGCCGAAAGGCCCGTCTCCTCCAGGACCTCGTCCACGCGCGCGGGGGTGATGCGATTGCTGACGGCGAGCGCGAGCAGGTGGTTGCGGGCGGTGCGCGACCCGTGGGCGGCCTGCGCGTCGAGGAGGGCGCCGACCTGCCGCAGCGGCTCCTCGTACGCCGCGTAGGGCCGCCCGCCGACGGTGGCGGTGCCGGAGGTGGGCCGGTCGAGGCCGAGGACGAGGCGCAAGGTGGTGGACTTTCCGGCGCCGTTGGGTCCGAGGAAGCCGGTGACCTGGCCGGGACGGACGCCGAAGGTCAGGTCGTCCACCGCACGCGTGGTGCCGTACTCCTTGGTGAGCTGCTGGACGTCGATGCTGGTCATGGCATCAGCGTCATGGCGGGGACGGTGCCCGCGCCTCCCCCGTCCGGGGAGATCGTCTCTCCCGGAAGGGGGAGCCGGGCCGCGCGGCTGCCCTGGCACGATGACGGCATGTCCCTGCCCTTCTCCCGGTGGTTCGGGCCGCTCACGCGGGCCGTCACGTACACGCGCTGGCTGCACCTGGTCGTGAGCGGGGTGGTCGGGCTGACGTTCGCATCGATCCTCGGCATCACGGACGCGGGCGTCGCCGACTGGTTCCTGATGTTCTTCGTCCATCCGGTGCCGCTGGTGGCCGCGGCGGCGCTGGTTCCGGCGATGCGCCGCGCGGAGGGGTTGCAGGCGCGCGTGATGCTGTTCCCGGGTGCCCACGCGCGCGTGGACGACGATGAGAGCGAGGACGCCGCCGGAAGCGGTGTCTCCGTGTCGCCGTCGGCGTCCTGGGACGACCGCGTACGTACCGCGCTGTGGCTCGTGCTGCGCCTGGAGGTGGGCGGCGCGACCGCCTTCGCCACGGTCAATCTCATCGGCCAGGCACTGGCCCTGACCGGCGCGGCGGCGGGGGCGCCGGACGAGGACAGCCCGCTGTTCGCCGTAGCGGGACCGCGGTGGCTCGCCGCGCTGCTCCTTCCCCTGCCGCTGCTGGCTCTGTACGTCGTCGTCGTGCTGGCGGGGCTGCTGGTGGCGGCGGCCGCGCGCCGCTTCCTCGGCCCCTCGCCCGCGCAGCGTCTCGCCGCCCTGGAGGAGCGCACCGAGCAGCTCATCGAGCGCAATCGCATCGCCCGCGAGCTGCACGACTCCATCGGGCACGCGCTGACCGTCGCGGTCGTGCAGGCGGGCGCCGCGCGCGCCACCGCCGACCCGGCGTTCACCGAACGCGCCCTGGAAGCCATCGAGGACACGGGCAGGCACGCCCTGGAGGACCTGGAACGGGTGCTGCGGGTGCTCCGCGAGGACGGCAGGCCCGCGCGGGAGCGGCCGACGCTCGCCGACGCCGACCGGCTGCTTGTCTCCGCGCGCACGGCGGGCGCGAAGCTCTACGTCGACCTGAGCGGCCCTGTGGACCGGGTGCCGGGGCCCGTGTCGCGCGAGGGCTACCGCATGCTCCAGGAGGCCCTGACGAACGTCCTGCGGCACGCGGGGCCCGTACCGGTGCGCGTCCAAGTGGCCGCAGACGAGGCTTTGCTGACGCTCGACGTACGCAACGCCCTGCCCGCCCCCGCGGCCACGACGGGACGGGGCGGCAGCGGGCTGCGCGGGATACGGGAGCGGGCCACGCTCCTCGGCGGGCGCGCCGACACAGGGCCGCACGAGGGCGACTGGCGGGTCCGCGTGGAGCTGCCCCTGACGTGAGCGCGGGGCGAACTCCGGGCGAGCGCACGTACGGGGGTGGGCGTGGGGCCCCTGGGCATGGGTTCGTGATCTACGCTGACCGGATGCCGGTCACCGTCCTGCTCGTCGACGACGAGCCCCTGGTCCGCGCGGGTCTGCGCGCCGTACTCGAAGCACAGCCGGACATCGAGGTCGTGGGTGAGGCGGCGGACGGTGCCGCCGTGATCCCGCTGGTGCGTGAGCTGCGCCCGGACGTCGTCGCCATGGACGTCCGCATGCCGCTCCTCGACGGCATCGAGGCCACGCGCGCGGTGCTGCGCATGATCGACGATCCACCCAAGATCGTCGTGATCACGACCTTCGAGAACGACGAGTACGTGTACGAGGCGCTGCGCGCGGGCGCCGACGGTTTCCTGCTGAAGCGGGCCAGGCCGGCCGAGATCGTGCACGCGGTGCGCCTCGTGGCCGAGGGCGAGTCGCTGCTGTTCCCCGCGGCAGTGCGGGAGCTCGCGGGCGCCCACGGCACCCGGCGCGGCAATCCGGCCGCGGTGGCCGCCCTGGAGCGGGCGGCGCTGACCGGCCGCGAGGAGGAAGTCCTTCGTCTGATGGCGCGCGGCCTGTCCAACGCGGAGATCGCCGCCCGCCTCGTCGTCGGCACCGAGACCGTGAAGTCGCACGTCAGCTCGCTCCTTGCCAAGCTCGGCGCGCGCGACCGCACCCAGGCCGTCATCACGGCGTACGAATCCGGTTTCGTCGCGCCGGGCTGATCCGGCCACCCGCCCACGCCCCCGCCCGCCCGGCGAGCCCGCGCCCGTCACCGTCGGCGGCCCGCCCGGCTGGTCCGCTTTCGTCACCTGCGGCCGAGTCCGGTCGGGCCCGCGGCCTGATCGGCACTCGCCCCGGTCGGCGCCTTCCGAGTACCCTTCGCCCATCATGCGCATGGAACGGAAGGACGGACGTTGGGGCGGCTGACCGGCGGGGATCCTTCTCTGCTACGGCGGATCAACTCGGCGGTGGTGCTGCACGCACTGCGCGCCGCGGACTTCGCGACTCTTACGGAGATCACCCGGGTGACGGGGCTTTCGCGGCCCACCGTCGAGGGCGTGGTCGAAGGGCTGAGCGAGGCCGGGCTCGTCGTGGAGACGGACGCGGACGAGGGCGGCGCGCGGCGCCAGGGACGGCCTGCGCGGAAGTTCCGCTTCCGCGCGGAGGCGGGCCATCTGCTCGGCCTGGAGATCGGCGCGCACCGGGTCGCCGCGGTCCTGTCCGACCTCGACGGCAAGATTCTCGGCACCGCGGCGAAGAACGTGTCGGAGACGGCGCCCGCGGACGAGCGCCTCGACAAGCTGCGCACGGCCGTGGCCGACCTGCTGCGCCGCGCGGGGGTGTCCCGTGGCTCGCTGCGCGCCGTCGGCGTCGGCAGCCCCGGGATCGTGGAGGCCGACGGCTCTGTGCGGCTGAGCACCGCGCTGCCCGGGTGGACGGGCCTGCCCCTGGGCGAACGGCTGCGCCGTTCCTTCAAGTGCCCTGTCCTGGTGGAGAACGACGCCAACGCGGCGGCGGTCGCCGAGCACTGGAAGGGCGCGGCCACGGAGTCGGACGACGTGGTGTTCGTCCTGGCGGGCCTGAGCCCCGGTGCCGGATCGCTGATCGGCGGGCGGCTGCACCGCGGGTACGGCGGGGCGGCGGGCGAGATCGGCGCCCTGCACCTGCTGGGCCGCGACGTGACGCCGGAGACGCTTCTGTCGACGACGGACGAACCGCTGCACCCGTTGGACGAGCAGGCGGTTGCGGAGGTCTTCGCGCACGCGCGCGAGGGCGACGAGCGGGCCCGCGCGGCGGTCGACCGCTTCATACGGCGCCTGGTGCACGACGTGGGCGCCCTGGTGCTCGCGCTCGACCCGGAACTCGTCGTGGTGGGCGGCTGGGCGGCGGGCCTCGACGGCGTCCTGGAGCCGCTCCACCGCGAGCTGACCCGCTACTGCCTGCGGCCACCGCGGGTGGCGCTCTCGCTCCTCGGCGAGGCCGCCGTGGCCACGGGCGCCCTGCGGCTCGCGCTCGACCACGTGGACGAGGAACTGTTCGCCGTCGAGGGCACGGTGACGGCACACCAGTAGGCCAGGAGGAACACCCCCTGGCCTATGAAGACCGCGGTACGGCGCCGGTACGGCAGCGCGCCTGCTTCAGAGGGCGTCCCGCCCGGTCGGTCACAGGGCGCCCCGCCGGGTCAGGAAGCGCGCTGCTCCGGCCCGTGGTGGATCTCGACGGCTCCCTGGTCGCCGAAGGTGAGGCGGCAGGTGTCCGCGCGGTACGTCGCCACGGAGAGGGCGGCCGTGCCGCCGCCGGCGAGGAAACGGGTGGTGACGAGGAGGACGGGCGCACCAGGCAGCCGGTCGAGGGCCTTGGCGTCGTCCGCGCGGGCGGAGCCGAGCTCCACGGCACGGTCCTGGCCCTCCAGGTCGAGCCGCCCGAGCTCGCGCAGCACAGCACGCGCGCGGGCCGGTCCCGCGGGGGCGTCGATCGCCGAGAGGTCGGGGACCGAGGCCGCCGGGACGTAAAGAAGTTCGGCGGCGACGGGCTGGCCGTGCGACACGCGGGTGCGCCGCACCACGTGCACGGGCTCGTCCGGCTCGACGCCGAGGGCGCGGGCCACATGGGCGGGCGGCGCGGCGAGCTCGCTGTCGGCCGGCTGCCAGGCGTCGCCGACCGCGCCGGGCCAGCTCCCCTGGGCGGAGCCGACGGCCACGCCCATGCGGGGCGGCGCCACGGTCGTGCCGACACCTCGGCGGCGCTGCAGCCGCCCTTCCAGCTCGAGCTGCTCCAGTGCCTGGCGCAGCGTCGCGCGGGCGACGCCGAACCGGGCGGCGAGGTCGCGCTCGTTGGGCAGGATCTCGCCCACGGCGAACTCGGAGTCCAGCGCTTCGCTGAGCACGGTCTTGAGGTGCCAGTACTTCGGCTCCGGCACCGTTTCGAGCTGCGTGGTCCCCACCCTGTCCTCCGCAATCGCCGCGCGCAGGCGGCTTTTCAGCGCCTTGTTTATTAAAGGTTCCTGCACTATCTCAGCGACGATAGAGCCGCGCTCACCCTTGGTCAAGACCAATCCTGAGTCCGTTACAGCCCGCAATGAAGTGATGCCACAGAGCATTCACGCGCTGTTCGCGCCCGGTCGACACCCTGAGGGCGATGTGACGCAATCCGATACGTCGGACATGGCGGCGCGCGCGACAGTGGCCCCGCCCGGTTACCGGGCGGGGCCAGTGCCGCGGGGGCCGGCGCCCTAGGAGGTCAGCCCGACGAGCTTGTCCGGATTCCGCATGATGTAGACGCGCTGGATCCGCCCGTCGGCGACATCCAACTGAAGGACGCTGTCGGGCTTGCCGTCACCCAGGACGAGTACGGACGCCGCGCCGTTGACCTCCACGGGTCGGAACTCGTACGTCTCCACGCCCGGCACCCCCTGCCGCGCGGCACCGATGAGGAAGCGGCCCACCTTGTCCGCGGACTGCAGGACGCGCAGCGGCGCCTTGGCCTTGCCGCCGCTGTCGCCGACGAGGTGCACGTCCGGTGCGAGCAGTGACATCAGGCCCGCCAGGTCGCCCTCGGTGGCGGCGGCGAGGAAGCGTTCGGTGAGGTCGCGGCGCTCGGCGGGGTCGACCTCGTAGCGCGGCCTGCCGTCCTCCACGTGCTTGCGGGCGCGCCCGGCGAGCTGGCGCACCGCGGCCTCGCTGCGGTCGAGCGTGCTCGCGATCTCCGCGTACGGGAACCCGAAGGCCTCCCGCAGCACGAACACCGCGCGCTCCAGGGGCGACAGGGATTCGAGGACGACGAGCACCGCGAGGGACACGGAGTCGGCGAGCACGGCGCGTTCGGCGGTGTCGGGCACGGTCGGCCCGAAGTCGGTGACCATCGGCTCGGGCAGCCAGGGGCCCACGTACGCCTCGTGCCGCGCCTGGGCCTGGCGCAGCCGGTCGATGGCGAGCCGGGTGGTGACGCGCACCAAGTAGGCGCGGGGTTCGCGCACTTCCCCGCGCTCGCCCGCCGACCAGCGCAGCCAGGCGTCCTGGACGACGTCCTCCGCGTCGGCCACCCGCCCGAGCATGCGGTAGGCGACGCCCATCAGGACGGACCTGTGCTCTTCGAAGACGTCGGTCACGGTGTCGGCAGTCACGTCACCATCCCAGCTCACGGAACTGCCGGTGTCCACCCGCGCCGGGGCGGTCGGACGAGGATCACAGCGGTCGCGGGCCCGGCGGACCGCCCTCATCGGCGGCGGTCGCGCCCCGTCGGCGACGCCCCGGCCGAACTCGTCACGCACGCACCCTTGAACTCGTCACTACTGGGCGGTAATCCTTCCTGACAAGATGTCTAAGTCAGGAGCAGTCATGGCCGCACGGGTGGCAGAGGTCTCCGAGGTCTCCGAGGTCTCTGAGGTCTCGTTCAGCGTCGAGTCGGCCCGCGGCCCGCGCACGGTGACGGTCTCCTACCGGCGCACGGGCACCGGGGAGCCGCTGCTCCTGCTGCACGGGATAGGCCACCACCGCCAGGCCTGGGATCCCGTCGCCGGCATCCTCGCGGCCGAGCGCGACGTGATAGCCGTGGATCTGCCTGGCTTCGGCGCCTCCCCGGCGCTGCCGGACGGACTCGCGTACGACCTGGGGTCCGTGGTGCCCGCGCTGCGGGGTCTGTGCGACGCCCTCGGCGTCGGGCGGCCGCACGTGGCGGGCAACTCGCTCGGCGGCCTCCTGGCCCTGGAGATGGGCCGTGAGGACCTCGTGCGGTCCGTCACCGCCCTTTCGCCCGCCGGGTTCTGGTCCGGGGCGGAGCGGCAGTACGCGTTCACGACCCTGCGCGCGATGCGCGGGATCGCGCGGGCGATGCCCCTTCCCATGGTCGAGCGGCTCGCACGCAGCGCGGTCGGCAGGACCGTGCTCACCAGCACCATCTACGCCCGCCCCGGCCACCGTTCGCCGGAGGCGGTGGTCGCGGAGACGCTCGCCCTGCGCGGAGCCGCCGGCTTCCACGAGACGCTGGCCGCCGGACGGCGGGTGCAGTTCCGCGACGATGTGCCGCAGGTGCCGGTCACCGTCGCCTGGGGCAGTCGTGACCGGCTGCTCCTGCGCCGCCAGGGGATCCGCGCGAAGCACACGATCCCCGGGGCGCGCCTCGTGCGGCTGCCGGGCTGCGGGCACGTCCCGATGCACGACGACCCGGCGCTCGTGGCGCGCGTCATCCTGGACACCAGCCGCTGACGAGGACGCCCCGCCCACGCACCCGGCAGCGGCTGTAACCGTCGTCTCCTTGTCGTCGCCTCTGTACCCGTCGTCTCCGTAGCCGTCGCCTCTGTACCCGTCGTCTCCGTAGCCGTCGCTCAGGAGTTGGACCACTCGCGGGTGCTGAGGACGAGGCGGTAGCCGTCCGGGTCCCGCACGGTGACGCCCCACTCGTTCCAGTACGGGTTGGGCGACTGCACGCGCGTGCCACCGTGCTCCTGGAGGCGAGCGACGAGGGTGTCGGGGACCTCGCCCGCCACGTAGACCACGAGGAGGTCCTCCTCGGTGGGGCGGGGCTCCACGGGGGCGGCCGCCTCGTGGACGAGTTCGATGTGCCAGGAGGCGTCGGGCCAGCCGACCATGAGGAGTGCGTGCTCGCCGGGCCCGCCGCTCCCGTCGTGGCGGTACAGGACGTCGAGCCCCAGTCCTTCGACCCAGAACCGCTCGGCGGCGGCCAGGTCTCGGGAAGGGCGGGCGATGCGGATGTGACTGCGGCCGTCGACGGGCACGGGATTCTCCTTGTCCGCGGCCGCATCTCCGTGGGCCGCTCCGGTCAGCCTACGGCCGGACGATCTTGCTGCCATCGGACCGGGGTCGTGGTCCCCGCGGCCTACGGCCTGCGTCCACGGCCCTAGGGCCTGGCCGACCGCACGCCGCCCGCACGCCGCCCCGTTGCGGCTGGTTTCCGCGTGTCCGGGGTCAGTTGTTCACGTGTGGTTCTTGTGGGCGCCGCGAGGCCGCAGTACACGTGGCACTGCACACTCGATCGACTCGCCGTCCCTGGAGGCGTCTTCATGTCAGACCGTTCGCCGAGCCCCTCCCCCCGTCGCCGCAGCCTGCTCCGTGGTTCGCTCGTGGCGCCCGCGGCCCTGGCCCTGCCTGCGCTCTCCGGTGCGGCCCCGGCGCTCGCCCTGCGGGGGCGTCCGAGCGCCGACTGGGGCGTGCAGGCCGGTGACGTGGGCGCGCACTCGGGGCTCGTGTGGGTACGGTCCGACCGGCCCGCCCGCATGATCGTGGAGACCTCCGCCACGGAGTCCTTCCGCAGACCCACCCGATGGCACGGCCCGCTCCTCGGGCCGGGCACCGACTTCACAGGGACGACCCGGCTGCGCGGCCTTCCGAGCGGCGCGCAGATCCACTACCGCGTCTTCCTGTCCGACCCCGACGACCCGCGCCGCACGGGCCGGCCCGTCACCGGCACCTTCCGTACGACGTCCTTGAAGCGCCGTGACGGTGTGCGCTTCCTGTGGTCGGGGGACATCGCGGGCCAGGGCTGGGGCATCAACCCGGAGCTCGGCGGCTGGCGCGTGTACGAGGAGATGCGCGGCCGCAACCCCGACTTCTTCCTGTGCAGCGGTGACAACATCTACGCCGACGGACCCATCCAGGCGAGCGCCACGCTGCCCGACGGCCGGGTGTGGAAGAACATCACCACTCCGGAGAAGTCGAAGGTCGCCGAGACGCTCGCCGAGTACCGCGGCAACTTCCGCTACAACCTGCTCGACGAGAACGTACGCCGCTTCAACGCGCAGGTGCCTTCGATCGTGCAGTGGGACGACCACGAGGTGCGCAACAACTGGTACCCGGGGCAGATCCTGGACGACCCGCGCTACACGGAGAAGGACGTCGACGTCCTCGCGCGACGCTCGCTGCGGGCGTTCAGCGAGTACTACCCGATCTCCACGCAGCGTCCCGGCGGCCGGGACGGCCGGGTGTACCGGGTGCTGCGACAGGGCCCGCTCCTCGACGTGTTCGTGCTCGACATGCGGACCTACCGCAACGCCAACTCGCCGGGCCGCCAGCCCGACGACGCCACCGGCATCCTGGGCGCCGAGCAGCTCGCCTGGCTCAAGCGCGAGCTGTCGCGGTCCCGCGCGGTGTGGAAGGTGATCGCCTCCGACATGCCGCTCGGCCTGGTGGTGGCGGACGGCCGGGAGAACTTCGAGGCCGTCGCCCAGGGCGACCCGGGCGCGCCGCTCGGCCGCGAACTGCAGATCGCGGAGCTCCTGCGGCACATCAAACACCGCCGGATCACGGGCACGGTGTGGCTGACCGCCGACGTCCACTACACCTCGGCGCAGCACTACGACCCGGCGCGCGCCGCCTTCAAGGACTTCGCGCCCTTCTGGGAGTTCGTGTCGGGGCCACTGGCCGCGGGCGGATTCCCCGCCGTGAAACTCGACGGAACCTTCGGCCCGGACCAGACGTTCGTCAAGGCACCGGACCGCGCCAACACATCACCGGCAGAGACACCGCCGTACTACGGAGAGGTGGACATCGACGGCGACAGCGGCGAGTTGACGGTGCGGCTGCGTCAGCAGGGCGGAGGCGTGCTCTTCACCAAGGTGCTGCAGCCGGGACGCGTGGGCCAGTGACGGACGGCGCGTGGGCGAGTCGGACGGCTCGGGGGCGAGACCGTACCGCTCGGGCTGCTCCGGCCTCTCGGGGCGCTCGGCACCCGCGCGGACCAGTGCGGCCATACGGGGGACAGCGATGGACAAGCAGGGTGATCAAAGAGTAATGAATCGGACAGAACCGCTCTTAACTCATCAGTCACAAAGCGTTCGTGATCACGAAACAGGCTTCGGTCAGAGTGGCTGCATGAGTGCAGACATGTCTGATGTGACACGCAAGAGGCACGGCAGGCCGGTGCACCACTGGCGCCGGGACGTCGTCGAACTGGCCGCCCTGTTCACGGCCGTGGCCGCGGCGGACGCGGTGGCCAATCTCGTGGGGCACGGCCCGGACGGGCCCGAACTGCTCCTCCTCTCGGCCGTGATCCTGCTGGCGACGGTCGGGTTCCACACCTGGTGGGCCCGACGCCACACTCATGCGCCGCCGGGCACGGCCGACACCGGCACCGGCACCCGGTCCGCCCACGCCGAGGCAGGCGGGTCCGGGCCCGGGTCCGGTGTGCCGCCGGAGACGTCCACGGCACCGTCCGGTGACGGCGCGGGAGCGCACGCCGAGTCCACGACGCTGTGGCGACTGCGTACGACCGTGCGCGACACCCCAGGCTCACTCGCGGCGCTGTGCACGGCACTGGCCCATGACCGCGTGGACATCCTCAGCCTGCAGACGCACCCGCTGGCCGAGGGCACGATCGACGAGTTCCTGCTGCGGGCCCCGACGGCACTGTCCGCGGCCGACCTCACGCGCACGGTCGCGCGGGCGGGCGGCTCCGGCACCTGGATCGAGCGGGCCGACGCGCACGACCTGGTGGACGCGCCCACGCGCATCCTGGGCCTGGCCACGCGCACGGCCCTGGACGCGGCGGAACTGCCGCTCGCCCTGCGCCAGCTCCTCGGCCGCTGCACCATCCGCTCGCTGCCCGCCGCCTCGGTGGGCGAGCGCGCCGGCGAAGGGACAGCGCCCGTCGAGGGCGTACTGGAGGGGACCGTGCTGCGACTGCGGGCCCCCGAAGGCGGAGTGATCACGGTCGAGCGTCCCCACCTCCCGTTCACCCCCACCGAGTTCGCCCGCGCGCGAGCGCTTGTGGAGCTGGACACCCGGCTCGGTCCGCGCATCCCGCGCGAGCAGGACGTCCTCACGCTCCCCGAGGGGCCCGACATCACGGTGCGCCGCGCCGACGCGGGTGACCTCAAGGCCGCCAAGACCATGCACGAACGCTGCTCGAAGCGCACCCTGGGCATGCGGTACCACGGCCCCGTGAACGACGCCGACCGCTATCTGAACCACCTCCTGAGCCCGCGGTTCGGGCGCACGCTCGCGGCCCGGACCGCCTCCGGCCGCATCGTCGGCCTGGGCCATCTGCTGTGGGACGGCGACGAGACGGAGATCGCGCTGCTCGTCGAGGACGAGTGGCAGCGCCGCGGCATCGGCGGCGAACTCCTGGGCCGTCTCGTCTCGATGGCGATCGATGCGGGCTGCGAGAGCGTCTACGCGGTCACGCAGTCGTCCAACACCGGCATGGTCGCCGCGATGCGCGGCCTCAACCTGCCCCTGGACTTCCAGATCGAGGAGGGCACGCTGGTCATCACCGCCCGCCTCGACACCACGCCGGTCAGCTCCCAGGTGCCGTACGGCAGCCGCCGCTGAGGCAACAGCCGCCTCCGAGACACCGCTCCGACGCCCGTGCCCACCGCCCCACCCGCGGCGGGCACGGGCACCCACCGCACGGCCCGCACGGCCCGCACGCACGGCGTAGCGGAAAACCGGGCCCTCACGGAGAGCCCGGCACTCGCGGAGGGCTTCGGCCTTCTGCGCCGATGACGCCGGTGCCGAGTACGGCCACCTTCTTCTCCGCCATGTGTGTTCTTCCTTACGCAACTGTCATAACTGACCGAACATTCTGTTATCAAGGTGCGCGTGCGGCATGGCAAGGCCTGGCGGGGGCCTTCGGGCGAGCTCAGCCGAGCAGGGAAAGGGCCTGGTCCGCCGCCTCCCGGACGCGGGCCTCGCCGCCGGAGACCTTCCCGACCACCCGCATCCCCTGCAGCAGTACGAGCAGCATGCGGGCCAGAGCGCGCGGATCGCGGCCCTCGGGGATCTCCCCCTGGGCCCGCGCCCGGGTGAGCGCGGCGTGCAGCAGCGTCTCGAGCTGCTCCCAGTGCAGTTCGACCCTGCGGTCGGCCGCGGGATCGTGCGGGGCGAGCTCCGCGGCCGTGTTGGTCACGAAGCAGCCCGCGAGCCGGGAACCGGGCGCCGACGACTCGGCGGCGAACCTCAGCAGCAGCGCGCGGACCCCCGGCAGGGCGGGGCCCGGCCTGGACAGCTCGTCGACGAGCAGCGGGTCGTTCAGCTCCGTATAGCGGTCCATCGCCTTGAGATACAGCGCGCGCTTGTTGCCGAAGGTCGCGTAGACACTGGCGCGGCCGATGCCCAGACGCTCCACGAGGTCCGCCATGGACGTCGCCTCGTAACCGCGGCTCCAGAAGAGCTCAAGGGCGGCCACCAACGCGGCGTCCGGGTCGAATTCCTTGGTCCTGGCCATGGCGCGGACGCTAGCCACATCCAGAACGATCAGTCAAACAATGAGTCGGTGACAGCCGGGCCACCCCGTGCGGCGGTGACGCGGCAGTGACGCGCGCCCCTGTCTCGTACCAGGATGTCCGCATGTCAGACACGAAGATCACTCCCACCACCCCCGGCGGCCCGCTGCCCCGCGAGGTCGCCGACACCTACGTCGACGAACTCATCGCCCTGGACCCCGTCACCGGCACCTACCTCGGCGTCAAGGAGAGCCACGCCAAGCTTCCCGACCTGTCCCCCGCGGGCCTCGACGCCCTGGCGGACCTCGCGCGGACGACGCTGGCCCGGCTCGACGAGGCGGAGAGGCGGCCGGGTGCCGACGCGGAGGTGGAGCGGCGCTGCGCCCGGCTGCTGCGCGAACGGCTGCGCGCGGAGCTGGCCGTGCACGAGGCCGACGAGGGGCTGCGTGCCGTCGGCAATCTGCACACGCCGCCGCACGCGGTCCGCGAGATCTTCACGGTGACGCCCACGGACACGGACGAGGACTGGGCGACGATCGCCGAACGGCTGCGCGCGGTGCCCGCCGCGTACGACGGCTACCGCGCCTCGCTCCAACTGGGCCTCGATCGCAAGCTGTTCGGGGCGCCGCGACCGACGGCCACCTTCGTCGAGCAGTTGACGCAGTGGGCGGGACCCGAGGGCGGGCCCGGCTGGTTCGAGGAGTTCGCGGCGGACGGGCCGCAGGCGCTGCGGGCCGAGCTGGACACGGCTGCGAAGGCGGCCACCGGCGCGGTGGTGGCGCTGCGCGACTGGATGCGGGACGTGTACGCACCCGCTGTCGAGGGTGCTCCGGACGTGGTCGGCCGTGAACGCTACGCCCTTCTGTCACGGCACTTCAACGGCACGGACCTGGATCTCGACGAGGCGTACGCGTACGGCTGGGCCGAGTACCACCGGCTGCTCGGCGAGATGCGGACCGAGGCCGAGAAGATCCTGCCGGGCGCGGCGACGCCGTGGGAGGCGCTCGCCCACCTCGACGGGCACGGCACGCACATCGAGGGCGTCGACGCGGTGCGGCAGTGGTTGCAGGACCTCATGGACGAGGCCATCGAGGCGCTGGACGGCACGCACTTCGAACTCGCCGAGCGGGTGCGGAAGGTGGAGTCGCGGATCGCTCCGCCCGGCGGCGCGGCGGCCCCGTACTACACCGGCCCGTCCGAGGACTTCTCGCGGCCGGGCCGGACCTGGCTGCCGACCATGGGCCAGACCCGCTTCCCCGTCTACGACCTCGTCTCCACCTGGTACCACGAGGGTGTGCCGGGCCACCACCTCCAGCTCGCGCAGTGGGCGCACGTCGCCCAGGACCTTTCGCGCTACCAGGCGACCGTGGGCATCGTCAGCGCCAACGCCGAGGGCTGGGCGCTGTACGCGGAGCGCCTGATGGACGAGCTCGGCTTCCTCACGGACCCGGAGCGCCGGCTCGGCTACCTCGACGCCCAGATGATGCGCGCGCTGCGGGTCATCGTCGACATCGGCATGCACCTGGAGCTGAAGATCCCCGCGGACTCCCCGTTCCACCCCGGCGAGCGCTGGACGCCGGACCTGGCCCAGGAGTTCTACGGAGCGCACTGCAGCCGCCCCGCGGACTTCATCGAGAGCGAGATGACCCGCTATCTGACGATCCCCGGCCAGGCCATCGGCTACAAGCTCGGCGAACGCGCCTGGCTGCTCGGCCGCGAGAACGCGCGGCGGCGCCACGGCGACGCGTTCGACGCCAAGGCGTGGCACATGGCGGCGCTGTCCCAGGGGTCGCTCGGGCTCGACGACCTGGTGGACGAGTTGTCGGCGCTGTGACGCGGCGGTGCGCTGTGCGGTGGCACCGCACAGCGCACCGCCGGGCCGCGGCCTGCGGCTCAGCGCCGGATGCCGCCCTCCGAGTCGATGACCTGGCCCGTGATCCAACAGGCCTCGTCCGTGGCCAGCCAGGCGAGGAGCCGGGCCGGGTCGTCCGGCGTGCCCCACCGTCCCGCAGGGAAGAGGGCGGCGATGTGCTCGTACGCCTCCCCGGACATGTAGCCCGTGTCCACGGGACCGGGGTTGACGGCGTTCACCGTGACGGCGAGGTCGGCGAGCGCCGTCGCGAGGGAGCGGGTCACCGAGGCGAGGGCGCCCTTCTGGAGGGCGTAAGCCAGCTCGCCCGGCATGCCGCCCGCGATGTCCTGGCCGGACGTCATCAGCAGGACGCGTCCGCCGGGCGTGCGCGGTGCGAGCCCGGCGCGCAGCCGTGCGTACGCCTGCACGAGCAGGATCACGGAGCGGGTGTCGACGGCCCAGTGGGCATCGAGCGTGGCCGCGTCGATCTCGTCGAGGGTGCCGTCGCGGCCGCTGCGGGCGTGGTTGGCTACGAGGATGTCGAGGCGCCCGCCGAGCGCTTCGGCGGCCGTGGCGATCAACGCGGCGGGCGCGTCCGGGTCTGCGAGGTCGGCGGGGCCGTGGACGACCCGGGCGCCGGGGTCGGCGAGCGCCTCGCGCACGGAGGCGACGACGTCCTCCGTACGGTCGGCGCCCCAGGGCATCTCGGCGTCGTGCGGCACGTGGTGGTGCAGATACACACTCGCCCCGTACGCGGCGAGTCGACGGGCGACGGCGTGGCCGATGCCGTCGCGCCTGCTCGCTCCCGTCACCAGGGCGGTGCGTCCGCGCAACGGGAGCGGATCGCGGCGGAGTTCGGCGGCGGTGGGCGGCTGCGGAAGTTCGGGCATGACAGGTCATGATGCGTGCTCCGGGCCGCTCGCGCACGGGGATTTACCCTGGGCCCCGGCTCAGCAGCCGCAGTCCGCTCCGTCGGCGGGCGCCGTGAGCGGGTCCGCGGTGCGCTTCTCCGCGGCCTCCCAGGTCTCGTACGCGAAGCCCTCCCGGACCCAGTACTCGAACCCGCCGAGCATCTCCTTCACCTGGAAGCCGAGGCGGGCCAGGGAGAGGGCCGCGCGGGTCGCGCCGTTGCAGCCCGGGCCCCAGCAGTAGGTGACCACCGGGACCGCCCTGTCGAGGAGCCGACCGGCCTGCTGCGGGATCAGGGCCGTGGGCAGGTGCACGGCGCCGGGGATGTGGCCCTGGTCCCAGGACTCCGTGGAGCGGGAGTCGAGGAGGACGAAGCCCGGGTCGCCGTCGGCGGCGAGGGCGGCGGCGACGTCGGACACGTCGGCGTGGAAGGCGAGGCTCGCGGAGAAGTGGGCGACGGCGGCGGCGGGGTCGGCGGGCGGGACGCGCAGGACAGGATCAGTGCTGTCCGCGACGCTCGTGTCGGTTCCGGCGGCTATCTGAGCTGAGTGAGCTGAGTGAGTCATGTGGGCTGAGTGAGTCATGCGGGCTGTGTGAGTCATGTGAGCCATGGCTGAAAATCTATGAGCGTGGCCCGCGGACCTGAAGGGCCCATTCCCGGTCCACCTCTTGATCGGCCGGGGTTTTCCCTGTTTCCTCTCGGACATGACCGGTTATTCCACGGACGCCACCGACTGGCGCATCCTCGACGTCCTCCAGCGGCAGGGCCGCGCCAGCTACGCCGAGCTCGCACGCGCCGTCTCCATGTCCGCGAGCGCCGTCACCGAGCGCGTGCGGCGCCTGGAAGGGGCCGGTGTCATCCAGGGTTACGCGGCCGTGGTGGACCCGGAGCGGCTTGGCCTGCCGGTCCTCGCGTTCGTACGGCTCCGCTATCCGAACGGCAACTACAAGCCGTTCCACGACCTGGTCGAGGCGACGCCGGAGATCCTGGAGGCGCATCACGTCACCGGGGACGACTGTTTCGTCATCAAGGTCGCCGCGCGGTCCATGCGGCACCTGGAGGAGGTGTCCGGCAGGATCGGCGCGCTCGGCTCGGTGACGACGAGTGTCGTCTACTCGTCTCCGCTGACGGGGCGGCCGCTCGGACGGTGAGCGACCGGGCGACGGGCCACCGGGCGACGGGCCACCGGGCGACGGGCGGCAGGGCGGCCGCCGGGGAGGTGAAGAACAGCCCTCAGGCCTCTCCCCGCAGCCGCACCACCGACCCCGCCCTGCCCTTCACGACCTCCAACTGCGCGTGCACCCGGCGGCGCAGGTCGGCGACATGGCTGACGATGCCGACGCTGCGGTCCCGCTCGCGCAGCGAGTCCAGGACGTCGAGCACCTCGTCGAGGGTCTGGTCATCCAGACTGCCGAAGCCCTCGGGGGGACGTGCGGGGGACAGCGCGCTCAAGCGGCGTTTTGCGCCTGGTCTCCCCGGTCGATACGTACTACGTGCAGGTGCCGGTCTTCTGGGACCGTGGCGGAGGCGACTGTCTCATCCTGCGCTTCTGCTCCGGGAGGAACCGAAGCCGTGGCCTGCTCGTGGTCTACCTCTGATGCGGAGGTCTGTTCACCGTCGGGCTTCTCCACTCCGTTGCGGCGTGGCACGAGTTCAAGCGGGGCGTTGGCGGCGGCATGCTCGAACTGAGGCAACAAGCTGGTGTAGGTGTCAGCCGTCAGTTGGTAGCTGCTATGGCCGAGCAGGGCTTGGATGGCCTTCATGGAGAGGCCGGCAGCCAGGCTGAGTGAGGCTGCGCAGTGACGCAGGTCGTGGAGGCGGATCGGTGGCAGACCAATGCGCTGGACGAACCTATTGAAGGCCTGGGAGACGTTGGCCGGGTGGTGAGGGTGTCCATCGGGTCGGGTGAAGACGTAGCCGGAATCGACGTACGGTCCGTGGTTCTTAGGGTCTTCGCGGTGCTTCGTCTCCCATTCGGCGCGCTGAGCCTTTTGTACGTCGCGCCAGGCCGTGAGCAGGGCCAGAGTGGCGTGGTCGAGAGCGACCGTGCGGCGGCCGCTGCGGCTCTTGGGGGTGTCCTTCCATACGTTGTAGTTGGAGTCGGTGACGAGCTGACCGGATACGTGTGCCACCCCTTTGGCGAGGTCGAGTTCGCTCCACGGCAGGCCTGTTGCCTCACCTCGACGTGGTGCCCGGTACACCATGAGGTGCCACATGATGTACATGGGGTGATCGACAGCTGCGTCGAGGAACTCCCCCGTCTGTTCCGGGGTCCAGACCATGACTGGACTGGGCTTCTGGCCGGTCTCGCGCCAGCGCGCCACTCGCTCGTCGGTCCAGACCAGCGGTTGGGGGCGCTCATATTTAGGGACGACGACGAGCTTGGCCCAGTTTTGCGTGATGAGCTTCTCGGTGACAGCGTCGCCGAGTGCGGCGGTGAGACAGTCGAGGTATTTCTTCTGGGAGGCGGGTCCAGTGTTCTGGCGAGGCTTGGCGCGGGCTTCTTTGAGAGCCGCGCAGGCTTGGTGCCATGCCAGACGCAGCTCGGGCGGCCGGGGCGTGGAGGCTTGGCTCCAGGCCAAGTGGGCTGCGTCGCATTCGATCTTGGCTAGCTCTGCCGCTTCGCGGTTGGCCTTCTTGACCTCGTTGTATGCCCAGATATGTTGGAACATCTCTTGGAGGTGGCGCTCGCGGAGATCGCGCATGGGGAGGTGGCCGAGGGCGGGCTTGAAGACACGGTCGATGAAGTCGCGGTAGTCACCTCGGGTCTTACGCTTTAGGTCGACGCGCTTCGCGTGCCAGCGGTCGAGGTACGAGGCGACAGTCTCATTGGTGTCAACGTCGATGCCCCCCTGAGCTTCGTCCCACAGCTTCTGGGCTGCCTCCTTGGCCTGCTTCTGCGTGAGGAAGCCGCCTTTGCGTGGGCGTCGGCGTTTGCCACCTGGACCGTCGGCGAGCTTGACGTAGTAGTACCAGGAGCCGTGGTCGCGCCTGATGAGGAGGGGGCAGGCAGAGCCAAGTTCACGAAATGTGGGCTGGCCGCTCGCGTCGAGGACGGGCTGACCGTCGCCATCCAACTTGGGTTCGGTGCACTTGCATCGCTTGTAGGTACTGCCGTCGAACACTCGGATATCCCCCTGATTGCGGTGGGTCGTTCCTTACGTGCCCTGATCTTGCTGTAGCGAAGGTGACGCTTCCTTGGCCGTCGTATGCTTCCTGCCAGGTGGCGCGGGGAAGAGGGATGTGACCACCTTTGTCCTCGTCTGTGACTGAGCAGCGTCAGCGGTGTAGCGGGATGTCCGTAGAGGAAGTCCGATCGCTGCCGGCAGTAGTGAACGTCGTGACAGCTGCACGCGCCCTGGGGATCGGGGCGGACAAGGCGTACGACTTGATCAAGGCGGATGAGTTCCCGGCGAAGCTGATCCCTTTGGGGCGCACTCAAAAGGTGGCGACGGCTTCGCTGTGGAAGGTCTTGGGGGTTTCGTAGCCGGGGGGGGGAGCGCCCCCGGTGGTGCTCGGCCAGGGCCGCCTCTCGGGATTCTGGCCGGGCTGCCTTGTCGCACGGTTGAAGCTCGGCGACCAACTGTGCGAGTGGGCGTCTTGCTGTAGCGGGTGCCGTGACGTGCCTCACGGCTTTCGGGGCGTGCGGGGCTTTGACGTGCGCAAATACATCAGTGCGCCTCACCGAGGTCGCGTTGCGGATTCCACCTCCTACTCCTTGCAGCTATCGTGACCTATTACTGGGCTAAGAGGGTCGCTAGCGGGCAGGCGATCAGCTCGTGATCGGACGGAGACGCATGGCACGGCTGACTGGTTATTTGAGTCGCCGCGGGGGGCTTCACCCCGAGGAGGCCAAAGGTCTGCGGAAAGCCGCCTCGCTGCTGTTCGACCAGCAAGCCAGAGCTGAGGTGTGTCGGTGGATGAACGCCCAGGGACATCGCACGACACGCGGCAACGAGTGGGCTCCAGAGGTACTGACCCGTGTCCTGAGCCACCCGCGCATGGCCGGGCTCGACGATGACGGTCAGCTCATTACGGACTTCGGTGAAACGGTCCTGACACCCGACGAGCGCCTGAGGCTTCTCGCCCTGTTCACCGAGCAGGCGGGGCAGCAGGCCGAGCCTCGCGAGGCGTTCGACTACCTGATGAAGGACGGCTTGTCGGAGTGTGACCGGTGTGCCCACAGCATGGTGGGCGCTCGCGTTACCAGCGGCGGCGCCCCGACCTACCGGTGCCCTCCTCCGAGGGCGGGGCAGACGTCGTGCGGGCGAGTCCGGATCAACGGCGACCGGTTCGAAGACACCGTGGCGGAAGAAGTTCTTGCCGAGCTTCTGCGCCCGGGAACGCGGGAGCGAGTGTCGCAGTTGCTCGCCGATCTGCGGGATGAGGCCGAACGCCTCCGCGCGCACGTCGAGGGGGCGGAGAAGCGGTTCGGGGAGCTGCGCGAGATGCGCGAGATGCTGGTGCCGGCAGCGTACGAGGCGGCCGAGAAGGCCACCAACCAGGACTTGCGGGAGGCGCGTAGCCGCTTGCGCTACCTGGAGCAGCTGATCGACGTTCCCATCGATGGCGTCGAGGACCTAGCCGCCTGGTGGAAGACGGCACCACGGGCATGGCAGCGGGCGCTGCTCGGCGTGGTGATCGTCAAGGTGCGCGTACTCGCGGTGGGGCGTGGCAGGCATCGTGACCCCAGTGAGCGGATCCGTATTGAGTGGCGTTAGGGCCCCTCTCACCCTGGGCGCGACTGACCGGTGAGCGGTGAAACTCGACCGCGCAGGTGAGGCGTCACCTGGGCCGTGGCTCTCCACTGCCGCGCGCCTCGAAGCGTGATGCGCCAGGGGGACTTGGCCTGCCCGGCTACTGGTAGCCCCGGCCTGATTTCGCTCCAGTCTCATTTGCTTCGGTGATGACATCTGTTCCTAAGATGCACTCACTTCATGCGGTTTCTGCCGCAATGCCCTATGGAATAGGATGATCTGCGGTGTCTTCCCCTACCCTCCAGCATCTGTCCGCCACGACCTGGGCGTGGATGAACGACCAGCCCGGCTGGGGCTTCAGTAACAGCGGCGTGGTTTCCAGCAACGGCCAAGTCCTGCTGGTCGATACGCAGTTCACGCTCAGCGCGACACGTCACATGCTGCACGCAGTCGCCTCGGCACTACCGGGTACGGAGATCTCCACCGTCGTGAACACGCACGCGAACGGTGACCACACTTGGGGCAACCAGCTCGTCGCTGACGCGACGATCATCACGTCGGAGCTGTCCGCTCGCCACGCGTGTCAGGAGATGGGTCCCGAACAGCTGACCATGCTGTGCTCGGGGAGCGTCCAGGGCAAGGCCGCAGCATACGCGGCGCGGCACTTCGGAGGCTTCTCGTTTTCCGGCGTCACCGTCACCGGCCCCACCCAGACTTTCGCCGGTCGGCTGGAAGTCAAGGTGGGGCAGTCGCTGGTCGAACTCCTGGACTTGGGTCAGGGCCACAGCGCCGGCGACGTGGCCGTTCACATCCCCGAGGACGGCATAGTCTTCGCTGGCGACGCACTGTTCAGCGGCGCGCACATGGTGGTGTGGTCCGGGACGCCGTCCGCATGCGCCGCGGTGTGCGACCGGCTGCTGGCTACGGGGGCCGAGCAGTTTGTGCCCGGGCATGGGCCCCTGATGAGTCGTGCCGACGTCACTGCCTTCAAGGATTACCTGTCCTCGGTTGCAGCATCCGCTGCGCAGCATGCCCAGGCCGGGGTTCCCCTGGCCGAGGCCGCCCGCCTGGTCATGGCGGAACATGCGGGCTCGTGGGCTCACCCTGAGCGGCTGTTTACTCAGACTGCGGCCGCCTACGCCGAAGCGGGAGTAGCTGACGTGCCTACTGGGACGTTGGCCATGGTGGAGGGCATCGCCAGGCTAGCCTGCGGATAGGCAGGACCGCCAGGTGGCATGACCACCATCAGCTTGGTGTTGTTGCGCAGCCGGGCGAAGGTGATGAACTCCACCTCGAACACACCGTCGCGGTTGGGCAGGTGCAGGCGGCGGACATCCCCGTCGGGGTGGACCCTGGCGGTGTTGTCCTCCTCCAGGATCACCCGCGCGGTCTCGTCACGTTCCTTGATCTCCTGGATAACTTCGGCCAGGCGCTCGTTGTCCGGGTTGGCCTGGGCAGTCAGCCGAAGGATCGACGCCATGGGCTTGGCCCAAGTTTCCTCCCAGTCGATGAGTTGCAGGCGAGCTTCGGGGTAGGTCAAGGCCCAGATCATCACGTTGACGCCGTGGTGCATCTATGGAAAGTCGCGGCCTGCGGGCTCATTGAAGACACGGATGTCCCAGTCCAGGCCGAAGGTGTAGGCGGGCCAAAACTGCTGATGAACGAGAGCCGCGATGGTCGGGTCGAGGCGGCTGGCATCCGGGCGCTTCAACGGGGCGGGCTCGTGGCCCGTGGCGTAGTAGAACAGGTGCGTACGCTCACCTTCGTTGAGGCCGAGTATCCGCGAGACGCGCTCCAGGACGTCGTCGGAGTAGTTAGCCTCTACGCCGGTCTCCAGTTTGCGGTACCAGCCCTCTGACATTCCCGTCAGGAGGGCCATGTCCAACTGGGTAAGACCCTTGCGGGTCCGCTTGCCGTAACGCTCGGTGAATCCGGGCACTGCGCGGGGATCTCGTCGCTGGCGCCAGGTGCGCAGCATGCGAGTGAGGGGCGGCATAGCGGTTGTCATGGTCTTTCATCCTGTATGAGCCAGAAAAAACAAAAAGATTGGCCAGACCTTAACGCACCTTTTGCGCCGCGTGACCTCCTTGGGCGCCTCAATGCACCCTCCACACTATGACAAATGCCCCAAACTTCGCTCCCAGCAGGTGCGTACCGCACTCGCAGTACCGGATGTGTCAGGACCGGCAGCGACAAGGGCGACCTAACAAGATGAAAACCAGGCAAAGTGAGCCGTGCGCAGGGAGGCCCCTGCGGGCCCACTGAGCACGCCGTCACTACAGGCCGCGCCTCGGCGGGCCTTATCTGTCAATATCGACCTGAAAGGTGCCCCACATGGGCCGCAGCGTCTTCATCACCGGTGGCAACCGTGGCATCGGACTCGCGATAGCCAGGACGATGGCTGAAGCCGGGGACAACGTCGCCGTGACCTACCGCTCGGGCGAACCCCCTGCCATCAACAGCGTCCTTCCGGTTCAGTGCGACATCACCGACCCCGAACAGGTCGAGCTCGCATTCAAGCGCATCGAGGAAGAGCACGGGCCGGTCGAGGTCCTCGTAGCAAACGCCGGCATCACCCGCGACGGCCTGCTGATGCGAATGCCGGAAGAGGACTTCGCTGCGGTCATCGACACAAACCTGACGGCCGCCTACCGCCTCGCCAAACGCGCCACGCGCAGCATGCTGCGGGCGCGCAAGGGTCGCATGATCTTCATCTCCTCCGCTGTCGCACTGCTCGGTGAGGCGGGCCAGTCCAACTACGCGGCCGCGAAAGCCGGCCTCATCGGCTTCTCCCGCTCCCTGGCCCGCGAGCTGGGATCGCGCAACATCACCTCCAACGTCGTCGCACCGGGCCTGACCTCCACTGACATGACGGCCGTCCTTCCCGAGGAGCGCATCAAAGCCCTGCTCGCCCAGATCCCGCTCGGTACGGCCGCCCGGCCCGAGGACATCGCTGCGGCCGTGCGCTTCCTGGCCAGCGATGAAGCGTCCTACATCACCGGCGCCGTCCTGCCCGTTGACGGCGGCGTGGGCATGGGGCACTGACCCTTCCCGGCGGCTCCAGGCGCTGGAAGGGGCGCCACTCGTGAGACCTCAGGGACCTGGAGCTCGTGGGAAGGCTGTCCGCCGAGACGGTCACTGCGCAGGAACCGGGGCTACCGGTCCTGACGTTGCTAGGGGGACGAGTGATTGACGTGGAGCGCATCAGGGCGCTCTCCGAACTGCCCAGCCCGAGACGGGCGGCGCCCAGCCAGCCCGACGCGGCGGGGATCGTGCGTGCCCTCAGCGGCCTGCGCAATGAAAACGCCGCGATCGCTCAGCCGATCGCGTGGAGCAAAGGCCTGTGCGCGCAGCACCCGCTAAAAGAAGGCGATGCGCACGCACCCGTCGCGTTCGGCATGGCCGAGCGCGTGTGCCGCATCTGCCCCATCCGCGCGGCCTGCCGGGACGCCGTCGGCGCGGCGACGCCGCCGCAGGCGCGCCGGTGGCGCAGTTGGACAGAGGCCGGGGACAGCTCCGCCGAGCAGTAGATGACCGCCAATCGGCGCCGGATACCCGGCGCCCATTGGCATGTCGGAGGGCCGCCCCCCGGATGAGCCTGCGGTGCGCACAGGAAGTGACGGACGCCTTCTCCCCCTACCGATCCGGCGCAGCCCAGGGAGAGACGCACTGGGACGTCAGCGTTCGCAGACGGGCTTCATGTATGTCGTTCCTCCAGGTCAACGCTTGAAGGTTTCGTGATCGAGGTCACTGCCGGGGGCTCCCTACGGAATGGACGCCACCTCGAAAGAGAGTAGAATTTAGGTAGAAGGTGAGGGCAGGGAAACTCACCACCTACTTCAAGGAGCACCCCGTGCAGCGCGTCCTCAAGATGAGCCAAATCCACCGCAACCCGCGCCAGCCGCGCGAGTACTTCAACGAGGACGCGCTGAACGAGCTGGCCACGTCGATCGACAAGTACGGTCTGATGCAGGCCATCGAGGTGCGCCCCGACAACGAGCGCGGCGGCTACGAGATCGTCGCCGGTGAGCGCCGCTGGCGCGCACACCAGATCCTCGGCCGCACCAAGATCCGCGCCACGATCATCTCGGAGAAGAACGAACTCCAGCGGTTCAAGCGGTCCATGTCGGAGAACGTCACCCGGGAGGACATGACCCCGTTCGAGGAGGCCCACGGCTACCAGCGGATCCTCGACGAGGAAGAAGGCGCGACGATCGAGACCGTCGCCTCCGACTTCGCCAAGACCGCCACGTACGTGAAGCTGCGCCTGGCCCTGCTCGACTTGCGTATCGAGATTCAGGAACTGGTGCAGGACGGGAAGATCGGCACGCAGGCAGCGGTGCAGATCGCCGCGCTGAACTTCGCCAACCAGGGCTCCGTGCTGAGCAAGTTCGTACGCGGCGAGTTCGCTGCGGACAACGAGATCGTCCACTTCGCCTACGCGATGAAGCAGCAGCAGGACCAAGCCGTCCTCCTGGTCGTCGAGGAGATGACCGAGGAGCAGCGCACCGAACGCGCCGCCGCGCAGAAGAAGACCCGCAGCACGCTCGACAAGATCGAGCAGGTCCGCGAACTCCTGGACGAGATCGCCAGGACGAAGCCCTTGATGCTCGCGGAAACGCTGGAGACCCAGGTCGGTGCACGGCTGGACCAGCTGGACCGGGTCGCTGAGTCGCTGACCAAAGCGCGGTGGCAGCTCAAGCAGGCCAAGGCACACGCCGAAGCCCGCGAGCTGGTCAGCGTCAATCCGGAGGCGGAAGCCGACAGCTCCACCGAGGACAGCGCGGACCGCGAACTGGTTGCCGCCTGACCACCACGCTCCGGGGGGGCGGGCTCCCCTTGCCCGCCCCCCTCACACACGGCACGACCGCATGCCGTGCCCCTTCGCCTCATACACCGCACCGAAAGGCTGCTTAGTCATGCGCTTCAGCGCACCCCTCACCCCCGTCCAAGCCGAGCTGCTCGGCGAAGACGTGGGCATGATCGCCGCGCTCGCGGCCCAGGCCCTCAACCACGTACACGGAGTGGACATCGAACGCCTGGCGAAAGCCTTCACCTCCTCCAACGCCTTGGACGTCACCGCGATCCGCTACCTGAAGCACCTCGAGGACGGCTTGCCGCGTGGCGAAGCAGCGGGCCGAGCTGCGACCGCCCTCATGCACGACTGGGCAGACGCGGTCCTCAACGCCTCCAGCCGAGGAGATCGGGCGTGAGCACCGGCCAGAACTGGCGCGACATGTGGCGCCCCGACTTCGACCGCGACGCCCAGAACCTGTTGCCCGTGAAGGCGCCTGCACGCACACCTGCCCGACCCGACGCCTACGGCACCGAAGCCCTCTTCGGCGAAGTCGTCCCGGACAGACGCCCCTCCCGCAAGCCCACCGTGAAGGCCGGTGACGTCGAAGGCCAAGACGAGCTGTTCTAACCCTCCACACGGAGCCGACAGGGCCTTGGCCGCCTTCCGCGGCCTGCCCTGCGACAGCTCCCCGGATCGCTGATGCCCAACTCCCGACAGGAACGAGCATTCATGCCCATCTACCTGCACGAACCCACCTCCGAGCGCCCGCGGGACGGCAAGGGGTACAACCGCCTCAGCCTCAACGCACACATGGGAGCAGGCGGGGCGCAGTGCGCTCTGCGCCCCACCTCATATGCGACCCTCTTCGAGAGCTACGACACGCGACGCGCACGGTGGGGCGGTTTCGGCTCCTGCCCGCGAGCGGGGGCCTGCGAGACCTGCTCCCTGCTGAACCACCCCCTCTCGGCGTCGCCGCGCCCGGTTCCGTTCAACGCGGCCAAGGTCTTGGTCCGCATCGACACCAGGTACCCCGACAGCTCCGCGCTCTCAGCCGCACCGACCACCCGCCTGTGGATGACGGACGACCCGGACGACGCCTGCTATCGCGACCACGGGCAGATATGGAACTGGTTCAGCCTGCGTCACCTCAAAGGCTGGGAACTCGGCCGGACCTACCGCGACGAGATCGGAAACGGTTTCTGGCTGCACCGCACACCCGACGCTTGCACCCCGCACGTGCAGGTCCGGGCCCGGCAGCGCCCTTCGTCGACCCGGCACGCCTTCGTCGTCGGCACGACGAGAGCCGCCCTGCTCACGTGCTTCGGCCGCTGCCTCCACAGCGACGGGCGGTTGCTCAATGTGATCGGCCATCACGTCCCGGCCGTGGTCGATGACGGTGTTCTCCCGTTGCACCCCACGGAGTTGCATCCGCCTCACGGCGCTGTCCGCAGCCGGCATCTGGAGCTCGACTCCCACTGGGGCGCGTGCACACTCGTGCTGCGGCAAGAGCGGACCCGGCTTGCCCAGTTGTCGTTCGACGGTTCCACCTGGACACCGGCGCAGATACGCGGTGCGGCGGCGGCGCTGCTCGCGCACACGGAGGAGTGAGCACATGGCCACGTACGTGCCGCCGCCCCCGAGCTACCTGCCGGGGGAACACCTCCCTGACTCGGCGGCTTCGCCGTGGGCCTGCCGCTCGTGCCGCACGCCATGGCCGTGCAGCACCGCCTCCCCCTACCTGACTCAGGGCCGCTGCCAGGGCGGATCTCCGACGTTCTGGGAGAAGAGACTGCCACGCAGCTGGCACACCGGGCCGCCCTGCTACAGCCCGGCGGACAAGCTGAGGGCCCAGGCGGAGGAAATCCGTCAGTACCCCCGGGCGCACCCTCATTACCCGCCGGCGAGACCGCCCAAGCCGCGCCGTAAACGGCGTCAGTGCCCGCCGTTCAACCACGTGCCCTCGGGGCCCGGTGATGTCGGGCCGGGCACATGCCTGTGGGTGAAGCCGGGTGGTTTGCACCCAGGGTGGGGGGACATCCACCGCTTGGCCATGCTGATCCGCGCGGACTGCGAGGTCTGTGATGTGTGGGTCCATGAGGACGGCACCGTGCATCGGGTGAAGCCTCATCTTCTGCTCTTGGACACGAGCGTGATGCGACGGTCCTCCTCAACACCCGGTCGCACGCCTGGAGGTGATTCCGGAACCGCCCCGCAGTGGCTGCGGTGGACGGTCGCCGATCACTTGGCGCACTGCGGCTCAGGGCCGAGTGAGGGGCCCGTGGATCGCTTCACGCAGCAGAACTTGTTCAACGTGGCCCAACTCCAGGAAGTGCAGGGCGGGTTGCGTGGGTAGGTCGCAGTACCGAAGTAGACACCCACCCTGAAGAGAGTAGAATTATCACATCAGGAAGAGGGGCCCGCCTGCCGGGCGGGGCCGGAACGAAAAGAGGAAGCATGCCCACCATCGCACCCGTCGACGCCTTCGACGCGCTCGGCGTACTCGCACCCGAATGCGGGGAGTGCGAAGGCTCCGGCATGGTCACGTACTGCCACGGCCCCTTCGAGCGGGCGCGGGAATGCGAGCACTGCCACGGCTCCGGCCGCCATCTTCCCTGCCCGCACTGCACCGACGGGACGCACCCCCAAAGCGGCGACACCTGCCCCACCTGCGACGGATACGCCGCACTCACCTGACCCCTAATAGGTCACGACGAAAGGAACTGCATCATGAATCTGGGAGACGGCATCGCCTGCGAAGCCCTCGCCAAGGGTCTGCACGTCATCCGCTCGACGGAGCTGGGACTCATGCGCCTCGCCATCCCTCTGCCGGAAGGAGGCGTGCAGCACTTCGAGCGCCCCATGAACGGCGGACCGGAGTACTGGCGGGCCACGACCTTCGAGGATCGCGCATCAGGCTTCACGATCGACGAACCCATAACCGCCGAATGGGGCATTGCCCTCGACTCTCTCGCCAACAGCGGCCGATAGGAGCACGTCATGACGCTCGACAAGAACACCATCGTCACCCCCGTCGCCCACAAGACCAAGGACGAGCTGCGGCCGTTCGGCCGCGTCGTCAGCTACGCCGAAGCAGTCCCCTTCGGCGAGCAGCTGAACATGGTCCTGCGGGACGGCATGCACAAGCCGCTGCCCTACTACGACGACGAACTCGCGATCGTCGACTGACTCCAAAATAGGTCGCGATAGAAACTCGTGTTAGGTTCGTTCACGTGATCGAGCCCGGGCACGGCTCGACCACCAACCGACTTCTGGACGGGCAGCGACCCCCCGCGCCCAGCCCGCCCAGAACGGCTCGTCCGATACGAGCCACCCCTCCGGCCGGGACCCGCCCCCAGCGGGTCCCGGCCCACCCATGGAGAACCAGATGCCTGCCATCCACCCCACCGAGACACCCTCGGCAGCAGACGACGCCCTGTACCAGGCGCACATCGCCGAGCGGTACGGGCGCCCGGTCCACGAGATCCTCTGGGAGGAGACCCGGCGCCCGCTGCCCGAACTCCTCAAGGAACGCCACCGCCGCAGCCCGCGTCCAGTACCGCTGCATCACCGCGAACCGCAGCCCGACCCGGACGCCGAAGCCCACCGTGCCGCCCTCCTTGAAGCAGTCACACCACGACGCCGGGGCGCCGCGTGACCGAAGAACAGTTCCGGTGCCACGTCCGTAAGATCGCCGCCCTTCGCGGCTGGACGCTCACCTACCACACGCACAACTCTCGCCGCAGTGACGCTGGTTGGCCCGATGAGGTCTACGGACATCCCAAGGCCAAGCGAACCATCTTCGCTGAATTCAAGTCGGACACCGGGCGGATACGTCCCGCTCAGCGCGACTGGCTCCAGCACCTCCAGGCGTGCGGCTTCGAGGCTGCGCTGTGGCGCCCCAAGGACCCTGATCACATCGTCACTGTCCTCGCCCCTGACGGCCCCCGTGCCGAACTCCCCGACACCTTCTGACCGAGGAAACCCCACACCGTGCACAACCGCTCCCAGCAGGCCAGCCAGATACCGCCCATGCCCGGCGCCAGCTGGTGCGGCTCATGCGACAGCTGGTTCAACCCCATCACCAACACCTGCCGCTGCAACAACCGCTGACCATACGCCAGGAGCCGGAGATGGAACCCCCGCCTCACGCACGAGACAAATCCCCAGAACAGGGGCTCACCGAGATCGCCCGCCTTGCCAACGCCCTGTGCGAGCACCTCACCGACAACCAATGGCAACTGTCTGCCCGCATCCGGCAGCTCGCCGAAGCCACCCTGCCCCACGCCGGAGAACACTGATGCACGCCCGCTTCGTCCCGCTGCCCGACAAACGGTCCGCTCACGCGACGCACGAGACCGCCAAGGTGCTCCGCGACCGCCCCACCGAGTGGGCCCACGTGGACACGCACCCCAACAGCAACCGGGCCTCCAACCAGGCCCACCGCATCCGCACGGGCAAGCTCGCCGCATTCCGTCCCGCCGGCGCGTTCGAAGCCACCATCAGAAACGACCACGAAGAGACCTTCGACGTCTACGCCCGCTACATCGGACCCACCGCCACACCGTGAATCTCCTCCCCCGAGCGACGGTCACCGACACGTACAAGAACTTCGCGGATCTCGCCGCCCACGAGTCCGAAGGCATCGACTGGTCGCGCGAAGTCCTCCGAGTCCCCGCCTCGGACTTGTCGCACATCGCCATCCACGGGGGTGGCATCGAGGTCGGCACCACCGAAGCCGCTCGTGCCGCCGCCGGCGACAGCCACACCTTCTACTCGTTCCGAGGAAAGAAGGCATCGAACCGAGCCCTCCACATCACCTCAAGCCGCTTCGACGAGCCCACGTGCCTGTCCCTCCAGGCCGACATGACGCGCACGGTGTCGTGGCACGGTTTCCACGACCCGCTCAAGGTGACCGAAGTCGGGGGGCTCGACGAACACCTCGGCCTGTGGATCACCCGCTCGCTGGAGCACGCGGGCTTTCCCGTCACGGGCGCCGCCCCCGAACGAGCCGGACGCGATCCCCGCAACATCTGCAACCGGAACCTCACAGGCCAGGGCGTCCAGCTTGAGCTGTCGACCGCTCAGAGGGCGGCCTTCTTCCGTGACGGTGCCACCAGCGCCGGTAACCGGAAGAACACGACCGCAGAGTTCGCTCTGTACATCGAGGCCGTGCAGGCCGCCTACCGGCGCATGCGCGCCTGACACTGTGACCGGCGGGCGCAGCACACGCTCAGAGCCTGACGCTGTCGAAAATCTTGCAGATGTGGAGCTCGTCGAGCATGGCCGACAGATAGATCTCGCCTTCCCTTGCAGCGGATTTCCGCTGCTCAGCTGGCCTCTGTGGTTCCTGCGGAGGGCGGGATCACGCCCTTCCGGTAACGGTTTCGCGAACGCCAGAGCTGCGCCCTGGGGTGCGGAAGCGGCGGGGGCGCACTGGTCGGCCCCTGACGGCCTCGGTCTCCTGTCCCAGACCCAGGTGCACACGGGCGTCTCAGCTCTCGGCGGGGGTGGCGGGCTGGCCTGCTTGCCAGGAATCGGATCGCCATCAACGAGGTTGGTGGGAGACGAGCCGATATTGGAGGGGTCATGCGAGCGATTCAGGTGTATGAAGTTGGCGGTCCCGAGGTGCTTCAGGAGGCCGAGGTGGACCAGCCGCGGCCGGGCCCGGGCGAGGCGGTCGTGGAGGTCGCCGCATCCGGGGTCAACTTCCTCGACGTCTACCACCGCGAGGGCCGGTACAGCCTCCCGCTGCCCTTCACTCCGGGCTCTGAGGGCGCCGGCACGGTCGTCGAAGTCGGACCCGGCGTCTCTGACGTCGCAGTCGGGGACCGGGTCGGCTGGGTGGAGATTCCCGGCACGTACGCCGAGCGGGCCGTCGTGGACTCCTCCCGACTGGTGCCGCTGCCCGCCGACATCGGCTTCGAGACAGCCGCCGCCGTGCTCCTCCAAGGCATGACCGCGCACTACCTCATCAAAGACGCCTACCCGGTACAGCGGGGCGACACGGTACTCGTGCACGCGGCCGCCGGTGGCATGGGGCTACTTTTGACCCAGCTCATCACTCATCTCGGCGGCAGAGTGATCGGCACGACATCGACCACAGCGAAGGCCGAACTGGCCAAACGTGCCGGGGCCGCCGAAGTGATCCTTTCCTCCACGGTCGACAACCTCCCAGCCGAGGTCAGGCGACTCAACGGCGGTCAGGGACTGCCCATTGTCTTCGACGGCGTCGGCGCGCACACCTTCGGCGCAAGCCTCGCCAGCCTGCAAACCCGCGGCCATCTCGTGCTCTTCGGCGCGGCAAGCGGTGCCGTGCCACCGTTCGATCCAATTCGGCTCGCCCACGGCGGATCGCTGACCCTGATCCGCCCCAGCCTCGGGGACTTCATCTCCGATCGGTCCGAACTACTCCGACGCGCCGCCGACGTGTTCGACTGGGTGCGCTCCAAGGCGCTTGAGGTCACCGTAACGGCCCGCTACCCTCTGGCCGAGGCCGCCCAAGCCCACAGCGACCTGGAGGCTCGGCGTACCACCGGCAAGCTGCTCGTCATACCCGATGCGGTCGCTCTTGAACGTCACGAGGAGACGCAGAGCTGATCACAGGCGACGAGGTCGAGCATCTTGGAGATTGAGAGGTTGAGGGCATGCCCGGCCGTCATCGCCAAGATCCCTGACAGCGTCAGGCTCCAAGAGGTCGTTTTCTCCCGTTTTTTCATCCTGGTATGAAGATTTGATCCGGAGATGTTGGGTCGCGCCAAGAGATGGTGCTCTCGCCGGTGAGGCGGCGGGCTATGAGGTCGGTCATGGCGAGGTGGATCATGACTTCGGAGCGGTGCGGGTGGGTCTCGCAGTCGCGGGCCAAGCGGCGGTGGAGCATCGGGTGTGGGCCGCCCGTCCCAGCTTTCGCGCCGGGACGGGCCGTGCCGGGCCCCGGCTACCGCCCCCGGCCGCCCGGGCAAGTGGAGGGACGGTGCGGACTGCCTCGGCGTTTCACGCGGGTGTGGTCCGTTTTCAGCGTGCGAGTTCGGCCCGCACGGGCACGTTGGGGCATTCGTTGAGCGTGCTGGCGAGAGCGTCGGCTTCGGCCGGGTCGATGGCGAGCTGCCACCTGGTCTTGATCGTGACCCAGGTGGTGGCGTACGTGCACTCGTAGCCAGCGGCGGGCGGCACCCACTGGGCCGGGTCCTTGTCGGCCTTGGACCGGTTGCTGACAGCGGTGACCGCGATCAGCGCGCGGGAGTCGTCGAGGTCGTTGGCATAGGCCTGGCGCTCCTTGGGCGTCCATCGGCTGGCGCCGGAGTCCCAGCTCTCGGCGAGCGGGACGAAGTGGTCGATGTCGATGGTGCGGGGGCCTTCGACGTAGCGGTCGTCGTAGGGACTGTACCAGCGGCCGTTGGTCAGGGTGCAGCGGCCGGTGCGTTCGGCGTCGGTGACCGCCTCATCGATCAGAACTTCGTTGCTTATGGCTGCACTTTCCTGTGTCTCACTGATCGTCATCTTATGTTGCCGTCGTGAGTGTCTCAGGAACAAGAGGAACGGGATGGTACGCCCCCTGCGTTCATAGTCGTGAACTGATACTCGCGTGGGATCAACGAGACAGGGCGAGTAGTTCGTCGATCACGGGCTCTGGACCGTCATAGGTGAGGTGCGCGATGG
>NZ_JOAP01000024.1 GCF_000720475.1 Streptomyces aureocirculatus
AATGGAAGTTCCGCGCCGTCGGCCAGGGCTACGCGAGCGGCCTGCGCGGCATCGCGTCGGACTTCGGCGTCAACGTCTGACACCCGCCCCGCACCGCACCACCGGGCACCCGGACCGGCCCAGCCACCCGTCGGCTGAGCCGGTCGTCCCATGTCCGCGTCGCCGCTCGCCGGCTGCCCGGGGTCGCCGAGGCCACCCATCTGCCCCTGGGGCTTCGGTGCGTACCCCTGGCGCGTGTCCGACGGCGGTACGACCTTGTTCGTGACCCTCGACCGGCCGGGGCACCGGCACACCGGGGACTCGCTCGAAGCCGCGTACGCGGGGGCCTCCGCCCTGGCTGGAAGGCCGGACGCCGACCGAGGCGCAGGCGGGGGGGAACTCGGGCGGGATCAGAATCGTTGCATCGGCACAGACGATGCACGAGGAGCCACCCTTTGTCCGCCAGCTCGACGGACCCGGACCCCCCGGGGCACTGTCCCCGACCGCCCCGCCCTTTCCCTGCCGGCGCCCGGCGACCAACTGAGGCAGGCGGCCCCGGCACCCGGCGGGGTGGTGTTCGATGAGTGCCGTGCTCGGCCTGCTCGCCGTTCTCGTCCTGACCGCGGGCACCGGCTATTTCGTCGCCCAGGAGTTCGCCTACGTCTCCGTGGACCGGCTCGCGCTCGCCCGTGCGGCCGACGCGGGCGACCGGCGCGCCGCCCGTGCCCTGCAAGTCCTCGAGCGGCTCTCCTTCATGCTGTCGGGGGCGCAGCTCGGCATCACGGTCACCGGGCTCGTCGTCGGCTTCCTTGCCGAGCCGTCCGTGTCCACGCTGCTCAAACCGGCCCTGACCGGCATGGGGCTGCCCGAGGGCGCCGTCACCGGCGTCTCCGTCGCGCTGGCCTTCGTGCTCGCCACCGTGATCCAGATGGTCCTCGGCGAGCTGGCGCCGAAGAACCTCGCCATCGCCGTGCCCGAACGCCTCGCCAAGTCCCTCGCCGCCTCCACGCTCGCCTACCTGAAGGTCGTGGGACCGGTGGTGCGGATCTTCGACGGGGCCGCGAACCGTCTCCTTCGCCGGGTGGGCATCGAGCCCGTGGAGGAGCTGCACCACGGCGCGTCCCTGGCGGAGCTCGGCCACCTCATCGGCGAGTCCCACGAGCGCGGTGAGCTGCCCAAGGACACCGCCGACCTCCTCGACCACGCCCTGGCGTTCTCCGATCGCACCCTGGACGAGGTGATGGTGCCGCGCGTCGACGCCGTCTTCGTGCGCAAGGACGCGAGCACCGCCGAAGCCGTCGAGCTCATCGCCCGGCACGGCCACTCCAACTACCCGGTGCTCGGCGACCACCCCGACGACGTCACCGGTGTCCTCGGCGTGCGCGAGCTGATGCGGACCGCGGGGCACCACCTCCCCGGCGCCACCGCCGCCGCCCTCGCCCGGCAGCCCCTGCTGCTCCCCGACACGCTCGAACTTCCGCACGCCGTGCGGCAGATGCGGGCGCGCGACGACGAGTTCGCCGTCGTCCTCGACGAGCACGGCGGCGTCGCGGGCATCGTCACGTACGAGGACATCGCCGAGGAGCTCGTCGGCGACATCGCCGACGAGAGCGACGAAGTGGTGCACGTCGCCGTGCGCGACGGCGGCGGCTGGCTGGTGGACGCGGGCCGGCGCCTCGACGAGGTGGCCGACGCCACCGGCGTCCAGTTGCCGGAGGAGGACGACTACGACACCGTGGCGGGTCTGATCGTGGACCGGCTCGGCCGCTTCCCCGCCGTCGGCGACCGCCTCACGCTGCGCCTGCCCGACGGCTTCGACGCGGTCGTGGACGTACGCGCTCTGGACCGGCACGTCCCCGCGCGCGTACGCCTGGAGCGGCTGCCCGAGGCGGATCAGCACCCGGACGCACGCACCGACGGGCCGGACGCGCGGGTCGATGGGCCGCACGCACGCACCGACGGGCCGCACGCACAAGCCGACGGGCCGCACGCACGCACCGACGGGCCGCACGCGCGGGCCGATGGGCCGGACGCACGCACCGACCGAGGGGAGGCTCGCTCATGAGCTTCCCCCTGGCGGTGTTCGTCACCGTCGTGCTGCTGATCGGCAGCGGCTTCTTCGTCGCCGCCGAGTTCGCGCTCGTCGCCGCCCGCCGCCACCGCGTGGAGAAGGCGGTGGCCGAGGGCAGGCGCGGCGCCAAGGCGGTCCTCGCGGGCATGCGCGAGCTCTCCCTGATGCTGGCGGGCGCCCAGCTCGGCATCACCGTCTGCACCCTGGGCCTCGGCTCCGTGTCCAAGCCCGCCATCTCCCACGAACTCGACCCGCTGCTGCACCGCCTTGGCCTGCCGAGCGGCCTGAGTTACGGCGTCTCCTTCGCCGTCGCGATGATCGTCGTGGTGTTCCTGCACATGGTGCTCGGCGAGATGGCGCCCAAGTCATGGGCCATTGCCCACCCCGAGCGGTCCGCGATGCTGCTGACCCCCGCCTTCCGTGCGACGGTGACCGCCGTGCGGCCGCTCATCCGGGTGCTCGACCGGATGAGCAACAGCCTGGTGCGCCTGTGCCGGGTCGAGCCGCGCGACGAGCTGACCTCGGTGCACAACCGCGAGCAGCTCACGCATCTCGTCGCCGAGTCCCGGCGGCTCGGCCTGATCAGCCAGGACGACTCCGAGCTGATCATCCGCTCCCTCACCGAGCCGCTCACCCCGGTCGGCGACTTGCAGACCCCCGCCGCGGACGCCGTCGCCGTCGAGGCCGACGCCCGCCCCGACGACGTCCTGCGCACGGCGGCGGAGCACGACCGCACCCGGCTGCTCGTCCGCGACGGGGGCACCGTGCTCGGGTCGGTGCACGCCAGGGACGCCCTGGTGGCCCGGGCGCGGGGCCGGGGCACCAGCGCCCGCGAGCTGGCCCGCCCGCTGCCCGAACTCCCGGCGGACACCCCGCTCGCCCACGCGGTGGAACAACTGCGCCACCGCCGCGCCTCGCTCGCCCTGGTCTGCGACGACTCGGGCCGCCTCACGGGCATGGTCACCCTGGACGACCTGCTCGCCCGCTACCTGAAGCCCGCGGCCTCCCCCGGTCGGCCCTGACCCGACCCGTTCCGGCACCTGGCCCGGCGCCGGACTCACTTCATCCACTCGTCCTCGTACGCCGCGTACGTCCCGTCATGCGTGGCCAGATGCACGAACTGGTCGACGTACTCCTTGAACTGCGCGTCACCGCGCGGCAGGGCGTACGCCTTCTCGGCGAAGGTGAACGGCTTGTCGGGGTGCAGTGCGCACAGTTCGGGGTGGATTGTGGACTGGTAGCGGGTTTCACTGGCGTCGGTCATCATCACGTCGGCCCGGCCGTCGACTATCTCCTTGAAGATGGTGGTGTTGTCGGGGTGCAGCGTGAGGGTGGCCCGCTTGATGTGGGTGCGGGCGAACTGCTCGTTGGTGCCGCCCGGGTTGACAATCACCTTGGTGCCGGGCTTGTCGATGTCGGCGAGCCAGCCGTCACCGAACCTCTCCTTGTCCGCGCAGCGCACTATGGGCGTCTTGCCGTCCTTACGCGTCGGTTCGCTGAAGGCGACCTTGCGGGCGCGCGGCAGGGTGATGGAGACACCGCCGACGGCTGTGTCGCAGCGCCCGTCCGCCACGTCGTCGGCGAGCTCCTTCCAGGTGGTGGCGACGAACTTCGGCCGGGCGTCCAGGGACTTGGCGAGGTCCTTGGCCATCTTGACGTCGATGCCGCTGTAGGTGCCGTCGGCTTCCCGGTGCGTGAAGGGGCGGTAGTCGCCGGTCGTGCACACGCGCAGGACGCCCTTGCGGGGGACGGAGTCCAGGAGGCTGCCGCCCTTGTCTGCGGGCTTCGGGTGCCGGGCTGCGTCGGGTGCGGCGGGCGCGGCGGCCGTGACGGCGAGCAGGCAGACCAGGGCGGACAGGGTGGCGGCACCCTTCATACGGACGATTCCTCTCTCGGGCGTCAGGGCTCTGGTGTGAGGTTCTTGGCGTGAGGCTCCTGGCCTCAGGTCTCTGGCGTCAGGCGCGGTACGGGGTGAGCGGCGGCAGGTGGACCGCCGTCAGGCGGGGGCCCTCGCCATCTTCGTACGCGTCCTCGTCGAAGGGGAACATCGGCCGCTCCACCCGGTGGTGGCCGAGCCGTTTCAGGTCCTGGTCGACGCCGCCCGGAGTGAGGGCGAGCAGCCAGTCGGCCGCCATGTCGTACAGCTCCGGCTCCAGGTAGCCGATCTTGACCACGACCAGGTCGAACGTCCGCGGGTCGATGCCGAGGCCGTCCTCGCCCTGGCCCATGAAGTCGGCGAGCGTGTGGAAGGGCTTGCGGCGCTCGACGAGGATCACGGTGAGACCGCCCACGCGGACCGCCGCCATGTCCACGCCCCGGTCGTAGGCGCCGCCCTCGGCCCGGTCCTTCTGGTCGGCGGCGCGCTGCAACGCCACGACGGTTCCGGTGAGTTCGCGGGGCCCGCCGTGGTTCGTGTCGACCTTGCCGCCGACGGACAGCGTCACCTCCGCGCCGACGCCCGCGGCGAAGCAGTGGGCGACCGCCACCGGGTCGGTGATGCCGGGGTGGACGGCGGTGACATCGCCGGAGCGGATCGCGTCGTTCTCCAGGAGCTTGCCGAGCATGTACGCGAGGTCGCCCGCTCCGCCCGCCGTCGGGTTGTCGCCGGAGTCACTGATGAGGAACGGCCGCTTCGATGAGGCGACAGCCCTGGCGACGCACTCCTGCGCGTCACCGGTCGGGCCCACGAAGGCGAAGTCGCGCCGGGCCTGCCAGTAGCGGCGGGCCAGCTTCCCCGCCTCGGCGGCGGCCAGTTCGGCGTCGTCGCCGGTGACGACGATGGCGGCCTGGCAGCGCGGCTCGTCCGCCCAGGCGTAGCCGACCCACATCGCCGCGTCGAGGATGCCGGGCAGCCGTTCGATCCCGGCGAGCGAGGCGTACAGGGACTTGGCGGGTTCCAGGCGGGTGCTGGTCTTCTCGCCCGGCAGCAGGACCGGGACCTGCACCCAGGCGCGGTGCGGCCGCGTGCCCTCGCGCAGACAGCGCACCAGGTTGCGGGCGGCGCGCTCACGGGTCTCCCAGGCGTCCTCGTGCGGGGCGAGCCGGTGCGCGGTGAGCAGGTCGACCGGGGCCGCGAAGCGGTAGGAGACATTGCCGTGCAGGTCCATGGCCGCGGAGATCATGGGGCGGTGCCCGGTCCCGCCGGGGACGCTGTTCGATGTGGCGCCGGGGACGCTGCCCGGTGCCCCGCCGGGGGCCCGGTTCGGTGCGCCGCCCGGGACGCCGTCCGCCGCGCCGATGAGGGCGCCCTCACCGCCGCCATCCGGTGTGCCGACGAAGTCCAGGGCCGCGCGCACCGCTTCGGTCAGGTCCGCCTCCGCGTCGGTGAGGCCGACGACGCTCATGGCGCCGTGGATGTCGTACACGAGGCCGTCGAGCGGACCCGCCCGCCGGATGCGGGTGACCAGCTCGTCCTTCAGGGTCAGATACGACTCGGCCTCCACCGGGCCGCCGGGCAGCGCCGTCGCGTGCAGCAGCGGTACCCACTCGACGAGGTCGGCCAGGTCAGAGTCGGGCGCCGTCCACGTGTAGCGGTCGAGGAGTTCCTGGCCCCGGGTCCGGCGGAAGTCGTCGGCGACGGAGCGGTGCGGGCAGAACGTGGAGGACTCGATACCGATGCCGCCGATGCCGATGCGCAGGCGGCGGTGCGTGACGGCGGGGGCGGCCGACGTGGCTGCCGTCACGGCCGGGGTCACGGCCGGGGTCACGGCCGGGGTCACGGCCGGGGTCACGGTCATGCGGGTGCGCTCTCTTCCTGGGCGGAGGGGTCGGACGGTGCCGGGTGGGCGGTGGCGGGGTCCCGGGGCGGGGGGCCGGTCGCGAGGTGGCGGCGCAGGGCGGTGAGGCCCACGCCGAGCAGGCCCGCGTCCGGTCCCGTCACCGTGGTGGTGATCTCCAGGTCCGCCGTGGCCACGGGCAGGCAGCGCTCGTACAGGACGCCGCGGACGGCCGCGACCAGCGGTTCCGCGGTGGCGAGCACTCCGCCGAGCGCCACGGCCTGGGGGTTGAAGAAGTTCACGACGACGGACAGCACGGCGCCGATGTGCCGTCCCGCGGTGCGCACCAGGGTGGTGGCCCGCGGGTCGCCGTCCGCGACCAGGCGGAGCAGCTCGCCGGTGGTGGTCACGTCGACGCCGTGGTGGGCGAGTTCACGGATGAGGGCGGCGCCGCTCGCGACGGTCTCCAGGCAGCCGATGTTCCCGCAACTGCACGGCCGGTCACCGGCCTCCTCGACGCGTACGTGGCTGATGTCGCCGGCCGCGCCGTTGGCGCCGTCGTGCGGGCGGCCCGCCGCGATGACGCCGCTGCCGATGCCTCGTCCCGCCTTCACGACGACCATGTGGTCGAGGTCGGGACGGGCGACGGAGTGCTCGCCGACGGCCATCATCGTCGCGTCGTTCCCGACGGTCACGGGCAGGCCCACGCGCTCTTCGAGAACCTCGCGCAGCGGATAGCGGTGCCAGCCGGGCATCCGGGACGGGCTCAGGACGCGGCCGTCGCCGGGACGCACCGGGCCGGGGAAGGCGACGCCGAGGGCGCGCACCTGGCGGCCCGCGGCGCGCTCGCGCCCGGCGAGTTCGGTGACGCGCTCGCACAGCCAGTCGACGGCGGACTCCGGGCCCGCGGTGATGTCGTGCGGCAGGTCCGCGGTGTCACGGACGGTGCCGTCGAGGTCGACCGCGCCGAGCCGGGCGTGGTGGCTGCCGAGGTCGGCGGCGAGCGCGAGCCCGCCCTGCGGGCGCACCCGGAGCAGCCGGGGGCGGCGCCCGCCGCGCGACACGCCCTCACCGGACTCGGACAGCACCCCCGCGGCGACCAGGTCCTGGACGCGCAGCGACACGGTGGACGGCGCGAGCCCCAGCTCCCGCACCAGGTCGGCCCGCGAGGAGGCCGCGCCCGAGGACACCAGGTGCACGATGTGCTGCGCCGACCCGGGCTCGCCGTGTGCAGTGCCCGCCATACCGCCCCCGTAGGTTCGATGAGTTGTTTCGAGTGCGAGCCGAAGACTAGGTCGCCTCGAAGGAAGTTGACCACCCCTTTCGTAAAAGGCGGCCCAACTCCTGAGCTTCCGCGGCTTCTGCCGAACGAAGCCCTTGACTTGCTTTTCCTCACAGGCCTAGCGTTCGGGCCTCCCTACCGCTCACGTGTACGGATCCGGTCCCGGCAGTTCCTGGAGGCCCACCACCATGCGCTCACTCAAGGCGGCGGCGGCCGCCGTCCTCGTGCTCGCGGCCCTCACGGGCTGCACCCGTGAGGGCGGCCGCGTCGACATGGGTCCGACCGGCGGCGTTCCGGTCGAGGGCGGCACCGCGACCATGGCCCTGCCGCCCAACGCGACGCCCAACTGGATCTTCCCGATCGGCCCGCCCGGCTACGGCGCCTCGTACAACGCCGGTATTCAGTTCCTGCTGTTCATGCCGGTGTACGACGCCGTGCTCGACCGGAAGAACGGCGAGCTGACCACGCACGGCCCGAGCACCCTGGGCCTTCAGCCGCGCTACTCCGACGGGAACAAGACCGTCACGCTGCCGCTGCGCAAGGGCGTCAAGTGGTCCGACGGCAAGCCGGTCACGGCCCGTGACCTGGAGTTCTGGTTCAACCTCGTCAAGGCCAACAAGGCGCAGTGGGGTGCCTACTCGGTCGGCACCATGCCGGACAACATCAAGGCGTTCGAGACGGTGGACGACCACACCGTGCGGCTGCGTCTCGACCGGGCGTACAACCCGGACTGGTTCACCGCCAACCAGCTCACGCGGATGCGCGCGCTGCCGCAGCACGCGTGGGGCGCACGCATCGACGGCGGTCCCGTCGGCGACTTCGACCGCATCGAGAAGGGCGCGAAGGAGGTCTTCGCCCGCCTCACCCGGCACGGCAAGAGCCTCGGTTCCTACGGTTCCGACCCGCTGTGGAAGACCGTCAACGGCCCCTGGAAGCTGGCGGGCTGGCGGGACAGCGGCCAGGTCACCATCGTGCCGAACGAGAAGTTCACCGGGCCGCAGTCCGAGCGCCCGCACCTGGACAAGGTCGTCTTCAAGCCCTTCACCACCGCCGACTCCGAGTACAACGTGCTGCGCTCGGGCGGTGTCGACTACGGCTACATCCCGCCGTCGGTGATGGCGCAGAAGGGCAGGTTCGAGGACAAGGGCTACCGCGTCGACCCGTGGGAGGGCTGGGCGGCCACGTACATCGTCTACAACTTCAACTCCACGCACGCGGGCCCGCTCATGCGTCAGCTCTACATCCGGCAGGCGATGCAGCACCTCGTCGACCAGAAGGCGATGAGCGACGTCATCTGGCAGGGCAGCGCGACCCCGACGCTCGGCCCCGTACCGGTCACGCCGAAGAGCCAGTACCTGTCGAAGGCGATGGAGCGCGACCGCTATCCGTTCTCGGTGGCGAAGGCGAAGTCCCTGCTCACGGCACGCGGCTGGGAGACGAGGGACGGCACCGCGCGCTGCGTACGCCCCGGCGCGGGCGCGGACCGGTGCGGCGAGGGCATCGAGGGGAACGACCCCCTGGAGCTGACGCTGCTCTCGCAGTCGGGCTCCACGGAGACGACGAACATGATGCAGGAACTCAAGTCGTCGCTCTCCAAGGCGGGCATCGACCTCACCGTGCGCCAGCAGCCGCTCAACTCGGTGCTCGGCAATTCCGTGCCGTGCACGGCGAAGGACCCCGGCTGCGACTGGGACATGTCCTTCTTCGGCACGGCGGGCAGTTGGTACTACCCGCTCAACCCCAGCGGCGAGCAGTTGTTCTCCACCGGGGCGTCCGCCAACTTCGGCAACTACAGCGACAAGAAGGCCGACCGCGTCATCCGGGCGGTGCAGTACTCCCCCGACATGAAGGCCGTGCACGAGTACGGCGAGTACCTGGCGGAACAGTTGCCGGTGATGTGGATGCCCAACCCCGCGTACCAGGTCTCCGTGATCCGCAACGACCTGCGGGGCATCGAGCAGAACCCGACGGTCACGTTCTCCCCGCAGGACTGGTACTTCGTCAAGCACGCCGACAAGAGCGACAAGAACGACAAGAAGAACGCCGACAAGAAGGAGGCCGACCAGTGACCGGCTTTCTGGTCAAGCGCTTCCTGCAGGCGCTCGTCGTCCTCTTCCTCGTGTCGATCATCGTCTTCGTGCTGCTGCACATGCTGCCGGGCGGCCCGGCGCGGGCGATCCTCGGCCCGAAGGGCACACCGCAGCAGATCACCGACTTCAACCACCAGCAGGGGTACGACCGTTCCCTGCCGACGCAGTACTTCATGTACCTGAAGCGGCTGTTCACCGGCGATCTCGGGGACTCGTACAAACTCAACTCGCCCGTCTTCGAGCTCCTCAAGCAGCGGCTGCCGAAAACCCTGCTCCTGACGGTCCTGTCCACCGTGCTCGCCGTCGTCATCGCGATCCCCCTGGGCCTGCTCCAGGCCGTGCGGCGCGGCAAGGCGTCGGACTACGCGCTCACGGGGCTCGCGTTCCTGCTGTACGCGACGCCGGTGTTCTTCCTCGGCCTCGTCATGATCATCCTGTTCGCGCAGGTGCTGCCGGTCCTCCCGGCCGAGGCACCGCAGGGCGAGTCCGTCGGCGAACTCCTGAGCGAGTTCTCCGGCCTGGTCCTGCCGGTGGTGACGATGGCGTTCGGCATCGTGGCGATGTTCAGCCGCTATATGCGCTCGGCGGTCCTTGACAACCTCACCGAGGACTACGTCCGCACCGCCATGGCCAAGGGACAGTCGAACCGCCGCATCATGGTCCGGCACGTCCTGCGCAACGCCCTGATCCCGCTCGCGACGCTCCTCGGCCTCTATCTGCCGACGCTGTTCAGCGGCGCCCTCGTCGTCGAGTCGATGTTCAACTACCCCGGCATGGGACTGCTTTTCTGGAACGCGGCCCAGGGCTCGGACTTCCCCGTGCTCCTCGGCGTGACGCTGGTCGTCGGCATCGCCACCGTCATCGGCTCGCTCCTCACGGACGTCCTGTACGCCGTCCTCGACCCCCGGATACGGAGCGTGGCATGACCTCCGCGGCCCCCACGAGCACCCCCGTCACCGCACCGGGCCACGAGGAGGCGGCCCGGGCCACACCCTCCCTTGCCCGCCGCACCCTGGACGTCTTCACCGGCAACAAGCTCGCCCTCACCGGTGTCGTCCTGCTCGCGCTGCTCCTCCTGTTCAGCTATGTCGGCCCGCTCCTGTACGACACCGAGCAGACCCACACCGACCTCTCCCGCGCCAACCTCTCCCCCGGCACCGAGGGCCATCTGCTCGGCACCACCGACCTCGGCTACGACATGGTGGGCCGCCTGATGGTCGCGGGACAGACGTCGCTGGAGATCGGCTTGGCCGCGGGGCTCCTCGCCACGCTCTTCGGGACGGTGTACGGCGCCGTCTCCGGCTACTTCGGCGGCTGGGTGGACGCCGCGTTGATGCGGATCACCGACGCGGCCCTCGCGATCCCCGCGATGTTCCTGCTCGTCGTGGTCGCCGCGATCATCACACCCAGCAAGGGCGTCCTCATCCTCGTCATCGCCGCCGTCGCCTGGCTGTCCCCGGCGCGGCTCGTGCGCGGCGAGGCGCTGTCGCTGCGCAACCGCGAGTACGTGCAGGCGATGCGGATGATGGGCGGCGGTGGCGCCCGTGCCGTCTTCAAGCACATCGTGCCGAACGCCATCGGCACGGTCATCGTGAACTGCACCTTCCAGATCGCCGACGCCATCCTCTACGTCAGCTACCTGGCGTTCCTCGGACTCAGCATCCCGCCGCCCTCGGCCGACTGGGGGTCCATGCTGTCGGCAGGCATCACCTACACCCAGAACGGCTACTGGTGGCTGATCTTCCCGCCGGGCATCGCGATCGTCCTCGTCGTCGCCGCGTTCAACTTCATCGGCGACGGGCTGCGGGACGCCTTCGAAGTGCGGCTGCGCAAGTGACGGGCGACGCAGGCGACGGCAAGGGCACGGCCGCGGAAGCAAAGGACCACCCCGACATGACGGAACCACAGCTCGACATGACGGAACCACAGGTCACCGACGCCCGGCCCGGCGCCCCCGGGCCGCTGCTCAGCATCGAGGGGCTGCATGTCGACATCGCCTCGCGCGACCGCACCGTGCACGCGCTCGACGGTGTCTCCCTCGACCTCGCACCCGGCGAGGCCCTCGGCATCGTCGGCGAGTCCGGCTGCGGCAAGACCATGACCGCGCTGAGCGTCCTCGGCCTGCTGCCGCCCGGCGGTCGTGTCACCGGCGGCCGGATCCTCTTCGACGGCGAGGACCTGGCCACCGCGTCCGCGCCGACCCTTCAGAACGTCCGCGGCAACACCGTGGGCATGGTGTTCCAGGACCCGCTGACCTCGCTCAACCCCACGATGCCCATCGGCGCGCAGGTGGCGGAGCCACTGCTCCTGCACCGTGCGGACCTGGGCAGGAAGGAGGCGTGGGCGCGGGCCCACGACATGCTGCGGCTCGTCGGCATGCCCCAGCCCGCCGAGCGCATGAAGGCCTATCCGCACCAGTTGTCGGGCGGCATGCGCCAGCGCGTGGCGATCGCGATGGCCCTGGTGTGCGAGCCGAAGCTGCTCATCGCCGACGAGCCGACGACCGCGCTCGACGTCACCACGCAGCACCAGATCCTGGAACTCATCGACTCCCTGCGCGCAACCCTCGGCATGGCGATGATCCTCGTCACCCACGACCTGGGGGTCATCGCCAACCGCGTCGACCGGGTCGCGGTGATGTACGCGGGCCGCGTCGCCGAACAGGCGCCCGTACGCGCGTTGTTCGCCCGCCCCCGGCACCGCTACACGGAGGCCCTGTTCGCCGCTCTCCCCGAGCGGGCGGCGGAGCGGGGCACCGAGCTGCACACCATTTTGGGGCTCCCGCCAAGCCTCACGACGCGACCCACGGGGTGCCGGTTCGCACCGCGCTGCGCGTTCGCCACGGACGCCTGCCGGGAGCGGGAGCCCGACCTGGCCGCGGACGCGGAGCTCGGCGCGGGGGCGGACGCGGGCCTCGGCGCGGAGGCGGGCGCGGCGCACCGGTTCGCGTGCTTCCACCCGGTGCCGTACGGTGACGCGCCCGCCGAAGAGGTCGTCACGCCGCCGCCCGCCGCGGCCACCGAGCCCGGCGGCGTCCTGCTCCGCCTGGACGCGCTGACCAAGGAGTTCCCGCTGCCCGGCGGCCCGTTCGGGCGCCGCCGCGGCACGGTGAGCGCCGTCGGCGGGGTCTCGCTCACCGTCCGCAGGGGCGAGACGTACGGCATGGTCGGCGAGTCCGGCTGCGGCAAGACGACCCTCGGCCGGATCGTGGCGGGCCTGGAGGAGCCGACGGCGGGCACGGTCCGCTTCGACGGACGCGACCTGGCCGGTCTCACCCGCGCGGAGCGCCGCGCCCACCGGCGCCGCATCCAGTTGATGTTCCAGGACTCGACGGCCGCGATGGACCCGCGCATGCGGGTCGGAGAGATCCTGCGCGAGCCGCTGGTCATCCAGGGCGTGGGCAGCCGCGCCGACCGGGAGCGGCGCACCGCCGAACTCCTGGACGCCGTGGGCCTGCCGCGCGGCGCCGTACACCGCTACCCGCACGAGTTCTCCGGCGGCCAGCGCCAGCGCCTCGGCCTCGCACGGGCGTTGACGCTCTCGCCGGACCTGGTGGTGGCGGACGAGCCGGTGTCGGCGCTCGACGTGTCGGTGCAGGCACAGATCCTCAATCTCATGCGGGAGCTCCAGCGCGAGCACGGCCTGACGTATCTGTTCATCTCGCACGACCTCGCGGTGATCCGGCACCTCGCGGACACCGTCGGCGTCATGTACCTGGGCAAACTCGTGGAGTCCGGCCCCGCCGAGCGGGTGTACGCCAGCCCGCTGCACCCCTACACCCGTGGCCTGCTCGACACGGTGAACGTGCCCGACCCGGCGGCGGCGTCCGCCGCGGACCGGGCGCCGCTGAGCGGTGAGACCCCGTCCGCGTCGAGGCCCCCTTCGGGCTGTCGCTTCCGCACCCGCTGCCCGCTCGCTCAGGAGGTGTGCGCGACGACGGAGCCGCCGGTGACGACACCGAGCGGCGAGGGCCACCAGGTCGCATGTCACTTCCCGCTCACCGCGTCTCGGCTAACGTCGGTCGTATGAACGACGTGGCGACCCCGCGCGCGGGGACCGGCGGTGGCGACGGCATCGCCGCCGCCCTTGCCCGCGAAACCCTGGTCCTCGACGGCGGTCTGTCCAACCAACTGGAGGCCGCGGGCCACGACCTGTCCGACGCCCTGTGGTCGGCGCGGCTGCTCGCCGAACGGCCCGACGCGGTGCGGGCGGCGCACCTGGCGTACTACGAGGCGGGCGCCGACGTCGTCACCACGGCCAGCTACCAGGCCACGTTCGAGGGCTTCGCGCGGTACGGCGTCGACGTGGTCAGCACGGCCGAGCTGCTGCGGCTCAGCGTCACACTGGCGCGCGAGGCCGCGGCGGCGACGCACACGGACCGTCCCCTGTGGGTCGCGGCGTCGGCGGGCCCGTACGGCGCGATGCTCGCCGACGGCTCCGAGTACCGCGGCCGCTACGGCCTGTCGGTGGCCGACCTGGAGCGCTTCCACCGCCCCCGCCTCGAAGTCCTGTCCGACGCGGCACCCGACGTGCTCGCCCTGGAGACCGTGCCCGACACCGACGAGGCCCGTGCCCTGCTGCGCGCGGTGCGCGGCCTCGGCGTGCCCGTCTGGCTTTCGTACACCGTGGTGGGCGCCCGCACCCGGGCCGGGCAGCCACTCACGGAGGCGTTCGCGCTCGCCGCCGAATCCGACGAGGTCGTCGCGGTGGGCGTCAACTGCTGCGACCCGCGCGACGCGGACACCGCCGTCCCCCTGGCCGCCCGCGTCACGGGCAGGCCCGTCGTGGTCTACCCCAACTCCGGTGAGACCTGGGACGCCACCACCCGCTCCTGGCAGGGCCCCGACCGCTTCGCCCCGCAGCGGGCGGACGGCTGGCGCGCCGCGGGCGCACGGATCGTCGGCGGCTGCTGCCGGGTGGGTCCGGCGGCAATCGCGCAGGTGGCGCGCGAGATCCACGGCTGACCCGCGCCCTGACCTGGGCAGACACGGTTCCCGGGCGTCGTTGTCAGTGGCTGGGTGCACACTGAGCCGTACCTGAGACAACGTCGTCCGGAAGGTGCCAGTCATGACTGACGTCCTGCTCACCGTAGGCACTCGAAAAGGCCTGTTCGTCGCCCGCCGCACGCACGGCACATGGCGGTTCGACGACGGGCCGTACTTCAACGCGCAGGCGGTCTACTCGGTCGCGATCGACACCCGTGGCCCGGCACCGCGCCTCCTCGTGGGCGGCGACAGCGCGCACTGGGGGCCGTCGGTGTTCCACTCCGACGACCTGGGGCGCTCCTGGACGGAGCCGCGGAAGCCCGCGGTGAAGTTCCCGAAGGACACCGGCGCGTCCCTGGAGCGCGTCTGGCAGTTGCACCCGGCCGCCGCGGAGCCCGACGTGGTGTACGCGGGCACGGAGCCCGCCGCGTTGTACCGCTCCGAGGACCGCGGCGAGAGCTTCACGCTCGTCCGCCCGCTGTGGGAGCATCCGACCCGCTCGCAGTGGCAGCCAGGAGGCGGCGGCGAGGGGTTGCACACCATCCTCACGGACACCCGCGACCCGGCCTCCGTCACGGTCGCCGTGTCCGCGGCGGGCGTGTTCCGCACCGAGGACGGCGGGGCGAGCTGGCGGCCGTCCAACTCCGGGGTCTCGGCGGTGTTCCTGCCGGATCCGGACCCGGAGTTCGGCCAGTGCGTGCACAAGGTCGCCAGGGACGCCGTGGACCCGGACCGCCTGTATCTGCAGAACCACTGGGGGGTGTATCGCAGTGACGACTCCGGCGCCCACTGGACGGACATCGGCGAGGGCCTGCCGTCGGACTTCGGCTTCGCGGTGGTCGCCCACCCGCACCGGAGCGACACGGCGTATGTGTTCCCCGTCAACGCCGACGCGGACCGTGTCCCCGCCGACCGGCGGTGTCGTGTCTACCGCACGGCCGACGCCGGAAAGAGCTGGCAGCCGCTCAGCGAAGGCCTGCCGCAGGGCGACCACTTCGGCGTGGTGCTCCGGGACGCCATGTGCACGGACGGCGCGGACCCGGCGGGCCTCTACTTCGGCAACCGCAACGGCGAGGTGTACGCGTCGGCGGACGACGGCGACACCTGGGAGCAACTGACCTCGCACCTGCCGGACGTCCTGTGCGTGCGGGCCGCTGTCCTGGAGTGACTGGTGCCGCCGCTTCCGGGCGGTGCGGGCGGTGCGGGCGGTGACGAGCTTCGGCATTGGTTGATCGGCGCGATGGGTACGGCAGTAGAGTGACGCTCCGTGGCACCACGACCCTTGCATGAAATCGTCGAAGCCGGCTGGGCCAAGGCCCTGGAGCCGGTGGCCGAACAGATCGCCTCCATGGGTGACTTCCTGCGCGCGGAGATCGCCGCGGGCCGCACCTATCTACCGTCCGGAGCGAACGTGCTGCGCGCTTTCCAGCAGCCGTTCGACGAGGTGCGCGTACTGATCGTCGGCCAGGATCCGTACCCCACGCCCGGGCACGCGGTCGGTCTGTCCTTCTCGGTGGCGCCCGACGTCAGACCGCTGCCCGGCAGCCTGATCAACATCTATCGTGAGCTGAACAGCGACCTCGGTCTGCCCCAGCCGTCCAACGGCGACCTCACGCCGTGGACCCGGCAGGGCGTGCTGCTGCTCAACAGGGCGCTCACGACGGCCCCGCGGAAGCCCGCCGCGCACCGCGGCAAGGGCTGGGAGCAGGTCACCGAGCAGGCGATCCGGGCGCTCGCCGCGCGCGGCCGGCCGATGGTGTCGATCCTGTGGGGCCGTGACGCCCGCGATCTGCGACCGCTGCTCGGTGAGCTGCCGTCGGTGGAGTCCGCGCACCCCTCGCCGATGTCGGCGGACCGCGGCTTCTTCGGGTCGCGGCCGTTCAGCCGCGTCAACGACCTCCTGGCGCGGCAGGGCGCGCAGCCGGTGGACTGGCGGCTGCCGTGACGGAGCGGGTGCTCGTCCTCGGCGTGGACTCCGGTGGTTCGGGGCTGCGTGCCGTCCTCGGCGGGTTGCCCGACGTGCCGCCCGCGGGCGGTCCCGTGCGGTCGCGGGAGCCGGTGCGAACCGGTCCCCGCGGCATCGACGCCGCCCACATGCTGGAGCAACTGACGCCCATGGTGCGGCGGTTGCTGGCGGCCGCGGGCGGCGGGCGGATCGCCGCGGCGGCCGTCGGCGCCGCCGGGACGGCGACACTCGGCGACGACCTGCGCGCCCAACTGCCCGGTGCGCTCGCCGAGCTGTTCGGGGTGCGGCGGGTGGCGCTCGCCGCCGACGCCGTGACCGGCTATGCGGGCGCCCTCGGCGGGCGGCCCGGCGTCGTCGTCGCCGCGGGCACCGGTTTGATCGCCCTGGGCACCGATCTGAGCGGGTGGCGGCGGGTCGACGGCTGGGGCCATCTGCTCGGCGACTGCGGCAGCGGTGCCTGGATCGGCCGGGCCGGTCTGGAGGCGGCGATGCGGGACTTCGACGGGCGCCCCGGCGGTTCGGCCGCGCTGCGCGCCCGCGCCGAGGAGCTGTTCGGCGGCCCGCTGTCGGGCCTTCCCGGCCAACTGTACCCGCGGGCGGACAGGGCCGCCGTGCTCGCCGCGTTCGCGCCCGAGGTGGGGCGCTGCGCGGTGGACGGCGATCCCATGGCCGTCCGCGTGCTGCGGGAGGCCGCCGGGCACATCGCGGACGCGGCGGTCGCGGCCTGCCCGCCCGACGGGTCCTGCGACGTCTCCCTGACCGGCGGCCTCCTACAGCTCGGCGCCCCGCTCATGGAGCCCCTGGAGGCCCATCTGACGGAGCGTCTCCCCCACGCCCACCGCGTTCCGGCCGCGGGCGACCCGCTCGACGGCGCCGTCCACATCGCCGCCGCCCTCGCGACGGACACCCTCGAACTGCCCCGCGACCCGCACCTGCTGTACGTGCCGGAGTGACCGGAACACCCACTGGGGACGGGCAGGCCGCGCACTCCGGCGTACGACCCCGGGGGCACCCGGAGTACCGCGCACCGAAGCACCGATTCCGCTCGCTTCACGCGTCACATGCGAGCACACCAAACACACAAATCGACACGCGCCTCGCAGCCCTCTCCCCACCCACCCGACAAAGCGGACTTATACCGCTGACCTGCACCCTCCCCGAACGGCGGAGGCCCTCAAGCCAGTAGCATGCGGCGCCATGAGCTCCTCCACTGGGCCCGCATCGGGCCTGCCCGTACGAATGCCGCGACCCCGTCAGCCGGGCCGGCACCGCCGCCCGGAGCCCGTCGCGGCTCCCGAGGGCGCGCCCGCGCTCGTCCTCGCCGTGCCGGGCGTCCCCAGCACCAGCACGCGCGGCCTCGCCGAGGAGGTCGCCTCCATCTCGCGCTCCGAGCTGCCCGGCCTCGATGTCAGGATCGGCTACGTCGACGGGACGGACGCCGACGCCGGCCCGTCGGCGGAGTTCCCCACGCTGCAGGCCGTGCTCGCGCACACCGCCGCCGAGCGCACCGCACGCTACGAGCAGGCGCTGGCCGCCGGCGTCGAGGACGCCCGCCGCCCCGAGGGCCCCGTCGCCGTGGTGGTGCCCCTGCTCGCGGGCCCCGACAACGCGCTGATGCGCCGCATCCGGCAGGCCGTGATGGACAGCCGTGCCGCGGCCGAGCTGACCGATGTCCTCGGCCCGCACCCGCTGCTCGCCGAGGCGCTGCACGTGCGCCTGTCCGAGGCGGGCCTGGCCCGCGCCGACCGGGCGCGGCTCTTCACGGTCGCGACCGCGGCGGACGGCATCGTCCTCGCCACGGTCGGCGGCGACGAGGCCGTGCAGGCCGCGGGGATCACCGGCATGCTGCTCGCCGCCCGGCTCGCGGTGCCGGTGATGGCCGCCGCCCTCGACGAGGACGGCTCGGTCGCCGCGATCGCCGAGCAGCTCCGCGGCTCGGGATCGGCCCAGCTCGCCCTCGCGCCGTACCTGATCGGCCCCGAGATCGACGCGAGCCTGCTGGAAGCGGCCGCGAAGGAGGCGGGCTGCGCCGTCGCCGAACCGCTCGGCGCCTACCCCGCGATCGGCAAACTGGCCCTGTCCAAGTACACGACGGCGCTCGGCATCACGCCGCCGCAGCCGTCCGGGGCATCGGTGCGCTGACGCACAGCAGACGGAACGCTGGACATACGGAACGCGGGACATGTGGTGGGGCCGCCCCGAGATCGGGGCGGCCCCACCACATGTCCCGGACGCGGTCGCCTTCGCACGTCACCCGCGGAAAGCCGCCTCGACGCGTCACCCGCGGAAGAGCGGGCCCCGCCGCTCAGGCGAAGACCACGCAGCTCGCCGCCGGAACGCCGATCGCCCCCGCGCTCCGGGGCAGCCCGCTGTCCGCGTCCAGGGCGAACCAGGTGACGTCCCCGGACCGCTCGTTGGCGGCGTACAGAAAGCGCCCTGAGGGATCTATGGCCAGGTCACGGGGCCAGGCGCCGCCGCAGTCCACGGAAGCCGTCAGACGGGCGGCGGCGCCCTCCTCGTCGAGGGCGAACACGGAGATGACGTCCACGCCCCGGGTCGCCGTCCACAGGAAGCGGCCGTCGGGCGCGACGACGACCTCCGAGGGGTAGGCGTCGCCGTCGGGCTCGCCGGAGAGGACGGGCGTCTCGGCGAGCGGCCGGAGCGTGCCGTCGGCGGGGTCCCAGGAGCACACGGTGAGGGTGGGCGTGAGTTCGTTCAGGACGTACGCGAAACGGCCGCCGGGGTGGAAGGCGAGGTGCCGCGGCCCGGTGCCGGGCCGCAGCGCGACCTCGTGCCGCACGGTGAGCCCGTCGTCGCCCGGCGAGCAGACCCGCACGGAGTCGGTGCCGAGGTCGACGCTGAGGACCCAGCGGCCGCCGGGGTCGGGCAGCACCTGGTGGGCGTGGGGGCCTTCCTGGCGCCCCTGGTCGGGTCCCGAACCCTGGTGTCGCAGCACGCCCGCCGGGGCGGAGGCCAGGCTTCCGTCGCTGTCGACGGGCACGCTGGTGACGCTGCCGCAGCCGTAGTTCGCGGTGTGGACGTGCCCGTCGTGCACAGTGAGGTGGGTGGGGGCGGCAGCCCGCACGGACACCGGGGCGCCGAGCAGCCGTACGGCGTCCCCCGCCGTGCGGAACGCGGAGACCGTTCCCTCGGTGCTCTCGCTCACCGCGTAGAGGGTGCCGCCGTCCGCCGACAGCGCCAGGTACGAGGGGTCGGCGACGGCGTCCGACGACCCCAGGGCGGTCAGCGCGCCGGACGCGGCGTCGAACGCCGCGGTGACGATGCCCGGCCCTCCCGCCCGTGTGAAGGACCCGATGTACGCCCGCCGCTCCTGCCCGACCACTGCGTTCCCCTCTCGGTTCGCCTCGGGCGCCGCGCCCCGGCGGCACCACGGAGGTGACGCTAGCAGCCTGGTCTGGACCACTGGGGGCGGAGGGGGCACCCCGTACCCGGGGCCGAGGGGGCCGGGGCGTCAGGCGCCGACGAGCCGCCGTCTGCGCGGCGAACTCCGTACGGGCGCAGCGAGTTCGAGCAGCGCGTGCTCCAGGCGGTGCAGATGCGCGAGGGCGGGTTCGGTGACACCGGCGTGCTTTACGGCGGCGGGGGCGGCAGGACCGGCCAGCGCCTCCTCGGAGGCGATCAGCGCTTCGACGGCGGCCTCGACCCGCGCGCAGGCGGCGGCGAGGCGGTCGTCGTAGGAGGCCTCGGGGTCGGCGGCGATGGCGGTCAGGCTCCGCGCCTGCGCCGCGCACTCGTCGAGCAGCGCGATGACCTGGTGTGCCCGGGCCCGCCGCGCGCGCAGCGGGCTGAGCGGGTGCACGAGCGGCGCGAGCGAGAGCCGCACCCGGGCGAGCGTCAGCTCCAGCTCGGCGATGTGCGGGGCCGGGTCGGCCGTGGCCGAGCCGGAGAGGCGGGCCGCGGCCTCCCGGGTGCAGGCGTGCACGGTGCGGACGGCCCGCTCGATCCAGGCGGTGGTCGTGTCGTGGGTGGTGACGGGCAGCACGAGCAGCACGGCGATCACCGCGCCGAGCGCACCGGCCCCGGTCTCCAGGAGCCGCAGCGCGAGCAGCCCCGGGTCCAGGACGCCGAGCAGGCCGTAGAGGCCGCCCGCCATCACGGTCACCGACAGCATCATCCACGTGTACGAGACGGCGGCGGTGTAGAAGATCCCGAAGACGCAGACGGCGACGAGGACGGCGGTGGGCACGAGGGCGCCGTGCAGCGGCAGGACCACGACGGCGCCCACCGCGATGCCGATCAGCGTGCCGAGGACCCGGCGGAAGCCGCGGACCAGGGTCTCGCCGCGTGACACGGTGTTCACGAAGATCCACCAAGTGGCGCCGATGGCCCAGTACCAGCGGTCTCCGGAGAGCTGGTGGCCGACGACGAGGGCGACGGCCCCGCCGAGGGTCGCCTGGACGGCCTGTCGCGTGGTGGCCCGCGCGAGCCCACGGCGCGCGGCGAGCACCGGCACCGCCGGGGCCGGCAGGCGCCGCTCGTAGCACCACAGGCCGAAGCGGACCGTCGACGACGCGAGCAGCGCCACCCCGATCGCTCCGTAGAGGTCGGGCAGTTGCGCGAGCTCCGTGTGCAGGAACTGCGCGGCGAAGAAGGTCATGAAGGCGAACACGCCGAGGGAGTGGCCCCGGGGCCCCCACCGGCGCGCGTACACGCCGGCCCCCATCACCGCGAGGAACGCCAGGTCGCGCGCCACCGGGTAGTCGTGCAGGAGCGCGGCGAGCGCGAGGACGGGGAAGCCCACGACGGGCAGCAGCGCGGTGGTGACCGCCTGCCCGCGGACCGTCGTGTCGAGGACGGTGAACAGCGCGAGCAGCGCGGCGAGCCCGGCGATGATCGCCGCGACCAGCGAGTGGCCGATCAGGGCGCAGACCGCGACCGCCAGCGAGATGCCGAGGACGGCTCGGGTGGCGCTGCGCAACCGCAGCCGCCCCGGATCCGGAGCCACGAACATCGACTTCAGCACAGTTTTGCCACCCCTCTGCGGTCCCGGCGGTCACGGCCTGCCCGACTCCGGACAGGCAGAGTCCGGACCTGACGCATGCGGACATGAATGCGGACATGAATGCGGACATGAATAAGGCGCCGCGGAATCCCGCAGCGCCATCGACGGAACCATCACACCATTCAGGGGCCCGGTGGCTCAACCGGGACTCGTACGGCAGGGCCATTGGCCCAGTCTGGAGCCTCGGAGCCGGTACGTCGTCGGGCCAACGGCCACGTCGTCGCACCGGCTCCCGGGCTCAGGCCGGCACCGGGGCTCAGGTCCCGGGCTTACGGCCGTAGGTGAAGACGTCGTCGCCCTTGCGGAGCATGTTCCAGTACTTGACGGCGTCCTTCTTGGTCATGTTCACACAGCCGTGCGAGCCCGGCGGGGCCCAGACGCTGATGCCGACGGAGTGGAAGGCCTGACCGCCGTCGAAGAACTGGCTGTAGGGCATCGCCACGTGGTACAGGCTGGAGACGTGGTCGATGTCCCGCCAGTAGACCTTCTTCAGGCCGGTGCGGGTCTCGTGTCCGTTGCGGCCGGTGCGCACCGGCACCGGGCCGTACTTCAGGGTCTTGCCGTCCTGGATCCAACTGAGCTGACGCGTCAGGTCGACGCAGGCGATGCGGCCCTTGTTCACCGGGCACTTGCCCGCCTTGTTCGGGTTGTTGCCCGCCGCCTTCTGCTTGTTCATGAGATCCATGACGCCCCAGGTCACGGCGCCCGCGTAGCCCGCGTTCGGGCTGATGGAGTGCTTCGTCTGGAAGGCCTTGATGGCCTTGCAGTCGGCGGTCGACTGCCGGCCGTCCACCGGGCGGCCCAGGAACTTCTCGACCTTCTTCTGGTACGGGCCCGCCTGCGCCGAACACGACGCGGCCTGCGCGGTGGTGCTCCCCAGGGCCACCGTGAGCGGGGCCACCAGCGCGGTGATCCCCAGAGCGACGACTCCTCGTCTGCGTATGTCCCCCACTGCGGTCCACTCCTCGTATGTCGTGATGTCGTGATGTCGTGATGTCGTGATGTCGTGCGTCTTATGTCGGTGTTCGCCGACGTGTGTCGGTGTTCGCCTGTTAGACCGCGGAAAGGGCCGACTCGTTGCAGTGCGAAGTGAAACAGGTACGTAACAGCGGTCGAGCGGGGGCACCGGGCCGTTGGTACGGTCACCAGTGATCGACTCGCGCACCCGGGAGAACCGCACCATGGCCGTCGACGAACTCGACACCCGCATCCTGCGGCTCCTCCTCGAGCAGCCGCGCACCAGCGTGCGGGAGTACGCGCGCATCCTGGGCATCGCCCGCGGCACCCTCCAGGCCCGCCTCGACCGCCTTGAGCGCGAGGGGGTAGTCACGGGCACAGGACCGAAGCTCTCCCCCGCCGCACTCGGCCACCCCGTGCTCGCCTTCGTACACATCGAGGTCACCCAGGGGCACCTCGACGAGGTGGGCGACGCGCTCGCGGCCGTACCGGAGATCATCGAGGCGTTCTCCATGACCGGCGGCGGCGACCTCCTGACCCGGGTGGTCGCCCGGGACAACGGCCACTTGGAGGACGTCATCCAGCGCCTGATCCAGTTGCCTGGCGTGGTGCGCACACGGACGGAGATGGCGCTGCGCGAGCGGGTTCCGCACCGGTTGCTGCCGCTGGTCGAGTCGATGGGGCGGGCGGCGGCCGCACAGAAGTGAGCAGGGGCCCCGGGGCGGGGAAGGCGCCGCTCAGCCGGGGCGGCGACGGGCGACGCGGCGTACGAGGCCGGGGAGCGCGGCGCCTGCCGCGAGGGCGGCGAGGGGCAGGGCAGCGTCCAGCCAGGGGTTCCGCAGCGGTCGGTAGGTGGCGGTCCCGTTCTTGATCTCTATGAAGCCGCGGGGCCGGGCCTTGACGCCGCCGCCCACGATGCCCGCGCCGTCCTCGCCCGTTCCCGTCGCGGGTCCCGCGCTGCCGCCGAAGCCGAAGCCCACCTCGGCGACCGGTACGACGGTCACGCCCCCTTCGGTGACGGGCTCGCCGTAGACGACCGCTGATGACGGGCCCTTCAGTTCGTTCGCCAGGCGCTCCATCAGGGCGACGGCGGCGGCCTGCGCTGCGGACGCCCCGGCCTGCGGGGCGTCCGGGCTCTGCGCCAACTGCCCGGTGCGGCCACGGTCCTTCACACGACGCGATCTCATGACGCACACGATAGGCACCGCCAGGTATGCAGGCACCACCGGGCATGGAGGCGGCATGGAGGCGCCACCGGGCATGGAGGCGCCACCAGGCATGCTGGGCACATGCGCACCCTGAACCACACCTCGGTCATCTTCGATCTCGACGGAACGCTCGTGGACAGCGAGCCGAACTATTTCGAAGCGGGTCGGCAGCTCCTCGCGGAGCACGGCATCTCCGAGTTCACCTGGGCGGACCACGAGACGTACGTCGGCATCTCCACCCAGGAGACCCTCGCCCTGTGGAAGGAGCGGTACGGCCTCAGTGCGCCGCTCGCCGATCTGCTCGCGGAGAAGAACCGGCGCTATCTGGCCCTCGCGGGCGCGTCCACCCGCGTCTTCCCGCAGATGGGGAAGTTCGTGGAGGCGCTGGGCGGGGCGGGGGTGCCGATGGCGGTGGCGTCCGGGTCCTCGCGCACGGCCATCGAGGCGATCCTCGCGGTCACCGGCCTCGACGCCCACCTCACCACGATCGTCTCGGCGGACGAGGTCGAGCACGGCAAGCCCGCGCCCGACGTGTTCCTCGCGGCGGCCGCGCTTCTCGGTGCCGAGCCCGCCGACTGCGTGGTCCTTGAGGACGCCGCGCCGGGTGCGCTCGCCGCGAGGGCCGCGGGCATGCGGTGCATCGCGATCCCCTACGTCGCCGCGCAGGCGGACGACCCGGCCTTCGCGTCGGCGGACCTGCTGTTCCGGGACGGCCAGGAGGAGTTCACGGCACAGGCGGCCCTTGACTGGCTGACGGCGGGGGCGTAGCCGGACCCGCCCACGGGCAGCCCGGCCTGGTGGTCGTCGACTGGCCGGATCGCCGGAGCCGGTACACGGTGATCAGGACGGAGGTGTCACCGCGAACGGCGTGGGTACCTGCGCCCCGCGGCCGGAGGCAACCGCCTCCGCGAAAGCGCCCAGCGCGCCGTCGAAGGCCACGCGAAGAACGGAGGCACCATCGTGAGCGAGCAGAACCCCCCGTCCGTCGGTGCGGAGGGACCGCCCGTGCCGCGGGACCTGCCCGACCAGCAGGCGAAGGACGGGGAGGACCCCTGGGACCCGGACGACGACTCCGAGACGACCGGTAACGCGCCGGACGCCGACGACGACGTGCCCGACACGGACGAGGCGGGCACCGGCAGGCGCGGCACCCCGCCCGCACCCGGCCCGGGGCCCGACGGCCCCGTACCGGACGAGCCCGCGGACTAGGCGCGGACGTGGACGCGCGCCCTGATCCGCCGCCGGCCTGTCCGCCGCCAGCTCACCGGGACCGACCCGAGCACACGCACCACGAAAGGAATGATGAGCAGTGAGCGACAAGGAACTGTCCTCGGCACCGGTCACGGTGGAGCTCAGCGACTGCTCCGCCGAGGACGCGGCGGCGGTCTTCGACCTCTTGCGCGCGGCCTTTCCCCAGGCCGCTCCGGCGGACGCCCCCACCGGGGCGAGCGACACGGACGGCGCGTCCGGTGCGGCCGCGGGCGGCGGTGGCAAGGCCACGGTGTGGACCGAGACCTTCGACATCGCCGCGGCGGGCGAGGCCGCCCCACCCGGCACGGCGGGCACCCTGTCCCGGCCGGTCTCCGCCGATGTGCAGGGCGGCTATGTGGGGGTGGACCGGATGCGGACGTTCCTGGCCTCCGCGTTCTCCGTGAGCGACGAGGGCTCGGCCTTCGGGGATCAGGAGAAGGACGTCCACCTCTGCCTGTCGAACCGCTGACGCCGCTGACGCCTGACCCGGCCGGAGCGGGTCAGGCGCCGAGGGGCAGTACCACGTTGTTGATGAGCGGGCCTTCGATGGTGACGCCTTCGGTGATCAGCGACTCGGGCAGCGGTGGCAGCGGGCTCGCCGCCGTGGGGGATGCCGCCCCGACGGGCACGGCGGCGGCCGGTGCTGTGAGTGCGGTCATGGCGGCGAGCGATGCGACCACGAGGGCGACGGAGCGGCGCAGGGAACGCGTGCGGGGCATGGAACCACCTTGTCCACTGGCGGAGTTGAAAACCCCCGAGGTGTCTCCGGGGGTTTTCCGGGTGGCGGGATGGCTGCCCGTGGTGCCCTCCGGTTATGCGGGGTGTCCCTCGGACGAGGTCGGCGAACCTCGTCCTCGGGCGGCTACTTCACCGTGAGTTCCGCGATGCCCGGGTGCTTCTTGGCCCCGGCTTCACCATGCACCGTCACCCGCACGTACCGCGCGAGCCGCGGCGCCTCCGTGCCCTTCACGGTGTGCCAGTGGCGTCCGTCGAGGGACACCTCGGTCTCGTGCGCAGCCGGCTTCACCTCGGTCCACGCCGGGGTGACCTCGCCGACCCGCACCGGCTTGCCGAGGTCGGCGGTCAGGGTGCCGGTGGCCGCGTTCGGGACCCAGGAGGTGGCCGAGTTGCCGTCGACCGCGGCGCCCGCGTACATGCCGGGCTCCTCCGAGGACGCCTTGGCGGGCTTGCAGCGGGCCGTGTTGTCCGTCGGGGTCAGGTCGGGGCGGCGGGTCTTGAGGACGACCGGGGAGCCCTCGCTGACGGTCTGCTCGCCCTGGGGCGTTTCGAGGGTCATCGGCGCACCGGAGGCGAGGCGCACCGTGGTGTGCTCGGCGCCGATCTCCACGTCGTACCTGCGGCCCTGCCAGGCCATGCCGCGCAAGGTGACGCCGTCGGCGAGCTGCGGGGGCAGCATCGGGTCCAGGCGCAGCCGGTCCGTTCGCATCCGCATCCCGGTGAGGCCGTTGGTGAAGGTCTGAAGGAAGCCGCCCTTGCCGGTGAGGAAGTCGTGCGCCGGGGAGCCCGACAGCGGGTCCTCCGCGCCCGCCTTGTCGCCGCGTGCCTCCGAGAACTGCGCGAAGGGACCTCGTACGAACGGCCGGATGGAACGCTCGATATAGGTGTACGTGAAGCAGCCGGGCTCGCCGATTCCCGCGGCGCCGACCGCGTGCACGGAGTCCGTCATGGCCGGGCCGTCCGGGTCGGTGCGCGCCGCGTAGTAGTCCAGCGTCGCGGCCCCGGCCCCCTCGGGCATGGGCCACTCCAGCGGGTACATGAGGAGGACCGTGTCGGCCTGCTTTATCTTGCTGCCCTTGTAGCCGTCGTACTGCTCGAAGACCTTGCGTCCGGCGTCGTAGGGGATGCGGATCTTGTCGGCGATGGCGTTCCACTCGGCCGGTGCCTGCCGTCCCAGGAGGCGCGCGACGCGGGTGGCGTTGCGCAGGGACGTGACGGCGCCCGCGTTGGTGAACACGGCGTCGTCGACGCCGTTGCTGTACTCGTCGGGTCCCGCGGTGTCCTTGATCGAGTAACTGCCGTCGGTGTTGCGGCTGACGCGGCCCGCCCAGAACTCGGCGATGCCCTTCATCACCGGCCAGCCGCGCTCACGCAGCCACGTGGTGTCCTTGGTGGCCAGGTAGTACTGCCAGGTGGCCAGGGAGATGTCGGACTGGAGGTGGATCTGGGTGCGGCAGTGCGGCGGGTCCACGCTGTGGCACTCCTTGGCGAGATCACCCGAACTGCCGCTGTTCCAGGGGTAGAAGAGTCCCTTGTAGCCGAAGCCACGGGCGTTCTCACGGGCCGCCGCGCGGGTGCGGTAGCGGTAGTCGACCACGGACTTGGCGAGGGCGGGCCGGGTCGCGAGGAGCCCGGGGTACATCCATGTCTCGGCGTCCCAGAAGACAAGGCCCGCGTAGTTGTCGCTGGTGAGGCCCGCGGGCGCGATGCTGTTCGCGGCGCCCTCGCGGGTGCTTGCGAGCAGTCCGTACTGCGCGGAGCGCACCCAGGTCTGGAGCTCGTGACGGCCGGGGACCTCGATGTCGCTGCGCCACAGTTGGGCCCAGGCGGCGGTGTGGGACCGGAGGATGGCGTTCCAGCCGCGTGCGGCCGCGCGCTGTGAGGCGCTGGTGGCGTCCTTGCGCGGGGCCCGTGAGGTCAGGCCGGTGTCGACGCCGACGTACTTGGTGAGCTCGTACGACCGCCCGCTGCGGACGGGCATCGTGAGCGACTGCCGGTTGGTGAGCTTCGTGGCCTTGCCCGCTCTGCGCTCGCGGGCGCCGGACACGCCGTGTCCGGCGCGCAGGGTGGAGGCGACGGCGCCGGCGACCTCGGTGCCCTCGGTGCGGAACGCGACGTCCATGGCCGGTCCGTCATGGCCGTGCCGGTCACCGCCGCCGGTCTGTGCCACGCGCCGCGCGCCGCGCCCGTCGATGAGGTCGGTGACGGTCGCGTCGCCGTTCCAGTGCGGCCGCATCGTCATGCGAACGGCACCCACGTGCGGGTCGGTGCGGTCGGCGAGCACCTCGTGGACGAGGTCGGTGCGGCGGCCGTCGGACGCGGTCCAGGTGAGGCTGGTGCGGACGATGCCGCAGTGCATCATGAGGCTCTGGCGGTAGGCGGAGATACGGCCCGGTGACGTCGAAGAGTTGAAGGTCTCGGCACCCGCGCCGCCGGTGGTGACGGTGAGCGGCGTCCAGGTGGGCAGTGCGGCGACGGCCTGCCGGTTCTCGGCGGTCTGCTTGTTGTGCGCGTACAGGCCGGAGACGAAGGAACCGTCGTAGCGCGGGGTGAACAGCGGCCATCCCGTCTTGGCGTCGCTCGCGGCGTAGCCGGTGCCGTTGGGCGGCACGCGCTGCCCCAGGTAGCCGTTGCCGACGTAGGCGTGGTGGCTGTCCTCGGGCTCGACGCGGGTGCTGTCCAGCGTCCAGCCGCCGCCCTGCCGGCAGTCTGTGGGGGTGCGGGAGGCGGGGGCGGCGTCGGCCCCCGCCGTGGCTATCGGGGGGACCACGGCGATGAGCACCCCGGCGAGCAGCGCCGCGGAGAGCCGGGCGGCGCGCGGCCGCGAACCCAAAGAGCAGAGAGAGTACGGGGAGTACGTCATTGTTCTCCGTCGTGGTGAGGTGAGGGTCCACGGACCATAAATTTTATGAACGAGGCACGTCAATGATTCGCGCATGACTTCCAAGTCTCGAATCCAAAGGGTGCATATTGCGCCACTCGGACCTGTCGGATGTGTTCTTCGCGGTGCCGGACGGGTCCCGGTCGCCGCGACTACGTCACAAGACCCCTCCAAGTCGCGTGCCGCACAGGTAAATTGACCTGGCAGCCCGAGGGGGGCGTGCTCGGTGGGGGTCGGTGGGGTGGGGATGCGGGGCACAGTCCTTGACGGTCGGTACACGCTCACGGAGCGGATCGGCACGGGGGGCATGGGGGCGGTCTGGCGGGCCAGGGACGCACGCCTCGACCGTGAGGTGGCCGTGAAGCTGCTCGGCCTGCCGCCGGACACGTCCGCGTCCGAGCGTGCCCGCATGCTGGCGCTGTTCGCCCGCGAGGGGCGTGCCGCGGCGGCGCTCGACAGCTCGTACATCGTGCCGGTCTTCGACCACGGCACGGACGGGGACATCCCGTATCTCGTGATGCCACTGCTCTCGGGCCGTACGGTGACCGAGCTGCTCGCGGGCGGACGCGGGCTGCCGCCCCGGCGCGTGGCGCGCATCGCGGCACAGGTGTGCCGCGCGCTCGCCGTGGCCCACCGGGCGGGCATCGTGCACCGGGACATCAAGCCGGCCAACGTGATGGTCACCGACGAGGGGACCGCGAAGGTACTCGACTTCGGCATCGCCAAGTTCCTCGACGCGGCGACCGGAGCCGGCGGCTATCTCACCCGCACCGCCGACTCCCCCATCGGCACGCTGCACTACATGGCCCCCGAGCGGTTCACGCGCGCTCCCGGCGACGGGCGCACCGATGTGTACGCGCTGGGCTGCATGGTCCACGAGATGCTCACCGGCAGCCCGCCGTTCGACGCGCCGTCGGCCGCCGCGCTCATGCACTGCCACGTGTACGAGACACCGGACAAGCCCTCCGTACGGCGGCCCGAGCTCGCGCCCGCGTGGGACGACCTCGTGGGCCGGATGCTGGCGAAGCCGCCCGCAGGGCGGCCGGACGCCGAGCAGGCACGGCAGGCCTTGGAGGCCCTGGGGGCCCTGGAGGCCCTCGACACGGACCCGGCGCCCGGGGAGCCGCACGCGCGGGCCTCTGCCGCACGCACACCCGCCGCGGCGGCTCCCGGCCCTTCGGCGCCCATGCCGGGCGCCCCCGCTGCACGGACGCCCGCAGCGTCCGCGTCCACCCCAGCGGCCCCCGCCGCGCCGACGCCCCCGGGCACGCCGCACGCCACTCCCGTCAGTGGCCCCGTCGACGGAACCCGAACCCCGCCCCGGCACCCCACCTCCTATCCACTCGCCCCGCCGAGACCGGCGGCCCCACCGTCCCCGGAGCCCGCGCGGCGCCCGCGTCGGCCGTTGTGGCGCACCTGGTGGGTGCCGGGCGGTGCGGCCGTCACCGCCGCCGCGCTCGTCGCCGCGCTCACCTTCACCGACCCGTTCGGCACCGGGGACGGGAACGGCTCCGGCAACGGGGGGAGCGAGGGCGGTTCGGGCGGCCCCCGGCCCGTCGGGCAGACCGGCACGGTGGCCGCGCGGGCCAAGACGGAGACGCTGGAGACGGGCACGGCGAGCGATTCGCGGGGGCCCGCGCCCGCCGTAGGCGGTGCCCGCGGGGGCGGGGAGGTCACCGTCCTCGAACCCACGGAGCTCTCCGGCATCGACCCGGGCAAGATGTGGTCGGGCGCCGACCGGATCTTCGCCCGTCTGGTGCACCGCAGCCTGACGGGCCTCAAGACGCTGCCCGACGGCAGGGTCAAGCTCGTGGGGGATCTGGCCACCGACGCGGGACGCCCCGCCGCCGGCGGCCGGACCTGGACGTTCACGCTCAAGGAAGGGCTGACGTACAACGACGGGTCCCCGGTCCGCGCGCAGGACTTCGCCCACGCGATCGAGCGCACGCTCGGCGCCGACTTCGCCCTCGGCGACAGGACCGTACACAGTTGGATCATGGGACCCAAGGGCGCCGCCGGCCTCGGGGGCAAGCCGAGCACCCTCGCCCCCGACACCATCGAGACGCCCGACGACCGCACGGTCGTCTTCCGTCTCCACCGCGCCCGCCCCGACTTCAACGTCGCCCTCGCGGGCCCCAGCGGCGCGCCCGTGCCCGAACGGGCGAAGGCCGCCTCCGCCGAAGGTTCCCCGGGACCGCTGCTGCCGTCCACCGGCCCCTACCAGGTCCGCACCCACCGGCCCGGCAAGGAGGTCGTCCTCGGCCGCAACCCCGAGTGGAAGGCGGACACCGACCCGCTGCGCACCGCCTACCCGGACGCGTACCGCATCGAGTCCGGCGTCTCCGTGCGGGACATCGCGTCCCGCACGGCGGCCGCGGGCCGCTCCGACGCCGTCATGTCGTTCACCGGCACCCTCGGCAAGAAGGAACTCGACGGTGTCCCGGCCGGCACGGGCCGCCTGTCGGCGCCCTCGGCGTTCGTGCAGTCGTACCTGATCAACACCCGCAGGGTGCGGGACCTCAAGGTGCGCAGGGCCATCGCCACCGCGCTGCCAGCCGCCGACGTCCTCGCGGCAGGCGGCCGTGAGACCGGCACCGTGCGCCACAACCTGCTGCCGCCCGGCGTCCGCGGCGCACGCTCCTTCGACCTGTACCGGCCCGGTGCACACGGCGACCCGGCCAAAGCGCGGGCGCTTCTGACGGAAGCGGGCGAGGTGGGCTTCCGGCTCACCATCGGCTGCGCGACGGATGTGGACGCCGAGCGGGCCGAGGTGGTCCGCGCCGCCCTTCAGCGGGCCGGGTTCCGGGTCGAGACCGAGCAGGCCGACATCTCGAAGTTCTACGGCAACGCGGGCGCGGGCAAGTACGACCTGTTCCGCGCCCCCGTGGGCGGCGGCCTGCCCGTCGCCTCCTCGTTCCTGCCCGACTACTTCGACGGCGAGTTCACCTACCCCACCACGTCGAACTTCTCCCGGCTCGACGACCCCGACGTGGACACCGCCATGGACGCCGCAGGTGCCGCCCGGTCCCTGAGCGCCGCAGGACACCTGTGGTCCACGGTCGACCGCCGCGTGATGGAACAGGCGGCGGCCGTGCCCGTGTACGTACCGACGAGGACGCTGCTGTACTCCAGAGCGCTGCGCGGGCTCCAGATCGACCTGGACGGCGTCTCACCGCTCAACGCGTACGTGAGCGGACGATAGCCGACCAGGTACGGCCGACGAGGTACGGCCGACAAGATCTCAGCAGGCGTCGGCCAGTTCCTCGATGCGGGCGGCGAGTCGCTGGTCGGGGTGGTGGTACTGGGCGCCGTCGACCTCGTCCACCTTCAGCCGGTCGACCGCCTTGCACAGCTCCTCGGTGTGGCCTGCCAGGTCCTGGACGTACGGCGTCGGCGCCAACTGGACGTCGGCGTCGAGGTCGAGGGCCTGATGGGCCCAGTGGTCGGCGTCGCGCAGCTCGCCGCGGCGCAGATGGAGCAGATGCAGGCAGTAGGCGGCGGTGGCGTTGCCCGCGCCCGCGGCGAACTGCCACCACCACAGGGCGCCGTCCGGGTGCCGGGCGAGGTTGAGCAGACAGCCGAAGCGCAGCGCGCCGTCGGCGTCGTCGGGCACGACCGCGATCCTGGCCAGGTGCTCGGCGGCGTCGTCGCTGTGGAGGAACGCGGTGGACAGGGCCCACAGGTCCGCGTCGGCGCGGGCCAGGGCGGTGGGGAGCTGTCCCTCGGGGGTGGGGCCGATGCCGAACATCAGCACGGCGGTGACATCGCGGACGACCTCCTGTTTCAGGTCGTCCAGGTCCTCGTCGGCGAAGCTGTCCGAGACGGCCGCCCGGCGGAGGATCTCGTCGATGGTGCGCGGCACGGTCTTACTCCTTCTCCTCGTCGTCACCCAGGTCCAGGCCGAGTTTCGTGGCGATGCGCTTGCGCGCCTGGCGGCGGTGGGCCCGCACGGTGCTGGCGTGGATGCCCATGATGCTGGCGACCCGCTGTGCGGGGTAGCCGAGGACGTACTGCAGGATGATGACGTCGAACTGGCGCTCCGGCAGGGCGGCGATGGCGGTGTAGAGGCCGAGCGGGGACTCCAGGGCCCGCAGTTGCTCGCGCATGGCGTTGAGCGTGGCCCGCACCGCCTCGTGGACCGCGGTCGTGCGCGCGTTCGCCGGGGCGGTGCTGCGTCCGTCGGCGGTGGGGCCGGGATTCATGCGCAGGTGGCTCTCCACGCGCAGCTTCAGCGCCCGCCATGCGTACGCTTCCGGGCCGCCCTCCTGGAGCAGGATCGCGGACCAGTTCAGGGCGAGGTGGGTGTAGAGACGGTGCACGACGGTCCTGGCCGCCTTCTCGTCGCCCAGCAGGGTGGCTGCGTACCGCAGTTGCGGCCGGGCGTACATGCGGAAGAAGGCGTCCAGGGACGTCGGCATCTCGTAGTGGATGCCGTGCAAGGCGTTCAGGTCCTCAACGGAGGTCGAAAGGGTGTGCGGTGCGTCGCTGTTCTCCGGGCCTTTCATCACTAGCCCTCCTTGTCCCGGGTCACGGCCGGGGCCTGGGCGGTGGCCGTGGGTCCCCCCTCGGGGGGCCTGAGCAGTTCGGCGACGCCGACGCGGGCGCCTGCGCGCAGCAGCCGACGCGCGCCCGAGGCGATGTCGGGGAAGAAAACGCGCAGTGCGGTGGCGACCGCAAGGAACATCAAGAGATCGTTCACGGTTCCGAGGACCTGTCCTCTCCTGCTTGCACAGCGTCAAGTCGCCCTGCCCAGAGGGCGGATGACGCTCAAGGGCACCTCTCTGGGCCCTCGACGGCAGGATTTCGGATCGGAGGGGTCAAACGTGCAGGCCGATCCCGATCGGTTTCTGACTCAAGGTGACCGCATCACCACACAGAGGCGTAGACCAATCCCCTAAGTTACCGCTTAGACACCGTACGTGAGCAGCCGTAACGCCCGCCCGACACGTCGACGAAAGGTCGACTTCACCCCAACGTGAACATCGAACACGTGACGCACCTCACAGCGGCGGGGGGCCCGCGCGCGGGCAGCCGGTGCGCGCCCCGCCAGGGGCGCGGGGAACTGCGCGCTCAGCGCAGGACAAGCCGCAGACGCGACTGCCGCACAGCGAGCAGACGCGTCTGCGGCTTGTTCGTGGCTGGCCGCGCAGTTCCCCGCGCCCCTGACGGGGCTCCCCTTCAGCGCCCGGTCGACCGGGCGAGGAGCGCGTCGACCAACTGCCGCGCGTACGCCGTCGACAGACCGTCCGGGCGGAACAGGATCCGGTACATCACCGGCGCGACGACATGGTCCATGACCTCCTCGCGCCCCGGGAACCCGCTCTCGCCGCGGGCGCGGGCACGGTCGAGTACGAGGTCGACCTGGGCGGCGGCATAGTCGGAGCACTGCCCCGCGTTGCCGCCGTCCGGGTCGCCGAGGAGCGCGTCACGGGTGTAGGCGCGCCCCGCCGTGGACGACATCTCGTCGAGGAACTGCTCGGCCCAGGCCGTCAGGTCGGCGCGGAGCCCGCCGAGGTCGGCGGGGTCCGTGTCGGGCCGCAGCCGCTCCACGGCGACGTCGGACAGGAGCTCCTGGAGGTCCCCCCAGCGCCGGTAGATGGTCGAGGGAGTGACGCCTGCCCGCGCGGCGACCAGCGGAACCGTCAGCGCCTCGCGGCCCCGCTCGGCCTCGAGCTCCCGCACGGCGGCGTGCACGGACGCCTGCACACGGGCGCTGCGCCCACCGGGTCGGGCCATGGGCTTCGGGCTCATTCGATCACCTTAACGCTGCTTTCCGACGGCCGGCGGACGGCTTCCGGCGGACGGTTACCGGCTCTGGCTGCCGGCTTCGGCGGCGGGACCGGGGGCGAGCCGGCCCGCGTCCGTCCGCGTCGCCTCGTACGCGCGGCCCGCCCGCAGCACGGTCCGCTCCTCCAGGGGGCGCCCGATGAGCTGCATGCCGATGGGCAGCCCCGCCCGGTCCTGCCCGACGGGCACGGTCAGGGCGGGCGCGCCGGTGATGTTCGCGGGCGCGGAAAGGCGTACATAGCTGTCGGACACGCTCTCCACCGAGCCGTCGGCCCACTGCACGGACTGCTGGTCCACCGGTGCGGCCGTGAGCGGCACGGCGGGCGCGGCGACGATGTCGACCTGCTCCATCATCAGGGCCCAGGCGCGCCGCATCAGGGTGCGGGCACGCTGTGCGCGCAAGTAGTCGCCGGCGAGGAGGAGTTCGCCCGCCTCCAGGAGCACGCGGACGTCGGGTGCGTACAGCTCGGGTGTCGTACGGAGCGTGCGCTCGTGGTACGCGGTGGCCTCGGGGACCATCAGGCCCCACTGCACCGCCTTGACGTAGCGGGTCATGGGGATCTCCACGTCGACGAGTTCCGCGCCGAGGTCACGGAGCCGCTCGATCGCCTCCCGTACGGCGGCCTCGACGTCGGGGGCGACCCGGTCGAAGTAGTAGGTGCGCGGGACGCCGACGCGCAGGCCGGTCAGGTCGCCCGCGGAATCCTGCGCGTCGCGGCCGGTCAGCGCGGCGAGGACGAGGTCCGCGTCCCGGACCGTGCGGGTGAGGGGGCCGACGTGGTCGAGGGACCAGGACAGCGAGGTCACCCCGTCCCTGGGGATCAGGCCGTAGGTCGGCTTGAGCCCGACGACGCCGTTCAGGGAGGCGGGGACCCGTATCGAGCCGCCGGTGTCGGTGCCGAGCGCGAAGGTGGCCGCACCGGCCGCGACGGCGACAGCGGAGCCGCCGCTTGATCCGCCCGCGACCCGTTCCGCGTCCCAGGCGTTGCGCGACTGCGGGGTCGTCAGACCGTACGCGAACTCATGGGTGTGGGTCTTGCCGAGGAGCACCGCGCCCGCGTCGGCGAGACGGACGGTGACGGCGCTGTCCCCATCGGCCACGTGGTCGGCGCGGACGGCCGAACTCGCGGTCGTGGGCAGCCCCTTGACGTCGATGAGGTCCTTCAGGCCCATCGGGATGCCGTGCAGCGGCCCGCGCGGGCGGCCCGCCGCGATCTCCTGTGCGGCCTGCGCGGCATCGGCACGCGCCCGCTCGGCCAGGACGTCGACGTAGGCGTGCAGCCGCCCCTCGACCGCTTCGGCGCGCGCCAGTACGGAGTCGGTGAGCTCGACGGGAGACAGGTCCTTCGCGCGGATCGCCGCTGCCGCGTCGGCGAGGGTCAGCTCAAAGGGCCGCATGGCGTGCCTCCGGGGCCTCGGGGGCGAACGGGACGTCGAACGAGGGCGGGACGTCGCCGAAGTCCAGCTCGCGCAGGGTGGCGACGACGGCGTGGATGTGGTTCGCGGTGGCGGTCACGAGGTCCGTGCGGCCGGGCTCCAGCGGGAGTCCTGCGCGGCGCGCCCACTGGGCGGCTTCGCCGGGGGCGAGATCTTCGGGAGGCATGGGCGGGTCCTTAGTTGCGCGGGGCGTGGTGGCCACGCCTTGCACGGGTGGCCACGCGGGGCATGGGCAGGTCTTCCGGCTTTCCGGCGGGTGCCATAAACGCTAACTGTTTGCGTTAGGTGACAGTAGCCCCTATGGTCACTTAATGCAAAGCAATAGCTTTTAATCGGCCTCCCCCTCCGCCCCCTCACCCCTCCCCTGTCGCGCTCCGCGCCCAGCTCCGCGAAAGGCCCGTCATGCCCCCTGCCACCTGGACCCTCGGCGGCATCACCGCACACCGCGTCGACGAAGTGCCCCTGCCGCCCGGAACCGGACCCTGGCTGCTGCCCGCCGCCACCCCTGAGGTCGTCGCCGACACCCCCTGGCTGCGCCCCGACTTCGCCGACCCCGCGGGCACCCTGCGCCTGAACAGCCACAGCTTCGCGGTCGAGACCGGCGGGCGCCGCATCCTCGTCGACACCGGCATCGGCAACGGCAGGGAGCGCGCCAACCCGGCCTGGCACGACCTGGACACCGATTACCTCACCCGCCTCACCGACGCGGGATTCCCGCCGGAGTCGGTCGACCTGGTCGTCCTGACCCATCTGCACGCCGACCACGTCGGCTGGAACACCCGCGCGGAGGGCGGCGGCTGGGTGCCGACGTTCCCGAACGCCCGGTACCTCACCACCCGTACGGAGTGGGACCACTGGGCCGCCGCCGACATGGAGGAGCCCCGGCGCCAGATGTTCCGCGACTCCGTCCACCCGGTCAGGGAGGCGGGCCTCCTCGACCTGGTGGACACCTCATCGGGCCCGGTCGAGGTCACCCCGGGCCTGCGCCTGCTGCCCGCGCCCGGCCACACCCCCGGCCAGGTGGCCGTCGAGCTGCGCGGTGACGACCGCACCGCCCTGATCACCGGCGACGCGGTCCACCACCCCGTCCAGTTGGCACGGCCCGGCATCGGCTCCTGCGTGGACATCGACCCCGCCCTCGCGGAGAAGACCCGGCGCGCCCTGCTCGCATCGGTGGCGGGCACCGAAACCCTGCTCCTGGGCAGCCACTTCGCCGCGCCGACCGCGGGCCGGGTCACCGCACAGGGCGACGGCTACCGCTTCACCTCCGCATTGGCCCAGACCTATTGACGAAAGGTCTATACCTACTTACCGTCTGGCGCATCACTTCCCATCCGTGGCAAGGCCTCCGAGGGAGTACGCGATGATCGGTCGGACGGTACGTCTGTTGGGAGCGGCCCTCGCGCTGGCCTTCGCGGCACAGTTGCCCGCCGCCGCGCTGCCGGACACGGCGGGTGCGCCCGCCGGTCCGCGGGCGGACACCTGCGAGGTGAAGTCGAAGCCCGCGGGCAAGGTGCTCCAGGGCTACTGGGAGAACTGGGACGGCGCCGCCAACGGCGTGCACCCGCCGTTCGGCTGGACCCCCATCAACGACCCCCGCATCAAGCAGCACGGCTACAACGTCATCAACGCCGCCTTCCCGGTGATCCGCTCCGACGGCACCGTCCTGTGGGAGGACGGCATGGACTCGACGGTGAAGGTCTCCACGCCCGCCCAGATGTGCGAGGCCAAGGCCGCCGGTGCCACGATCCTGATGTCCATCGGCGGCGCCGCCGCCGGCATCGACCTGAACTCCGCCTCGGTCGCGGACCGCTTCGTCGAGACGATCGTGCCGATCCTCAAGAAGTACAACTTCGACGGCATCGACATCGACATCGAGACCGGCCTCGTCGGCAACGGCAACATCAACCAGTTGTCGCCGTCCCAGTCCAACCTCATCCGCATCATCGACGGCGTCCTCGCCAAGATGCCGCCCAACTTCGGTCTGACGATGGCCCCGGAGACGGCGTACGTCACCGGCGGCAGCGTGGTGTACGGCTCCATCTGGGGGGCGTATCTGCCCATCGTCAAGAAGTACGCCGACAACGGCCGCCTGTGGTGGCTGAACATGCAGTACTACAACGGGAGCATGTACGGCTGCTCCGGCGACTCCTACTCCGCGGGCACCGTCCAGGGCTTCACCGCCCAGACGGACTGCCTGAACAAGGGCCTGGTCATCCAGGGCACGACCATCAAGGTCCCCTACGACAAGCAGGTACCGGGACTGCCCGCGCAGCCGGGGGCGGGCGGCGGCCACATGTCGCCGGGCCTCGTGAGCCAGGCCTGGCGGCACTACAACGGCGCCCTGAAGGGCCTGATGACCTGGTCCATCAACTGGGACGGTGCGCGGAACTGGACGTTCGGCGACAACGTCAAGGCGTTGCAGGGACGGTGACGCCGTCCCTCATCGGGGTGGCGGGTACACCCCGATGAACGCCACCCCTGCGCCACCGGACGTCGGGCCGCCCGGCGTCGGGCCGCCCGGCGTCGGGCCGCCCGGCGTCGGGCCGCCCGGCGTCGGGCCGCCCGGCGTCGGATCGCCCGGCGTCGGGCCGCCCGGCGTCGGATCGCCGGAACGGAAGCTCTTGAGACGGCGGCGGGCCTCGACGGCCTCGTCCGTGCGGCCCACGGCGGTGAGCAGCAGGGCGTGGGTGTCGACGCCCTGGGCCAGTTGGTCCGCGTGCTCGTCGGATGTCGGCGCGAGCCACCACAGCAGGCCGACGGCCTCCTCGATCGCCGCCAGGGCGCGCGGCAGCTCCCAGCGCTCGACGAGGTGCATCCAGGCGATCGTGCGAAGGAGCCCGGCGAGGTCCGAGCGTTCGCCGTCCCCGCCCGCCGCCGCGAAACGGCGCCGCAGCTCCACGGCCTCGTCCCACGCCGCCCCCGCGCGGCCGCGGCTCCCCGTACGGAAGGACTCCAGGGCCAGGCTCTGCAACGCCGCGGCCAGCGCGGGCTCGAACTGCCGCGGCAGCCTGGCCGCGAGGCGGCGCCGGACGGTCACGGCCTCCTGCAGGACCCTGCACACCTCCGTGGTGGCACCGAGCGGCGCGAGACAGGCCCCGAGATTCATGAGGGCGGCGGCGAGGTCCTCGTCGAACGTGACGGATCCCCCCTCGGCAAGGCCGCGCAGCACCGCCACCGCCTCGGCGGCCGCCCGGTGCGCCTCGGCGTGCCGCGCCACCCGGGTCAGCCGGCGGCTCAGGTTGACGAGCGCGGTCGCGAGCGCGGGTTCGTGGGTGTGGGGGTTGGCACGGGCCAGGCCGCGCCGGATCTGCACGGCCTCCAGGGCGGCGGCACAGGCCTCCTCCCTGCGCCCTGCCTGCGCCAGACAGATCGCCAGGTTCGCCAGAGCGGCGGCGAGGGGCGCCTGTTGCGCCTGTTGGGCGTCGCCCGGCGCGGGGGGCGCGGGAGCGGGAGGATGCGCCGCTGGCACGGGAGGCTGGGGCGCGGAAGCGGGAGGATGCGCCGCGGGCACGGCAGCGTGCCTCGCGGTCGGCGGGTGCACCGCCCGCCGCTCCTCCGCCGTGCCGACGAGACGCCGCCGGATCTGCACGGCCTCGTGGACGGAGTGCAGGGCCTCCTCCCAGCGGCCCGCCGTCGCCAGGTCGGCGGCGTGGTTGGACAGGGCGAGGGCCAGCTCGTCGCCGTGCCGTCCTGGCTGTTCGTCGACCAGGCGGCGCAGCAGCCGCACGGCCTGACCGCTCGCCGCGAGCGCGTCCGCGAACTGGCCGTCCTTGGCCAGGTAGACGCCCACGTCGCCGAGCACGGCGGCGAACGACGGCTCCGGCGCGTCGGTGCGCGCGGCGTGCATGCCGCGCCGGATGGCCATCGCCCGCTGCCCCGACTTCAGGGCCTGGTCGTGCAGGCCCGCGTGGGACTGGCGCTGGGCGAGCGCGTTCAGGGTCCGCGCCTGCTCCTCCGGGTCGTGGGTACGGGTGAGGCGCCGGTCGGCGAGGCGCTGGGCGAGGGCTGCGGCACCGGAGTTGAGGTCGGTGTGCGCGCCTTCGGGCAGATGGGTCTCGATCGCCTCCAGGACGTCCGGGTCCAGGCCCTCGATGTCGCTGAGGGCGGCGAGCGTCGCACCGCCCGCCGCGACGCCGAGTTCCGGCCGCTCCCTGAGCAGCGGCTCCAACTGCGCGGCGCGCACATGGGGCCAGCGTGCCGCCGTGGCGACGAGCGTGGCGAGCACCCGGCGCAGGCAGGGCAGCGGTTCGCCGTCCAGGAGCCGGCGCGGGGCGTCCAGGGCCCAGGGGTCGGGCGGGAAGCCGTCTGTGCCGTGGCCGGTGACGCTCAGCGCGAGGAAGTCCTCGGCGAGCCGGTCGGGGTAGAGGGGTTCGAGCACGGTGCCACCGGCGTTGCCGTCGGTGGCCGGGTACGACAGGGCGTGGTCCTTGAGGATCTGGTCGGCGTGCTCGCCGGAGCCGACGGCGATGCGGGTGAGGACGCCGAGGGCCTCGCGGTGGCTGAGCGCGCTCGTCATCGCGGCGGTGTAGACGGTCTGCCCGAAGGCGTCCGGGGTGATGCGGACGCGCGCATTGCCGTGCAGCGACTCCCAGTGGGCGCGCTCACGGGCCAGCAGATAGGCGGAGACCGCCGCCGCGCCGTCGGGCGCCTCCCGGTGGCGCCGGTGGGCGTCGACGGCGGCGAGCGCGGCCATGTGGACGGCGAGTACCTGGTGGTACTCGGGGTCGCTCGCCAGGCCGTCCGGCGGTCCGACGGCATCGACGTCGGGTACGCCGAGGGCGCGGGCGAAGCAGTCGCGTGCCGTGCGGAACAGCGTCTGCGGCGCCACGTCGGCGTCGTCGGACAGGCCGGGCAGCCCCAGGTCGGCCACCGGGATGTCGAAGTCGCCGAGGCGGTGGACGAGGTGCTGCCACCAGGTGCCGCGGGGCCGGGCGACGAGCAGTACCCGGACGCGGCCGCCCTGGCGCACGGCGTCGAGAAGCAGTTCGATGAGGTCCGCGGTGGGCCAGCGTTCGGCGTAGTCCACCACCATCAGGACCGGCGCGTCGCCCTCGGTCCGCCCGGAGAGTGGCAGGGCGGGCGACAGGAGCCCCGCTGTCGCGTGCCGCGCCTGGAGCACGCGCCAGCCCCGTGCGTGGCTGCTCCGCGCGAACTGGGCGGCCGTCCGTGACTTGCCCTGGCCGCCGGGTCCGTGCACCAGAAGCGCCGAGACCTGGTCGGGGCCGTCGCGCCAGGCCGCGAGCCGGGCCAGTTCGTCGTGGCGGCCGGTGAAGTCGACCAGGGCGTAGCGGGCGTCGAGCAGCCGGGCGGGCTGCTGCCGTACCCAGGCGGGCGGCAGCGCGGGCCGGGTCAGCGGGAAGGCGTCCACGGCGTAGAGCGGGCGTTCCGCGCCGAGGTGGACGGCGCGGATCTCCTGTGCCTGGATCACGGACCCGTGGACCGTCCCGCCCTCGATCCACTGGCGGTGCATCGTCACGTCGGCCCCTGTCGTCCCACCCGGTCCCGCATTCCTCGCTCCCGCGCCCCGATCGGTCCCGGATTCCACCGGTCCCCGCGCCCCACTCGGTCCCGCGTCGCACGCCCCGACGTGCCGCGAAGTTCCACTGTCCCACGGTGGGGCCACCGCGCTCAGGAATCGTCGACGCTGTGGACGATCTCGTTGTAGAGACAAGAGTGATGGGTCTTCAGGTGATCGATGAGCTGGTCGACGAGTACCGTGGGGGCGTCTTCCGTCAGCCATTCGAGGAGGACCAGGGACTGCGCCGTGGTGAGCCGGGGCAGATCCCGGTCGAGGAGGGCGGTCAGAACGGGTACGAGTCGCCGGACGACCCCTGCCGACGGGGTGAGGACCCGGAAGGCCGCGCCGATCCTTCCGTACAGGTCCTGGATCTCCGTGGCGATCAGTTCGGATCCGCCCTGGAGCCACAACCGCAGCAGGTCGTGGGCGGTCGAGGTGCCGACCCGAGCGCCCTCTCCGGTGAACGTGGTCACCAGTGGGCCCAGTGCCTCGAACAGCGGCCGCAGCGCCTGGAGCGCCACTCCGTCGTTCGTCCCTGCGGACACGTCCATCTTGTGCCAGAGCTCGTTCCAGTACGTGCGGTGCCAGACGGTGTGTCCCTCTTCCCGGGGAGCCCGGAAGAGCCAGTGCGCGTCCACCGGCTCCGGGGGCCCGAGATCGCCCTGCCGGACGGCGACTTCGAGGTCCCGCTCCTCCCCCAGCTTGGTGCGCCGCACGCTCAGTGAGAGGGCGAGGTCGGTCCACTGCACCTCGCTGAGGGACGACCGCCACAGCAGCGCGTGCCGGTGCCAGGCGCTGCCCGCGTCGGCCGCCGAGGGAAACAGCGCGCCGGCCGTCGTGCCGCCGGTCAGGAGCAGGACGAGCACCACCAGGTTGGCCCCGTAGATCCCGTGCCGGGAAGCCGCTCGGAGGCGTCGCGGGAGATACGCCGGATACGGCTGCCCGGCGCGCAGCTCCCGCTCCCCCATGGCCCGTACGACGAGCCGCGCCAGCGCATCGCGCTCGGCCCGCGGCAGCCGTTCGACGCGGGCGCGGGCGAAGCGGAGCATCTGCCGGGAGGAGAGCGGTGCGAAGGAGAGCAGGGCGAACATCAAGTCGTCGTTGAGGGGCTCGCCGCCCATCGACAGGGCGGGGCGATGGGTGAGGAGCCCGGACAGGAGCCGTACCGCGAGGCGGACCGCCAGATACTCCCCGAAGGTCGCGTGCAGGAATTCGTAGGTGGACAGCGTCCGGCCGTCCCTGATCGACTGGGCGCGCTGCACGAAGAAGAAGCGCCCGAGGGCGACTTCGGCCTGCCCGAGGGGCGAGCGGAGCCCGGAGGCGCGGGCCGAGGTCCGGCCGAGAAGCGCCGCCAGGTCCTCGTCGAGCTCCGCCGTCGACACCCATTGGCGCCGCCGGTTCAGCATGGCGAAGGCCACGAGGGAGAGCCGTTCGAGCTCCTCCTCGACCCGCTGCTCCACTTCGTGTGCGGCGACCCGGGTGTCCTTGCACACCTCGCGCCGGGCGAAGGAGCCGAGCAGCGCCTCATAGAGATCGGCCTCGTCCAGGGGGTGCCGGTCCTCGCCGTGCAGGTCGTTCCCCGCGGCCTGGTAGAGCGCGAGCATGGTGAGGAGCAGGGGCTGGCCCGCGAGGGCGCGGTGCGGTGCGACGGCGTCCCAGGTGAGCGGTGGCAACCCCAGGGCCCGGAAGTTCAGGGCGTTGGTGAGGTTCCAGCGCTCGATCCAGAGCTGGACCTGCTCCTTCCTGAACGGTTCGAGGCGCAGCGCGACGGTGCCCTGCGGGTAGCGCGCCCGGTCGGCGACCGCGGTACGGCTTGTGACCACGGCCAGGACCGGACGCCCTTGCTCCGCTTCTCGCTCCTGGAAGCGGGCGACCCGTACCAGGAAGTCGTTCTGGTGCACTCCGGTGGTCTGGAGCAGCTCGTCGAAGCCGTCGAGGAGGACGACGGGCACCGCCGCCCCCGCCGCGCGCACCAGGTCGGTCCAGGTGGCCCGCTCCCCGGTGGCCTCGCGGATCGCCTGCTCGATCTGGTCCTGGATCTCGTCGTCCGCGCGGACGACGCGCAGCGCCACCCGCACCGGCAGGAAGCCCGCCGACGGCAGCCGGGCCGCGAGGATGCGGATCAGGACGGACTTGCCGGCGCCCGGCTGGCCGAGCACGAGCAGCGGGGCGGCGGTCAGACCCTCCGAGGTCAACGCGCCCGTCAGATACTCGGTGAGGTCCTGCCGCAGCGGTGTGCGCGCCCACCATTCCTCGTCCGCCGGGCTGCCCTGCCCGTCCACCGCCCGCACCCGGAAGTCGGGGTCGAGATAGCCCTCGGCCAGGGCGGGCACCTGGATTCCCTCCGGGGTCTCCTGGGCGTCGAGGATCCGGTGGTCGAGGGCGGAGCGGTGCGCGCGGGAGAGGGCGCCCGCGACGTCCACCGGTGGCCGGTGCCCGGCCGCGCTCGCGGCCAGGAGCGTCTCCAGGCCGGCGAGGGCCCTGCGCAGCTCGGCGCGCGTCGCCTGGTGCTCCAACCGGCCCGACCAGTAACGGAACTCCGGCGCTTCGAGGACGAGCCGGGCGTGCAGCTCCTCGTACTCCGCGACGGCGAGGCGCGGCACCGTCGTCCTCATGGTGGCCGCCGTCTCGTCGCGTGCCGCCCTGTCGAGGCGCGCCCACACGTCGAGGTCCTGGAGAAGGCCGTGTGTCCGCGTCGCCAGGTGCTGGTACCAGCCGCGGAGCCGGTCGAGGTGGTCCTCGTACGGAAGGTGGGGCGCGGGGTGCGGCGCGTCCACCTGCGCCAGGGTGTCCGTGAGGCCCGCGTCCGCGGGGAGCCGCCCGCCCGCCACGACGAGCTGCTCCCCGCGGGTGGGTACCACCTCGTCCAGGGAGAAGGGCAGCTCGGCCCGCTCCAGGGAGTCGAAGAAGGCGAGCACGACGATCACGGTGTGGGCCGCCTCCAGGACCCGGGTGCGCTCCACCCGGCCCTCGGTGTGGCGCAGCCGCTCGCCGAGGCCGCGCGCCGCGTCGCGCCCGAGGCCGAGGATGCGGCCCCGCGCGTCGAACATCCCGAGCACACCGCTGCTGAGACCGCCGGTCGCCAGGTTGAGCGCCCCGCCGAGCGCGCGGTCGAGTGCCGCCATCGCGGGCGGATCCCCGCCGAGCAGCACAAGGGCGTCCCCGAACGACAGCAGCTTGCGCCGGCCCACAGTCCCCCCGATGGCATGCGTTGCACGGACTCCGCTGCCAGCCTGCCACGGATGGAGCAGCGAAGAGACCGCTTCGCGGCGCATCCGTGGGGTCCGCCCCGGCAGGGCGAAGCGCCCGCGCGAGCCCTCTTGTTGCGGGTGCGGGCATCTGCTTGACTCCGCCGCCGGAACGCCACCTCATGGGCGGAGGAACCTGATGGACATCACCCGCAGACGTCTGCTCACCGCGCTTGCGGCGACGGGCCTGTTGTCCGTGGTCCCGGCCGGTCCGGTGAGCGCGGCACAGGCCGCGGGGGGCCTCGCGCGGCTGCGGGCCAACACCGTGGCGGTGTTCGCCGGGACACCGGAGTCCAACGCCCGCCCGGAGACCGCCGCGAAGATCGCCGCCGTGGAGCGGCTCGCGCGGACGCATCTCGCGGCCATGGACGCGGCGGGTGACGGCGAGCTGTTCGCCGGTCTGCCGCTCGGCAGCGACGACGCGAACCTGAACACCGCCTACCGCCGCCTGTACGAGATCGCCCTCGCCACCCGGACCCCCGCCGGCGGCCTGCACGGCGACACCGTCACCGCCCGCCGCGTCGTCGACGGCCTGGCCCGGCTCCACGAGCGGTACTACGGCGACCAGTCCAAGGGCTACTACGGCAACTGGTTCCACTGGGAGATCGGCATCTCCCAGCACGTCAGCAAGACGCTTGTGCTCCTGTACGACGAGGTGCGCGCCCAGCGCCCGGGGCTCGTGCGCACCTATGTGACCTCCATGGACGCCTATCTGCGCAACGGCACCGACGGTGACGTGAACTTGGACTCGCGGTTCCACACGGGTGCGAACCTCGCGGACATCACGACGAACCGCGTCCTCCAGGGCGCGCTCATCGACGAGGAGGCCCGTGTCCGCAAGGCCCTCACGGACCAGTTGACGGTCTTCGTCACCATCGACCCCTACCACCTCAACCACGGTGTCACGGACGGCCATTACGCCGACGGCTCCTTCATCCAGCACGCGTCCGTCGCGTACACCGGCTCCTACGGCAAGGGGCTCCTGACGCGGGTCGTACAGACCCTGAAGATCCTGGACGGCACCGGGTTCGCGCACGGCGCCGAGCTGGTGCCCGTCGTCCACGGGTGGGTGCGCGACGGTTTCGCGCCGCTGATCTTCGAGGGCTGGATGATGGAGATCGTCAAGGGGCGCGCGGTGTCGCGGACCGACTCCGGCTACACGGACACCGCGGCCGTGGCGGAGGCCGTCGTCGACCTGTCCTCGCTCGCCGACGGGGCCGCGGCCACCGCCCTGAAGGGGTACGTCAAGCATCTGCGGGAGTCCTCGCGCGCCCCGCTCGACCCGGCCCGCTTCGTCTCACCCGTCAGCGTCGCCCGCTACGCCGACATCCTCGCCGACGCCTCCGTGCCGGCGGCCGACCTCAACCCCGCCGCGCGCAGCGTCGCCTTCAACGCCATGGACCGGACCGTGCACCGCAGGCCAGGCCACGCGTTCGCGCTCGCCCGCAACTCGGCGCGGATCAGCAAGTACGAGTACATGAACGGCGAGAACCTCATGCCGTGGTTCCAGGGCGAGGGCGCGCACTATCTGTATCTGGCCGGGCAGGACCAGACGGGCGCCCACGGCGTGGACTACTTCACCACGGTGTCGCCGTACGCCCTCGCCGGGGTGACGGCACCGGTGGAGCGGCGCCGCACCGTCCCGGAGCTGTACGGCAAGCCGTACTACGACAACCCCGGCCACCCGCTGCGCTTCACGTCGTCTTCGGAGTCCCAGAACCGCTACGTGTACTTCCCGCGCGGCACCCACGCGCACTCCGGCGGCGTGGTGCTCGGGGCGTACGGCACGGCCGCGATGGTGCAGTCCGACGACGCCGCCTACGCCGACCGGGAGTTGCTGCCCGACGACTTCGTGGTGCACCGGGGCGCGGCGGCCACCAAGTCGTGGTTCCTGCTCGACGACGAGATCGTCGTCCTCGCGGCGGGGGTCGGCGACGCGGCGGGGCGCGCGGTGACGACGACGGTGGACACGCGGATCGCGGCGCCGGACGACGAGGTCCTCCTGACCGGTGTGCGCCGCGACGGCGGCGCCTGGTCCGGCACGGGCGGCGCGGAGCTACGCTGGCTGCGGTACGCCAACCGCACCCGGGGGGAGGCCGTGGGCTATCTCTTCCTCGACACGCCCTCGGTACGGGTCGCCCTGGACCGGGTCACGCGCAGCCGCCGCGTGGTGCGCACCGCCAACCCGGACACCGCCGTGACCCGCCAGGTCTTCGGTGTGGGCGTCGACCGGGCGGCCGGGGCCGGGTTCGGCAGGCTGGCGTACGCGCTGGTGCCGCACGCGACCGCGGCACGCCTTCGCGGCTATGCGGGCGGGCCGCTCAAGGTGCTCGCCAACTCGACGCGCGCCCAGGCCGTGTCCCATCGGGGCCTCGGCCTCACCGGCGTCAACACCTTCGCCGACGGGCCGCACGACGTGGGGGCCCTGCGGGTCACCGGTGCGGCGTGCGTCCTGGTCCACGAGGCACGGCGCTCCGGGACCCTGCGGGTCGCCGTGTCCGACCCGACCATGGGGCGGGGCCGGGTGGGCGTCCTGGTGCGGGGGCGGCGGCTGCGGGTGGTGGCGGCGGATCCGGGGGTGCGGGTACGCGGGGAGGGCGGGGGCACGTGGATCGACGTGGACACCCACCACGCGTACGGGCGGAGCTTCACGGTCACGCTGCGCGGGGGGCGGTGAGGCACGGCACGGCCGCCCCCGTGCGGCACGGCACGCCCGCCCCCGGCCTCACGCGGCCACGGTGTCGTGGTGGATGGGCGTGTGCGCGCCCCGCAGCGGCGCCCCCGTGCCGCCGCGGCGGGTGGCGACGATCTCCGCGGCGATGGACAGGGCCGTCTCCTCGGGGGTGCGGGCCCCCAGGTCGAGACCGATGGGCGAGTGCAGTTGGGCCAGCTCGGCGTCGGTGAGGCCCGCGTCGCGGAGCCTGCGGTCGCGGTCCTCGTGGGTGCGGCGCGAGCCCATCGCGCCGACGAAGGCGACCGGCATCCGCAACGCCCGCACCAGGACCGGCACGTCGAACTTGGCGTCGTGGGTGAGTACGCACAGGACGGTCCTGGCGTCGGTCCCGGTGCGCTCCAGGTAGCGGTGGGGCCAGTCCACGACGACCTCGTCGGCTTCGGGGAAGCGCTGCGGGGTCGCGAACACCGCCCGGGCGTCGCACAGCGTCACGTGGTAGCCGAGGAACTTGCCCGCGCGTACGAGCGCCGCCGCGAAGTCGACGGCGCCGAACACGATCATGCGGGGCGGCGGCACGCTCGACTCGACGAGCAGGGTGAGGCCGCCGGGGCAGTGCGCGCCGTCCTCCGACACCTCGACGGTGCCGGTGCGGCCCGCGTCGAGCAGCGCCCGCGCCTCGGCCGCCGCGGTGCGGTCGAGGACGGGCGCGCCGCCGAGCCCGCCCTCGTACGCACCGTCGGGCCGCACGAGCAGTGTCCTGCCGAGCAGGTCGTCCGGGCCGCGGGCCACCCGTACGAGGGCCGCGGTCTCCCCCGCGGCGGCCGCGGCGAGCGCGGCCACGTGCACCGGGCGGTCCGGCGTGCCGACGCCCACCGGGGTGACCAGGATGTCGATGACTCCGCCGCAGGTGAGGCCCACGGCGAAGGCGTCGTCGTCGCTGTATCCGAAGCGCTCGACGACGCTCTCGCCGTCCTGGAGGGCCTGGGCGCACAGCTCGTACACCGCGCCCTCCACGCACCCGCCGGAGACCGAGCCGATGACCGTGCCCGCGCGGTCGACGGCGAGGGCCGCGCCGGGCGGGCGCGGGGCGCTGCCGCCGACCGCCACGACGGTGGCGACGGCGAACTCACGGCCCTCGTCGGCCCACCGGCGCAGCTCGTCGGCGATGTCAAGCACGGGTGGTTCCTTCCGGTACCGCGCCCGCCGCCGCGAGCACCCGGTCCGGCCGGATCGGCAGGGCGCGGTGGCGTACGCCCGTGGCGTGCCGGACGGCGTTGGCGATCGCCGCCGCGGCGCCCACGATGCCGATCTCGCCGATGCCCTTGATGCCGACGGGGTCGTCCGGGTCCGGGTCGTGCACCCAGTCGGCCTCGATGACGGGCACGTCGGCGTTGGCGGCGAAGTGGTAGCCCGCGAGGTCGCCGTTGGCGAGGCCGCCCGAGACCCGGTCCCTGATCGCCTCCTCGTGCAGGGCCATGGACAGTCCCCAGGTCATGCCACCGACGAACTGGCTGCGCGCGGTGAGCGGGTTGACGATCCGGCCCGCGGCGAAGATGCCGAGCATCCGGCGCACCCGCACCTCACCGGTGTTGACGTCGACGGCGACCTCGGCGAACTGGGCGCCGTAGGAGTGCCGTTCGCGTTCGGCGAGCGCGCCGACTGCCTCCGTGGTGTCGGAGCGGACGGTGATCCCCTCCGGCGGCAGCTCCGCGGACAGGGCGAGGCGTTCGCGCAGCTCGGCCGCGGCGGCCATGACCGCCCAGGACCACGAACGCGTGCCCATCGAGCCGCCGGACAGCCAGGCCTGGCCGAGGTCGCTGTCGCCGATGCGCACACGGATCCGGTCAAGGTCCGCTCCGAGGGCGTCGGCGGCCACCTGGGCCAGCGCGGTGCGGGCCCCGGTGCCGACGTCGGCGGCGTTGATCCGGACCGTGAAGGTGCCGTCGGCCTCGGCGGTGACGGCCGCGGTCGAGGGGGCCACGCCCGCGGGGAAAGTGGCCGCTGCCGTGCCCGTGCCGAGCAGCCAGCGGCCGTCGCGGCGGACGCCGGGGCGCGGGTCACGGCCTTCCCAGTTGAAGCGGCGGGCGCCCTCGCGGAAGCAGGTGAGCAGTTCGCGGTCCGCGAAGGGCAGTCCCGTGACGGGCCCGACGGCGGGTTCGTTGCGGGCCCGCAGCTCGATGGGGTCGAGGCCGCACTTCTCGGCGAGCTCGTCGAGCGCGGACTCCAGGGCGAACGAGCCGGGCGCCTCCCCCGGCGCCCGCATGAACGTGGGCGTGGGCACGTCGAGCCGCACCACGTGGTTGGCGGTGCGCAGGGCCTCCGCCTCGTACATGGCGCGGCCGTAGCCGCCGGTCGCCTCGACGAACTCGGTGAGGGTCGAGGTGAGCGACACCCCGTCGTGGTCGAGGGCGCGCAGCCGCCCCTCGGCGTCGGCGCCGAGCCGGACGCGCTGCGCCGTGGGGCTGCGGTAGCCGGTGAGCGAGAACACCTGGCGGCGGGTGAGGACCACCCGTACCGGGCGCCCGACGACGGTGGCCGCCATCACGGCGAGCACGTTGTGCGCGCGCAGCCAGCCCTTGGAGCCGAAGCCGCCGCCGATGTGCTCGGAGCGCACGTGCACGGACTCCGGGTCGAGCTGGAAGAGCGCGGCGAGGTCCGTGGCCGTCATCATGGTGCCCTGGCTGGTGTCGACCACTTCGAGGCGGCCGCCGTCCCAGCGCGCCATCGCCGCGTGCGGCTCCATGGCGTTGTGGTGCTGCTCCGGGGTGGTGTACAGCTCGTCCACGACCACGGTGGAGGCGGCCAGCTCGGCCTCCAGGTCGCCCTTCTCCGTGACGGCGGGGCCCTGGACGGTGGCCTCCGGTGTGTAGCGGTCGGGGTGCCGCGGGTCGAAGGCGACGTCGTGCGGCTCGGTGTCGTACTCGACCACCAGCGTCTCTGCGGCCTCCCTCGCCTGTTCGGAGGTCTCGGCGACGACGAGGGCCACCGGCCAGCCGACGTGCGGCACCCGGTCCCGCTGGAATATCTCCGCGACCGGGTCGGGCCCCAAGGTGCCGACGAAGCCCTCCTGGAGGCGGGGCGCGTTGCCGTGGTGCAGCACGGCGAGCACGCCGGGCATCTCCCGTACGGGTGCGTCGTCGATGGAGCGGACGCGGCCGCGGGCGACGGTGGACACCACGACCCAGCCGTGCGCGAGTCCGGCGAACGGCACCTCACCGGCGTAGCGGGCCGCGCCGGTGACCTTGTCCAGGCCCTCGATGCGGGTGCGTGCGGTGCCGACGGCGCCCGTGGCCCTGGTCGTTCCGGTCGCTGTCGTCATCGCTTCGCCCCTTCGGTCGGCTCGGTCCGCTCGACGGGCCCGGTGCCTGTGGCGAGCTCGGTCAGCAGAACCACGGTCACATTGCGCAGCAGCGGCACCTTGTACCCGTTGTCGGGCAGGGGCTCGGCCGCGGCCAGTTCGGCGTCCGCCGCCGCGGCGAAGGCGGCGGCCGTGGCGGGGCCGCCGGTCAGCGCGCGTTCGGCCTCCCGGGCGCGCCAGGGCCGCGACGCGACCGCGCCGAACGCGAGGCGCACCTCGTGCACGACGCCGTCCCTGACGTCGAGCGCCGCGGCGGCCGACCCGATGGCGAAGGCGTACGAGGCGCGCTCGCGGATCTTGCGGTAGCGGGAGTGGGCGGCGACGGGGGCGGGCGGCAGGGTGATGCCGGTGATCAGTGCGCCGGGCGGCAGCGCGGTCTCGCGGTGCGGGGTGTCACCGACGGGGAGGTAGAAGTCCGCCCACGCCAACTCGCCGGTTCCTGACGCCGTTTCGTAGGAGACGACGGCGTCGAAGGCGGCGAGCGCCACCGCCATGTCGGAGGGGTGCGTGGCCACGCAGTGCGCGGACGCGCCGAGGATCGCGTGGTTGCGGTGGATGCCGTCGAGGGCGGAGCAGCCGCTGCCTGGCGTGCGCTTGTTGCAGGGTCTGGCCGTGTCGGCGAAGTAGCCGCAGCGGGTGCGCTGGAGCAGGTTCCCGCCGACGGTGGCCATGTTGCGCAGTTGGCCGGAGGCGCCCGCGAGGACGGCCTGGGCCAGGGCGGGGTAGCGGCGCCGGACCTCGGGGTGCGCGGCGAGGTCGCTGTTGGTGACCGTCGCGCCGATGTGCAGGGCGCCGTCGGCCGTCACCCCGATGCCGTCCAGGGGCAGTTCGGTGACGTCCACGAGCAGCGCGGGGCGCTCGACGCCGGTCTTCATCAGGTCGACGAGGTTGGTGCCGCCGCCCAGGAAGCGCGCATCGGGGGCGGCGTCGAGCAGGGCGACGGCCCCGGCGACGTCGTGCGCCCGCTGGTATCCGAACTCCCTCATGCCACGGCCTCCTCGGTCTGGGCGCGACCGTCACGTACCTCGTCGGCGGCGCGTGCGACCGCCTCCACGATGGCCACATAAGCGCCGCAGCGGCACAGGTTGCCGCTCATGCGCTCGCGGATCTCGTCCGCGTCGAGCGGTGCCGGTTCCGCGTCGGGCCGTACGTCGGCGGTCGCGGCGCTCGGCCAGCCCGCCGCGTGTTCCTCGATCACCGCGATGGCCGAACATATCTGCCCGGGCGTGCAGTAGCCGCACTGGTAGCCGTCGAGGTCGAGGAAGGCCTGCTGCACCGGGTGCAGTTGGCCGCCGTCGGCGACGCCCTCGATGGTGGTGATCTCCCGGCCCTCGGCGGTGACCGCGAACTTCAGACAGGACAGTGTGCGGCGGCCGTCGACGAGGACCGTGCAGGCGCCGCACTGGCCCTGGTCGCAGCCCTTCTTCGTGCCCGTCAGATCGAGGCGCTCACGCAGGGCGTCGAGCAGGGTGGTGCGGTGGTCGACGGGCAGCGTGTGCTTCTCGCCGTTGACGTTCAGGGTGATGCCGCTGGACGTCTCGGTGGCGCTGGACGTCGGTGGAACCATGATCGGCCTTCTTTCGCGGTGTACGGCGGGCGCCGGGGTGTGCGGGGCACCGTGGTGCGGGTGACGCGGAAGGAGAACAGGGGGTGCGGGTGAAGCGCAGCAGGTCGCGGGCGGCGTCGACCGAATGCATTCGGCCACATCTCCCGCTATGGTGGAGTGGACTCAAACGGACATCTGTCCGCTTATTGTTCGAGAACCTAGTGGACAGGTGTCCGCTTAGCAACCCCGGCCCACGTCGGCCGGTCCCCCGCCGATCATCGGAGGCGACGAGTGCGGGAGAAGAGAGAGACCCCCCTGCGCTCGGACGCGCAGCGCAACCGCGAGCGCATCCTCGCCGTGGCCCTGGAGGAGCTGACCCGCTCCGGCGACGCCCCACTGAGCACGATCGCCAAGAAGGCCGGTGTCGGCCAGGGCACGTTCTACCGCCACTTCCCGAGCCGTGAGGCCCTGGTCCTGGAGGTCTACCGGCACGAGGTGCGGCAGGTCGCCGAGGCCGCGCCCCGGCTCCTTCAGGCCTACCGGCCCGAGCGGGCCCTGCGGGAGTGGATGGACCGCCTCGCCAGGTACGCCATGACCAAGGTCGGCCTCGCCGACGCGATGCGCGCGGCGACCACCTGCCACGGCACGCTGAAGAGCGTGGCGCAGGGCCCGCTCACGACCGCCGTCACCCTGCTTCTGGAGGCCAACGAGCAGGCGGGCACCATCCGCCCGGGGCTCACCCCCGACGACTTCATGCTGGCGATCGCCGGGCTGTGGCAGATCGACCCGCAGCAGGAGTGGCAGCAGCGCGCCGACCGCCTCCTCGACCTGGTCATGGACGGGATGCGGGCCGGCGCGCCGGGCACACGCGCACAGGCCGAGTGACAGGGCGCGACCGCCGCCGGGTTCGCGCCCGTGTCGGAGCCGCCCGGCGTGGAGTCACTCGCTTCCCTGCTCGCTGAGCCGCAGGGCCAGCGCGGCGACGGTGGGGGCCTCGAAGACCGCCCGGATGCCGAGGGGCACGCCAAGCGCGGCGCGGACGCGGGACACCAGCTTCACGGCGAGCAGGGAGTGCCCGCCGAGGTCGAAGAAACCGTCGTCGACTCCGACGCGCGGTACGCCGAGGGCGTCCGCGAACAGCTCGCACAGGGCGGCCTCGGTCGGGGTACGCGGCTCGCGCCCCGCCTGCCGCCCGCCCGCGTCGTCCGGTACGGGCAGGGCACGCCGGTCGAGCTTGCCGTTGGGGCTCAGCGGCAGCCGCGCGAGGGGGACGAAGGCCGCGGGCACCATGTACGCGGGCAGAGCGCGCGCCAGGTGGGCCCGCAACTCGGCCTCGCCCGGGGCGGGTACAGCTCCCACAGCGGGGGCGGAGCCCGCGGCGGGTCCGGCGCCCGCGACGGGTACGCAGTACGCGACGAGCCTGCGGTCCCCCGGCCGGTCCTCGCGCACGACGACCGCGGCCTGCGCGAGACCGGGGTGGGCGGCGAGGGCCGACTCCACCTCGCCCGGCTCGATCCGGAAGCCCCGGATCTTCACCTGGTCGTCGGCGCGCCCCAGATACTCCAGATTGCCGTCCGGGCGCAGGCGGGTCACGTCACCGGTGCGGTACATCCGCTCGCCGGGAGCCCCGAAGGGGTCGGGGACGAACCGCTCGGCCGTGAGCCCGGGCCTGCGCACATAGCCACGGGCGAGTCCGGCACCGGCGACGTACAACTCGCCCGGCACGCCCACCGGAACGGGCTGGAGGTAAGTGTCGAGGACGTAGGTGCGGGTGTTGCGGACGGGGCGGCCGATGGGCGGGGCCTCGTCCACGGCGGAGTGTTCGCCCTGCTCGTCGAGGTCGTCGAGGTTGTCGGAGAACCATGCCGTGGTGTAGACGGTGGCCTCCGTCGGTCCGTACACGTTGACGATGCGGGCGCCGGGCACCGCGGTCCGGATCTCCGCCAGCGTGTGCGCGGACAGGGCCTCGCCGCCCAGCGCGACGACCGACGCCCCCAGGGTGACGTCGTGGTGGCTCACCAGCTCCGCGAGGGCGGAGGGCACGGCACAGATGAGGCTGCCCCGCCACTGCCCGGCCGCGAGTTCACCGAGGGCGAGGACATCGGGGACGACCTCGACGACACCGCCGGAAAGGAGCGGCCCGAAGACCTCGAAGACGGAGACGTCGAAGGTGAGCGGGGTGGCGGCCAGGGCGTGGGAGAGGTGCGGGCGGCCCAGGGTCTCGCGGCCCCACAGGACCAGGTCCACGACGTTGCTGTGCGGGACGAGGACACCCTTGGGCCTGCCGGTGGACCCGGAGGTGTAGAGGACGTAGGCGCCGTTGGCCGGGGTCAGGGGCGCGGTGTGGTCGCGGTCGCGCGGGCTCTCCCCGGGCTCGTCGAGCTCGGTCAGGCCCGCCGGGTGGTGGGCGGTGGCTTCCGGCTCCTCGTCCACGTACAGGCGCGGCACGTCATCGGGCAGCGCGCAGCCGACGTCGTGGGCCGTCACGACGCAACCGGGCGCGGCGTCACGGAGCATGAAGGCGATGCGGTCGGCGGGGTGGCGCGGGTCCACCGGCAGATAGGCGGCGCCGCTCTTCAGGACGGCGACGAGGGCGACGATCAGGTCCGCGGAGCGGGGCAGGGCCAGGGCCACGACCTGCTCGGGCCCGGTGCCCGCGGCGATGAGACGGCGGGCGAGCCGGTCGGCCCGGGCGTTCACCTCCGCGTAGGTGAGCCGCACGTCACCGCAGACGACGGCCGGGGCGTCCGGGGTGTTCGCCACCTGCCGTTCGAAGAGGTCGGGCACCGTGAGGGGTGGCACGGGCCGCTCGGTGCCGTTCCACTCCTCGAACAGCAGCCGCCGCTCCTTGGCGCTCAGGACGTCGAGCCGCCCGATCGGAAGACCCGGGTCGTCGGCCGCGGCGCTCAGGAGCCGGGCGAGGCGGGTCGCGACGGTGTCCACGCTCTCGGGGTCGAACAGGTCGGTGCTGTACTCGAAGAACCCCGTCAGGCCCGCGGGCCTGCCGTCGTCGGTGAAGCGCTCCTCGATGTTCAGGAGCAGGTCGAAGCGGGCCGAACCCGGGTGCAGGAGATCGGTGGTGACCTTCAGGCCCTCGGTGTCGAGGCGCGGCGCCGGCGCGTTCTGCACGACGAGGGACACCTGGAAGAGCGGGTGCCTGCCGATCACCCGGGGCGGGTTGAGGTCGTCGACGAGGTACTCGAAGGGCACGTCCTGGTGTTCGTAGGCGCTCAGGGACACCTCGCGGACCCGGTCGAGCAGCTCCCGGAACGCGGGGTTCCCCGAGGTGTCGTTGCGGATGACGAGGGTGTTGACGAAGAAGCCGACACACCGGTCGAGGCCCTGGTCGGTGCGGCCCGCGATCGGGGATCCGACGGGGATGTCGGTACCGGCGCCGAGCCGGGTGAGCAGCGCGGCGAGCCCCGCCTGGAGCACCATGAACAGGCTGGTGCCGGTTTCCTTGGCGAGCGCGGAGAGGCGTTGGTGCAGCTCAGCGCCCCAGGCGACGGCGAGCGTCCCGCCGCCGTAGCCGGGGGTGGCGGGGCGGGGGCGGGCGAGGGGCAGGTCCATCTGGTCGGGCAGGTCCGCGAGCTGGCGCCGCCAGTAGGCGAGCTGGTGGGCGAGCGGGCTCGCCGGGTCGTCGGGGTCGCCGAGGAGCTCGCGCTGCCACAGGCCGTAGTCGGCGTACTGGACGGCGGTGGCGGGGGTGGGTGCGGGCGCCGCGGTGGCCCCCGGTGCCCCGGGCGTGCGTGCCTCGTACGCCGCCATGAGGTCCTCGGCGAGGGGCGCGAACGACCAGCCGTCGCAGGCGATGTGGTGGACGAGCAGGAGCAGCACGTGCTCGGTGGCGTCGATCCGGAACAGACGCGTGCGTACGGGGATGTCGCAGGCCAGGTCGAAGAGCCGGCCCGCGGCGGCGGCGAGCGCTGCGGGCAGTTGGGCCTCGGTCGTGGGGGTGACCTCCAGTGGCGGCCTGGCCCGTTCCGGCGGCAGGATGTGCTGCCGGGGTTCGCCGTCGTGCTCGGGGAAGACGGTGCGCAGGGACTCGTGGCGGGCGACGAGGTCGGCGACGGCGGCGCGCAGGGCGGGGACGTCGAGGTCGCCGGTGATGCGTAGCGTCCAGGGCACGTTGTAGGCGCGGCTCATGCCCTCGATGTGGTGCAGGAACCACAGTCGGCGCTGGGCGAAGGACAGCGGCAGCGGGTCGGGGCGCGCACCGGGACGCAGTGCGGGACGGGCGCGGGGGGCGTCGGGCGCGTCCGCTGTCTCCCGTGTTTCGAGGTGCGCGGCGAGCGCGGCGACGGTGGGGTGCTCGAAGAGGACGCGGATGGTGAGTTCCGCGCCGAGGCGGTTGCGGACGCGCGCTGCCAGGCGGGTGGCGAGGAGCGAGTGCCCGCCGAGCGCGAAGAAGTCGTCGTCGATGCCGATGCCCTCGACGCCGAGGACCTCCGCGAACAGGGCGCGCAGCACCTCTTCGCGCTCGGTGCGCGCGGCGCGTGCCGACTGCGCCTCGACGACCGGCGCGGGCAGCGCGGCCCGGTCCAGTTTGCCGTTCACGGTCAGCGGCAGCCGCTCCAGGAGCACGACGGCCGACGGCATCATGTAGTCGGGCAGTCGCTCGCGCAGGTGCTCGCGCAGCGCGGCCGTGAGCTGCCCGCCGCGGCGGGCGGTCATCGGGCTTGTCGCGTACGTCAGCGGGTCGCCGGGGGTGCCGTCGGGCTCGTACGCCTCCAGGACGGCGCCCTCGGAACCGCCATGGCCTCCGGTGCTCCGTACGAAGAGGGCGTCCACCGCGTCCAGGGCCGTCGCCGCCGGGGCCACCGCGACGCGGTAGCCGATGTGCTCCCCGAGGCGGTGCAGGTCCTCGGGTTCGACGCCGTGGGGTTCCGGTGCCAGGAGGCGGTGTGCGTCGGCGACGGCGGCCCCGTTGTCGAAGGCGCGGGCGGCGGCGGTCTCCTGGGCGGTGCGGCGGTTGGGGATGCCGAGCACCCGAAGGCGGGCGGGGGCGTGGCGCTCCAGGTACCCGGCGAGGGCGTCGGTGTCGGGCACGTCGTCGCCGAACCGCAGCCGCTTCCCGGGCGCCGCGTCCTTTGTGACGGGGGTCTTGTGCAGGACGGCGTCGTAGCGGTACCGCGTCATCTCGTTGTGCCGGGTACCGCGCCGCACCTGGATGTCCACCGCGCCGACCGTGTCCTCGCGGGCCGCGAAGGCGTGGAAGAAGTCGGGCGCGAGCAGCAGTTCCTCCTCGCGTACGAGGGCTCGCTCGACGGCGTGCCGTACGGTGCCGCGCTCGGCGTCCGGGGCCGCCCTGCGCAGTTGGACGGCGGTGCCGAACGTACGCAGGGTACGCAGGTCGCGTACGTCGCCGACGAGGACGGCGCCGCCGGGCGCGGTGCGCTCCAGGGCCCGCCTGAGGACGTCGAGGAGGTAGTCGGCGCTGGGGAAGTACTGGACCACGGAGTTGATGACCACGGCGTCGAAGTGGCCTTCGGGCAGCCCAGTGGTGTCGTGCGCTGCCTGGCGCCGCAGGTGCACCCGGTCGCTGAGACCGGTCCTGGCGGCGACCTCGCGGCGCAGCTCCGCCACCGCGCGGCCGGAGATGTCGGTGCCGACGTACTCCTCGCAGTCCGGGGCGAGGTGGGCGAGCAGCAGGCCGGCGCCGACGCCGATCTCCAGGACGCGGCGGGGGCGCAGGTCCCGGACCCGGCGCACGGTGACATCGCGCCACTCCCGCATGTGGTCCGGCGCTATGGGCCTGCGGTCACCGTAACTGTCGTACCAGCTCGCGAAGTTCTCCCCGAACACGGGCCGCGAGGTCACCGCGCCGGTGTCCGGCACGGCGCCGACCACAGCCCCTCCGGCGTCCCCGGCCGGCCCGGCGGCGCCCGCACCCGCCCCAGTGGCACCCACACCCGCACCCGCACCCGCTTCAGCGGCGCCCCCGCTCGCCCCGTCGGCGGCGGCCGCGTACTGCGCGTCGAACACCTTCTCCCACTCGCCCACTTGGCGCGTCGCCGCGCCGTCGACCGCCACGCCGCCCCGCTCCCGGCGGAACTCCGGCACCACGTAGGCGACCAGGCGCCGGTCGCCGGGGCGGTCCTCGCGGGCGACGACGGCGGCCTGGCGGGCGGCGGGGTGCGCGGTGAGCGCGGCCTCGATCTCGCCCGGTTCGATGCGGAAGCCTCTGATCTTGATCTGCTGGTCGGCGCGGCCGATGAACTCCAGGTCGCCGCGGCCGGTGCGGCGCACGACGTCACCGCTGCGGTACATGCGGGCGCCGGGCGCGCCGAACGGGTCGGCGAGGAAGCGCTGCGCGGTCAGGCCGGGGCGGCCGAGGTAGCCGCGCGTGACGCCGTCCCCCGCGACGTACAGCTCGCCCGCCACGCCGGGCGGCACCGGCCGCAGCGCTTCGTCGAGCACGTACAGGGCGAGGTCGCGGATGCCGGAGCCGATCCGGCTCGGGGCGCCCGGAACAGCGTCCGCGGCGGTGAGCCGGGTCAGGGTGGTGTGGACGGTCGTCTCGGTGATGCCGTACATGTTCACGAGCACCGGGGCGTCGTCGCGGTGGCGCCCGTACCAAGGAGCCAGCTTGCCGAAGTCGAGCGCTTCGCCCGCGAACACCACCATGCGCAGGGCGAGTTCACTGTCGTGCGCACCGCTCGCCCGGTCGGCCTCCAGGAGCGGATAGAACGCGGACGGCGTCTGGCTGAGGACGGTGACCCGTTCGGCGGCGAGCAGTGCCCGGAAGCGCTCGGGCGTCCGGCTCGTCTCGTACGGCACGACGACGAGCCGCCCGCCGTGCAGCAGGGCGCCCCAGATCTCCCACACGGACACGTCGAAGGCGTAGGAGTGGAACAGGCTCCACACGTCGTGCTCGTCGAAGCGGAACTCGTCTGCCGTCTCCGTGAACAGGCGGACGACGTTGTGGTGCGAGACGACCACGCCCTTGGGGCGGCCCGTGGAGCCGGAGGTGTAGATGACGTACGCGGCGGCCCCGGGGGTGAGAGGCGCGAGGCGGTCGGCGTCGGTGGGGTCGGTGTCGGGACGGACGGCCAGTTCCTCGGTGGTGCCCCGGGCCCCGAGCACGAGGCGGGGGACGCCGGTGCCGATGTCCAGCGGGTCCTGGCTCACGAGGAGCACGGGGCGGGCGTCGGCGAGGGTCCGGTCGACGCGCTCCGGCGGGTGGTCCAGGTCTAGCGGCAGATACCCGGCGCCGGACTTCAGGACGGCGAGGATCGCGACGACGGCGTCCACCGAGCGCGGCAGGGCGAGCGCGACCAGGCGTTCGGGACCCGCGCCCCGGGCGAGCAGGGCGTGCGCCAGGCGGTTGGCGCGGGTGTTGAGCGTGGCGTAGTCGAGGTGTTCGCCGCCGAGGCTCAGGGCGGTGCGGTCCGGGTGCCGGGCCACCTGGGCCTCGAACAGGTCCGTGAGCACGGCGGCGGCGTGCACGCGAGGGGCGGCGCCTTCGCGGGGGTTCTGGGGGTGCGGGTCCTGGGTGGGTGACTGCCGCCGGTGGTCCGCGAGGGCGCCCCGCGCTCCGGTGACAGCACGGTCCGATCCGGTGATAGCCATTGCCCAGCCCCTTGCTCGCTCGCCGACGCCGTTGCGTTCTGTCGTTCGTGACCGCGCTCGTGCTGTGTGTGCCGTGGGTGCCGTGTGTGCCGTGGGTGTGCCGCGGGTGCCGTGGGTGTGCCGCGGGTGCCGTGGGTGTGCCGCGTGTGCCGTGGGTGTGCCCTGGGTCGTCGTCCGGGCCCACAGGGACGGGGTGCGTCACCCGGGCGGGCGGCTGCCGGGCGCGAGGACGCGCAGGAGGTTCTCGCGCAGCAGCAGCCCCCGGTCCGTCCTCGACACCCCGGCGAAGACCGTCGGCCCGTCGACGACCTCGGCGACCAGACCCTTCAGACCGCCGTTCAGCCGGCCGAGCGGCCAGTCCGTACCAAAGATGATCTTGTGGTTGATGCCCATCCTGAACAGCCGGTTCAGATGCTCGGGCCAGTAGGACAGGCTCGGTCCGCTCGCGAACCCGCCGGTGTCCACGTACACATTGGTCCTGTACGCCGCCAGATAGGCGCTGACCTCGACATGGGTGAGCCCGCCGTGGCCGAGGACGAACGGGACGGCAGGAAAGTCCCGTGCCGCCCGGTCGATCCGCATCGGGTGGGCGGGGCCGTAGTCGAGGCTGCGGGCCGTGGGGCCGGTGTGCACGAAAACCGGCAGGGCGCGGGCGGCGCAGATCTCGTAGTACGGGTAGAGACCCGGGTCCGACGGCGAGTAGCCGCACGGCGGGTACAGCTTCACGCCGTCGAGGCCGTACGCGTCGACCATGTGCTCGAAGTCCCGCACGCCATCGGGCCCGCGCCGCGGGTCCACGCCGATGTAGACCCAGAACCGGCCGGGGTGCCGCTGCCTGATCTCGTGGTGCAGTCGTGCCGCCTCCGCGGGTTCGGCGGTGCCCGCCATCCGCAGCCCGAAGTCGGGCACGAGCAGCACGGCACGCTCCACCCCCGCCGCGTCCATCTCCTCCACGAGGCCGTCGGCGAGATGGTCCTCGTGCTGCGCGGCGAGGCCGTCGGCGATCCGCCCCGGCTTCGGGGCGGCACCCATCGAACCGAGCCTGCACAGCACGTTGCTCGCCACGTCCTCGACGAAGGCCCGCGGGATGAAGCGGCTGGACGCCACGTGGCAGTGGCCGTCGTACACCCCCGTCATCCGACGCAGTGCTTGATCAGGCCCTGGATGCTGACGCCGTGCATGGGGTCGTAGGTGGCGAAGTCGAACTCGGCGTCCGCCTGTTCCTCCAGGTACGAGATGAGGCCGACGACGGCCATCGAGTCGAGCAGACCGGTGTGGCTCAGATTGGTCCGCGGCCCGATGACCATGTCCGACTCCCCCTCGATCCAGCGCTCGACCCACTCGACGAGCAGCTTCTCCAGCTCCGCCACATCCGCGCTCATGCCCGGCCTCCCCGGTTCGTCGTGTTCTCCGTGGTGTCGACCGTGTCGACGCGTGCGCCCCCGACAAGCCGGAGACTGTTTCCGCCCATGATCATTTTCCGGTCGGCCTCCTTGACCCCGGCCACCGCAGGCTGCCCCTTGGCGAAGGCGGCGATCAGGCCCGGCAGCGACTCGGAGAGCCGGTACGACGGCCAGCAGGTGCCGAAGAGGATCTTGTGGCCGAGGCCGAGCCGGAACAGCCGGTTCAGATGGGCCTGCCAGCCGTCCGCCGCGAGGACCGAGTGGAACTGGCTGATGTCCAGATGCACATTGGGCCGGTGGGCGCACATGTACGTGGCCTCGTCGACGTGGGTGACCCCGCCGTGCCCGAGGATGAAGTTCACCTCGGGGAAGTCCCTGGCCGCCTCGTCGAGCAGCAGCGGCATGCCGTACTCGAAGTCGAGCGGCCCCCAGCCGGGCCCTGTGTGGCTCAGCACCGGCAGGCCGTGCGCGCGGGCCACCTCGAAGTACGGGTACAGACGGCGGTCGCTCGGCGAGTAGCCGCACAGCGGGTACAGCTTCATGCCCGCGAAGCCGTACTCGCTGACGCACCGCTCGAACAGGTCGATGCCGTCCTGTCCCCCGCGTGGGTCCACGCCCCAGAACACCCGGAAGCGGCCCGGGTGACGGCGGCTCACCTTGTCCAGGTGCCCGGCGAGTTCGGGCGGCGACAGCGCGCAGCGCGCCACGTGGGAGTAGTCGGGGACCACCAGGAACGCCTCGTCGATCCCGGCCTCGTCCAGTTCCGCGACGAGCCGGTCCGCGTCGTCGTCCTGGTGCACCGCGAGCACCCGGTCCAGCATCCGCTCGGGCCGCACGGTGTGTCCGTACGCGGCCAGACGGTGGTGCGCGTTGGCCGCCTGGTGCTCCAGGAACTCCCTCGGGATGGCGAGTTGGCTGCCGAGCTGGACCTGCGCGTCCACGATCGGGTGGCCGGGCAGCACGGACCCGGCGGCGCTCATCGGGAGCCCGCCCCTGAACCGGCGGCACCCGGGCCCGTGCCCGCCGCGATCCGCTCCGCGAAGTGCTCGGCCGCCCGGGCCCGGCTCAGCTTCATGTTGGCCGTCATGAAGGCGGGGTCGGAGCGCAGCGGGGTGGCGGAGAAGACAAGCGACATCACCCGCTCATGGGCGTCGAGCCCCGCGTTGACCTCGTCGATCTGCTTCTCGATGTGCGCACGCAGCGGGGCGTCACCGGGGTCGGACGCGGTGACGATCGCGCCGAGCCGGTTCGACTGGGGCGTGGGCACCACGACGATCTCCGAGACACCGTCGACACCGGCGAACGCCGCCTCGATCTCGGCCGGGTGCACCTTGCGTCCGCTGCCGAGCGCGATGACGTCCTTCTTGCGCCCGATCAGGGTGAGGAACCCGTCCTCGTCCAGGCGGCCGTAGTCGCCGGTGAGGATGGAGCCGTCGGGACGGAAGATGCCCGCGGCGGACGGGTCGCCGTCGGTGTCGAAGTAGCCGCGGCCGAGCGGCGCGTCCCGGGTGATGATGACTTCGCCGTCGTCGAGGAAGGTCACCGACTCGGGGTCCATCAACTGTCCGACGGTGCCGACCCGGTGCCGGTCCGGGGTGTTCCAGGCGACCATGCCGGTCTCGGTGAGGCCGTAGGCCTCCAGGAGGGGCACATCGCGTTCCCAGTAGCCGTCCAGGGTCTCGCGTCGGATCGGTGCCATCCCTGTGATCATGAAGCGGATGCGGCCGCCCAGGAAGTCGGCGAGCGAGGCGTCGCCGCCGGACTTCACGTAGAGCTGCAGGGCGGTGTCGTAGAAGACGGGCGGGCCGATGAGGAAGGTCGGGCTCTCCTTGCGCACGGCCTGGAACACCCGCTGGTAGGGCGCGAGCACCAGGTCGGCGCCGAGCCACAGGCACAGATAGACCGAGAGCCGCTGCTGGTAGTTGGGGAGCGGCAGGAAGATCAGGTGCCGGTCGCTCCCGGTGATGCCGAAGGACTCGATGAAGCGGTTGATGACGTACTCGGTCCCCTTGGCACTGATCTCCAGGCCCTTGAGCTGCCCGGAGGTGCCCGAGGAGTAGACCAGGCTGTGGATGTCGTCGACTTCGAGCACCACGGCGTCGGCCGCGACGGAGCCCGGCGCGGGGGCGCCGTCCGGGCGGACCACGGCGGGTGTGTCCGCGGGCACGGACTCGTCCGCGATCAGCAGGGCCAGGCGGTGCCGGGCGATGAACTCCCCGGGGTCGGTGATCTCCACGTTGTCGGCGAAGGCCTTGAGCCGGGCGCCGGTGGCGAGCGCGGCCAGGTCCCAGGCGAGCCAGTCGACGCTGTTGCCCGCGCGGATGCCGATGACGTGGCCGGGCCGTACGCCCGCCGCCGTCAGCTCTCCGGCCCGGGTGCGGGCCAGGGCGGTCAGCTCGGCGTGGGTGAGCTCGCGGCGCTTGCCCGCGACGTCGAGCTCGACGACGCGGGCGGTGGTGCGGTCGGTGGAGCGGTCCAAGAGGCCCGCGAGGTTCATGCTCACGTGTCGCCCGACTTCCTTTCCTGCGTGTCCGGTTGCGGGGTGTTCGGTTCCTGGGCGTCCGGTTGCTGGGTGATCGGTTCCTGGGTGATCGGTTCCTGCGTGGCCAGTTCCTGGGTGTCCGGTCGCGTGGCCAGTTCGGCCGTCAGCGCGGTGATCAGTGCGTCGAGCCCGGTGCCCGCGAGGAACCCGATCCGGCCGCCGAGCATGTCCTCGTACGAGCCGCTGTCGGTGTCCCAGGTGACGCGTACGTCGAGTTGGCTGCCGCCGCCGGGCGCGGCGGTGACGGTGGCCCGGCGTTCGAGGGTGTGCCACAGCCAGTCCGCCTCGGCGCTCGATCGCACGCCGTCGTCGAGGAGCTCGGTCCGGTCCGCCCAGACCACGGCGTCACCGCCGAGCCGCCCGGCGAACTCCGGTTCGCGGCCCGCCGCGGCGGGGACGCCGTTGTCGGCGGCGAAGGGGTCGAGGAGGTGGGGGCGGGTGCGCAGCAGGCCCATGACGGCGGCGGGCGGGTACGGCAGCCGCACCGTCCGCGTCACCGGCGAGAGTTCGGCCGTAGGAGGGCCCTCGGCGGAGGCGGGGGCGGACCGGGTGCCGTCGGCGGAGGCGCGGGCGGCGGCGGTCTTGGTGCCGTCGGCTTCCGCCAGGATCCCTTCGAGCACCGAGAGCCCCTGGTCCAGGTCGGCCTCGGAGATCACCATGGGCGGCTGCACCCGCAGCACGTTCGCGTGGTAGAGCGAGTACGTGGAGGTGACGCCCTCTTCGAGGAGTCGGCCGAGGACGAACCCGGCGGTGGCGCCGTCGGTGAACTCCAGGCCGTGCATCATGCCGATCCCGCGGTGTTCGGTGACGATCGCGCGGTGGCGGTGCGCGGCGGCGCTCAGCCGCTCGTCGATCGTGCGGGCCCGCTCTTTCACCCCGGTCAGGAACGCCTCGTCGGACGCGATGGCGATGCTCTCCAGGCCGACCCGGCACGACAGCGGGTTTCCGCCCAGGCTGGAGCCGAAGGTGGAGGGCAGCACCCGCAGGACCTCCCAGACCTCCTTGGTGCCGAGGACGGCCGACAGGGGCAGCACACCGCCGCCGAACGCCTTGCCCACGCACACCAGGTCCGGGGTGACGCCGAACTGCTCGTACGCGAAGAAGGTGCCGCAGCGGCCGAACGCCGTCTGCATCTCGTCGAGGACGAGCAGCGCGCCCGCCTCGGTGCACAGCCTGCGCACCTCCTGGAGGTAGCCGGGCGGCGGCACGATCACACCGGCCTCGGCCTGGACGGGTTCGAGGAGCACGGCGGCGACGGTGTCGTCGAGCGCCGCGGCGAGCTCGTCCAGGTCGCCGAAGTCGACCTGCCGGAAGTGCTCCATGAACGGGCCGAGCAGCTCCCGGTGTTCGGGCCGGTCGGAGGCGCTGAGCGTGGCGAAGGTCTTGCCGTGGAAGCAGCCGCGGGCGCTGATGACGCCGGGGCGGCCGGTCGCGGCGCGGGCCAGCTTGAGGGCGTTGTCGATGGTCTCGCCGCCGCCGTTGGCGAGGTAGGAGTACGGCAGGCGCTGTCCGGTGGCCTCCGCGAGGCGCGCGGAGAGCCGGATCTGCACCTCCTCGAACATGATCTTCGTGCTGTTCAGGACGCCGGTGTCGAGCTGCTCGCGTACGGCGGCGACGATGCGGGGGTGGGAGTAGCCGAAGGACTGGTTGCCGTACTGGTCGAAGAGGGCGAGGTAGGGCGTTCCCTCCTCGTCGTCGAGGACGCGGCTGCCCCGCCCCTCGCCCTGGACACCGCACCCCATGACGAACGCCATTTTCGCGTAGGCGGGGTGATTGTGGGCCGCTTTGGTCTCAGCAAGGAGTTGACGCCGTGTCCGCATCCGCCACCTCCTTCACCGCGTGGCTGTCATTTCCCGCATAGCTGTCGTAGTCGCCGAAGAAGTACTGGAGCAGTCGGCTCTTCCGGCCTTCCGGTGTACGGGCCCTGCGCACCGCGTCGGTGACGTCGAGAGCCGCGACGAGGCTGAGCGGCGCGCCTTGGAACCGGGTGTCCTCGTACGGCTCGTGCAGGGCGAAGAAGCCGATTTCCTTGTAGAAGCCGCGCAGCCCCTCGGAGTCGTCCACGAAGAAGTCCCCGAGGATGTGCGTCATGTCGTGCTCGCGCGCGCTGTGAATGACGGCTTCGCGCATCAGCGCCATGCCGATCTCACGGTGGCGCATGGTCGGCAGGGTCATCAAGTGCCCGAATTCCACGAGGCGGTTGCCCACCCGCAGCGCGGAGATGTCCACGGTGTCGTCGCAGGGCAGTCCGGCCGCGGAGTCCGGCACCACCTTGACCGTGCCGGCGGCCGCCCCGTCGACGTATCCGAGGATGTATTCGGCGTGGGCGTCGAACCGGTCGAACGTCGCCGCCGTGTCGGCGGCGTCGGCCAGACGGCCCTGGTCCGCGACGTAGACGGCCTCACGAAGCCGCAGTACATCGGCCAGTTCGGCCTCGGTGCGCGCCACTGTGAAGGTCAGGTTCACCTACTGCTCCTCTCACCGGACAGACGGTGGTAAAGCACTGGCTCACTTGTGGAGCAGCTTTCCGAAATAGTCGAGATAGCCGCGGTTGTAGAAGCGGATGCGGTCCCGCACCTCGCCGTGCAGATCGGGCAGCCGCTCCAGCGGAAGATTCGGCATCAGATGGTGCTCGACGTGGTAATTGTTGCCGTTCGTGAACCACGTCAGAATGCGATTGGAGCGGATCGTGCGGGTATTGGCGAACGGGTCGCGGTCCAATACCTCACAACCGAAGTGCTCGGGCAGTTCGATCAGGGCGTGCACGGGCCCCGCCACCAGGACCAGCGGGATCAGCCATACCCACAGAACGAGCGCCGAACCCAGTGCGAACGAGATTCCCGTGAGGGCAAGTACCGCCGCCAGCGCGATGAAATGGTCACGCCGGATACGACGTGACACCCGCACGCTTTCGCCCTCGAATTCCCGGCCGAGCAGCGACCGGCCGAGGTTCTTCAGGAACAGCCAGTAGTGGTGGGCCATGGTGAACCGCACGGTCCAGTCCACCACCTTGCCGAACGTCGACTTCTCCGTGTCGCCGTACTGGTCCCCGTAGTCGAAGAACTCCCGGTTCTCCGGAGTGCCAAGATCCCGGTGGTGACGCATGTGCGCCGCTTTGTAGGCCGCGAAGGAAATCAGCATGGGCAACCCGAGGACGACGCCGGTGACGGTGTTCGCCCTGCGACTCCGGTACGCGAGATTGTGCAGCGTCTCGTGCTGGAGTTCCGCGGCGTGCGCGAGCATGCATCCGATGAGGACGACACCGGTGATCCGGCACCACAGAACCGGTTGCAGGACGAGTGCCACGCCGACCGCGACGAGTGTTACGCATAAGGCGAATTTGAGGGTGAACACCCATCCGCGGGGCTCCGTGCGCAGGTGTTTCAGTGACGCTCTGAGTGCGGTGGCCTCCTGTGGATTGCGTACGGCCGGGTCGACGGCATCGCCCGCGGTCAGATCCATCGTGGTTCCCTCGTTTTCCCAGTAGCTTTCCCGGTGGCTGTGCGACATCGCGCGGGGGCCCGGCCCGGCGGTCCTGCCCGGTCGGCCGGGCGTGGCGCGGCACCGCACGGCATTGCGAGGGCACACGAACACCCCGGGGGCGCTGAGGTGTGCCGCTCGGTTCGGTTCGGGTCGGTCAGTCGGCTGCCCCGGGCGCCGGTACGGGCGCGGGCGTGGGCTTCGACGCGGGGAAAAGGTCGCGCACGGCGGTTTCCTGGCCCGCGGTCTCGATCGCGTCGAGCAGGCCGAGGATCCCGTCCAGATGCGCGTCCGTCTCCCGGGCGGTGAACAGTTCGGGGTGCACGTCGAGAATGACGTCCGTCGTCCCGTCCGCCGAGGTCTGGAAGAAGTAGACGGTCATGTCGACCGTGAGGGGGAGCGACACGGTGCGCATCGTCGCGACCGACCCCCCGAAGTCCAGTTTGTAGTCGAACTTCATCACGTTGACCATCGGCCCCCACAGCCGCCCGCCGCCCTCTCCGAGGACTTCCCTGGAGATCTCGGCGGTCGGATAGCGGGAGTGCAGCAGAACGTTCCTTATCTCGCGCGACACGCGCTGCGCGAAGGTGCGAAGGGGAAGGCCGGTGTCCACGGCGAGCCGCAGCGGCAGGATGTTCATGGCCATGCCGGGGACGTTGCGCACCTGCGGGCTCAGGCGCCCGCTGGTGGGCAGGCCGAGCAGCAGTTCGTCCGCGCCCGTGTGCTTCCCCACGTAGGCCGCGATGGTGGAGACGGCCAGGTCCGACCAGGTCACGCCGAGATCGGCGGCCGCTCGTCCCAGGCGTTCGACCCGGTCCGGGGGCAGCTCGGTGGTGCGGCGGCGGCCGATGGCGAGCCCGCCGCTCCGGCCGGCGAGACTGACCGGCTCGGGGGGTTCGGCGAGGGTGTCGAGCCAGTACGTGCGGTCCCGGGTGCGGCTCTTGCTGTCGCGGTAGGCGGTCTCGGTCTCCGCCAGGCGGGCGAAGGCGGGGAAGGCGCCGCTGTCCGCGGGAAGTTGCTGGGCCAGTGCCGAGTAGACGGCCGCGGTGCGGTTGAAGACGAGCGCGAGGCTGTAGCCGTCGACGACCGCGTGGTGCACGCGCCGGTACAGCAGGAAGTGGTCGTCGGCGATCTTCAGCAGGGCGGCACGGCACAGCGACAGGGGGTCGACGGGACCTTCTGCGCCGGACGCGTCCCTTTCCATCCACGCCGCGGCTGCTGCCTCGGGCGTGGATTCGCCGCTCAGGTCGACATGGGTCAGAGGCGCCGGGTCGTCCCGCACGAATTGGCGGTACCCGCCGTCCGCGTCCTTGTCGGGAACGATGGCGAGGCGTAAGGCCTCGGCCTCGCGCTCCACCTGCGCATGCGCCGCCCGCATGGTCTCCAGGTCGATGTGGCCACGGATGTCAAGGTAGTCGCAAATACAGAAAGCAGGGTTCCCGAAATCTTCTGACTGAGATTTCCATGTGCGCAACTGCGTAGCAAGGAGTGGTAGTTCTGTTCTTTCGCGATTAAGCAACGCACACCCTCCTCAAGAGGACATCTGCTTAAATCGACGCCACATTGCACAGGCGTCACGAACACAATTTCTTGGCCGTGCTTACCCAATGGTGGGGGGAACAGTGACGAAGTCCGGGAAGAGGTGGGGGGATTACGGAGGCCGGGACAACAAAGGTAGCCTACCCGGCACTTGATCGAACGTCCATACCCTTCTGGGTGCAGATGCGAATGTCACTGAATGCAAGGGCCAGCGACTCCGTTACCGACACGGCAATCACGCAAAGCTACGGGCATTGAACTCGGCCAACTCGACGTAAATTAGCCACACCTTGCCGACCAGGGTTTACGCTGGCCTGCGACTGCCTCCACGATCTTCGGGGCGGCACTTCGAACTTCCTTTGCCTACAGCCCGTTGAAACAAGAAGCAGTGGTTCCGGAAATCTCATGTACGCACGGTGAACGTGGAGGATGGATGGCGACGGACCCGACAGCGACCCCACCCGGCGACGGGCGCGCGAGCACACGTCGCGGCGTGGCCGTGGTGGCCGCTCTGATGCTGGGGGCGTTCACCTTCAACACCACGGAGAACCTCCCGATCGGCGTCCTGAAGCTCATGTCGGACGACATGGACGTCTCGCTGTCGGCGGTCGGGCTCCTGGTGTCCGGCTACGGCCTGACCGTCGCCCTCGTTTCGGTGCCGATCGCCCAGATGACCCGCTCGGTCCCGCGCCGCTCAGTGCTGTGCGTACTTCTTGCCGCCCTCTTCCTGGCGAGCCTCGTGTCGGCCCTCGTCTCCTCGTACTGGGTGCTGATGGCCAGCCGTCTGGTGATCGCGGTGGCGCAGGCGCTGTTCTGGGCGGTGATGGGGACGGTCGCGGTCGGCCTCTTCCCGCCACAGGTGCGCGGGCGCGTCATAGGGGCACTGTCGGTGGGCGGCTCGGCGGCACTGGTCCTCGGTGTGCCAGGCGGCACCTGGCTCGGCCAGCACAGCAGTTGGCAGGTGCCGTTCCTGGTGGTCGGCGCGCTCGCCCTCCCGCCGCTCGTCCTCATCGCCCTCGCCCTGCCCGTCTCGCGGCCGGAGGAGAGCCACGCGGTACGGGGCGTGGCCCCCGACACCCGCCGCTTCGCCATCGTCCTGACCGTCACCGGCCTCACCGTCACCGGTGTCTTCGCCGGTTACACGTACATCTCCACGTTCCTGGTGGACGAGAGCGGGTTCACCGAGTCCACGGTCAGCACGCTGCTGCTTGTGCTCGGTGTCACCGGCATCGTCGGCGTCGCGGTCTACGGCCGCCTCCTCGACCGCTGCCCCCGTGCCACCCTCACCGTCCCCGTGACCACGCAGGCACTCGCGCTGCTCGGGCTCTACGCGGCGGGCGGCTCCAAGCCCGTCGCCGTGGCCATGCTGGTGTTGCTCGGCGCGTCCCTCGGCCCGGTGTTCATGGCCACGCAGAGCCAGGTCATGCACTTCGCGCCGGGCCGCACCGAGACGGCCATCGCGGCGAACAGCGCCGCGTACAACCTCGGGGTCGCCGCGGGCGCCCTCGCCGGCAGTCTCCTCCTGCCGGTCCTCGGCGTACGCGGCACGTTCCTGGTGGGCGGGCTGATGACGGTGGCGGCCCTCATCCTGCTCCTGGAGGAACAGTTCTTCCCCGTGGGACGCGACGACCCCTGGGCCGCGGCACCGGCCGAGGTGCCGTCGGGCCCCTCGGACCCGTCGGCCCCCTCGGACCCGTCGGTGTCGTCGGACCCGTCGAGTCCACCGGCCGGGGACGTCTACTCCGAGAAGTGAGGGCCTCTCCGCGCGGGCCGCCCGGCTGGGCAGGGGTCCGAAAGTCAGACCTCCCGGGTGGGCAGCACCGAAAGGTGCGACAGGTTCACATGGCGGGGCCGGGAGACCGCGAAGGCGATCAGCTCGGCCACCTCCGCGCCGGACGGAAGGGTCCCGATGGCCTCCATGGCCTCCTGGACGGCGGCGCTGACGGCGGGGTCACCGATGTGGTCGCGCAGTTCGGTGTCCACGGCGCCGGGTTCGACGGTGGTCACGCGGACGTCGGCGGGGCTCAGCCGCGCGCGCAGATTGTGGGAGAGGTGGCTGAAGGCGGCCTTGCTCGCGGCGTATCCGGCGAAGCCGGGCAGAATCGTCCGGGCCGCGGCGGAGGAGATGTTGACCAGGTCCGCGTGGCCCCGCTCCGCGGCGGCCGCCAGCAGATCGGGTACGAACTCCTCTGCGACTGCGAACGCCCCGGTGACATTCACGTCGATCATGCGCTGCCAGGTGCCGCCCGCGGACCCGTCGAGCAGGTCGGGCAGGGCGAGTCCCGCGTTGTTGACGACGAGGTCGACGCGGCCGAACCGGGCGCGGACGCCCGCCGCCGCCGACGCCAGGGACGCGCGGTCGGTCACGTCGGCGGGGAGGGCGAGCGCGGTGCCGCCCGCCTCCTCGATCCGGGCGGCGTGCTCGGCGAGGCGCTCGCCGCGGCGCGCGAGGAGGGCGACGTGCGCGCCCTGGGCCGCGAGTTCCCACGCGGTCGCCTCGCCGATGCCGCTTGAGGCACCGGTGACCACGGCGACGCGGCCGGAGAGAGGGCGGCGGGCGGGGGACGCGGTCCGAGAGGGCTGAGGGGCGGTGGTGGTCATGGTGTCCTCCTTGAACGGTACGGGCGGCCCGCTCCCGCGGAGCCGCGACACCGACTCTGCGGGAGCCGCCCGCGCCCACCCAGGGCCCCGCTCGACCCTGGGTCCGGCAGAACCACCCTTGTGCCGGACACTTGATCCATGGACTTCCGCACCGAACTCGCCGCGTTCCTCCGCTCCCGCCGCGCCCGCCTGGGCCCGGAGGAGGCGGGCGTCCGCCCGTTCGGTGGCCGCCGCCGGGTTCCCGGCCTTCGCAGGGAGGAGCTGGCGCAGTTGGCAGGGGTGAGCGTCGACTACTACGTACGGCTCGAACAGGGCAGGACCCAGAACGTCTCCGACAGCGTCCTCGACGCCGTCGCGCGGGCGCTGCGCCTCGACGACGCCGAGCGCGCCCACCTCGGCCATCTCACCCGCGCCCTGCGTCATCCCGCGTCCACGCCGCCCGCCCCGCAGCCGGTCAGGGCGGGCGTCAAGGTGTTGCTCTCGGCACTGGACGAGGTGCCCGCGTACGTCGTCGGGCGCCGCCTCGACATTCTCGGCTCCAACCGCCTTGCCCGTGCGCTGTTCACGGACTTCGACGCCCTGCCCACGGAGCGGCGCAACGTGGCGTGGCTGCACTTCCTCGACGCGGGCGTGCGGGGTCTCTATCCGGACGCGGAGGCATGGGCGGAGACGGCGCGCGACACCGTGGCGGCGCTGCGCATGGACCTCGGCCGGCACCCGTGCGACGACCGGCTGTGCGATCTGCTCGGCGAACTCTCCGTGCGCAGCGAGGACTTCCAACTGCTGTGGGCCGAGCAGTTGGTGCGCGAGCACTCCCACGGCGTGGAGCGGCTGCGCCACCCGGCGGCCGGCGGCCTTGTCCTGCGCCGCGAGACGCTGCGCCTGCCCGACGCGCCCGATCAGGCACTGGTGATGTTCGCGGCCGAGCAGGGCAGCCCGTCGCGCGGTGCGCTCGCGTCGCTCGCCGGCGGGGTCGCCGGGGTCGCCGCGCCTCAGCGCTCCGGTGTCGGGAACGCGACCGGGCTGCGCAGGCCGGAGCGGCCGACCGCGCGGACGCCGAAGAAGACGTTGTCCTTGGAGAGCTCGACGGTGTGACGGGTGACGTCGCCCACGTCGATGACCTCGGTCCACTCGGTGTCGGTCGTCTCGCGCCACACCACTTCGTACCCGGCCGGTTCCGCGAGGCCGCTCCCGGGCCCGCGCTCCCACACGAGTTCGGTGTCGTTGGTCAGGGCCGCGGTGCGGATCTTCGCGCCGCGCGGGGTGCCCGGCGCCTGGGCGAGGCTCCACAGGGCGGCGGCGTTCACGCGCGCGACCCGGGCGATGTACGGGAAGTCGCAGAACTCCGGCAGGTCCCCGTACTGCTTGCCGTCCACCACGCGTACGTCCTGGTGCTGGTGGGCGTAGTCCTCGGCGGGCTCGGTGAACCTGGCCGCCGGGTAGGCCCGTTCGAGGAACGGTATGTGGTCGCCGCCGCGCAGATAGCGGTCGCGGCGGTGGACGACGCGCACCCGCATGCCGGTCGCGTCGTTGTCGGCGACATCGCGGACGAAGCGGGCGAGCTGGCGTGCGGGTGAGTCGTTCTCGCCGCCCACGGAGCGTCGTACGGCGGCCTCTTCGGGCGTCTCGGAGGACGGCACGCCCTCGGCGAAGAGCCGGACGGTGCGCGGGTCGCGGGTGCCGTCGTCGGCGGTGGAGCTGCCGACGATGTCGTTGGTGAACATCCCCTGGACGTCCGCCTTCCGCCGCTTGTACTGCTCCGCCATGTGGGCCGCGCCGTACAGCCCCTGTTCCTCGCCCGCGACGGCCGCGAAGACCACGGTGGCGCCGAGTCGCCGGGTCGCCATGACCCGGGCGAGTTCGAGGACGACCGCGACCCCGGAGGCGTCGTCGTCCGCTCCGGGCGCGTCGCTCGTGGCGTCCATGACGTCGCTGGCCCGGGAGTCGTAGTGCCCGGAGACGACGTAGATCCGGTCGGGGGCGGCCGAACCCCGCAGCGTGGCGACGACATTGGTGATCCTCGTCGGCTGCGGAACGCGCGGCCCCGGTTCCTGTACGTACGACTGGAGCTCCACGCTCATCCGGCCGCCGGACGCCCGTGCGTGGCGCCGCAGCTCGGCGAGGATCCAGTCGCGGGCGGCCCCGATGCCGCGTACGGGGTCGTCCTGCGCGGAGAGGGTGTGCCGGGTCCCGAACGCGGCGAGCCGGCGCACGGTCGCCTCGACGCGGCGGTGGTCGATCTCCCGGAGGAGCGCGCGCAGTTCGCGCGGCGGCGCTTGCGCGGTGGGGTGCGCGGCGCGGCTCCGCTCCGCTCGCGCCGCCGCGGGCCCTGCCTCCAAGCCGACAGCCCCGGCCGTGCCTGCGGCCGCGGCCGCCGCGAGGACGGTTCGCCGGGAAGTGCCCGTCTGCTCAGACATGCGGCCATAGTCATGGACACCACAACGGGACGCAAGGGGGTCGGGGGGTGCGCCGCGGCGGGCGGGGCGGGACGGCGACACCATGGGGGCAGGGCACGTCCGGGCCGGTCCCGGAGCGGTGGCGGCCCGCGCCGCAGAGCGCGGCTGCACCCGACAGCGGAACGGCGACCGCGCCATGGCCGGGCGTGGTCGCGCCCGGCCACGGTGCGGGACCGTGGGGTCATGGGGCGCTACGACGCGTGGCGGGACCTTGCCTGGCCTGACCTGCGAACTGCCGCTCCCGCACCGCACGGGGTGCGGCCGAACCCTTCCCAACCGGGAACAGGGCCACGGAACACTACGACCCACGACGAGCCTGCCCCGCCTGGCCTACGGGCCACCGACCCCGCACCACGCGGTGCTCCCGAACCCGGCGGGTCGGCCCTGGAGTCCCAGCTCGGACACCAGCCGCAAACTAGCTCGGGGGTCACGCACTCGCCGCCGAGAAGGACCCCGATCCGGGAGTTTTCCGTGCGTCCCGCGGTGCCGGAGTACTGCCGCTGGACGCCGGCCGAACGGACACCCTTCAGGGTACGAGAACGAGTTTCTGGCTGCCTGTGACCGGCCCACCGTGACTCGGCGAGGGCTTCGCAGGTGGCAGAATCGCTGCGGCCAACTGCCGACGGTGTCCGCGACCTCATCTCCCGTATGCGGGCAGACGGTGCCGATGCCAGCCTGATCCAGGAGTTCGAACACTACGCGAAGCAACTTGAGAACCCCGACGCCCGCAAGGGCGACGAGCGGATCCTGGGGTCGGGCACGAGCACAAAGGAGGCGCGCCATGGAGCCCCAGCGGCCCGGTGATGAATCCACCTGGGCCTCTCTGTCAACACCTGAGAAGGTGTCTGCCGCCCTCGGCATGACTGCCCTCGTACTCGGCATCATCGCTGCCTTGGTCACGGTGGTGCTGGCAGGCGTCCTGGTTGTCGTATTCCTCTCCAGTAACTTGATCGCGGCCGACAGCGCCAGCGCTCTCGTCTGGGCTGTCGTGCTGTGCCTACCCTGTGGCCTGCTCGCGGGTGCATTCACCACCCCTATACGTCTCGTACTGCGTCTGACAGCTAGCTCCCACAGGACCAAACACAGCGCGGACATGGCCATCTCCGCAGCAACAACCTTTCTGGGAGCACTGCTCGTGGAATCCTTCACTCCCGGGCTCCACGTCGAACACCCCTGGCTTCCAGCGCTGCTGGCAACACTCTTGGTTGCTCTTGCCAACCTGACGATCAACCACATTGAGAGCCGCAAGAGCCACGCAAAAGCCACCGGAACGGCGACGCATGTTGAGCACAAGAATCCGCCGACGCAGAGGTGATCTTTAACGCACCCGGCCGTGCGTGTTCGGGTTGTAGAACCCCACCAGTGTGCCCACCACCAGACCAGACAAGGCAAGCGCAACCCCCAGAAGATCGTGGCCGGAAGGGTATCGGCTGTCACGCAGGGTCCCCCCTGAGATTTCGACGAACAGGGGCAGCTTGATCCGCTCGGTGAACAAGTAAGTCTTCGATTCAGGCTCGACTGGGCAAACATGCCGTTCCAGTATCCAATTGCCGCCGGTCCGCATGCCTTTGCTGCGGACTCGCTCCAGGTCGATGAGGAGTTCCCGATGCCCCGATAGGGTGCCCCTTTCACCCCTCCATCGCCTGAGCGGAATTGGTGAGTTTATGATGAGCGTCGGAGGTAGCTCGTCATGCGTGTGGAACAGTTGGAATACCTGGCGGCAGTCACACGGCTGGGATCTTTGCGCCGCGCCGCCGAGGTACTGCACTTGTCGCAGCCGGCATTGAGCGAGACACTCCGCAACCTGGAGCGGGAACTAGGAGTGGAGCTCTTGGAACGCAAGCGCTCCGGAGCGAAGATCAGCGACCAAGGACGCGAATTGCTGCCGCACATCGCCGGGGTGCTGGACGCGGTCGACCAGCTACGCCAGGCCGCCGACGAGCAGCACCAGATCAGCCGAAGGCTGCGGCTCGGCACGGTCAGCGCAGCCACGGTCACCCTGCTGACGCCGGCCATCCGTGAGTTTCGCGTCGCACACCCATCGACTGAGGTGGAGGTGGTCGCGGACCGGCAGGACGATATCCAACTCCATCTGGCCGAGGGTGGGTTCGATCTCGGGTTGGTCAGCTACCTTCGAGATGACGATCTTCCGCCTGGCCTGCACACCACCGAACTGCTGCGCGGGCGCCCGGTCGTCTGTGTCCGTCCGGACAGCCCGTTGGCTGCGCTCAAGGCGGTCACCGTCACCGATCTGCTGGTCGAGCCGTTGATCGTGATGCGGTCCGGTTATGTCATGCATCGCTACATCCATCGGCTTCTGAGCGGCCGTACGCCGTCCTTTTCTTACTCGGCCGACGGCGCCGAGATGTGCAAGCTGATGGTGGCTGAGGGTCTTGGCGCCACCGTGCTGCCCGACTACAGCATGCTCGGCGACCCCCTGGAGCGCAGCGGCACCATCGCGTGGCGTCCGTTGGCCGACGACTCCACCGAACTCCGCGTCGTGATCCAGCGACGCCATGCACACCCGATCCCCACGGCGACCCGGGAGCTGCACGCCATTCTCGTGCGCCGGGCCGCAGAACGGCGCGCGTACCCGCCCTCGGCATAACGAGTTGGTTCACGGGACTCTCTCGGCGTCATCTCGCGTGCCTGGTGGGCCCGCCATCAGATGGTGTTCGTCGACCGGCCGGTGGCACGCTGATCCATTTGCGGCACGACCTGCCGCACTCAGTGCCGGGACTGCTTTCCGGCGTCGACCGCTCCACCGTCACCCGCGCAATCGGGAGGTACGCACGCTCCTGGCTGAGCGGGGGTGCGCGGTCCCGGACAGTCCTGGCCCACTTCTTCGGACGCTGACGGATGTGGAGATGCCCTGCACCGGCGCCTGCACGCACACCCACCTTCGCCAGGGACCGCACCGTGACACCTGCACCGCATCCGCCGCAACATCCGAGTCCACCGAGTCCACCGAGTTCGCTGGGAGGATCGCCATCGTCACCGGAGCCGCTCGAGGGGTGGGCAGGGAGATCGTGGCGCTCCTCCACGCCTACGGCGCCCGGGTCGTCGCCCTCGACCTCCGCCCCGACGTCACGAATCTGGCGGAGGAGTTTCCCGGCGTCGTCGCGACAAACGGTGACATCACCCAGGAGGAGACCGCCCACCGCGCGGTGGCAACGGCCCTGGACACCGGTAGGAGGAGCGCAGGGTGGTGCGGACCCTGGCCTCGAAGACCTTCTCGCTCGCCTTCGCCTCGGCCACCAGCTCACGGAGTGTCTTCTCCTCGACCACGGGGAACAGGGCCCCGGCGTACGACCTCGTCGGACGTGTCCACGGCGGCCGTCGCCGGCTTGAAGGGGATGCCCTCCTTACCGCGGACCTTCTTCAACTCGGCGGTGAGCTGCTTCTCCATCCGTCGCTCGGCGCGGGCGTTGATCTTGTGGACCAACGAGGGCCTTCTCGACCCGGGTCCGGCCCGGTGGCTCGATCTTCCGGGCCCGGCAAGGGAAATGGGGCCCTCCAGCTACCCGTGACCTACTTTGCGGCTGGTGTCTGAGCCAGGACTCCAGGGCCGGGTCCGGGAGCAGGGCCGTGGAACGCTACGACCCGCGACGAGGCCTGCCCCGCTTGGGCTGTGGGGCGCCGCTGCCGCGTCGCGGGGTGCGGCCGGACGCGGACTTGCCGGGGGTGGGCTTGCCCGACTTGCTCGCGGCGGGCTTTCCCGAACCGGACTTGCCCGAGGCGGAACCGGGCTTCCCGGAGGCGGACTTCGGTGCCCCCTTACGGGGCGAGCCCTTGACCGCGCCCCGCTTCTCGGCGGCCTGCGCCGCCGGCCCGCGGCGGCCGCGGGTGCTGTTGACGGTCCGGCCCCGGATGATGCCGATGAACTCCTCCACCAGGTCGGTGGTGGCGTCCTCCGGCCAGGACAGCACGACGCTCGACTGCGGTACGTCGGTGAGCGGCCGGTACGTGAGGTCCCTGCGGTGGTGCAGCCGCGCCAGTGACTGCGGCACGGCGAGCACACCGATACCGGCCGCGACGAGCTCAATGGCGTCGGCCGTGGTGGCGGGACGCTCGATCGCGGGCCGCCCTGGCAGCTCCGCCCAGCCGAGGGTGTCGTCGAGGGGGTGGAGGACGACCTCGTCGGCAAGATCCACGGCGCTCACTTCCTCGGCCGCCGTCACGAGGTGGTCCTTGGGAACGACGACCACGGTCGCCTCCGTGTAGAGCGGGATGGCGCTCAGGACCGTCCGGTCGACGGGCAGCCGTACCAGGCCCGCGTCGACACCGCCGTCCCGCAGCAGTCCGTCCGCGTCGGCGGGCGCCACCGGGACGAGGGTCAGCGGGACGTCGGGCAGCCGCTCGTTCCAGACACGCACCCACTTCGCGGGTGTCACCCCCGGGACATAGGCCAGCCGGAACGAAGAGGTGTTTTCCGAGCCTGTCACCACGCCAGGCTACCCGGCGTGGTCGGAGGTCGCTCAGGCGCTCGATACCCTGGTGACCATGACGTCGCACCAGACCACCCAGACCATGAAGCCCGCGACCGCGGCGAAGAAGCTGGGTGTGTACCTCGAGGCCACCCCCGCCGAGTTCCAGGAGGGCGTGGTCTCCCGGGCCGAGTTCAACGCACTGCAAGCCGACCCGCCCCAGTGGCTGCAGGACCTGCGCCGCACCGGCCCGCACCCGCGCCCGGTCGTCGCGGCGAAGCTCGGCGTCTCCATCTCGGGCCTCGCCCGCGGCGGGGTCACCGAGGCGCTGACCACCGAGCAGATCGATGCCCTGAAGTCGGAGAACCCGGAGTGGCTGCAGCGGGAGCGCGCCACCCAGGCCGAGGTCCGCAAGGAGACCGTGCGCCTCAAGGAGAAGCAGCGCGAGACCGCGGCCGACTCGGACTGAAGTATTCCGGCTGAAGTATTCCGGGGGGCGGGCCGGGCCCCGAGCGGCGATTCCGAGGGGCGGGTCTGGCCCTGAGCGGCGCCCGGCCTGCCCCGACCCGGGCCTGTTCCGACCCCGGCCTGGCCCACCCCGGCCCGTCCGGGCAGGGCCTCACACGGGTGACCCCTCCGCCCCCGTCATGAGCGCGGTTTCCAGGTCCCCGGCGATGTCGAACGTCGCCGTCAGGCCGCCGAGGCGCAGGATCTTGTGGAAGAACGGGTTGTCCACGACCAGGACGACGCGCGTCTCACGCCGCCGGGCCGCGTCCCTGGCACGGCACAAGAGCGTCAGTCCACCGCAGTCCAGAAACGTCACCGCGCTGAGGTCGAGCACGAGGTCGCGGCGGCTCTCCCGAGCGAGGCGCGCGAGCGGAGCGGCGAGGACCTCGTCCGCGAGTATGTCCAGCTCTCCCCAGAACGCGATGATCAGGCGTTCTTGCCGCACATCGGCGCGGAGGCCGAACTCCGCGTGGTCCTCGAGCATCGTTCCCCCCTCATGGCGCAGTGAGGCGGCTCCAGGTGAGCCTGAGCTGATCACCGGCGGGGTCTGTGCGATGAGCTTCACCACCGGGGGCTGGGGTGGCACGTTGTTGCCCTTGGCATACCCGTCGGGCGGGAGAGTAATGCAACTGCCCTGCATTAAACAAGACTTGGCCGAATATCAGCCCTTCGACCGGCCCGCGGGGGCTTTCCCCCCGAGCGACATCGCGAGACACTTCGCACCGGTCCACAAGGCGTGCCCGACCAGGACGAACGTCCAGATCTTGCCGCCGTCCTCCGGCACCCGGGCGACCCCGGACTCCTGCCCCCCGCCGTGCAGCAGCACATCGGCGGTGTCCCCCGTGACCAGGTCGTGCAGCCACGAGATCCCGAGGAGCAGCAGGACGATCTGCGCCACGGTGTACGCGGCCGCGTGCAGGGCGAGTTCCCGCAGGAGCTGTTGCCGGGACTTCGGCGGCTCGTCCTTCTCCAAGGCGGGCTTCGCCACAGCGGGCTCCGTCGGAGCGGCCTTCGCGGGACCGGCCTCCGCGGGACCGGCCTCCGCGAGTGCGGACTGCACGGGCGCGGAGGCGGCCGCGACGGTCGCGCCATGTGCGGGCGCCCCGTCCGGCCCCGGTCCTGGCCCGGGGGGCGGTACCGGCTCGGAGACCTGCTCCGGCTCCGGCTCCGGCAATGGCGGTGGCGGTGGCACATCGGCGACGCCGAGGCTCCGTACGGCGCGAGGCACGATCACCGATCCGGCCAGGATCAGCGCCGCCGCGCTGAGGCAGGCCACGGTCCAGTCGGCGCCGTCGTAGAGCATCCCCGCGGTGAGGGCGCCGATCAGCGCGCCGAGGAGGTTCGCCGACTCGTACACGCCCATGCCGCGCCCGGCGTGTTCGCCGGAGGCCTCCGCGATCACCGCCTGCTGGATCGGGATCACCGCGGCCCAGGCGAGACCGCTGAGGATCCACAGGGTGGCGATGACGGCGGGGTGCGGCGCCCACGCGAGACCGGCCGCGAAGGCGGCGCTGGCGAACGACGCGTACATCAGGATCCGGGTGCGGCCGAAGCGGACGACGTAGGTGTGCAGGCGCTCCGCGGCGACGCTCATCGCGATCGCCCCGGGCAGAAAGACATAGGCGACCTGGAGGACCTCCAGGTCGAACTCCCGCTGGAGGTGCATCAGGAGCAGCAGCGAGATCGCGGCCTCTGCCGCCATGGTCACGACGACGGCGAGCAGCATGGGGCGGAGCCTGCGCCCGACGGCACCGAGCCCGGCGACGGCCGCCGCCGGTCCCGGCCCTCGCCCCGGCGCCTTGTGCCTGCGGGGTGAGGAGAGCAGCAGCACGGCGGCGAGGAGGCAGGCTCCGGCGCACGCCCAGAAGACGCCGTCGAAGCCGATCTCGCCGATCAGGACCATGCCGGCGACGAAGGCCACCCAGGACCCCGTCTCCTGCGAGGCGAGCAGGCGCGGGAAGACCGCGGAGTCCTCCGCGAGGCGCTCGCTGACGATGGCGCGGACCGCCACCCACAGCAGGGCACCGCCCACCCCGCCGACCCCGGCTGCGGTGTAGGCGAAGGAGGCGTTCTGCGCGAGGGCGTACCCGGCGGCGGACGCCGCGTACAGGAGCGCGCCGGTCGCGGCGACGTAGCGGCGCTCGAAGAGGTCGGCCAGCACACCGGCGATAGGTCGCGCGATCACGGACAGGGCCATCTCGACGGCCATCAGGATGCCGACCTCGGTGGCGCTCAGGCCGAGGGCGGCGCCCGCCCACAGAGGCAGAAGGAAGTCGAAGAGCTCGTTCGGGCCGTTGGTGAACGCCGCCGCGTACAGCGTGCGCTCCTCGCGGCGCCGGGAGGGCGGCGGGCCCTTCGTGGCCGCCGCCGGAATGTCTCCGATCATGTGACCGCCCCACTCCGAGCACTGTTCGGTTAACTCCGAACGGTATACTGAGTTACGAGTTGATCGCAAAAGACGAGCCGCACGTGACGGCGGCCGGCCGGTTGGAGGGTGTCCCTGGTGACGGATCCGCTGCCCGCTCCGGCCCCGGTACCACCGCCGAGCCCGCAGGAGCGTGCGCTCGCGCTGCTGTGGGGCGGGGACACCCGTGGTTCGCGCGGTCCCGCGCGTGGGCTCACCAGGGAGCGGATCGTCGAGGCCGCGATCGAGGTGGTCGAGCGGGACGGCCCCGCGGCGATGTCGCTGCGCCGCGTCGCCGCGCAGCTCGGTGTCGGCGTCGCCTCGCTCTACACCTACGTTCCGGGCCGGGCAGAGCTCGAAGCCCTGATGCTCGACGCGGTCGCGGTGGGGCCGACCCTGCCGCACGAGTGGCCGGGCGACTGGCGCGCCAAGCTCACCGCGCTCGCGCACGATGACTGGCGGCAGCTCCGGCGGCACCCCTGGGTCCTCGAACTGGGCGCGGCCGAGCAGGTGCCGGGGCCGAACATGCTGCGCTGGCTGGACTCCGCGCTGCGCGTCTTCGACGGCACCGGACTGGGTGAGGCGGAGAAGCTGGCCGCGATCGAGGCGGTGGACGCGTATGTGCGCGGCCTCGGGCGGCTGCGCGGTGCCGGGGAGTCCGCTGCGGAGGCGGCCGGGCGGGAGGGCACGGACGCGGACACGGGCGCGGACACGGACACGAGGGAGCGCGACGACGCGTTGGGGCGGCTCGTGGACTTCGACCGCTATCCGGCGCTGCGGCGGGCCCTCGCGGCAGGGGCGACACCGTACGCGGGCGCCCCGTTCGAGTTCGGACTGCAACGACTTCTGGACGGCATCGAGCAACTGGTGATCCGCCGCTCGGCCTGAGCGTGCGGCACCGCATCAGCCTGCATCAATCAGTCTGCAGCAATCTGCATTGGTCTGCATCGGTCTGTACGGGGAGGCAGCGATGGCACGTTCGGTTCCGGCACGTTCGGTTCTGGTCACGGGTGGCAACCGTGGCATCGGTCTTGCGGTGGCCCGCCGATTCGCCGCGGGCGGGGACCGGGTGGCGGTCACGTTCCGGTCCGGGGAGCCGCCCGCGGGGCTTTTCGGGGTGCGGTGCGACGTCACGGACGCGGAGCAGGTGGACCGGGCCTTCAAGGAGGTCGAGGCCGAGCAGGGCGCGGTGGAGGTCCTCGTCGCGAACGCCGGGATCGCGCGTGACCGGCTGCTCGCGACGATGTCGGAGCAGGACTTCCAGACTGTGATCGACACCAACCTCGTCGGTGCCTTCCGGGTGGCCCGGCGGGCCGTGCGGCCCATGATGAGCGCACGCCACGGCCGCATCGTCCTCATCTCCTCGGTCTCCGCCCTCCTCGGCACGGCGGGCCAGGCGAACTACGCGGCGTCCAAGGCGGGCCTCATCGGCTTGGGCCGCTCCCTGGCCCGCGAGCTGGCACCACGCGACATCACCGTGAACGTCATCGCCGCGGGCCTCGTCGACACGGACATGACCGCGTCCCTGACCCAGGCGCGGATCGCGGCCGTCACCGAATCCGTTCCGCTCGGCCGCATGGGCACGGCGGAGGAGATAGCGGCGGCCGTGGACTTCCTCGCGGGGCCGGGGGCCGGTTACGTCACGGGGGCCGTGCTGGCGGTCGACGGAGGGCTGGGGATGGGGCATTGAGGGTGGGGGGCTCACACCCCCGGCGCGGACCGCACCGCGATCCCGTTCCGCTCGAACAGGGCCGCCGTCACGCCGTCGCCCGTCACCAACTCCCCCGCGAACGAACCGTCGTACACCGCGCCCCGTCCGCACGAGGGGCTGCGCGGCATCAGCAGCGCCTCCGTGCAGCCCCCGTGCCGGGCGGCCGCGAGTGCGCGGTGGGCACCGTCCACGAACTCCGCGGTGACGTCACGTCCGGTGTCCTCGACGACGCGCGCCGTTCCGTCCAGGACGTCGTGTCCGTCGCCGCCCACCAGCTCCGCGGGCCGCCGCGGCGTCGCGAGTCCGCCCGCCACCTCCGGGCAGAAGGAGACCACGTCACGGCCCGCCACGGCCCGCTCAAGTTCCGAGGACGCCTTGTGCCGCCCGTCGAAGCGGCACGGCACGCCCCGCAGACACGCGCTGACCAGAATTGCTTCCATGCCCCAAGGCTAGGGCGTGCCCCAAAGCCGCGCCGTGCCCGCCGCGTGCTCCCGCGCCAGCGCGCCCACCGTACGCATGAGGCCTTCGTGCAGGGGCACCCGCGGCGACCACCCCGTCGCCCCGCGGAACGCCGCCGCGTCGACCGTGAAGCTGTGGAAGTCGGCGGGGGTCGCGTGGTCCGGGGGCTCGACGGTGACCACCGGCACGGGCTCCCGGTCCGTGCAGTCGGCGGCCAGTTGGGACACGGCGCGGAAGAGGTCCCCGAGCATGGTCGTGCGGCCGGTGCCCACCAGCCAGTGCCGCCCGGCGAGTTCGTCGACGCGGTCGAGACCGGTGACGAGGGCGTGGGCCGCGTCGTCGACGTGCAGCAGGTCCCGGCCGATGGTGCCGTCGCGCCACACCGTGAGCGGCTCACCGGCCAGGGCGCGGCGGGCCATGGCGGTCACCACGCCGCCGTCGGCCGCGGTGGGCGTGCGGCTCTCGCCGTAGACGGTCGGCAGCCGGAGCGAGACCGCGCGCAGCACCCCTTCGCGGGTGGCGTCGAGCAGGGCACGCTCGGCCAGGACCTTGTGCCGGTCGTAGCGGCTCGCGGGGCGGTCCTCCTCGGTGCCGTCGATCCGGGTCCGGGCCGTGAGCCCCACCTGGCTCGCCGATCCGGCGAAGACGCACGCGGGCCGCCGCCCGCCCGGCGCGGCGCGCAGGACGTCGACGAGCGCGTGCACCATGCCGACGTTGACCCACTCCCCCAGCGGATCGTCGTCGGTGCGCCAGGCGCGGGCGCCGGACCGGTGGCACACCAGGTGGACGATCGCGTCGGCGCCGTCGACGGCGGCGGCCAGGCTCGCCGCGTCGGTGAGGTCCGCGGCGCGCACCTCCACATCGGCCACCGCGGCGGCCGGGACGGCGCTGGGGCGGCGCGCCACCAGGCGCAGCCGAAGACGCCGTCGCGCGAGCATCGCGGCGACGGCGGAGCCGAGGAAGCCGGAGGCACCGAGCACGGTGACGAGCGGCGCCCGCGCCCCACGGTCACCGCGGGCACCACCCGCGAGGACGCCCACCGTGCCGGTACCGCTGCGGGCACCCCCGCCTCCGCCCGCGTCAGTGCCGATGCCGGTGCCCCTGCCCGTGTCGGCGCCAGTGCCCGCGCCCGCACCGGAACCGCCCCGGATGTCGGCGCCGGAGCCGGTGTCACCGGAGACCTCCGTCCCGCCGGGCGGGACCCTCGTACCGCCGTGGGACGCGCGGGCCCCGGCACCCGGGGCCCCGGACCGCCGCACGTCAGCCATGACGCTCCCCCGCCGCGGCCAGAGCGGCTTCGTGCAGTTGGGTGTCGAGCCGCACGCACGTCTCGTACTCCGGCAGCAGGCCCGCCCGTTCGGCCGCCGCGAGCGTGGGCGCGACCTCGTCGCGGGGCGAGAGGAGCCTGGGCAGGTCGTCCCGCAGGGGCAGCGCGAGGGCCGGGTCGGTCACCGAGACCGCCTTCTCGTCGTCGGCCGCGTAACCGCCGGACAGCAGGTACGCCATCACTGTGTCGTCCTCCAGGGCCTGGAAGGCGTGGCCGACGCCCACCGGCAGGTGGACCGCGCGGAAGGTCAGGGTGTCCAGGGTCAGGGAGTCCCAGCGGCCGAACGTGGGCGATCCCAGGCGCAGATCGACGACGAAGTCGAGGGCGCTGCCGTGGGCGCAGTGCACATAGGTGGCCATGCCGGGCGGGGTGCGGGTGAAGTGCACACCGCGGACCACTCCCCGGCGGGACCTGCTGTGCCCGGTCTGCGCCACGGGGAACAGCGGGCCGCCGAGCGCGCGGGTGAACGCGGGCTGCTGGTAGGGGGCGACGAACAGCCCCCGTTCGTCGGGGAAGACGGTGGGCGTGAACACGTACGCACCACGTACTCCCAACTCGCGTGTCTGCACGGCACATGTCCTTTCGGCGAAGGTCTCCCCGGAGCGGGTCCGGGTCCGGGTCCGGGGGTGGCGCGGCCGGTTCACGGTGGGGAGGCCGGTGCCGCCAGGCAGGCGAGGAGGCTGCGCGCCTGGACGTTGACGTGCTGGCCGCGTACGACCAGTGCGTGCAACTGAGCTGTCGTCAGCCAGCGGTAGTCGTCGGGGAGGTGCGCCGCGTCGAGGGCGTCGTCCGCCTCGACGAGGCGGTACCGGGTCGCCGCCCGGTGGAAGCGGCCGCCCTCCTCGGACAGCTCCGCGTCGAACCGTACGCGCGCCGGGTCGCCGGTCAGCGCCATGCCGTCGAAGGGCCCGGCCTCCTCGGCGGTCGCGGGCCCGGTGTCCGCCGACCACTGGACGGTGGGGCCGATCTCGACGAGGTCACCGAGCCCCGGTTCGGTCCTGGCCCGGACCAGGATCCGGGGCCCGGGGGCGGTGGAGCGGCACAGGAACGCGGCGAGGCCCGGGCGGCCGGGCGCGAGCAGGGGCTGCGCCCACTGCCGTACCTCGCGGGTGCCCGCCGCCACCCGGACCGCGATGATCCGGAACGGCCCGCCGGTGTCGGCGGCGATCTCCGTGTCCGTCCGGGTCCAGCCGCGCACGTCCGCGAGCGGGACGGTCCTGACCTGCCAGGGGCAGCGCTGCTTGACGTCGATGAGCCAACTGGTGAGGGACCGCAGCCCGGGTACGGCGACCGTGTCCGGCCCGTCCGCCGAATCCGCTGAGTCCACCGAATCCGCTGCGTCCGCTGCGTGCGGCGTCGGCCCCGTGGGCAGGCAGCCGAGCACGGAGCGCGTGTCCATGTTGACCAGGTGGTCGACGCGCAGCAGCCGCCGTACGGTACGCAGCGCCACCCAGCGGAAGTCGGGATGCTCGGCGACTTCGCCGACCGGTTCGACGACCATGTTCCTGTTGTGCTTGCGCCAGAACCACGCGCCCTGTTCCGACTGGAGCGAGTCGACGAGGACACGGCCGCGGCCGGGACCGGTGAAGTGCTCCAGGTACCGGGTGGCGCCGCCACGGTGGACGCGCGTGTAGTTGCTGCGGGTCGCCTGCACGGTGGGCGAGAGCTGGATGCCGTCGATGTTGCCCGGCTCGGCCTTGGCCTGGAGCAGTACGTGCGGTTCGCCGTACCGCTCCTTGACGAGGAGGCCGAGGACACCGATCTCCGGCTGTACGATCACCGGCTGGTCGCGCGGCCACGGACCGGCGTCGCCGGGGCCGTGCACCCGCAGGCCGGAGACGGCGAAGAAGCGGCCGCTGTCGTGGACGAGGTCGCCGTCCCGGGTGAAGGACCAGTGCGGCAGCTCGCGGAACGGGACAGGAGTGACGGAAAGCCGGGCCGCCCGGCGCCGTTCGGCCCACCAGGCGGCGAAGCCGGCGTCCGGCTCCACCTGGGCGGCGGGCGCGGCGCCCTGTTCCGACGTGACGATGACGGCACCTCCCGTTGAACGGCCCTGGCTGAACGGCCCCTGGCTGAACTGCTCCCGGCGCTACAGCGCCGCGAGCACCTCGCGCAGCGCCTCCACCACCAGGTCCTGCTCGGCCTTGGTCAGCGACGGGTACATGGGCAGCGAGAAGATCTCGTCGGCGGCCCGTTCGGTGACGGGCAGGTCGCCCGTGTGGTGGCCGAGGCGGGCGAAGCCCTTCATGGTGTGCACGGGCCAGCGGTAGCTGACATTGAGCGTGATGTCCCGCCGGGCCATCTCGGCGAGGATCGTGTCGCGTGCCGGGTGGCGCACGACGTACAGGTAGTACACGTGGTCGTTGCCCGCCGCCAGGGACGGCAGGACGAGACCGGTACCGGCCAGGCCCTCCGCGTAGCGGGCCGCGATCGCCCGGCGAGCGGCGAGATAGTCGTCGAGGCGGGTCAGCTTGCGGCGCAGGATCTCCGCGTGCACCTCGTCGAGGCGGCTGTTGTGGCCGGGTGTCGCCTCGACGTAGTAGCGGTCCTCCATGCCGTAGTAGCGCAGCCTGCGCAGGGCGGCGTCCACCGCCGCCGTCGAGGTGATGGTGGCGCCCGCGTCGCCGTAGGCGCCGAGGACCTTGGTCGGGTAGAAGGAGAACGCCGCGGCGTCCCCCATGGTCCCCGCGAGCTTTCCGTGCCCGCGCGCGCCGTGCGCCTGGGCGCAGTCCTCCAGGACGGTGAGTCCATGGGCGGCGGCGTGCGCGGTCAGTGTCGTCATGTCGACGCACTGGCCGTACAGGTGCACGGGCAGCAGGCACTTGGTGCGTTCGGTGACGACGTCCGGGATCCGGTCGACGTCCATCAGATACGTCTCGGGGTGCACGTCGACGAACACGGGCGTGGCACCCACGGCGTCGATGGCGACCACCGTGGGAGCCGCGGTGTTGGCGACGGTGACGACCTCGTCACCGGGGCCGACCCCGAGCGCGCGAAGGCCGAGCACGATGGCGTTGGTGCCGTTGTCGACACCGACGCAGTGCGGGACGCCGTGGTAGTCGGCGAAGGCCCGCTCGAAGTCTCCGACGCTCCGGCCGAGGATCAGTTGGCCGGAGCGGAAGACGGTGTCCACGGCGTCGAGGATGTCCGCCCGCTCGGCTTCGTACTCCGCGAGGTAGTTCCAGACCTTGATGCTCATGGCCACGGGCCCTTCGGGTTGACTCGGGGTCGTCCTGTCACGCGCGGACCGGCCTCAGTGGTGCGGTGCCGACGCCTCCAGGGGGCCGCATCGCGCGTGCGCGGCCCCGCACTTCTCCAGCGCGGTGGCGGCCGCGTTCTCCGCCGCCGTACGCACCGTGGCGGGCGCGCAGCGGTCGAGTACGGCGACGATCCACTCGGCGAGCGCCTGCCCCTGGTTGGCCGCCGCCTTCTGCCAGCGGATGTGCCGCTCCGTGGTGACCTTGAAGCGGATGGCCGCGGGCTTCCCCCCGGAGGACGGTCGCGCCGCCTCCGTCACGGGTCTGTGTTCGGGTGCGCGCAAGCTGTTCTTGACGTGCCTGCGCAGTTCGTTGCGCGACCAGCCGTGCCGCTCCGCCTGCTCGAGCCAGTGGTCCTGGGCGCGCTCCTCCAGGCCCGCGACCTCGGCGTGGTGCTGGAAGCTCAGCCGGCCGCGCCGCCGCCCGACACCGAACCGGCCCGCGACCCAGGCGTAGTTGCGCAGCGTCTGGTAGCTCAGGGAGGTGTCGGCGAGAGCGATCTTGTAGCGGTCGGGGTAGTGGGACTGGCCATAGACGATCCAGTCGCCGAGCCACCAGCTCGAGGACTCCGCGATGACGGCGATGTGCTCGCCGAGGCTCCGCCATCGCTCCAGTGGCAGGTCGGCCGGCAGGTCGAGCGAGGTGCGCCGGGCGACCACGGACGCGTTCACCTGCATCGGTGGCCCGAATTTCCGCTGCGGGGAATTCGGTGCGCCATGGCTTCTCGGCAGCCCGCCCGTAAGGGTTCCGGGAATCGGGTTGCCAATCGTTGTGGGAATCGAGTGCGGTAGCGGCCTCACGCCGGGAGGTATTCCCCCGTGCCTCTTGCTTGGCAAGACATCCTCCGTGTGAGCGTGCTGTACTCTCACCTGCCCCGAGTGGTCCCGGGACTCCGGCAGTCTGCGGCAGGGTGCGGGGCGGTGTCCAGGGGAATGAATGGCTGGTTGTTCCGGATGAGCCGACCGCGAGACCGCCGCGGGACATGCGGTTGATCGCATTCCGGCACCGTCTGATTCATGGGGTTTCACCGCACCGCCGTGTAATGCGGGGAGGGGGAGCGCGCCTGCGCTTTTCACAACCTGGGAACCTGGCAGGGACCGCGCGTACGGGGCTGCGCTCCCCTTCCGGATACGCCGCTCCGGGCACCGCGGCGACCGGCCTCCGGCGATGTGCGGGCCCGTGCGCCGGGGCCCGGCGTGGCGTCCCGCCGGCGGGACGGAGGCCGCCGCGACCGCGCCCGGGGCCGTTCCGCGAACGGCCCCGGGCGCCCTGCCCGGGGCGTGCGCGGGGCGCGCGCCCTTTCCCGTACACGTACCGGAATAAGAACGCACCGAACGCGTCCGAACGCGCCGCAAGCGTCAGGATTTCTTCCGCGATGCTTCTGACCGGGCACGGAGGACCACCGCCTTGAATGTAGCAATGAACGGTGAACGACGGCGCATTGACCGGCCGCGAGTCCATGAATTAGAAGATGAGCATGGACGCACTCATGGATCAGAACAGCGCGCTTCGCTTTGTCGCGGAAGCGGTGGAAGAAGTAGCCGGAATTCCGGCCGAAGAGGTGGCGCCGGACAAGTCATTGGTGGACGATCTCGGCATCGATTCCCTCTCCATGGTGGAGATCGCCTTCACCTTGCAACGGCAGGCCGGTGACGAGATACCGGACGAGTCGCTCGCCACGATCACGACGGTGCAGGATCTCGTCGACCTGGTGCGGGAGCGGGTCGAACACACTCCGTGACGGCACGAATTCAGTCTCCGTGCCCTTCCGTGCCCTCCCGCGCCCTCCCGCGCCCTCCCGCGCCTTTTCGCTGTCCGAGCCGGATGTGAGGTGACCTGGTGAGCCATCCCGAGCTGACCCCGCAGGACCTCCTGGCCGCGGGCCCCGCCGACCCCGGTGTCAACGACCGCCCCTGGCTGGTCCGCTGGGACCTGCTCGACGGGGCGGCGGGGGACGCCGGGGAGCTGGTGTCCCGGCTGCTCCCGCCGGTCCTGGACTTCCACACGTCCGGCACGACGGGACCCAGCGAGTGCTGGCGGCGCACCCGCGACCAGCTCTGGGCGGAGGCGGGCATGCTGGCCGAACTGCTGCGGCCCGAACGGCCCGGCGCCGTCCTGTCGTTCGCGCCGCCCCGGCATGTGTACGGGGCGCTCGCCACGCTGCTCGTACCCGCCCGGCTCCGGCTCCCGGTCTGGTACCGGCCGCAGTACTTCGGCGCCATGCCGCCCTCGCCCGGCGGCCGTTGGGCGGTGATCGCGGTGCCCTGGGCGTTCTCGGCGCTGCGCCGCAAACGTGCGTGGGTCGACGCCCGCGAACGCGTCGCCGTGCTCCACAGCACCGCGATGCTGCCCTCGGCCGCCCGTGACTTCGTCCAGGAGGCGGGCGGCGCGCGGGTCTCCGTACGGGAGGTGTTCGGGTCCACCGAGACGGGCGGCATCGCCTGGCGCCGGTGGGGGCCCGACGATCCGCCGTGGGACCTCTTCGACGACGTCGAGCTCGACCTCGGCGCCACCCCCGGCAGCCACGCCCCCGACACCCCCGTCCCCCTGACGGTCCGCAGCCCGCGGCTCGCCGCCAGGCCGGGGCACGCGCCGCTCGGCCAGTGGCAGACCTATGACCTCGTACGGCCCTGCGGGACACGCAGGTTCCGGTTCAGCGGCAGGCACGGACGCATCGTGAAGATCAACGGCCGCCGGGTGGACCTCGGCGCCCTGGAGCGCTCGCTGCGTGCCGTCGTCGACTGCGCGGACCTGGCGTGCCTGCCCGTCGCCGACGAACTCAGCGGCGAGCACCTGGAGCTGTACGTCGTGCCGCCGCGGGGCGGCCGCCTCGACCGGGCCCGCGTACGCGCGCTCGTCGCCGCACACGATCTCACCGTCCAGCCGCGCCAGGTGCACGTGGTCGACCGCATCGACCGGACGGACCACGGGACCGACCTCGTCGACCGGGCCGACCACGCAAGCGATCGCAGCGACCGGACCGACCGCGCCGCGACAGGACCCCCGCCCCCGACCCACCCCGCAAGCCCCGCCGACGCAGGAGCCGCCACATGATCACAGACGTAGCCGAGTCGCCGAAGGAACGTCTGGCGGACATCGTGCGCCAGGCCCGCCACGATGCCCGGCTGCGCCCGTGCAGCCCGCTGGAGGCGGAGCGCATGCGGGCGGGCGTCGACCGGCTCACCAGGGCCCTCGCTGACGAGGAGCAGGTGTACGGGGTCACGCGGGGCTTCGGTCCGCTTGTCGAGTACGCGGCCGCCGCGTCGGACACGGTCCAGGGCAGCGGGCTCATCGCCCACCTCGGCAGCGGCCAGGGGCAGCCGCTGTCGCCACCGGCGTGCCGCCTGGTGGTGTGGATACGGCTCAACAGCATGCGGCTCGGCCACTCGGCCGTGGCACCCGAGTTCTGGGACGGCGTCGCAGAGTTGTGGAACCTGGGCTTCACCCCGGTGATCCCGCGGGACGGCACGGTCAGCGCGAGCGGCGACCTGCAGCCCCTCGCGCACGCGGCACTCGCCCTCGCCGGACAGGGCGAGGCCTGGTCGCGCGACGAAGCGGGCGAGTGGCGGGTGCGTCCGGCCGCCGACGTCCTCGCCGCGCTCGGCGCCCGGCCGGTGACGTGGCGGGCCAGGCAGGCCCTGTCCTTCGTCAACGGCACCAGCGTGAGCCTGGCCGTCACCCTGCTCAACCACCGCGAGGTGCTGCGCCTGGCCCGCGCGGTCGCCGCGCTCACCGCGCGGGCGGTCACCCTGCTCGGCGCGAGTCCGCAGGCGTACCACCCGGGAGTCGGCCACGTACGCGGTCAGACGGGGCAGTCGGTCGCCGCCCGCTGGATCAGGGAGGACCTGCCGGACGGTCACCGCCGTGATCCGGCGCGCCCCCTGCAGGAGCCGTACAGCCTGCGGTGCGCGCCCCAGGTGATCGGGGCGGTCGTCGACCAGTTGTCCGTCCTCGAGGACATCCTGGTCCGCGAGGCGGTCGGCTGTACCGACAACCCGGTCTACTACGAGGGCGAGTTCCTGCACGCGGGCAACTTCCACGCGATGCCGGTGGGTCTGGCGTCGGACCAGATCGGCCTGTGCCTCCAGCAGATCGCCTTCCTCGCCGAGCGCCAACTGGCCCTGCTGTGCCTGCCCGAGACCAACGGCGGCCTGCCGCCCATGCTCACGCCGACGCCCGGCAGCGGCAGCGGGCTCGCCGGTGTGCAGCTCAGCGCCACCTCGTTCGTCGCCCGCATCCGCCAGCTCGTCTACCCCTCGGGCCTGACCGCGCTGCCCAGCAACGGCCTGAACCAGGACCACGTGCCGATGGCGCTCAACGGCGCGAACGCCGTGAGCGACGCCGTCGAGCAGGCCTGGCTGGTCGTCGGCTCCCTGGGCGTCGCGCTCGCACAGTACGCGGCGCTGTCGGGACGGGCCGCCGAGGAGCCGGGCACCTGGGCCGAACTGGCCGCGGTCTCACCGGCGCTTGCCGCCGACCGGCCGCTGGCCCCCGAGGTGCGCGCGGCGCGCGACGTCCTCGCGCGCCGGGCCGCGGTCCTCATCGAGCAGGAGGAGGAGAGCGCAGATGCTGGGTACGGTGCCTGAGGCGGCGGCCCGCGAGCCTGACGCGCGCGAAGAGCACGACCCCGGACCGCCCGCGGAGGCACGACGTCCCGCGATCCTGCGCACCGACGCCTGGCGCGACATGCTCCGCTATCTGCGGCCGCAGCGCAGGCTCATCCTCATCGGCGGCGGCCTGTCCCTGCTCGGCGGCTTCTCCGGCCTCGTCCAGCCCGTGATCGCCAAGTCCGTGGTGGAGAACCTGGAGTCGCGCTCACCCGTCGCGTCCGCGCTGATCGCCCTGACCGCCCTGGTCCTGGTGTCGGCGGTGGTGGGCGCGATCGGGACGTTCATCCTGATGCGGGTCTCCGAGTCGGTCGTCCTCAGCACGCGCCGCGAGGTCATCCGGCGGGTGCTGTGGCTGCGGGTGTCCGAGACGGACAAGATCACGCCCGGCGACCTGATGTCACGGGCCACCGCCGACACCACCCTCATGCGCAGCGCCGTGACGACCGCGATCGTGGAGACCGTCAACGGCGCGGTGATGCTGGTGGCGATCCTCGTCCTGATGGGCTTCATGGACTGGGTGCTGCTCCTGACGACGCTGGCCGTCGTGCTGCTCGGCGGCGTCCTCGTCGCCACCGGTCTGCCGCAGTTGGAGAGCGCCGCACGGCGCGCCCAGGAAGGCGTGGCCGAACTCAGCACGGCTCTGGAGCGGGCGCTCGGCACCTTCCGCACCATCAAGGCGTCGGGCGCGGAGGAGGCCGAGGCGGAGATCGCCGAGCGGGGCGCGCGCCGGGCCTGGCAGCACAGCCTCAAAGTGGCGAGGCTCGACTCCCTCGTCGGCGCCTTCATCACCGTGACCATCCAGGTGGCGTTCCTCGCCGTCCTCGGTGTCGGCGGCGCACGCGTCGCGTCCGGCGCGATGAGCCTGGGCAGCATGATCGCGTTCCTGCTCTATCTCTTCTACCTGGTGCCGCCACTTGGTGCTCTCGTCACCGCGATGATCCGGTTCAATGTGGTCGCCGCCGCGATGTCCCGGGTCGGTGAACTCCTCCGACTGCGGACCGAGCCGGAGAGTCCGCCGCCGGTGCGCCCCGGGGCGGGGCGGGACACGGCAGGGCGGGACACGGCGGGGCCCGCGTCGGTCACGTTCCAGGACGTCGTGTTCCGCTACCCCGGTGACGGACCGGCGGTGCACCACGGGATCAGCTTCGAGGTGCCCGCCGCCGCCATGACCGCCTTCGTGGGGCCCTCCGGGGCCGGGAAGTCCACGGTGTTCTCCCTGATCGAGCGGTTCTACGAGCCGCAGGGCGGCACGGTGCGCCTGGACGGCCAGGACATCCGCGATCTCGACCTCGGCGCGCTGCGCGGCGCCATCGGCTACGTCGAACAGGACGCGCCGGTCCTCGCGGGCACCATCCGCGACAACCTGTGCATCGGTATGCCGTACGTCGAGGAGAGCGAGCTGCGCCACGCCGTGCGACAGGCCCGGCTCGACGGCCTCGTCGACCGTCTTCCGCACGGCCTGGACACCGAGGTCGGTCACCGCGGCACCAAGCTGTCGGGCGGTGAGCGCCAGCGGGTCGCCGTGGCCCGTGCGCTGCTGCGCCGGCCCCGGCTGCTGCTCCTCGACGAGGTCACCTCGCAGCTCGACGCGCGCAACGAGAACGCGCTGCGCGAAGTCATCACCGGCATCACCGCGCAGACCACCGTCGTGGTGGTCGCACACCGCCTCTCCACGGTCAGCATGGCCGACCGGATCGTGGTGATGGACGGCGGCCGCATCCGGGCCGTCGGCACCCACGAGGAGCTGTTGAGCGAGGACGCGCTGTACCGCGAGCTCGCCGCCACACAGATGCTGCTGCCCGTGACCGAGCTCGAGGCGAGTGCCGCCCGTGCCGGCGACACCCTGGGAGAGCGCCCATGAGTATCCCGCCCAGCAGCATCGGCGCCGCCCGCGTCGGCGCCGCCCGCACCGGGGGCGCGCCGCCCGACGGCTTCGTCCTCGACACGCTCGGACCCGAGCCGGTCGGCCTCACCTATCTGGCCGACACGGTGCGCCGGTTCGCCGTCGAACGCGGCGACGCGCCCGCCCTGACCGTGCTCGGCGACCGCCGGGTGCGCGGCCGGGCCCGGCGCACCGACACCGTCGTGACGCTGACGTACCGGGAGGTGGACGAGCGGGCCAGGGCGGTGGCGGCCGAGTTGCAGGCCACGTGTCCGCCCGGCACGAGGGCGGCGGTCCTGTGCCCGCACGACGAGCACTATGTGGTCGCCTTCCTCGGCTGCCTGTACGCGGGCGTGATCGCGGTGCCGCTGTACGCGCCGGAGCTGTTCCGCAGCCAGACCCGGCTGCGCGCGGTCCTGCGCGACAGCACGCCCAACTGCGTCCTGACGACGGCGCCGGTGCGGTCCGCGGTGCGCACGGCCCTGGACGGCACCGGCCGCGGGTACGGCCCCGTGCTGCACGTCGACGAGGTCCCCGCGCACCGGGCCGAGAAGTGGCGGCGGCCCCCGGCGGCGCCCGACGACGTGGCGTACCTCCAGTACACGTCGGGGTCCACCGGCGCGCCCGCGGGAGTGCGGGTCACCCAGGCGAACCTGGCCGCGGCGGCCCATCAGATGCGCTCGCGCTTCATGCCGGCGCGCACGGCCGTGTCCTGGGTGCCGCTGTTCCACGACATGGGGCTGATCTGCGCCATCGCCAGCCCCCTCAGTGCGGGCATGCACATGGTGCACCTCAGCCCGATGGGCTTCCTGCACCGCCCCCACCGCTGGCTGCGGGCCCTCTCCGACTACCGCGCCGACTGGACGGTCACCCCCAACTTCGGTCTCACCCACTGTGTGCGCCGCGTCAGCGCGCGGGACGCGGCGACGCTGGACCTCAGCCGTCTGCGCGCCCTCGCCATCGGCGGCGAACCGGTGCACGCGCACGCGGTGGCCGCGTTCGTGGAGGCCTTCGCCGGTTCGGGGCTCGACCCACGGGCTCCGGTGCCGTGCTACGGCCTCGCGGAGGCGACGCTGTCCGTGACGATGACACCCAACGGCACCGGCGCGGTGGGCGGGCACTTCGACCGTGCGGCCCTGACCGCGGGCCGGGTGCTGCCGACGGCACCGGGCCCCGACTCAATGCATCTGGTGAGCAATGGCACGCCGGTGCCCGGGGTGGCCGTGCGGATCGTCGACCCGGCGACCGGAGAGGAGGTTCCGGGGCGGGTCGGCGAGATCCGTGTCAGCGGCCCCAACCGCACGGACGGGTACTGGGAGGCGCCGGAGCGGACGGCACGGGTGTTCGCCGACGGGTGGCTGCGGACCGGCGACTGGGGCTTCCGGCACGAGGACGGCCTCTACGTCGTCGGGCGCATGGACGACGTCATCATCGTCCGTGGCCGCAACCACTACCCGGAGGACATCGAGGCCACGGTCGAGTCGGTGGCGCCCGTGGCGGCGACGGCCGTCGGCGTGGCGGGCGACCCGACGGCGCGCCTGATCGTCCTGATGGAGGCCGACCCGGCGATGACGGCACTGCCCGCACCCGACCGGGAGGCCCTGACGGAACGCATCAGGCAGACGGTGAGCCGCCAGCACGGGCTCGCCGTCCACGACACGGTGGTCGTCCGCAGGGGGACGCTGCCGCGGACGACGAGCGGGAAGATCCAGCGCGGGCTTTGCAGGCGGCGTTACCTGGCCGGGGAGTACTCGACGCCGCGTACGAGCCCCTGACGGGCGATGCCGCGCACCAGCCGCTGCCGGACGATGCCTCGTACGAGTCCCTGACGGGCACGTTCAGCGGGTGCGCCGCCAGAAGACACCGACCCCGTCGATCTCCTCGATGGGGTCGGTGATGCCGTGCTCCTTGCGGTACTGGTAGACGGCGACCCGGCAGGGCGGCAGCGCCCGGTAGTCGTCGACGATCACATAGCCGCCGACGGACAGCTTCGGGTAGAGGTGCACCAGGGCGTCCATGGTGGACTCGAACAGATCGCCGTCCATGCGGAGCACGGCGAGGCGCTCGACGGGGGCGGCGGGCAGCGAGTCACGGAACCAGCCGGGCAGGAACCGCACTTGCCCGTCCAGGAGGTCGTAGCGGCGGAAGTTCTCGCGCACGGTCTCCTGCGAGACGCCGAAGACGTCATTGAAGCGGTACAGCGGCGCGAGGTCGTCGCCCGGGTACTTCTCCGGGTCCCCCTTGGGGATGCCCTCGAAGGAGTCGGCGACCCACACGGTGCGGTCCTTCACGTCGTACGCCTTGAGGATCGCGCGCATGAAGATCGTGGCCCCGCCCCGCCAGACCCCCGTCTCGATGAGGTCGCCGGGGATGTCGTCCAGGAGGACCCGCTCGACGCAGGCGTGCACGTTGTCGAGGCGCTTGCCGCCGATCATCGTGTGCGCGACGCGGGGTATGTCCCGGCCGCCGGACCGCAGTTCCGCGCTGTATTCGATGCCGGGCAGTCCGGCGTCGAAATCCTTGTCGCGTACCCAGCCGTGTGCGTTGTCCTGGTAGATGGTGTTGGCGACGACCTTCTTCATGAGGTCCAGATACAGCTCGCGGGAATGTGACTGGCCTCGGGAATGAGACAGATCGCGGGTTGGTGTGAGCACAGCGCCCCCCTCGTCGATTCCGGACGGAGAATCGACAGCAGTGTGGCACCGGCGCGTCCCGCCGGCGAGACAAAGCGCAGGGCGCTGACATATGGCGGGGCATATGGACGCGTTCTGAAAAGCGGAATCCGCGCACATGGTTGACGCCCGTCGGGTCCGGGGCAACGATGGCGGCACTCACCGGGAAAGCAGGATTTCATGACCATCGAGACGCCGAGGACGAGCGGGATGCCGAGGACGAGCAAGGCCATTCGCGTCGGTCGCCGCGTCGAGCTGGCGGCGGCAACCGCCGCTGATTACGAGCAATTCACCGAATGGCTGCGCCCCGAAGGTGATGTCGCGGCGCTGACCGGAGATGTCGCCGAGCGGGTCACGGTGGCGGCGCTGCGGGCCGACGCCGCGTCGGGCGCGCACTTCTGCACGATCCGCGGTCTGGACGGCGAGCGCCTCGGCATGGTCAAGTTCCATCACGTCGGCGCCGCGCAGGACACGACGTTCGAGCTCAGCGGCGCCATCGGAAGCAGCGACCTGTGGGCGCGCGGCTATGGCGCCGAGGGCTTCGGCCTCGTCGTGGAGCACCTCTTCGAAGATCTGGGCGCGCACCGACTGCAGTTCTGGGTGGGCCTCTTCAACGAACCGATGCTGCGAATGGTGATGCGCACCCGGTTCTTCGTCCTCGAAGGAGTCCTCAGGGAACGCAAGTTCTTCAAGGGCGAATATCACGACGTGGCCATGTGGTCCATGTTGCGCCATGAATACGAGGCGTTGTTCGTCCGCGGGGAATGGGACGGCGGACCTGGTCCGCACGCCTGGTTCGACACGGCGAGCGAGTCGAAGAGCACGGCCCGCAAGTCGCTCGCGGAATATCTCCGGCGGGCTCCGGCAACGGCCCTCACGCCATTCGCGGGCTGACCACGACCCGAACGTTCTTCGACCCCAGTTGATCGAAACCTCCACGAGGCGATCACCACGACGGCCGTACCGATTGCGGCCTGCCGATTCCAGGAATTCCGCTGGAGGTGTTTCGTGTCCGTGGACTGGTCCATCTACACCTTGACGGACCCGGTGTTCTTCGAGACCCCGGCGCGATCCGTCACCGCCGAGCACCTGGTGCCCGCCGGGTTCGCGCCGCTTCCCGACGGCTGGCGGCACACGGCCGCCCGCGTCTGGGACATGTACCGGCCGGGGCCGGCCGCCGAGGCCGACCAGGGCTGGAAGATCCATGTCTCGGCGACGTACGACAACGCCGCACAGGTCCTGGACATCGTCGCCGACCACTGTCTGCGGGACCGTGTCGCCTTCAAGCACCTGCGCAGCCGGGCCCTGCTCGACGCCATGAACTCCAAGTACGCCCCCCGCCCCGCGGGCGGCAAGATCATCGCCGTCTACCCGCGTGACGAGGACGCCTTCGAGCGCTGCGCGCACGCGCTCGACCGGAGCCTCGCGGGCAGCGCCGGACCGTACATCCTGACCGACTGCCGCTGGGGCGAAGGGCCCGTCCACTTCCGGTACGGCGCCTTCCGTGAACGCTGGTGCTGGACCGACGACGGCGGGCGTGTGCTCGCCCGCGCCGGAGCCGACGGACGCTTGGTACCCGACCGCAGGCGGCCCGCCTTCGAGCTGCCCGAGGGTGTGCCGGTGCCGGAGTTCCTGCGTCCGCACATCGACCGGCGCGCGGCCCCGAGTGGCGACTTCGGCTACGAGGTGCGGCAGGCGCTGCACTTCTCCAACGCCGGTGGCGTGTACGCCGCGGTGTGCCGCGACGACGGCCGCCGCGTGGTCCTCAAGGAGGCAAGGCCGCACACCGGCCGGGACGGCACGGGTCGCGACGCCACCGCGCGTCTCGCGCACGAGAAGGACGTGCTCGACCGGCTCGCCGCCGTCCCCGGCGTCCCGCGGGCCCATGAGCTCTTCGACTTCGGCGGCCACGGCATGCTGGCGATGGAGCACCTGGACGGCGTCCCGCTGCAACGCTGGATGGTGCGCCACCATCCACTGATCAACTGGGCCGCGCACACCCCCGACGGCCTGCGCGACTACGCCCGGCGCGCGGAGGCCCTGCACGCCGAAGTCGCCGCCCTGGTGCGGCGGGTGCACGCCGCGGGGTTCGTGTACGGCGATGTGCACCCGGGGAACGTGCTGGTGGCGGAGGGCGCCTTCGAGGGGGATGACATCGAGGCGTATGTCGGGGCGTATGGGGCCGGCGCGGCTCCGAAGGTGCGGCTCGTCGACTTCGAGATGGCCTTCCCCATCGCCGAGGACACCCGCCCCACGCTCGGCTACCCCGGCTTCACCGCGCGCCGCAAGACCGGCACGGCCGTCGACGAACACGCCCTGACGGTGCTGCGCCTCTGGCTGTATCTGCCCCTCGTGACCTTGCTCGGCATGTGCCCGGACAAGGCAGGACAACTCGCGGCCGTGGCCGCGCGCCTGTTCCCCCTGCCGGGCGACTTCGTCACATCGGTCACGGCGTCCCTCGCGGAGCCATCGGAGACGTCAGCTTCATCTACCTCATCGGCTTCATCGGCTTCATCGGCTTCATCGACTTCATCGGCTTCGTCGAAGCGACGGGCAGTCGGTGCGGTCGCCGACGTCCCCCTCGACATCGACCCCGCCGATCCCGCCGCCTGGGCGGCCGTACGTGCCTCCATGGCGCGCGCCGTCCACGCCACCGCCACGCCCGACCGTGACGACCGGCTCTTCCCCGGCGACCCGCGCCAGTTCAACGAGGCGCCAGGCGCCTTCGCGCACGGGGCGGCGGGCGTGCTGTGGGCCCTGTCCGTCGCGGGCGGTGAGCGCGACGCCACGTACGAGGAGTGGCTGTTGCGGGCGGCCCGCGCCGAGCACGTCAGGCCCGGCTTCTACGACGGCGCGCACGGCGTCGCCCACGTACTCGACCACCTCGGGCACCACGACGCGGCCAAGGACTTGGTCGACCGTGTCCGCGCCGGTGTCGAGGAGGCGACCGATGTGTCGCTGTACGGCGGCCTCGCCGGAGTCGGCCTCAACCTGCTGCACTTCGCCGCGGGCGACCCGGGGCACGCCTGGCTCAAGGACGCCCGCGAACTGGCGGCGCGCGTCACCGCCGCCCTCGACGACGGCAGGCCGCACGGCATCGACCGGGCCCGGGCGGCGGCGGGCACCCAGGGCGGTCTTTTACGCGGGTGGTCCGGCGTGGGCCTGTTCCTGCTGCGCATGTACGAGGCCACGGGCGAGGGCGCGTACGTGCGGCACGCGCTGCGTGCCGTGCACCGCGACCTGGACCTGTGCGTGCTCCGCGCGGAAGGCGCGCTGCACGTCGACGGGGGCTTCCGGTCACTGCCCTATCTCGACGTCGGCTCCGTCGGCATCGGCATCGTGGCCGACCTGCTGTGCGACCACTCGGACGACGCCCGGCTCCGCGACGCGCTGCCGGGGCTCGCCCTCGCCACGCACTCGCCACTCACGGTCGACGGCCAGTTGTTCAACGGGCGTGCCGGGCTCCTGTCGGCGGCGCACGCGCTGCGGCGGCACCTGCCCATGGCCGTCACCGACGGGGAGCCCGGCGCCGTGGACCCCGTACCCGCACGGCTGGCGGTCGCCCCCGTGCCCGAGCATCTGCGCGCCCTCCACTGGCACGCCCTCGCCCACCGCGGTCAGGTGGCGTTCCCCGGTCAGGGCGGGCTGCGGCTCTCCATGGATCTGGCGACCGGCAACGCGGGGGTCCTCGCGGCCCTGTCGTACGTCACGGCCGACGGCCCGCCCCCGCTGCCGTTCCTGGGCCGTGCGGTGGCGGAGCGTCCGCCGGGCGGTGCCGTACCTCCGCCGGCCGCGGCGGAGCACATGCTTCCGGCGGACGACCGCCGCCGGTTCCGCGCAGAAGACCCGGGAGGGGGTGACACCGCATGAACGTTCTGGAGCTTCAGGAGCTGGAGACGTCGACCCTCGACGACGAACTCCTCGGCAGCACCGGCAGCGTGGACTGCTGAGCCGTCAGGACAGGCCCCGGCGAGCACACGGAAGGAGGTGACATCGCATGAACGTTCTGGAGCTTCAGGAGCTGGAGACGTCGACCCTCGACGACGAGCTGCTCGGCAGCACCGGCAGTGTGGACTGCTGACCCGCTGTGACATCTCGATGAGACCGAGAGGGCCGCAGCGGCAGTCCACCGCGGCCGCCGGCCGGTCCGACTGAACCGGCGGTGGGGGGTCCCTGGACGCAGGGGACCCCCCACACACTCCGTCCGTGTCCTCAGGCGCCCGGCCCGACGACGTCGTCCCCCGCGCCCGCCGGGCCGCGCCTGTGCCGCTCGGCGAGACGGACCAGGGTGGGGACGACGTCGGCGGGGCTGGGCATGGCGAGCATGTCGGCGCGCAGGCGCCGGGCTCCCTCGGTGAAGGAGGAATCCGTGAGCATCCGCTCGACCTCGTGCGCGACCGCCAGGCCCCTGGCCAGGATCGGGGCGTCGATCTCCTCGGCGACGGCGAGTTGGGGTACCGCGTGCAGCGAGGTCGTGCCGATGGTGCCGAAACCGCCGTGGTGGACCATCACATCGCAGGTCGGCGCCAGCGCCGACAGCGGCACGAACTCCTCCACCCGCACCCGGTCCGCCACCACCCCCAGCTCCTCG
>NZ_JOAP01000025.1 GCF_000720475.1 Streptomyces aureocirculatus
GGGGCGCCCCGTCAGGGGCGCGGGGAACTGCGCGCTCGGCCACGAAGCACTCGCACGGTTGAGACGCACCGTTGCGCGGTGGGGCAGTGCGCCGTTGCGCTGCGGCCGTACGCGGCTGCGGGTGTGATGTGGCTGGCCGCGCAGTTCCCCGCGCCCCTATCGGGGCGCCCCGTCAGGGGCGCGGGGAACTGCGCGCTCGGCCACGAAGCACTCGCACGGTTGAGACGCACCGTTGCGCGGTGGGGCAGTGCGCCGTTGCGCGTACGCGGCTGCGGGTGTGATGTGGCTGGTCGCGCAGTTCCTCGCGCCCCTATCGGGGCGCACAGTTCCCCGCGGCCTGGCAGGGCCCCCGCGGCCGTGCGGGGTGTGCGGAGGCTAGGTGGTGCGGACGAGGTCCGCTGCCTTCTCCCCGATGGCCATCACGGCGGCGTTCGTGTTCACGGACACGATCCGCGGCATCACCGACGCGTCCGCGACGCGCAGCCCCCGGGTGCCCCGCACCCGCAGCTCGGGGGTCACCACGGTCGCCGCCGCCCCGGCGGGCCCCATCGCGCAGGTGCCCGCCAGGTGGAAGTACGGGCCCGTGGCCGCCGTCAGGAACGCGCGCAGGTCCGCCGGGTCCGCCACCCGGGCGCCCGGGAGCACCTCCCGGGCGCCCCACTCCGTGAACGGACCGGCGGCCGCCACCTCCCGGGCCACCTCGATCCCGTGCAGCATGCGCCGCACATCGGAGGCGTCCCCGAGGTACCCGGGGTCGATCAGCGGGGGTGTGTCCGGGTCCGCGTCCGCCAGGCGTACCGAGCCGCGGGCGCGCGGCACCGTGGCGACGCCGAGGGTGAAGCCGTTCTCCGGGCCCGCCATCGTCGGCGGGTGGTACGGCACATGGATGAACATGAGCTGCATGTCGGGGCCGGGGAGCGAGGCGTCGCTGCGCCAGGCGAGGGAGGCCTCGGAGAGGTTGACGCGGCCCGCCGGGATCGGCCGCTCGGCCGCGTACACCAGACCGCACAGCGGGTGGTCCTGAAGGTTCCCGCCCACGCCCGGAAGATCGTGGCGCACCCCGACGCCGATCCGGCGCAGCTCGTCGGCGGGCCCGATGCCGGACAGCATGAGGAGGCGGGGCGAGTCGACCGCGCCCGCGCAGACGAGCACCTCGGCGCGGGCCCGCACCGTCCGCCGCTCGCCGTGCCGTACGAACTCCACGCCCGTGCACCGGTCCCCGTCGAAGAGGAGCCGGTGCGCGCGGGAGTCCGTGGACACCGTCAGGTTCGGGCGGCGCCCGGCGACCGGGTGCAGATAGGCGTCGGCCGCGCTCTGCCTGACCCCGTCAAGGACGGTGATGTCGTGCAGGCCCGCGCCCTCCTGGCGGTGGCCGTTGAAGTCGTCGGTGCGCGGATGCCCCGCGGCTTCCGCGGCGGCGACGAAGGCGAGGGAGAGCGGGTTGACGTCGGCGTCGGAGGCGGGCGACGGACGCAGGGGCCCGCCCTCGCCGCGCGGGCCGCCGTTCCGCCCGGAGGGCACCGCCTCCATGCGCCGGAAGTACGGCAGCAGGTCGTCGAAGCCCCAGCCGTCGCAGCCCGCCGCCGCCCACGCGTCGTAGTCCGCGCGGTGGCCGCGCAGGAACACCATGGCGTTGATCGCGCTGGAACCGCCGAGGGTCCGGCCCCGGGGGCAGGGCGGTGCGAGCCCGCCGAGGCCCAACTGCGGCACCGTCGCGTAGCCGTGGTCCACGTCGGTGCCCCACAGCGACGGCCACGTGAACGGCGTCGCCAGGTCCGCCTTCGGCTCGCGGGGGCCCGCTTCGAGGAGCAGCACGCTGGTGTCCGCGTCCTCGCTGAGCCGCGCGGCGAGCACACACCCGGCCGATCCGGCGCCGACGACGACATAGTCGGCCTCCGTCAACTCGCCTGACCCTGAAGCCACTTGACCCCTCCTGATGCCCTTGATGCCCGGTCCACCGGGTTCAGAAAATCAGGCGGGGCGCAGGGGGGTCAGCGGAACGGGAGAATCAGGCGTGACACCTTGTCCGGGCCTTAGGGGCGCAGGCCTCGGACGAGCAGGTCGAGCAGCGCCTCGAAGGCGCCCTCGGCACCCGGGCGCGACCAGTCGGGCGCGTACGCCGGGTCGTGGTAGCGGGCCGTGGCCTCGAACAGGGCGCGGGCCGCGACCTCGGGCTCGGGCGCCGCGAACTCGCCGCCCTCGACGCCTTGCCGCACGATCGCGGCGAGCTGACCGGTGAGGTCCGCGATGTGCTCGTCGACGACTTCGCTGGCCTCGCCGACCAGGACCGTGTACGTGGCGAACAGCTCGGGGTCGTCGCCCGCCTTGTGCTGCTTGGCCTCGAAGAGCCCGGCCAGCCAGCGCCGCAGCCGCTGCTCGGCGGGGCCCTCCGCGCCGACCACGCCGGACAGGGCGTCCGACGTCCGGTCCAGCCACCGCTTGGTGACCGCCTCGCGCAGCGCCGCCTTCGTACGGAAGTGGCGGTACACGCTGGCGTGGCTGACGCCGAGCGCGCGGGCCACGTCCACCACGGTCGCCTTGGCGGCGCCATGGCGGCGCAGCACCTCCTCGGTCGCGGCGAGGATGCGCTCGGCGGTCAGGGTCCCGGTCGTAGCCATGCTCAAGAAGGTACCCGCAGGCGGTTGCCCGCCTGCCGCCCGGTCATGTCAGTGCTCGCTGTCGAGGTGCGCCATCTGAGCCTCGGGGTAGCGGGCGCCCGCGACGGCACCGGCGGGGACGGCCTGCTCGACCGCGGCGAGGTCGGCGTCGTCGAGCGTGATGTCCAGGGCGCCGAGGGCCTCGGCGAGGCGGTCGCGGCGGCGGGCGCCGACCAGCGGCACGATCGCGGCACCGGACTTGGGGCCCTGGGCGAGGACCCAGGCGATCGCGGTCTGCGCGACGCTCACGCCCTTGTCGTCGGCGATGGCGCGCAGGGCGTCGACGAGGTCCAGGTTGCGCTGGAGGTTGTCGCCCTGGAAGCGGGGGCTCATACCGCGGAAGTCGCCCGCGGCGAGCTGCCGGTCCCGGGTGAAGTGGCCGGAGATCAGGCCGCGGGACAGGACGCCGTACGCGGTGACGCCGATGCCGAGCTCGGCGGCGGTGGGCAGGATCTCGGCCTCGATGGAGCGGGAGATCAGCGAGTACTCGATCTGGAGGTCGGAGATGGGGGCGACGGCAGCCGCGCGGCGCAGCGTGTCCGCGCCGACCTCGGAGAGGCCGATGTGGCGCACATGCCCCTTCTCGACGAGCTCGGCGATCGCGCCGACGGTCTCCTCGACGGGGACGTCCGGGTCGAGCCGGGCGATGCGGTAGACGTCGATGTGGTCGACGCCGAGGCGCTGCAGGGAGTACGCGGCGAAGTTCTTCACCGCGGCCGGGCGCCCGTCGTAGCCGTACCAGCCGCCGTCCGGGTCGCGGAGGGCGCCGAACTTCACGCTGGTCAGGGCCTGCTCGCGGCGGGCTGCGGGCGCCGAGCGCAGGGCTTCGCCGATGAGCAGCTCGTTGTGGCCCATCGCGTAGAAGTCGCCGGTGTCCAGGAGGGTGACGCCCGCTTCGAGGGCCGCGTGGATCGTCGCGACGGACTCCGTGCGGTCGGCTTCGCCGTACAGCGCGGACATGCCCATGCAACCGAGGCCGATGGCGGAGGTGGTGGGTCCTGTGGTGCCGAGGGTGAGAGTACGCATGGCAACCACCTTGCACCCGCGGCTGACAGATTTCAAGTTTTGTTATCTGTTTTCTGTTTGTTGTAACTTGTCAGCCAGTTCGTCGCTGAGCTGCTCCGCCGTCCGCCGCGCCGTGCCGCGCGCCCAAGCGCCGCTGCTCAGCGCCCCGAAGACGAGCACCGCGAACCCGCAGCCCGTGATCACCCACCAGGCGGGACGGCTCGCCCCCGTGAAGTCGTCCGCGTACGAAGCGGTGTGCGCGACGGCCACCCCGGAGGCCAGGACCGCGCCGATGACCGCGACCCCGAGGGTCTGGCCGATCTGGCGGCTCGTGGACGCCACGGCGGCGGCGACACCCGCCTGGGCGCGGGGCATACCGGCCACCGCCGTGTTGGTGATGGGCGCGTTCACGAAGCCGAAGCCCACGCCGAACAGGACATAGGCGAGCACCCGGCTGGGTGCCGCTTCCTCCGCCTCGAAGGCCGCGAAGAGCACCCCCGACGCCGTCATCGCCACGCCCGCGACGAGCAGCGACAGACGCGGCCCCCGGCTGCCCACGAGCCGCCCCGACAGCGGCGCGCACACCAGCGTCATCGCCGCCATCGGCAGCATCCACAGACCGGCGTGCAGGGCGTCGAGACCGCGTACGTCCTGGAGGTAGAGGGTGGTCAGGAACAGGAAGCCGCCGAGCGCGGCGAACGCGGCGATCGCGATCACGGTGGCGCCGCTGAACGGCGCCGAGCGGAAGAAGCGCAGCTCGATCAGGGGCTCCGCGCGGCGCGGCTCGTACAGGACCAGGCCCACGAGGGCCGCCACCGCGGTCGCCGCGAACGTCATGATCAGCGGGGACGTCCAGCCCGCCGCCGGCGCCTCGATGATCGCGTATGTGAGGGCGCCGAGCAGGCCGATCACCAGGAGCTGGCCCACCGGGTCGGGACGGCGCGGCTTCGGGGCGCGGGACTCGGGGACGTACCGGGCGGTGAGGAGGAGGGCCGCGAGCCCCACCGGCAGATTGACCCAGAAGATCGCCCGCCAGCCCACCGAGTCCACGAGCAGCCCGCCCACCAGTGGCCCCGCCGCCATGGAGATGCCGACGACACCGCCCCACACCCCGATGGCGCGGGCCCGCTCGCGCGGCTCGGTGAACGTGTTCGTGATGATCGACATCGCCACCGGGTTGAGCATCGACCCGCCCACGGCCTGCACCGTGCGGAACGCCACCAGGCACTCCAGGTTGGGCGCGAGCGAACACAGCACCGAGCCGAGCGTGAAGACGACGAGCCCCGCCTCGAACACCCGGCGCCGCCCGATCCGGTCCGCCGTCGAGCCCGCCGGCATGAGCAGCGAGGCGAGGACGAGGGTGTAGGCGTCGATCGTCCACTGCATGCCGGACACACTGGCCTCGAACTCCCGGCGCATCGTGGGTAGCGCCACGTTCAGGACGGTGTTGTCGAGGCTCACGATCAGCAGGCTCATACAGCAGATCGCGAGCACCAGCATCCGGCGCCGGTGACTGAGCTCGGGCATACCGCCGACCGTAACCCCAGGCACGGCCCGGCGTTTGCGGCGGGCTGTCAGCCCCCGGAGGTGTCCAGTTCGGCGTCGGCGGAGATACCCGCGCAGTCGTAGGGGTCCTTCAGCCAGCCGTCCGGCAGGACCACGCGGTTGTTGCCGGAGGTGCGGCCGCGGGGCCCGTCGGCGCCCAGCGGCCAGCCCTGGTCGAGGTCGAGCTCACCGAGGCCGTCCTCCAGCTCGGCGAGCGAGGACGTGACGGCGAGCCGCTTGCGCATCTCCGAGCCCACCGCGAACCCCTTCAGGTACCAGGCGACGTGCTTGCGGAAGTCGATGACCCCCCGCGCCTCGTCACCGATCCACTCCCCGAGCAGCGTGGCGTGCCGCAGCATCACGGCGGCGACCTCCCGCAGCGAGGGAGCCGCGGGCGCGCCGGTCCCCTCGAACGCGGCCACCAGGTCCCCGAAGAGCCACGGCCGCCCCAGGCAGCCACGCCCGACCACGACCCCGTCGCACCCGGTCTCCCGCATCATGCGCACCGCGTCCGCGGCCGACCAGATGTCGCCGTTGCCGAGCACCGGGATCTCCGGGACGTGCTCCTTCAGGCGGGCGATCGCGTCCCAGTCCGCCGTGCCGCCGTAGTGCTGCGCCGCCGTCCGCCCGTGCAGGGCGATCGCGGTCACGCCCTCCTCGACGGCGATCCGGCCCGCGTCCAGGAACGTGATGTGGTCGTCGTCGATGCCCTTGCGCATCTTCATGGTGACCGGCAGGTCCCCGGCGCCGCTCACCGCCTCCCGCAGGATGGCCCGCAGCAGATGGCGCTTGTAGGGCAGGGCGGAGCCGCCGCCCTTGCGGGTCACCTTGGGGACGGGGCAGCCGAAGTTCAGGTCGATGTGGTCGGCCAGATCCTCTTCCGCGATCATGCGGACGGCCTTGCCGACGGTCGCCGGGTCCACCCCGTAGAGCTGGATCGAGCGCGGCTTCTCGCTCGCGTCGAAGTGGATGAGCTGCATGGTCTTCTCGTTGCGCTCGACCAGCGCGCGCGTGGTGATCATCTCGCTGACGAACAGACCCTTGCCGCCGCTGAACTCCCGGCACAGCGTCCGGAACGGCGCGTTCGTGATCCCGGCCATCGGCGCGAGCACCACGGGCGGCTGGACGACGTGCGGGCCGACGGCGAGCGTGGGCGGCGGCGCGGGTCGCGCGGGCGACGACGGCTGCGGCGTCAGCGCGGGCGGCGGCGTCAGCGGCTGGGACATCGGGCGGCACTCCGGGAACGTACGGGACAGGGCAAGCTCCCATTGTCCCTCACCGGGCGCGCTCCTCTACGCCAGCTCCGCGAGCCGCCCGAGCCGCTGCTCCGTCTCCTCGTCGGCGGGCACATAGGCGACGAGGCGGTGCGCCTGCGGCTGCGGGGCCATCCACAGGTTGCGGTGCTCCAGCCTGAGCAGCCCCACCTCGGGGTGCCGGTACCGCTTGACGTGCGGTGACATCGTCGCCACCTCGTGCCGCCGCCACAGCTCGCGGAACTCCGCGGACACCCGCAGCAGCCCGTCGAGCCGCTCCTGCCACGCGGGCTCCGCCACATGCTCGGCCATGCCCGTGCGGTACTTGGCGATCAGGTCGCGCAGCATCTCGTCCCGGTCGAGGAACGACTCGCGCCAGTGCTCGCTGGTGGTGAGCAGCCACAGGCAGTTGCGTTCGCGCGGCGGCAGCTCGGTCAGCTCGCCGAAGAGCTGCGCGAAGGGCCGGTTGTGCGCGAGGACGTCGTACCGGGCGTTCTGGAGGGTGGCCGGGTAGGGCGCGATGGTGTGCATCAGGCGCAGCGCGGTCGGGGAGAACAGCGGGCACTCGTAGTCGTCGGGGCGCGGGTCGACGACACCGGCGAGCACGAAGAGGTGGCCGCGCTCGGTCGGGTCCATGAGGAGCGCGCGGGCGATGGCGTCCAGGACCTGCGCGGAGACCCGGATGGCCCGGCCCTGCTCCAGCCACGTGTACCAGGTGACCCCGACCGCGGACAACTGCGCGACCTCCTCGCGGCGCAGCCCCGGCGTGCGGCGGCGGGCGCCGCGGACCAGGCCGACCTGCTCCGGCGAGATCCGCTCGCGGCGGCTGCGCAGGAAGGCCGCGAGTTCCTGGCGCCGGGTGACGGCGTCCGTGGCGGGTGGCTCCCCGGGCGGCTGCGCGGACAACTGCGCGGCCGCCCGGGCGGGCGTGTACGCGGAAGTCCTCGGCTCGGCGACGGTGGTCACGGGCTCTGCGGTGGTGCTCACGGGCTCTGCGGTGGTGGTCACGTCCCCAGCCTTACGCACCCCGGACCTCGTTGCCAGGTGCGCCTACTACCAGGATAAAGACACTCTGGTACCCCTCTGGGCGAGCGCTCATCGTCGTATCCGTGACTGTGACGACAGACGACGGCACTCAGCCGCGTACCCGAACCGCTTCCCCGCATCCCGCGCACCCCGCGCACCCTTCGGACCCCTCGCGCCCCTCGCGTCCCCCGCACCCTCCACACCTGGAGACCGCCGCCCTCACGCCGCTCGGACTGGTCACCATCCTGCTCGGCGCCGCCCTGCCGATGGTCGACTTCTTCATCGTCAATGTGGCGCTGCCCGACATCGAGGCCGATCTGCACGCCCCCGCCGCCACCCTGGAGATGGTGGTCGCGGGCTACGCCGTCGCCTACGCCGTGCTCCTCGTGCTCGGTGGGCGGCTCGGTGACACCTACGGCCGGCGTGCGCTGTTCCTGTGGGGTGCCGCGGCCTTCGGGCTCACCTCGCTGGCCTGCGGGCTCGCCCCGACGGCCTGGTGGCTCGTGGCGGCGCGCGTGGCCCAGGGCGCGGCGTCCGCGATGATGCTGCCGCAGGTGCTCGCCACCATCCACGCGACGACCAGCGGGGAGCGGCGCGCCCGGGCCGTCTCGCTGTACGGCTCGGTCGGCGGGGTCTCCATGGTGCTCGGGCAGATACTCGGCGGCGTCCTGGTCGCGGCCGACCTCGCGGGCACCGGATGGCGCATGGTCTTCCTGGTGAACGTGCCGGTGGCCGCGCTCGCGCTCCTTCTCGCGGTCCGCTCGGTGCCGGACAGTTGGGCGGAGCGGCCCGCGCGCGGGGATCTGGCGGGCACGGTGCTGCTCGCCGTGTCCCTGACGGCGTTCCTGCTGCCCCTCACCGAGGGCAGGGCCGCGGGCTGGCCGCTCTGGTCGGTCCTCACACTGGCCGCGGCGCCGTTCCTGATCTGGGCGTTCGCGGCCGTGGAGCGACGCGCGGAGGCGGGCGGCGGCAGCCCGCTCCTGCCGCCGTCCCTGATGCGCGAACCCGGCGTCCGCCGGGGCCTTTTGATCGGCCTGCCCATCTTCATCGGGTTCAGCGGCTGGATGTTCGTGAGCGCGGTGACGCTCCAGAAGGGGCTCGACTACGGCGCCCTCAAGGCAGGGCTGACCCTGATACCGATGGGGGTCGCCCAGTTCGCCGCGTCGCTGTTCGCGCCCCGTCTCGTGCACCGGCTCGGGAGTCGGGCCCTGACCCTGTGCGCGCTCGTGCACGGCACCGGTGTGGCCGTGCTCGCCCTGACCGTGCTGTGGGCCCCGTGGTCCGCCCTCACACCACTCGCCCTGGCGCCGGGCCTCGCCCTGTGCGGCTTCGGCCAGGGCATCCAACTGCCGCTGTACTTCCGCATCCTGCTGTCCGCCGTGCCCGCGGCGCGTGCGGGCGCCGGGAGCGGGCTCGCGGCGACGGCCCAGCAGTCCTGCCTCGCGGTGGGCGTGGCCACGCTCGGCTCACTGTTCCTGGCGATGGAGTCCGGCACCGGCCTGCGCGAGGCCTTCGCGACGGTCCTCGCCCTCCAGCTCGTGGGCCTGCTCGCCCTCGCCGCGCTGAGCCTGCGGCTGCCACGGGAACTGGCCTGAGGCCCCGGGCCTGCCTCGCGGGGCCGCGACTCTCCGTACGGAACCTGGCTGGACGTCCGGGAAGACGGTGCCGTACGCCGTGGGCACAGCGAACGCGGAAGGGTCCCGGCAGGGGTGTCAGGGGGCGCCCACCGCCGTCAGCAAGGCCAGTGGGGTCGCCGATGTGCGGGACACCCGGGTGCAGGCGTGGGGGTAGGGGACGGGGGTGGGGTGGGCGGTGCGGGTGTAACCCGCGAGGACCTCGGGGAGGCGGCCTGCCGAGGCGCCGGCGGCGTCGACGAGGGCACGGGCGACGACCCGTGCCTCGTCGTGCAACCCGTACCGCGCGAGCCCGAGCGCGATGAGCGCGTTGTCGTGGGGCCACACCGACCCCCGGTGGCAGGAGAGCGGATGGTAGGCCCCCTGCCCCGCGGCCAGCGTCCGCACCCCCCACCCCGAGAAGAAGTCCGAGCCGAGCAGCCGCCGCCCCACCGCCTCCCCGTACTCCTTGTCGAGGAGCCCGGACCACAGCAGGTGCCCCGCGTCGGAGGCGAGCGCGTCCACCTGCCCGCCGTCACCGTCGAGGGCGAGTGCGGGAAACCCCTGCGCGGCCATCCAGAAGTCCCGCTGGAACCGGTCCCGCAGCCCGGCGGCGACCCGCTCCAGGCGGTCGGCGTACGCGGTGTCGTCCCACACGGCCCCGGCGAGCCACGCCGTGCGCCGCAGCGCGTCGTACGCGTACCCCTGCGCACCCGCGGCCATCACGGGCCCGGGAGCACGCGTGCCGTCGGCGCCGCAGATCGCACCGGGGGAGTCCTTCCAGTTCTGGTTGGCGGGACCGCCCTCGTCCGCGCGGTGCACGAGATAGCCGTGCGAGGAGAGCCCGCCGTGGTCCAGCATCCAGTTGACGGCGGCACGCGCGTACGGCTGTAGGCGCCGGGCCGTGGCCGTGTCACCGGTCTGCTCGGTGTACGCGCCGAGCAGCACGAGGAACAGCGGCGTGGCGTCCACCGAGCCGTAGTACCGCCGGAAGGGAACCTGCCCGAAGTGGGCGAGCTCCCCGTGCCGCACCTCGTGCACGATCTTGCCGGGCTGCGCCGCACCGCCCTCGGCGTGCTCGGTCGCCTGCGTCGCGGCGAGCGCCGACAGCGTCGCCGAGGCCAGGCACGGCAGGTACGGCAGCGCGAACAGGGACGTCAGGAGCGTGTCGCGGCCGAGCAGCGTGAGGAACCAGGGCACACCCGCCGCGGGCACGCTCACCTCCTCGCCGTCGGGTCCGCGCGCGGGCACTTGGAGCGAGGCCAGGTCGGCGACGCCGCGCGTACAGGCCGCGGACAGTTCGGGCCAGTCCGCGGGGAGCGGTACGGCGGCCAGGAACTCGCGCTTCTTCGCCGCCAGTTGCCGCAGGGCCGCGGCGGGGGAGCGCGGCGGTGCGGGCCGCGCCGGTGCGCCGTGCGGCCGGGCCGTGACCGTCAGGGCCATGTCGGCCGACCCGTGCGCCGCCAGGTCCAGGGTCCACACCAGGCGCCTGGCACCGGTCCCCGTCTCCTCGACGGCGTCCGGCGCGGGCTCGGCGGTGACGGCCGTGCGGGCCAGCCAGTCCCCGCGCCGGTAGCCGAACTCGACACCGGCGACGCTCTCGGGACGCGCCCGCCCGTACGCCCCCACGGGCCGCCGCACCCCACCACGTGCGCCGACGAGTTCCCGTACGCCGCCCCTCGGCCCGCCCGGACGGCCGTCGCCGCCGTCGGGCGCCGCGAGGACCCGGCGCGACCTGACCGCCCCCGTCTTCGTGTACGTACGGTGGTCCGCGCGCAGCTCGAACTGGTCGGCGAAGTCGGCGTCGGCGGTGAGCGCGAGCCGCAGCGTCGTCGGGACGGCGCGGTTGCTGATGATCCGCAGGGCCTCCACCAACGCGCCCTCCACGACGGCCTGTTCACGGAACAGTGTGTACCCGGGCGGCTCCTGGCGCCCGCCCCGCGGCACAAGCACGCAGCGCGCCACCTCGCCCTCCGTGCCCGCGCCGCCCCCGGCGTCCACGGTCACCGGCGTCAGCACCTCGGGGACGGCGCCGTCCACCGTGAGCTGCCAGCGGCTCAGGTGCCGTGCGTCGCGCACGAACAGACCGTCCGGCTCGGCGTTGCCCGACACGCCCCTGATGTCGCCGCCCGCGCCCACCGCGGCGAACGTCGTTCCGTGCACGAGCAGTTGGTGCTGCCTGCCGTCGTCGGTCATTTCCGTGCCCCCTTGTCGTGCGAGTCGTGCGAGTCGTGCGGGTCGTGCGGGTCGTGCGGGTCGTGCGGGGCCTGCGAGTCCTGGGAGGTCTGCGGGGCCTGCGAGTCGTGCGGATGGCGCCCAGCTCGCACGGCCACGCTCAGGTCCAGGGCGAGCGCCGCGGTCCAGCCGAAGCCGCGGGCGCCGCAGCCGGCTCCCGTGTACGGATCCACGTACTCGGCGAAGTCCGACGCCACGGCCGTGTCGAGCAGCGCGGCGCGCAGCCCGTCCGCGTGCTCCCGCTCGCCGTGCAGCCGCAGCCCGCGCTCGACGAGCCAGTTGGTGTTGAACCAGGCGGGACCGCGCCAGTAGCGCCGCGCGTCGAACGACGGGCTGAGCAGGTCGTGGCTCGGCACGAGGCGGGCCCGGCCGCCCAGCTCGAAGTGCGGGCCGCGCGCCGTGCGCACCAGGGCGGCGGCGACGGCACGCGGCAGCCCCGCCAGGACGAGCGGGACCAGGCCGGTCGTCCCGAACTCACCGATGAGGGCCCCGTCCGGGCCTCCCGCCGACAGATCGCGGCACCGGAAGATCCCCGCCACCGGGTCCCAGAGCCGCTCCACCAGGACCCGCGTCAGCCGCTCCGCACGCTCGTGCCGGGCCGTCCCGGGGACACCGAGCTCGGCGGTGATGTGGGCGAGCGCGTGCTCGGAGGCGATCAGGAGGGCGTTGAACGAGGGGTCCTCGACGGCGAACCCGGGCCGCCGTCCGGGGCCGGTCCCGTACCCGTTGTCGCGGTAGTCCGCCGCGAGCCGTACGTACCGGCCGTAGTCGAGATCCGTCGGCCGGTCCGCGGGGGAGCCGTGGTCGAGGTCGGCGCGGCGGAACGTACCGGGACGCGCGGGCGGCACGCGGCTCAGCGGGCCGTCCCAGCAGGGGCTGTTGTCCATGCCCTGCTCCCAGGGGTGGACGACCGCGGCGAGCCCCGCGCCGCCGAGGTCCCTGTGGTGCAGCAGATGGCGGTGCCAGGCGGCGAGCCGCGGCTGTAGTCGGGCGAGGAAGGAGCGCGCCCGGGAGAGGCCGGGGTCGGCCAGGTGCACAAGCCAGGCGGCGAGGGCGTGCACCGGGGGCTGCACGATGCCGGAGGTCTGCACGGCGGTGGGAGCGCCCGCCGCGCGTCCCGCGGCGGTGGAGCGCCAGAAGTCGGGGCTCGGGAAGTACGCGTCGAAGGAAACGGAGGGGTTGAACACGATGTGCGGCACCCGGCCGTCGCCCCACTGCGCGGACAGCAGCGTCTCCAGCTCCACCTGGGCGCGCAACGGCGACAGATGGCGCAGGCCGATCGCGACGAACGCGGAGTCCCAGGACCACTGGTGCGGATACAGCGCGCGGGAGGGGACGGTGGAGGTGCCGGTCCAGTTGGCCGCGAGGACCCGGGCGGCGCCCTCGCGCAGCGCGGGGGGCGCGCCGGGCCGTGCCGGACCGGCGCCGGGAAGCCGGGTTCCGGCCCTCGTCGTGGTCGTACCGTCCACGCGTCACTCCCGAAGCCGCCGGCCGGTCGTCGTGGGCCTGGTCGGGGGCCTGTCAGTTTGGTTACGGGAACCATAGAGTTACGTCTGCTCAACACGCAAAACCCATCATGTTACGCGGAGTTGACGCACACAAGACGTCGCACGGCCCGGCGCGGGGCGGGCCGGAGGGCCGGAGGAGGGGACAGGGGGCATGGGGAACGGGACCGGCGGGGCCGACAGGACCGGCGGGACCGACAGGACCGGCGGGACCGACGGGGTCCCGGCACGTCCGGTGGTCGCCCCCCAGGCGAGCGCGGGCGATCTGCTCCATCTGGTCCGCAGCGGCCGCGCCACCACGCGGGGCGCGCTGCGACAGGCAACAGGTCTCTCCCGGGCGACCGTCGGGCAGCGGCTCGACCGGCTTTTCCGCGCGGGCTGGCTGCGCGAGGGCGCGGGCGGCCCGGTGGCGTCCCCGCTCGGTGGCCGCCCCCCGGCCCGCCTGGAGTTCGACGCGGCGCACGCCGTGGTCCTCGCCGCCGACCTGGAGACCAGGCACGCCCGTACGGCGCTGCTCACCCTCACCGGCACGGTCATCGCCGAGCGGGGCCTGCCGCTGCGCGTCGACGAGGGCCCGGAGAAGGTGCTCGACCGGCTCGGCGTCGCGTTCGGGGAACTGGTGCGCGCGGGCGGCAGGGGCCCTGAGGCGGTGTGCGGGATCGGGCTCGCCGTGCCCGGTCCCGTCGACAGCGGGACCGGCCGGGTGGTGCAGCCGCCGATCATGCCCGGCTGGGACGGCTACGACATAACGGGCAGGCTGGGCCGCGCCTTCACCGACCACACCGGCGCCGCGGCCCCGGTGCCGGTGCTCGTCGACAACGACGCCAACCTCATGGCGTACGGGGAGCAGCGCACCCACCACCCGGACTGCTCGGCGTTCGTCCTCGTCAAGGTCTCCACCGGCATCGGCGCGGGTGTCGTCGTCGACGGCGGTGTCTACCGTGGCGTCGACGGCGGTGCGGGCGACATCGGGCACATCCGGGTGCCGGGCGGTGCGGAGGAGCTGTGCAAGTGCGGCTCGTACGGCTGTCTGGCCGCCGTGGCCAGCGGCCGGGCGGTGGCGGCGCGACTCAGGGCGGCCGGGGTGCGGGCCGCGTCGGGGCGGGACGTGCGGGAGCTGCTCGCCGCCGGGCACCCCGAAGCGGTGGGTCTCGCGCGGGAGGCGGGGCGGCAGGTGGGCGAGGTGCTCGCCACGGTCGTGACGCTGCTCAACCCCGGCGTACTGATGATCGCCGGAGATCTGGCCGGAACTCCCTTCCTCACCGGGGTGCGGGAGCTGCTGTACCAGCGGGCGCTGCCGCGCTCCACGGCTCACCTGGAGGTCGTCACCTCGCGGCTCGGTGAGCGCGCGGGCCTGGTCGGGGCGGGTGCACTGGTGGTGGAACACCTGTATGCCCCGGAACGGGCGGAGGCGCGGCTTGCCGCGCTCGGCGTCTGAGGGGGTGCGTGCCGAGATCCGGCGCTCTCAAACGGCGTGATTCTCGCCACCCCTGAAGGGTGTTGCGCTCAGATGAGCACCTGACGGACGGGTGAAGGGTGGCTGCACTTCTCCAAGGGGTGGCACTCAGTGCCATCGCTCGATCATTTACGAGTCGAACTCACATCTGAGTGTGTCGCGCTCATCTGAGCGAAAAAGCAACCATGCACACAGCGCCCCTTCAAGACTTGAACACGACGCGCCCGCCTTCGCTACCGCCGAGTCACTTTCGATCTAGCGGCGGACGGGTGGTTACGACCGTGTGACCCACAAGTGGACGTACCCAGACGCCTTTGATCTGGGTATGTTCCTCGCCGTCAGGGCAGCCACCGCGTCCTCGAGGAGTCGAGACCCGTGTCGGAAAACAAAGATCCCCACGTAGCTCAGGGCATGAAGTTCGTGTTCGACTTCACCGAGGGCAACAAGGACCTCAAGGACCTTCTCGGCGGGAAGGGCGCCAACCTCGCCGAGATGACCAACCTCGGCCTGCCGGTCCCGCCGGGCTTCACCATCTCCACCGAGGCCTGCAAGGTCTACCTCGACAGCGGGGACGAGCCCGCGGCACTGCGTGACGAGGTGAGCGCGCACCTCACCGCCCTTGAGAAGAAGATGGGCAAGAAGCTCGGCCAGGCCGACGACCCGCTGCTCGTCTCCGTGCGCTCGGGCGCCAAGTTCTCCATGCCCGGCATGATGGACACCGTCCTGAACATCGGGCTCTCCGACAAGTCCGTGCAGGGCCTGGCCAAGCAGGCCGGCGACGACCGCTTCGCCTGGGACTCCTACCGCCGCCTCATCCAGATGTTCGGCAAGACCGTCCTCGGCGTCGACGGCGAACTCTTCGAGGAAGCCCTGGAGAAGGCCAAGGACGCCAAGAAGGTCACGGTCGACACCGACCTGGACGCGGCCGAGCTGAAGAAGCTCGTCACCAGGTTCAAGAAGATCGTCAAGGCCGAGGCGGGCCGTGACTTCCCGCAGGACCCGCGCGAGCAGATGGACCTCGCCATCCACGCGGTCTTCGACTCCTGGAACACCGAGCGCGCCAAGCTCTACCGCCGCCAGGAGCGCATCCCGCACGACCTCGGCACCGCCGTCAACGTCTGCTCCATGGTCTTCGGCAACCTCGGCCCCGACTCCGGCACCGGCGTCGCCTTCACCCGCGACCCCGCGTCCGGGCACCAGGGCGTGTACGGCGACTACCTGCAGAACGCGCAGGGCGAGGACGTCGTCGCGGGCATCCGCAACACCGTGCCCCTCGCCGATCTGGAGCGGATCGACAAGAAGTCGTACGACCAGCTCATGCAGATCATGGAGACCCTCGAAACGCACTACAAGGACCTGTGCGACATCGAGTTCACCATCGAGCGCGGCCAGTTGTGGATGCTCCAGACCCGCGTCGGCAAGCGCACCGCGGGCGCGGCCTTCCGCATCGCCACGCAACTCGTCGACCAGGGCCTGATCGACGAGGCCGAGGCGCTCCAGCGCGTCAACGGCGCCCAGTTGGCCCAGTTGATGTTCCCCCGCTTCGACGAGGACGCCAAGGTGAAGCAGCTCGGCCGGGGCATCGCGGCCTCGCCGGGCGCCGCCGTCGGCAAGGCGGTGTTCGACTCATACACCGCCATCAAGTGGTCGCGCTCCGGCGAGAAGGTCATCCTGATCCGCCGCGAGACCAACCCCGACGACCTGGACGGCATGATCGCCGCCGAGGGCATCCTGACCTCCCGCGGCGGCAAGACGTCCCACGCCGCCGTGGTCGCCCGCGGCATGGGCAAGACCTGCGTCTGCGGCGCGGAGGACCTGGAGGTCGACACCAAGAGGCGCCGCCTCACGGTCAACGGCCACGTCGTCGAGGAGGGCGACGTCGTCTCCATCGACGGCTCCACCGGCAAGGTGTACCTGGGCGAGGTGCCCGTGGTCCCGTCGCCGGTGGTGGAGTACTTCGAGGGCCGTATGCACGCGGGCGCCGACGACGCCGACGAGCTGGTCCAGGCCGTGCACCGCATCATGGCGTTCGCCGACGGCAAGCGCCGGCTGCGGGTGCGCGCCAACGCCGACAACGCCGAGGACGCGCTGCGCGCACGGCGGTTCGGCGCCCAGGGCATCGGCCTGTGCCGCACCGAGCACATGTTCCTCGGCGAGCGCCGCGAGCTGGTCGAGCACCTGATCCTCGCGGACACCGAGGAGGAGCGCGAGAACGCCCTGAAGGAGCTCCTGCCCCTCCAGAAGCGGGACTTCGTCGAACTCTTCGAGGCCATGGACGGCCTGCCGGTGACGGTCCGCCTCCTGGACCCGCCGCTGCACGAGTTCCTGCCCGACATCACCGAGCTGTCCGTGCGCGTCGCCCTCGCCGAGTCCCGCAAGGACCACAACGAGAACGACCTGCGCCTCCTCCAGGCCGTGCACCGGCTGCACGAGCAGAACCCGATGCTTGGCCTGCGCGGTGTGCGCCTCGGCCTGGTCATCCCCGGCCTGTTCACCATGCAGGTACGGGCCATCGCGGAGGCCGCGGCCGAACGCAAGGAGGCCAAGGGCGACCCGCGTGCGGAGATCATGATTCCGCTCGTCGGCACCGTCCAGGAGCTGGAGATCGTCCGCGAGGAGGCCGAGCAGGTCATCGCCGAGGTCGAGCGGACCACCGGTGTGCACCTGAAGCTGGCCCTCGGCACGATGATCGAGCTGCCGCGCGCCGCGCTCACCGCGGGGCAGCTCGCGGAGGCCGCCGAGTTCTTCTCGTTCGGTACGAACGATCTCACCCAGACGGTGTGGGGCTTCTCCCGCGACGACGTGGAGGCCTCCTTCTTCACCGCCTACCTGGAGAAGGGCATCTTCGGCGTCTCCCCCTTCGAGACGATCGACAAGGACGGCGTCGGCAAGCTGGTCCGCGACGCGGTGGCGGCAGGACGGGCCACCCGCCCCGACCTCAAGCTCGGCGTCTGCGGCGAGCACGGCGGTGACCCGGAGTCGGTGCACTTCTTCCACGAGGTGGGCCTGGACTACGTCTCCTGCTCCCCGTTCCGCATCCCGGTCGCCCGCCTGGAGGCAGGCCGCGCGGCGTCGTCATCAACGGGCAGCGACCACCGCTAGCACCCACCGGGCAGCCCCCGCTGCCCGAGGCGTCCACCGGCAGCGCCCGCTGCCCGAGCCGCTCCCGGCAGTCCCCGCTGCCGACCGCCAGAAACCCCGGGCCCGTCGCCGTGTCCCCGACCCTCAACCGATGCGGCGATGGTCCCGGTCCTCGAAGGAGGGGCGGCACCTTGTGCGGAGGTGCCGCCCCTTCGGCGTGGGCGGAGGGAGGTAAGACGCCCCGGTACGCGTCCAACTGGTCGTACGCAGAACCGACCAGAAGGAGTGTCACGTGCAGAAATCGGTATATCGGCGGCGGCTGGTGCCGGTGCTCGCGGTGGGAGTGCTCGCCGGGCTGGCGCCGGGGCTCGGGGGCGGGGCGGCCTCCGCTGTTGACGGAGTGGCCCGTTCCGAGGGGACGGGAGCCGATCGGCTCGCGTCCTACACCCAGCAGAAGCTCACCTGGAAGCGGTGCGCCGCCGACAAGCCCGCCGCCTTTCAGTGCGCGACCCTGAAGGTGCCCCTCGACTACCGCGCGCCCGCGGGCAAGCGGATCGACGTGGCGATATCGCGCGTCAAGACGAGCGTGCCCGGTAAGCGGCGCGGTGTGCTGACCTTCAATCCGGGCGGGCCCGGCGGGCCGGGTCTCGACATCCCCCTGGAAGCATCGCAGGGTCTGCCCAAGGCCGTGCGCGACCAGTACGACCTGGTCGGCTTCGATCCGCGCGGAGTCGGCAAGAGCACTCCCGTCAAGTGCGGGCTCGGGGCCGACGAGTTGTCGTACCCCCGCGTCACCCGCTCCGCCGCCGACGTCGCCGCCAACGAGGCCTGGGCGCGGTCGGTCTCGGACAAGTGCAGGGCGGCGGCCGGCGATCGGCTGCCGCACAACAGCACCCGCAACACCGCCCGCGACATGGACGTCCTGCGCGCCGTCCTCGGCGAGAAGAACCTCAACTACTTCGGCGTCTCGTACGGCACCGCCCTCGGCGCCGTCTACATGCAGCTCTTCCCGCACCGCGCCGACCGGTTCGTGCTCGACAGCGCCGTCGATCCGGGCCGGATGTGGCGTGGCATGTTCCGCATCTGGGCACCGGAGGCCGAGCGCGCCTTCCAGCGGTGGACGAAGTGGACCGCCGGGCGGGACGCCACGTACCACCTGGGCGCGTCCCCTGCCGCCGTCGAGCGGACCTTCTGGAAGCTCGTCGCCCGCGCGGACGCCGATCCGATCGTCATCGGTGACGCCAAGCTCGACGGGCCCGCCGTACGGGACGTGCTGCGGCCCGCGTTCTCCAGTGTCCGCGAGGGGGCCGAGGCCGTGGTGCAGCTCAAGAACGCCGCCGAGGGGCGGGCCGTGCGGGATCTTCGTGTCGCCGAGCAGCCCGACGACAACGAGGTCGCCAGCCAGTTGGCCGTCGTGTGCGCCGACGCGTCCTGGCCTCGTGACCCCGACACGTATCGGCGTGACGCCTTCCGCGACGGGGCCCGCTTCCCGCTGTACGGCGACTTCGCGTCCAGCATCACCCCCTGCGCCTTTCTGCCGCGGGGGGCCGAGGCCGCCACCGAGGTGGACAACCGCGTCAAGTCGTTGATCGTGCAGAACGAGTGGGACTCGCAGACTCCGCTTGTCGGGGCGCGGGCCATGCATCGGGCCCTCAAGGGGTCGCGGATGGTCACCGTCGATGAGGGGGAGGGGCACGGGGTGGTCTTCGGCGAGGTCCGTAACTCCTGCGCGGAGAACGCCGCCATGGGGTACCTGGCCAGTGGCAAGCTCCCGTCCCGGGATGTCACCTGCCATGCTGCGCCCGGGCAGCGCCGGGCGGAGTCCGCTCCGCGGGCCTTCGCGGGGCGGTAGGCGGTACCTCGCGGGGCGCCCCAGTCCCGCCCCTTCACCGTAACCAGGGGCGCTGCGCCCCCTGGACCCCCGCTTGTCGGCGCTTCGCGCCTCGTCCTCAAACGCCGGACGGGCTGAAAAACTCAGCCGCGCCGGAAGACTCTGCCGCACCGGCGAAGGTCTGCGCCGGTCCGGCGTTTGAGGACGAGGCGCGGAGCGCCGATGAACCGCGCAGGCCACCGCACCCCGCGCTACTCCTCGATCCCCGACCGCTCCACCCCCGCCACGATCCACCGCTGGAAGAACAGGAACACCACGAGCAGCGGCACGATCGAGATGGCGGCGGCGATGAAGAGTTCGTGGAGGCGGATGACCTGGGAGGTGGAGAAGGAGGCGAGGGCCACCTGGACGGTCCAGGCGTCGCGGTCCTGGCCGATGACCAGGGGCCACAGGAAGGAGTTCCAGGCGCCGATGAAGACGATGGTGCCGACGGCGGCGAAGGCGGGGCGGGAGTTGGGGACGACGATGAGCCAGTACGTACGCCAGTAGCCGAGGCCGTCGACGCGGGCGGCGTCCTCCAGTTCGCGGGGGAAGCCGAGGAAGTACTGGCGGAAGACGAAGCAGGCGAAGGCCGAGAAGAGGGTGGGGATGATCAACCCGCGCAGGGTCGAGACCCAGCCGAGGGATGAGACCAGGACGAAGCTGGGGACGAAGGTGACGGCGGCAGGGACCATCATCGTGGCGAGGATGGCGTAGAAGACGCGGTCGGCGTGGCGGTAGGGGATGCGGGCCAGGCCGTAGCCCGCGAGGGAGGCGAGGAGGAGGGTGCCGAGGGTGGTGAGGACCGCGATCACGGCCGAGTTGACCAGCGAGCGCGCCATCGGGACCGTCGAGTCCTCGAAGAGTTCCGTGATGTTCGACCAGTGCAGGGTCGAGGGGAAGAACGTCCAGTCGGGCGCGGTGATGTCCTGCTCGGCGGCGAGGCCGTTGCGCAGCAGGAGATAGAAGGGGATCAGGAAGAGCAGGGCGAGGGCGATGAGTAGGGTCATCCGCAGGGCGCGGCCCACCTTGACCCAGGCGTCGTACACGGCGTCAGTCCTCCTTCCTGCCGAGCCCGAACCAGCGGGCCTGGCCGATGGTCACCACGGCGATGACGAGGGCGAGGAGCACCGCGCCCGCGCTGCCGAGGCCGAGGTTCTGGCCCTGGCCGAGCGCCGTGTAGTAGAGGTAGACCAGGGGTGGGCGGGCGTACGGCGGGTAGCCGCGGGAGTCCGAGAGCAGGTTGTAGAACTCGTCGAAGGCCTGGAAGGCGTTGATGACGAGGAGCAGGGCCACCGCGACGGATGTGGCACGCAGTTGGGGCAGCGTGATGTGGCGAAGCACCTGCCAGCCCGGTCGGGCGCCGTCCACGGCCGCCGCCTCGTAGAGGGTGGGCGAGATGCGTTGCAGGCCCGCCAGGAACAGGATCATGTAGAAGCCCGCCTGGAGCCAGAGGCGGACGGTGACGATCACCAGCCAGTACCAGGGCGGGTCCGTCGTCGAGAGCCAGGCCGTCTGGTCGGCGCCGAACCAGCCGAGCACGGTGTTGGCCAGGCCGAACCGCACCCCGTTGAAGAGCGACATCTTCCAGATCAGGGCCGCCACGACATAGCTGCACGCGGCGGGCAGGAAGAAGACCGAGCGGAGGAAGGCCTGGGCCCGGCGCGTGCGGTTGACCATCAGCGCCAGGGAGAGCGAGAGCACGAACGTCGTCGGCACGATGAAGGCCGTAAAGACCACGAAGGTCCACAGGCTGTCCGTGAACGCGTCGTTCCGCAGCATCGACGTGTAGTTGTCGAGGCCTACGAAGTCCGTGGGCGAGACGGTGTTGTGGGCGTCGAAGAAGCTGAGGTAGACGCTCCAGCCCAGTGGTACGTACGTGAAGACGATCAGGCCGAGCGCGAACGGGCCGACGAAGGCCCAGAACCACAGGGTGCGGTTCTGCGGCCCGGCGAGACGGCGCCACAACCGCGCGCCGGACGTGCCGGATGCGTCGGGCGTGCCGGGTGGGCCATGCGTGCCATGCGTACCGGGAGCGCCGGGCGCGGTCACGAGGACTTCTTCTGCACGCGGTCCAGCTCCGCCGACACCTTCCGTACGACGGACCTCAACTCGCTCTCCGGGTTCGCGCCGGACTTGATGATCCGGCTGAGGGCGTCCTGGTAGGCGACCCGGCTCGCCGGGGTCCAGCGCAGCGGCTCGGCGTACCCGTGCTCGGTGGAGTAGCGCACCGCGTCCGCCGCCGCGCCCTCGGTGAGCGCGTCGGCCTTCTTCGCGAGGGAGAGGCGTGCGGGGATGTGGAAGCCGTACGAGAGTGCGAAGTCCCGCTGGTACTCCGTCCTGTCGATCCACAGCCACTTCACGAAGTCCTTCGCCTCCTTCTTGTGCGCGCTGCGGGCGCTGACCGCGGCGCCGTACGCTCCCACCGGCACCGCGGGCTTCCCGCCGGGCCCGGCCGCGGGGAAGGGCAGCACCCCGAAGTCGTCGCCGAACGCCTTCTGGACGGCGGGCAGCGCCCAAAGGCCCGACCACTGCATGGCGGTCAGCTCCTGCACGAATGCCGACGGGTCCGACCAGTCGGAGGGCGCGCCGAGCAGCAGCGACTTGTCCTCGTACAGCGTGCGCAGCGCGGCGAGGGCGCGGGCGGCGGCCGGGTCGTCGAAGCCCACCTCGCCGTCGTCGGTCACCAGCGTCAGGCCCGCCGCGTACAGGGGGGTGCCGCCGAGCGCGCCCGCGCCGCCGTCGTTCCCGAGGAACAGCCCTTTGACCTTGTCGCGAGTCAACGCCTTCGCCGTGTCGACGAGTTCGTCGAGCGTCGTCGGCGGTTTGCGGCCCGCGTCGGAGAGGAGGCTCTTGCGGTAGTACAGGACCTGCATGTCGACCACCTGCGGGATCGACCAGATCCGGCCGTCGTGCGTCTTCGGGGCGAGCACGACCGGGTTGAAGTCGGCCTTCACGTCGTCGTCGAACAGATCGGTGAGGTCGACGACCTGACCGCCCCGAATCTGGTCCAGGGTCGGCCCGTTGACCTCGAAGACGTCGGGTCCCGACTTGGTGAGGAGCGCGGCGGCGGTCTGCTCGTCGTAGTTGCCGGGGCGCCACTGCACGGACACGTCCGCCTTGTCGTACGCGGCGGCGTACCGCTTCACCGCCTGTTCGGTGCCTGGTTCGCCGTACTGGTGGTACCACTGGGACAGCTTCGGGCCCTTGCCGCCCGAACCGCCGCCGTCGCGTCCCGTGTTGGACCCGCACGCCGTGAGCAGGCCGAGCGCGGCCCCGGATGCGAGCAGTGTCCTGCGGCTGATGGTCATGCCGTTTCCCCCTGTGCGCTGGTTCGTCGGGTACGTGCCGGGCCCAACGATCAACCATGGGGGAGGATTACGACAGACGGATTGCGGCCGCGTGTCGGGGTGCCCGAGGGACGCCGCCCGAGGGATGGCGCCCGAAGGGGCGCGGGGAACTGCGCGACCAGCCCCCACCAACCCGCGGACGGCGAAGAGGAGAGCGAGCCCCACGGCGGGCAGCCGTCACCGCCGAGCGCCCACCCGGAACCGCAACCGGCAGATCACCGCATCCGTCTCCCGCCGCACCGCGTGCGCAAGCACCGCCCCACGCTGGTTCTGCAGCAGCCGCTCCCACACGTGCGCGGGCTCCACCTCGGGGATCAGCACGGTGACCCGGGTGCCCGGGTGGTACCGGTACACCCGCTGCACGTACGCGGCGACGGGACGGCCCACCGTGCGGGTGGGGGACATCAGCTCCACCAGGTCCACGCCGGGGTTCCACAGCTCCCAGTCGCGGCGCAGGTTCTCCGTGGCGCGCCGGTCCTCGGGGTCGTCGTGCGAGACCGTCACGGCCCGCACCTCGTCGCCCAGCGACACCGCCGCGTTGAGGGCCTCGCAGGTCAGCCGGGAGAGACCGGAGACGGGCACGATGACCAGGGAGTGGTCGCGGTGCGGCGGCTCGGGCACCCGGCCGAGGCCGAGGTTCTCGCCGATGCGGCCGTAGGCGCGGTGCACCACCTCGAAGACGACGACGATCGCGGGCAGCGCGAGGACGATCAGCCAGGCGCCCTCGGTGAACTTCGTGGCGGTCACGACGACCGCCGCGATCCCGGTGAGGACCGCGCCGAAGCCGTTCAGAAGCGCCTTCGCGGGACGGCCCGCCGCGCGCCAGTGGACGACCATGCCGGTCTGGCAGAGCGTGAAGCCGACGAAGACGCCGATCGCGAACAGCGGCACGAGGGTGTTGGTGTCGCCGCCGGAGAAGACGAGCAGGACGGCGCCCGCGACGGCCAGGGCGAGCACGCCGTGCCGGTGCACCTGCCGGTCGGCCTTCAGGGCGAACACATGTGGCAGGTAGTTGTCCCTGGCAAGGAGGCTCATCAGGACGGGAAGGCCGCCGAAGGAGGTGTTGGCGGACAGCGCGAGCAGGATCATCGTCGCGAACTGCACGACGTAGAAAGCCCAGTTGTGGCCGAGGGAGGCGTCCGTGAGCTGGGCGAGCACGGTGACGCCCTCGACCGGTTGCAGGCCGAAGCGGGAGATGAGGACGGACAGGCCGATCAGCATCACGCCGAGCAGGGCGCCGAGCGCGACCTCCGCGTGCTGGGCGCGCCTGACGCGCGGGGCCCTGAAGGACGGCACGGCGTTGGCGATCGCCTCCACGCCGGTGAGCGCCGAGCAGCCGGACGCGAAGGCCTTGAGCAGAAGCAGCGCTCCGACCGTGGTGGCGTTGTCGGCGAGCACGGAGGCATGGCCCGCGGACGCCTCGGTGGAGACGGGCGCCGCACGGAAGAGGCCGACGGCGACCAGGGTGAGGATGGCGCCGACGAACACCGCGGTCGGGGCGATGAACACCCGCGCCGAGTCCACGATGCCGCGCAGGTTGACGCCCGTGATGACGACGAGGACGCCCAGGCACAGCCACAGCCGGTCCCCGTACAGCTCGGGGAAGGCGGAGGTGAGGGCGGCGACCCCGGCGGTCACGGCGACGGCGACGTTCAGGACGTAGTCCAGGACGAGGGAGGCGGCGGCGACGAGTCCCGCACGGCGGCCCAGGTGGGTCTTCGCCGCCGCGTAGCTGCCGCCGCCGTCCGGGAAGGCCGCGACGACCTGGCGGTAGGACGCGACGAGCACGGCGAGCAGGGCGGCGATCGCGAGGGTCACCGGCAGCGTGAAGCCGAGGCCGTGACCGCCGGCCGCGGCCAGGACGAGCACGATGGCCTCGGGGCCGTACGCGACGGACGCCATGGCGTCCAGGGACAGGGCGGCCAGGCCCTGCAGGGCGGTGAGGCGGTGCCGCTCACCCGGGTCGGGGGCGCTGGTGCCGGGGACCTCCGCGAGTGCCGGGGCGCTGGTGCCGGGGACCTCCGCGGGTGCCGGGGCGCCGGTGCCGGGGGCTGCCGCGGGTGCCGGGGCGCCGCTGCGCCGGGAAACGGTCGTCATGCTGGGCCTTTCCTCCTGGTCGGCCGGTGCGGTCGTGCCCCGGGCCGGTCCAGCGTCGGCGCCCGTGAGTGGGGGAGCGGCACCCCTTGGCGACTCCTTGACGGGCCCGGGTCACCTCTTGACGCCTTGTTGAGGGGGAACGTCAACTGCGCGTAAAGGTGTGGCATGGGTCTGTATGCAGCACGTCAACGCCGCAGACGGCGGAGCCGCCTCGGCCTACGGTGCCGCACATGGGACATGACTGGACGACTCGGGGCGCGGACCCCGCCGCGCGGGCGGTGCCGGCCGCGGACGCCGTGCTGACCGACCGCAACTGGGCGGCCGACCTGCGCGCGGCGGCCTTCTGTTCGTGCGCGCTGTTCGCCCTGATCATGCTGGTCGACTTCGGCGCGGGCACCCTGAGCGGCCTCCGCACCGGCCTGTGGGCGGGCCTCGCCGGACTGCTCTACGTGATCCTGCACCCGGCGCGGGTGACGGCGGGCCCAGGCTGGCTCGCCGTGCGCGGTCCGCTGCGCCGCCGCCATGTGTGCACCGGTCTGCTCACCGCGGTGCGGGTCAGCGAGACCGTCGGCGCCCGGCTCGTGCTGTGCGACTCGCTCGGCAACCGCGTCGAGTTCGACCCGAAGGTCCTCGCCGCGAACCCGCTCCTGCTGCACCGCCTGGACCTCGGCGCCCGCCGGTCCCTGGCCGTGGGCCTGCTGCGGTCGGGGTCCGTGGAACTGCGGCAACTGCTCACGCGCCTGGAACGCGGGCAGGCCAGGGCGGTGTTCGAGGCGTCGGGACTGCGCTAACCCGACGGCCCGACCCGCCCCGGCCCGGTCAGCGGCAGAGCGTGCGCCCCTGGTCAGGGGCTGACGCGTACCTCGTACACCGCCACCCCCGCGTCGTCATCGTCGAGGCACCGCCCCGACGCCAGGTCGAAGCGCTGCTTCAGCAGGGGCGAGGCGACGAACGGGCGGCCGTCCGCCGAGCCGATCAGTCCGCGCGCGAGCACGGCGGCACCCGAGAAGGGGTCACGGTTGTCGATGGCGTAGAGGCGCCGCCCCCGGTCCAGGAACAGGGCCACCTGGCGCCGCCCGTCGGGGAGCAGCACGGCCACGCCGCGGCCGGGGGTGAGCCGGTCGGCGGCGCACACCGTCAGCCAGGTTCCGTCCAGGCGCAGTTGCACGCTCGCGGCCGCCGGTGCGTCCGTGGTGGGCGCCGCCGGTGCCGCGGTCGCCGTCGCTGTGGCTGTCGTCATCGGGATACGGCACCTTCCAGGTCGAGGTCGTGATCCAGGGCGAGGGGGGCGGCGGCGGGCGGCCGCAGGGTCAGCAGGGGCAGGTCGGGCTTGATCTGGTCGCGCTCGGGGACGAACGCCACCAGCGGGTCCGGGGCCTCGGGGGCGTTCACGAACGAGACGAACCGCGCGAGGCGTTCGGGGTCGGCGAGGGTCTCGGCCCACTCGTCGCGGTAGTGCGTGACGTGGTCGGCCATCAGGGCCTCCAACTCGGCGCAGAGCCCCAGCGAGTCGTCCACCACCACGTCCCGTACGTGATCGAGGCCGCCGTCGATCCGCTCCAGCCACGCCGAGGTGCGCTCCAGGCGGTCCGCGGTGCGGATGTAGAACATCAGGAACCTGTCGATGAGCCGCACCAGTCCGGCGTCGTCCAGGTCCTGGGCGAGCAGGTCCGCGTGGCGCGGGGTCGCGCCGCCGTTGCCGCCCACGTACAGGTTCCAGCCGCTCGCCGTCGCGATCACACCGAAGTCCTTGGACCGGGCCTCCGCGCACTCGCGGGCACAGCCCGAAACCGCCGACTTCAGCTTGTGCGGGGCGCGCAGGCCCCGGTAGCGCAGCTCCAGGTCGATGGCCATGCGCACCGAGTCCTGCACCCCGTACCTGCACCAGGTCTGCCCCACGCACGACTTCACCGTGCGCAGCGCCTTGCCGTACGCGTGCCCGGACTCGAAGCCCGCGTCCACCAGGCGGGCCCAGATCCGGGGGAGCTGCTCCACCCGGGCGCCGAAGAGGTCGATGCGCTGACCGCCGGTGATCTTCGTGTAGAGCCCGAACTCGCGGGCCACCTCGCCGATCACGATGAGCTTGTCCGGGGTGATCTCGCCGCCCGGGATGCGCGGGACGACCGAGTAGGAGCCGTTCTTCTGGAGGTTGGCGAGGAAGTGGTCGTTGGTGTCCTGGAGGGCCGCCTGCTCGCCTTCGAGTACGTAGCCGTCGGCGCCGATCGCGGGGGCGAGGGACGCGACGACCGAGGCGACGGCGGGCTTGCAGGTCTCGCAGCCCTCACCGCCGCGCGCCCCTTCGCGGCCGTGGCGGTCCAGGAGTTCCTGGAAGGAGGCGATGCGCAGGGTGCGCACGATCTCGTACAGCTCCTGGCGGGTCTGCGCGAAACAGCCGCACAGGCCCGTGTCACCGGACTGCGGGAGGAGCTGCCCGATGAGCTTGACGCAACTCCCGCAGCCCGTACCGGCCTTCGTGCACTTCTTGACCTCCGGCAGCGTCGCGCAGGCCTGCACGGCGTCCTTGGTGACGTTGTGGCAGTTGCACACCACCGCGTCGCCCGGCAGCGCGTCGGGCCCGAGCGCCGGGGCGGCCCCCGCGCCCGCGGGCAGCACGAGCTGCTCGGCGGGCACCGGCGGCACAGACCCGGTCAGTGCGCGCAGCGTCCCGTACGCCTCCGTGTCGCCCACGAGCACCCCGCCGAGCAGCGTGCCTTCGGCGCTCACCACCAGTTTCTTGTACGTGCCGGAGCGCGAGTCGGCGTAGGCGACGTCCAGGCAGCCTTCGGCCGCGCCGTGCGCGTCGCCGAACGACGCCACGTCGACGCCGAGCAGCTTCAGCTTGGTGGACATGTCGGCGCCCGTGAAGAGCGTGTCGGAGGTGTCCGACGCGTCACCGGCGGCGATGGCGGCGGCCGCGGCCTGCGCCATCTCGTAGCCCGGCGCGACCAGACCGTACACGCGGCCGTCGGTGGCCTGCGCGCACTCGCCGATCGCGTACACCGCCGGGTCACCGGTGCGGCACCGCTCGTCGACGACGACGCCGCCGCGCTCGCCCACCGCGAGCCCGCAGTCCCTGGCCAGTCGGTCGCGGGCCCGCACGCCCGCCGAGAACACGACAAGGCCCACGTCGAGTTCCGTGCCGTCCGAGAGCCGCATCCCGCGCACCGCGCCCGCGTCGTCGGTGAGGATCTCCTGCGTGCCGGTGCCCGTGTGCACCACGAGCCCGCGCCCGGCCAGGGTGCGCAGCAGTGCGGCGCCGCCGCCCTCGTCCACCTGCGCGGGCATCAGGCGCGGCGCGAACTCCACCACGTGCGTGCCGAGCCCGAGCCCTTGCAGCGCGCCCGCCGCCTCCAGGCCGAGCAGCCCGCCGCCGACCACCGCGCCGGTCGTGGCGTTCGCGGTGGCGTACGCCTCGATGGCCAGGACGTCCTCGATGGTGCGGTACACGAAGCACCCGGTCGCGTCCTTGCCCGGCACCGGCGGCACGAACGGCGCCGATCCCGTGGCGAGTACGAGGATGTCGTACGCGAGGGTGTGCCCGGCGCGCGAGGTGACGGTGCGGGCGTCCCGGTCGACGCGCTCGACCGGGTCGCCCAGGTGCAGCTCGATGCCGTGCGCGGCCATGAACCCCGCGTCCGTGACGGAGAGTTCGTCCGGGGTGCGGCCGGAGAAGTACGAGGTGAGCTGCACGCGGTCGTAGGCCGGGCGGGGCTCCTCGGCGAACACGACGACGCGGTGCGTCGCGGTCAGGCCGCGCTCGGCCAGGGCCTCCAGGAAGCGCTGGCCGACCATGCCGTGTCCGACCAGGACGAGGGTCTTCTTGTGCGTCGGGTCCATCGGGTCAGTGCCCTCCGTCGTGAGTGAGCAGGTGCAGCAGCGGGCTGCCGTCGTCGGGCAGGGGTTCGTCGGACTCCCAGGCGCGGGCGAGGGCGCCCACGGCCGCGAGTTCGCCGAGGAGCACCCCGCCGACGAGACGGTCGTCGCGGACCACGACCTTGCGGTACGTGCCGCGGGTCGCGTCGGTGAGGCGCACGACGTCGTCGTCGGGCCTGGTCTCGGGGTCGCCGAACGCCGCGAGGTCCAGCGGGTGCTCGCCGTGCGGCAGCGTGAGGCGCGTCAGGGAGCGGGTGCCGGAGTACGGCCGTGCGGACTCCGGCGAGGTCAGCGCGGCGGCGAGGGCGTCGGCCTGGTCGAGGGCGGGCGCGGCCAGGCAGCGGGTCTGGCCCGCGTGCTCGGCGCAGTCCCCGACGGCGTACACGTGCGGGTCGCTGGTGCGCAGCCGGTCGTCGACGACGACGCCGCGCCGGACCTCCAGGCCCGCGGCGCGCGCGAGCCCGGTCCGCGGCCGGACCCCGCACGCGAGGACCGTCAGATCGGAGTCGAGCCGATAGCCGTCCGCGAGCTCCACCGCCCGCACCGCGCCGTCGTGCTGCCGCACTCCGCGCACCCGGCACTCGGTGTGCACCTCCACGCCGAGCGCGGCCAGGTGCGCGCGCACGAGCTCGGAGGCGTCCGGGTCGAGCTGGCGCTCCATGAGCCGGTCGCCCTGCTGGGCCAGGACCACCTGGGCGCCCCGGTCGGCGAGGGCCCCGGCCGCGCACACGCCGAGCAGCCCGCCGCCGACCACGACCGCGCGGGTGCCGGGCCCGGCGGCCGAGAGGGCCAGGCAGTCCGTCATCGTGCGGAACGCGTGCACCCCGCCCGGAAGGTCCCGGGCGCCCGGGGCGAACAGGCCGCGCAGCGGGGGCAGCACCGGGTTGGCGCCGGTCGCGAGGACGAGCGTGCCGTACGGGACGCGGGAGCCGTCCTCGCACAGCACCACGCGGTCGGCGAGGTCGATGCGGACGGCGCGGGTGCGCAGATAGCCGCCCCGCGCGGGCCGCGGCAGGGCGATCACCTCGGGCCCGTACCGGCCGGCGAGCACGTCGGTGAGCAGGACCCTGTTGTACGGGGCGTGCGGCTCCTCGCCGATCAGCAGCGCGTCGGGGCCGAGCCGGGCGGCGAGGTGGGCTCCCGCGAGGCCGGCGCCTAGCACCACGGTGCGGTGGTGCGGGGTCCTCTTGGTCATACCCCGCAGCGTGCGGGGCGCAGATTTCCCTGCGGGTGCCGTCCTGTTTCCCCCGCGGAACGGTGGGCTCAGCGGGCGGGGGGCGGGGCTGTGAGGCCGGCGGACCAGTTGCCCACAGGGGGAGCCGAAGCAGGGGCCGCTAGGGTCGCGATCATGCCTGACATATCCATGACCACGGTGGTCGTCCTGTGCCTGGCCGCGCTCGCGGCGGGGTGGATCGACGCCGTGGTGGGCGGCGGCGGACTCCTGCTGCTGCCCGCGCTGCTGCTCGGCCTGCCGGGGACGACCCCGGCGGCGACCGCACTGGGCACCAACAAGGCGGTGGCGATCGTCGGCACGACCGGCGCCGCCGTGACGTACGTGCGCAAGGCCCCCATCGACGTGGCCACGGCCGTGCGGATCGGCCTCGCGGCGCTCGCGGGGTCGATGGGCGGCGCGTTCTTCGCCGCCGGGATGAGCACCGACGTGCTCAAGCCCGTCATCATGGCCGTCCTGGTCGGCGTCGGCGCCTTCGTGATCTTCCGGCCCGACTTCGGCACGGCCCCCGCCGCGGGCCCGCTGCCGCCCCGCCGCGTGCTCGCCGCGATCGGCATCGCGGGCGTGGGCATCGGCTTCTACGACGGCCTCATCGGCCCCGGCACCGGTACCTTCCTGGTGCTCGCGCTGACCGCCGTCCTCCGGCTCGACCTGGTCCGTGCCTCCGCCAACGCGAAGATCGTCAACTGTTGCACCAACGCGGGCGCCCTCGTGATGTTCGCCTGGCAGGGCGCCGTGCTCTGGCGGCTCGCCCTCGTCCTCGCCCTCTTCAACCTCGTGGGCGGCACCCTCGGCGCCCGCACCGCCCTGAAGAAGGGCAGCGGCTTCGTACGGATCGTGCTCCTGACCACGGTGGTGGGGCTCGTGGCGAAGATGTCCTACGAGCAGTGGGTGGCGTAGCGGGGCGGCGCGCGACAGGCGCTACCGGGTACCGGTGCGACAGCCGTTACCGGGTGCCCGTGAGGTGGGCGAAGACCACCACGTTGCCCTGGTAGCCGGTCTGTTTGGAGTACGCGCCGCCGCAGGTGATGACCCGCAGCTCGGGGCGGGACGCGGCGCCGTACACCTTCTCGTCGGGGAAGTCCTTCGCGTCGTACACCTCGACGGCGTCGACCGTGAAGAGCGCCACGCCGCCGTCGCGCCGCTCGACCTCGATGACGCGGCCCTTGGTGAGCGCCCCGAGCCGGTAGAAGACGGCCGGGCCCTCCGCGTTGTCGACGTGCCCCGCCAGGATCGCCGTGCCGCGCTCGCCCGGCATGGTGCCCGCCTCGTACCACCCCGCGAGGTTCTTGTGGCGCGGCGGCGGCACATCGAGGCTGCCCTGACGGGTCAGGCCGAGCCCCATCAACGGGGCGTCCACGTCGATCGCCGGAATGCGGATCCGGTCGGGCGGCGACGGCGGGAGCGGGGCCGAGAGCCCTGGTCCCACCGGTCCTGTGCCCGCCACGGCGGCCTGCGCGGCGGACGGCTGCGGCGGCGCGTGGGACGCCGTGCCCTCGTACACCAGCCACCCACCGCTGCCGATGGCGAGCACGGTGGCCGCCGCTATCAGGGTGTTGCCGAACCTGCCTGGCCGCTCTGTCCGGCGCATGGCTCACCGCCTGGGATCGTCACTGGGGGAGGAGGAGTCGTCGACGGGGGAAGGGGGAGGGGGCGTCCTGCCTCCCCCTCCCGGGGGCGCCAGGGACGGGCGGCCGGGAGAGGGAGGGGAGCGGATACCCGCGGACCGCGGAGGGGGCCCGTCAGATCCTGTCGCCTCTCGCCCGGCGATGCAGGAGCCAGGTACCGCCCGCGGCGGCGACGGCGAGGACGCCCACGCCGGCCGCGGTCTTCACGGGATCGGGGCCGAGGGCACCGCCGACCCCCGTCTTCACATGCCCCTTCGGGTGCACCGGTACGGGTACGGGCTGCTCCCCGCGGGCGGGCGCCGTGGACGTCAGCGTCACCGACAGGTCGCCGGCCACCTGACGGCCGTCCGTCCCCGCGCACCGGGCGACGATCTCGTAGGTGCCAGGCTGCGCCGAAGGGGGCACGTCGAACCGCCCCGACAGCGCCTGGGCGCCCTTCCCCGGGGCCAGCGCGAAGGTGCCGGCGCCGACCGCGCTCGCGTCCCCCGTGGCACCGCCGCCGCTCCCGCCGCACGCGGCGGTGCGCACCGTGACGCTGGTGCCGGGCGTGACGGTGGCCGGTGACACCTCCAGGCCGTCGGCGGGCGCCGCGGCCGCGGGAGCCACGAAGACCCCGGCCGTGAGGACACCGGCCGAGGCGACGGCGAGCGCGGCGGAGGTCGTCAGTCGGCGGGCTGTGCGCATGGGGCGGGCTCCTGTCGATGCCTTCGTGCAGGCGTGCACCTCCGAGATAAAGGGCACTCGGCGCCGCACGCCTGCTGAGGAGCCGTCAGAATCCCCGCGGGGCCGCGCATCCGGACGTATCGACGATGACGTTCCAGCAGGTCACCCCGTGTGTCGGGGAACAAGTACCGAAGCCGTCGCACGGCGGCTGTGAATGGGTGACCCGACGCGCCGCCGCCCCCGCGGCCGGCCGGGTCCCGGGGCGGCTCAGAGCGCGTCCCACGGGACGGCCTCGTACACCTCGGACACGGTCGTCATCAGCTTCTCGTCGACGGGAAGGTCCAGGTCGTCGACGCGCCGCCCCGGACTGATGCCCCACGAGTTCATGACGAGGGCGGCCCGGTACGCGGGCAGGTCCCGCAGTTGTACCCGGCCGAGGCGCGTGGGCAGGCCCGCGTCGGCCAGGCGGGCCCGCAGGAGCTGCATGGTGATGCCGGCCAGGTGCGGGCCATCGGGCCACACCACCTCGTGCCCGTCCCAGAAGGCCACGTTCGTGATCGCGCCCTCGCTGATCGCGCCGTCGGGCCCGGTGAGCAGCGCCTCGTCATAGCCCGCGCGGCGCGCCGCCCGCCCGTGGTAGGCCTGCGCGAAGCCGCCGAGGTGCTTGACGTGCGCGACCGGCCGGACGTACGGCACGGACATCAGGGACTGCGCCCGCGCGGCCGTCGTGGCGGGCAGCTCGGTGGGCGGCCGCACGGTGACCATCAGGGACGGGGTCCCGTCGGGGGCGTGCACGTACACGCGCACCGAGGCGTCGGCGATCACCCCGGTGGCGCCCGCGCCGCCGTCGCCGGTGAGCGCGTGCCGGACGAGGTCACGGACCCGCTCGCCGTCGAGACCCTGGTCGAAGAGTTCCCGCGTCCCGGTGTCCAGGCGGCGCAGATGCAGGTCGAGGCCGCGCACCCCGCCCCCTCTGACCTGCATCGCGGTGAAGTGCCCGAAGGTGTCCAGGGCGCGCGCCCGCAGGGACTCGACGGTGCCGGGTCTGCCGTCGACCTCAAGTCGGAGCACGTCCGTGGGGGTTGATGGTGTGGTCATGGCCCCACCGTACGATCGTGGCGCCTCCGGTCGTCGAGGGGCGGCCCTCACCTCCTGTCGGAGGCGCCGCTGAGCCTGCGCGGAGGCACCGCTGAGCCTGCGCGGAGGCGCCGCTCAGTCCTCAAGGAGGCGCCGCGGGCCCGGCCCGTGCGCCGCCAGCTCGTCCCACGGGTTCGACAGGGCGCACCGGTCGAGCGAGAGGCAGCCGCAGCCGATGCAGTCCGCGAGGTTGTCGCGCAGCCGCTCCAGGGTGCGGATGCGCTGGTCCAGGTCCGCGCGCCAGCACTCCGAGATGCGGGCCCAGTCCTCGCGCGTCGGCGTGCGGTCCTCGGGCAGCAGCCGCAGCACGTCGCGGATCGTGGCCAGCGGTATGCCGAGCCGCTGCGAGGTGCGGATGAAGGCGACGCGGCGCAGCGTGTCACGGCTGTAGCGGCGCTGGTTGCCGCTGGTGCGGCGGCTGCTGATGAGCCCCTCGCGCTCGTAGAAACGCAGGGCGGAGGGAGCTACTCCGCTGCGCTCGGCCAGCTCGCCGACGGTGGCTTCCTTGGCGCCCGGGGAGAGATGCGTCGTCATGCCGCCAGATTAGTCGTGGGCACGGCTTGACCTGAACCAAGGTTCAACTAAGAAGCTCTGTGCATGAACACCACCACAGCCCAGACCGTCTCCCCGTCCACCGCCGCCGCGTTCGAGGCCGCGACCGCGACCCCGGTGAAGGTCGCCGTGATCGTCGGCAGCAACCGCGAGGGCCGCTTCGGCCCGGTCGTCGCCGAGTGGCTGCTGCGCCGGGTGCGCGACCACGAGGGATTCGATGCGGACGTCATCGATCTGGCGGAGGTGGACCTGCCCACCTCCCTGTCCTTCCGCCCGTCCGCCGACGTCGTCACCGAACTCGCCAAGGTCACCCCGAAGCTGGCCGAGGCCGACGCCTTCATCGTCCTCACGCCCGAGTACAACCACTCCTTCCCCGCGTCCCTGAAGAACGTCATCGACTGGCACCGCGCCGAGTGGGAGGCCAAGCCCGTGGGCCTCGTCTCCTATGGCGGTGTCTCCGGCGGCCTGCGCGCGGTCGAGCACCTGCGGCAGGTCTTCGCGGAGCTGCACATGGTGACCGTCCGCGACACCGTCTCCTTCCACAACGCGGGCGGCCTCTTCGACGACGACGGCAACCACAAGGACCCCGCCCTCGCGGACGCCGCGGCGAAGGGCATGCTGGACCAGTTGCACTGGTGGGCGTGGGCGCTGCGGGCGGCCAAGGGGGCGCGGGCGTACGGGAGTTGACGCCGGTGTGCGGCGCGGCGCGGGGTCGCTGCCGGGGCGTGCGGAGGTACGGGGGTCCCTCTCACGCCTGCGGCGCCCGCGGCAGGGCGCCGGTAGCCTTGAGCCGTGACCGAGCCGATGCCGACCACCGTCCTCACTGTCCTGACCACGACCGACACCCCGGGCAAGGCCGAGGCCCTCGCGCGCGGCGCGGTCGAGGCGCGGGTCGCGGCCTGCGCGCAGATCAACGGCCCCGTGACCTCGGTGTACCGCTGGGAGGGCGCCGTCGAGACGGCCCGCGAGTGGCAGGTGCTCCTGAAGACCACCGACCACCGCTACGCCGACCTGGAGTCCTGGCTGACACAGGCCCACGACTACGACACCCCGGAGATCATCGCCACTCCCGTGCCCCGGGGGAGCGCGGCGTATCTGTCCTGGGTGGCCGAGGAGGTTCAAGCCCCTCCGGTGTCCGAGGACGAGCGCGAAGCGCGATGAGCCCGGGGAGGGGGGCCCTCAGGCGCGTTCCACCCGCACCGCGCACACCTTGAACTCCGGCATCCGCGACACGGGGTCCAGGGCGGGGTGCGTGAGGATGTTGGCCCGGCCCTCGCCCGGCCAGTGGAACGGCATGAAGACGGTGTCAGGCCGGATGCCGGGCGTCACCCGCGCGGGCACCACGACGCGCCCGCGCCGCGACACCACGGCCACCGCCTCGCCGTCGGCGACCCGCAGACGGGCGGCGAGCCGTGGATGCAGCTCCACGAAAGGACCCGGCGCGGCGGCGTTCAGCTCGGCCACGCGCCGCGTCTGCGCGCCCGACTGGTACTGCGCGAGCACCCGCCCGGTGGTCAGCACCACCGGGTACCTGGCGTCGGGCTCCTCGGCGGCGTCCCGGTGCGTCACGGGCACGAACCGCGCCCGCCCGTCGTCGGTGGCGAACCGCTCCAGGAACAGCCGCTCCGTCCCCGCGTGCGCGGGTGCGCCTTCGGGGACCGCGGGGCACGGCCAGAACACCCCCTCGCCGTCGCCTTCCGCGAGCCGCTCGTACGAGATCCCCGCGTAGTCCGCGAGCCCGCCCGAGCTGGCCCTCCGCAGCTCCTCGAACACCTCCTCGGGCTCGGCGGGGAAACCCTTGCCGTGCCCGAGCCGCGCGGCCAGACCGTGCAGGACTTCAAGGTCGCTGCGTACACCGTCCGGAGGGTCCACGGCACGCCGCCGCAGCAGCACCCGCCCCTCCAGGTTGGTGACCGTGCCCGTCTCCTCGGCCCACTGCGTCACCGGCAGCACGACATCGGCCAGCAGCGCGGTCTCGGAGAGCACCACGTCGGCGACGGCGAGGAAGTCCAGGGACCTGATCCGCTGCTCCACGTGCGTGGCGTGCGGCGCCGACACCACCGGGTTGGAGCCCATCAGGAGCAGCGACCTCACCTCACCGCCGAGCGCGTCGAGCAGCTCGTACGCGGACCGCCCGGGGCCGGGCAGCGTGTCGGGGTCCACGCCCCACACCCCCGCCACGTGCGCGCGGGCCTCCGGGTCGGTGAGCTTGCGGTAGCCGGGCAACTGGTCGGCCTTCTGGCCGTGTTCACGGCCGCCCTGGCCGTTGCCCTGCCCGGTGAGGCACCCGTACCCGGACAGCGGCCTGCCCGGCCGCCCCGTGGCCAGACACAGATTGATCCACGCGGCGACGGTGTCGGTGCCCTTGGCCTGCTGCTCGGGGCCGCGCGCGGTGAGCACCATGGCGTGCTCCGCGGCGCAGAACCGCCGCGCGGCCTCCCGCAGTTGCGGCACCGGCACCCCGGTGATCCGCTCCACGTACTCGGGCCAGTGCGCCATGGCGGCGGCCCGCGCCTCCTCCCAGTTGGTGGTGCGCTCCCGGATGTACGCCTCGTCCGTGTGCCCCTCGGCGACCACGAGGTGCAGCAGGCCGAGGGCGAGGGCCAGGTCGGTGCCGGGGCGCGGGGCGAGGTGCAGGTCGGCCTGTTCGGCGGTACGGGTGCGGCGCGGGTCGACCACGATCAGCGTGCCGCCGTTGTCCTTGAGCTCCGTGAGGTACCGCAGCGCGGGCGGCATCGTCTCCGCGAGGTTGGAGCCGACGAGGATCACACAGTCCGTGCGGGCCACGTCCGCGAGCGGGAACGGCAGCCCCCGGTCGAGGCCGAAGGCCCGCGTTCCCGCCGCCGCCGCGGACGACATGCAGAACCGGCCGTTGTAGTCGATCTGCGAGGTCCTGAGCACGACCCGCGCGAACTTCCCGAGCGCGTACGCCTTCTCGTTGGTGAGCCCGCCCCCGCCGAACACCCCGCACGCGTCCGCCCCGTACGCGGTCCGGGTCCGCGCAAGGCCGTCCGCGACCCGGTCCAGGGCCTCCTCCCAGCCCGCCGGCTCCAGCTCACCCGTGACGGGGGAGCGCACCAGCGGCCCGGTCAGGCGCACCCGCGAGGAGAGCACGGCGGTCGCCGTACGCCCCTTGCCGCACAGCGCGCCCCCGTTGACGGGGAACGCGGGCCGCTCCACGACCTCGACCCCCGCGGGGCCGCGCGTCAGCCCCATGCCGCACTGGAGCGCGCAGTAGGGGCAGTGGGTGGGGGTGGCGGCCGAGGTGTTCATGTCCCCACCCTCGGGCGGGTGTGTTTCACCCCCGGACCCGGCCGGTTACACCGGCGGTACGCGGGCCTCCGTGGCCGCGGAGGCCCGCTGTGAGGGGCCCGGCCGCCCCACCGCCTCGGTGAGCTCGCGGAAAGGAGCCGTCACGGCGACGCAACGGGACGGAAATCCGGGGCGGCGATCCTCGGTCCATGACGTACCCGGACCCCGCCCTCGTAGTCGTCGCGCACGGCAGTCGCGACCCCCGTGCCCTCGCCACCGTGACGGCGCTGCTCGACGAGGTGCGGGCGCTGCGGCCAGGCCTTGACGTGCGGCTCGGGCACATCGAGCTGAACGACCCACCGCTCGCCGAGACGCTGCACGCGCTGCCCACCGCCGGGCCGGTCGCTGCCGGGCTGCTCACCGCCGGGTCGGACGCCGCCGGGCCGGACGCCGCCGGGTCGGGTGGCGACGGGCCGGTCGCTGCGGGGCTGTTCACCGCCGGGTCGGACGCTGCGGGGCTGCTCACCGCCGGGCCGGATGCTGCCGGGTCGGGTGGCGCCGGGTCGGACGTTGCCGGGTCGGGTGGCGACGGGCCGGTCGCTGCGGGGCTGCTCACCGCCGGGCCGGACGCTGCGGGGCTGTTCACCGCCGGGCCGGACGCTGCCGGGCCGGATGCCGCCGGGCCGGATGCCGCCGGGCCGGATGCCGCCGGGCCGGATGCCGCCGGGCCGGATGCCGCCGGGCCGGACGCCGCCGGGCCGGACGCCGCCAGGCCGGACGCCGAAGAGCCAGGCGGCGGCGGTGTTCTCGTACCGCTGCTGCTCAGCCGCGGTCACCACGTCAGGCACGACATCCCGGCCGCGGCCGCCGCGGCCACCCGCCCCGGCCGCCCCCTGCGCGTCGCCGCCCCGCTCGGCCCGCACCCCCTGCTCACCGAGGCCCTGCACGCCCGCCTCACCGAGGCCGGGTGGCCGGGGGGCGCGGGCGCGGGCGCGGGCCACGGAGTGGTCCTCGCCGCCGCGGGGTCCCGCGACCCCGCCGCCGCCGTCGACACCCGCCGCGCCGCCGCCCTCCTCGCCCGCCGCCTGGGCGTCCCCGTCGTCCCCGCCTACGCCGCGCCCACCGAACACACCCCGACGACACTGCCCGCCGCGCTGCGCGCCCTCGCCGCACAGGGGGCGCGGCACACCGCCGTCGCCGCCTACTTCACCGCCCCGGGACGCTTCGCCACCCAGGCCGCCGACGCCGCGCCGGGCCTCGCGGCCGCCCCGCTGGGCGCGCACCCGGCCCTCGCCGCCCTGCTGCTCCACCGCTACGACCAGGCCCGCACCACCGCACCGGTCTCCGGGGCACGCGGCCGGTTGGCGTCCGTCTGACGGGGGTCCGGGGCACAGCGGCCCGCGGCCGCCGTCTACTGTCGGGGCATGGCAGGCACCGCACCGAACGCCCCCACCGCGTCCTACGACGAGGCGGCCACCGAACGCTGGGCGGCCGAGCCCGACAAGCGGCCGGGACGCACCGCCTTCCAACGGGACCGGGCCCGCGTCCTGCACTCCGCCGCGCTGCGCCGCCTCGCGGGCAAGACCCAGGTCGTCACCCCCGGCACGAAGAGCATGGCGTGGGACGCCAGCGCCCGTACCCGGCTCACCCACTCCCTGGAGTGCGCCCAGGTCGGCCGGGAGCTCGGCGCCGCCCTCGGCTGCGACCCCGACCTGGTGGAGACCGCCTGCCTCTCCCACGACCTCGGCCACCCGCCGTTCGGGCACAACGGCGAGCAGGCGCTCAACGAAGTGGCGCAGGGCTGCGGCGGGTTCGAGGGCAACGCGCAGTCCCTGCGCCTGCTCACCCGCATCGAACCCAAGCGGTTCGTGCGCAGCGAGGCGAGCGGCGAACTCGTCAGCGTCGGCCTCAACCTCACCCGCGCGGCCCTGGACGCCGCCACCAAGTACCCCTGGCCGCGCGGCGCCCACCCCACCGACCCGGCGTCGGTGAAGTTCGGTGTCTACGAGGACGACCGGCCGGTCTTCGACTGGATCCGCAAGGAAGCGCCGGCAGGCCCCGGAGGACCGGGACACCCCGAAGGGCCGGGGTACGCCGAAGGCCGGGGCGTCTGCTTCGAGGCGCAGGTCATGGACTGGTCGGACGACGTCGCCTACTCGGTGCACGACATCGAGGACGGCCTGCACGCAGGGCACATCGACCCGAACCTGCTGCACGCCGAACCCGAACGCCAGGACGTCTTCGCCGTCGCCGTCGGCCGCTACGTACCCGCGGACACCGCCCCCGAGGAACTCGCCGCCGCCCTCGACCGGCTCCAGGACCAGGAGTGGTGGCCGCACGGCTACGACGGCTCCGCCGTCGCCCAGGCCCGCCTGAAGGACGCCACCAGCCAGCTCATCGGCCACTTCTGTCTCGCCGCGGAGTCCGCGACCCGGGAGCGGTACGGCACGGGCCCCCTCACCCGGTACGCCGCCGAACTCGTCGTACCGCGCGCGGCACGCCTGGAGTGCGCCGTCCTCAAGGCCGTCGCCGACCGCTACGTGATGCAGCGCCCCGCCCAGGAGCGGCTCCGCGCCGAGCAGCGCGTCGTCGTCGCCGAACTCGCCGCCGCCCTCACCGCCCGCGCCCCCGAAGGGCTCGACCCGCAGTTCCGGGCGCTGTACGACACGGCGCCCGACGACCGGGCCGCCCAGCGCGTCGTCATCGACCAGATCGCGTCCCTCACGGACGCCGCGGCGCGGTCCCTGCACCACCGCCTCACGCGTGGTCGTGCCGGGAGATGATCACCGCAACCAATAAATTGAGGAACCCGAACGGTGGGTAACCACCACCGCGAGAGCGGCGCCGGTTCAGGCGCAAAGGGGGACACCCCCTTCCGTCCTCACGCTCCGTGCGGGACGCTCCAGTGAGCTGACGGTTTCGAGGAGGAAACAAGTGGTCGACGCGGATCAGACGTTCGTCATCGTCGGAGGGGGCCTCGCGGGTGCGAAAGCGGCCGAGACGCTGCGCAGCGAGGGTTTCACCGGCCGGGTGATCCTCATCGGCGACGAGCGCGACCACCCCTACGAACGCCCGCCCCTGTCCAAGGGCTATCTCCTCGGCAAGGAGGAGCGCGACAGCGTCTTCGTGCACGAACCCGGCTGGTACGCGCAGGCGGACGTCGAACTGCACCTGGGCCAGACGGTCGTCGCCATAGACCGTGCGGCGCACACCGTCAGGCTCGGCGACGGCACGGTCGTCCGCTACGACAAGCTGCTCCTCGCCACCGGCGCCGAACCGCGCCGCCTCGACGTGCCGGGCACCGGCCTCGCGGGCGTGCACCATCTGCGCCGCCTCGCGCACGCCGACCGGCTGCGGCACGTCCTCGCAGCCCTCGGCCGCGACAACGGCCATCTGGTGATCGCGGGCGCGGGCTGGATCGGCCTGGAGGTCGCGGCCGCCGCCCGCGAGTACGGCGCCGAGGTCACCGTCGTCGAGCCGGAGCCCACGCCGCTGCACTCCGTGCTCGGCCCCGAGATCGGCCAGATGTTCACCGACCTGCACGCCGAGCACGGAGTGCGCTTCCACTTCGGCGCCAGGCTCACCGAGATCACCGGGCAGGACGGCATGGTCCTGGCCGCCCGCACCGACGACGGCGAGGAGCACCCGGCGCACGACGTGCTCGCCGCGATCGGCGCCGCCCCGCGCACCGCGCTCGCCGAGTCCGCGGGCCTCGCCCTCGTGGACCGCGCGGACGGCGGCGGCGTCGCCGTCGACGCGTCCCTGCGCACCTCCGACCCGGACATCTACGCCGCCGGTGACGTGGCCGCCGTCGACCACGGGCTCTACGCGACCCAACTGCGCGTCGAGCACTGGGCGAACGCCCTCAACGGCGGGCCCGCCGCGGCCCGCGCCATGCTCGGCAAGGACGTGACGTACGACCGCGTGCCGTACTTCTTCTCCGACCAATACGACCTGGGCATGGAGTACTCGGGCTGGGCGCCTCCCGGCTCGTACGACCAGGTGGTGATCCGCGGTGACGCGGGCAAGCGCGAGTTCATCGCGTTCTGGCTGCGCGAGGGGCAGGTCCTCGCCGGGATGAACGTGAATGTGTGGGATGTCACCGAGACGGTGCAGCACCTGATCCGCACCGGCGCCCGCCCCGACCCGGACGCCCTGTCCGACCCGTCCAGGCCCCTCGCGTCCCTCCTGCCCTGACAGCAGCCGCCGGGCGGGAGGTACCAGCCCGCCCGGCGTTCGAGGGCGAGGCCCGAAGGGCCGATGAGGGGAAGACGGGCGCAGCCCCATAGGGGGCCCAGGGAGACCGTAGAATCCATGCGTGGCTGGACGGATCAATGACGAGGACGTGAAGGCGGTTCGGGACGCGGTCCCGATCGACGCCGTCGTCTCCGAGTACCTCCAGTTGCGCAACGCGGGCGGCGGGAACCTCAAGGGCCTGTGCCCCTTCCACGACGAGAAGTCGCCGTCGTTCCAGGTCAGCCCCAGCAAGGGCCTGTTCCACTGCTTCGGCTGCCAGGAGGGCGGCGACACCCTCACCTTCGTGATGAAGGTCGACCACCTGACCTTCTCCGAAGCGGTGGAGCGCCTCGCCGCCAAGGCGGGCATCACGCTGCGCTACGAGGAGGGCGGGTACAACCCCTCGCACCAGCGCGGCGAACGCATCCGCCTGATCGAGGCCCACAAGGCGGCCGCCGACTTCTACACCGCCCAGTTGGAGAGCGCCGAGGCCGAGATCGGCCGCAAGTTCCTCGCCGAGCGCGGCTTCGACCAGACCGCCGCCGCCCACTTCGGCGTGGGCTACAGCCCCGCGGGCTGGGACCACCTCACCCGCTTCCTGCGCGGCAAGGGCTTCACGGACAAGGAGCTGATCCTCTCCGGGCTCTCCCAGGACGGCCGCCGCGGCCCCATCGACCGCTTCCGCGGCCGGCTGATGTGGCCGATCCGCGACATCGGCGGCGAGGTCGTCGGCTTCGGCGCGCGCAGGCTGCGCGACGACGACAACGGCCCGAAGTACCTGAACACCCCCGAGACCCCGGTCTACAAGAAGTCCCAGGTCCTGTACGGCATCGACCTCGCCAAGAAGGACATCGCCAAGTCCAGCAGGGCCGTCGTCGTCGAGGGCTACACCGACGTGATGGCCTGCCACCTCGCGGGCGTCACGACGGCCATCGCGACCTGCGGCACGGCCTTCGGCACCGAGCACATCAAGATCCTGCGGCGGCTGCTCATGGACAACGGCTCGGCCCGGGTGATCTTCACCTTCGACGGTGACGCGGCCGGCCAGAAAGCGGCCCTGCGCGCCTTCGAGGACGACCAGAAGTTCGCCGCCGAGACCTACATCGCCATCGCCCCCGACAACATGGACCCCTGCGACCTGCGCCTGGCCAAGGGCGACGAGGCGGTCGCCGACCTGGTCCGGCCGCGCACCCCGCTGTTCGAGTTCGCGCTGCGCCAGATCGTCGCCCGCTACGACCTGGAGACCCCCGGGGGCCGCGCCGCCGCCCTCGACGAGGCCGCGCCCGTCGTCGCCCGCATCAAGAACTCCGGCGCCCAGCACGAGGTCGCCGTGCAGCTCGCCGGGATGCTCGGCATCCTCGACACCCAGTTCGTCGTGAAGCGCGTCTGGCAGCTCGCCCGCTGGGCGCGCGACCGCGGCGGCGCCCCGGCCCCCTCCGGCTCCGCGCAGCGCGGACCCCAGGCACCCGCCCCCGCCGCCCGCCCGGCCCGCGGCGGTCCCGCCCTGAACCTGCGCAACCCCGTGTACGCCACCGAGCGCGAACTCCTGAAGCTCGCACTGCAGTACCCCCACCTGGTGTCCCCGGCCTTCGACGCGTACGGCGTCGACGAGTTCACCGCCGCGCCCTACGCCGCGGTGCGGCAGGCGATCCTCGACGCGGGCGGCGCCGAGGAGGGCCTGAAGGACCCGCAGGAGTATCTGGTCCGGGTCCGGGACGTGGCCCCGGACGACGCCGTCCGCGCCATGGTCACGGAGCTGGCGGTGGAGGCCATCATGCGCCGCACGGTCGACGAGGCGTACGCGGCCGAGCAACTGGTCACCGTGCGGCTGCGCGCCGTGGACCGCCGCGTACGGGACGTACAGGGCACCTTCACACGGCTCGCGGGCAGCCACGGCGATCCCAAGGAACTCGCCGCCGTGCAGAACGAGTTGTGGGTGCTCCAGCAGTACGGCAGGGCGCTGCGCGAGCGGGGCGCCGCGGCCCTTTAGGCCATATCCCGATCCATGCTCCCGTACCGGCGTAGCCCCGCCCGCAGCGGAAACCCGTCGAGTAATCGCATGGTCACGGTACGGACTCAGAAAGTCGTCGCACGCCCCTCGTGGCGGCCGTGTGTCGTACTCCACACTGGGGTGCGGTGCCTGAGTCCTCGGAGCGCGGCCGGCCCGTGAAAGCCGGCGGGTCCGACATCCCCGCGGTTCCACACATCGTGTCAGGGACGGACAGCGGCGAGGCCGCCGACCCCGGTCCCGCTGTACCGCTGCCGTCCCCCGCGGCAGCGATCACCCTGGAGGTCGCCCCCGTGCAGACCCAGACCCTCACCCAGAAGGCCACCGCGGCGCCGGCGGACGAGGCGGACGCCGACGTCATCGCGGCCGTACCGCAGCAGGGCCGCGCCGCGCTCCACCCGGAGCCGCCCCCCGACCCCGCGGGACAGGAAGGCACCGAGCCCGCGGGGCCCGCCGAAGCCACCGGTGAGAGCGACGAGCCCGGGGCGTCCGGCGCCACCGCCGACGTGGTGGAGCTGCCGACCCCGCGCAGCCGCGCCGACACCGGCAGCCCGTCGTCCGACCTCTTCCGCCAGTACCTGCGCGAGATCGGGCGCATACCTCTGCTCACCGCCGCCGAGGAAGTGGAACTCGCCCGCGGCGTCGAAGCGGGCCTGTTCGCCGAGGAGAAGCTGTCGGGCACCCCCGACCTGGACTCCCAGCTCGCCCTCGACCTCGACAAGCTCGTCGTCCTCGGCCGCATGGCCAAGCGCCGCCTCATCGAGGCCAACCTGCGCCTCGTCGTGTCCGTCGCCAAACGCTATGTGGGCCGCGGCCTGACCATGCTCGACCTCGTCCAGGAGGGCAACCTGGGCCTGATCAGGGCCGTCGAGAAGTTCGACTACGCCCGCGGCTACAAGTTCTCGACGTACGCCACCTGGTGGATCCGCCAGGCCATGTCCCGCGCCCTCGCCGACCAGGCCCGCACCATCCGCGTGCCCGTGCACGTCGTCGAACTCATCAACCGGGTCGTGCGCGTACAGCGCCGCATGCTCCAGGAGCGCGGGTACGAACCGACGCCCGAAGAGGTCGCCGCCCACCTGGACCTGCCGCACGAGCGCGTGAGCGAGGTCCTGCGCCTCGCCCAGGAGCCCGTGTCGCTGCACGCGCCCGTGGGCGAGGAGGACGACGTCGCGCTCGGCGACCTCATCGAGGACGGCGACGCCGCGAGCCCCGTGGAGTCGGCGGCGTTCCTGCTCCTGCGCGAGCACCTGGAAGCGGTGCTCTCCACGCTCGGCGAGCGCGAACGCAAGGTCGTCCAGCTCCGCTACGGCCTCGCCGACGGCCGCCCCCGCACCCTGGAGGAGATCGGCCGCATCTTCGGCGTGACCCGGGAACGCATCCGCCAGATCGAGTCGAAGACGCTCAACAAACTCCGGGACCACGCGTTCGCGGACCAGCTCAGGGGCTACTTGGAATAGGGCCCAAGGAGGCGCCCCGAAGGGGCGCGGGGAACTGCGCGACCAGCCCGAACAAACCGGCACGCGCAGATCGGCCGACCCCCCGCGGCGGTGGCGCTAATCCACCTCAGCCACAGCTTCGGCGAACTGAGCTCGGTACAGCCGCGCATATGCGCCACCCGCAGCCAGCAGCGCGTCATGCGTACCCTGCTCCACGATCGCCCCGTCCTCCATCACCAGGATGGTGTCCGCATCCCGAATCGTCGACAGACGATGCGCGATGACGAACGAAGTGCGCCCATGCGCGAGCCGAGCCATCGCCTTCTGAATGAACACCTCGGTACGGGTGTCCACAGAACTCGTCGCCTCGTCGAGCACAAGGATCACCGGATCGGACAGAAACGCCCGCGCAATGGTGATCAACTGCTTCTCGCCCGCGCTGACGCCAGTCCCCTCGTCGTCGATGACGGTGTCGTACCCGTCCGGCAGGGTACGGATGAACCGGTCGGCGTGCGCGGCCCGAGCGGCCTCCTCGACCTCCGCACGGGTGACGCCCTTCGCGGCCCCGTACGCGATGTTGTCCGCGATGGTGCCGCCGAACAGCCAGGTGTCCTGGAGCACCATGCCGATGCCGCCGCGCAGTTCGTCCCGAGTCATCCGGCTCACGTCCACGCCGTCGAGCGTGATGCGCCCGCCGGTGACCTCGTAGAACCGCATCAGCAGATTCACCAGCGTGGTCTTGCCCGCGCCCGTCGGCCCGACGATGGCGACCGTGTGCCCGGGCTCCACCACCAGGGACAGGTCCTCGATCAGCGGCTTGTCCTTCTCGTACCGGAAGGACACATGCTCCATGCCGACCCGCCCGCGCGGCTCCGCGGGCCGCTCGCCCGGCACCGGGTCGGCCTCCTGCTCCTCGGCGTCGAGCAGCTCGAAGACCCGCTCGGCCGAGGCGACGCCGGACTGCACGAGGTTCGCCATCGAGGCGACCTGCGTCAGCGGCATCGAGAACTGGCGCGAGTACTGGATGAAGGCCTGCACGTCACCGATGGACAGGGAACCGGAGGCGACGCGCAGGCCGCCCACCACCGCCACGAGCACATAGTTCAGGTTCGACATGAAGAACATCAGCGGCTGCATGAGGCCGCTGTTGAACTGTGCCTTGAACGACGCCTCGTACAGCGCGTCGTTGTGCTCCGCGAACGCCTTCGCGGACTCCTCCTGGCGGCCGAAGACCTTCACCAAGGTGTGCCCGGTGTACATCTCCTCGACGTGCGCGTTCAGCGAACCCGTCGACTTCCACTGCTGCACGAACTGCGGCTGCGACCGCTTGCCGACCTTCGTCGCCACGACGAACGACAGCGGCACCGTGACCAGGGCCACCAGGGCCAGCAGCGGCGAGATCCAGAACATCATCGCGAGCACGCCGACGATGGTCAGCAGGGAGTTGATGAGCTGGCCCATCGTCTGCTGGAGCGTCTGGTTGATGTTGTCGATGTCGTTGGTCGCCCGGCTGAGTACCTCGCCGCGCTGCCGCTTGTCGAAGTACGACAGGGGCAGTCGGGACAGCTTCGCCTGTACGTCGCCGCGCAGCCGGAACACGGTCCGGTTGATGGCCCGGTTGGAGAGCCGCGTCGCCACCGCCATCATCAGGCCCGCCACCAGGAACGCGGCGGTCGCGAACAGCAGCACGGAGCCGACCGCGCCGAAGTCGATGCCCTCGCCCGGGGTGAAGTCGAGCCCGGAGAGCATGTCGGCCATGCCGCCTTCGCCGCTCGCGCGCAGGCGGTCGAGGGCCTCGTCCTTGGACTCGCCGTCGGGCATGTTCCGCCCGACGATGCCCGCGAAGACGAGGTCCGTCGCCCGGCCGAGTATCTTCGGCCCGAGCACGGAGAGGGCGACGCTGACCACGACGGTCGCGAGCATCGCGTACATCGTGGCCCGCTCGGGACGGAACTGCCCGAGCAGCCGCTTGCCGGAGTTCTTGAAGTCCATGGACCGGGAGTCGGGACCCATCATCGGTCCACCCATGCCACCAGGCGGCATTACGCGGCCTCCGCTTCCGTGAGCTGGGAGAGCACGATCTCCCGGTACGTCTCGTTGACGGCCATGAGCTCGCGGTGGCTACCGCTGCCCACGACCCGGCCCTCGTCGAGGACCACGATGCGGTCGGCGTCACGGATGGTCGAGACCCGCTGGGCGACGATCACGACGGTCGCCTCCCTGGTCTCGTACGCGAGCGCGGCCCGCAGCGCGGCGTCGGTGGCGTAGTCGAGCGCGGAGAAGGAGTCGTCGAACAGATAGATCTCCGGCCGCCGCACCAGCGTCCGCGCGATGGACAGACGCTGCCGCTGCCCGCCGGACACGTTCGAACCGCCCTGCGCCACGGGCGCGTCGAGCCCTTCCGGCAGCCCTTCCACGAACTCCTTGGCCTGCGCCACCTCCAGGGCGTGCCACAGCTCCGCGTCCGTCGCGTCCGGATTGCCGTAGCGCAGATTGCTCGCCACGGTCCCGGCGAACAGATACGGCTTCTGCGGTACGAGCGAGACGGTGCGGGCGAGCAGCGCGGGATCGAGGGTGCGCACGTCGACGCCGCCGACCAGAACGGCACCGTCGGTGGCGTCCATCAGTCGCGGTACGAGGCTCAGGAGCGTCGACTTGCCGCTGCCCGTCGACCCGATCACGGCGGTCGTCTCACCGGGGCGCGCGACCAGGTCGATGCCCGTGAGTACGGGCTCCTCGGCGCCCGGGTAGCGGAAACCGGCGCCGCGCAGCTCCAGATGGCCGTGGCGGCGCAGCTCCCGCACGGGCTCGGCGGGCGGCACCACGCTGGTGTCGGTGTCCAGGACCTCCTGGATCCGCTCGGCGCACACCTCGGCCCGCGGGATCATCATGAACATGAACGTGGCCATCATCACGGACATGACGATCTGCATGAGATAGGCGAGGAACGCGGTGAGCGCGCCGATCTGCATATGGCCGCCGTCGATGCGGTGCGCACCGAACCAGACCACGGCGATCGACGACAGGTTCACCACCGTCATGACGATCGGGAACATCAGCGCGAGCAGCTTGCCGGTGCCGACCGACACCTCGGTCAGATCGGCGTTGGCCTCGCGGAAGCGCTCCTTCTCGTACGCGTCGCGCACGAAGGCGCGGATGACGCGGTTGCCGGTGATCTGCTCGCGCAGCACCCGGTTCACCGCGTCCAGGCGCTCCTGCATGGTGCGGAACAGCGGCCGCAGCCTGCGTACGATCATGCTGACGCTGATCCCGAGCACGGGGACGACGGCGAGCAGTACCCCGGACAGCGGGACGTCCTGGCCGAGCGCCATCACGATGCCGCCGACGCACATGATCGGCGCCGACACCATCAGCGTGAACGCCATCAGGACCAGCGTCTGCACCTGCTGGACGTCATTGGTGGTGCGGGTGATCAGGGTGGGGGCGCCGAAGCGGCCGAGCTCCCGGGCGGAGAAGGACTGCACCCGGTCGAAGACGGCGGCCCGCACATCGCGGCCGAGCGCGGCGGCGGTGCGGGCGCCGTACAGGACGGCACCGATGTTGCAGACCATCTGAGCGACGGTGACGGCCAGCATCAGGGCGCCGAACGACAGGATGTAGCCCGTGTCGCCCTTCACGACACCGTTGTCGATGATGTCGGCGTTCAGGGTGGGGAGGTAGAGCGAGGCGCAGGTCTGCAGGAACTGCAGCAGAACCAGCAGGGCGATGGGCTTTTTGTACGGATCCAGATGGGTCCGCAGAAGTCGTATGAGCACGCTCGTCTCTCGGCAGGGTCGCGGACAGAGGGGTGGCGGGCGAAGCCGCCCACCATCCTGCGCCACCGCCCCCGTACGCGTGCAACCGATTAACCCATGACCCGGTCAAAAATCAGCCCTGGTCAAGAACTGGGCACACTGAACGCTTCGACTCGCTTACGCAGTGCTGCGGAATGCCCAGTTCCGCGGAAATCCGGACGGGGCGGGGGTCGGACGGGCGAGGCCCGGGGGGCGGAGGGTGCCGGGGGGCCGGGGGGTGCCGGAGGTTCCCGGAGGGAGTGGTTCCGCTCAGGCGAAGGGGGTCCCCGAGAACGCCCCCGGGTGGGACTGCTCCCGCACCGTCAGGTACTGCTGCCGCACCGCCTGACCGACGGCCAGCTCCTCGCCGGGGTCGAAGACCTGCGAGACCGCGCCCTGCCACTGCGGCAGTTGCCCGGTGAGCGCCCAGGCGGCCTGCCGGGCGGCGCCGATCGCGGCGTAGTCGGCGGGCTGCACGACCACGACCTGGGTACCGAACAGCATCGGCGCGACCGCCCGCACCGCGGGCAGCTCGGCGGCGGCCCCGAGCAGGAACACCCGGCGCACGTCGACACCCCGCCCGCGCAGCACGTCCAGGGCGTCGCCGAGCCCGCACAGCATGCCCTCGAACGCCGCCCGCGCCAGGTGCTCGGGCTTCATGGACTCGCGGCGCAGGCCGGTCAGGGTGCCCGCGGCGTGCGGCAGGCTCGGCGTCTTCTCGCCCTCCAGATAGGGCAGAAGGACGAGGCCGTGGGCGCCGGGCGTGGACTTCAGGGCCAGGTCGGAGAGCGCTTCGAGATCGGGCAGGCCGAGCATCTCGGCGGTGCCGCGCAGCACCCGTACCGCGTTGAGGGTGTGGACGACGGGCAGATGCATGCCGGTGGCATCGGCGAGCGAGGTGATGGTGCCGCTGGGGTCGAAGAGGGCCTCGTGGTGCACCGCCATCACGGAGCCCGAGGCGCCGAGCGAGACGACGGCGTCGCCCTGCCGCACCCCGAGCCCGAAGGCGGCGGCCATGGTCTCGCCGGTACCGGCGGAGATCAGCAGCCCCTCGGGCGTCGTCCCCGCGGCGTCGGCGGGACCGATGACCTCCGGCAGCATCGCCTGATGCCCGAGGGCCAGCTCCACCAGGTCGGGACGGTAGGAGCCGGTGGCGGCCGACCAGTAGCCGGTGCCCGACGCGCCGCCCCGGTCGGTGGTGCGCCGCGCGGGCCGCCCGAGCAACTGCCACACGAGCCAGTCGTGGGCCTGCACCAGGGCCCGGGTGCGCAGGGCCGCCTCCGGCTCGTGCTTGGCCAGCCAGCGCAGCTTCGTCACGGGCATCGGGGCCTGCGGTACGCAGCCGACGGCCTGCGCCCACGCCTGCCGGCCGCCGAACCCGTCGACGAGGTCGGCGGCGGCGACCTGGCCGCGCGGGTGGTTGCCGACGAGGGCGGGCCGGACCGTGTTGCCCTGGGCGTCCAGGGGCACCAGGGCGTGCTGCTGTGCGCACACGCCGATGGCCTGTACGCCTTCGAGCAGCCCGCCGCCCGCGGCCTCGCCGAGGGAGAGCAGCCAGGCCTGCGGATCGACGTCCGTCGGCCGCCCGCCGCCCTCCGGCGTCTCCAGCGGGTGCGGGGCATAGCCCTGCCTGAGTACGGCGCCCGTGTCCGCGTCGCAGACCACGATGCGTGTGAAATCGGGCGAACTGTCCAACCCCGCGACTATCCCCATGGCAAGGATTCTGCCGCACCGCGGGGGATGCCCCGCACGGCTGTCCGTGCGGGGCACGTCGTCGCAGGTCGCCGGGTGTCACCGGCCCGGAACGCTCGGGTGCCGCCGGGTGTCACGGGCCCGGAGCGCTCGGGTGCCGCCGGGTGTCACCGGCTCGGAACGCTCGGGTGCCGCCGGGTGTCACCGGCCGCAGGCTCAGGCGCCGCCGGTGATCCGGACGGCACCCTCAGGTGTTGCTCGTACCCCAGTCGTCCGCGGTGTCGCCGCCCTGTCCGCGCTCGCGCAGCGCCCGCACGCGGTCGGCCACGGAGTCCGGCATCCGGTCACCGACGCGCTCGGAGACTGTGTTGAGGGCCTTGCCCGCCACTTCCTTGCCCTGCTGGGTCGCGGACTCGACGGTGTTGCGTACGGCGGGGTTCTGCGAGACCTCGCGGACGGACTTCTTGATCTGCTCGTAGCGCTCACGCCCTGAGCGCGTCCCGAGCACGTACCCCAGAGCCAGTCCTGCCACGAACGTGAGCCGGTAGCGCATGACGGCCACCCTTCCCTTGCCTCGACTGCCGACGTCGGTCGCCTGGGGATACCGATTGGCGGAGCACCCCCCTGCTTGCGCTAATGTATGTGTCGCAGCGAGCGCACGCCGCCCGGGGTTCCTCAGGCAGGTGACATTGTTGCAGTGACTCCTTCACCACGAGTCATTCCCCTGTAGCTCAATTGGCAGAGCAGCCGGCTGTTAACCGGCAGGTTACTGGTTCGAGTCCAGTCGGGGGAGCTCGGTCTCCTGTAGCTCAATTGGCAGAGCAGCCGGCTGTTAACCGGCAGGTTACTGGTTCGAGTCCAGTCGGGAGAGCTGTAAGAGAGGGCCCTCGGCCACCGTCATCGGTGCCCGAGGGCCCTCTCTGTTCCAGCCCAACGCTCCTGTCCGCCCCCGTGACGCCCCCCAACGCTCCCTCGTACGTGCGGGTTTCGCCCCCGATGGAACCGTGCGCGCCGCAGCGGGGTCCTCATGGTCGTGCGTAGCCGACCACTCGGAGCAGGAGATCGTATGAGCGGCTATGCTGCGGCAGACGGCGCGCACAAATGTGCGCGACGCGCCGTTAGGGGCGGTAGCTCAGCCGGTTAGAGCAGCGGACTCATAATCCGTCGGCCGTGGGTTCGAGTCCCACCCGCCCCACCCAGGCGCCAGCGCGCAGGAACGATTCCACCTGCGTCAACTGTGCGCCACGGCTGATCGTTCCGTGATGAGCGACACGCCAGAGATCGTTAGCTGGCCCCTGTCGGCCCGACAGTCCGACGATCACGAGAAGGCCCTTGCCGGGGGGTACCCGGCAGGGGCGGCGTCGCTCTCCTCGGGGTGTTGACGGCACGGACACGGGGACGGCACCACACGCGCGGCATTGTCGACCGGGCAGACCGGCGTGTGGGCCACTCCGAGGTTGGGGCCGCTGGAGTTGGTGGCCCAGACGCGGTCTTCGCAGGTTTCGCGGTCGCGGGCGGTGTGGCCGCACCTGCCGCATCGGGGTGGTGGGGTGTCGTCGCTCGACATGGGGCTTCTTCTGGCTCGCACCCGTGCGGCTCGTCGCCCGCTGTCGCGCGTGGCGCGCGGCGTCGAACCACCGCCTGTCGCCCACCTGAGGTCCGCAACGTGTGCGCCCCGGCGGTCTTCGGCGACCCCGCGGACGACCTCGGCTGTCCGGTTGAGGCCGGTGATGCCCTCGTCCAACAAGTCCCGCAGCGCGATGGCATCGTCCCCGGCGACACCATTCATTGAAGGAATCCCGACGCAGTCAGTTTTCCCTGGCGTGTGGGTAGGTGGTACAGGCGGCGGCACGCGAAACACTAGCTGCCTTATCCCGTACCCCACTCTGCTGGGGTCCGTGACGCAGTCGGGCGGTCCCCTTCATCTGACAGTTTTCGACACCCGCGGTTACTGTCGTGTCCACGATGCCGCCGGGGGTGTAAGCGCCCGCTGTCACGGATGTCGATCTATCGTTGTCGACTCAGGGGCCGTGTTTTTGCGTCTTTGTCGCCGTGCGGGGAAAAGCCGGGTGCCCGGCAGAGCGGTAACTCGAATGTGTCGTTGGTCGATAACACGCCGACTATGTCCTGGCGGCCAAGGGCAACCGGGCGGCCCTGCTCGTCCGGGTCCACGCAGCTCTGCCACCCGCGGTCCCCGAAGCGGAGGAGCGCGTCCAAACCGAGCGTTCCCACGGTCGGATCGTCCGCCGGTCGGTCTGGACCGCCAGCTACCTGTTCAACAAACTTTGACGCTGCCCTGGGGCGCATGGCCGAATCCCATAATTCGGCCGTTCATTCGGGGCGGTGGATCGCGAAGTGGAGCTGGCAGCGGGCAGCGGATTCGGTCGTCTGCGAATGTGCTGGCCGAATCGATTCTCCGAGCGGCCCTTCGGTCAAGTGCCCGCTTTCGGTGGCCCGTAAAATATCCTAAATCCCCTCACGCGAAAGAACGTTTGGCGGGAAAGGGGTGGTCATTTCCAGGTTCCTGGGCAGTGCTTTCCAGACGTAATGGCCGGATGACTATGCCACGCGCACACTCCTCATTGATGTTTCCGTGACCCCCGGCCTATTTTATTTTCCGTAACGGCACATAACGGCACAGGGGCCCCGCAGTTCCGCGGGCGCCTCACCCAACCGTGTCCACAGGCAGGGGTCACCCATGGCGCTGACGGTCGACGAACTGGTTGCACTGTTCCCGGCGGGGGGCGCCGGTACGTTCGAGCTCGACACCGGGCGGCTGGGGCTGACCGGCGGGTCCGAGTCCCTGGAGCACCTGCCCAGCGGCATTCTGACCCTCACTGAGGCGACTGCCGACAGCGCCGCTCTGACGGTGACCGGCAAAGTCACTTTGGCCGGTGCGGAGATGCCGGCCAGCGCCCGGTTCTTCGCCACCGGCACGGCGGTCGACGCGCTGCTCTTCGAGGCGAGCCCGGCGACCTGGCTGCTCCAGACCGCCGTCGCCCGCGTCGACCTGTCCGGACTGTCCGGCGGCCGCTCACTGCGGGTCCTGCTGGCCGCCGGACAGGCCGCGGCCGCGGCCGGACGGTGCCCCGGCACCGGGCCCTGGGTGGGCTTCCAGCTCGGCGGGGCGGTCGCCGACCCGCTGGAGTTCCGTGCCGAACTGCGCAAGGACTCCATCGGCACGGCCCAGCCCCTCGACGGGCCACCGCTGCTGATCACCACGCTGCTCGAAGCCCTCGGCGAGTACGGCGTCGAACTGCCCGGACCGCTGGTCGACTGGCTGGAGCGGGTCGAACTGCACCAGCACCCGATGGGCAAGACGGACAACCTGATGGTCACCGCCGAAGCGCCGGTGGACCACGGCACCGGCGCGAACCCGGTGGAATTGCTGGTGCTGCGGACCACGGCGCTCGGCCGCACCGGCCAGGACGGCAAACCCAAGGCCACCACCGTCGCCATGGTCCGGGTCCGCACGGACTGGGACGGTTCCGGGCTGCCGGTGGTCGGACCCATGATCGGCAACGGGCTGCTGTCCCTGCCCGCGCTCCAGATCATGTATGTCTCCGAGAACCTCAGCGCCGAAGACGTCATCAAGATCAACCGGGTCGTCACGGAGTACAACCTCGGCCCGCTCCAGCAGTTGCCGGTGGTGAACGCGGCGGCAGGGGTCCCGCTGGGCAAGAAGGTGAGTGCGGCGGTCTACCTGGCGGTCATGGGCAATCCGACCCCGGCACTGGTGATCACCGTCCCGCCGAAGTTCGGACCGGAACCGGAGAGCCCGGAGAAGCCGAAGCTCGAATACGAGTTCGTGATCGGCAAGCAGTTCGGGCCGGTCTACCTCTCGTCGATCGTGTTCCGCTACGACCGCAAAAAGGGTCTGCTGATCGAGCTCCAGGGCCAGGTCACGATCGGTTCTCTCACCTGGCAGGTCGCCGGACTCGGCTTCTACGTCGGCATGAGCGGCGGCTTCCCGCTGCTGCCCTTCCTGCACGGCATGAACATCGCGGCCACCGCCGCCGACGGGCTCATCGGGTTCAAGGGCGGCCTGCTCAACAAGACACCTGACGACCCCGCCCTCGACTTCGAACTCGCCGGGCTGGTCCTGGTCCAGGCGATGGCGGTCGAACTCGGCGCCCAGGCCGTGTGGGCACGCAGCGTCGAAGGCTGGCACTCAGTCTTCATCTACGGCGAGATCTCCCTCCTCGGCGGCGCCTCGGTCTTCGGCCCGCCGCCCTTCACCGTCACCGGCTTCTCCGCCGGATTCGGGATCAACAGCTCCTTCAAGAAGGTCCCCACCGGCGCCGAGATCGCCGAATTCCCCCTGGTGGCAAGGCTGGACGCGGCCCAGGCCCTGCCCGGTCTGCCGGCCCCGACGCCGTACACCCCCGAGGACGCGCTCAAGGCCCTCACCGGACCCACCGGCTGGATCCGCCCCACCGAGGGCCAGTACTGGATCGCCGCCGGAGTGAAGTTCACCAGCTTCGGCTTCATCGAGACCAAAGCCCTCGCCGTCATCGAATTCGGCGACTCCATCAAGGCCATGCTGCTCGGCCGCACCTCCGTCAGTCTGCCGCGCACCCTCAGCCCGAACGCCCGGGCCATCGCCAGGGTGAACATCGGTCTGAGCCTCGGCTTCAGCTCCGCCGAGCACTGCCTGTCCATGGACGTGGCTCTGCTGCCCGGCAGCTATGTGCTCGATCCGTCGATCGAACTCACCGGTGGCATCGCCGTCTACGTCTGGACCGGCGGAGGCCGCGCCGGGGACTTCGCCATCAGCCTCGGCGGCTACCACCCCGCCTACAACGTCCCCGCCCACTACCCCCGACCCAAGCGCCTCGGGTTCGTGTGGTCCCCGGCCAGCGACATCACCGTGCGGGCCGAGGCCTACGCCGCGATCACCCCCGCCGCGTTCATGTTCGGCGGGCGCCTGGCCGCCGTCTACGACAAGGGCATCTTCTCCGCGTGGTTCACCGCACACCTCGACGTGCTGGTCCAGTGGAAACCCTTCTACCTCGATGTCCGGCTCGGCATCAGCATCGGCGTCGCGGCCACCATCAAGGTGTGGTTCGTCCGGGTCCGCATCTCCGTCGAGGTCGGCATCGACCTCCACCTGTGGCTGCCGCCGTTCGGGGGCCGGGCCACCGTCAAACTCTGGTTCATCTCCTTCAGCTTCGGCTTCGGCTCCTCCCGCGACAGCACCCCCACCGTGGACTGGCCCGAGTTCCGCCCCCAGATCCCCGCACCCGTCCGGGTCATCCCCAACGAGGGCCTGCTCGCCGATGCCGACCAGGGTGAGATCGCCCGGCGTGCGGCTGCCAAGGAACCGACCCTCGTCTCCTCGGCCGGATTCACCTTCACCACCGAAGCCGGCATCCCCGCCTCGCACCTGTACATCAACGAACGGCTGATCAAGCAGTCCGACGAGGGGACCATCGACATCCGCCCCATGCGGAAGACCGGTGTCACCTCCGCCCACCGGGTCACCATCACCAAGGACGGCACGACCTTCCACCCCACCGACCACCACTGGGTGGTCAAGCCGGTCACCGGCACGGTCGCCCCCGGCCTGTGGGGCAGGCCCCTGGCCAAACCCGGCGATGCGCTCCACGGCGACCAACTGCTCGAAAACCGCCTCACCGGACTGAGGATCACCCTCCCCAAGCCGGACTACGGCACCGACACCGGGCCCGTCACCTCGAAGGCGCTTTCGTACGAAGGACTCCCGGACGGTCGCATGCCCCTGCGCGTGTCCGACCCCGCCGGACCCGAGCCGCGGGCCGACGACCAGAGCGTCCGGACCATCGTCGACACCGTCGCCGCCGACGCTGTCAAGGACCGCCGCACCGCCGTGCTCAGCACCCTCGCCCGGCTCGGCGCGGGACCCGGCACCGATACCGACAGTCCGCTCACCGGCTACGCCGCACTCGCCGGCCGCAGCCTGACCACCCCGCCCCTGACCACCACCGCGACGAGGTGACCGGCCGTGACCGCTGAACCGGATCTGCGCATCCACTTCCTCGACCACCTGATCCCGCGTGCCACCCCCGGCGACTACCGGGTCGTCGTCAAGAACACCCTCAGCGACTCCGGCGGCGAACTGGACGCCCAGGACAAGCTGCTCCCGTCCGAGGAGACCTTCGAGATCAAGGCCGTCCGCTTCGTGCTCAGCGAAGCGTCCGTCCACGCCCACTACCCGCCGCGTGAGAGCACCGGCGCCTACACCAGGACCCTGCCACACATCACCCTCAGCCGGTCGATCCTGCCCTGGGAACGCAACCTCGCCGGAACCCGCGCCGAGCAGCCCCCGGCCCGACCGCCCTGGCTCGCCCTGCTCGTCTTCGGCGAGAACGAACTGCCCGACGACCCCGCCGCGTCCGGGGACACCGTGCTGCGCACCGTCGAGGAGCTCCGGAACCCCGCCGAGGCGGGGGTCAAGGGCCCGAACCTGCCGCCCGGCGGCGTCGACGAGGCCGAGGCCCGGAGCAAGTGCCGGACCATCGACGTCCCGGCGGACCTCTTCAACGCGGTCGCCCCGCGCGACGACGAGATGTACTACCTCGCCCACGTCCGCAAGGTCGTCGACGCGAACCAGACCCGGGCCGACGGTGAAGTCCTCGAAGAAGGGGAGTACGCGGTCGTCAACGCCAACCGCTTCCCCCACAACGCCGGTAACTACGCCGTCCACCTCGTCTCCCTCGAAGGCTTCGAGGGCCGCCTGTCCGGCACCCTGCCCGGCTCCACCACGGCCGTCCGCCTGTGCTCGCTGCACCGCTGGAGCTTCACCAGCAGCGAAGGGCCCGCCGCCGACCCCGGAGCGCTGCTGGAGAACCTCGTCGCCCCCGGCACCGCGGACCCCGAAAAGCTCGCCCTGCGCCTGCCGGTGACCGCACCGGCCACCGACGACACCGAGGACGACTACGTCCGCGAGCGCCTTGCCCGGGGCTACACCGCCGTCCCGCAGCGAACCCTCTCCGGCGAACGCACCTTCGCCTGGTACCGCGGCCCGGCCACCCCGGTCACCGCTTTCGACGTGCCCACCGAGCACAGCCCCGGCCCGCACACCACCTCCGACCACGCGCTCATCTACGAGCCCGAGCACGGGATCTTCGACGTCAGCTATGCCGTCGCCTGGACCCTCGGTCGCACCATCGGCCTGGCCGACCCCGAATACACCACCGCCGTCAGCCGGGCCCGCCGCGAACTCGCCAACCGGGCGACGACGCTGATGGCGCTGGCCGGAGATCCGGCGCGCGCCTCGGTCGACCCGGACGCCCCGCCCGCCCTCGGCGCGCTGCGCGAACTCGCCTCCGCAGGCTTCCGCGAGCAACTCAGCACCGGGCTCAAGAGCCCCCAGCTCCCGGACGACGCCGGACGCAGGACGCCGCAGATGAGAGTGACACGTACACAGTCAAGGTCCGTGCTCGCGGAAGAACGCGTCGTCTCCCTGCTGCGGACCACCGCGGAACGCAACGCCGGGGCCATCGCCGCCTGGCAGGCCCGCCTCGGCCTGCTCCAGGGCGTGCCGTTCCACCACCTCGTGCCCGACCCGCGCATGCTGCCCCTCGAATCCCTCCGGATGTTCCGCCTCGACCAGGGCTGGCTGGACGCGCTCGTCGCCGGAGCCGCCGACGTCGGCGTGCACACCTCCGTCGACAGCCGCCTCGCCCCGGAACTCAACCGCGCCACCGCACGGTCGCGCAGCGCGAAGCGAGCCGCCGGCGGGCTGCTCATCCACTCCGAACTCATCCCCGCCTGGCCGGACATCAAGATCAACGCCTATCTCAAGGACGGCACCCTCCTCACCGAACTGCGCCGCGCCAAACCGGACAAGCGGATCCTGCTCGTTCTCTGGGACGGCGTCCCCGACAAGGTCGTCATCCGCGAACCGGGACAGGGCATCCACTACGGCATCGACTCCGGGAACCGCCTCGGCCTGCGCAGTCTGGCCGCCGACCCGCCGATCGGCACCCCGCTGGAGACCTACTACCCGGCCACCGACAGCCTCCTCGACCTCCACCTGCGCTCCGACCCGGACACCGGACCCGCGGTCTTGAAGATGTTCGGCACCGGCGGCCTGGTGCCCGCCCTGGCCCGGGAGTTCGGACTCACCGACCTGGACCCCGGACAACTGGCCCTGGAACTCGTCAACGCCCCGCTGGAACAGGAAATCCTCAGCCCCACCGGCACCGCTGCCCGGACGGAGACCGCCTGATGAGCGCCACGGACCTGATCGTCCCCGTCAAGGTGAACGCCCTTGTCGTCAACCGGCTGACCCGCACCGCCGAGACGTTCAACCGGTGGACACCGAACTTCGACGCCATGATCGAGGAGGGCGCGAGCGCGGAACCGCCCCCCGGCGTCGGCACCGAGACCATGGGTCCGGACAGCGAAGGCGTCTACGTCCACTGGCAGTTGCCCGAGGCGCTGGCCAACGGGCACTACGACCAGACGACGGGGGAGACGACCTTCCCCTTCGTCCCCAACCGCTGGCTGGTCGTGCGCTACAGCACCACAGCGGCGGCGGCGGACCGCAAAGCCGTCGGGTGGATCGTGCAGAGCGACTACCTGGAGAGCCGCCCGGTCCAGGACGCCGACGGCAACGACGTCTACGGCACCAACAAGCACCCGAACCCCGATTCACCGGAGGGTGCCCCGCTGGAGCTGACCTTCCTCGGCCGCCGCCACGACCTCACCCAGGCGCCGTGGACCGAACCGCCCGCCCAGAAGCCGCACCTGACCGCGGCCGGGCCCGGACTGCCCGGCTTCGCCGCCTACCAGCCGTACAACAAAGACGTGTTCTCCCTCCACGACACCCTTGAGGACCTCAAAGGCGACCTGGACAACTACCCGCCCGACGCGACGCTGAGCTACTTCGTCATGGGCTGGTACAGCGACGACGCACTCGACTACCTCAACCGCGCCGCGTCCGTGCCCGGCCTGCTCCCGCCGGGCGCGGACGGGACTGCCGACCTCCTCGAAGCCCTCGGCTGGGACACCCCCGAAGGCACCGCCGCCGACGCCCTGGACCGCACCCTCTACAGCGGCTCGGCGCTCGGAGTCGACTGGCAGCGCGACGGCGCCACCTACAAGTCCGACAAACCGAGCAACATCGAGCTCAGCAAGATCCTCACGCTGGGCAGCAGCAGCGCCGAAGCCCTCGGCCGACTGGCCGCCCGCCAGACCCGGTCCGCGCGCACCGGGGATCTCGTACGCTCGCTCTTCCACGGCACCCTCGAAACACTCGACACCGCCGACGGCGAAGAGGACCTCGACACCCTCACCCATCACTCCTGGTTCTCCGGCTCCGACGGCGGCCATGTGTGGAAGGTGACCGCGCGCCCCGTCGAAGGCGACGACGAGCTGCCGCCCCCGCCGCCGGAACCCGGGTGGCTGTCCGAACTCAACGATGTCCAACGGCGGTACGACGACCTCACGCCCAGGCTCCGCCGCTCTCAGCAGCGCCTGTGGAACATCTGGTGGCTGCGCCACAAGCCGGTTCCCCCATTCACCCCCGAGCACCCTGCGGGGTTCGACGCCGCAGCGGATGTCCAGCTCAACGAGAGCGATGCGACGAGTCTGGCCGGGCGGACCAAGGCTTTGCTCGACGAACAGTTCGTGCTGTTGAGGCAACTGCCCACCGGCGGCACCCCGGAGGAACTCGCGGCCGACATCGGGAAGTACGCGACCGAACGCGGACTCGACCCGCGCTACCAGATGGAGCGCACCGCCCGCGAGTCCTACTACCGCCCCGCCGACCCGGTCGTGCTCATCAAGGACACCGGTGCCAAGGAACCCCTCACCCGGGACACCCCGCTGCCCTGCCGCCATCCCGAGGCCCTGATCACCCAGATCACCGTCGGCGACAAGACCTACGAACGGCCCACCACTCCGCCCAGCCCGGGACTGGCCGGACTCCCCGACGCCTGCACCCCGCTGCTCGCCGAGTTCGCCCTCCTGGACCAGGTGGCCCGGATCCCCGGCGCTCTCGACGCGGCTCTCGACGATCCTGCCGCCGTCGCCGGGCCCGTCCCCGAGTACACCGTGCCGTGGCAGCAGCCCTGGTTGCCCATGCACCTCGAATACGAACTGAAGTACTGCCCCACGCCCTTCCAGGCCGGTGACACCACCTACTGGACCTTCAACGGCAGCCGCTACGAATGGTCCGGCCGGGGAGCCCAGCCCGGCGGCGGCGAAGCCGACCTGCGCTGGCTCACCTTCAAGAACCGGGCGTTCCTCACCCCGAGCGCGCCGTTCGTCCTGCAGAAGCAGATCGACCGCTACCTCGACACCTACTCCGGCGCTCCCAGCGAAGGCCTGCTCGCCCTGCGCAAGGAACTCGGCGACCCCGGAATGCTCTCCCAGCGCCTCGACGGCTTCCACGACTGGCTCCTCCAGCAGGACGGCACCGCAAGGACCACCGTGCACGTCCCCGAGGCCACCGCCAGGCTCGTCGGCGACATCCAGAGCGTCCCGGAAGGCGGCCCGCTCGAACCGCCCGCCGACGACCCCGGCACACCGTTCCAGCCGGTCCGTGCCGGCCAGTTCACCTTTCACGACCTGCGCATTGTCGACCGCTTCGGCCGCACCTACGACATCGTCAACAGCCGCAACTACGAACAGGTCTCCCTCACCCTCGCGGAGAGCGTTGCCCCTGACAGCGTCCTGCACGAGGACCTCATCGGCACGGCCCGCTTCGTGCAGCTCGGCCCGCGTCTCCTCCAGGGCGCCCGCGTCCGGCTGGAGACCGTACGCGCCGTGGACGGACAGCGGCTCTCGCCGATGGCCCGCGCGGCCACGACGGAAAACCCCCTGGCCGGCTGGCTGCTGCTCAACCATCTCGACCAGACCCTCGTCGTCCACGGACCCGATGGCGTCTGCCTCGGAGAACTCCGCGTCGTCAAGGACATCGACGGCGCGGACGACAGCGTGTGGCTGCCGCTCCCCGGCTCACCCCATCCCGACGTCGACGCCCAGGCGTTCGAGGACGCCATGCCGCACCTGGCCCGGTTCGTCCGCACCCTGAAGGACAAACCCGCCGCCGCACTCACCGGTCTGCTCGACACCATCGACCAGACCCTCGACACCATCCTCGACGACGCGGCCCAGGAGGACGGCTCGCCGCTGCGGCTCATCGGCCGCCCGCTCGCACTGGTGCGCGCCGATCTGGGCGTCGAGCTCGAAGGGCCGCTGCTGGGCAACCCGAGCTGGGACCAGGTGCTTGGGGAGTCGGAGGAGGAGTACGACAGCTACCGCTGGCCGGTCCGGCTCGGCAACGAGAAGCGGCTCGGCGACGGTCTCGTCGGATACTTCGCCGGGGCGACCGGGCCCGACCAGGAGACTTCGTACGAGCTCTGCCACGCGGTCATGCCGCAGGGCGGCGGGGGCTATCTGACCCCGATCGACAAGGGCCACGGCCTGGCCGTGCCCGCGCGCACCCCGGACCAGCCGGTGACGCACCACCTGACGCTGCTGATGGATCCGTACGCGGCGGTGCATGCCACCACGGACATCCTCCCGGTGACCAAGGTCCAGTTGCCCGACGACCTGGTGTCCGAGGCGATGCGGCGGATCCGGGCGTCTTTCCGGCTCGGCCCACTGCTGGCGGCAGAGCGGGTCGACCAGGCCGAGGAAGCCCGGCGGGCACGGGCGGGGGAGGAGCCGACGGAGGCAGGCGTGGTGCTGCCGCAGCCCGCGTCGTGGCACGGAGCGTGGAGCTGGGCCGAGCCGCGCGGGTCGGAGACCGAGTGGGTGGAGCTGCCGATCGTTCCTGCTGATTCCGCGGCGCACTTCGGGGATTCGCAGGCGGAGGCCCGCTATGGACACCTGCTGCTCGACGCGACCGAGACGTCCTGAACCTCCTTTCTCAGAAGGGCTGTTGCATGAGCGTTGTCATGGTGAACGCCACCAACCTGCTGCCGTACGAACCGTCGACCGACCCCAAGCCGTTGCGGGTGAGCTCCGCCGAGGAAACCGAGTACGGCTCCGTCAACATCAATGTCGGCGGCGGCATCACCACGTCGGCCTGGTGCAGCAAAATCACCGTCCGGGTGCCGGTCGGCGCGGGGGCCGAGCACCTCACCACCGAAGGCGCCGTCATCAAGACCGGTGCCAGCACCGGCTGGACGCCGTCCGCCCCCGCCGTCTCCGGCGGCTTCGCGGTCATCACCTTCACCCCGGCCCGCGCGGTGCAGTTCACCGGGCAGATCATCACCCTCACCCTGTCCAACATCGCGGTCAACCGCACGGCGGGTCAGGTCTCCATCGCGATCGTCGAGAGTTCGTCAAGGACGAACGGGAGCTTCACCAACAAGGACGCCGCGGTCGTGGTGGACAAGTTCCCGGCCGGGTTCGTGTTCCGGAATTTCGCGCCCGAGAAGATCATGGTGGAGAACGGTGAGGTCTCTGTGCTCCGCTGGGAGGGCTCGGACGCGAAGTACACGATGCACTGGGGCGACACCCCCGCCGGGGTCTCCCTCGACAAGGAACGTGTCTGGTCCACCCCGCGCGGCCTGACCACCGTCACCGGCTTCATGCTCCGCGCCGAGGTCACCGCCGGTGGCGTCACCCTCACCCACACCCTGACCACGGCGGTCACCGTACGCATCCCTGACCTCGTCGTCAGGAACCTCACCGTCCAGGGCCCGGCCACATTCGCCGACAGCGTCAGTCTCAGCAACACCGCCAAGGACCTGACGGTCGCCGGATCGGTGCGCGGCGCGGGCAGCAGCCCGCTGCGGGTCAGCCAGAACGCGGGCCTGAAGGTCGACGCGGTCCTGAACGTCACCGGGGCGAGCACCTTCAACGGCGACGTGACTGCCAACGGCTTTGTCACCGCTGTCGGGGCCGGGAAGGTCGTCCGAATCGCCGACCTCCGCGGACCTGGAGGCGAACCGCTCAAAATCAACAGTCACGTCAACGTCTTGCCCGGCAACAACGTCACCATCACCGACAATCTCACCGCCAACGGCAATATCAAGGCCGGAGGAAATCGGGTGCTCCGGGCGGGCGACACGCTCGGCTTCAAGAGCATCACGAACCGATACCTCAGCGAGGGTTACGACTACGGGGGAACCCATGAGATCGTTAATTCTTCCAGGACCCACTACAACACATCGAGCTGGCGGACCTTGCATTTTGCCTCTGCCAGCTCGTTCGTAGAGACACGCGAGCACGACCCGGAGCCGGTAGTCCCCCCGAGGCCAGACCGGACGATCGCCGCAGACCCGGAACTCTGACCCGGCCGCTGGGGCGCGCCGGCGCAGCTCACGCATTGGCCCCGGTCACGGTCAGTTCTGCTGGCGCGGGCACCATTCCTGGTCGGTGGTGTGTAACAGTGGAGGCGTTCCGCCCCCCGGCTACCGGCACTCCTGGCCACAGGGCGTGCCGGGCTACAGCAACTGGTTCCTCGCGGACGCCCCCACTGACGGAATCCTGACCGGACACGTGAGGTGTGCGAGCGGCGTCTCCGGCACCAATGCCAGTCTGATTGTCTATAGCGTGGGCCGCTACAACTACTTCACCCCTCCGGCGCTTCCCGGCATGGCATTGTTCTCGATGACGCTGAACCTGCTCTGGTTCCCGCTGGGCCAGTCCCTCGACCTCCGGGTAAGACCGGGCCTGTCCCGCAGGAACTCGTTCCGCTGAAAATGCCTGAAGACATGCCTGAGGCATGAAACTGGTAAGCCCCAAAAAGGGGCCATGGGATGATCTCGAAGCCCTGAAGGCCCGCCCGGCTGCGCATAGTGTTGCCAGATGCGCGGCGGTTCCAATATCACAGGGGAGGACGCCGCTGCCGCCCGGCAGCAAGATCAGGGGCGGCGACGTTGCCCCGGGAGCCGAGCGCCCCGTACCCCCCCGGAGGGCATCCGGGGGGCAGAAGCTGGTGTGGCGAACGCCTGACTCGATCGCGATCGAGCGGGATCGAGGCGGATGCAGCCAGATGGAAACCGACTGAAATGTCCATTCCTTATGCCTTCGCAGGTGAGACGCGTCACTGGCACGGTTCGAGTCCCACCCGCCCCACCGCGTTGGCCCAGGAAGAATCGTTCTGACCTGGGGAGACGTGTTTGCCGGGGGCGTTTTGCGTGCGGCGGACGCCTCGCGGGGGTGTGGCGAACGTGAGCCTTCGCGCATCGAAGCCGCGCTGTGAGCGGCTTTGGTCTGGGCTTTTGCGGCGATGCCTCGCGGGAGCGTCGAGGAGTGCTCGCACGTCCCCTTCAGTAGGGCCCCTGCCCCGCGCCGAACATCCGTGTCCTTGGCTTCTTTGGCGAAACAGTCCCTCCTCTTCGGGTTACGGGTATCGGGTCAGGGGTGTGGTGTCCGTGGCTTGCGGTCGCCCCTGGGTGGTCCGGTTCTGTCTGTCCCGAGCGTGATCTGCTCTATGGAGATGTTGGCGATGTACCGTTGTTATGTACATCATGGACTCTCGGTGAGGGGTGACCGGTATGTCTGTTACCCAGATCGACCTCGATGATGAGGCGCTGGCCGAGGCGATGCGGCTGATGGGTGCCTCGACGAAGAAGGAGACGGTCAACGGGGCCCTGCGGGACTACGTGGCGCGCGTCAAGCGGCTGGAGGCTGCGGAGAAGTTGGCCGCGCGGGGCGAGCGGGGCGAGTTCGAGGCGGCTGCTGCGGCGCATGCGGCTGCCAAGCGGGCCCGTCAGACGGCCTTCGAGTGATCACCTACCTCCTCGACACTTCCGCCCTGTGGCATCTCTTTCGTACGCCGGGGGCGTTGCGGCCCTGGGAAGGGCACATCGCCGCGGGCGTGTTCCATATCTGTGAGCCCACGAGGGCGGAGTTCCTCTACTCGGCCACCACCCCGGCCCACCGCGACGAGCTGGCCGAAGAGCTGGATGCCCTCTGCCACTTCTCACCGGTTCCCAAGAACGCGTGGCGCTGGGTGGAGAACGCGCAGTACAAGCTCACCCAGCAAGGGCAGCACGGGCAGCACCGTGCCGCCGGAGCCATCGATCTCCTGGTGTGTGCGACAGCGGTCCATCACGATCACACGGTGCTCCACGTGGACAACGACTTCGCCACGGTGGCGGCGGTCCTCAAGGAGGTGCAGCAGCGGGACGTACGCGCCTGACTGCCGCCGGACGCATTCGGGACCATCCCCGCACAGGCGGGGGTCGCACGGTCCAGGTCGGCGAGCTGGTCCTGGTCCAGGGGCCACCCCCGCATGCCGGAGTCGACCGGCCCGCAGCGCCAGGGACCACCCCCGCATGCGCGGGGACCACTCCCGCGCTCAGGACCCGAACGCCTGCCGGCCGGGACCACCCCCGCATGCGCGGGGACCACATGTGCCGAACCAGCAGCGCGGCGGCGGGCCCGGGACCACCCCCGCATGCGCGGGGACCACCCAGTCGCCCAACTACACTTCGGGTAGCTCCGGGGACCACCCCCGCATGCGCGGGGACCACGATTCGTCACGTGACGAAACCGGGGACGCCCCTGGGACCACCCCCGCATGCGCGGGGACCACGGAGGCCTGCGTGGAGTCGAGCTGGCGGCGCAGGACCACCCCCGCATGCGCGGGGACCACCGCCACGATCTCCGCGAAGGAGGACGCGTGAAGGGACCACCCCCGCATGCGCGGGGACCACCGTGGTGGGCTGTTCGGTGACGGTGGTGATCCGGGACCACCCCCGCATGCGCGGGGACCACGGCAGGGTGGCGAGTGCGTCGGCCGCGGTGAGGGGACCACCCCCGCATGCGCGGGGACCACCCCGGTAGCCGCGAGTTGATCAGGGCGTGCAGGGGACCACCCCCGCATGCGCGGGGACCACCGTGAGTGACCTGCATGTCTATGGGCAGGGGTGCCCGCTTTTGCTTACTATGCAAGATTTCGACATAAGGAATAAATCGGGCTTCATGTCTGTGTGGGAGGCCCAGGTGTGCTGTGGTTGTCAGCCGCCGAACCGTCGTCTCTTCGACGCCTTGCTCCATCCCGAGCGAGGTGGCGACGGCTGACTGCCATCGGAGTGAGGGGCGGCGGGGGACGGGCGGTGGATCAGGGTCAGGCCTTCGTGGTCCACCGGGTTCCAGGCGTGGTCGTGGGTCTTGAAGGCAAAGCCCTGTTCGGTGTCGGTTTGGTAGGCCAGGAGAGCGCGGCCCTGGCCGGAGTACTGGCGTACTTCTGCCCACAGGATGTCTCGTACGCGAGCTGTGGGAGCGCCCAGGAAGACGCCGGGGGAGATCTCCAGGAGCCAGCGGGTGAGGAACCCTCTGAGTCCGGAGGGGCAGTTGGCGAGCACGATGACCGTCACCAGATCGGTTCCTCTGTGCCGTAGTTGCGTCCGCCTTCGAGGTGTGTGTCGCCGTCTGACTGGACGGTCATGCGGTCCTCGTTGATGTCCGTGGCCGCGCGGGTGCCCGTGTAACCGAGCAAGTTCTTGATGTCGCGTACACAGCGATCGAGCAGGTTCGTCTGGTTGATGCGGTCGCGCAAGGACCTGCGGGTTCGGGAGGCGACGTCCTCTGCCCCTTCCGCGGCTGCATCGAACGCTGCTGGGATGGCCACGTCTGCTTTGTAGAGGTCCGCGACATCGAGTACGAAGGACCGTTCGTTGCCCGAGTGCACGAACCCGAGGGCGGGGGAGCAGCCGAGGGCGGAGATGACGGAGTGGGCGACGCCGTACATGCACTGGGCTGCCGCGGTAACCGCTTGGTTGGGCGGATCGCCGGCCGAGAGGTCCTCTCGGTGATATTCGCGTCGTCGCCACGGAACTCCGGTGCGGGCCGCCTCTCGTCCGTAGCACTCCTTGAGCCGACGTCCCTCCATGCTCAGTAGTTCTTGGCGGGAGTGTCCGGCGGGGTCGTCGTGGGGAAACCGGAGACGGTACATCGCGCGGGCCACTTCGAGCCGGGTGCGTCGGTTTGCCCAGACGGTGGCCTGGGCCTCGGCCAGTGCCGACGAGCGGCTCAGGGCCCGTCCGCCCGCGTAGAAGCGCACGCCGTGCTCGCCCACCCACGTCACGCCTGCTCCGCATTCGCCGAGCAGGGTCATCGCCTGGTGGGTGACTCGGGTGCCGGGGCCGAGGAGCAGTGTGCCGATGGTGGCGGACGGGATATGGGTCACCCCGTCCGCGTCGGTCGCCGTGATCGCGTTGTCGTCGCGGTGGATGGTGCACCGCTCCAGGTAGACGAAGGACAGTCGGTCCCCGACTCGGGTGAGTTCACGCGGTGTGGATGTCGGCCTGCGTCCGACGGTGCTCACTGAGGGGTCACCGGGGCGAGCGTCATCAGTCCGCAGCCGTACGCCTTGGCTTTGCCGAGGCCCTGGGTGAGGGTGCGGCGGAAGGCTTCGAGGTCGGTGATCTGCAGTCGCCCGTCGAAGGTCACCTTGGTGAAGCGGACGTCTTGGCGCGGCCGTTCTGCCGCAGGGCGGCGGAACTGGAGCGGTAGCTGGTCTCGCACGATCAGTTCGTGCTCGTCGCCGAACTGAGTCAATTGTTTGTCGGGGGCCTTGGGGAGTACCTCGAAGCCCGCCCTTTGCTGGCGCTCCAGCAGCCAGCGTAGCTGGTGGCGTGGTGTGCGGTGGGCGGTGCGACGGGTGCGAGCGCCTGGTTTGTCCTGGGGCAGGCGGATGTCATGGACGGGGTTGGCGGTGAGCCTGAAGCTCCAGATGTCTCCGGCGGCGAGGGCACCGAGGAAGCCGGTGTAGGCGAAGGTGGCCCATCCAGGTTCGTCCAAGGTGGGCCAACCTGCCTGTTCGACGAGGTGCGTCAGGTCGGGCTGGTGGGGACTGACGATATAGAGCTGAGTTCGTGCTTGGTGGTCGCTGTCGAGGCGCCACAGGACACGTGGGCCCTGGCCGTCCCGTGCTGGTGGTTCGGGGAATGCCATGCTCACGGCGCCGTGCATCAGGTGGGGCGAGCCGAGGAGTCGACGGGCTCCGGAGCGTGCGGTGTTGAAGCGGAAGCGGGTCAGATACATCAGTGGATCCTCGGCAGTCCGGATTCCGGTGGTGTCGTGTCCGGGGGCCAGGCGGAGGCGGACGGTCCGTCGACAGGGGGGAGCAGGCTGGTCGGGTCGTGGGGCGGGGAGGTGGGTGTGGCGCGTCGCGGGGGTGCAGGGGGCTCGGGCCGTCCTGTACGCACTCCGCGCAGACCGTACCGGCGGTGCCGGGGATCGAAGCTCAGCGGAATGTCCCGTACCGAGAAGTCGGGCACTTCGGCAGGAGGGCAGTCGATCAGTGTGTCCAGGGCCGGCCCCGAGGCAGGTGTACCGCTGCCCCCCCGGCGTGTCGCGGATTGCCTGACGTACCAGTTGGCTGCCTGCCACGGGGTCTCGCGCAGGGCCTGCTCTAGCGGAATCTCTTGTGGCGGGCCGATGGTGATGGGTCGCGACGGCGGACACGACCGACGGCCGAGGAACGGAAGGAACCGCGGCGCGAGGAGCGCCTCATAGAGTTGTTGGATCAGGCGGTTGTCGCCTTCAACCCCGGCCAGGAAGACCGCGTCCGCCAGGTAGAACCGCTCGGAAAGCGGCATGGCCCGGCCCGAGTCGAAATGGTGGGCCGTGTGGAAGTCCCGCACCCGGGTGCCTGGCTGGTCGATCCTTACGCCGAACCGCAGTGCTGCCAGGTCAGAGAGGTCCTCTTTTCGGCCTCGGCCCAGTGCTGCGGCGAGCAGGCCGAGGACGCCGCTCTTGGTCGGGGCGTTCTCGGTGCTCCGGCGGGCGAAACGGGCCGCGGACCCCCATGCCTGGAGAGGCCCGGCCAGCCGGAGCAGCAGGACGCTCATGCTGCCGACCCCGGCGCTCCCAGCCGCTCCGCGACGGCGTCCTCGACGGCCTTGGTCAGGGTGCCCAAGGTGACTTCGGTACCGAGTTCTGCGAGCGCTCGGGTTTCCTCGCCTACGCGAAAGACCCAGGTCGGCTGGTTGTCGGGGACTCCGTACTGGCGTTCCAGGTCGGGAATGTAGGCCGCGAGACGCTTGCAGCTCTCCCGGACGTAACCCCCCTCGGTGGCCTGACGCACTGGTTCCTCGAACGCGCCGACGAAGCTGATGGGCCGCTGCGAACGGAGTTTGACGATCACGGCGGCCGGCAAGGTGTGATTGCCGAAAGTGTTGATCTTTCCTGTCGGCAAGGAAGTGATGAACGCTTCGAGGAAGGCGCTCGCCGCCTTCTGTACCGGCGTCGTCGGGTGTTCGTTCTCCTGGAGTCCGGTGCCGAGATTGTGATGGAGTTCGTCGAGGTCCACGGCGGCGTACCGGTAGAGCGTCGCTGAGTTGAAGTCGATGGTGCCGATCATCCCGGCTCCGGATTCTTCGTCGGCGCTCCGGTCGTCCACGGCCGTGAAGTAGTCCGACTCGATCTCGGAGGGGTGCACCCCGATCGCGTGGGCGACCTGGGTGGCCCCTTCCACATTCAGGTCGGGCGAGTCGGCGACCATACGGCCGAACAAGGCAATGTCCACGGAGTGGCGGCTGTCGACCGCATCCCGGACACGGGCTTTGTACTCCTTGTTGTTCTTGAGCGCTTCTTTGAACGCCTTGAGGTCGCCATCGGGGCTGCCCTCCAAAGCGAGGACTGCCAGCGCATCGAGTTGACGGCCGCTGAGGAACATCAGGTACGAGGACTCGGGGCTCGGCTCGCGCTCTGCCTCTGCTTCACCCTTGCCCCGGCGCTTCGGTGAGTCGATCTTGGAGCCGGTTGCGGCGCGCATGACCTCGGTGGCCAGGTCGACACTCGCGGAGGCTTCCAACGACGGTTCCAGGTCATTGATCCGCTCGGCGAGCGCATCGGCGACCTTCTTTGTCCGCACGCCGAGTTCGGACGGGGGGAGGAGGTCGGCGAAGGCCCTCCGGGTAGCACGCTTCCACGCCTGGCTGGAGACACGGGCCCGCCGTACGCCACCGTAGATGGCAGACTTGGGAGTGCCCGTGTCGTCGCGATTCAGGTTGCTGGGCGGCACGGACTGAAGAATGTGGATGTCAAGAATGGTGCGTGTCAACGAAAGTTCTCCCTGTGAGTGCCGACACATGCAGTGACGAACGCCGGATGGTGGGTCCTGGTCGCTAGTCGCCGGCGTCGAGTAGGTCGTCGAGGCCGCCCCCGTTGCCTCTGCTGTCCAAAGGACCTGACTTGCTGCGGGAGCTTCGTTGTGAGGACAGGTAAAAGTCACGGCCCCAGGTCCGGCGGACCTCGGCTTGACGGGGGGTGTCCTGCCAGGCAGTCAATTGGTCGGCCAGCCGTGCATAGTCCAGGGGAATCCGCGCGCCACGGAGCAGCAGCACCACTTCGCGGAGCCTGGTGCCCAGCATCTCGAACGACGTCGAGGTGCCGATTCGTACGAAGCGTTTACGGAGGGGCTCATTCAACTCCTCGGTCAACTTTGTGGCAGACAACGCAGGTTGAGAGTCCTCCGTACCCGGGCGCCCCTGTGCCAGGTGCCGGACTGATCGGCCCAGGCCCCAGGCCTGCGCATGCATGTTGGCGTCGCGGATGGACTGCTGATGGAGCGCCCACAACGTGATCGTGAGGAAGACGGCCTTCTCCTCGGCGAGTTCGCGTCGCTCGCTCCAGCGGCGCTGCTCGGCAGAGAAGTACTTCGCTGACGCTCCGTCCTCCTGCTCAGCGACCATGGCGGAGTCGTGCTCAGCTCGGATGGCGGACAGCTCCTCAAGCCCGTCGTTGCCCCAGCTCTCGGGGGCTTCGTGCACGGCCTTGCCGAGTCCGCGCCGGAGGCGGGCCAGGGCCGCTACGGCGCTTGAATTGTCCTGCCGGTACAGGGCCTGCAGGCGCCCTATACAACGGTCGGTGGCGCGTCCTGGTGCTTGCAGGGACGGACGAGGCAGCCCACCTCCCGAAGACCGCCGCGGTGTGCTCTTGGGCGATGACGGCATGACGTTGGTCATTCAGTTACCTTCGTCCGGATCTTGTTGCGGTCGCGGCAATACCTGGTTCAGCCGCTGTCGGAACCACTGCTCTGCGCGTGCGTCATTGACCCAGTGGCGTCCCGAACCGGGGACGTCGGCCACCCGGCCCTCCGAAGCGGCGGACCCCGCGGAGTCGAGCAACTCCAGCCCGAGCCGCGTGACCTGCATGCGGACAGTGGCCTGCCAGAGCTCCCGAGCCGCGTGCGGGTCGGTGCTCGGACGCAAGGCGGCAAGCCATTGCCGATATGGCCCGTCCAGCGCTCCGAAACCGAGGTCGCGGGCGGCATCGCTCGTGGGATCGGGGTTCGATCCCACGGCACGTGCCAGATTCCCGGCCAGTTGGCCGAGTGCCGTCACCGCGCCCTGCGCGTCGTGCACCGCATCGACTGCTGTGGCGCCGAAGTCGGGCTTCTCCTCGTGCAGGAGGATCACCGGCAGGACCACCGCGTCATCCACGACCTCGTCCACCACGGACTGCTGTGTGCCATACACCGCGCCTACGAGCCGCACCCGGATCAACGACGTTTGATCGATGAAACCTTGCGAAGCGAGCATCGAATACCAGGAGACGATCCCGGCAGGAAGCGACTCCGGAGTGCCGCGACCGGTGTCGTCGCTGGCCGAGCGCCGCGCGGGCAGCAGCGAACCCAGCCCGCGCCAGGCCGCCCGGCTCGGATCGTGCTGGCGCGGCATGTAGACCAGCGGCCGCCCCTGCTTCTTCTCCTGTGCGGTGCTGCGCCTCCAGCTACACATGGGCTCCCGCTTCCATGGCGCATGTGGGGTCAGAGGGTCTCCGTACCCGAGAACGACACCGCTCACCTGCTCGCCGTCGACGTGCAGGCGCAGGCGCCGTGACTGCCAGGTGTACAGGTCACGCAGCCCCACCGGGCCCCGGGCGAGCCGGTCTGCGTCGGCGGCCCCCGCTGTGGACGAGGGGTGTCGCCAGGCGGGCAGATCCTCGTCTTCCTGCTCAACAATGCCCTCGTCGAAGGCAATCAGATTCAGGAGCAGGGTCTGGTGCAGGGTGACACTCTCGGCGTAGATACCGCCGAGATTGCCCAGGGAGCCGACACCGAGCGGGTACACCTTGCCGGACTTGGCCCGAGGGTCTCCCGCCATCCCGGACTTGATTCCCGAGGGGTCGTAGGCATGCGCGTGAACGAGCCAGCGCGCGGCCTCGGCGTAGGAAAGCCGGCGCACACCGGGATTGCGCATGGTGAAGAAGGGTTCCCCATTCGGCACGTCGGCGACGAGCCGGTTGAGAGAGGAAATTTCGCCCTTCGCTGTGCTCAGACCGGCCACTTGGTAGAAGGGCGCATATGAGTGGAACAGGTCGAAGCGGTTCCGATGCCGGTCGAGGTAGCCGGGGACTTCGCCGAACGGATCCGGTGACTCCCACAGCCGCGCCCAGTCGTCGAGTTCTGCCGGACCGTCGATCGCATCGTGCAAGATCGCCAGCAACAACCTCAGCAGGGCGAAATCCTGCGTCGGAAGGTCACCTGCGAGGCGACGCACGTCCCGGGCCTGGGCGAAGACCTCCATGAGTGACAGCTCGTCCATGCTTCCATCGAGGCGCTGGACCGGCAACCATGCGGATGTCACGAGGTTGAAGGAGGGAGGGCCCTGGAGAGGAGGGAGCTTCGGTGCCAAGGGGCTCAGCTCCTTACCGGTGACGAGCGTGGAGATCGCCCGGTTCGCTGCCCGCTCATCGTCGACTTCCTCCGTCGGTTCGGCCTCATGCACTGACACGGTGGGGGCACGTGATGCCTCGAAGGCGGTCTGCACCCGCAGTCCGTCGACGACGCTGTACCTGAGAGCGAAGCCTGACAGACGGGTCTGACAATCCTCGTCCAGAACGAGCATCAACTCGCCTGCCAGCAAAGGGCATTCCTTCACCTGCCAGGCCGGGACCATGAAACGCTCCAGCTCACCGATGGTCCGATCGATCGCACCGGGGTGGGAGAACAGCCGGGGCAGAGCGATCGCACTCGCAGCGACGGCCTCAGCGGCTCGCCAGTCGGGAGGGAAGTCCGTCGGCAGCCTCAGACCGCCCTGACCGCGGGGCAGCCAGGGCACCGTGGCGAGCGTGCCGTTACGCAACCGCTGCACCACCATGACCTCCAGGCTCTCCTGGCTGTCGCGCACTTGAGCTCTGCCCTCACGGGTGTCGTCGGCATCGCCGGCGTTGGCCCCGAGCCAGCCGTAGATCGGGCGTCCGGCCCGTCTGACCGGACCGAGCAGGAACGCCTCCGCCTTCTGCCGCTTGTCTGCGAGAACGCGGAACTGTTCCGCCTGCGCCGCGCTCAGTTCCCCCGCCCAACGCGGCGGACCGAACTCGGTCGCACCGTAAGCGGCCTGTACGAGCGGGCTGATGTGGTGGGGAAGCACTAGCTGTTCGCCGTCGAGATGCGGCCCGAGCACGGCCAGGCACCGAAGCAGAGCATGTCGTCCGTAGACGACCTCCGAGCCACGCACGGGCTGTGGCAGATCCGGCTCCCACGCGGCACCCGCCACAAGACAGCGGGCCGTGGCGAGCCGAGTCGGGCGCTGTCGTGGGTGTCGGTGCAGCCGCCCCATGCGCTGGAGCATCAGGTCTACCGGTGCCAGATCGGTGACCAGCAGATCGAAATCCACGTCGAGCGACTGCTCGACCACCTGGCTGGCCACCACGATGTGTGGGCCAGTAGGCCGCTCTCCGTCTGGCCCGAAGATATCCCGCAGTTCGGCGTCCCGAGCCGCTCGGTCAGCGGCAAGGAACCGGGAATGCGTGACCGTCACGTGCTGTGCACCGAACCGCTCACGTAACACATCGGCTGCATCCAGGACGCGCTGCACGGTGTTCCGCACGATCAGAGCGCAGCCGCCGTCCTGGAGCTCATGCATCAGCCGGTCGGCGAGCTGGTCAAGATCGTCGTCCAAGCGTTCCAATGTCACATCCGTATGGCGTCCCGATGCGGCAGGAGGCTGTACGGACAGGACCGGGGCGCCTGGCGCGACGGCAGTGATCAGAGGATAGGCAGCGGAGTCCGACCTCATCGCACCGTCCACGACCGCTTCTCCCGCGTAACTGACCGCCAACGCTCGCCTGCGGTCGGCAGGAAGGGTCGCCGACAGCATGATGACCGGAACGCGATACGCGGCGAGCCACTCCAGAACCCGGTCGAGATATCGGCCCATGTAGGCGTCATAGGCGTGTACTTCGTCGATGATGACCACCTTGCCTGCCACCGCCAGATGCCGCAGTGCCAGATGTCGGCTCTTGAGCCCGGCGAACAGCACCTGATCGATGGTCCCCACCACGAACGAGGCGAGCAGTGCCTTCTTCCGTCCCCGTAACCACTGATGAGCCTGTAGCCCGGCAGGTTCGGAACGAGGGGACCGCACCCCGCTCAGATGCTCTGACCGATCGGGCTCGACCGCCGCGATGGTGCGATGTCCCCGGCGCAAGAGACCCGACCAGACGTCGTTGAGCGCTGCTTTCGCATGGGCCAGGGCGACTGTCGAGGAACCGGAGTCGGGCAGGTGATCGAGCCAGTCCAACAACCGCGGGAACATGGCATCACCAGTCGCCCGAGTGGGCAACGCCACCAGACAACCACCGGCCCCGCTCCTGGCGGCCAGGATCTCCGCCGCTGCGAATGCCGCTTCGGTTTTGCCTTCCCCCATCGGGGCTTCGATCATCAGCAACCCTGGGGTGGGCATCTGACGCGCTGCTCGAACGGCCTCGACCTGTACCGGCCTGATCCGGGCCTCAACGGGGAGAGCGAAGCGCTCGGCGAACAGCGTCTCTGCGGAGCGGTCAGGTAGCTCAGGCTCCCAGGGGCCCGGGAGGTCCAGCCCCTCCCAGGCTGCCGTAAGACGGCGGGCTTCGCCGACCGGGCCGATCGGATGCCAGGAAGCCGGATCGTACGGGAACAGCTCAGCGGAGCTGGCTATCCAGTCCGACAGGATCACGATCGCCGTAAGGAGCACTTGCGCGGGCTGCGTTAGCCGCACGTCCTTCCAGCCCGACAAATGCTGGGGTATTCCGGCTAGTTCAGCACATCCATCCATCAACTCGTACTGCACGTCGCGCCACAGGTTTTCGGCGTCGCCGGGGTGGCGCAGGAGCCAGGGGCGGAGTTGGAGGTCATGAATCTGCTGGTGCTCGGGTGGCGTGCCGTGATGCCCGCCCGCCACGACAGCAAACTGTCCGGACACCCTCGTGGTCATGCCAAAGCGCACGCTGAGCCATTCCTGGAGCAGCAACTGCCCGGCGAGCCCATGCGGCGCTGTACGGCGATCGGTTCCATATTGCGCGGCGGTCGGCATCTCCAGGCCGGCAGCACGCATGCGATCGGCGAGCGAATCAACTTGGCAGGCGAAGGCGCAGGTTGCCTTGCCGACGTCATGGGCTCCCGCAAGGAACATCACGAGCCGTCGTGCACCGCTCTCACCCTCTGGAAGATCCTTGGCCACCAGGGATCTGATGTTGGCGGGGAGCCACACATCCCAGAGCTTCCCGGCCACGCTGGCGCTGTCGGCCAGGTGCCGCCACAGGGGCAGATGACCATCGGTCTTTGGATCGTGTTTCGCCCAGGTGGTGCGGGCAGCCGGGGAAAGCCGCGCGAAGGGCACGTCGCCTTCCGGGGGTTCTTGAACCACAGGTGTATGAAACACGTCCGAGCCCTCACGGAGACGGTTTTACGGAAAAACAGGTGGCTTGGGGCGGCTGGCGTAGTAAGGCGCTGGGGACGCGTCGAAGACCACGTCGGGAACGGTCGGCACCCTGCGTACCGGATGCCGACCGCGGCAGCTCCGTCAGGCCTGAGCGCTGCCCAACGTCGACTGCGCGATCACCAGGACGATGACCACGACCACGACGGCACCCCATACCCACGAGGCGTACGGAGAAGGTGCGGGCGGGCAGGCTGCTAGGAGCGCCGCGAGCACAGCGTAAAGAGCGACGAACGGGCCGGATGGGCCTTCTGAGCTGCGACTTGAACGTAATATCATGAGTGCGTTCCTACGATCGTCAGGTGGTTAGGGACAGGCCGGGCCCGGCCTCCTCGGTGAGACGGGGAGGTGCAACGGGTCCGGCCGATTTCGTGAACGGGCTCGCTGCGAGGGCTGGTTGCGGCGAGCGTACACACGGGGCGAGCGGTGAAGGGTAGCCTTTTGACGAAGTCGGCTGTAATACAGATAGATCCCCAGTTGGCACTGCCGAACAGTCTTTAAGCCGACCCTCCATGCGCGGGGGCCACACCGGCGGGATGCCGCAGCACCAGGTGTTGCTGGGACCACCCCCGCATGCGCGGGGACCACGTGCCCGTTCGTGTCTACGCCGAGGTAGATCCCGGGACCACCCCTGCATGCGCGGGGACCACAGGACCACAAGACCCACGGCGGCCAACAAGCCGGGACCACCCCCGCATGCGCCGGGGACCACATTCGTTCAGCGTGCTGACAGTGATGCTGAAAGGGACACCCCCGCATGCGCGGGGACCACGCCATCGGCTCTTCTGCGACCCCGGCGACCCGGGGACCACCCCCGCATGCGCGGGGACCACGATTTGGGGTTCGGGGGGACCCACTACCTGAGGGGACCACCCCCGCATGCGCGGGGACCACCACCCGGCAGTACTGATCTCGCTGGACTCGGTGGGACCACCCCCGCATGCGCGGGGACCACGCCAGGCCGGAGATGATGCTGGCGACGGTGTCGGGACCACCCCCGCATGCGCGGGGACCACCAGCCAGCCGCGCCAGTGCCAGGGCTGCGTCCTGGGACCACCCCCGCATGCGCGGGGACCACGGCGCCGCAGACGGGTTCATCACCGACTGCCGGGGACCACCCCCGCATGCGCGGGGACCACAAAGTAGCAGGTCAGTCGCTACAACCTTCCTCGGGACCACCCCCGCATGCGCGGGGACCACGGCTGCTCGCCGCTCGTCCCCTCCGGGCACCGGGGACCACCCCCGCATGCGCGGGGACCACACGGTCAAGTACGCGCCGAGCGTCAGCCGCGCGGGACCACCCCCGCATGCGCGGGGACCACCAGTGCCCTTGATGCAGCGCTTTTTCTCGTCGGGGACCACCCCCGCATGCGCGGGGACCACACGTCGTTCACGGTCCCCATGCGCCGAGTCCCGGGACCACCCCCGCATGCGCGGGGACCACTGAATTGTGGTCCTGGATCGCGCGAATCTTCCGGGACCACCCCCGCATGCGCGGGGACCACCCCCCGCCGGTCACGTACACGATGCGCAACCAGGGACCACCCCCGCATGCGCGGGGACCACTTGATCGCGCGCGCGTTTCCGCCGCTCTCCTGGGGACCACCCCCGCATGCGCGGGGACCACACAGCTTGACAGTTCCGGAACAGCGGAGCATGGGGACCACCCCCGCATGCGCGGGGACCACTCACGGTCGAGCAACGTGAGGTCGTACGACACGGGACCACCCCCGCATGCGCGGGGACCACATGTGGAGGGGCTCGCCGATGCCCAGGCGCACGGGACCACCCCCGCATGCGCGGGGACCACAGGGTGCAACCTGCACGTTCACGGTCTGGGGGAGTCAACTTTGCTCACTAGCATGTGAACCGACATTTAGGGCACCTGCCTTCAAATTTCATGGCCCATGAGTAGAACGTCTTGATACTGCGGTACCCAGAGTGCAGCCTAAGAACGACCTTGGAGACTTGCGAAGCGGGCGGGGGCCCAGCATCCTCTCACTCTGAAAAGAGCTGTTCCAGGCCGTAGTTGTCCGAAGGTTCGCTAGCGCCGCTCGCCGATGGATTGGCGTGCGTGTGCGATCCCCGCGTCTGCGGGGGTGGTCCCTGGGGATCTCTGGTATTTGCGTGTTCCCTGCTCCTGCGGGGCTTGAGGCGGATTCGCAGGTGCTGACCGTTCACGCCCCCAGTCGTCCGCCGAGAGGCTCGCGTGCCGAGTCTGCGTCATGCCTGCGGAGCTCGCTCAGTACCTCAAGCAAACTCGTGGTGTCTGCGCTGCACCAGCGGGAGTCATCCGTCGGCGAATCTGTCGCCTCTGCGCCGTCACGCATGCGGGAGAGGGCGGTTGAGGTAGCCCGAATGTGGGCCTATGCCAGGGCAGAGACGGTCTGTAGGAAGCTCGTTCGCTACGGAACGTGACCGAAGCAACGGGGCGTACTTGTGTGTTGTCAGCCGCTGAGCCTCATCGTGGAGCGAGGGTGTTCCTGCGGAGTGACGCAGTCTCGGGGGTGTCCCCTAGTGGCTTCCGGTTCCCTGGGGGAGGGGCGGCCGTGTGGTGAACGCCTGACCGCTCCCGGTCGAGCAGGATCCAGGAGGATGCAGCCGCATAGTAACGGGCAGGTATGTCCGTTCCTCCAGTGTTTCCGCAGGTGAGACGGGTCACTCGAATGGGTTCGAGTCCCACCCGCCCCACCCAGGCGTCAGGGCGCAGGAACGATTCCACCTGCGCCAACCGCCCAAACCTGCGGCAGCCGCCCATTCGGGTGGCGTCCGGATGATCATTGGCTCGGCCGACGCTCACCCGAAGCGCAAGCGATCACGACATGCGTCGGCCCCGGCCGGGAGACACGCACCGGCCGGGGCCTCGTCCGTCCACTCCACCAGCGTGGGGGGTGCCTGGAGCGCACGGGCGTTCGGGGGCTCAGCAGTCATCGCCTTGTGGGCGGGCGTGGCACCGTTCGAGGTGCAGCGTGCGCGGGCACCACACGCAGGCGTTACCGGAGTTCTGCTGTACGTCGAGGAGGGCCGCGCCGGGTACGACGAACATCCGTAAGGGGCCGGTCATGTCCCGCATCGGTTGCCTCCTGTGCGGTTCAGGTGGGCCCTGACGGCGGCGCCGCGTGCGGCATTCCACGCCCGGCGCAGGCGGGTCCCCTTCGGGCAGTAGTCCTCCTGTCGGCAGGGGGCGCAGGCGTTCAGGTGTCCCATGTACGTCGCGTAGACCCGCGTTGCCGCAGCGTCGAGTTCCGCCGTCGTGGCACTCATGACTCGACCGCCAGTGGTTCGGCCGTCGCCAGGAGCGCGGCGAGGTGGGCTGGGTCGCACAGTACGCCGTAGCGCTGCGGGGGCACGGCCCAGAAGGTGACGGGCGAAGCCTGGTGGCCGATGCGCGGGACGCTCAGGTACGTGCCCGGTTCGAGCCGGTCGGCGGGCCCCTCCCAGGGGGCGTCCGGGGCGATGAGGACGTAGTAGCGGCCGCTGGCTGTGCGGGTGTCGCGGATGACGGGGCCACCGTGCAGCCAGTCGCCCAGTGCCTGCTCCACCACCTGCGGGTCCTCGCTGCCGAGGGCGGCATGGATGGCCTGGCCGGGTACGCGGATGGCGTCGAAGCGGACGCCGAGCGGCAGCAGGGCGAGGCCGCGGTTACTCCACTCCGCCAGTGCCTGCGGCGGCACGGGATGGGCGTGGGCGAACCACTCGGCGATCGCACCGTGGTCCGGCGCCCACTCCCGCGCGCTGCTTTCCGTGCCGTGCCGGGGGCTCGTAGTGTCGGCCACGTCGACTCCTTCGTAGTCGGCCATGCCCCGGGGCCGGTCGCACGGCCGCCGGGGTCTTTCCCATGCCATGCAATCGCGGGTGACAGGAGCGGGAAGGAGCCCCGCGGGGGGCCAGGAGGGGGCCACACTGTCGGGGAAGGGGGCCCAAGGTGGACATGAGCGAGCGACGGCGGCACTTCGGCGTGTACCTGGCTGGTCTGCGACGGGCCCGAGGGAAGTCTCAGCGCCATCTGGCTGCACTGCTGTGCGACGCATCGGGCACCCAGTCCGTCACGCGCACCGAAATCTCCCGGTGGGAACGGGGCAGACGCGTCCCGGAGGTGTGGCTGCCGTGGCTGGCGCATCTGCTCGCGGTGCCACTCCAGGAGATGGAACAGGCTGCGGCCTACGCACGAGGCGACGAGTGGGCGAGGCTGCCAGGACCGGCGGCATCACTGTCTGCGCTGCTGCCCGAGGGTGACCCACTGCGAGCAACCGGCGCCGTGGGGCGGCGGATCGGTGCGACGGAGATCCTCGACCTGGCCAACCGGGTGCACGCCCTGCGCCTGGCCGACGACGTCCTGTCCGGTGGCGACTTGATCAACCCTACGTTCCGTGAACTGCGGTCCGCACTGGCCCTTTACCGGGAGTCGACGTTCACCGAGGACACCGGCCGCCGGCTCCTCGCCCAGATCGGCGAACTGGGCCAGATCACGGGATGGGTCGCCTCGGACGCCGGCCGCCTGGACGACGCCGAGCACGCCTACCGGATCGGCCTGGACGCGGCACGGCAGGCGGGGGACGCGCCGCTGGCAGGGAACCTCGCTGGCTCACTCGCCTACCAGTGGTCCAACAACGGGCGCGAACGCGAAGGCGCCGAGCTCGCCGAAGCCGCGCTACGGGAGTCCGGGCCCGCGGCGCCGGCGGTCGCCCGCGCCCTGTTCTCCGACCGGGCGGCGTGGGCCCACACCCGGGCCGGAACACCGGACAGCGCGCAAGCCGCGATGCGGGCCCTCGGCGAAGCCCACGCTGCCCTCGACCAGGAAACGGACGAACAGGCCCCGCCTTGGGCGTACTGGGTGTCGCGTGCAGAGCTGAAGATCATGGATGCGCGGGTCTTCACGGAACTGCGCCGCCCGCTGCGCGCGGTACCGCTGCTGACGGATGTGTTGGGTGGTTACGACATCACGCACGCCCGCGAGTTGGCGCTGTACCGGTCGTGGCTGGCGGTCGCCCTGGCGGACGCGAACGAACCCGAGCAGGCCGCGGCCGAGGCGCAGCGGGTCATCGCCCTGGCAGGGGATCTCTCATCCGATCGGACAGCGACGCGGACACGGGTCGTGCTGGAGCGACTGAAGTCGTTCGGGTCTGTGCCGGAGGTGCGCAGCGTCCTGACCGAGCATGAGCGTCTGCTGCGGACCTGACCCCGGGACCGGCATACGAAAGGCCCTTTCGGCCCGGAGGTGAAGGGGGCCTGATCATGTTCCGGTGCGCTTGTGTTCGCGTACCCGTTCGTGGGAGGCCCGACCTCCTAGCAGATCGTAGGGGAGCGCCGGGGAGGGTTTCAGTCGAGCTGGTGGGTGTCGAGGACGTGTTCGGCGGTGTGGAGCAGGGGCTGGCTGTGGCGGAAGGAGTGGGCGCGCAGGCGGGCCAGGGCGTTGTCCGGAGTGAGTCCGTATTTGGCGGCGAGGACGCCGGCGGCCATGTGGACGGTGGGCGGGTAGCCCTGCGGTCCGCGTGCGGCAGGCCGGGACGGCGCGGTGGGCAGGTGGGGGTGCTCTTGCAGGGCGAGGAGGGCGAGGATGCCGGCGTAGGCGCCGGCCCGTTCCCTTTGCATCGTGGTGAACGGGACGGGCTCGCAGCGGTAGAGATCCATGGCTCCGATGGCCAGGTCGGCGATGATCAGGGGCAGGGCCAGGACACTGCGGGCTCCCTGCTCGGCGACGATGGGCGCGTAGATGGGCCATCGATCGCTCGCCAGGCGCAGGTCGGCTGCTTCGACGGTTTCGCGGTGGGTGAAGGCGTCGGTGCACGGGCCTTCCCCGGTGACCAACTGGGCGTCTTCCGCTGCTCTGGCCTGCTCGCTGGTGGCTGCGCCCAGCAGACGCAGTTCTCCGGCGGTGACCAGGGTGGCTCCGGCGAAGTCGGCGTGCAGGTCGTCGGCGCAGACCTGGCAGACGGTGGCGAGGGTGGGGCTGGCGGTGGTGGTTGCGGCGCTGAGGCGCTGCCAGGCCGCGGCGTGGTGGTCATGGTCCATGGGGTGTCCCTACAGCCGGGTCGGCGCCTACCAGGTGGCGGGAGGGACACGTCCTTCCGCCGGGGGCCGGGGCGGAGTGATGCGTGGTCAGGAGCGCTGCAGGGCGGAGGTGTCGAGCGTGCCGTCGATGAGCTCCCGGCACACTGCGGTGAGGGCCCGCTGTTGAGCACGGGCGTGGCGGCGCAGAGCGTCGAAGGCCTCGTCGGGATGGGTGTGCCAGCGTTCGGCGAGGATGCCCTTGGCCTGTTCGATGACGATGCGGCTGGACAGGGCGGACTGCAGTTGGGCACGTTCGATGTTGCCGTGCACGATGGTGCGGTGCTGCAGGATGGCGATGGTCGCCACATCCGCGAGGGCCTGCGCCACTCGGGCGTCGCTCTCGCTGAGGTGCTGTGCGCGAGTGTCGAAGAGGTTCAGTGCGCCTACGACCTGCTGACGCAGCCGCATCGGCAGGGCGTGGGTGGTGGCGAAGCCGGCCTGACGGGCACGCTGGGCGAAGCGCGGGAACCCGGCGGTCGCCACGGGGGAGTCCAGGGAGATGTTGAGCCGGGCGGTACCGCTGCGGCGGCACTCCACACACGGGCCCTGGTCGATCTGCAGAGCGAAAAGTTCGAGGAGCCGAGTGTGCTCGTCGGAGGCAGCGATCAGTTGCAGCTTGCCGCCCGGGTCGGCGAGCAGGACACCCACGGCCGAGACGTCCAGCAACTTGTTGCAGCGGTCGCACAACTGGTGCAGGAAGTCGATGAGGTCGAAGTTGTCGACGAGGGTGTCGACGGCCTCGACCATGGCCGCCAGCAGGTGCTCTTCACGTGTCATGGCCCTTCAGTCCCTTCGCCGGCAGGAATGTCCGGCCCCTTTTCATCATCTCTGAAGCTCAACCGCCTGCTCACCACGTCCTGAGCGACCTCCGTGAGGCTCCGCCCGTGCCGAAAGGCGTGGGTCCGCAGCCGCAGCAGGGCCTGGGCCAGCGAGATATCGGCTTGTACGCTGATCATGCCGCTGGCCTGGTGGACGGCGGCCCGGTAGAAGTCCGAGCCCTCTGTCGCCACGGCAAAAGCACTCTGCTGCGGGCTGCCCTCCACGATGAGGGCGGCCAGGGCGTTGGCCAGGAGCCAGGCATCGGTCACCGTGGCGTCCGGCAGCGGGCCGGGGGCGGTCTGCTGCAGGGTCAGCGTGCCCAGGCACGCGGAGCCGACGGACAGCGGAAAGCAGAAGACCGCACCGACCCCCAGCGCCGCCGCCTCCGGCAGCAGCGCGGGCCACCGCCCAGTTGGCACCCGTGCCAGGTCCGGTACCAGTACCGGCGCACAATAAAGGGCCGTTTCATGGCCCGGCCCCTGGCCCAACTCGTACTGCAGGTCCTCAAGCCGCGTGCTGGTCCCCTCGGTGGACCACAGCAGTTCGCCAAGGCCACTGTCGGTGGTGACGGAGACGGCGATGCCGTCCACCCGCAGCGCCTGTGCGCACAGCCGCGGATCGGCGCCGATCAGGCTCGTGTCACCGGCCGCGGGGTGCAGGCTTTCCAGCACAGCAGCCAAGTCGCTGTTGGCTCCCACCGCTCACCTCCTGCCTGCACGGCCCCCCTGCGAGGAACCCCGCGTTCTCTCGCGAGAAGCCTCCTGTGACACAGGGACGGAGACCCCTACCTCCACAGTCTAGGGAACTTCCGTCCCCACCTGGGGAAGCGCCGTCCGTTGTCCGCCAAACCCGTTGCGGCGCTCGTACGAGGCGTAAGCTGGAGTTAGCTGCCCTCAACAGGTGAGGTGGGACTTCGCCAACCAACTCCTGACATTGGCTTCCGATCGGGGCAGCATCGGCGGTGAATGCCGGAGATCGGACGCCCCTCATGGGCACCCACTACACGGCCGCACGCCCGCACGCTGTACCGGACCGCAGGTGAACGGCCCCCGGCCGGAGGCCGTGGCTCTCGCTGCCCGCTACGCGGACCAGACCCGTCCGGCCCACAGCATCGGCAAGGCGTGTCACGCTGCGCTGCGCGGCTCCTACTCGGTGGGAATGACCTTGGCGGCGGACGCCGCCCTGGCGCGAAGGGTGTCGCTGTGCGCCGTCGGCCCCCTTGCCGACCGCGGCGAAGCACTGCAGATCAACCTCGGAGAAGGCCCCTGCGTACAGGCCCTGCGCCAACGCGCACCGGTCCTCGCCGAGAACCTCGACGACCCCGACACCACCCACCAGTGGCCCGTCTACGCCAAAAGGGCCACAGCACACCACATCCACGCGGCTTTCGCCCTGCCCATCCTCCACGGCACCGATCCGGCACGCCAGGCCGGTCTCGTCCTCACCCTCTACCGCGACCGCCGCGGCCCCATGACCGACGCCGACCTGCGCGCCGCCCAGGACCACGCCGACGCCGCCGAGCTCCTGCTCCTGACCGCCCCGGGATCAGCCGACGGCGACCTCGCCCACGCCTGGCTCCTGCCCACCCATGCCGTCGTCCACCAGGCCATCGGCGTGATCAGCTACCGCCACACGATCACCACCGGCCAGGCGCTGGCCCTGCTCCGGGCCCACGCCCACACCCAGGACACCGACCTGACCACGCTCGCCCACGCCATCGTCCACGACCACCTCGTACTCCCCGAGAGCCCCGAGCCGCCTCCTTCCGGCTCCACGGACTGCTGACGCAAGCAACCGAGGCCGCTGAGCCCCGGGGTGCTGTCACCCGAAGAGGTGGCACCGGGGTGAGCGAAGGGGGGCGCGGGGCAACCTAGTGGTGAGGGCCGCCGATACCCCGACCGTTCCCCCACGGCAGCAGGTGGGGCGGCCCTCGCCTGCTCACCCGGACACGGGAGCCGGGCAGCGCACCCCGAACCGACCCCTCACCGGCGCCCCGTCCAGGACTTACCGGCTCCCCGCCAGGACGCACAACCTCAGACGTGTGACGCCCTTGGCCAGACATCACCCTCTCCGGCGCCCCCTACCACAGGGATGGCACGTCTCACAGGAGTTCGTCCCGACCTGTCTCCATGTGTGCGCTGCGGCTTTTAGGGTGAGGTGCCGACCAAGACCTCGTTGGCGATCCGGTCCTTTCAGGACACATCGCGCTCCGCCAAGCGAGGGTCATGCCCATTCCGACGCCGACGGCGTCCTGTATCGCATCCGTCCACGCACACGGCACCGCCCTGGTGGTCAGCCTGCGTGGCGAGATCGACGTCGCCACCGCCCCCGCCGTCACCGCCTACCTCGACACCCTGACGCACACCCACGCCGCCGAACTGCTGATCGACCTGCGCCAAGTCGTATTCATAGACGGTGCCGGAGTGCGTCTTCTGAACCGTGCACGCACCAGCGGACAGGGGCGGCTGCGCCTGATCTGTACACGCCCGATCATCCTGCGCCTGCTGCGCCATCCGAGCCTGCATCTGCACTTCGACATCCTGGACAGTCTCCCGCCACCGCCACCGCGGACAGCGAGCTGAAGCCCAGAGGGCGAACCGGTGCCGATCCGGCTTACGGGGCTGAATCGTGGTGTTGGCCTTGTACGTCGCGACCTCTAGGCTCTCGGACAGGGCGTCGGCAAGCCGCGGAGGAGCGGGCCGGCCCGCCTGGCCCCCCAGCCCCCGGGTCCGGAGACCACAGCGCGGCAAGGGAATGCCAGGCCCCCCTCCGTGATCGCTCGCGCTCAGCGAGCCTGGTCCCTCGTCCTTTCGGCTCGCCCAGGGCGGGCGACTCCCGCGCGCTCCGCCCGGCCGCAAGGACGTCCCGGTGCGAGTCTCCCGCCGAGGGGAGAGGCTGGAGACTTGCGCCACGGGGCCGCCGTCCCCGAACACAACGGGACGGTGGCCCCCCCGCGACTTTCCACGGCACTGGAAGCGGGACCCTGGGGTGACCGCCACCTGCGGACGTACTGCCAAGGCTCCGGTGACTGGTGCCGCTCACCGGGCGGCTCCGAAGGCCTGGGGTGGGGTCAAGGTCAGGGACGTGCTGGACAACGCCGGCCGCCTCGCCGAGAAGCTCCCCTCGATGCCGCCGACGCAGACGTCGAAGCCCGCTTTCAGGGCTGGCTGGAGGTCTTGTCGGTGGGCGGGGGGAGGGTGGTGGTGCCGTCGACGATGTCGTGTGCGAGGTCGGCCAAGCGCATCTGGTGGTGCCGGGCGTGGGCGCGCAGTCGGCGGAAGGCGGTGTCGGGGTCGGTCTGGTGGCGGGCGGTGAGGAAACCTTTGGCCTGTTCGATGATGGTGCGGGTGACCAGGGCCGTTTCGAGTTGGGCGCGTACGGTGCGGTGCTGGTCGAGGGTGGTCTGCTGGAGCAGGGAGATGGCGGTGGCATCCGCCAGGGCCCGGGCCAGGTGCCGGTCGGCTTCCGGCAGCGGGCCGGGGGTGCGGCGGAAGAGGTTGAGTACGCCGATGGTCGCTTTGCGCAGCCGGATAGGCGTGGCGTGCACGGAGGAGTAGCCGGCGTGGTGGGCGCGGGGGGTGAAGCGTGGCCAGCGTGGTGAGGTTCTGTCGTCGATGGCGTGGTCGACGGGGACGGCCTCGTGGAAGGCTGTGTAGCAGGGGCCTTCGCTGGCGTCGAGTTCGAAGAGTTCGACGAGGCGGACTTGCTCGGAGGAGGAGGCGACCAGGTGCAGAGGCTGGTCGGGCAGGGCCAGCATGACGCCGGCGTCACCGATGTCGAGCAGGTCCATGCAGTGTTCGGCGACGCGGTAGAAGAACTCGGCGGGGTCGAAGTCATCGACCAGGGTGTCGGCCAGGTCGATCAGCGCGGCGGTGATCCGGGCCTCGCGCGTCAGGCCGGACGGTCCGTTCGCCGAAGGCGGTTCCGGCGAGGGCAAAGGCGTGCTGGGCATGGCGGCCTCCAGTCGTGGAAGGGTCGGCGACCGAGGCCGGAAGCACGCTACGGGGGCTGGGTGGAATACCACCCGGCGAGGGGCTGACCTGTCCGCCAAGCTACTCCCCGGCAGAACAACGAAACAGCCACACGGCGCCTTTCACATATGCCTCCCACAGGTGACACCCCGCTCAGTTCGGCTCGTGGCGCCGCCCCGAAGCGCACACAGCCTCGATCCGACCTGCCGCAGTTGTCCGTTCGGGTGGTGTTCGGGTGATCGCTCGGTGTCACGGCGCCTCGGCGTCGGTCGGGATGTCGAGCATGACGCGGTATCCGCCGTCGGGCAGCGGGCCCGCGGTGAAGGAGCCGTGCAGGAGTTCGGCGCGTTCGGCCAGGCCGATCAGGCCCTGGTGGGAGCTCGGCAGGGGCAGTGGGGGACGGCTCGGCCGGGTGTTGGTGATCACGACGCCGAACCCGGTGTCGTGCTGGAACAGGTGGACGGCCGCGGTGGCGCCGGGAGCGTGCTTGCGGACGTTGGTGAGGGCTTCCTGCACGGTGCGGTAGACGGTGCGCTGCGCGGTCGTGGCGATGTCCGCGGGGAGTCCGCCCGTCAGGGTCGCCCGGATCGCGCTGTCGGCGACCAGTTTGCGCAGGTCGGCCAGAGTGGGCTGAGGGGTGAGTTCCGTGGTGCTTCCGGTGGCGGCCCGTAGCAGCGTGACCATGTGACGCAGTTCGTCGAGGGTGTCGACGCTGAGCGAGCGGATGGTGCGCGCCGCCTCCTGGGTGTCGGGGTCCGGGCCCGCCACCTGGAGCGCTCCCGCCCGTACCGCGATCAGACTGACCTGGTGGGCGACGACGTCGTGCATCTCCCGGGCGAGCTGGGCGCGTTCACGGGCCACGACCGCCTGGGCGTGCAGCAGGCGTTCGTGTTCACGCGCCTCCTCGATCTCCGCCAGGCGCAGGGACAGGTCCCGGCGCGCCTGGATGAGCTGCCCGAGGAGGACGGGCGCGGCGGCGGTGGCGAGCAGATAGCCGAAGTACACCAGGGTCCACGTGCTGTGGGTCTCGCCATGGGTTTCGGCGAGGCTGGACAGCGGTCGGGGGACGGACGACGCGGCCGCGGAGGCGACGGCGCACGCGGCGAGCATACGGCGATTGCGGGAGCGCTCGGCCACGGTGTACAGCGCGACGACCGAGGCGGCCTGCACGTCCAGTACCAGGCTGGCCAGGATGGTGACCGCGAACACCGTCAGGGGCAGGCGACGGCGGACGAAGAGCGCCCCGCAGGCGAGGGCACCGACGGCCAGGACCAGGGCGGCGGTGTCCGCCACGCCCTGCTCCAGGTTCCACCAGACGTCGAAGGCGGCCAGTGCCACCAGCACGGTGTCGACAGCCCAGGCGGGCACCTTCTTCCCGGCGGCGGCCTTCTTCCCGGCGGCGGCCTTCCGCCAGGCGGTGTCCTTCCGCCAGGAGGCGGTCACCGGCAGTCCCCGCCGTCCTCGCCGCCCCGGTCCGCCAGCAGCCCCGCCCGCTGGGCGAGGAGCGCCGCCTGGACGCGGCTGCTCACCCGCAGCTTGGCGAGGATCGCGCTGACGTGGTCCTTGGTGGTGCCCGCGCTGAGATGGATCCGGGTGCCGATCTCCCCGTTGGACAGACCCTCGGCGATCAGGAGCAGCACCTGGCGTTCCCGGTCCGTCAGGTCCTTGATACGGGCCACGCCCTGATCGGCCGCCGCGGCCGCCGCCGGGTGGCCGCGCAGGACGGCGTGGGAGGCCTTCGGTGACATGACGACGCCGCCGGCGGCCAGTGTGCGTACGAGCTGCGCGAGGAGCGTGGGGTCGGTGTCCTTGAGCAGGAAGCCCGCGGCGCCGCGGCGCAGCGCCGTCAGGACGTACTCGTCGGTGTCGAACGTCGTCAGCATGGCCACCGCGGGCCGTTGGGGCAGCGCCCGTACGGAGCGCAGCACGGTGAGTCCGTCGACGTCCGGCATGCGGATGTCGAGCAGCAGGACATCCGGGCCCTCGCGGCGCACCGTGTCGACCGCGTCGGCGCCGTTCGCCGTGGCGACGACCTGGATGTCCTCGGCGGAATTGAGGATCATTTCGAACCCGGACCGGACGAGTGCCTCGTCGTCCACGACCACTACCCGGATCACGTGTGTTCCTCCGTACCGTGCTGGGGTCTGTCCTGCTGAGGCTATGCCTCCGCCGACGACGGAGCGCCGCGGCGGGCCCGGCGGCCAGCCGGTCCCTGGCAGCGGGCGGTCCCTGGCATCGGCCGGTCCCCGTCAGCGACCGGTCCCTGTCAGCGGAGGTCGCGGATGAGGGTGCGCAGGACGGAGTCCACCTTCGCCTCCTTGAACTCCTCCGAGCCGACCAGCAGGGTCACGGCACGCCTGCCGTCGTCGGTGACGGCGTTCCTGAGCTTGTGCCCGGTCTCCATGAAGCCGCTGTGCCCCCAGGTGACGAGGCCCGGGGTGTGCTCTGCGCGTTCGACCCCCAGGCCGTAGCGGGCGCCCCGCACGGTGGGGTCAGGAACGGTTCGCTTCATCTGCGCGAGCTGGGCAGGGGCCAGCAGCTTGCCGGACATCAGGGCGGACCAGAAGGCGGTCACGTCGGCACCGGTGGAGACCAGGGCACCCGACGCGTCGGACCCGGAGACGTTCCACTCCGTCCAGTCAAGGAGCTTCCCGGACCGCTTCACATAGCTTCGCAGGTCCGGCTTGGGGAGCGTGGTGCGGTCGCCGGGCCAGTAGGTGTGGCGCAGCCCGAGGGGCTTGACGATCCGCTGCTCGATCTCGGTGCCGATGCTGCGGCCTGTGACCTTCGTGACGATCAGGCCCGCCAGGTTGTAGTTGGTGTTGGAGTAGGAAAAGGGCTTCTCCTCGGGCGGGGGCAGGGTCAGCGCCTGCTTGACCGTCCGCAGGGGCCCGACGTGGTGCCAGCGGTGCGCGGTCTCGTTCTCCCAGAACGGCGCCTCCAGGTAGTCGGGCAGGCCACTGGTGTGCTGAAGGAGCTGCCGGATCGTGATCTTGCGGCCGTCGTAGTGCTCGGTGCGGATCAGGCCGGGCAGATGCCGGTCGACGGTGTCATCGAGCTTGAGCTTCCCTTCACCGACGAGTTGCAGCACCACTGTGGCCACCCAGGTCTTGGTGTTGCTCGCGATACGGCTGTGCTCGTTGCCGACGGCCTTGCGGCCCGTCTTCAGGTCGGCGAGGCCCACACCGCTCTTCAGAACGCCGCAGCGCGGACTCTTCACCGTCACGCTCATCCCCGACGCGCCGACACCCTTCAGGGCTTTCAGCGCCTTCTGGACGGGCTCGGTGTCACACCGAGGGGCCGCGTCGGGCGCCGCCGATGCCGCCGACGCGGCAGGAACCGTCACCAGAGAGGCCGTGAACGCCAAAGCCGCGACCACACTCGTCCTACGTCGCATGATGTCTCCTTCGCCAAGATCGATACGTCGATCCTCGGACGGAACCGTGCGACGGGGTATCCGCCGGATGTCCGGACCGCACCCGCCGATCGGCGGGCGTACGCCGTGACCGGACCGGCGGCAAGGGACACGGACGGCAAGGAGCGCGGATGGCAAGGGGTGCGGACGGCGAGGAACGCGGAAACGGGCCCGGGAGCGCGGGGTGGGTGCGCTCTCGGGCCCGCCGGGGGGCAGTGCGGCGAGGGGGGTCAGTGCAGCAGCGCGGAGCCGTTCACCTGCTGCGTTATCGCACCCTTGCCGTCGTCGGCGATGTCGTAGACGACCGTCGAGTCCGTCGACCACCAGAGGTTCTTGTCGTAGTCGGCCGCCGGTGCATCACAACGGTTCGGCGGGTTCTCGTAGTCGTCCTCGTTGCCGGTGTAGTCGACGTGCTTGTTCACGAGGTCCGTCAGGTCGCAGGTCCGGTACGTGATGACCTTGTCCTCGTCGAGCGGCGGCTGGGGCGCCTTGCGCGCTTCGATCCGCGTCTTGATGACGAAGCTGGTGAACCGCTTCTCGTCCAGGTGTCCTTGCGGGTCGACGGGGCGCCAGGAGGTGAAGCTGTGACCGGTGACCTTGCTGCCGGTGATGTCCGCGCAGTTCTTCACGTAGAAGGTCAGGTCGGGCCTCGGCCCCGGAGTCGTCACGCTGAAGTCGTTCTTGACGGGGTCGGTGCACGATTCCGCCGCGTGCGCGGGCGCCGCGAGCACGACGCCTCCGGCCAGGACGCTGACCGCGATCGCGGCACTGGAAATCGACTTACGCATGGTTGTGCGCCTTTCGGTACGGCTTGTCTGTCTTATGTGTCTTGTGTGTCTTGTGGGTCGTCTCATGCGTCTCGTACGCCAGGGGTCGCACTGTCAGTGACCGGTGGCGTCGCGGAGTCGGTGCCGCTCAGGCGCGCCGGACCTCGAAGTAGTCGACCTTGTCGTTCCAGTTGCCGCCGCCCGGGTAGCCGAGCCGCTTGAAGTTGGGGTAGCTGCTCGCCTTCGTGACGCTTCCGGCCTTGAGCCTCCTGACCCGGTCCGCCGTGGGCCAGGTGCGCGAGTCGGTGATCTTCGCGTCGCCGTAGTTGAGGGACCAGTGCATGACCCGGTAGTAGACGGAGCTCAGCTTGTTCTGCATGCCGTAGCTCTTGAGCTTCTTCGTGCCGTCCTCGGAGAACCGGAGGATCTTGCCCTTGTGGTTGGCCTTCTGATAGAGGCACCAGTAGTCGACGACGCACCGGCTCGGCAGCCTGAGCATCGCACCGGGCGCGGCGTCCGCCCGCAGGGTCGCCTGGCGGGTCGCGGCCGGGAGCTTCGGGTCGGCCAGGGCCTCTTCGTCCGTGTCGTAGCAGTGCACTTCCCCGCCGGGGAGCTCGGTGCAACTGGTGGCACCCTCCCAGGACTCGGCGAGGTTGATCTTGCGGCCCTTGTAGTCGGCGATGACCGGTCCGGCGGGCGCTTCCGCACCCGGTTCGCCCGCGGGCGGATTCCCCGACGGGCCGTCGGGCTTGTCCGTCGGGTCCTCGGACGGCTCCTCGGCGGGCTCCTCGGACGGCTCGTCCGTGGGCTCCTCGGTCGTTTCGTCCGTGGGCTCGTCCGTCGGCTCCTCGACCGACTCCTCCGGCGGCGTCGTGGTGGTGGCCGTCGGCTCGGGAGCCGGATCGGCCGCGTGTACCACCGCACCGCTGGTGAGCATCAGCGCGGCGGCCGAGGTGGTGACGACGAACAGAGAGGTCAACGGTTTGCGCATCAAGGAGTGTTCTCCGGGGGGTGTGATGGGTGTGCGGCCGCTCTTCACCGCGCCCTGCACGCGTCGAGCACCTGGACCTGGCTCCGGCAAACGCCTTCGCTCCCGCTACGGGACAGGGCGTTACCCTTGCAACTCCGAGTGGGTGGACCGCGAGCCGGTGACGGCAGCAGTGGGGGGTAATTGGACGGATTTACAGGGCGGGTGTGTCAGAGGGTCGAGAAGGTGCCGTCGAGGCTGCGCGAGATGCGTTTGCTCGACTTTGCGATCACAGTCTCAGTCTTTCGCCGCTGTGAATCTAGAGCCCTCGGGGCGGCTGGCCTGAAGTTGCCTGTGCCCGGAATGTTCCTTCTTCGGCAACTGCTGGTGGGGCGTGATGTGTGGCTGGTGTGGTGATGGCGAAACGGAAGGGTGAATGACCCTCTCCGTCCGCGGGAATGGCCGGTTTGCATGCCCTCGTCGCCACTCCAGGGTCTCCAGCAGGAACACCGCCGCGTGACAGAACCCCGGCCCCAGGCGGTCTCCCTGCCCCAGGCGGCCCCCCCCCGGCCCTAGGCAGGCTCCTTCGCCGCCCCCGCGTCCGTCCCCACGGACGCCGGTGCCGGGGCCGGGGCGCCGTTCCACTCCATGCGGGTCCAGGGCATGGCGAGATCGTCCAGGGACGACACCGTGCGGGGCGCCAGGTCGTCCAGGTCGGCGGCTTCCCGGTGGCGGGCGAAGACCGTGTCGACGTAGCGGTGGCCGGTGTCGGGCGCGATGAACACCGTGGTGCCGCCCGGCTCCCGGGCGTGTTCCCAGCGGGCCGCGGCATAGCCAGCGCCCGTGGACAGGCCCGCGAACACCGCGTGCCGCCGCAGCAGTTCGACGCTGCCGCTCAGGGCGGTGTGGAACGACAGCCAGTGGACGGTGTCGTACGCGGTGTGCGTCACGTTGCCGAACGGGATCGAGCTGCCGATCCCGGCGATGATGATCTCCGGGTCGGCCACGTGCTCGCTGCCGAAGGTGACACTGCCGAACGGCTGCACACCCGCGAGCCGCACCGGACCCGCGCCGCCCGCGCCGTCAGTGCCGTCCGCCCCGCCCGCCCCGTCCGAGCGCACCTCGCGCAGATAGCGGGCGAGCGCACCCGTCGACGCGCCCGAACCCACCCCGCCGACCAGCGTGAGCGGCGAGCCGTCCACCGGGGCCGCCGCGTGGATCCGCTCGGCGATCGCGCGGTAGCCGAGGTAGTGGACGTCGTCGTGGTACTGCCGCATCCAGTGGTACTCGGGGTGCGCCCGCAGGATCTCCCGGACCCGGGCCACCCGCCGCTTCTGGTCCAGCCTCAGGTCGGAGCTCGGCGGCATCTGCTCCAGGTGGGCGCCGAGTACCGCCAGTTGGGTGCGCAAGGTGTGGTCGACGGTGGTCGAGCCGATGATGTGGCAGCGCATTCCGTAGCGGTGGCAGGCGAGGGCGAGGGCGTACGCGTAGATGCCGCTGGAGCTGTCCAGGAGGGTGTCGCCGCGGCGTACCTTGCCCGATTCGAGCAACTGCCGGACCGCCGCGAGCGCCGACACCACCTTCATGGTCTCAAAGCGCAGGCAGATGAGCCGGTCGTCGACACGTATCAGGTCGGGGCGGCCGATCGCTTCCGTTATGTGCTCGTCCGCTTCCGCCATGTGCGTGTCCATGCAGGGGCTCCTCGCTGGTCAGTGGGTTCGGGGAGGGGTTCGGGGAGGGGATCAGGAAAGGGGGCACGGTGTGCGCCGCCGTGCCGAAGGTGTACGTGGCCGGGATGCCCGCGGCCGAGAGGGCACGGGAGCAGCGGCCGATGCGCCCGCGCAGGTCCGGTGCCGCCGGGTCGAAAAGGAGCCCTGCCACATTGCCGCTGTGCGCCACCTGCACACCGACCGCGCCGACCCGGTTCGCGATGGCCACGAGCTCCCCGAACTCCTCGTGCGCGAGGACGCGTTGGCCGCGGCGGGCGCTCTCGGTCGCGACCCGGCCGAGCAGCGTCGGGTCGGCGGTGGCGACGGCCCGCCGCAGCAGGGCGCGCAGCTTTTCGTAGGCGCGTACGTCCTCGGTGTCGTACGCGCGGGTCGAGAGGGCGAGGGTGTCCACGGGGCGGCCGCCGCCGAGCGCGCAGCCGACGACGAGCGCGGGCGGCAGCGCGGCCCCCAGCTCCTCAAGGACCCGGCCCTCGCGCTGGGCGAAGAGCAGTGGGCGGCCGTCCAGCATCAAGGGGTCCGACGCCCGCTCGGCGCGCACCGCGAGCCGTGCGACGGCCTCGGGCGCGAGGCGCACGCCGAACGCGTCGGCGACCGCGCGTACCGCCGCGATCACATCACTGCTCGACGAGCCCATGCCGAGCCCCACGGGAATGTTCCCCGAGAGCCGCAACTCGCCTCCGCGCAGGGGCATCTGACGTTGCGTCGCACACTCGGCCATGGCGTACGTGGCAGCCCGCAGGGCCTTCGTACGGTCGGCCGGGGTCACCGTGATGTCCTCGGTTCCCGGGCGGCGTACGAACTCCGCGCGGGTGCCGAGGGACGGCATCGGCAGGGTGACGAGACCGGCTCGGCGCCGCCCGTGCTCGTCGAGGAAAACGCCTTGCAGGATCTCGCCGTGGTGGCAGGCGGCCCGCCCGGTGCCGACGCCGGTCTCGGCGTCGGCGTGGGCACCGGCCTGGGCCTCGGTCGACGGCGGGGGTGTCACGATCCCCCCTTCTCGCGCGGCGTCGCCCGGTACCGGTACAGGGCCGTCGGCTCCGCGCTGAACTGCGAGAACGGGAAGGGCTCCGCGGACAGCGCGGTCACCCCCGCTCCCAGGAACGCCCGTGCCACCGCGCTGCCGGACTGCGCGTACACGATCAGCGGTACGTCACGCTCGCGGCAGCGGGCCAGGATCGTGTCGAAGGTGCCGTTGCTGAGGGTCATGCCGGTGGCGACGACGGCGTCGGCGGCGTCGAGCACTTCGTGCATGTTGCGGCTGACGGGGTCGCCCCACTGGGTCGTCCGCAGGTTGAAGTCGCACGGCAGCGGTTCGCCGCCGCGCTCCCTGATGGCCGCGACCAGCGGGTTGACGACACCTATCAGCGCGACCTTGGCCCCCTGGGGGATGTCGAGGAGACCCGCGATGGCGGTGTCCCGTGCCACCGCGCGGACCTCGGGCGGGCCCGCGGGCAGCGTCACGGGTTCGGCGTCCTCGGCGTCCCTGTGCGGTCGCGTCGCCGCCAGGTAGGCGTCGAGCGCGGCCATGGCGAGCGGGCGTGGCGCCTCCCGCAGCAGCGTGGCCAGCGGGCTGCCGGAGGCGTCCTTACATATCTCCGGGTCGATCTCGCCCGCCTCGAAGGCGCAGCCGCCGAAGGACGCGCCCACGCGGGTGAGGACGTACTGGTTGAGGTAGGTGACGTTGCCGCCCGCGAGGCGGGTGCCGTGATGGATCCAGAACACGCTGGTCGCCGTCAACTCGGCCGGGTCGGGCCCCAGTTCGCCGTCCAGCACGGCGGTAAGCAGGTCATCGACGGTCTTCATGCCAGGTCTCCTTGGGGGGTGTGGTTGCGCCCCTGCCGGGGCCAGGTTGGTTGGGGGTGTGGGCCGCGCCCCACAGGGGCGCGGGGAACTGCGCGCCCAGCCGAAGAAATGCCGCGGACGCGTCTGCCGAGTAAGCACGCAGTTGCGTCTGCGGGTTGTGGTGCGCTGGGCGCGCAGTTCCTCGCGCCCCTGTCGGGGGCGGGTTGTGTGCCCCGCGGGGGCGGGAAAAGTGCTGGGGACGCGTTTGCCGGGTAGGCGCGCAGTTGCGTCTGCGGGTTGTGGTGCGCTGGGCGCGCAGTTCCTCGCGCCCCTGTCGGGGTCGGGTTGTGTGCCCCGTGGGGGCGTGGGGAAGTGCTGCGGACGCGCCTGCCGGGTAGGCGCGCAGTTGCGTCTGCGGGTTGTGGTGTGCTGGGCGCGCAGTTCCTCGCGCCCCTGTCGGGGCGCGCCCCCGCTGCTGTCCATCAGCTCTCCTGCGGGGCAGGGACGAGGTGCCCGGGGGCGACGCCGCGATAGGTCACCGCCAGGTGGCCGAGCGCGTCGGGCCCGGTCACCGCGTCCACCTCGAAGACCTCGGCGAGCAGCCGCGGCGTCAGAACGTCCCGCGGCCCCCCCGCGGCGACCAGCCTGCCCCCGTGCAGCAGCAGCAGCCGATCGCAGTAGCGGGCGGCGAGCGACAGGTCGTGCAGGGCGATCAGGACGGTCTGGTCGGTGCTCGCGAGCAGGCCGAGCAGTTCCAACTGGTGTTTCACATCGAGGTGGTTGGTCGGCTCGTCGAGCAGGATCGCGTACGGCTGCTGGGCGAGCGCCCGCGCGATGTGGGCGCGCTGACGCTCACCGCCCGACAGCGCCTTCCAGGGGCGCTCGCGCAGCTCGGTGAGGCCGAGTCGGGCAAGCGCGGCGCCGACCACGGCCCGGTCCCGCGCGTCGAGGCCGCGCCACCGGTCGCCGAACGGGGTCCGGCCGAGGCCCACGACATCGGCGACCCTGAGGTCGCTGTCGGTGTCGGCGGCCTGCTCCACGAACGCGACGTGCCGGGCGACGCGGCGCTTGCTCCAGCCCCGGATCGGTTCACGGTCGTACGCGACGGACCCCGCCGTCGGCGTACGCAGTCCCGCGAGACAGCGCAGCAGCGACGACTTGCCGGAGCCGTTGGGGCCGATCAGCCCGACCGTCTCGCCGGGGGCGATGTCCAGGCCCACGTCGGCGACGATCCGCCGGCCCGCGACCGACCACGTCAGGCCCTCCGCGGTGATCCTCACAGCTCCCCCCTCCTACGCAGCACCAGCAGGAACAGCGGTACGCCGAGCAGCGCCGTGAACACCCCGACGGGCACCTCCTGCGGTGCGAACGCCACCCGCGCCAGGGCGTCCGTCCACACCAGGAACACCGCCCCGACCAGCGCCGACAGCGGAAGCAGCAGCCGGTGCAGCGGTCCCACAAGGAACCGCACGCCGTGCGGCACGATCAGGCCGACGAAGCCGATGGCACCCACGGACGCCACCGCCACCGCCGTCATCAGGGACGTCACCACGAGCAGCGTCCAGCGCGTGGTCCGCACGTCGACGCCGAGCGACGACGCCGTGTCCGCACCGAACGAGAAACCGTCCAGGGCGGCCGAGCTGAGCCAGAGGACCAGCAGGCCCACAGTTGTCACCACGGCCGTCACCGCCGTCGTGTCCCAGCGCGCCGGAGCCATCGAACCGAGCAGCCACTGCGTGATCGCCCGGATCGCCTCCGCGTCACCGGACGCCATCAGGACGAGCGAGGTGAGCGCCGTGAACAGTTGCGACACCACCACCCCGGTGAGGACCACCCGTACCGAGTCCAGGCCGCCCTTGCGAAGGAGCAGCATCAGCAGCGCGAACGACACCGTCGCGCCCACGAACGCGCCGCCCGTCACCCCCAGCGAGGCCGAACCGACCCCGAGCACCACGACGGTGACCGCCCCCGTGGACGCGCCCGACGAGATGCCGAGCAGATACGGATCGGCGAGGGCGTTGCGCGTGATGGCCTGGAGCGCCGCGCCGCACACCGCGAGCGAGGCGCCCACCAGGGCGGCCATCAGGACGCGCGGCACCCGCAGCTCCCAGATCAGCGAGTCCACGAGCCGCGGCAACGGCTCGACGTCGAGTCCCAGATGGAACCCGGCCGTGCGCACCACGTCCGCGTACGAGACATCGGTGGTGCCGATGCGGACGGAGGCGACGAGGGAGAGGAGGAGGACGAGGCCGGTGAGGAGGTAGAGGCCACCGGTGGAGAGCCGACGGGAGGGGTGGGGCGCGTCCCTGCCATCGGCCCCGGGCACCCCGGGCACCTCAGATACCCCGGGCGCCTCGGGCACCTCGGGCACTGTCCCCGTGGCCGGGGCCCCGCCCCGGGCCGAGGGGTGCAGCAGGTCCGCGACGGCGGCGTCGCGGACGGCGGCGGCTGCGGTGTGCGTGGCCCGGGTGGTGTCCGGGCTAGCGGACATACCCGAGGTCCTTCATCCCGGAGGTGAGCCGCGGCAGCGCGTTGACCGTGCGGACCGAGGGGTCCATCTCGGTGCCCGGGATCTCGATGAACCGCTTCTTCTCGACGGCGGCCAGCTTGGACATCACCGGGTTCGCGCGGATCGCCTTGAGCTTGTCGGCGGCGCTGTCGCCGGGCTTGCCGCGTTCGGACAGGTCACCGATGACGAGGAAGTCCGGGTCGCGCTCGGCGATCTGCTCCCAGGTCACGGTCGGCCAGTCCTCGTCGATGTCGTCGAAGGCGTTCTTCGCGCCGACGGTCCGGCTCATCTCGCTGGGGATCGCGCTCCGCCCCGCCACGTAGGGGGTGTCGCCGTACACGGAGTACAGCCAGACGACCGTCGGCTCGTCCTTGACCTTGTCCGCCGTCTTCGCCGCGGTGGCGAGAGTGGCGCGCTGGTCCTTGACGAGCTTCGCGGCGCGCTTCTCGGCGCCGAAGATCCGGCCGAGGTCGGTGTAGTCCTGGAAGAGCAGCTCGAAGGGGGACTTCGTCTTCTTCCCCGTACCGGAGCCCGCGGTGTTCTGCTTCGGGCAGTCCACGGCGCTCACGAACGACGGCAGGCCGAGGTCGGCGAGTTCCTCGCGGGTGCCCACGCGGTCCTTGGTGAAGTAGTCGGTGAAGCCGCCGATGGTGAAGTCCGGGGTGGCGGCCCGCAGTTGCTCACCGGTGAGGATCTTCGGGCTGAGCACGTCGACCTTGGCGTACGCGGTCCGGTACTCCGGCGCGATCTTCGTCTTGAGGTTGGACGTGCCGGCCATGCGGTCCTCCAGGCCGAGTTCGAGCAGTACTTCGGTGGAGGACTGGTCGAGGGCGACGGTGCGCTCGGGCGGCCCGTCGAAGCTCAGCTTCCGGCCGCAGCTCGTGACGGTCGTCTCCCGGCCACCGCCCGCCTTGTCGTCCGACGCGGAGCCGGAGCCGGAGGACGAACAGCCGACGGCCGTCAGGGCGAGGGTCAGGGCGGCTATGCCGAAGCGGGCTGGGTGACGCATGGGACCTCCGGTCTCGGGTGGGACGCGATAAGGGTACTGTAATGGCAATCATTTTCATTAATGGTTCCCGGGGTGCCCTTCGGCGGGCGGTGGCTGCGCGCAGGGCTCCGCCAACTCCCCATCGCCGGGGGCGAATTGGGTGTCCCACCGGGACCGCATAACGATTTCGAGATCCGTACGGAGCCCCTGCGGGGGCCTGTGCGGACGGCAGGAGAGGAGTACGTCACGTGGCGACTACGCCGATACGGCAGGCCGAGAGCGAGAGCGAGAGCGAGAGCCAGAGCCAGAGCCAGAGCGAGAGCAAGAGTCAGAGGGACGGCACTGGCGCGGACGCCGACGCCGCCGCGGGCGCGGGCGCGGCGGCGCAAGCGGCGCCCGCGGCGCACGGAGGGCGCAGTGTGCTGCGGGACGTCGCCTTTCTGCGGCTCTGGTCAGGGACCACCGCCTCCGGGCTCGCGACCTGGGCGCTGCCCTTCGTCCTCGGACTCGCGGTACTCGACCACACCATCGGCGCGGCGACGCTCGGCCTGCTGCTCGCCGCCCGCACCGCGGGGTTCCTGGTCGCCGTGGCCGTCGGCGGGGTGCTCGCCGACCGGTACTCGCGGCGCGGCGTCGTCCTCTGGGCGGGCCTGGCCGCCGCGGCGGCGACCCCCCTCCTCGCCCTCGGCCTCGGCCGCTCCCTCCCGCTGATGCTGGCCGCCGCGGCGGTCGCGGGCGGGGGGCAGGGCGCCTGCCGTCCCGCCTTCCAGGCGCTCACCGCCGAGGTCGTCGACGAGGACCGGCGCCAGACCGCGAACGCCGCGATGACGCTGTCCGTACGGGCCACGAGTCTCACGGGGCCCTCGCTGACCGCCCTGCTCGCCTTCGTCCTCGACACCTGGGCGCTGCTGCTCGGGATCGGGGTGCTGTGGCTGGTCGCGGCGCTGGTGCCGGGGGCAGGGGGAGCCGGTGCGGCCACCACGGCGGAGGCCGCGGGGACCGCGAACGGCGCGGTCACCGGGAACGGCGCGGTCACCGGGAACGGCGCGGTCACCGGGAACGGCGCGGTCACCGGGAACGGCGCGGTCACCGGGAACCGCCCCTCCTTCTTCGCGGAGTTCGCGGAAGGGCTGCGCGAGGCGCGCCGGCACCCCTGGTTCCTCGCCGGTCTCGGCGCGCTGACCGTCGTCATATCCACCGGCTACTCGGCCACCGGGGTCGCCCTGCCGCTGGTCAGCCGCGACAAGTACGACACCGGGGTGGTGCTCGCCGCCGCCATGACCGCGTACACGCTCGGCGCGCTCGGCGGAGCCGTCGTCGTCGCCCGCTGGCGGCCCCGCGCCCAGGGCTGGGCCGCCCTCGCGGGCCTCGGCCTTTATGGCTTCGCGCCGCTCAGCCTGCTGCTGCCCGTGCACTGGGTGTTCGTCGTGGCCGCGTACGCGGTGGCGGGGATCGGCATCGAACTGTTCAACGTGCCGTGGTTCACGGCGACACAGCGCGAGGTCGCCCCCGACAAGCTGGCCCGGGTCTCGTCCCTCGACTTCATGCTCTCCTACGGCCTCGCACCCGCGGGCCTCGCCCTGATCGCCCCCGCCATCGAGCACTTCGGCGCCAGGCCCGTACTGGCGGTGTGCGCGGCGCTGTGCTTCGCGGCCCCCGCGGTGGCGGCCCTCGTACCGAGCGCCCGCGGGTTCTCCCGGGAGGGCGCAGGACGTGGGACCCCGAGGGAGTCGGCGCATGCCTGACGGGTCGGGTCCGCCGGGCCCGGGCGGCGCGTCCGGGGCCGCGTCCGGAGCCGGGTGCGGGATCGTGCCGCCCCGCGTCGGGGCCGAACACCCCGGTGCCGCGGCCGACCTGCTCGCCGAGCACGGTGCCGTCGTCCTTTCCGGGTACGGCGCGGGCGGCGACGAACTCGCCGTCGCCGCCGCGACCGTGCTCGGAGCGCGACTGCGCGAGCTGTTCCCGCAGCGGTTGCGGGCCTCGCGGGACGGCGGCCCCGTCCACCTCCACGCCGACAGCTTCGACGTGTCCGTGGACGTGGGCGGTGTCCCGGCCAGGCGGCGGCACCCCGACGAGGACCATGTGTTCGTGCAGTGCGTGCGGCCCGCGCCGTCCGGCGGGGACTCGTTCGCGGTGGACGCGGTCCGGTACGTGGACGGGCTCGCGGCGGCCGACCCGGAGCTGTGGTCCTTCCTCACGGGGTACGACGTCGATCTGTACGGGGCGTGGGCGGGCCTGCGCGGCCTGCCCGCGACGCCGAGGGTCGGCAGGCACGTGGAGTGGACGCGCACCGGGCGCCGCGTGGTGCGGCGCACGGACGGCGCGGTGCCGCTGCACCGGGACCCCGACGCCGACCACGTGACGGCCATGCTGACCCGCTTCACCCGGGCCGTGCACGCCCTCGAACCCGGCCTGCCGCGCTTCCGCCTCGACGCGGGCGACATCCTCGTACTGGACAACTACCGCTGCTGGCACGGGCGGGACGGGCACGCGGGGGAGCGGGCGGTACGGATTCTGACGGTGCGGAGTTCCGACGCGCGGTAGGGACACGGGGGTCCCGCGCCCGGGTCCCTGGCGTTTACGCCCGGCGCGGGGGTGGCCCCTGCGTCCGGGAACACCACGTCCGAGCGAAGCGGCACGGCGGTCGGTCCCAACGCCTGCGGGGACGGCCCCTCCCGAGGCCGCCCCCCCCGCAAGCGGGGCATGACCGCGGTGCCGGGGCGCCGGACGGCGCGGTGCTGCCTACGAGACGAAGGGCCTTGTCCCGCGGTGCGGGTGGGCCGTTCCGAGAGGGCTGCCGGTTCGGGACGCCTTCCGGCGGTGCGGGGGTTCCGTTCCGGATGCCTTCGGGCGGTGCGGGCGAATTGTGCTGGGTGCCCCCGGCGGTGCGAGTGCGCCCGTCCGGGCCTTCACGGTGCGAGCGCGCCGGTTCCGGGCTCCCGGTGGTGCGAGTGTGCCCGTCCCGGGCGTCCCCCTGCGCGAGCGTGTCCGTCCCGGGTACCCCCCTGCGCGAGTGCGCGGGCCATACGCCTGCCTTGGGCGCCGACTCCCGCCCCCGGCGGTGCGTATGCCTGCCTTGGGCTCCGACTCCCGCCCCCGGCGGTGCGAGTGCGCTCGTTCGGGGCCCTCGGCGGTGCGAGTGCGCTGGTTCCGGGCTCCCGGTGGTGCGAGTGTGCCTGTCCCGGGCGTCCCCCTGCGCGAGTGTGCCCGTCCCGGGTACCCCTCGCTGCGCGAGTGCGCGGACCATGCGCCTGCCTTGGGCTCCGACCCCCGCCCCCGGCGGTGTGAGTGCGCTCGTTCGGGCCCTCGGCGGTGCGAGTGCGCTCGTCCGGGCCCCCGGCGGTGCAAGTGTGCCCGTCCCGGGCGTCCCCCTGCGCGAGCGTGTCCGTCCCGGGTACCCCCTGCGCGAGTGCGCGGGCCATACGCCTGCCTTGGGCTCCGACTCCCGCCCCCAGCGGTGCGAGTGCGCCGGTCCGGGCCCCCGGTGGTGCGAGTGTGCCCGTCCCGGGCGTCCCCCTGCGCGAGTGTGCCCGTCCCGGGTACCCCCCGCTGCGCGAGTGCGCGGGCCATACGCCTGCCTTGGGCGCCGACCCCCGCCCCCGGCGGCCCCCCGGCGGCCCCCCGGCCCCCCCGTAACCACCCGTCAGACATGCGCGCTGCCCGCGGGCCCGGCCCCCTCCGCCGGGCCTCCGCGGCCCAGCGGGCCCCCGCCGTCGGTGAGCGGTGCCTGCCATGTCGTCGTCGTGCCTGTGCTCGTGTCGTCCGTGTCGCCGTCGTCGTACACCGTCAGGCGGACCCCCGTCCTGCCGTCGGGCAGAGCGGCGTGGGCGTCGATCGTGACGTCGACGCGGGTGACGCCGGGGCGGCGGGCGGTTGTGGCGAGGGCGCGGCGCAGGGCCCGCACCAGGCGGCTCGCGGTGGGTTCCGTGACGTGGGTGTCGAGGGCGCCGGTGAAGTGCACGGACGGCTGCACGCCGAGGAGTGCCGCCGCGCCCGCCGTCTCCTTGAGCACCTTCCCGCGCAGGGTGGTCGGCGCCTCGGCGGGCGGCTGCTGGAGGGCGAAGATGGCGGTGCGCACCTCCTGGATGGTGGACTCCAGCTCGTCCACCGCCTGGTCGAGCGCGGCCTGGACAGGTGTCGAACTGGCCCTGCGCCGCGTCGACTCCAGCATCATGCCCGTCGCGAACAGCCGCTGTACGACGAGGTCGTGCAGGTCACGGGCGATGCGGTCGCGGTCCTCGAAGACCGCGAGGCGCTGCCGGGACTGCTGCGCGTCGGCCAGGACGAGAGCGAGTGCCGCCTGCGAGGCGAACTGGGTGGCGAGGAGCCGCTCCACCGCGGTGTACGCGGGGTCACCACGGCGCCGCGGCAGGGCGAGGGTGCCGATGAGGCGGCCGCCCGCCTGTAGCGGCAGCATCATGCTCGGCCCGAAGCGGGACCGTACCCGCGTCGTCATCCGGGGGTCGGTCGCCGAGTCCTCGATGAACACCGGCTCACCGCCGAGGAGTTGTTCGAGGACGGCGCTGCCGGGCTCGATGGTGGTGCCGATGAGGTCGTTCTGCGCGGCCGCGGCGGGATGCCTGCGGCGCTCGGGCGGGAACCCCGGCAGCCCGGCGGCGGCGGCGTCGTCGGCGCCGTCCGTCGCCGCCGCCACGATCGCCATGCCACCGGCGGGCGTCGGCTGCAGGACGACGCCCGCCGCGGCGGCCGCGAGCAGCCGGGCCTGCTGTGCCACCGTCATCAGCGCGTCGGCGGCGGCCTCACCGGTCAGCAGGGCCGTGGTGACCGCCGCCGCGCCCTCGATCCAGCGTTCGCGCTGGCGGGCCGTCTCGTAGAGCCGGGCGTTGCCGATCGAGATGCCCGCCTGCCCCGCGAGAATCCGCAGCAGACCGCGGTCGCCGTCCGTGAACCCACCCGCCCCGGCCGCCGCCCCTGCTCTCAGGTCCAGGGTCCCGAACCCCTCGCCGTGCACGAGGATGGGGATGCGCAGGGAGGTGGCCTCGCCGCCGGGCTCCCCGCCGGTCCCCTCGCCGCCGCCCCCGCCCGCCGTGAACACGTCCTGCCCCCCGCCGGCCGCGGACTCCGCGACCCGCAGCGTGCCGTACCGGGCCCCGGTGAGGCGTACCGCGCCGTCCACGATGTGCTGGAGCGTGGCCCGCAGTTCGAGTTCGGTGCCGACGCTCAGGACCGCGTCCAGGAGTACCGGCAGCGGCGGCCCACCGCCGTCGCCCGTGTCGGCGTCGCTCATGTCGTCGGCGCCTCTTCCCCTCTGTCTGCCCGCCAAGACGGCTCTGTCTGCCCGCCGGGACCGCTCTGTCTGCCCGCCGGGACCGCCGGGTGGGGGCGGCGGTGCGCGGCGGCGGACCGCCCGCCCCGCGCTCAGCCCGCCAGCGGGTCGAGACCCAGCGGTTGGATCTTGCCTTCGAGCATCGCACCGAGGCCGAGCACGGCACACACGTCAGGGCGCTCCGCGATGCGTACCGGCATGCCCGTCGCGTTCACCAGCATCTGGTCGAGCCCGGGGAGCAGCGCGCTGCCGCCGACCATCATGATCCCGCGGTCCGCGAGGTCGGCCACGAGATCGGGCGGGCAGTCGCGCAGGACCTTGCCGATGCCGTCGAGCACGGCGGTCAGCGGCGTGTGGATCGCGTCGCGCACGGCGGCGGTGTCCACGTGCACGGAGCGGGCGAGGCCGGTGGCGACGTCCCTGCCGTGGATCTCGGTGGACTCAGGACCCTGCGGGGTCAGACCGTTGCCGCTGAGCGCGAGCTGGAGGGGACGTACCGACTGCGAGGGGAGCATCAGCTCGTGCTGGTGCCGCAGGTGCTGCACGATCGCGTGGTCGATGGCCTCGCCCCCGACGGGAATCCGCTCGGCCGTCACGATCGAACCGAGCGAGAGCACCGCGACCTGGGTGGTGGCGGCCCCGCACACCAGGATCATGGTGGCCTCGGGCCGTTCCACGGGCAGCCCGCAGCCGACGGCCGCGGCGATGAGCGTGTCGACCAGCTCGACCCGGCGGGCGCCGAGCCCCACCATCGTCTCGACCGCGGCCCGCCGCGCGAGCGGGTCGGCGTCGTGCGGCGTGCACGCCGCCGCCCGCAGCCGCGGCTTGCGGCGCAGCGTGCGGCGCAGCTTCTCGCCGAGGAGATGGCGCAGCATCCGCTGGCACATCTCGATGTCGACGACGGTGCCGCCGGACACCGGCCGCACCACCCGGATGTATCCGGGGGTACGCCCCGTCATCTGCTCCGCGAACTGGCCCACCGCGATCAGCGCGCCGGTCCGCGTGTTCACGGCGGCGGCACTCGGCTCGTCGACGACGAGGCCCGCGCCCTTCACGAACACCCGCGTGCGCGCGGCCCCGAGGTCGACGGCGATATGGCAGCGGCGCAACTGTTCCAGGCTGACGGTCATGGCGGATCCTCCCGAGAGCACAGACCGTGCGGACCGCCGGGCGGTGGTCCGAGACAGGACCGTCGGCCGACGGTCCTGTCTCGCATCGTGCGGCCCCCGGCCGCGGGGCGCGCGCGGAGGTGGGCCGGGCGGGGCGCCGCCGTACGGGTGAACCACGCGCGACGGGACGCCGGTTAGCATCCGGTGTGACACGAGCATCAGCGGCAGACACCCCTGACGAACAGGTCGAGCCGGGCGAAGCGGACGAACCGCCGAAGGCCGCCGACCCGCCGCCCCCCGCCGCCGGGCGGCGCATATTCGCCGACCTGACGCCCCTGCGGACCTCCGTCGACTACCGGCGGCTCTGGGTCGGCAACACCGTCTCCTGGACCGGCCAGGCCATGACGGCGCTCGCGGTGTCGCTCCAGGTGTACGACATCACCGGTTCCAGCTTCGCCGTCGGCCTGGTGGGCCTGTTCACCCTCGTACCCCTGGTCGTCTTCGGTCTGTACGGGGGCGCGGTCGCCGACACCCTGGACCGCCGCAAGGTGGGCCTGTACTCGGCGGCAGGCCTGTGCGCCCTGTCGTTCGTCCTCGCCGCCGCGGCGCTCGCCGGCTTCCACCGGGTGTGGCTCCTGTACGGCGTGGTCGCGCTCCAGGCGGTGTGCGGCGCGCTCAACGGCCCCGCCCGCTCGTCGATGATCCCCCGGCTGCTGCCGCCCGAGCAGCTCCCGGCCGCGAACGCCCTGAACTCGATCACGATGACGACGGGCACCACGCTCGGCCCGATGCTCGGTGGCGTCCTCGTGGGCCTGTGGGGCTACCAGTCGGCGTACGTGATCGACGCGGTGGCGTTCACGGCGGCGCTGTACGCGATGTGGCGGCTGCCCCCGATGCGGCCGGAGGCCGAGAAGCAGCCGGACGGCGGGACCGGGGCGGGCGGCAGACGGCGGCGCGCCTCCGTCATGGACGGTCTGCGCTTCCTCGCCACCCGCCCCAATCTGCGCATGACCTTCTTCACCGACCTGTGCGCGATGGTGTTCGCGCACCCGCGTGCGCTGTTCCCCGCGGTCGCCGTGGTCTGGTACGGCGGCGACGCGAAGACCGCGGGGCTGCTCGCGGCGGCGCCCGCCGTGGGCGCGCTGCTCGGCGGGGTGTTCTCCGGCTGGCAGGGCAGGATCCGGCGGCACGGACTCGCGATCGTGCTCTCGGTGGCCGCCTGGGGCACGGCGATCGCGGTGTTCGGCCTCACCCGCAACCTGTGGCTCGGCGTCTTCTTCCTCGCCCTCGCGGGCTGCTCCGACATGATCTCGATGGTCTTCCGCAACACCATGCTCCAGGCCGCCACGCCCGACGCGATGCGGGGGCGGTTGCAGGGCGTGTTCATCGTGGTCGTCGCGGGCGGCCCCCGGCTCGGCGACTTCCTTGCCGGGACCGTGGGCCAGGCGGTGTCGCCCCGGGTGGCGATCGTCGGGGGCGGCGTCGTGTGCGTGGTGGCGGTGGGGCTGCTCGTGACGCGGTGGCGGGCGTTCCTGCGGTACGACGCCCGCGACCCCCAGGCGTGACGGCGGCGACCGCGATCCGCAGGCCCCGGCCCCCGGCCCCGCTGTCCCGACCCGCCCACCTGGCGGGAAGCCGCCCTGGCAGCTTCCCGCCAGGCCCCGGCAACTCCCCTGCCGCACCACGCGCCTGACACTTCTTCGCAGCACCCGGGTACCGCCCCCCCGCCCGGAGCCCACGAAGAGAGGCAGCGCCGATGCCGGGACCTCCGACCGACCCCCGAGGACGCCGTGGAGCCCGACGCGGGGTCCTGCGGGCCGGACTCGCCCTGAGCCTGCTTTCCGCCGGACTCACCGCGACCGCGAGCGCGTCGGCGCCCGCGTCGAATCCCGCGTCGGTGTCGGCGCCCACCGGTTCCGTCACCACCGAGCAGCCGAAGGGCCCGAGGACCGTCACCCTCTTCACCGGCGACACAGTCACCGTCACCCCGCTCGGCGGGGGCAGGCAGACCGTCACGGTGGACCGGCCGCGCGGCGCGAACGGCGCCGTGCGCACCGAGGTCACCGGCGGGCGGATCACCGTCGTACCGGACGAGGCGCGCCCCTATCTGCGGGCGGGCGTCCTCGACAAGCGATTGTTCGACGTGTCGGAGCTGCTGCGGCAGGGCGCCGCGGGGCGCGGCGCGGAGAAGGTGCGTTCGCTGCCGAGCGTGCGCGGCCTTGCGATCGAGGCGGCCGCGGGCACGGCGTTCTGGCGCTCCCTCACGGGGGCCGGGAGGGAGGGGAGTGCCGAGCGTGCCGGGCAGGGCTGGCGCGGGGGCACGCCGGACGCGGCCTCCGTGGGTGCGCACCGCGTTCGGCCTGGTCAAGGAGGAGGAGCGGTACACGCTCACCGTCAGGGTCAAGGACCGCGACGGCGCGGCCACCCCCGCGGACCTGGTCGTCAAGGCCCTGACGCGGGGCGCGGACGCCCATCCCGCCACGGTCGGCCCGTCGGGCGAACTGGAACTCCGCCTCGCGCCCGCCACGTACGCCCTGTCCACCTTCTTGGACGTACGTGGTGCGCACGGCAAGGACTCCCTCGGCCTCGGCTTCCTGGCCGCGCCGGAGGTTCGCCTGGACCGCGACCGCGAAGTGACGCTCGACGCACGCGAGTTGCGCGAGATCAAGGCCGAGGTCCCGCGCCGCAGCGAGACCCGTCAGCTCCTCATGGAGTTCGACCGCACCGCGAACGGCTCGGCCTACCAAGGTGCCGTGCAGGTGCCGGTGAAGTACGACAGCGTGTTCGCGGCACCGACCGACAAGGTGCGGGATGGCCGCTTCGAGTACCGCACGGTGTGGCGCCTCGGCAAACCCCTCGTCGACGTCGAGGGCCTGACCGCGGGCGCGGCGCTCGCGCAGCCGGGAGGCACCCTCATCGAGGGCCGCAGCCACTTGCGGCTCATCGACGCGGGAGACGGCACCCCGGCCGCGTACGAGGGCAGGAACGTCCGCGGAAAGGCGGCCGTCGTCCGCCGCACGGGCGCGGCGGACCGGCCCACCCCCGCCCAACTCGCGCGGACCGCGCAGGAAGCGGGCGCCAAGGCCCTCTACGTCACCGACGGCGTACCGGGCCGCCTCAACGCCTGGTTCGGCACGGACGCCAACGAGGACCGGCCGTTGCAGATCGCCACCGTGAACGCGGCGGACGGCGCGAAGCTGCGGGCGGCGGCGCACGCGGGCCGCTCGGTGTCGTCCACGGGCACGACGTACACCCCTTACGTGTACGACCTGGAGGACGGCCACACGGGCGCCGTCCCGCCCCGCGACCTGACGTACGCACCGCCCGCACGCGAACTGGCCGTGGTGGACACGTCCTTCCACGCCCCGACGAGCCGGACCGAACCCGCGCCCGGCGGCGAGTTCCGTTACTCCCTCACCGACACCTTCACCGTCGGCCTCGGCTTCCCGGAGAAGGTCTCCTACCCGGCGCGGCGGACGGACTACGTGGCCGCGGGCGAGGGCCGCCGCTGGCACGAGTCGCTGCGCTACGGTCCCGACGCCCTGGAACAGCGCAGCGGCCTGGTCGCCCACCGCCCGGGCGAGCGCGTCACGCTCGACTGGTTCCGGCCCGTGTGGCACCCCTGGCTCGGCACCGGGCTGAGCTGGGGCCAGCGGCGCAGCGGCAACGACCTCGCCTTCAACGTGCCCGGCTGGGGCGACTCCGGCCCCGACCACACCGGCTTCGGCGACGTCTGGAACGACGACTCCATGACCCAGACCACCGCCGTCCACGCCGACGGGCAGCTCCTCGACCGCAGGACGGGTTCCGGCGTGCACGTGTGGGACGCCGCCCCCCAGGAGCGCACGTACAAGGTCGAGACCGACACCACCCTCGACCCCGCCCGCTGGCGCCTCGCCACCAGGGCGCACTCCGAGTGGACCGTCCGCTCCGCCCGCACCCCCGCCGACCGCAAGACGTTCCTGCCGATGCTCAACCTCGGCTTCGACGTCCCCACGGACCCGCACGGCGACGTACGCGGCGGACGGACCCTGCCGGTCCGCGTCTTCGCCGAGTACGTGCGCGGCGCCCCCGACACCGGCCGCATCGGGTCCGCCGCCCTGGAGGTCTCCTACGACGACGGCAGGACCTGGCGGCACGCCCCCCTCGCCCGCACCGCCAAGTCGGCTTTCTGGCGTGTCGAGTTGAAGGTTCCGCGCGGGGCGGAGGCGATTTCCTTCCGGGCGGCGGTGCGGGACGACCGGGGCGGGTCGGTGCGGCAGGAGATCGTGCGGGGGGTGGGGGTGCGGCGGCCCGACAACAGCCCTGCACCAATTCGGGTTTGATGCGGCAGAATTCCCGTGTCTGTGGCAAGGATTTTTGTGGAAGTCCTCTAACCTGAAGTCAAGCAGCGCGCTGATCCGTGCATCGAGTCCGGCCGGTACCAGGGAGAGGGTCAGCCATGGAAGTCGACCACAGCATCCCCGCACTGGACATCCGCATCGGCGGATTTCGCATGACCCTGCAGCGCATTCCCCTACGGTTCCTCGCGGCCGTGGGAACGTGCGCGGGATCGGTACTCGCGGCGTGGTTCACCACGCGCTGACAGGGCGTTCCGGACGAGGCGTTCCGGACGGGGCTCAGCCCGCGGTCAGTGAGCGCTTCAGGACCTTACCCATGTCGTTCCGCGGCAGCGCCGCCACATAGTGGACGACCCGCGGGCGCTTGTGCGGGGCGAGGCGGGCCGTGACGTGGGCGGCGAGGTCGTCGAGGGACGGCGGGTCATTCGGGTCGGCGGGCGCGATCCAGGCGACGACGCGTTCGCCGAGGTCGGGGTCGGGTTCGCCGGTGACGGCGGCCTCGCGGACGCCGCCGAGTTCGAGGAGCGCGTTCTCGATCTCGCCGGCGCCGATCTTGTAGCCCCCGCTCTTGATGAGGTCCGTCGCCTTGCGGCCCACGATGCGTACATAGCCGTCGGTGCCCCGTACAGCCATGTCGCCGGTGCGGAACCAGCCGCCGGGGGCGAACGCGGCGGCGGTCGCTTCGGGGCGGTTGAGGTACTCGGTGAACAGGTTCGGGCCGCGGACCTGGATCTCGCCCACCGCCTCCGGGTCGTCGCCGGGGAGTTCGGTGTCCGCCTCGTCGACGAGGCGGAGTTCGACGCCGGGGAGCGGGACTCCCACCGTGCCCGCCCGCGGTTCGCCGTCCGCGCGGACGCTGGTGTTCATCAGCGTCTCCGTCATGCCGTACCGCTCCACGACACGGCGGCCCGTCGCGGACGCGATCCGCTCGTGGTCGTGGACGGGCAGCGCCGCCGAGCCGGAGACCAGGAGGCGCGCCCCTGCCAGGGCCTTCGCCAACTCCGGTCCGGCGGGCAGCGCTTCGGCGAGGCGGTGGTACATCGTCGGGACGCCGAACAGCATCGTGGCCCCGCCGCCCAGTTCACGGGCCACGCCCTCGGTGTCGAAGCGGCCCAGGTGGCGCAGTGAGCCGCCGCGGCGCAGCGGGCCGATGACGCCGAGGATCAGTCCGTGGACGTGGAAGAGGGGCAGGCCGTGGACGAGTACGTCGTTACCGGTCCACCCCCACGCGTCCGCCAGCGCGTCCAGGGTGGCGGCGAGGGCACGTCGGGGCAGGACCACGCCCTTGGGCGGTCCCGTCGTACCGGAGGTGTAGACGATCAGGGCGGGGGTCTCCGCCCCGGCGGGCCCGGGCGAGGCAGGGCGCGGCGCCTCCACGTCCAGGCGCGCAGCCGCTCGCGGTGCCTCCGTGTCCAGGCGCACTGCCGCTCGCGGTGCCTCCACGTCCAGGCGCACATCCACCCGTGGCAGCCCCGCGAGGCGCCGCGGCAACACGGCCCCCTCGGCCACGAGTACCGCCGACGGCTGGCAGTCCCGCACGATGTGGTCCAGTTCCGCATCCCCCGACTTCGGGTTGAGCGGCACCGCGGGCACCCCGGCGAGGAGGGCCGCCACCACGCCCACCGCCGTTTCGAGGGTGGGCGTCGCCCAGACCGCCACGCGGGCCGCCCCGGCCGCGCGGAGACGGGCGGCCAGTGCGCCCGCGGCGTCGGCCAGTTCGGCGTACGTGAGGGCACGATCACCGAAGCGCAGGGCGGGTGCGTCCGTCGGGGCCGTCAGGGCGGGAAGGAGGGGCTCGGGTTCCACGTGTCGTACTCCTCGTATGTACTCAGTGCCTGCACGGCGACCCGATGGGAGCGTTACGTCGCTAAAGGTGACCTTCCCCCCACGACACCCGCTGCAACAACCCCCAAGTGAACTCCGCTACGCAGCGCCGCCCCGCCCCCGTCTCCGCGTCCGGCGCGGTGAAAGTCAGGCGCCAGCGGGTCGGTGCCGTGCCCTCCAGGGGGCGGGCGGGGGCGAAGGCGCGGGCGGCCTCGTCGACCGTGCAGGACCAGGGGGTGAGGTCGGCCGTGGTGCGCAGGGGCGGGCCCGGGGTGCCGGGGGCGCGGATCAGCCACTCGTTCCACACCGCGGCCTTCGGTCCGAGGAGCACCTCGAAGCGCAGGTCGGGCCAGAGCGGCACCGGCCACAGGAGCGCCTCGCACTCCAGGTCGCCGACGCGCCGGGTCGCCGTCGACTCGGGCGGGCCGAGGACGGAGCGGTAGCGGGAGACGGCGGCGCGGCCGCCGCGGGCGCGCAGCATCGCCTGCCAGCGGCGGTTGGCCTCGCGCATGTCCGCCACGGACACCCCGAGCTGGTGCCTGGCGTCCTCGACGAGGCCCGGGTTGTGGTCGGCCATGCGGCGCAGCAGGACCAGTTGGAAGTCGAGCGGCGTGAAGGGCGCGGGCGGTCCTGATCCGGGACCGGCGGCGGAGCTAGCGGGCATGCGCTCCATGGTCCCGCACCGCGCGGTCCCCCGGGCGCCGCCCGTCCGGCAGGAAGAGCACGGAGTTCACGTACCGTGGCCGCGGGATGAGGACGCGGCGCAGCAGGCCCTGCGTGACCACGTACGAAGTGGCGCGCTGGTGGGCCTCCAGGTCGAAGGCGTCCAGGGGCACCCAGGTGTGCGAGGGCAGCACCCAGCCGCGGTAGCCGTGCCTGTCGGCGAGGTGGTCGACGACCGGCGCCACGGGCTGGATGCGGGCCTCCAGCTCGACGAAGAGCGCGGGCCGGTCCCGGTCGAGTAGGGTGCGGGCGCCGTGCAGGACGGGCAGCTCGTTGCCGTCCACGTCGATCTTGATGAAGTGCACGTCGCGCAGGCCGAGTCCGTCCAGGGTCAGGCACGGCACGTCCAGGGCCGTCGCGTGCACGTCGTCCCTGCGCACCAGCGAGGACACCCCCCGGTCGCCCCGGTCGCCGTGCGGCAGCCAGAGCCGGGCCGTTCCTTCGCGGTCGCCCGCCGCGGCCCGGATCACCCGGACGTTGGCGGGTGTGGCCGCGGCGAGCAGGGCCGCCAGATGCGGGACGGGCTCGACCGTCACGACCCGGCGCGCCTTCCCCGCGAGGCGGCGCGACCAGGGCCCGTACCAGCCGCCGACGTCCACCGCGGTGCCGCAGCCCGGCGGGCAGAGGTCGTCCAGGCGGGCCAGTTCGGGTTCGAAGCGCGGGTAGACGAAGCTGGCCGCGGCGGCCACGGCACGGGTGGGCAGCCGGGGCGCGATACGGGCGGCGAGGGTCTTGCGCGGAGCGTTCCCGCCACGGCCGCTCCCGCCACGGCCGCTCCCGCCCGGGCCGCTCCCGCGCGCACCGCCCGTCACGACGAGATCCGCTTCAGGAGGCGCTCGTGCTCGTCCTCCGGGACCTGTTCACCGGAGGAGGGCAGGAGCTGCGGTATGCCGTCCACGATCGGGTAGCGGCGGCGCAGCCGCGGGTTGTAGAGGGCCTGCTCGGGCGTGGCGGCCGCGGAAGCGGGGCCGGGGCCCGGGCCCGCCGCCGGGGTCACGTCGCGGGCCTCGCCCACGTTGTCGAGTACCTGCTCCTCGGGTTCGAGCAGGACAAGGGGGCCCTTGTCCAGTGGGCAGGCGAGGATCTTCAGAAGGGGGTCGTCGGGATTCATCAGGGGAGCAACTCCTTGGGGGCGGGGCCGGGTTCGGTGGCCGGGGCGGGCGGCGGCGGGTCGTGCTTGGGCATCACCAGGAGCACCGCCACCGCGAGCGCCGTCCCCGAGACCCGCAGCGCGAGCCGCACCGGGTCGTCGGGCAGCGCCTCACCGAACGCGAGCGTCCCGAGGACCGCGGTGAACAGCGACGTCACCGTCGTGCACACCGGCACGATCAGGGACGCGCGGCACCGCTGGAGCGCCGCCTGCGACATGATCAGGCCGAACACACCGGTGCACAGCAGAAGGTAGGGGTAGGGGGAGCGCAGCAGGTCGACGAGGGCGCCGCCGATCCCGTCGGAGGTGAGGTGGCTGGACACCCCTTTGATCGCCAGGGAGCTCACCCCGTACAGCAGGCCCACGGCGACGCCGTACTCCACGCCGGTCGTGGGCTGCCGGTGCCTGCTGCGCGTACGGCGCTCGGCGGACGCGTACAGCCACAGGCCGAGCGCGAGGGACGGCAGGCACACGGTGAGGACGAGGGGCGCGGGCGCGTCCTCGCCCACGGTGTCCGTGCCCTCCTTCAGGGAGAGCACGACCATCAGGAGCGCGAGAAGGATCGCGCCGACCGCGTACCGCTCACGCCCCGACGTCCGCTCGCCGAGCAGCACCGCGGACAGGAGCAGGAGCAGCACCAGACCGGAGACGAAGATGCCCTGGGCCGCCGCGATCGGCAGGGTCCGGTAGACGACGAGCTGCGCGCCGAAGCCCGCCGCGAGGGCGAGGGAACCGCCGATCCACAGCGGGCTTGAGATCACCTGGCGCAGCAGCCGGGCCGGTTGCCGGACGCTGACCGACGGCATCGCGGTGAGGGCCCGCTTCTCCAGGACGAATCCGGTGCTGTAGAGCAGGTTCGCGAGCAGCGCCGCGGCCACCCCCCACCACATGGCTACGCCTTTCGGGCGTGCAGCAGCAGGATGGACGCGGCGCCCGGCACGGCGCACGCGATCCTGTCCAGGGCGCGCAGCGGCCGTGGCACGCCGTGGAAGGGGGCGCCCGCGAGCTTGACGACGTCGAAGCCGGACGCGGCCACGAACTCCCGCAGCGCCCGGGCGGTGTAGAGCCGCAGATGCCCGACGACCTCACGGCCGGGGCGGCCGTGGATGCCGCGCAGACTGACCTCGGAGAACACCGGCTGCACGCCCGCGAGCAGCAGCCCCCGGTTGTACCAGGCCGCCAGGTTGGGCGTGGACAGCATCAGATGCCCGCCGGGCCGCAGGACCCGGCGCAGTTCGTCGAGCGCGCTGTCGGGGTCCACGAGGTGTTCGATGACCTCGCTGAACAGGACCGCGTCCGCCGCGCCGTCGGCGAACGGCAGCCCGCCGTCGCCGAGTTCGCCGCGTACGACGTACGGCAGATGCCCGCCCGCGCGGCGCAGCGCGTCCTGGGACCAGTCGACGCCGACGACACGGTGCCCGGCGAGCAGCGGCGCGGCGACGCGGGCCGCGCTGCCGTCGCCGCAGCCGATGTCGAGGACGACGCGGGCGCCGCGCGTCGCCGGGCCGAGCGCGTCGGCGAGCATCCGGGCCTGGCGCAGGCTGCGGGCGGCACCGGACGCGACGGGCACGTCCGGGTTCTCGTAGAAGTCCCGCAGGTGGCGCGGGCGCGCGGGCTCCTCCCGGGTGCGGGGCGCGGTGTCAATGCTTCCGGTGCTTCCGGTGCTTCCGGTGCTTCCGGTGCTTCCGGTGCTTCCGGTGGTGCCGGTAGCCCCGGTGCTTCCGGTAGCGCCGGTGGTGCCGATGCTTCCGCTGCTTCCGGTGACAGCCGTCATGAGCCGCCGCCCCCCGTGGTCGGCTGGAGGTCCTGCGTGGCGTGCAGATAGCGCTCGAAGAGGTCGCGCAGGCGGGCGCCGTCACCGTGGCTGAGCAGCGTCCTCGACCAGCGCAGGGCCAGGTGCAGGCGGCCCGCGGTGGACGCGGTCGTCACGGTCAGGCCGCGCGGCATGCGGGCGGGCGCGGAGAACCACACCGCGGTCGCGGCCCCGGCGTCCCCGAAGTCGAGGGCGTAGGGCACCCGGCCGATGTTGCTGAGCAGCGTCGTCGAGGTCCAGGGCGCGGCGGCCCTGCGCAGCCCGCGGGTGAGGGCCGCCCGCAGCGCCACCGGGACGACGGGCGCCGTGAGCAGCGCGGCGCCGTGGCCGAGCTGCGGCCGTGAGAGCGCCTTGAGGGCGCGGGTGCGGTCGGAGGTGCGGCGCAGGAGCTCCCGGATCTCAGCGGGCCGCAGGTCCTCGGGCCCAAGGACCCGCGGGCCCCGGGCCCCGCCCCGGCCGCCGCCCGCCCCCATCGGCAGCAACTCGTCCGCGGCGAACGGCACTTCGACGAGGCGGGTGCCGTTCCCCATGGGCATCGTCATGTCCCGCGGGCGGTCGTCGACGGGCATGGTGATGCGCAGCGGCTTCGGCTTCGCGCCGTGTTCCCGGTTCCAGTGCGCGATCATCAGGGCGGTCGCGACCATGAGCTGGTCGTTGACGGTGTACGGGGCTCCCTTGGGGCGGCGGGGCACCGGCAGCTCGGCGACCAGCATGCCGTTGCCCGCGGATCGTTCGGGAGTGCCGTGGGCCACCCGCGCGGGCGCCGCCCACGGCGACCCCGCACCGGCCGCCCGCGGTTCGGGCGCGCCGGTGGTGTCCGCGGCCACCGGGGCGCGGGTCGGCGGCGCCGCGGGCGCGTTGTCGCGGCCGCCGTACAGCTCGGCGGCGGTGGCGAGGACCCGCAGACAGGCGGGGCCGTCGAGGGCGGTGTGGTTGATGGTCAGGAACAGCACGCAGGAGTCGCCGTCGGCCGTCGGGTCGGCGACGACCTCCAGGCGGATCGGCGGGGACGCGGTGAGCGGCGGCGCGTCGCGCAGGGCCCGCTCCCTGGCGCGCTTCAGGGCGTCCCGCTCGGGCGCGGGGAAGCCGACCACCTCCACGTCGGGCCCGTCGGTGAGCTCCCACTCGTAGCGGCGCCGGTACCAGGAACCGCGCGCCTCCCGCACGAGGATCCGCGGATGGCGCCGCAGGGCCTCGCCGAAGGCCGCCCGCAGGCGCCCGGGGTCGGGGGTGCCCGGCAGGTGCACCTCGATGTGGACGGTCTCCGGCTCCTGCTCCTGCAGGCAGTGCCGGGACACCTCGTCGACGACGGGGAACGGCACCCGGCGCGGCGGGCGGCCGGGGCCCTCCGCACGCCGTGCCGGGTTCTCCAGGGCGGTCATGGCGCGCTGTCCTCTCCCGGGCGGGGTTCCTGTGCCGGACGGCTGCCCCGTATCCGGCGAGTGCCCTCGTCGGGGGTCTCCGACGCGGGGCCGTCGGCCCGGCCCGCGTCCGTGCCGTCAGCCGGGTGCGGGCCGTCAGCCGGGTGCGGGCCGGCGGCCTGCCCGGGCGTGTCCTTGCGCAGGGGGTCGGGGCCGCGGGCGGAGAGGGTGGGACTCGCGGCGTACGGGGGGACGTTCAGGGACGTCTCCCGCGCACCGGCACCGGGCGCGGCGCCCGGTCCGTCGTCACCTTCGTCCTCGCGCGTGCGGTGCGGCAGTGGCGGCGGCACGGGCGGGACGCCGTGCGCTCCGGGAGCACCCGGACCCGCGCTGCCGGCCGTCGCGGTCGCGGCGACCGGCTCCCGGCCGCTCACAAGGGCCGCGAACAGCGCGATGAACGCGAGGACCTGGGCCGTGTGCCCGAAGGCGCCCTCGTCCGCGGTCGTCGCCTCGCCCGCGCCCGTCGCGGCGGCGACACCCGCCGCGGCCATCGCCAGGAACGCGACCGGCACGAGGAGTGCGTGCCGCTTCCGGGCGAGGAGGGCGAGCGCGGGCACGAGGAGCGCGAACCAGCCCGCGACGACCACGCCGACCAGGGTCAGCGCCACCGTGCCGAGCACGAGTCCCGGCGCGGGCGGAGCCAGGTCGGGGCCGTCCGGGTTCGGGTGGCGGCGGCGCACGAACACCAGGCCCACCAGGGCGAGGACGCCCACACCGCCGCCGATGAGCCCGGCCTCGTACGCCGTGGACGGCTCGTAGGTCAGCTTGACGGTGCCGCCGCCGCCGGCCGGGACCAGCCAGCCCTGCTGCCAGCCGTCGAGGCGGACCGAGCGCAGCTCCTTGCCGTTCAGGGTGGCCTTCCAGCCGTCGTTGACGTTCTCGTACGTCGTCAGGTACGAGGCGGCGCCCGCCCCGACCGTCAGCTCGCGCCGGTCGCCCAGCCAGTCCTTGGTCTTCATCTCGCGGGTCGCGGTGTCGACGCTGCCCGGGGTGCCGTGGGTGAGGCTGATGTCGGTGACGGCGAGCGCGCCGCCGTCACCCGCCTCCACGCGGTGCTGCCCGGCACTGAGGTCCAGGGACGTCAGCCGCTCGTTGTCGTCGCACAGGGTGAGCTCGACGGGCCGCCGCTCCACCAGGTCACGCACGGTGCCCTTGGCGCTCGTCGCGTACAGCTTGCCGTCGACGGACACCGCGGGGCCCTCGCCGCAGTCGAGTGCGAAGGTGCGGCTCGGCTTCGGCTGCTCGGTGCGGAACTGGTCGAGCGCCGGTATGTAGGCCTCGGTGAGGCCCACGGGCAGTTGCAGCTTCTCGTCCGCGATCGGGTTGTGCAGGGTGAGCGGCGCCGTCTTCGTGATCGTGACGTCGATGCGGTCGGTGTTGATCGGCTCGAAGCGGGCGACGCCGTTCTCGTCGACCCCGGCCGTCGCGGCGCCGTCCGGCGAGCTGATCTCGATCTTCGTGGGCCGTGTCGACAGGCCGCCCGCGGGCGGCAGCACGATCTCGCCGACGGGCACCTTGCCGGGCCACCGCAGATGGACGACCGGCCGGTCACCGGCGATCCACGCGGTCGTCAGGTCGCCGTCGGTGAGGTTGCGTGCCGAGAGCCCGCCCAGGTCGGACGTGGAGTCGGCGCTCGCGATGATCTGCCGGCGCTGCTCGGGCGCCACCTTGTAGAGCAGTTCGTCCAGGGCGCCACCGGGCACCGCGACCGCGCTCGCCTTCACCTTGTGACTGCCGTCGGCCGTCGTGGTGAAGCGGCGGTGCAGGCCTGCCTCGGCGGTCACCGGGGAGAGACCGCTCCGGTCGGCGGAGCGGTGCATGGAGTACGTCGTGGCGTCGGCGTCCGCGCCGTCGGTGCCCGCGACGTCGGCGGGCATCCGCAGCAACTTGGTGACCTGCACCTTGGGGATGCTGATCTCCGCGAACCCGGCGCCGGTCAGGCCCTCGTTCGCGGCCTCGGAGTCCAGGATGGTCAGCTTCAGCCAGTCCGAGTCGCCCGCCTTGGCCTTGACGCGCTGCGTGGAGCCGTCGGCGCGCAGATAGGTGACGGCACTGCCCTGTTCGGTCTCCACGCGCACCTTCGTCGGCGCGGCCCGCACCCCGCTCTGGGGCAGCGGCGTCACCTTGAACGACGACGGGATCGCGGTCTTCCTACCGAACTCCGCCTTGATCCACTCGTCGTCCGGGCTGCCCGTGCCGCCCTCCGCCCAGGCGGTGCCGGGGTTGCCGTCGAAGGCGTTCACCGGGTCGTACTGCGGCAGGTGGAACAGCCAGTTGCCGTAGCTGGACGCCGTCACCGACCGGGCGCCGCGCAGCTCGGCCGTCGTCTGGTGCTTGACGCCCTTGGTCGGCAGGATCTGGCGCGGCTTCGCGCCGGGGTCCTGGGCCGCGTCGGGCGCGTTCTTCTCGTCCTTGGTGTACGGGTACGACGTGTTGGTGTTGACCAGGCCGAAGCGGGTGTCGGAGCGCCGCAGGCCGTCACCGACCGCCTGTAGCCCCGGCGGCGAGCCGAGCCCCGGGTGGTTGTCGCCGGTGAGCACGGCGGGCCGGTCCCGCATCTCGGGGTCGGCGGACAGCGGGAGCAGTGCCTCGGGCCCGCCGCTGACCACGGCCGTGTTGGACACCGGCTTCAGGGCGGCCTGGCCGGGGCGTTGGGCACCCTTGCCGGGCGCGTAGATCTCCACCGCGCGCTGGCGCGGGTACAGGCCCTCGACCTGTACCGGGGTGTCGTCGGCGATCCTGCCGCCGGTCTCGGTCGGGCCGAACCCGGTGACCCGCCGGAACCCGGACTGCTCCAGGGTGCGCTTGACGGTCGCGGTGGGGACGTAGCCGACCTGGTCGGGGTCGAGGTCGTTGCGGACGACGACGTAGTACAGGCCTGCCCGGGTCAGATAGTCCTGAAGTCCCGGGACCTGTCCTCCGGTCATCAGGGCCTGCTCGACGGCGTCCATGGCGCGCCGGTTGCCCTTGGTGCCGAACGGCACATAGTCGCGCTGCGCCCAGCGGGATTCCGCGAGCACGTCGAGGGGCTGGTCGATGGGGGAGCCCCAGGTGTAGATGCCGTGCGCGGTCGCGGGCACGACGAGGGCGCGCGAGTCGGGGGAGTACTTGTCCAGCCAGTCGGCCGTCGCCTCCCAGTGGTTCGGCAGCTTCTTGAACGAACCGGGTTGCAGGATCGAGCCGTTCAGATACGGCCAGGCGAGCCCGGGAAGCACCAGCACGGCCGCGATCAGGGGCGCGTACCGCCGCCCCCGCACCGGCCTGGCCCCGCGCGCCCGCGCCGCGACGCCCGCCAGGTGCGCGAGACCGAGCGCGAGGGCGAGCGCGAGGCCGGTCTGGAACTTGTAGATGTTGCGGAACGGTACGAGTCCGCCGTCCAGCCAGTCCTGCACCGTGCCGTGGAACGGGCCGCCGAACGCGCCGCCGTACCCGGCGAGGGTCAGCAGCACGACACAGAGCACCGTGAGCACGAGCCAGCGCCGCTCCGGCAGGTCACGGCGGGCGAGCCCGGCGAGGCCGAGGGCCGCCGCGAGGGCCGAGCAGACGATGGTGACCACCGCCGTCACCACGGTCCACCCCGCGGGCAGCCAGGCCTCGCCGAAGTGCAGGTACGCCACCCAGTTGCCGGCGCCGCGCAGCGTCTCGGTGGCCGACATGGTGCCCGTGGTGGTGGCCGCGTTCTCCACGTACGGCAGGAAGTTCTCGCCGTAGAAGCCGAGCAGGAGCAGCGGCACCACCCACCAGGCGGTGGCGAGGACGACGCCGGGCACCCACCAGGTGATCAGCTTGCGCTTGCGCGGCCCGTTCGGCCGCGACAGCAGGTACAGGGCCACCGGAAGCAGCGACGCCAGCGTGGACGCCGCGTTCACACCGCCCATGAACGGGATGAAGAGCGCCGAGCGGAACGCCGCGATCCGCGCGGTCACGCGGTCGTTGGTGAGCGGAAGCAGCACCCACGGCAGGAACGCGCCGGGCAGTGCCGCGGCGGACGTGGAGCCGACCACCACGGTGAACGTCGGCCACAGCGCGTACACCACCGCGCCGAGCAGCCGCGAGCTGTGGCTGCCGATCCGCAGTCGCTCCGCGAGCCGCAGCGCACCCCAGAAGGCGACCGCGACGATCAGTGACATCCACAGCCGCTCGGCCAGCCACACCGGAAGCCGCACGGCGTCCGCGAGGCCGTAGAACGGCAGCATCGGGAAGGCGTAGCCGATGTACTGGTCCTGGATGCCGCCGAAGCCGCCCCGGTCGTGCCAGAGCTGGCCGAGGTCGGAGAGGAACTGCCAGGGGTCGACGGCGACACCGAGTTTGGTGTCGAAGGTCATCCGCCCCGGTTTGACGGCGAGGAAGCATACGAGGACCACGGCCCAGAACCCGAAGAGCCAGCGCCGTGAGCGCGGCCCTCCTTCGGGCTCGGGAACGACCGCCGTCGGCTTGAGTGCCGCCGGCGGAGGGGCCTGGACCGTGCTGGTCATGGACACCGCCTGAGGATGAGGAGGAGGTTCCAGGTGGCGACTTCGCGCACACCCGGCACCTTCGTCACCGTCTCGGCCCAGAACGGCCAGTAGCGGGAGCGGGCCGTGACGACATGGACGTCGCCGCGGGCCCGCACCTGTCTGAGCGTGGATCCGACATGGTGGACGAAGAGGTTCTCGCCGAGCGTGTGCTTGGCGGTTCTTCCGGTACGGCGCTCGTAGCGGGCGCGGGCCCGCTCGGCGCCGAAGTAGTGCCAGGGCGCCCACTCGTGGCCGCCCCAGGGTGAGTACCAGTTGGTGAACGCCACATAGATCAGGCCGCCGGGGCGGGTGACGCGCACCATTTCGCTGAGGAAGGTCTGGGGGTCGTCGACGTGCTCAAGGACGTTCGAGGAGAACGTGACGTCGGCGACGCCGGACGCGAGGGGCAGCAGATAGCCGTCGGCGACCACGGCGCCCTCCGGCGGCTTCGCGCCCAGCTCCCGCGGGTCCGGTTCGAAGAGATAGGCCTGCGCGCCGCGCCTGCGGAACTCCTCGGTGAAGTATCCGCCGCCGCCGCCCACGTCGACGACCACCCGGTCCTTGACGGGCAGGTGCCGCTCGACCTGGTCGGCGGCGTCGCGGGCGAGCAGCGCGTAACACCGCTCGGGCTCCTGCTGTTCCCGCAGGAAGGCCCGGAACAGGGTCACGGAGCGGCGCAGCGAAGGGTCCTTCACGCAGACCCCTTCGTCGCCTTCACCGGCGGCTTCACCGACGGCTCGTGGGCGGCGACGGCCTCCGCGGCCACCGCGCGGAACTGGCGCACCGTGTTCGTCCAGCGGAAGGACGCGGCACGTTCCGCCGCGGCCTTGCCGAAGGACCGGCGCCGCTCGGCGCTGAGCGCGAGTGTGCACCAGGCGGCGGCGAACGCGCTCTCGCCGCCCGCGAGCAGCCCGGTCACGCCGTCCTCTATCGAGTCGCGCACGCCCGGTACGTCGAAGCCGATCGCGGGCGTCCCGCGGGCCGCGGCCTCGGTGACGACGAGCCCCCAGCCCTCGACGGCCGAGGGGTGCAGGAGCAGCCACGACTCGCACAGCAGGCGGTGCTTCTCGGCCTCGGAGACATGGCCGGTGAACTGCACACCGGGGCCCGCGAGCCGTTCGAGGCGGGCCCGCTCGGGCCCTTCGCCGACGATCACGAGGCGGCCCCCGGTGACCGGGCGGACCCGCTCCCAGAGCCGCAGCAGCAGATCGACGCGCTTGTACTCGACGAGCCTGCCCATGGCGAGGAACAAAGGCTCGTCCGACCGCTCGTGCAGCGGCCCGGGCTCCTCGACGCCGTTGTGCACGACCCGTATTCGATCGCGGTCGACGCCCAGGTCCCGCAGCGCCGTCGCGGTCGACTGCGACACGGCGACCAGCAGGTTGCCGCGCTGCGCGCCGGTGAGCGCCCAGTGCTCAAGGCGCCTGCCGAGGCGTGCGGCCGGGGCGAGAGGGCCCTGGAAGCGCATCGACCACAGCTCGGTGTGGACGTGGTTGACCAGGCACAGCGTGGGGCCGCGGTGCCACAGCGGGGCGAGGTAGGGCATACCGTTGCAGACCTCGACCAGCAGGTCGCAGTCACCGATCTGGCGGGTGAACGCCGAGCGGGCGCGCAGGTAGTGACCGAGGTCGCCGCCCGCGGACACCACCCGGTAGTCGCGGTACGCGGCCGGGCCGCCGCACAGCAGGGTGACCTGGTGGCCGTGTCCTGTCAGGCCGTCGGCCAGTCGGTCGACGAGCAGTTCGGAGCCGCCTGCGGCCGGGTTTCCCAGGTCACGGCGGGCGAGGAAGGCGATCCGGCGTGGTTGTGGGGGGAGCGCCGCAAGGGGCCGCGCGGGCCGCGGTGCGGCCGGGCGCAGCGGCGACGGCACGTGCTGGGGCATCGGTGCTCCAACTCGTCTCGGGGTGCGGAACCGTGGGGGCGAACAGGGAAGGTCGGACGGGTCCGGGGTGGGGCCCGGTGGTGCGGGGACTGTGCGGGGACTGTGCGCTGATGGTGTGGATAGTTTTCGTGTCACCGAACGGTGCGGCTACTCACCGGGGTGACAATTTCGGCCCTTCTTAGACCTGACGTCTCATCACATCGTGCTGTGTTGCAGGGCGGATGGGGACGTATCGGAATGTGGACCCTTCGGATCCGGCCCAGGACCGTCCCCGCGGGACCCGTTCGACCTTGCTTCCCGCCCCCGGGCGACGAGAATGCCGCCCACCAGCGCGAGTGCCCCGCCGGCGAAGACGGACACCAGGGGCAGCGTCGTGCCCACCAGCTTCAGGCGGGAGCTGTCGTCGTCCGCGAGGTCCACCTGTGCCCGCTGGGTCTTCTTGGTGAACCCGATCTTCTCGCTGTCGAGCAACACCGTCCGGTCCTTCTTGCCGCCGGGGGCCCGCAGCGTCTTGCGGGGGCCGATCGCGGCGTAGATGATCCGGCCGGTGCGCTTGTCGGCGACCAGCTCGATGCCGTGGTTGGCGTACCACTCCTCGGCGAGCACCTGGCCCTGCCGCAGGCCGACGAGGCGTCCTGGCACCTGCCGGGTGCCGGTCTTGGTGGGCTTCACGGTGCCGGTGAACCGGTAGCCCTCGTAGCCCTGGATCTTCTTCGGGCCGCGGTAGGTCAGCGGCACGGTGGCGCCGAGCGTGTTGTCCCACCACAGGTAGGTGCGCTTCTCGACGTCGAAGGGGAACTTCAGGTACGCCTCGCCCTCGAAATACGGCTCCTCGCCGCAGCAGTGCACCGGTCTGTTCGTCTTCCGGTCGGTGACCCAACGTTCGAGGGTCCACTGCAGAGAGTCATGAGGATCGGCCGCGGGCAGTGATTTGTCCGGGTCCACGGACGTCGAGACGTCCCAGACCGCGCGCTTCTTGCTGCTGTCCGCGACATCGCCGCGCACCTGGCGCGTGATGGTCAGGCGCTGGTCGTGCACGGTTTTGATCTTCTCGGTGTCGAAGTAGCTGCCCGTGCCGCGGAACACGGTGATCTGGTCGATGTCGATGGGGGTGCGCTTGGCGCGCGGCTCCACGTACCAGGCAAGGAGTGGGGCCAGGACGAGCAGAAAAGCACCCAGGCCGAGCAGGACCAAGGACAAGGGCGAGGCTGTGCGGCGCGGCATCCGGCGCTCCTGCCATGAGAACGAACAGGGGACGTGAGTCAACTGTGCTGAATTACTGAGGAGTTGGAGTCTGGTGAGGCACGGTCGCCGCCGGAATGTCCGAAAGGCTGCGGCGGTGTTACCACGGGGTTACTGACCCGTATGGGTCGCGAACGCTAGGCGGACCCTTGACGCAGTGTCAATGCGTTGTCGACACTGGGCACCTGCGGGCAGGGTGTGGGGACGACCTCCAGCAGAGAGGCTGACCCTCGTATGCACCGTCTGTTCGCCGCCACACTGACCGTCGTGGCCGCCGCGGCTCTCGCCGTGGGCGCCGCGCTCGGCATTGTCGCGCTCCTCAACGCCACGCCCGACCAGCCCAACCGGCCACTCGTGCACTACGAGACGCCCGAGCGGGACCAGCAGGAGCAGTGAGCGACGTGGCCTCGATCTTCGAAAGCGTCCCTGCGGGCGTCTCCGGGGAGCCGGATCCCGTCCGGGACCCCGCTCACGACGCCGCTCACGACCCGGTCCGGGACCCCGCCAGGGCCCCCGACCGGGCCGCCGCTCCCGCGCGCTCCGCCTGGCGGGACGTGCCGCCGCTCCAGGTGCGCAGATTCGCCGCGCTCGCCCTGGAGGAGGTGCCCGCGCTCGCCCATGACATTCTGCGCGAAATCCGCGCAGAATACCCCGGCCTGCCCGTCGTCCTCGACGACTCCGGCGAGCCCATGGCGCTCGTCGGCATCCGCCGCGCCCTGGAGGGCTTCGTCCAGCAGCTCGCGACCCGCGAGGGCAGACCGCGCTACCACCCGGAGGTCTTTCAGGAGTTCGGCCGCGGCGAGGGCCTGAACGGCCGCAGCCTCGACTCGCTCCAGGCCATCTACCGCCTCGGCGTCCGGCTCGCCTGGCGCCGCCTCGCCGAGATCGGCCAGCAGACCGAGATCCCGCCGCCGGCCATGTACGAGCTCGCCGAGTCCGGCTTCGAGTACCTCGACGGCCTGGTCGACCAGTCGGTACGCGGCTACGCCGAGGCCGCCGCCCGGCAGGCCGGTGAGCGCCTGCGGCTCCAGCGCAAACTCATGGAGCTGCTGCTCTCCGAGCGCCGCCCCGACAGCTCGGCCGCCTCCGCGCTCGGCGCCGAGAACGGCCTGGACGAGCGCGCCGCCCGCGTCGGCTGGCAACTGCCCGAGCGCGTCGCCGTCGGCGTGCTCCTGCGCCCCGCCCGCGAGGCCGTCGCACCCGCCGTCGGCGAGGGCGTCCTGCTCGACATGGAGGCCGAGCAGCCCCGCATGGTCGTACCGGAACCGGACGCCGCGGGCCGCCCCGAACTGCTGCGCCGCGCCATGACCGGCTGGTCCGGCGCCATCGGCCCGCCCGTGCCGCTCGCCGACGCCGCGAAGTCGCTGCGCTGGGCCGAGGCGGCGGTCGGCCTGATGGAGCGCGGACTGCTGCCCGCCGGTGAGGTCCTGTACTGCACCGAGCACACCGAGGCCCTCGTCCTGCTCCAGCCGGAGGAACTCATCGAGGATCTTGCGCGCCGCTGTCTGGCACCCCTCGACCACTGCGGCCCCGCACACGGCCGCCGCCTTGCCCAGACCCTGCTCGCCTGGCTGGAAACGCGCGGCGGCGCCCCCGAGGTGGCCGCCCGGCTCGGCGTGCACCCGCAGACGGTGCGCTACCGCTTGCGGCAGATAAGGGAACTGTGGGGCGACGAGGTCGACGACCCGGACCGCCGCTTCGAGCTGGAACTGGTACTGCGGGCCCGCAGGCTGCGGGGCGAACTGGGCCGGGCGTGACGCGCATGGCGTACGGGAGGTTCTCTTCCGCACACAACCTTCACAGCTCCCGCATCCTCCGTACCGGCGTGGCACTTAGCCTCCATGCCTCATGGACTACTGCCACGCGTGCCACAGGCACCTCAACGGCGCCCTCGCCTGCCCGGGGTGCGGCACCCCGGCCGAAGCCTGTCGCCAGTACGCGGAGGCCGTCGCCGCCCGGGAGGAACAGCCTGACGCCGTCGACGAGACGGACGACGGGCGGGCGCCCTCCGGCAGGAGCGGCGGGGCCAGAGGGCGTGGCCGCCGCAGGGAGCGGGCGCGCAAGGCGGCCCAGCACCGCCGCAGGCGCCGCACGCTGCTCCTCGTCGCCACGGGCGTCGTGCTCGCCGCGGGCGGCCTGAGCCTCGCCGAACTCGGCACCGAGTCCGCCGCGCAGGACCCCCGTACGGCATCCGGCCCGGACCGCGAGGCATCCCCGGACGGAAGCGGAAGCACCGCGGGTGCGGCGGGAGCCGGGACGACGGCGGAGCCGGTGTCCTCTTCGGGCTCGCCGTCGCCGTCGGACTCCGACGCGGGGGAGGGCGCCAAGGGCGCCGGGGGCGCCAAGGACAAGAAGGACAAGGGCAGGGACGGGGGCAGCGGCAGGGACGGCGAGGGGGCCGAGGGCGGGAAGGGCGACGGCGGGAGCGCGGGCGGCGACGGGTCTCCGGGCGGCAGCGGCTCCGCACCCGCCTCCGCCGGAAGCGGAACTTCCGGCGGCCCCGCACCCGCCCCCACATCCGCCCGCCCCACGAGCGCCCCACAAGACCCGGACCCCGACCCGCGCCCCTCCACCACAAAGCCCCCGAGCGACCCCGACCCGGACCCGACCCCGTCCGAGCCGTGCGACCGCTTCCTGTGGTGGTGCACGTAGCTGCCCCTCAGGGGCGCGGGACTGTTTCGATGTGCGGCTCCGCCGCGTGGGCGCGACCAGCCACAAAAAAGCCGCAGACGCGTCTGCGGCTCTCGCGCGCTGAGCGCGCAGTTCCCCGCGCCCCCAAAAAGCCAGACCACCCGCACTGTTCGGACCCGGTGTGGTCAGTGCTTCCGCAGGAGGTTCGGGGTTCCGGTGCAGGCCGTGACGGCGCTCTCGGCGGCTTGGAGCGCGCTGAGGATGGCGATCTCCCCGCGCATTCCGGGCGCGGCCACCATGTCCCCGGCCAGGAACACCCCGTCGCCTCGTTCGACGGCCGGACGATCCCGCCAGGTCTGGCCGGGAAGGTCGAGCGCGCCGGTGCGGCCCTTGGCCGTACCGGAACGCTGCCAGGTGACTCGTTCACGCCGGCCCGGCAGCGTCAGGTCGGCGAGCGCCTCCAGCCGTGCACGAGCCGAGGCGGTGGACTCACCCTGGCGAACAGGCATGTCCAACTGGAACAACGACTCTCCCCGCGGTGCGATAGTCGGGTCCTGCATGGAGTAGCACTCGTGGAACCCGCCCGCGTCCAGGTCGAACGTGATGAACCGGTCGCGCCGGTCGCGCCGTACCGCCAGATCCAGCAGCACGCAGTGACCGGACGTCCAGCGCAGCGAGTCGTCGCCCAGTAGCGCGCGGGCCGAGGCCAGTTCGGTCGCCACGATCACCGGCCCGCCCCGCACGTCGGCCAGATCGGTGATGCGGGAGTTCGACTCGATCCGTACGCCCAACTCGCGGGCGCGCGCCTCCAGTCGGTGCAGCACCCGCTGCCAGCCGCCGACGACCCAGCGCACGCTCGGAACCGTCGGCGCGAACACCCGGCGGAACAGCTCCCACACGAATGCCGCTGACAGCCGCCCGGTGTCGGCGTCGTAGGTGACCGCAGTGATCGCGTTCGCCGCCGCCCGCGCGGCGCTCTCCCCGTAGCGGGCCGACGCCCAGCCATGGAAGTCCTGGTCGACGGGCGCCGTACGGGGCCGGCCGGGCAGCACCATCCGGGCGAACCCGAGCGGTGGCGCCGTCCTGAGCCGCTCGTTGCGGACGAAGCCGAAACGCACGTCCCTGGCCCGGGGCACACCGACCCCCGCGACCATTCCGCGCTCGGCCAACCACGTCCACCACGGGCCGTCGCTGTAGAAGACGTGCGCGCCCTCGTGCGCGACGTACGGGACGGGTGTGCTCCGCCCGCGTCCGCCGAGCGTGGAGTGCGCCTCGTACAAGGTCACCCGGGGGCCCGCCTCGGCCGCGGAGATGGCCGAGACCAGTCCGGCCAGTCCTCCACCGATCACCGTGATCTCGCTCTTCACAACCGCTCACCACCGTTGGTCTCGGGATCTTCCTTCATCCGCCCATGGAGACGTGCCCGGTCCGAGGTTTTGTGACATGCGATGTGTGACATGCGATCGAAGCGACTGTGCAGACCAGCCAGGCTCTACGGGGCGGCGGGAGCGTCCTGCCCGAGCATCCGCCGCAAAAGCCCGCGCAGCGATATGCGCTCCGCGCGCGACAGCTCGGCCAGCGGCTCCCGGGCGAAGTCGAGGGACTCGCGCAGGCTGCGCGCGGTGACGAGGCCCTCCTCGGTCGGCGCCGCCAGCTTCACGCGGCGGTCGGCCGGGTCGGGCCGCCGCTCGACGAGCCCGCGGGCCTCAAGGCGGTCCACGATGCCGGTGACGTTCGACGGCTCGCACTTCAGCTTCTGCGCGATGCGACGCATGGGCATCGGCTCCAGGGAAAGGAGTCCGAGCACGCGCGCCTGTGCACCGGTCAGGGCGTGCTTGCCCGCGGCGATCTCGTACTCCTCGTAGTACCGCGCCACGACGGAGCCGATGAGCTCGACGACTTCGAGCGTCAGCGGATCGGTCCGGGAGGCGGCGGCCCGGGACTCGGCGGCCTGGGAGTCGGCGGCCTGGGAGTCGGGAGTGCCCGGCTTATGGGTGACCATGCCCGCCAGGATACCCAAATACTTGACAACATGAAATATCAAAGCGCATGCTTATTTCAGTACATGAAGCATCAAGCCGCATGAAGCATCACGGCTCGAAGCCTGAGGAGGACGTCCCCATGTCCGTCACCCCCGAGCAGCTCCCGGCCACCGCCCGCGCCTGGCACCTCGTGCGCCGCCCGCACGGCTGGCCGGTCCCGGAGGACTTCGCGCTCCGCGAGGCCCCCGTGGAGGCCCCGGCCGAGGGCCGCGTGCTCGTCCGGAACCTGTACTTCTCGGTCGACCCCTATATGCGCGGCCGCATGAATGACGTGAAGTCGTACGTCCCGCCATTCCAGCTCGACAAGCCCATGGAGGGCGGCGCGGTCGGCGTCGTCGTGGCCTCGAACGCGGACGGCTTCGCGGCGGGCGACCACGTCCTGCACTTCGCGGGCTGGCGCGAGTACGCCTCGGTGCCCGCGCAGCACGCCACGAAGGTGGACCCGGACGCGGCCCCGCTGTCGGCGTACCTCGGTGTGCTCGGCATGACGGGCCTCACGGCGTACGCGGGCCTGCTCGACGTCGCGTCCTTCAAGGAGGGCGACGCGGTCTTCGTCTCCGGCGCGGCCGGCGCCGTCGGCTCCGAGGTCGGCCAGATCGCCCGGCTCAAGGGCGCCTCGCGCGTCATCGGCTCGGCGGGTTCGGACGAGAAGGTCAGGCTCCTCACCGAGGAGTACGGCTTCGATGCCGCCTTCAACTACCGCGACGAGCGCCCGGTGGTCGAGCAGCTCAAGGAAGCCGCCCCCGACGGCATCGACGTCTACTTCGACAACGTCGGCGGTGACCACCTGGAGGCCGCCATCAGCCGCCTGAACCCGCACGGCCGCATCACCATCTGCGGCATGATCGCGGGCTACAACGACACCGAGCCGACGCCGGGGCCGCGCAACATGGCCCTGGTCATCGGCAAGCGGCTGCGGATTCAGGGCATGCTCGTCCAGGACCACCAGGACCTGCAGCCGCAGTTCGTGCGCGAGGTCGGCGCGTGGGTGCGGTCCGGGGAGCTCAAGTACGACGAGACCGTCGCACGCGGCGTCGAGAACGGCGTCGAGGCCTTCCTCGGGATGCTGCGCGGCGAGAACACCGGAAAGATGATCGTCGCCCTCGACGCATGAGGCACCCGGTCGGCCGGGGCCCGAAGGTCTCTTCCGTAATCCGATAAAGTAATTCCACATTGCCGGGTCGGCGGGCGCGCGGCGCGGCACATCCCAGGAGGAATCGGCAGTCATGACCATTCAGAAGATCGACGTCAAGTACACCGCCGTGGCCACCGCGGAGAACGGCCGTGACGGCCGCGTCGCCAGCGACGACGGCAAGCTCGACGTCGTCGTCAACCCGCCGAAGGAGATGGGCGGCAGCGGTGCGGGCACCAACCCCGAGCAGCTCTTCGCCGCCGGGTACAGCGCCTGCTTCCAGGGGGCGCTCGGTGTCGTCGCCCGCCGCGAGAAGGCCGACATCTCCGGGTCCACGGTGACCGCGAAGGTCGGCATCGGTTCCACCGATGCCGGTGGGTTCGGCCTTGAGGTCGAGATCACCGCGTCCATCCCGAACGTGGACGCCGCGACCGCGCAGTCCCTCGTGGAGGCGGCCCACGAGGTCTGCCCCTACTCCAACGCCACCCGCGGCAACATCAAGGTGGACCTGAAGGTCGGCTGACGCCCATCGGCGCTCCGCGCCTCGTCCTCAATCGCCGGACGGGCTGGGACTTTGCCGCTGCGGCAAGGTTTCAGCCCCTCCGGCGTTTGAGGAGCGGGGTCTGGGGCGGAGCCCCAGTTACGGGAAGGGGTGGGCTCGGGGACCCCCGTCAGGGCCTAACGCACAGCGAACAATGCCCGGCCCACCTGGGCGAACACCCCCTTCGGGTGCCCACGGAACAGCGGCTCGGTGCCGAAGAGGACCACCCGGGCCCCGCCCGCGGAAACCCCGCTCACGACGGAAGCCTCCCCGGCCGCGTCGGCCGGCCCCCCGTTCCCGGACGAGTCGGCCCGCCAGTGCCCCGACACCAGCGGCTTCCCACCGGCGTAGGCCTGCTCGACGCGGACCCCGTCCCCGAGCCCGGTGAACCACATCGGCGCGTAGACGAAGCCGTACCCGGCCCCCGATCCGGCCACGGCACCCCCGGCGTTGCGCACCCGCACCACCCCGTTGGCGTCGCCGTTGCCCCGCACGGCCGTGACGGAGAGCAGCTTCGCGGCCGAGTTCAGCGCGGCACCCTCCGCGCCGCGCCCGACGAGCCCGCCGCCCTTGGCGAGGAACGCGTCGAGCCGCTCGCGTGCCGCGGGCTTGAGGTCCGCGCGGTCGAGGCCCGACGACACGAAGAGCACATCGGCCCGGCGCCAGTCGAACCCGTCGTTGAGGGTGCCCGTGGACACGGGCACCACGTCGAAGTTCATCTCCCGCAGCGCGAACAGCTCCCCGGGCGTCACCGCCGCGGCGACGCGCGTGCGCCGTACCTTCTCCCCGCCGCGCGCCGTGGTCGCGGAGAACTCCACGTCGTACTTCTTCGCCACGTCCCGGGCGGCCCGCCGCGCCGACCCCGGCACCAGGACACCGCCGTCCTTCAGGCGCCGGACCGTGACGCCGTCCCGTACGAGGGAGTTGAGCGCGGCGACCTCACGCGGGTCGTCGAGCCGTAGCCGCAGGTCACCGCGCGGCGCCACATGTCCGGCCGCGGCCGCGGCCCGGACCGCGCGCGACGGCACCGCGGCGGGGTTCCCCTGCGGCGCGGACCGCACGGTCGCACCCCACAGCCGCCCCAGGCTCCAGCCCGAGATGTCGTACATCACGGACACCTTGTCGCTGATGTCACGGCCGTCCGCGAGCATCACGTTCGCGATGCCCCGCTTGGGCTGGCGCATGTCGACGACGTACGAGCCCTTCTCGTACCGCTCGCCGCCGATCCTGAAGTCCTCCGTTGCGCGCCGCACCCGGACGTCGTTGGCGAGGAGATGGTCCACGAGGCGGGCGGCGGCCGTACCGGAGCGCTGTCCGCGGCCCGCGGCGGGGATCACGTACGCACGCGGAAACCTGGTCGTGTAGACGTCCTCCGGGCCGATGCCCGGCACGCCCGGCACCGTCTCCTCGGAGATCTCCACCGAAGCGGCCCCCGCCGCCCCGCGCCGGAACACCTCGATCTGGTCGGCGACCAGCGCCCGCCGGTGGTCGCGCGCGTAGTCCAGGGTCGCCGTCATGGCCGCGCCCGCGATGTCCGTGTTGATGGCCGAGCGGCGGCGCAGCTCGGCGACCGGCCGGGCGTCGTACTCCTCGTTGTTCACCTGCATCGGGAACTCGATGGTGTGCGCCGCGACCGCGCCGTGGAACGGCATGTACTGCGGGGTGAAGACGGGCGGCCAGTCGTCCCAGCCCTCCTCCTGGTCGCGGAAGGGGATGACGGCAGGCCGCACGCCGTCCTTCTCCTCGGTGTAGCCGAGGCCGTTGACGGCCTTCTCCATGCCGAGGGCGTTGGCGTAGCTGTTCTTCAGGAACAGGTCGTACTCGTAGTTCTCACCGTGCGGCGGTGTCGTCGGCTCGATGAGCGTGCCGTTCACGTACCCGTGCAGGTCGATCATCATCGTGGGCTGCTTGTCGATGGCGATCCGCCGCACCGCGCGCGTCTCGGACTGGGTCCCGGTGACGAAGTCCCGGTTCAGGTCGAAGCCGTTGGCGTTCTCGCGGGTGCCCGCGATCCGGCCGTCGGGGTTCATGGTGACGTTGAAGTACAGGCGGTGGTGGGCGAGCAGGTCACGCGTCTTCGCGTCCTTGGCCCTCGCGAGCTTCTCGATGAGCTTCAGGGCCGCGTCGGTGCCCTCCCACTCGTTGCCGTGGATGTTGTTGTTGATGAACACCGGTGCCTTGTACGCGGACTTCAGCGCCTTGTCCGCGGCGGCGGCGGCGGGCTCGTTCTCGATGCGTTCGCGCATCCGCCGCTGCCGGGCGGCCTCGCGCGCCGACTCGGGCGCGGTCACCGTCACCAGATACAGGTCGTGGCCGCCGGCCGAGCGCCCCGCGATCTCCACGCTCACCCGGTCGCCGATGCCCTGGATCCCGTTCAGCTTCGGGGCGATGGCGTGGTACGGGGTCAGGCCCAGCTTGATGGACTTGTCGCCCGGGTTCCTCGGGACCGCGGCGAGGCGGCGCTCGCGCGGGTAGCCGCGCTCGGCGCCGCTGCGGGCGGGCGCGGGCGCGGACGCGTCGTCGAGCGCGCGGGCCGCGGCGCCCTCCGGCGCCCGGGCGGCCCGGTCGGGGTCGCCGAGCGGGGCCTGGTCGCGGGTCACCGGGCGCGGCGCCGGGTCGGCACTCGCGCCGCCCGGGGTGAGCACGGTGAACAACAGGGTGCCCGCGGCGGCCGACGCGGTCAGCGTCACCGCTCTCGATGGCCGGGTTATGCCCATACGTACCTCCGGAACATGGGTCGGACGCCGACCCGATAGATCAGTACGGGAGGTCTACAGGCTGAAACGGCCGACAACAAGAGGGATAGTGTGTGCCGCATGCGTGAACTGGGCCGGGGTTTCGGCTATCTGGTGAAGGGACAGCGCTGGGTCGCCCAGCACGGCAAGCGGTTCGGGTGGGGGCTCCTGCCGGGCCTGGTCACCCTGGTCCTGTACGCGGGGGCGCTCGTCGCGCTCGTGCTGTGGGGCACGGACCTGGTGTCCTGGGCGACGCCGTTCGCGGACGACTGGTCAGGGCCCTGGACCGGCCTGTTCCGCGGCTTTTTGACCGCACTGCTCTTCGCCCTGGCACTGCTCCTGTCCGTGGTGACGTTCACCGCGGTGACGCTGGTGATCGGTGAACCCTTCTACGAGTCGCTCTCCGAGCAGGTCGACATCTCCGTCGCCGGGTTCGCCCCCGAGTCGGGACTGCCGCTCTGGCGCGAGATCCTCATCTCCGTACGCGACAGTCTGCGCATCGTGGTGCGGGCCGTGCTGTGGGGCGTGCTCCTGTTCGGCCTCGGCTTCCTGCCGGTCGTCGGCCAGACCGTGATCCCCGTCATCGGCTTCCTCGTCACCGGCTTCTTCCTCGTCGAGGAGCTGACGGCGGTCGCGCTCGCACGCCGTGGCGTACGGCTGCGCGACCGCCTGGCCCTGCTGCGCGCCCGCAAGACCCTGGCGTGGGGCTTCGGCGCCCCGCTCGCGGTCTTCTTCCTGGTGCCGTTCGTCGCCGTGTTCCTGATGCCGGGCGCGGTCGCCGGGGCGACGTTGATGGCGCGGGACCTCATGGGGGAGTCCACCGACGACCCCGACGACCCCGACGACCCCGACAACTCCGCGGACCCCGCGGACCCCGAAGGCACAGCGGGCGACGGTGCGGGCGTCACGGGTGCCGCGGGCGGGGCGCCGCACCCGGCAGGCGGAGGCGCGCCTACCGGCCGCTAGCCACCACGGCCGTCACGACGATCCGCCGCACCTGCCCGATGATGTCGACGCGGTTGCGCACGAACTCCGCGTCCGTGACCTTCCCCGTCGCCGGATCGGTGTTCCCGGCGCCGAACTGGAGCACCGGTGTGTGCACATGGCCGCCGGGCAGCCGGTCGTGCAGCCCGAGGCGGTCGCGCAGGAGCGTGGCGCGGTACGCGATCTCGTTGGACAGGTAGTCCCCGCCGCCGCCCGCGCGTGCCGTCGAGCCCGGCGTCGGCCCGTCGGGACGCTCCACCGGGGTGGAGCCGCCCGCGGGGATCTCGGTCACGGCCGTGTTGTCGTACACGGGGAAGCGCCCGGTGTCCGCGGCGACGATGTCCTTGTACGGCAGTGTCGTCGTCGTCCACTGCGGCTGCGACGCGGGGTCGGACACCGGGACGGTCTCCGTCCGTGACAGGTTCTCGTTGTCCCCGAACCCGCCGCGCCAGGCCCCGTTGGTCCGCTCGATGTCGAACTTGCCGACCCGGCCCTGGCTCACGGTCGTGAACAGGTCGACGCGCGGCAACTGCCGCCGGAGCACCCGTTCCACCGTGCCCTGCTCGAAGTCCGTCCAGCGCACCGGGAACATGGCCGTCTCGATGCGTACGGGCCCCTCGGCGGTCCGTACGACGGTGCCGTCGAGGGCGAGTGCGGTGGCGCCCGAGGGGTTGCTGATGCGGGTGTCGCGGTCGAGCGTGAACGGGTCGAACCCGGTCACAAGCACTCGCTTGCCGCCCTTGCCGCCCTTGCCCTTGGGGTAACGGATGGTGTCCTGGCCGCGGGACGTCGTCTCCAGGTGTGCCAGCAGCCGCTGCCGCCGTGCGTCGTCGAGGTCGAATCCGCGCGGCTCCCAGGCGCGCAGGGCCCGCGTCATCCCGAGCCGCGCCCAGTACAGCGGCCGGTCGTCGTCCTTGCTGAGGTCGCCGGTCGCGGGACCGCGCCCCTGCGCCCGGTCCACGGCCCGCCGCCACAGCGACTGCCCCTCGTGTTCGACCAGGCGCCGGGCCTGGGCGTAGGAGCGGGCCCGTGCCAGGTCCCGCGCGAAGCCGGGCGCCACGCCGTCGAATCCGCTGCGCCGCAGGATCTCCTTCGGCGCGGCACGGTCCAGGCGCTGCTCCTCGACGGTGGGCGCGCCGGCCCGCGTGGTGTCGGCGGCCGCGGCGGGCGGGACGACGGCCCCGGCGAGCAGCACGGCGCCGAACACGCCACAGACGCCGAGCCGTCGGCCTGATATCCCGGGGGTGGGGGACGAAGCCACGTGAGTCCTTCCGTTGCAGGTGAGGTGGCGGAAGTATCCCGGGGCGGAAGCGTTCGGCGCCAGGCCTTTCGGGAGGCGTCGCAGGCGCGTCACCGTGAGGCGCCACGCGTGAGCCAGAGGTGAACACCGCAGTTCCTGCCCGATATCGGGCAGGAAAGTAGACCTTCTACGGCCCCCCGACCTAGGGTGATCGCTCATGATCACCCTGGACGCGATAGGGACTTTCGCCCTGATAGTTGGACTCCTCACGCTCACTCCCGGACTGGATACCGCACTCGTCCTGCGCACCGCGGCGCTCGGGCACCGCCGTCGCGCGTGGGGTGTGGTCCTCGGCATCCAGAGCGGCACACTGGTCTGGGGCGTGCTCACCTCGCTCGGTGTGACCACACTGCTGACCGCCTCTCACCTCGCGTACGAGACCCTTCGTTGGGCCGGGGCCGCGTACCTGGTGTGGATGGGCGGCAGGATGTTGTGGGCCACCTGGCGCCACGCGTCGAGCGAGAGCCCGCGGACAGCGGAGACCGGGGGCGAGGCCGGGACCGGGGCGGGCGCCGGCGACACCCTGCTCGGTGGCTGGCGACAAGGGTTCGTGACCAATCTCCTCAACCCGAAGATGGGCGCCTTCTACGTCGCGGTGCTCCCGCAGTTCATCCCCTCCGGTGGCTCGCGCCTTGCTCCAGGGGTGCTGCTTGCCGGAGTGCACATTCTCCTGGCCGTCATCTGGTCCTGTGCGCTGATCGCCTTCGCGCACGTGCTCCGGGACCGCCTGCAACGCCCCTCGGCCCGCCGCCACCTCGACCGCATCACCGGCACGGTCATCGCCGCCTTCGGCGTCCGGCTCGCGTTCGGACCGTAGACATGCGCGTCGGCCCGCGCCGCCCGCGGAGGGGTTCGTCACCACCGGCGCCATACGCCGCGGCCCGCCACCACCCGTCGCGGCCCGGTGTCACCCGTCGCGGCCCGGTGTCACACCGCGTCCGCGCACGCCTCCCGCAGTGCCGTCACGAACGGGGCCACCGCGGGCGGCGCCGTGCGTCCCCGTGCCGTCGCCGCGTACACCGCACGGGTGGGCGCGCCCTCGTCCCGTACCGGGACCAGGGCGATGTCCGGTCGCACTCCCTGGGCCGCGAGCGCGGGCACCAGTGTCACGCCGAGTCCCGCGGCGACGTATCCCTGCTTGGCGGTCCACTCGCGTACCACGTGGGCGACGCGCGGCCGGAAGCCGTGGAGCCGCGCCGCGTCGAGCAGGGTGCCCGCGGGCTCGGGGCTGCCGGACACCCAGTCCTCGTCGGCGAGCCGGGCCAGGCCGACGCGGGGCTCGCCCGCGAGCGCGTGACCTGCGGGCACCGCCACGTACAGCGTCTCGTCGAGGAGATGGTGCAGTTCGTAGGCCTCCTCCGGGAGCGGCCCGCCCGTCGTGGACACCACCGCCAGGTCGAGCTCGCCCGCGGTCAGGCGCGCGAGGAGCGGGCCCGTGAGGCCTTCCTCGCGGGCGAGGGTCACCCCGGGGTGGCGGGCCCGGAACAGCGCGATCGCCCGCGGCACCAGCGCCGCGTCCGCCGTCGCGAACGCCCCGAACCGCAGCCGCCCGCCCGCCACCCGGTCCAGGTCACGCAACTCCCGCCGCAGCAGCGCGAGGCGGCCGAGCGCGGCCGTGACGTGCGGGAGCGCGGCCCGGCCGTGGGCGGTGAGGCGTACGCCGCGTGGCAGCCGGTCGAACAGCGGCACACCGCCGAGGGCGGCCTCGAGCGAGGCGATCTGGCGGGACACGGCGGACTGCGTCCAGCCGAGTCGCCGCGCGGCCACGGTGAAGGAGCCGTGCGCGGCGACCTCATGGAAGGCGCGGAGCCACACCGTAGACAACTCGGGCAGCTCGGATGGCTCGGGCGGCGGCTCGGGCAGGGGGGCCTGCTCCGGCGGCGCGGTCGGCTCAGGCGGCTCGGCGCCGCCCCTTTGAGGCATCTCATGCGGAGTATGCATGCCTGCCATGCTAAGCATGCGCTTGTGGCATCGGCCGTCCGGTCCTAGCTTCGTACGCATGGCACAGAACGATCACACCGCCGCCCGGAACGACCACCCGCGGGCACGGCCCCGCATCGCGTTCCTCGGGCTCGGGCACATGGGCGCCCCGATGGCCCGCAGGCTGCTCGCGGCCGGGTATCGGCTCACCGTGTGGAACCGCACCGCGGCGAAGGCGGAACCCCTGGTCGCGGAGGGCGCACGCCTCGGATCGTGCCCCGCGGACGCCGTGCGGGACGCCGACGTCGTCGTCACCATGCTGGCGGGCCCGGACGCACTGCGCGCCGTCGCCGACGCGCTCGTGCCGGTGCTGCGGGACGGTGTGCGCTGGGTGGACATGTCGACCGTCGGGCCCGACGCCGTACGGGAGCTGGGGGGCCGGGTGCCGGACGGTGTCACGCTCGTCGACGCGCCCGTGACGGGCAGCACGGACAAGGCCGCCGCGGGGGAGCTCGGCATCCTCGCGGGGGGCGACGCCACCGAGGTCGAACCGGTCCTTGCCCACCTGGGCACGGTGACCCGCACCGGGCCCCTCGGCTCCGGCGCCGCGCTCAAGCTGGTCGTGAACACCGCCGTGCTCGGCGGCGTCGCCCTGGTGGCGGAGGCGATGGCCCTCGCCGACGCGCTCGGCCTCGACGAGGAGGTGGCTCGCGGCGCCCTGGCGCGGGGACCCCTCGCGGGCGCCGTCGCCCGCGCCTTCGCCAACGGGGTGCACTTCGGCAACGACCTCGCGGTGAAGGACGTGGCGCTGGCCACGGACACGACCCGGCTGCCCGCCCTGGAGGCGGTGCTCGCCCACTTCCGCGCCGCGGCGGCGGACCAGGACCTGGCCCACGAGGACATCGCCCGAGCCGTCCCCCACATCCGCACCCGTGCCCGCACCCACCACTCGTACCGCTCGTAACCCAGAACCGGAGTCCCGTCATGCGCGTCACGCTCGACAACCCCGCCACCGCAAACCGGCCCCTCGGCCCCTACTCCCAGGTGGCCCGGGTGGAACTGCCGGGCGGCGGCGCCCTGTTGTACCTCTCGGGGCAGATCGCCGACGGCGAGGACATCGCCGCGCAGAGCCACGGCGTCTTCGCGACCCTCGCGGCCCTGCTCGACGCCCATGGCGCGACGCTCGCCGACATCATCAACATCCGGACGTTCCTCACGGACATGGACGACCTGCCCGGCTACGCCGCCGTGCGCCGCACTTACCTCACCGGCACCCCGCCCACCAGCACCACCGTCGCCGTGCCGCGGCTCTTCAGGCCGGAGGCGCTGATCGAGGTGGATGTGGTGGCAGCCCTCCCCGCACCGTCGGCCGTGAGGTCGTCCGCGGACTCCTGGAGCGCAACCCCTTGAGACAGGCCCGAGATCCTCGCCCCGGCCCGCGAGGCGGGGGCGCGCCTGGCTGCTAGCCGCGCGGCCGGGCGGCGGTCACGCCCTGGTAGGCGATGTCCGCGAGGTGCGACTGCCCGTCCTTGCTGGGGTGGAACCAGTCCCAGTGACTCAACTGGTCCCCGTCGAAGCGGAAGTCGAACACGGCCCCGCCGTCGTACCGGCAGCGCAGGTCCTTGGCGCACACGTCCTTGAGCACCTTGTTGTACGCGACGACCCGGTCCTGCACCGACTGCCGCCGCTGGGTCGCCGAGCGGTCCATGGAGTCCGCGTCGGCCAGCATCGACGCGCAGATCCCGAGCTTCCACACCTGCTTGCCGAGCTGGTTGGTGCGCCCCTGGGACCACAGGCGCTTGAGATCCGGCACGCTGGAGACGTACACCTGCGCCTTCGGCTGGGCGCGCCGCAGGGTGCGCAGGGCGTCCTTGAAGTCGGTGCGGAAGTCCGCGACGGAGGTCATGTCGTCGGCCGACGAACGGCACGCGTCATTGGCGCCCGCCATCACCGTCACGAGTTCGGGGTCGCGGGCCGCGGCCCGGGTCATCTGCTCCGGCAGGTCCGCCATCCGCGCGCCGGTCTTGGCGTAGTTCCAACTGTGCGTCGCCGCCCGCTGCTTGCCGAGCAGCCGCTGCGCGAGGCTGCGCACCCCCTCGTCGCTGCCGGTCGCCCAGGACGCCTCAGGGCAGTCGGAGAGCACCGAGCAGGCGTCGAAGCCGCGGGTGATGGAGTCACCGACGGCGGCGAGGGAGCGGGGTGAGGTGTCCCACACCCGGGCCGGCGCGGGGGCCGCACGGTCCTGGGCCGAGGGTCCGCCCGGTACCGGGGAACCGTCGCCGGACGCGTCGCACGCGGTGAGCGCGGCGACGCCGGTGAGGGCAGCCGTCGCGAGGGCGACGGCGGCCCGTTTGCGGTGCCGTGAATTCCGCATCGTCGTCCCCTTTGTGTCGCCTCTGTCGTTCAACGTGACGTCACCCGAGCCCTCCGGGTTGCGTCCCGTCGCATGCCCTTATGTCCCCGAACCGCCCCGGGGACACCCAACCGGGGGTTCATGGGCCTCCCAGCGAGTGAAACCTGGGAGTTTCCCGGCCTGCGGACCGACCGTACGTCACACTCCTTGCCTCGCCGCACGGTAGCCTCGCCACCCAGTGGCACCCGGTTTTCTCGGTTCCGCTAAATTACATCACGTCACATCTGTCCCCTTTTCTTGACTTTCCCCGCTTTTGGGGAATATCGCTCGGCACGGGCGCGAGGCCGCTGGGGAAGGCGTACCTCGTCCCACACTGGAGGTCCCGGTGACGACACGTGGAGTTCTGTACGTGCACTCCGCGCCGCGCGCGCTGTGCCCGCACGTCGAATGGGCCGTCGCGGGCGTACTCGGCGCACGCGTCAGCCTCGACTGGATCCGACAGCCCGCGGCGCCCGGCACCTGGAGATCCGAGTTCTCCTGGAAGGGCTCGGCAGGCACCGCCTCCAAACTGGCCTCCGCACTGCGCGGCTGGGATCTGCTGCGCTTCGAGGTCACGGCCGAACCGAGCGCGGCCGCCGAGGGCGAGCGCTACAGCGCCACCCCCCAGCTCGGCATCTTCCACGCCGTCACCGGCATCCACGGCGACATCCTGATCCCGGAGGACCGGCTGCGCGCGGCCCTCGCCCGCTCCCAGCGCGGCGAGGGCGACCTGGAGGCCGAGATCGCCAAACTCCTCGGCAAGCCCTGGGACGACGAACTGGAACCCTTCCGGTACGCGGGCGAGGGCGCCCCCGTCCGCTGGCTCCACCAAGTCGTCTGAGCAAGGCATGGGACGTGGGTACGTGAAAGGCCCACCCGGCCGGACCGGGTGGGCCTTTCACGTACCTCTACGGTGTGGGTGCTCGACGGTGACTACACAGTGCGGAAGGCGAGTACCACGTTGTGGCCGCCGAAGCCGAACGAGTCGTTCAGGGCCGCGATCGTGCCCTCGGGCAGCGCGCGCGCCTCGCCGCGGATGATGTCCGCGTCCACCTCGGGGTCGAGATTCTCGATGTTGATGGTGGGCGGAGCCATGCGGTGGTGGAGCGCGAGGACCGTGGCGACGGTCTCGATGCCGCCGGCGCCGCCGAGGAGGTGACCGGTCATCGACTTCGTCGAGGCGATCGCCATGTGGTCCACGTCGTCGCCGAACGCCTGGCGCAGCGCCTTGATCTCACCGATGTCGCCCTGCGGCGTCGAGGTGGCGTGCGCGTTGATGTGCGCGACCTCGGCGGGCTTCAGACCGGTGTTGTGGACCAGGTTCTGCAGCGCCTGCGCGATGCCGTTGCCGGACGGCTCGGGCTGCGTGATGTGGTGGGCGTCCGCCGAGATGCCCTGGCCGACGGCCTCCGCGTAGACGCGGGCGCCACGGGCCTTGGCGTGCTCCTCGGACTCAAGGACGATCACGCCCGCGCCCTCGCCGAGCACGAAGCCGTTGCGCTCGACGTCCCAGGGGCGGGACGCGCCCTGCGGGTCGTCGTTGTTCTTGGACATCGCCATCATATTGCCGAACGCGGCGATCGGCAGCGGGTGGACGGCCGCCTCGGTACCGCCCGCGACCACGACGTCGGCGCGGCCGGTGCGGATCATCTCGATGGCGTAGCCGATGGCCTCCGCGCCCGACGCGCACGCGGAGACGGGGGTGTGCACCCCGGCGCGGGCGCCGAGGGTGATGCCGACGTTCGCCGCGGGCGAGTTGGGCATCAGCATGGGGACGGTGTGCGGCGAGACGCGGCGGACGCCCTTCTCCCGCAGCACGTCGTACTGGTCGAGCAGGGTGGTCACGCCGCCGATGCCGGAGGCGATGACCGCGCCGAGCCGGTCCGGCTCGACGGTGTTGCCCTCTTCGCCCGCCTTGCCGGTGAAGCCCGCGTCCTTCCAGGCCTCGTCGGCCGCGATCAGCGCGAACTGCGCGGAACGGTCGAGCTTGCGGGCCTGCGGACGCGGAATGACCTCGGTCGGTTCGACGGCGATCTGGCCGGCGATCCGGACCGGCAGGTCCGCGGCCCAGTCCTGCTCGAGAAGACTGACCCCGGAGCGCCCGGCGAGCAGGCCCTCCCAGGTAGAGGCCGCGTCGCCACCCAGCGGTGTGGTTGCGCCGATACCGGTGACGACCACGGTGCGATTGGTCGAGTTCACTGGATTTCTCTCTCCACGGTTGGTTCAGAATGCGGATGCGGCGGCGCCACCGCCGGGTGGCGGCCGGCTTGAGCCCGGTCGGCGCGAGCCCCGGTCCTCGGGCTCGAGCCGGGATCAGGCCTGGTGCTCCAGGATGTACTTGGTCGCGTCGCCGACCGTCTTGAGGTTCTTGACGTCGTCGTCCGGGATCTTCACGTCGAAGCGCTCTTCGGCGGCGACGACGACCTCGACCATGGACAGCGAGTCGACGTCCAGGTCGTCGGTGAAGGACTTGTCCATCTGGACGTCCTCGACCGGGATGCCGGCGATCTCGTTGACGATCTCGGCGAGACCGGCGACGATCTCTTCCTGAGTGGCGGCCATGTTGGCGCTCCTTCGTGTGTATCCAGAGGGTGTGACGGCATCCGCGCGGATCCGGAGATCCGCACAGGTGCCTAGGGGAGGGTAACGACCGTGGCGGCGTACACGAGACCCGCCCCGAAGCCGATGACGAGCGCGGTGTCGCCGCTCTTCGCCTCACCGGTCGCCAGAAGCCGCTCCATCGCGAGCGGAATCGAGGCGGCCGAGGTGTTGCCGGTGGTCTCCACGTCACGGGCGACCGTGACGTGCTCCGGCAGTTTCAAAGTCTTCACCATCGAGTCGATGATCCGCATGTTGGCCTGGTGCGGGATGAAGACGTCCAGGTCGTCCGCGGTGATTCCGGCCGCGTCGAGGGCCTGCTGGGCGACCTTCGCCATCTCGAACACGGCCCAGCGGAACACCGCCTGGCCTTCCTGCGTGATGGCGGGGAACTTCGCCGGGGCGACGCCGCCCTCGCGGTACGCCTCCCAGGACTCGGTCTGCTTGATGGTCTCGGACTTGTCGCCCTCCGAGCCCCAGACCGTCGGGCCGATCGCCGGCTCCTTGGCGGGGCCGACGACGACGGCACCGGCGCCGTCACCGAACAGGAAGGCCGTCGCGCGGTCCTCCAGGTCGGTCAGGTCGCTGAGCCGCTCCACGCCGATCACCAGGGCGTACTCGGCGGAGCCGTCGGTGATCATGCCCTTGGCGAGCGTGAGGCCGTAGCCGAAGCCCGCGCAGCCCGCGGAGATGTCGAACGCGGCGGGCCTGCCCGTGCCGAGCTTGTCCGCGATCTCGGTCGCCACGGCCGGGGTCTGCTTGAAGTGCGAGACGGTGGAGACGATCACGGCGCCGATCTGCTCGGGCGTGATGCCCGCGTCGGCGATCGCCTTGCCGCCGGCCTCGACGGACATCGCGGCCACGGTCTCGTCGGGGGAGGCCCAGTGCCTGGTCGCGATGCCGGAGCGGGAGCGGATCCACTCGTCGGACGAGTCGATCTTCTCCAGGATGACCTCGTTGGGCACCACGCGCGTCGGGCGGTAGCCACCGACTCCCATGATGCGCGCGTACGCGGCGCCCCGACTCGGCTTGATCTTCGCCATGCTCTCCAGCTCCTTCTCAGACATCCGCCGCGTCGGCGGTGCCGGCGGCGTCCGCGGCGGCCGTCTCGGCGATGAGCTCGCGGGCGGCGTCGAGGTCGTCGGGCGTCTTCACGGCCAGCGTCCTGACGCCCTTCAGGGCGCGCTTGGCGAGGCCGGTGAGGGTACCGCCGGGGCACACCTCGATGAGCGCCGTCACTCCGAGCTCCTGGAACGTGTCCATGCACAGGTCCCAGCGGACCGGGTTGGCGACCTGACCGACCAGGCGGGCCACGACGTCGGAGCCCTTCGTGACGGCCTTGCCGTCCCTGTTGGAGAGGTACGTCAGCTTCGGGTCGGCGACGTCCAGACCCTTGGCGGCCTCTTCGAGCGTCGCGACCGCGGGAGCCATGTGGTGCGTGTGGAACGCGCCCGCGACCTTCAGCGGTACGACCTTGCGGACGCCCTCGGGCTTGTCCTCGGCGAGCGCGGCCAGTTGCTCGGCGGTGCCCGCGGCCACGATCTGGCCCGCGCCGTTCACGTTCGCCGGGGTCAGGCCGAGCTTCTCCAGGTGCGCCAGGGTGACCTCGGGGTCGCCGCCGAGCAGCGCCGCCATGCCGGTCTCGGTGACGGCCGCGGCGTCCGCCATGGCCAGGCCGCGCTTGCGGACGAAGCCGAGCGCGGCGTCCTCGGAGAAGACTCCCGCGTACGCGGCCGCCGTGATCTCGCCGACGCTGTGCCCCGCGACGGCGCCCGGCCGGATGTCACCGAGTGCCGCGGAGGACAGCAGTCCGGCAGCGACCAGGAGCGGCTGCGCCACCGCGGTGTCGCGGATCGCGTCCGCGTCGGCCCGGGTGCCGTAGTGGGCGAGGTCGAGTCCGATGGCGTCCGACCACGCGGCGAGCCGGTCGGCGGCGCCGGGGAGGTCGAGCCAGGGGGTCAGGAAGCCGGGCGTCTGAGCGCCTTGGCCGGGAGCGACGAGTACGAGCACTCTCACACTCTCTCTTGTGGACAGTACGAACCGCCCGTGGGGACAGGGACGAAGAACCGCTGGGGGAATTGTAGAGGCCCGACAAAGAGTCAGGCCTGGTGATCTCCGTCGGCGAGACGCCCCAGGATCAGCGCGATCCTCAGCGTGAACGCGGACCGCACATCCGAAGGTGACCATCCGGTGACGTCAGTCACACGTCGAAGCCGGTAGCGCACGGTGTTGGGATGCACAAAGAGCATCCGGGCGGCGCCCTCCAGGCTGCTCGCCTGTTCGAGATAGACGCTGAGCGTCTCCAGGAGCGCGGAACCGGCCTCCTCCAGTGGTCTGTAGATCTCCTCCACCAACTGATCACGGGCCGCCGGGTCGCCCGCCATGGCGCGCTCGGGCAGAAGATCGTCCGCGAGCACCGGGCGCGGTGCGTCCTGCCAGGCGGCGCACGCCTTCAGGCCCGCGGCGGCGGCCTGCGCGGAGCGGGTGGCCGCCAGCAGGTCGGGCACGATGGGCCCGGCCACCACCGGACCCGTCGCATACGGCCCGATCAGGGCTTTCGCCACGGCCAGTGGGTTGTCGTCGCCACCCGCGATGACGACGAGACGGGTACCGAGTACACCCGTGAGGACCTGGAGCTTCGCGTGCCGGGCGGCCCGGCGGATGGCCTCGACGGTGAGTTCGCTGTCACCGTCAGGCGCGGTGCCGAGGACCACGCAGACATGGTCGGGCGAGTTCCAGCCGAGCGCGGCGGCACGGGAGACGGCACCCTCGTCGGCTTCCCCGGAGAGCACCGCGTTCACCACGAGCGACTCCAGGCGCGCGTCCCAGGCACCGCGTGCCTCGGCGGCCTGCGCGTACACCTGCGCGGTGGCGAAGGCGATCTCGCGGGCGTAGACGAGCAGCGCCTCGCGGAGGACCGACTCGTCGCCGGGCGCGGCCACCTCGTCGATGGCCGACTCCATGACCTCGATGGTGGTCCGCACCATCTCCACGGTCTGCCGCAGCGTGATCGCCCGGGTCAGTTCGCGCGGTGCCGTGCCGAAGACGTCCGTCGAGATCGCCTGCGGGGCGTCGGGGTGCCGGAACCACTCGGTGAACGCGGCGATTCCGGCCTGCGCGACCAGGCCGATCCACGAGCGGTTCTCCGGCGGCATGGCCCGGTACCAGGACAGCGTCTCGTCCATGCGCGCGATCGCCTGCGCGGCCAGGCTGCCGGACGACTTCTCCAGGCGTCGGAGCGTGGCGGCGTGCGCGTGTGCGCGGCCACCGCGAGGGGAACCGGAGCCGGCGGCCAGGTGGGCTTCGTTCGCTGAGGGTTCGGGCACGGGGACAAGACTGCCTTATCGGGACGGCGGGGTGCGGGGCCGGGTCTACCGTGGGGGGCGTGATTGATGTCCGGCGCTCCGGTGAGCGGTATCCGGGAGGCGACCCCATGGCGGGGATCGACTCCTTCCACGCCTTTTCCTTCGGGCCCTACTACGAGCCCGACAACCTGCGCTTCGGCGCGCTGCTCGCCTGCAACGAGGAGCACCTCGCGCCGGGCGCGGGCTTCGACGAACACCCGCACAGCCACACCGAGATCGTCACCTGGGTCGTCTCGGGCGAACTCACCCACCGCGACTCCGCGGGCCATGAGTCCGTCGTCCGCCCCGGCGACGTCCAGCACCTCAGCGCGGGCTCCGGGGTCCGGCACGTCGAACGCAACGCGGGCCCCGAGCCGCTGACCTTCCTCCAGATGTGGCTGGCCCCCGCGCGGCCCGGCGGCGATCCGGCGTACGACATCGTCCGCGGCATCGCCGACTCCACCCCCTACGCCGTCCCGGCCGCGGGCGCCCTCCTGCACGTACGCCGTCTCGCCCCCGGCGAACGCACGGCGATCCCACCGGCCCCGACCGTGTACGTCCACGTGATCCGCGGCGAAGTCTCCCTGGGCGGAGAGGAACTGACCCCCGGCGACGCGGCCCGCGTCACCGCGGAACCGAACCTGGACGCCATCTCGTACGCGGACCGAGCGGAACTGCTCCTCTGGGAGATGACCTGACCCCCGCCCCCGCCCTGTGGGCGGCTGGTCCGCCCAGGGGGCGGAACGGGCGGGCACAGGGCGGACCCGCCGCCGGGCAACCCAACTCGCCCGTACCCCAGCCCACCCCGCCCCACAGACTCAGAGCTCGGCGAGCACCGCATCCGTAAAGACCGGCCACGCCTCGACCGCCCACGCCCCGAAGGCCCGGTCGGTGAGAGCCACACACGCGGCCCCAACATCGGGATCGACCCACAGAAACGTCCCGGCCTGCCCGAAGTGCCCGAAGGTACGCGGAGAAGAGGAACCCCCCGTCCAGTGCGGCGACTTCCCGCCCCGGATCTCGAACCCGAGCCCCCAGTCATTGGGGTTCTGATGCCCGTACCCCGGAAGCACCCCCTTGAGCCCGGGGTACACCACGGACATCGCCTCCGCCACGGTCCGCACATCGAGCAGCCGAGGCGCCTGCACCTCCGCGGCGAACCGCACGAGATCGTCCACGGTCGACACCCCGTCCTTCGCGGGCGACCCGTCGTCGGCGAGGAACGTCGAGGTCATCCCGAGCGGTTCGAGCACGGCCTGCCGCAGATAGCCGGCGAAGGGGATGTCGGTCGCCTTGGCGATGTGGTCGCCGAGCACCTCGAAACCGGCGTTGGAGTACAGCCGCCGCGTCCCCGGCTCGGCCGTCACCTGGTGCTCGTCGAAGGCGAGACCGCTGGTGTGCGCGAGCAGGTGCCGCACGGTCGAGCCGGGCGGCCCCGCCGGCTCGTCGAGCTCGACCGCCCCCTCCTCGTACGCGACGAGCGCGGCGTACGCGGCGAGCAGCTTGGTCACCGAGGCGAGGGCGAAGCGGTGCCCGGTGGGGCCGCGCGCCCCGGCGACGGTGCCGTCCGCTCGGACGACGGCGGCGGCAGCGGTGGGTACCGGCCAGTTCTCGATCAACGCCAGGCTCTGCATGGGCACGAGCCTAAGCGCCCTACAGCTTGAGCTGCATATAGGGGTCGGGCTTGCGGACGAAGCCGAGCGAGGCGTACAGGCCTTCGGCGTCGGCCGATGTGGTGAGGCCCACCTGGCGCGCGCCGCGCTCGCGGAACCACGCGAGCAGCTCCTCCACGCAGGCGCGGGAGAAGCCGCGGCGGCGCGTCCCGGGGTCCGTGGCGACGCTGAAGACGTACCCGGTGACGCCGTGCGGGTTGCCGGAGCGGCCGATGCGGTACTCCAGGGTGCCCACGGCTATCGCCGCGAGGCCGCCGGGCCGCTCGGGGTGGTCGACGGCGAACACCGCGAAGTCCCCCTCGGGGTCGGCGAGGTGACGGCGCAGCGTGGGCAGGGACGCCGCCTGCCAGTCGGTGACGGACGCCGACGGCAGCGTACCGTCGAGCGTGCGCACGGAGTCGATCATTACCTGGCGGAGCCGGATGACTTCCTCGGCGTCCTGGGGTTCGGCACGGCGTACGAGACTCATGAGGCGCACGTTAGCCAGCGGGTCCTCGCGCCGTCCTGTGAGATTTTCCCTTGCTTCGAGTGCACTCCAAGGATCTAGCGTGGGGGCCATGACGGTGATGGAGACAACCCCCGCACCCGCCCGGGACGTGGCAGGGCCGAGCACCTGCGCGGCGCCCCCGCCTCCCCACCCGCGCCCGGACGGACGGGACCACTACACGATCAGCGAGGTCGTCGCGGTGACAGGCCTGACCGCGCACACCCTGCGCTGGTACGAGCGGATCGGCCTGATGCCGCACGTCGACCGCTCGCACACGGGCCAGCGCCGCTACCGCAACCGCGATCTGGACTGGCTGAACCTCGTCGGCAAGCTGCGCCTGACCGGCATGCCCGTCGCCGACATGGTGCGCTACGCCGAGCTGGTGCGCGAGGGCGAGCAGACCTTCGGCCGACGGCGGGAGCTGCTCGAGCGGACCCGCCGCGACGTACTGGCCCGGGTCGCGGAGCTCCAGGACACGCTCGCCGTCCTCGACCGCAAGATCGACATCTACTCCGACCACCCGGCCGCGGCCGCACGGACCGGGGCGCCGTAGGCACCGGTCCGGGGCGCCCTGAGCGCCCCGGAACCTCACAGCTCCGCGAGCAGCTCCGCCTTCTTCGTCGTGAACTCGTCGTCGGTGAGCAGGCCCGCCTGGTGCAGCTCGCCGAGGTGCCGGATGCGGTCGGCGATGTCGGCGGGGTCGCGCCGCACGGCAGGGGCGGCGACGGGGGTCACGACGGGGGCGGGGCCCGAGGCGCGGACCGCGGCGAGGACCGACGCGGCGAACGGCAGCGACTCGTGCACCGGGCCGTAGCCGAGGCCGAAGACGACGGCCGCCGGGTCCTGGTCGGCCTGCGCGAGACGGCCCGCCGCGTCGCGGGGCAGCAGCCGCAGATGGCCCTCGAAGACCTCGGGGGAGCGCCACTCGACCCCGCTCAGGTCACTGACCTGGAAACTCTGATCGCCCGCCTTCCACTTCGCCGACGAGGCTCCCGTCCAGAACCAGCGGAAGGCCACCGACTTGCCGTCGAAGGACGCCTTCCCGTCGTACGCCTTGAACTGCAGCGGCGCTTCGGGGGCGGCCACCAGATGGCGCTCCGCGGGCCCCTCGTCGGCCGCGGGGAGCACTGCGCGCAGTTCGTCCGCGTAGTACTCGGCGAGCGTCTCGCGCTCCGCGGGCAGCACAAGACGGTACGGATCGGAGCCGTCCTTGAGCTGTCCCGCCGCCGCCTCCATCAACGGGTCGGCGCCCTGCCTCGGCACGGCGTGCAGAACGGTCGTCCCGCGCTTGCCGGGTGTGAGCGTCACTCCCGCGATCGCCTCATGGGGGATACGGCGCTCACCGAGAGCATGGAACAGCTTCGGCGTACGGATCCCCCGTTCGAAGCGGATGAGCACGGAGTCGGTATCGAACTCCCAGGCGGCGTGAAATCCGGCCAGTACATCACCCATGCGGCTCATCGTATGCGGCACGAGCTTCTCCGTCTCTCCTGCGGCAGGCCGCTGTTTCATCGATTTCTACGCGCGTCAGGCCGTTGTCGTACCGGAAATACCTTCCCGGCAGGCCGCATCTCCACTGGCACACCGCACTCCGTCGTAGCCGCCCACGCCGATCTCGGCGAAATTCCTGAGGCTGTCCGTGCCGGGCTCGAAGTAACCGGTGTGGCCCCGCGCCCGGTCGGCGGACACCACGCGCGCGCCGAAGCCCGCGGAGACGGGGTCGGCGCCGTGGCCGAGCCCCCCGACTTCCATGTGCGGCACATCCTGGATCCAGTCGTCGCTGTCCCGCGCGGCCCAGATCCGCGCCCGGCTGCCGAGCCCCGACGCGCTGTCGGAGCGCATGCCGGGACTGCCGGCGACCGCGATGTCCGTGACCCGCGGCGGCAGGCGGCGGGCCGCGACTCCGCACACCACGGAGCCGTAGCTGTGGCAGTACAGCGCCACCGCGGTCCGGCCTGGCAGCGCGCGTACCAGTGAGTCGAGGCGGCCCGCCCCGTCGTCGGCGCGCATGGACGTGGCGGCGTCCACACCGAGGCCGACGGGTGTCGTGTAGTCGGCCCAGGCGATCACGGCGGTACGGGTGCCGGGGCGCGCCCTGCGCTCCGCGCCGTACAGGGCCTGCGCCATGCCGACGGGCGCCGCGTACTTGCGCTGGGTACGTTCGAAGGTGAGGACGTTGGTGTCGACACCGGGCACCACGACCGAGACCCTGCGGGCCCGGGAGAGGTCGCCGAAGACCTCGGCCATGCGCCCCGACCCCATCGGGTCGAAGGCGAGGACCTGCCGGTGCGGCCGCATCATCACACCGAAGCGCTTCATCCGGCGCTCCGCCGTCTGCTTGCCCACCGGGGAGAGCCGGTCGTCGTGCACGCGTTCGCGCTCGACTCTGCGGGCCTGTTGCAGGGCGATGCGGTTCGCGCGGTAGCGCAGCTCGACGGGAGCGCCGTTCATGTTGCCGACCGCGAGGGGATAGCGGGCGGCGAGCCGGGCGCTCTGCCGTGCGGTGAGCGAGGCGAAGAACTGCGCGAGCCGGGCGGCCGGGGCGTCGGCGGCGGGCAGGTCACGCCCGTCGATGCGGCCGCGCTCCCAGGCGGAGAGCGTGGCTTGGAGCGGCGACGCGTCGCCTCTGTGCTGGCGTACAGCCGTCCAACCGGTGGTCGCGAGCATGACGAACACCACGGTGAGCGCGAGCAGAGCGCGCCAGACGCCGAGTTGGGGGGAGGAGTCGAAGGAAGTCACTGCGGGACACCCTAGGAGAATCGTGATGCTCCCCGTGCACGGGGTGAGGCAGATCACGTTTCCAGGGGGGTGATTGTGGTGAAGCGGACACTTCTCGCGCGCCCTCGTCACGCTCTGTGTGCGGCGCGTGCGCGGGGCGGTCCGTCCGTCAGGCCTTGCGCCAGTCCTCCGCCAGTCCTCCGCCAGGGCGGGCCCCAGGTGGTCGAGACAGGACTCCGTGATCGCGCGGATCGAGTCGACGCTGATGTCCTCGCCCGCGCCCCACATCCGTCCCGTGATCCGCATGACCCCGCTGAACGCGGCGACGGCCACGCGCGGGCGCGGATCAGTGGCGAGGTCGAGGCCCTCACGCTCGGCGATCACGCCCGCGATCTGCTCCTCCATCTCGATGGAGCGGCGCAGATGCACCGCGAGCAGGGAGGGCGTCGATTCGATCATGCGGTAGGTGCGCATATGGAGCTCGACGGGTACGAGATCGGCGTGGTCGGCTTCGGCCTCGCCTCCGGAGCCATCGGCATGTCCGGCAGCGTCTCCCTGGTCATCGCCTTCCGCGTGCTCCAGGGCCTGTTCGGAGCCCTGCTGATGCCGGCCGCGCTCGGCCTGCTGCGGGCCACCTTCCCGGTCGCGAAGCTGAACATGGCCATCGGCATCTGGGGCATGGTCATCGGCGCCTCCACCGCGGGCGGCCCCATCCTCGGCGGCGTCCTCGTCGAGCACGTCAACTGGCAGTCGGTGTTCTTCATCAACGTGCCCGTCGGCGTCGTCGCGCTGGTCCTCGGCGTCCTGATCCTCAAGGACCACCGGGCGCGGAACGCGCCGCGCTCCTTCGACATACCCGGCATCGTGCTGCTCTCGGCCGCGATGTTCGCCCTGATCTGGGCGCTCATCAAGGCGGGCGACCCCTGGGGCTGGGGCAGCGGCAAGACCTGGGCGTTCCTCGGCGCGGCCGTCGTCTGCTTCGTGCTGTTCGCGTGGTGGGAGACCCGGGTCGCCGAACCGCTGATCCCGCTCGGTCTGTTCCGCTCGGTGCCGCTGTCCGCGGGCACCGCCCTGATGGTCCTGATGGCCTTCGCCTTCATGGGCGGGCTGTTCTTCGTCACCGCATGCAGGTCGGCGGCAGCCTCGGCACCGCGGTCCTCGGCGCCGTGATGTCCAACACCGTCGACTCCGGCCTGAAGGGCAACTGGCAGGACGCCGGGCTGCCGGGCACACCGCCGCCCGGCCTGGACAAGGCGACCGCCACCGGATCGGTACCCCGGCAGATCGCCCAGGCCCCGGGCGTCGACCAGGGCGCCCTCGGCAGGATCACGGACGTCATGCACGACACGTTCATGTCGGGCATGGGTGTGGCGTTCACCGTGGCGGGCGTCGTGGGCGTGATCGCGGCGGTGGTCGCGACGCTGACGAAGCGCGGGGTGAACGTGGAGGCGGGGGCGGGCGCCGCCCACATCTAGCGGTGCGCGTCCAGTGGCCCGCGTCCAGCGGCCCGTGTCCAGTGGCCCGCGGCCGGGTTTCGTCGGGTGCCCTTAGGGGCGAACCCGTGCGCCGCTCAGAGCCCTTTCAGGGGAAGCCCTCCGGGTCCGCTCGGGGGGCTTTCGCCTATCAGGGTGAGCCTGGCGGGAACCCCTTTCCGCCGCCGTCCCCCACGGTCGAGAGTGGCGGCAAGTGAGCGACACGACACGGGTGTTGCGATGACACGGGGGTTGATCCACATGCGTACGACCATGCGTTCCGCCTGGCCCGCCTGCGCGGCCGTCCTGGCTCTGACCACGGCGGCCCTGGCCGCGGCGCTCACGGCGCCCACGCACGCGGGCGCCGCGGGACCCGGGGCGGCCGGACCCGGCACCGCGGGGCCGCCACGGCTCGGCGGCTGCGGCCCGGGCGAGCTGTGCCTCTGGGAGAAGACGGGCTTCCAGGGCAAGCGGCATCTGCACGAACTGGCCGGTACGGACATCGAGAGCTGCATCCCGCTGCCCGCGGGGAGCGGCGCGCAGTCCCTCGCCAACCGCACCGGCCGACCCGTCACGACGTATCAGTCGGCCGAGTGCGAGGAGACGGCCGAGTTCAACACCTATCCGGGCGGCGGTACGTGGGTGCCGGAGTCGCCCTACCGGGTGCGGGCGGTCAAGATCTGGGAGCGCTGAGCGGGGGCTCGCCGTCGCACCTGCCGGGGTCCGCGGCGGTGGCCCGACGCGGCACGGTCGCGGCCACCAGCGTGCCGGACAGGGTGTCCACCTGCGCGCGCAGGGCCGACACCTCCGCCGTGAGGGCCTCGATCGCGGCGGTCTGGCGGCGCTCCTCGGCGTCGTCCTTCTCGAAGCGGGCTATGAACCACGCCGCGATGTTCGCCGTGACGACACCGAGGAGGGCGATGCCCGACAGCATCAGACCGACGGCGAGGACCCGGCCCAGACCGGTCGTCGGGGCGTGGTCGCCGTAGCCCACGGTCGTCATCGTCGTGAACGACCACCACACGGCGTCGCCGAGCGTCTTGATGTTGCCGTCGGGCGACTCCCGCTCCACGGAGAGCACGGCGAGCGAGCCGAACATCAGCAGGCCCACCACCGCGCCCACCACATACGTCGTCAGCTTGATCTGTGACGCCATGCGGGCCCGCTGCCCCACGAGCAGCAGCGTGGAGACGAGCCGCAGCAGCCGCAGCGGCTGGATCATCGGCAGGATCACGGCGCACAGATCGAGCCAGTGTGTGCGCACGAACCGCCCGCGGTGCCCGGTGAGCGCGAGCCGCACCAGATAGTCGACGGCGAAAGCGCCCCACACGAACCACTCCACGGCGGTGCAGGCACCCGTCACGGAGGCGCTCGCCCCGGGGCGCACGATGGGCACGGCGTAGGCGACGGCGAACGCCACGGCGAGGGCGAGCAGCGGGCGCTGGGTGCGGCTCTCCCAGCGGATCTGCGCCGGCCGCGCCGTGCCCGTCGCCTGCGTCGATCCCGGCGGCTGCCTCGATCCCGGCGGTGGGGTTGATCCCGGCGGCTGCGCCGTGCCCGGCGGTTGTGCCGTCTCATCCTTCATGAGCGCATCGTAGGAAAAGCAGTGCGGGGCGGCGGACCCAGGTGGGCCCGCCGCCCCGCGACCGGACGGAGCTGTCATGCGGCGAAGGTCAGGCGTCGCCCCCGGCGGGACCCGGGTCGGCCGCCATGACGTCCAGGAGCTGGTAGCGGTCGATCGCCTGCTTCAGGACGGACCGGTCGACCTTGCCCTCGCGGGACAGCTCGGTGAGGACCGCGACCACGATCGACTCCGCGTCGATGTGGAAGAACCGGCGGGCCGCGCCCCGGGTGTCCGCGAAGCCGAAGCCGTCCGCGCCGAGCGACTGATAGGTGCCGGGCACCCAGCGGGCGATCTGGTCGGGCACGCTCCGCATCCAGTCCGAGACGGCCACGAAGGGCCCCTCGGCGCCGGAGAGCTTGCGCGTCACATACGGCACGCGCTGCTCCTCCTCCGGGTGCAGCAGGTTGTGCCGCTCCGTATCGACGGCCTCGCGGCGCAGCTCGTTCCAGGAGGTCGCCGACCAGACGTCCGCCTTGACGTTCCACTCGGAGGCGAGGATCCGCTGGGCCTCGACGGCCCAGGGCACCGCGACGCCGGACGCCATGATCTGTGCCGGGATGGCGCCGTCCGTGCCCGGCTTGAAGCGGTGGATGCCCTTCAGGATGCCCTCGACGTCCACGTCGTCCGGCTCCGCGGGGTGCTGGATCGGCTCGTTGTAGACGGTGAGGTAGTAGAAGACGTCCTCGCCCTGCTTGCCGTCGGCGCCCTCGCCGTACATCCGGCGCAGACCGTCCTTGACGATATGGGCGATCTCGAAGCCGAAGGCCGGGTCGTAGGCGACACAGCCCGGGTTGGTGGAGGCGAGCAACTGGGAGTGGCCGTCGGCGTGCTGGAGGCCCTCACCGGTCAGGGTCGTGCGCCCGGCGGTCGCGCCCAGAACGAAACCGCGCGCGAGCTGGTCGGCCATCTGCCAGAACTGATCGCCGGTGCGCTGGAACCCGAACATCGAGTAGAAGACGTACACGGGGATCAGGGGCTCGCCGTGGGTGGCGTAGGCCGAGCCCGCCGCGATCAGGGAGGCCGTGCAGCCCGCCTCGGAGATGCCGTCGTGCAGCATCTGCCCGGTCGGGGACTCCTTGTAGGCGAGCAGCAGCTCACGGTCCACGGACTCGTACTGCTGGCCGAGCGGGTTGTAGATCTTCGCACTCGGGAAGAACGAGTCCATGCCGAAGGTGCGGTACTCATCGGGCGCGATCAGCACGAAACGCTTGCCGATCTCCTTGTCCCGCATGAGGTCCTTGAGGAGTCGCACAAACGCCATGGTGGTGGCGATGGACTGCTGACCGGAACCCTTCTTCACGGACGCGTACGTCTTGTCGTCGGGAAGCTGAAGCGGCTTGGAGCGCACGACCCGGGTCGGGACATAACCGCCGAGACCCTGGCGGCGGTCGTGCATGTACTGGATCTCCTCGGAGTCACGGCCGGGGTGGTAGTACGGCGGCGGACCGTCCTCCAACTGCTTGTCCGTGATCGGCAGGTGCAGGCGGTCGCGGAAGCCCTTGAGGTCGTCGACCGTCAGCTTCTTCATCTGGTGCGTGGCGTTGCGGCCCTCGAAGTTGGGGCCGAGCGTCCAGCCCTTGATCGTCTTGGCCAGGATGACCGTCGGCTGGCCCTTGTGCGCCTTGGCCGCCGAGAACGCCGCGAAGATCTTCCGGTGGTCGTGGCCGCCGCGGCCCAGGTGCAGGATCTGGTCGTCGGACATGTTCTCGACCATGGCGCGCAGCCGCTGGTCGTCACCGAAGAAGTGGTCGCGGATGTAGGCGCCGGTCTCGGTGGCGTACGTCTGGTACTGACCGTCGGGCGTCGTGTTCATCCTGTTGACGAGGACGCCGTCCCGGTCCTGGGCGAGCAGCGGGTCCCAACTGCGGTCCCACACCAGCTTGATGACGTTCCAGCCGGCGCCCCGGAACTGCGACTCCAGCTCCTGGATGATCTTGCCGTTGCCGCGCACCGGGCCGTCGAGGCGCTGCAGGTTGCAGTTGACGACGAAGGTGAGGTTGTCGAGCCCTTCACGCGCGGCGATGGAGAGCTGGCCGAGCGACTCCGGCTCGTCCATCTCGCCGTCGCCGAGGAACGCCCAGACGTGCGACTTGGAGGTGTCGGCGATGCCGCGCGCCTCCATGTACCGGTTCATCCGCGCCTGGAAGATCGCACCGAGCGGACCGAGGCCCATGGAGACCGTCGGGAACTCCCAGAAGTCCGGCATGCTGCGCGGGTGGGGATACGACGACAGGGCGTACGGAGCCTTGGACTTCTCCTGCCGGAACCCGTCGAGCTGCCGCTCCGAGAGCCGGTCGAGGAGGAAGGCGCGGGCGTAGATGCCGGGCGACGCGTGCCCCTGGAAGAAGATCTGGTCGCCGCCGTCGCCCTCGTCCTTGCCGCGGAAGAAGTGGTTGAACCCCACGTCGTACAGCGACGCCGAGGAGGCGAACGTGGCGATGTGGCCGCCCACGCCGATGCCCGGACGCTGGGCGCGCGAAACCATCACCGCGGCGTTCCAGCGGGTCGCGTTCAGGACCTTGCGCTCGATCTCCTCGTTGCCGGGGAAGAACGGCTCGTCCTTGGTGGCGATGGTGTTGACGTAGTCCGTGCTGCGCATCTCGGGCACGGCGACGCGCTTCTCGCGGGCGCGCTCGATCAGTCGGAGCATCAGATAGCGGGCCCGCTCGCGGCCGCGCTCGTCGACGGCGGCGTCGAGGGAGTCGAGCCATTCCTGGGTCTCTTCTGGATCGAAATCCGGGACCTGGCTGGGAAGGCCGCCAATGATGATCGGGTTGCGATCGGATCCGGAAGCCACGCTGTTCCTTCGCTGTGTTGTCGCGCGGTGCACGCGATCGGATTCGTGCTCTGCCTGGACTCTGCTCTGAACTCTGTCGGGTGCGTGTGCGGCCCGTACGGTGCCGGTACGTACCGGTCCGTACGACGTTCACCATCGTCTACCCCGGCGATGGATACGTCATCTCTACCCCGGGGTAACAGGGACGACGGCCCCCGTTCCCTGGGGTAGGCTCGACCAAATCGCAACGATACGCTCATCCCGCCCAGCGGCCTCGGCGGAGCCGCCCGGCCCGTGCCGGACGCCGCTCCGGAAGCGGCGACAGTTGCGGTGACACGGTTGGGAACGTCACCGTTTCGGCGGTCTCGACGGCCGGGTACTTGCGCGATCCGTCCCGCCCGTGTGGACTACGACCCATGCCCCGCGTACACGCGAGGCTGCCAGGCATTCCCAAGAACACGATCAGGAGGCAATCCGTGAGCGCGACCGCGGACCACGCGGAGACGAACCTTGCCGTAAGGCTGGGTTTCCAGCCCGACATGGTGGTCCAGGAGATCGGCTACGACGACGACGTCGACCAGGAGCTCCGCGAGGCCATCGAGCAGGCCACCGGCACGGAGCTCGTCGACGAGGAATACGACGACGTGGCTGATGCCGTGGTGCTCTGGTTCCGTGAGGACGACGGGGACCTGACTGATGCGCTGGTGGATGCCATCGCGTACATGGAAGAAGGCGGCTCGATCCTCCTCCTCACACCGAAGACCGGGCGCGACGGCTACGTCGAGCCCAGCGAGATCGGTGAGGCCTCCACCACGGCCGGTCTGTCCCAGACCAAGAGCATCAACGCGGGCAAGGACTGGAACGGCTCGCGGCTGATCACGCCCAAGGGCGCCGCCAAGAAGCGGTAGCCGGCCGCAGGCCTGCTGCCGCTTCCCGTGAGGCCCCCGACGGTTACGCCGTCGGGGGCCTCATGTGCGTGGGGCTGGTGTTTTGTCGCGCTTGCGCGCTCGTCCTCAAACGCCGGACGGGCTGGATACTTCGCCGGTGCAGCGCAAACCTTTCAGCCCGTGCGGTGCAGATCTTCTGGCGCGGCCGGTGAAGGAGTCTTTCAGCCCGTCCGGCGTTTGAGGACGAGGCGCGGAGCGCCGACAAGGGCGGGGGTCCAGGGGGCGCAGCGCCCCTGGTTCGGGAAGGGGCGGGCCTGGGGCGCCCCGCGAGGGCACGGGCACCCCCCGTAGGCTGAGAGCGCCCCAATGGCCCAGGCGAAGGGAAGTGGCTCACGTGGCGATCGAGGTCGGCGCCAAGGCTCCGGATTTCGAGCTGAAGGACAACCACGGCCGGACGGTGCGGCTCGCGGATTTCCGCGGGCACAAGAACGTGGTGCTGCTCTTCTACCCGTTCGCGTTCACCGGCGTCTGCACCGGCGAGCTCTGCGCCCTGCGCGACGAACTGCCGAAGTTCGAGAACGAGAACACCCAGCTCCTCGCCGTCTCGAACGACTCCATCCACACGCTGCGCGTCTTCGCCGAGCAGGAGAGCCTTGAGTACCCGCTCCTGTCGGACTTCTGGCCGCACGGCGAGACCTCACGGGCGTACGGCGTCTTCGACGAGGACAAGGGCTGCGCGGTGCGCGGCACCTTCATCATCGACAAGGACGGCGTCGTCCGCTGGACCGTCGTCAACGGCCTCCCCGACGCGCGGGACCTGAACGACTACGTGAAGGCGCTCGGGACCCTGTGACGCCCCCCTAGGGGCGACACCCCGGGATTCTTCAGGTGCGGAGCCTGTGACCGCCGGGAACCGGTCACTAGGATCCACACGTTGATCCGATGGCAAGCACGACTGGGGCTCCCCGCCCCTGGACACTATTTGGGAGGACTCGTGGGAGTCAGCCTCAGCAAGGGCGGCAACGTATCTCTGAGCAAGGAGGCGCCCGGCCTGACCGCCGTCACGGTCGGCCTCGGCTGGGACGTCCGTACGACCACAGGGACGGACTTCGACCTGGACGCCAGCGCCATCCTGACGAACGCGGAGGGCAAGGTCAGCAGTGACGCCAACTTCGTGTTCTTCAACAACCTGAAGAGCCCGGACGGCTCCGTGGAGCACACCGGCGACAACATCACCGGTGAGGGCGAGGGCGACGACGAGCAGATCAAGGTCAACCTCGCGGCCGTCCCCGCGGACATCGAGAAGATCGTCTTCCCGGTCTCGATCTACGACGCCGAGAACCGCCAGCAGTCCTTCGGCCAGGTCCGCAACGCCTTCATCCGCGTGGTGAACCAGGCGGGCGAGGCGGAGCTCGCCCGCTACGACCTCTCTGAGGACGCCTCCACGGAGACGGCCATGGTCTTCGGCGAGCTGTACCGCCACGGCGCGGAGTGGAAGTTCCGCGCCGTCGGTCAGGGGTATGCCTCGGGTCTGCGCGGTATCGCGCAGGACTTCGGCGTCAACGTCTGAGCCGGGCCGCAGCACCGCAGCACCCGAGCCGTCCGGCGCCGCACACGTCAAGTGCGGCGCCGGACGCGCGCGGCACCGCAGGACCGCCGCGCCCCGGCTCACCGCCGGGGCACGGCGCGGCCCAACGCTCCAGCACCTCGGGGAGGACCAGCATCATGGGCGTGACGCTCGCCAAGGGGGGCAACGTCTCCCTGTCCAAGGCCGCACCCGATCTCACGAAGGTGATGGTCGGCCTCGGCTGGGACGCTCGCTCCACCACCGGAGCCCCGTTCGACCTCGACGCCAGTGCCCTGCTGTGCCAGTCCGGCCGGGTCCTCGGGGACGAGTGGTTCGTGTTCTACAACAATCTGACGAGCCCGGACGGCTCGGTCGAGCACACCGGCGACAACCTCACCGGTGAGGGTGACGGCGACGACGAGTCGCTGATCCTCGACCTCACCAAGGTCCCGGCGCACTGCGACAAGATCGTCTTCCCGGTCTCCATCCATGAGGCGGACAACCGCGGACAGACATTCGGCCAAGTCAGCAATGCCTTCATCCGGGTGGTGAACCAGGCGGACGGCCAGGAACTCGCGCGCTACGACCTCAGTGAGGACGCGTCCACGGAGACCGCGATGATCTTCGGGGAGGTGTATCGCTACGGCGGAGAGTGGAAGTTCCGCGCCGTCGGGCAGGGGTACGCGTCCGGTCTGCGCGGCATCGCTCTAGACTTCGGAGTCAATGTTTCTTAAAGGACTCTCCCCGGGTTCCCCAAACGGCCGACGGGTTTGCCCGACAGTTGACTGGGAAGGCCCGGGGGCGTCCCCCGGAGGACGTATCACCGGGGACGGCGCGGGGGAGACCCGTACACATACGATTGGGTAGCCAGTGGTACTGAAAACCTTCGGCTGGTCGTTCGCAGTCACTGCGCTCGGCCTGGTCGCAGCGGTGCTCTTCGGGGGGTGGGCGGCGCTAGGACTCGTGGCGATCCTGTCCATCATGGAGATCTCGCTGTCCTTCGACAACGCGGTGGTCAACGCCGGAATCCTGAAGAAGATGAATGCCTTCTGGCAGAAAATCTTCCTCACCATCGGCATCGTCATCGCCGTCTTCGGCATGCGCCTCGTCTTCCCGGTCGTGATCGTCGCTGTCAGCGCCAAGATGGGCCCCATCGAAGCGGTCCGGCTCGCGCTCAACGACAAGGACAAGTACCAGCAGCTCGTCACCGACGCGCACCCGTCGATCGCCGCCTTCGGTGGCATGTTCCTGCTGATGATCTTCCTCGACTTCATCTTCGAGGACCGGGACATCAAGTGGCTCGGCTGGCTGGAGCGCCCCCTTGCCAAGCTCGGCAAGGTCGACATGCTCTCGGTGTGCATCGCGCTCATCGTGCTGCTCGCCTCTTCGATGACCTTCGCCAAGCACGCGCACCAGCACGGCGGCGCCCATGCCGACAAGGCGGAGACAGTCCTCATCTCAGGACTCGCGGGCCTGATCACCTATCTCGTGGTGGGCGGTCTCTCCGGCTTCTTCGAAAGCAAACTCGAGGAAGAGGAGGAGCGTGAGCACGAGGAGGAGGAGAAGGCCAAGAAGTCGGGCAAGCCCGTCTCGGCCATCGCGCTCTCGGGCCAGGCCGCGTTCTTCATGTTCCTCTATCTGGAGGTCCTGGACGCGTCCTTCTCCTTCGACGGTGTCATCGGCGCCTTCGCCATCACCAACGACATCGTCCTGATGGCGCTCGGCCTCGGCATCGGCGCGATGTACGTCCGGTCGCTCACGGTCTATCTGGTCCGCGAGGGCACCCTCGACGACTATGTCTACCTGGAGCACGGCGCGCACTACGCCATCGGCGCCCTCGCCGCGATCCTGCTCGTCACCATCCAGTACGAGATCAACGAGTTCATCACCGGCTCGATCGGCGTGCTCCTGATCGGCGCCTCCTTCTGGTCGTCCGTGCGCCGCAACAAGCGGCTCGCAGCCGAGGAAGGTACGGGCACGGACGAGAAGGCAGAGGTGCCGTCCGGAGTCTGACCGGGTCTGACCGGCCGCACCGGCCGCACCGGCCGTCGGCGGTCACCGGCCCGTCCTGCGGTCGTTGTCCGCCGGGCGTCCCGCAGGCCCGAGCGCATCGCGATGGCGGCGTCCCCCACCCGGGGGGCGCCGCCATCGGCGTACGCGCTCTGGCATACGGTGAGCCGACTTCGCCGTCCGGACGTGTGGCACCGGCCCAGGTGAGGAACGCTTTGTGCGGGGCGGCAGTTGAGGACCCGGAGGACCTGGGATCGGGCCGCCCCGTGGCGTACGCACAACTGACACGGGGCTTCTTTCTGGGGGTGGCATGTCCTTCTGGGACGGTCTGCGGCCGAGGCGTGCGATGGATTTCGCGTCGGGCAGCTCCGCGACCAACTCCATCGAACTGACCAAGCGCAATCCGGCGGTCTCGCTCACCAAACAGGGCGCGGCCACCGGCAATCTCCGCGTCACGCTGACGTGGCAGATGCGCACGTCCGACCTCATCGGCAAGAAGCGCGGCGGCGGCAGCCTGCTGCGGCACCCGCTGAAGCTGTTCCAGCCCGAACCGGTGCAGGCGCACACACAGAGCATGGTCAACGTCGACCTGGACCTCGGCTGTCTGTATGAGCTGACCGACGGCAGCAAGGGCGTGGTGCAGCCCCTCGGGCACTTCTTCGGCAGCCTCAACTCGCCGCCGTACGTCAAGGGCAGCGGTGACGACCGGTTCGGCTCGGGCTCCGGCGAGACGATCTACGTCAACCTCGACCAGCGCGAGTCGATCAAACGGCTCCTCGTGTTCGTCTACATCTACGACCAGACACCGGCCTTCGACCGCACCCACGCCAAGGTGACGCTCTACCCCAGCAACGGCCCCCGCGTCGAGATCGACCTGGAGGAGCGCGCCCCGCAGGCCCGCTCCTGCGCCGTGCTGATGCTGGAGAACGTCAAGGACGAACTGATCGTGCGCCGCGAGGTCCGGTACGTGTACGGCTTCCAGGCCGAGCTCGACCGGCTGTACGGCTGGGGCCTGCAGTGGGGCCGGGGCTACAAGAGCAAGGTGGGCGGCGGCTGAACCGCGGCCCCCGCGCGGGGGCCGCTCAGCGCGGCAGGAACTGCGGCCCCTGCGGCGGCAGCCGGAAGTTCGGGTCGGGCACGGGCGGGGGCGCCACCGGGTGCGGGTAGCCGTAGGCCGGGACCGGCGGCTGGGTGGGCGCCGGCTGCGGATAGCCGTAGGACGGCTGCGGCGCCGGGTAGCGCGGCGGCTCGGGCGGGTAGCCGTACGCGGGCTGCGGCACCGGCTGCGACATCGGCTGGGGCGCGGGCGGCGGGGCGGCGGGGTACGGCGCGGGCGGCAGGGTGTGGGCCGCCGGTGCGGGCGCGGCGGTCTCGGCCGGTGGCAGCGGCGCGGACCCGCCCGTCGTTCCCAGGTGCTGGGTCTGGGGCAGCGAGGCGTCGGGTGTCGGGTCGGTCACGGCCTCCGACTCGTCCACCAGGATCCCGAAGTCCGTGGCGAGCCCCACCAGGCCGTTGGAGTACCCCTCGCCGAGCGCCCGGAACTTCCAGCTCCCGCCGCGGCGGTACAGCTCCCCGCAGATCAGCGCGGTCTCGGCGCCGGTCTCCGGCGTGATGTCGAAGTACGCGAACGGCTCCGCACCCGCGGGAGCGGCCGGCGAGGCGTCGTACAGCAGGATCCGCAACGCGCTGACCTGCTCGAAGGGCTTGTTGTCCGCGGAGGCCACGAGCAGCACCCGGTCGACCGCCGGGTCCAGGCCCGCGAGGTCGGCCTGCACGGTGTCCGTCAGGCCCTCGGCGACCCGCTTCTTGCCGAGCCGCCAGACCTTGCCGGAGGGGTGGCGCGGCTGGTTGTAGAAGACGAAGTCCTCGTCGGAGCGCACCCGGCCGTCGGTGCCGAGCAGCAGGGCCGACGCGTCGACGTCGGGGGAGCCCTGGCGCGGCGCCCAGCGAAGGACCGCGCGGACGGCGGCGGCTTCGAGCGGGACGTTCGACCCCTTCAACATCGCGTGCGTCATGCGGTCATCCTGCCTTCCTTGTGCGGACCCGGACAACGCGGGGCCCCGGGGCCTGTCGCCGGACTTCCACCGGTTCGCGGACCGTCTCGTGGCCCGCCTCGTGGCCCGCCTCGTGGCCCTCCTGACACGGGCCCGCGCCCGGACGAAAACTTTCGGACACGTGCCCGTCCTGCCCCCGTCCTGCCCGTCTGTCGGCCTATGACACCTGCCTGTGCAGGTGTGGGGCCCGCGTGTGCGACTTGGCCGGGTTACCTGGATTTCATGCCCGCGGGGAACCCTGGACACCCGCCTCTACGTACTATTACCGGCCACATCGTTTCGGATCGCGACGACGATATGGGCGTAACGGGCGATACCAGGAGAATCTCAGAGGAACCACATGCGTCATTTCGGGCACATAACCCCAGAGGTGAGCCAGCGCCTCTTCCATCGGGAGCCGTGTGCCTTCACCGCGGACTCCCCGCCGCAGCTTCTCGCGGCCGCGCTCGGTGCCACGCTCTACAGCCCCGCCACCCGCCCGCGCCTCGCTGACGACATCCTCAAGCAGTCCGCCCGTGGCGTGATCTCGATGGTCGTCTGCCTTGAGGACTCGATCGGCGACGAGGACGTCGTGGCCGCCGAGGAGAATCTCGTCCGGCACTTCACCGATCTCGCCGGGCGCCCCGGCGCCGAGCCGCCCCTGCTCTTCATCCGGGTCCGCAGCGCCGAGCAGATCCCTGACCTGGTACGCAGGCTCGGCCCCGCGATCCGGCTCCTGTCCGGATTCGTACTGCCGAAGTTCACCGAGGAGCGGGGCGTTCCGTTCCTGGAGTCCCTCGCGGCGGCGGAGGCGGCGAGCGGGCGGCGGCTCTTCGCGATGCCGGTCCTCGAATCGCCGCAGCTCCTCTACCTGGAGAGCCGCGCCGAGACGCTCGCCGGGATCGCCCGTACCGTCGACAAGTACCGCGACCGGGTGCTCGCGCTGCGGCTCGGCGTCACCGACTTCTGCTCGGCGTACGGGCTGCGCAGACCGCCGCACATGACCGCCTACGACGTGCAGATCGTGGCGTCCGTCATCGCCGACGTGGTCAACCACCTCGGCAGGGCCGACGGCACCGGCTTCACCGTGACCGGGCCGGTGTGGGAGTACTTCCGCGTCCAGGAGCGGATGTTCAAGCCGCAACTGCGGCAGAGCCCCTTCCTCCAGGTGCGTGCCGAGGAGCTGCGCCAGGCCCTCATCGAGCACGACCTGGACGGCCTGCTGCGCGAGATCGAGCTCGACCGGGCCAACGGCCTGCTCGGCAAGACCTGCATCCACCCCTCGCACGTACTGCCCGTGCACGCCCTGTCGGTCGTCAGCCGCGAGGAGTTCAGCGACGCCCAGGACATCCTCCGGCCCGAGCAGGGCGGGGGCGGTGTGCTGCGCTCCGCGTACACGAACAAGATGAACGAGGTGAAGCCGCACCGCGCCTGGGCGGAGCGGACCCTGCGCCGCGCCGAGGTCTTCGGCGTCGCGCGGGAGGACGTCGGCTTCGTGGAACTGCTCAGCGCGGGGCTGCCCTCGTGACGGACATGAGCGCGAACGTGAGGAAGACGCAAGACGTGGTGTGGTCGGGTACGTGGGTCGCCGAGCGGCTCGGGGTCGAGCTGATCGAGAACGGGTCGGGGGGCGGCGGGGCCGCGGGCGGAGGTACGGGGGACGGCCGTGCTGGGAGCGTCGGGGGCGCTGGGGGCGCCGGGAGTGCCGGGTGCGACGGTGCCGGGAGTGGGAGTGCCGGGAGTGCTGGGAGCGCCGGTTGCGACGGTGCCGGGAGCGGGAGCGGGGGCGCCGGGAGTGCCGGGAGTGCCGGGGGCGACGGGAGTGCCGGGAGCGGCGGTGTCGGGAGTGGGCGGCTGAAGGAGTTGCTCGGGCTCGCGCTGCGGCGCAACCCCAAGCGGGCGCACCTGCTCGTGTCGAACGTCCTCGGCAAACACGTACCGCAGCACCCGTCGGTGATCTGGCGCTCCGGGTACGACCTCGGCGTCCGCGTACGCGACCTCCTCGGGGACCGCGACGCGGCCCGCGCCGTCGTCCTCGGCTACGCGGAGACCGCGACGGGGCTCGGCCACAGCGTCGCCGACGGCCTCGCCCTCGCCCCCTACCTGCACTCCACGCGCCGCCCCGTCGCCGGCGTGGAGCGCGCGGGCGGCTTCGAGGAGTCCCACTCGCACGCCACCTCCCACCTGCTGCTCCCCGAGGACCCCCGGCTGCTCGCCGGTGACGGCGCGCTGGTCCTCGTCGACGACGAGTTCTCCACCGGCAACACGGTCCTGAACACCATCCGCGCCCTGCACGCACGGTTCCCGCGGCAGCGGTACGTCATCGTCGCCCTGGTCGACATGCGCGCCCCCGAGGACCGGGACCGCCTCGACGTCTTCGCGCGCGAGCTCGGCGCCCGCGTCGACCTGGTCGCGCTCGCCTCCGGCACGGTGCGGCTGCCCGACGGCGTCCTGGAGAAGGGGCAGGCCCTGGTCGCGGAGCACGAAGCGGCGGCGGCGGAGACGGCCGGGGCGGTGGCGGCGGCCGGGGCTCCGGCGCCCGCGCCGTGCGGCGAGCTAGCACCCGTCACGCGCGTCGACCTCGGCTGGCCCGTGGGCGTGCCCGACGGCGGGCGGCACGGCTTCACCCCCGCGCACCGGGAGCGCCTCCACGCGGAGCTGCCGGGCATGGCCGAGCGGATCGCCGCCGCGCTGCCCGCGGACGCGCGCCGCGTCCTGGTCCTCGGCTTCGAGGAGCTGATGTACGCACCGCTCGCCCTCGGCACGGCCATCGAGGAGCGGCTCGGCCGCACGGGCACCGAGGTGCGGTACTCCACGACCACCCGCTCACCCGTCCTCGCCGTGGACGACCCCGGGTACGCCATCCGCACCCGCCTCGTCTTCCCTGCGCACGACGACCCGGCCGACGGGCCGGGGCCGCGCTTCGCGTACAACGTGGCGGGCGGCGGCTTCGACGCGGTCGTCGCGGTGGTCGACTCCACCGCGGACACCCCCGCGCTGCACGCGCCCGACGGCCTCCTCGCCCGGCTCGCCGCGCACACCGGGCACGTGCTGCTCGCCGTCGTGCCGTCGTACGTCCCCGCGTACGCCCTCTCCGAGGCCCCTGCCCAGGCCCTCACACCAGCCCCTTCGCAGGCCCCTCCGCACGCCCCCTCGCACGCCCCTCAAGATCAGGAAGCCTCCTTGCTGCCCGAACCCCTCCGCGGTCCCGCCTTCTCCTCGTACGCCGCCGACGACGTCGGCTGGCTGCTCCAGGACCTCTCGGACGTCACCCTTGAGGCGCCCACCGAGGAGCGCGAGGAGGCCATCCAGAGCGGCGGCGCGCACTACGCCGAGTCGCTGCCGGTGGAGTACCAGCCGAGCCCGCAGTACCAGGATCTGTTCCGGGCCGCGCTCGACACCTCCGCGGCCCGCATCGCGCAGGCGGTCGGCACGGTCACCGAGACCGTCATCGCCGAGCGGTCGCCCCGCCCGGTCCTGGTGTCCCTCGCCCGCGCGGGCACCCCCGTCGGCGTCCTGATGCGCCGCTGGGCCAAGCACCGGCACGGCCTGGACCTGCCGCACTACGCCGTGTCCATCGTGCGCGGCCGCGGCATCGACGCCAACGCGCTGCGCTGGCTGGCCGCGCACCACGACCCCGCCGACGTGGTCTTCGTCGACGGCTGGACCGGCAAGGGCGCGATCACCCGTGAACTGGCCGTGGCGGTCGAGGAGTTCGAGGCGGCGGGCGGCGCCACGGGCTTCGACCCCGAGATGGCCGTGCTCGCCGACCCCGGCTCCTGCGTCCGCACCTACGGCACCCGCGAGGACTTCCTCATCCCGTCCGCGTGCCTGAACTCCACGGTGTCCGGGCTGATCTCGCGTACGGTGCTGCGCGCCGACCTCGTCGGGCCCGACGACTTCCACGGCGCGAAGTTCTACCGCGACCTCGCGGACACCGATGTGTCCCGCGACTTCGTCGACGCCGTCGCCGCCCGCTTCGACGAGGTCGCCGACGCCGTGGCCGCGCGGGTCAAGGAGATGCTCGCCGCGGACCGCGCCCCGACCTGGGAGGGCTGGGCCGCCGTCGAGCGGATCAGCGAGGAGTACGGCATCCACGACGTGAACCTGGTCAAGCCCGGCGTCGGCGAGACCACGCGCGTGCTGCTGCGCCGCGTCCCGTGGAAGATCCTGGCCCGCGCGGGCGCGGGCGCCGACCTCGACCATGTGCGGCTGCTCGCCGAACAGCGCGGTGTGCCCGTCGAGGAGGTCGCCGAACTCCCGTACACCTGCATGGGGTTGATCCACCCCCGGTACACGCGGGGCGCCACCGGCGCGGACGGCAGGGCGGTGGCGTCCACATGACCGCCCCCCACGCCGGTGCCCCGCGCCTCCTCGTCGCCAGCGACCTGGACCGCACCCTCATCTACTCCGCCGCCGCGCTCGGCCTGACCATGCCCGACGCGCAGGCGCCGCGGCTGCTGTGCGTCGAGGTGTACGAGGGCAAGCCCCTTTCGTACGTCACGGAGACCGCCGCCGCACTGCTCACGGAACTGGCGGAGCGCGCCGTCTTCGTGCCCACGACGACCCGCACCCGCGAGCAGTACCACCGCGTCCACCTCCCGGGCCCTGTACCGCGGTACGCGATCTGCGCCAACGGCGGGCACCTGCTCGTCGACGGGGTGTCGGACCCGCGGTGGCGGGCGGACGTCGACCGCCGCCTCGCCGCCGAGTGCGCGCCCCTCGACGAGATCCGCGCCCATCTGCTGCGCACCGCCGACCCCGCCTGGCTCCTCAAGGAGCGCGTCGCCGAGGACCTCTTCGCCTACCTCGTCGTGGAGCGCGCGCTGCTGCCGTCCGGCTGGGTCAAGGAGCTGGGGGAGTGGGCCGTGGAGCGCGGCTGGACCGTCTCCTTGCAGGGGCGCAAGATCTACGCGGTGCCGCGGCCGCTGACCAAGAGCGCGGCCATGCGGGAGATCGCACGGCGTGCGGGCGCCGATGAGGTGTTCGCCGCCGGGGACTCGCTCCTCGACGCCGATCTGCTCGCCGCGGCCGACCGCTCCTGGCGGCCCTCCCACGGGGAGCTCGCCGACACGGGGTGGTCGGTGCCGGGGCTCACGGTGGTGCCGGAGCGGGGGGTCGCCGCGGGTGAGCAGATCCTACGAGGCTTCCTGGCCGCGTAGGCCTCCTCGCTCTGCCCCCGTGGGCGGCTGGCCTGCCCGTCCCTGTGGGGGCTGGCCTGCCCGCCCCTGTGGGCGGCTGGTCTGCCCAGGGGGCGAGTGGGGTCTCCCCTGCTCGAGCGGAGCCGAGAGCTTGGGGATGGGCGGGCACCGCTGCGCCGGGCAACACCTGTCCCGCTGCGGCGCCCCACGTGTGCGCCCACCCGCCAGTGCCGGGCACCGGGCCCCCGTACCCTGTCCCCATGCCCCGATACGAGTACCGCTGCCGCCCCTGCGGCACCACCTTCGAGCTGAGCCGCCCGATGGCGGATTCCGCGGCCCCGGCCACCTGCCCCTCCGGCCACGAGGACACGGTGAAGCTGCTCTCGACCGTGGCGGTCGCGGGCACAGCGGCCGCGAGCCCGGCACGCGGCGCAGCCCCAGCGGCAGGCGGCGGCGGAGGCGGCTGCTGCGGCGGAGGCTGCTGCGGCTGACGCACCCGCCCCCGGGGGGCTAGCGCAGCACAGCCCCGTCCCCCGCCCCCAGCATCCCCAACTCACCCCGAGTCGGCGCCCCCTCCCAGTCCCCACGGGAGGCCACCGCGAACGCCCCTGTCGTGACGCCGCGTTCCAGCCGACAGGCCATATCCGCCCCGTCGAGGAGCGCGGAGAGGTACCCGGCGACGAAGGCGTCCCCGGCGCCCACCGCGTCGACGGCCCGTACCGTCCGCGCGGGACGGTGGAGTTCGCCCGTACCGGTGTACGCGGTGGCCCCGCGCGCGCCGAGCTTGACGACGACCTCACGCACCCCGAGGCCGAGCAACGCCTGCGCTTGGCTCGCGATGCTGTCGGAGGCGTCATCGTGGCGGCCGGCGGGAAGGCACAGCGGCAGCTCGTCGTCGGAGGCGATCAGCACGTCGGCGTACCGGGCCCAGTCCCGCAGGACCGCCGAGGCCTCCTCCCGGCTCCACAGCCGGGAGCGGAAGTTGACGTCGACGCAGACCCGTACGGAGTGCTCCTCGGCGAGCCGCAGCGCACGCGCGCACGCCGCCCGCGCGTCGGCCCCGAGCGCCGGGGTGATCCCGGTCAGATGCAGCACCCGCGGCGGCGCGGCGCTCGCGAAGGCCCGCTCCACGGCGTCCGCGCCGAGCCGTGAACCGGCCGAGCCCGCACGGTAGTAGTGCACCCGCGTCACCTCCGGCAGCCGCGGTTCGAAGAGCAGCAGCCCCGTGGGCGCCGTCGCGTCCCGGCTCACCCCTCGTACGTCCACGCCCTCCGCCCGCAGCGTGCGCAGCACCAGCTCACCGGCCTCGTCGTCACCGACCGCGCCCGCCCAGCGAACGGTGTGGCCGAGCCGGGCGAGCCCGATCGCCACGTTCGACTCGGCGCCCGCCACGGACACCGCCATCACCCCGCCGAGCCTCAGCGGCCCGTCACCGCGCAGCGCGACCATGGTCTCGCCGAAGGTGAGGACGTCCGCACGGCCGGGGGTGCCGGTGTCCGTGCCGGACGCGGGGGCGGGGCCCGGGCTCGTGGGGCCCCCGACCCCGGCGGGCGACCCGGTCCCGGCGGGGGATCCGGTCCCGGTGGGCGACCCGGTCCCGGCGGGGGATCCGGCCCCGGTGGGGGATCCGGTCCCGGTGGGGGATCCGGTCCCGGTGGGGGATCCGGTCCCGGTGGGGGATCCGGTCCCGGACGAGTCCGCCCGCCCGTGGGCGCTCACTCGCACACCGCCACGAAGCGACCCGCCCGCTGCCGCAGCGCGTTCAGGTCGCCGCCGTCCGCCGCGTCCCCGATCAGGGGTGAACCGACGCCCACCGCGACCGCTCCGAGCTCCAGGTACTCCGCGGCGGCGGCCGCGTCCACGCCGCCGACCGGGACGAACGGGCGGCCGGGGAACGGGCCGAGCAGGGCCTTGAGATAGCCGGGGCCGCCGACGGCGGACGCCGGGAACACCTTGAGGGCGGTGGCGCCCGCCGCCTCGGCCGCGATCACGTCGGTCGGCGTGAGGACGCCCGCCAGGACGGGAAGACCCGCGGCGACGGCGTGCTCGACACCAGGGCCGAGCCCGGGCGTCACCACGAGGTTGGCGCCCGCCTCGGCCGCACGCGCCGCGTCGTCCGCCGTGCGGACCGTGCCCGCGCCGAGCCACGCGTCCGGGCCGAGCTCCGCCCGCGCCCGCCGCAGCACACCGAGCGCGTCGGCGCCGCTCAGCGACACCTCGACCAGGGGTACACCGGACTCGACGAGGGCAAGCACCGTACGGAACGACGCCTCCGCGTCCGAGCCGCGCACGATGGCCACAAGCCGTCTCGCCCGCAGGGCAGTCATGAAGTCGACCATGCCTTCAGGCTCGCACAGGCCCACGCGGGTCCTCGCGGGGCCCTCGACAAGGGGCTCAGGCCCCCTGCCCCCGTTCCTCCCGGATCTGCGCGACGACCCGCGCGACGGCCGTGCGCACCGCCTCCGTCTCGGTCAGGAAGTGCCAGTAGTCGGGGTGGCGGCCGTCCAGGGCGGTGACGGCGCGGTCCAGGCGGGCCACGGAGTCGTCGAGGGGGCGGGCGTGGCGCGGGTCGGGCTTCTGCCGGCCTGCCATGGCCAGGCGCTGGGCGTCGCGGACGGCGAACCTGGTGCGTTCGATCTCCGCCTGCGGGTCCTTCGCGACGGCGTTGAGGCGATGCAGCCGGTCACCGGCGGCGGACACGGCCTCGTCGGTGGAGTTCAGCAGGGCCCGCACCGTGGACAGGAGCGCCGTGGCGTCCGGCCAGCGCTGGTCCTCGCGGGCGCGCTGGGCCTCCTTCAGCTTGGTCTCGGCCTGCCGCACGCTCTCGTCGGCCTGCTCGGGCACCCGCTGGAGGTCCTGCCAGCAGGCGGCGGTGAAGCGCCGCCGCAACTCGCTGAGGATCGGCTGCACCTGCTCGCTGCGCGTGGTCAGGGCCTCCGCGCGCGTACGCAGCGACACGAGCCGCCGGTCGATTTCGCGGGCGCGCTCCGGCAGCCGCTCCGCCTCGGCGCGGACGGCTTCGGCGTCCCGTACGACACGGTCGGCGCGCTGGAGGGTGTCGGGGACGCCGTGCTGCCCCGCGCCCTGGTTGAGCTTGGTCAGCTCGGGCGCGAGCGCGGCGAGGCGTCCCGCCAGGTCATCGGCCTTGAGACCGGCGGTGCGGACCGCGTCCAGGGCGTTGCTCGCGGCGAGCAGGGTCTGCCGGGCGCGCTCCACGGCCGGGGCGAGGCGCGCGAGTTGGGTCTCGGCCTTGTCGAGCAGCGGCGCGAGCCCCCGCGTGAACCGGTCGAGGTCCTGCTTGGTGGTGCCGAGGGCGTCCTTGGCCTGGGTCAGCTCCGTACGGGCGCGCGCGGCGGCGGAGGCCTCCAGGCCGTCGCGGTCGAGGTCGTGGGCGTCCACGGCGGTGATGTACCGGTGGCTCACCTCGTCGATGCGCCGCCCGAACGCCTCGAAGTCGGACGCGGCCTTGCGCGCGGCGGGCGAGGAGTCCACGGCGGCGATGGTCTCGATGGAGATCCGCAGGTCGCGCTGCGCGGTGTCGAGCTCGTAGAACGCGGCGGCGGCGGCGTCCTTCGCGGCCTGCGCCTCGGCGCGCACGCTCTCACCGCGCCCACCGAACCAGCGCCGCGTGCCGCCGCCGGTGAAGGCGGCGGGGAGGGTGGCGGCGACGAGGGGGAGCAGGTGCAGGGGAAGCAGCGCGAACGCGAGAATCCCGCCTCCGGCGGCACGCCTGGACCCTCTTACGGCAGCGGCAGCATCGCATCGCACCGCACCGATACCCGCCCCGGAACCCGTACCGGTACTCGTACTCGCGTCGGCACCCGCGGCGACCACCGCCGACGACGTCAAGCTGTCCCTTGTGCGCGGCCGCGGAGGTGTCGCCGTCACTGTCCCTCTCCCGTGCTGTCGCCCTGCCCGATGTCATTCTCCCACCGGTGAAGGACGAACACACGGGCCGGTCAGTTCGCGCTGCGCACGGTGATATGCCCGTCGGTGCTCTGTACGGAGATGTGGTGCGGGCTGCGGTCGTCGCGAGGAACGGAGACGTCGGCGCCGCCGTCGACGGTCCTGGTGTCCACGCGGTACGAGACCGAGCTGCCGCTGCCGCCCTTCTCGGCCCCCGCCCCGCTGCCCGTCACCGGCAGGGCGACGGTCACGGACCCGTCCTGGCTGCGGGCCTGCACGCGGTCGGGCGCGGAGGCCAGTTCGAGCCGTACGGAGCCGTCCTGCGAGGTGGCGCTGACCCGCTTCGACGTGACGCCCACGGCGCGGACCGAGCCGTCGGCGCTGCGCAGGTCGAGCGGCCCGCGGGCGTCCTTCACGGTGACGGACCCGTCCGACGTCCGGATCCGCAGCGGCTCCCGGAAGCCGGTGGCCGTCACCTCGCCGTCGTCGTTGAGCACGGTCACGGCGACACCGCGGGGCACGACGACGCGGTGCTTGGCCGCGCAGTTGCTGATGACACCGCCGCACTTCATCCGGAACGTGAGCCGGTCGCCGTCCATCTTCCATGTGACCTCGGGGCTGCCGCCGAGGACGGTCCGCCCGTCGAACCACCGCGTCACCCGTACGTCGGCGGCGTCGGCGCGGTCGGAGACGACCAGTTCGAGGGCCGAGTCGTCCGAGTCGACGGTGAGCGTGTGCCCCGGCAGCCGGAACGAGCGCTGCTCCGGGTCGGAGTCGTCCTCGGCGCTCGCCCCGCAGGCGGCCACGAGCCCGACGACCGCCGTCGTCGTCCCTACCCCGACCAGGACACGCATCCCTCGCGTACGCGGACGCCGGCTGCGGACGGTCATGACGTTCTCCCCTGAATCGCGCTTCCCCGCGGCCCTCGCCGCGAACACACGACGACCGTACGCAGCCCACGGCTCGGGCGGGATCCGGGTCACCACCGGTTCCACGGTGGGGTTATCCCCCTGCTCCCGGGGCCCGCGGCCCACCCCGCACACGGTTTGCGGCCCCGGCCCACGGGCAGGGTAGGCTGTCGAAACATTCCGGGCGCGTAGCTCAGGGGTAGAGCGCTGCCCTTACAAGGCAGATGTCGGCGGTTCGAAACCGTCCGCGCCCACAGTGACGCCGCGCTGGCAGGCGGCATGATCGGCCCCTCGTCCTTGATCGGACGAGGGGCCGGCCGCCCTCGTCCGCCGGCGCCGGCACAACTCCCTGTGCCACACCACCGTCCGCCCACCCGCCGAGATGCTGTCCTTCGGGTACTCCGTGTACGGCTGGCCGGGCCGGATCGGCTTGTCGCAGCGCCAGCAGATCAGTGTCCCCTGGCTCATGGCTCCACTCCCGCCGGCGGGGAGAGGGCGTCGGTGACGTCGCGTGTCACGGCGCCCCCTTGTCTGCGGCACGCCGGGCAGCCCGGACGGCACTACGCAGGCGGAGGCCCTGCTGGCAGTCGGCGAGGATGCCGACGTGCCGACGGGGACAGGCGGCGAGGTGCGCCCGGTAGATGGTCTCCAGTTCGGCGGCGCGCGCCTCGGCCTGGCTGGTGGCGGTCATGCTCCTGCTCCGTTCGTGATGGCGCGATCAGTGGGGATGTGGGCGACCACCTCGTACACGCAGGGTGTGCCCGCTCGCTCGCGTAGGCCGATGCGCCAGGCGTCGAGCAGCCGGTCGTCTGCACGCGGGCGATGGACGGCACGGTGGTGATGATGGGGTGGGGCGCTGGTGCCGTCATGATCGGGTCCCCACAGCGATCGAGTCGACGCCCGCCCACGCGACGAGTGCGCGCAGCACGATCGCCAGACGGCGCTCGCCGAGCTGGCGGACGCAGTCGAGGAGGATCTGCCGGCCGAGCGCGATCGCGAGGACGATCTCCAGGAACTGCCGCTCCTCCTGGTCCTCGTCGTGGACCAGTTTGTCGAGGCACGGGGAGAGGTGCACCCAGTCCGCGTGCACGCCGTTGTCGGCCTGGACGACTGTCACGCGCTGGAAGGCGGGCCGGTCGAGGATCTCGTGCTCCTCGACCAGCATGCGTACCGCGATCGCGTCGAGCTCACTGGACTTCCAGGCGAGGAGGTCCTCGGCCGTGGTCGTGGGCTTGGTCTCGTCAGTTGAGTTCATGACTCGACCGCCTTCAGCGGCTCCGCAGTGGACAGCAGCGCGGCCAGGTGGGCCGGGTCGCACAGTTGCCCGTACCGCTGCGGGGGCACGGCCCAGAAGGTGACGGGAGATGTCTGCCTGCCGATGCGCGGGACGCTCAGGTACGTGCCCGCCTGGAGTCGCTCGGTGGCGCTGGGGCCCTCCCACTCGGCGTCCGGTGCGATGAGCACGTAGGAGCAGCCGCTGGCCGTGCGGGTGTCGTGGATGACGGGGCCGTGCAGCCAGTCGTCCAGGGCTGCGGCCACGGTCTGCGGGTCGTCGCTGCCGAGGGCGGTGTGGAGGAGCTGGCCGGGGACGCGGATGGCGTCGAAGCAGACGCCGAGGGGCAGCAGGGCGAGGCCGCGGTTGCTCCACTCTGCCAGGGCCTGCGGGGGGACGTGGTGGGCGCGGGCGAACCATTCGGCGACGGCGCCGCGGTCCAGGGCCCGCTCCCGTGCGCTGCTTTCCGGGGCTGTCGGGAGGCCCGTAGTGTCGGCCATGTCGACTCCTTGGTAGTCGGCCACGCCCCGGGGCCGGTCGGACGGTCGCCGGGGTTTAGTTTTGCGATCGTCTTGCGCACCGTCGGGACGTAGGAACCTCCTCCAACCGGCACTTCGGGACGTCCTGGTGGGGGAATAACGTCCCTACGGCTACGGAGGGGAAGCGATGGCGAACGAACGGTTACGGGCAGCCATGGCCTCTGGAGGCTGGACGCACGACAACCTCGCTCAGAAGGTCGGCCTTGATCCCAAGTCGATCGAGCGGTGGGTGAATAAGGATCGAGTCCCGCGACAGCGCACGGCACTGCTCGCCGCCGAAGTTCTCGGCGAGGACGTCCACGCGTTGTGGCCAGCCTTCAGGCAGCCCAGGAAGGCACGCACCATCAGCCCGGAACTGGTGGCGCTCTACCCGCGGCGCGCGGATCTACCCATAGCGGCCTACGCCGAGCTCTTCGCTCAAGCGCACGAACAGATCGACGTCCTGGTGTACGCCGGAGTGTTCCTGCACGAGGGCTACCCCGGCTGAACGAAATCCTCGCGGAGCGGGCCGCCGCCGGATCTGCGATCCGCATCACGGTGGGCGATGCCGACAGCCCTGAGGTTCAGAAGCGGGGTCGCGAGGAGCGGTTCGGACACGGCATCGAATCGCGCTGCCGACTCGCCCTGATGCACTACCGGCCACTCCTGTCTGTGCCCGGGGTAGGCATCCGGGTCCACAGCACAACGCTGTACAACTCGATCTACCGGGCCGATGATCAGATGCTCGTCAACGGGCATGTGTTCGGCGTCAACGCCTACGGGGCGCCCATCTGGCATCTACTCCGCGCCGAAGACGGTGGCATGTTCGATACCTATGCGGCCAGCTTCGATGCCGTATGGGCGACCGCCCGACCTGTGGAGGAATGAGTGCCCCACCGCACCGAGTACTACGACGACCCTCAGGCGCCCAAGCCCAACAGTCTGGTGGTAGCCGCGTCTGCGGTGGTCATCGACGACCGGAACCGCATCCTGCTCCAGCGCCGTCGGGACAACGACCTTTGGGCGCTGCCTGGTGGCGGTATGGAGATGTCCGACAGCCTGCCCGGTACGGCCGTGCGGGAAGTGAAAGAGGAGACCGGCTTCGACATCGAAGTCGTGGGCTTGGTCGGCACGTACACGGACCCGCGTCACGTCATCGCCTACAGCGACGGTGAGGTACGCCGCCAGTTCAACGTCTGCTTCCGCGCCCGCCTGGTCGGAGGAGAGCTGGCCATCTCCGACGAATCGACGGAACTGCGGTGGGTGGACCCGTCGGAACTGGACGACCTGCCGATGCACCACACGCAGCGGCTACGGCTGAAGCACGCCCTCGATGGGCGGTCGACGCCGTACCTGGGCTGAGAAGGGCACGTCACCGAGTCCATGGTGCCGCAGGTTGGCGGGGGTGCCGCGGCCGGTGCGGGACGGGAGCTGTTCCACGGGGGTGTCCGTGTGCTCCAGGAGCCACTGGGCCCTGCGGACCCGGGCGCGCAGGAGGTAAGGGAGGGGGAGGGGGAGGGGGGAGGGTTTGGGGTGGGGGCGTGCAGGGTCTTTGACGGGGTCGGGAGCATCAGGAACAAGTGGCGGTCGGCCTCCCGCGCCACCGGGGACCCGTGGTCCTCCTCGATCATCCGTACGCAGACGTCCTTGCCGCCGAGCACCCCCGCCGACGTGAGGAACGGGCCGTCCGCCACGGCCCAGTCGCCGAGTTCGACGTCGGCCCCGGGATACCGGCGGGCCGGCTCCGCCGCGTGTGACCGGGCCGTGGTGGCCCTGCGGCCGTCGAGGAGGCCGGCCTCGGCCAGGGCGCCCGGGGTGCCGCCGACCCGGCCCCGGACGCCGGGGCGCCCTCCGAACAGCATCGCCGGGGTGGAAAGGTGCTGCGCGGGGACCCCGCAGGCCCCGGTCCGCATGGCCGGGCACGCCCCGCGGATCGGCGCGCACACCCGCCTCCTCGGCTTCGGTACGACGGTCGACGCCTTTGACCCCAAGGACTGGAAGTTCGCCGAGCGCCTCAAGCAGATGGACACCCGGCGGGCGCCCACTGCCGCGTGCCTCGACACCAAGGGCAGCAGCGAACTGTGCACGCGGAGCCGGGTCCCCGGCGCCATGGCGTCACCGTCCGCTCACGCTCGCCGACATCGCCGCGCACGCCCGGCTCAGCGTCCGCACGCTCCACCGCAGGTTCCGCGCGCACACCGGGCTCAGCCCGCTCCAGTACCTGCTCCGCGCCCGGCTCGACCTGGCCCGGCGCCTCCTGGAGCAGGAGGACGGCGCCACCGTCGAGGACATCGCAGCCCGTGCGGGGTTCGCGTCGTCGGCGAGCTTGCGCCGGCGCTTCCGGCAAGCGGCCGGCAGCACACCCCGGGCCTACCGTGCGGCGGCCCGATGAGCCTCCGCCTGCAGATGGGCCTTCGCGTTGATCAGGGCCCGGGCGCGCAGCCTGCGCCACTCGGCGAGGTCGGCGCGGTGCCGGGTGCGGATCTCGGTCAGGGGTTCCTTGCGGAAGGACGCCTCCGGCTTGAGGTTGTTCACCACCGTGGAGACCCGGAACCAGCGGCGCTGGTCACCGTAGAGCGTGCGCTGGGCCGCGGCGAGGCAGCCGTCGGTGTGGGCGCGTACCGAGTATCCGGTGGGCAGTGTCAGCGACAGCTCCGTACGGCCCGTGCCGAACAGGGCCCGCGTCACCTGCTGCTGCCGGGCCGCGGACGACGGGCGGGCGCCGGGGCGCGGCGGGGCCAGGCCCTGCCGGGTCAGGCAGGCCTCGGTGAGGTCACGCTGCGCCGTCTTGATGACGTCGTTCGGGGGCATCGAGGTCGTCCGGGCGGGGGACGCGCAGCCCGCGACGGTCAGCACTGTCAGGGCCGTCAGGACGGCCAGGGCGGTGTGGACGGCGCGGGCGGACAGCCGGGCGAGGGCGCTCAGCGTACGCGGTCGCGGTCGCGATGACGTCAGCGGTCGGTGCGGGCAACGGTCCTTCGCCGGGCGCGGGTTGTGACTCCGCCCGGCTCGCGCCCCCGCTTCTCGTGGGGCGGCTTCGTAGCGCATGCGGACGACTCCCGGGGCTGGTGCGGTGCACGGTGCAAGCGCACACTCCCCCGGGGCCGCCCGGATAAGCCCACTGTCACCCGGAACGGTGAGAAGTCGTACCGGGCGGCGCTACTTGCGCCCCTGCGCCTTCGGATGCGTACGGCGGTACCTGCGGTCCCAGCGCTCCTGGCGGTCGCGGCGGATGCGGTAGTCGCGGTACGTGGAGGGGATGCCCGCGCCTCCCACGCCGCCGGGCTTCGCGGTGCCGGGGGCGCCGGGGCCCGCGGCCGTCGCGCCCGCCCCGGCGCCGGTGGGGCCGGTCCTGGCCGGGCCGCCGTCGAACCGGCGGACGAGGAAGTAGACGAGAGCGGCTGCGGCGAGCCACAGCAGGGGTTGGTTGAAGCCCAGGGCGATGAGAATGACGACCAGGGCGATGACAAGAACGGTCATGGGTGTACCTCCGCATGCTGGAACGCGGGGGCCGGGTTCGATGGACGGGGCCGCGCGGGCTCTGGGCGGGGCCTGGCCACCTGAGCGCGGGGCCCGGTGGGCTGGTTCGTGCACGGGCCGACGCCGTCCGACGTGGGCCGACAGCGGCCGTTGAGGGCTGGACTTTCCCTCGTAGGCGAGTCAACGCCCGCCCTCACCGCCTGTCAATGCTCCTCGGGCGAGGCGCCGGACGGGGGCTTGTGCACGTACTTGAGCATCGTCCGGGTATCCACCGCGTCGGGGCCCGAAACCTGCTTCCAGAATCGGTGACAACTCACGAAGACCGCCAACTCCCGTTCCCGGGCGCGCAGTTTCTCGACCTCGGCCTGTTCGTCCGGCGTCCAGCCGGGCGATGCGGGGCGCTCCACCTTGCGCCAGCCGTGGTCGTCGCTGAAGCCGTCGTGGGGCTCGACGGACCAGGGCAGTCGCTTCAGCAGGGCGTGCAGCTCGGATCTGACCTGGTGCAGCTCCTCCTGTCCTGCGAGGAGGTCGCTCGGGAACTCATGCTCGGGGGTTGCGGACACTCCGCGATAGTACTCCTGTTCGAATTTGATGGGCGAGAGCCGTACGGGTGACTTGTGGCCGCGGTCGTCGGCTGTGACCGGTTCCCATCGGGGGCCCGTACGCGCGAAGCTGGGGGCATGTGCCGCAGCATCAAGACCCTTCGCCCGCCCGTGCTCCCCGAGAAGGCCACCGAGGAGGAGATCCGGGCCGCCGCGCTCCAGTACGTGCGCAAGGTCTCCGGGTTCCGGGCCCCGGCCGCCCACAATCGCGAGGTCTTCGACCGCGCCGTCGACGCCGTCGCCGAGGCGACGGCGGACCTCCTCGCCCACCTGGAGGTGCGCGGGGCGGCGAGCGCCGGAGACCACGCCGCCACGTAAGCGGAAGCCCCGCGCCCCGTACCTCGCGCCCCGTACCCGTACCTCGCGCCCCGTACCCGTACCTCGTACCTCTAGGTCGGGGTACGAGGAGCAGCGGGCCTCAGCCCGCGGTCCGCTCCCGCGGTCGCCGCACCAGGAACGCCGCCCCCGCCCCCGCCGCGAACAGCGCGAACACCGAGACGCCCGTAGCCAGCCAGGTCGCGCCGAGCCACTGGCCGCCGAAGTAGCCGAGGCCCACGCTGTAGCCGGCCCAGGCCACGCCCGCGAGCGCCGACCACGGCAGGAACTCGCGCACCGTGCGGTGTGCCGCGCCCGCGCCAAGCGAGACGATCGAGCGGCCCGCGGGGGCGAAGCGGGCGATGACGAAGAGGACGCCGCCGCCGCGGGCGAGGGCAGTGCCGAGCCGTTCCTGGGCGCTGGTCAGCCGCCGGGAGCGGGCGATGGCACGGTCGAGGCGCGCACCGCCCCGCCAGGCGAGGCGGTAGGCGACGAGGTCACCGAGCACGGAGGCGGTAGCGGCGCAGAGCATCAGAAGCAGGATGTCCGGGACGTCCCGCGGCACGCGCCCGGTGCCGGAACCGGCCGCCGCGGCCGCCGTGGCCGCGGTGATGACGAGCACCCCGCTCGGCAGCAGCGGCAGGAACACGTCGAACAGGACGGAGAGCGCCACGACCGCGTAGATCCATGGGCTGCCGGTCAGCGCCCCCACACTCTCCAACACCGATAACTCCCCGTGACTCCCCGGTCGGCAACTCATTCGCCGCGATGGCGCGGGGAGCGGCGGGTGGCGGCCTGATGACAGCGGTACAGCGTACGCCGGACTGTCGTCCGTAGATCCACTGGGGGCTCAGATGTTCGCTACATCACGTTCACCCAACTGCTGTCCCTGGTGGGGCGGTCGCCCCGGATGTCCCGTACGAACGGAGCAGAAGCGCACACAACGGGCGTTCGACGGCGATACGAGGAGACTCGACGATGGTGGCAGGAATACTGACCGCGGCCGTGGCGGCCGCCGTGCTCACGGCGAGCGGCGGCGCACCGGGTGACGGCGTCGACTGTGTGCGCGCGGAAGGGCGGTTCGCGCCGTCCAAGGCGCACTCGCCCGCCCTCACCTACGACCGGAACCTCGTGCCTCCCGGTGCCCGGCTCCAGGTCACGCAGCGCCACGAGCACGGTGGCACCCGGGTCGGCCTGCGGGTCCAAGGCGTGCGGGCGGGCCATGCGTTCGGTGTGCACGTCCACCGCAAGCCGTGCGGCGTCGACCCCGAAGCGGCTGGGGGGCACTACCAGAACCACCCGGATCCGGTGCAGCCGTCGAAGGATCCGGCCTATGTGAATCCGGACAACGAGGTGTGGCTGGACTTCACCGCGCGCCGCGACGGTTCGGGGGCGGCGTCGGCGGTCCACTCCTGGAACTTCAGGCCCGGCGCGGCGGCATCGGTGGTGCTGCACCGCGAACAGGGCGGCGCGGGGAAGCGGGTGGCGTGCTTCACCGTGCCGTTCGAGCCGCGCGCCGGGAAGTGAGCGCGCGGCGCCCCCTTCCTCCGTAGCGGGAACCGCATACGGAGCAGGGGGCGCCGTCCGTGCGCCGTGCGGGTCGGGCCGGTGCGGGCCGGTGCGGGTCAGGCCGCGACCGGCGTGCGCTCCGCGTCCGCGGCCTTCGGCTCCCGCTCGCGGCGGACTGAGGCGATCACCCGGTCGAGACCGAACGCGCCGGAGCCGGTGAACACGAGCAGCAGGAGGGCCCAGCAGAACATCGCCGAGGCCTCGCCGCCGTTCTCCATCGGCCACAGCGCCTCCGGCTGGTGCACCTTGAAGTAGGCGTACGCCATCGAGCCCGACGACACGAGCGCCGCCGCGCGGGTGCCGAGGCCGAGCAGGACCAGGCTGCCGCCGACGAGCTGGATGACCGCCGCGTACCAACCGGGCCAGGTGCCGGCGTCGATGGTGCCGCCGGCGCCGTCGGCGCCGCCGAGGGCGCCGAAGAGGGAGGCGGCGCCGTGGCATGCGAAGAGCAGTCCGACGACGATGCGGAAGAGGCCGAGGGCGTAGGGCTGGGCGCTGTCCAGACGTCCAGTCATGGTGGGGGACTCCTTCGGTCTTGACCGGTTCGGGGACGGGAACCGATCGGGAGTCCCAAGATTAGGTCCGCCTAATTAGTACTTGCAACTTCAACATCTGAGTGTTTCGTGAGAATCTCCCGCCCCGGGTCGTCGCACCCGGAAGGCGACACCACCGCCCGCAGCGCGGCCCGCGCCACCGCGTCCGCGTCGGACAGCGTCACCGAGTCCACCCCCGGCCGCGCCCCCGCCGCCGTCACCCAGTGCACCCCCTCCGTCGGCACTCCGAACGCGAACCGGCGCGGGTGCGGTCGCCCCGCGCCGTCGATCAGGTGGTACGGCCGCGGCGTCACGTCGAGCCCGCCCGTCTCGTAGCCGTCCACGGTGTGCGGTCGGCACTGTCCGGCGGCGAGGAGCCCCGCGAGCAGCGCGTCCCCGGTGCGCCGCAGGTCCGGCTCGGGCAGCCGCGCCTCGATCAGGGTGGTCGCCCGCACCCCGGAGCCCGGCACGTCCGGGGAGTGCGCGAGGAACGCACCGTCCGCGCAGCGCACGTCGAGGCGCGGGCCGATGACCTCCACGACGCCCGCCTCGATCAGCGCGGTCAGCTCCTCGATGCGGCGCCGCGGCGGGCCGATCGACAGGAAGGCGTTGAGGGGCGTGTACCAGCCGTCCAACTGGGCCCGGCGCGAGGCGCCCGAAAGGCCGCCGTGGTCGACGACGAGGCGCAGTTCGTTGCGCAGGTCGCGGAGCACGTCGAGGGCCGCCTTGAGCGGGCCCGCCACATTGCCGAGCGCGGCCTGCGCGACGTCCTCGCGCAGGTGGTCGAGCAGCCAGGCGCGGTGGTCGCCCGGGGAGCGGAAGACACGCCCCCCGTGCGGCCGAGCGAGCCGCTCCCAGGACCAGCGGTCGTCGGGAGCGAACCCGGACCCGTCCAGGACGGCGGCCTCCTCGGGGCTGCCGGGCGCGGTGTCGAGGAACCGGTCGGGGAAGGCACGGGCCCGGTCCGCCGCGCCGGAGGCGTCAAGCCGCGCCGTGTAGTAGACCGTCTCGACCTCCTTGGCGATCAGCGGCCAGACCTCGGCGCGGAAGTCGGGCGCGTCCCCGCTGTCCGCGCGCTTGCGGAACCGGGCGATGGCCTCCGGGGTGAGGACCACGGGCCGGTGCCGCCCGTAGGGGCCCTTGGCGTTGTCACCGCGCGCCTGGTACGGGACACCGCGGCGCGAACCGGCGTACAGGCGCGGCTCGCTGCCCGCGGGCACATAGCGCAGGGCGCCGCTCCCGCTCCCGCCGCCGTCGCCGGGCACGAAGCGGCCGCCGCGCCCCACGGTCAGGAGCGCCATGTGGTCGAAGAAGTTCAGGCCGAGCCCGCGCAGCAGCACCGGTTCGCCGGGCGCGACCGCGCTCAGGTCGACGTCGGCGGGGTTGGCGGGCGGGAGGTGGCGCAGACCGTGCCGGGCGGCGTACGCGGACAGCTCCGCCAGGGCAGGTTCCGCGGTCGTCGGCAGGTGGCCCTGGGTGAGGACGACGGCACAGAGCCCGGACAGGGTCTTGGCGTCGTCGAGCGCGAGGGTCTGGAGGCCGTCCGGCGCCTGGGTCAGAGCGACCGCGCGGGCGGTGTGCGGGACGACGCGGACACCGCCGGGGGCCGTGGCCGCGGTGCGGGCGAAGAACCACTCCAGATAGCGGCCGTAGTCGGCGCGCGTCGGATAGTCGTCGGGGCCGAGCCCCGGCAGATGCCCGCGGGCGGCCCACTCGTACAGGCTCGGCCCCGGCCGCACCGGCCCCGCGCAGTCGACGCTCGCGTCGGTGAACAGCGTCACCTGGGAAGCGACGGTGTTCATCAGGAGCTCGGACGGCTGGGCGGTGCGCCAGACCCGCCCCGGGCCCGGGGGCGCCGGGTCGATCACGTGGACCGTGAGGCGCGCCCCCAGGGGCAGCAGTTCGGCGGCCGACGCGCACAGGCGCTCCAGGACGCTGGTGCCGCGTGGCCCCGCGCCGACGACGGCTATGGAAGGGTCAGCGGGCGGGGCAGCAGACAAGGGCGTGACTCCCGGTACGGATCGTGACTTCCGGTACGGATCGTGCCCCCGGCGGACGTGGGGACCGGGACATCATGCCGCCGGGAGCGGCATTGCCGGACCCCGCTTGGAGGATCGTCATCCGGTTGTGGCCCGAGTCACGCCCACAGAAGTGGCCCGAGTCACGCCCACGGAAAGGGCATACCGGCTCACGTGGTGAGCTGTGTCTCCGTCACGGTCTCCATCCGCTCCGCGCCGTCCTTGCCCGCCAGCGCCCGGTCGAGCCGCAGTTGGGACGACCGGCCCCGCATCGTCAGGGTCATCAGATGGTTGCCGAACCACGGGCCGCCGGTCCTGCGCCAGTCGACGGCGGCGCGGGGGAGCCTTCCGTGCCGTGCGAACCGCCGCCCGAGGGCCCGGCCGACCCGGCTCCAGCCGAAGCGGAAGCCACCCCGTATGTAGCCGGGGATGGAGTTGTGCACCGGCGAGCAGGTCAACTGGAGCACGCGGGCGTCGGGGCCGCCGTCGGGCCAGGTGGGCTCGGCGACGTACGCGTGGTGGACGTCACCGGAGAGCACGCACACCGTCGCCGGGGCGTCCGCGCCCGCACCGGCCTCGGCGATCAGGGCCGCCAGGGAGTCGAACGACGACGGGAACGCCGCCCAGTGCTCCAGGTCCGCGGCCCGGCGAAGGCGCTCACCGAAACGGGCCCAGCGGGCGCCCCGCTCGCCGCGGCACAGCGCGGCGTCCCAGCCCTCGGCGTCGTGGATGAGATGGGGCAGGAGCCACGGCAGCGACGTCCCGATGAGCAGATGGTCGCAGCCGCCCTCCAGGGCCTGCTCGCGCAGCCACTGCGCCTCCTTCGGGTCGAGCATCGCCCGCTCGTCCTCCTTCAGGACGCGCGCTGCCCGGGTGTCGACCATCAGCAGGCGGACGCGGCCGAAGTCCCTGCGGTAACTCCAGCGCGTCGACGCCGGGTCGGTGTCGGCCGCGGCGGCGAACGCGCGCAGGACGTCCGTGCCGTCGGGCGCGGCGCGCACCGCGGCGAACAGCTCGTCGCGCTCCAGTTCCTTCGGCGGGAGATTGCCGATGTGCTGGTAGACCCAGTACGACATCAGGCCGCTGAGGATGCGCTCGCGCCACCAGGGCGTGGCCCGCATCCCGGCCAGCCAGGAGGCGCTGGTGTTCCAGTCGTCGATGACGTCGTGGTCGTCGAAGATCATGCAGCTCGGCACGGTGGAGAGCAGCCAGCGCACCTGGGGGTCCAGCCAGGACTCGTAGTAGAGGTGGGTGTACTCCTCATAGTCCGCGACCTGGTCGCCCGGGGGCTCGGAGAGGTCGCGGCGGGCGGCGAGCCAGCGGCGGGTGTCGTCGGAGACCTCGTCCGCGTACACCTGGTCGCCCAGGAGCAGCAGCACGTCGGGGCGCGGCGCGGCGGGGTCGGCGGCGATGCGGGCCGCCAGCGTGTCCAGGGCGTCGGGCCCGATGGGGTCGTCCTGCTGCGGGCGCAGCCGGGAGCCGTGAGATCCGCCGTGCTCCGCCGCGGGCGGCGCGGCCCACCGGCAGGAACCGAAGGTCACCCGCACGGTCCCGCCGTCCCCGCTGCTCTCACCGCTCTCACTGCTCTCACCGCTCCTGGGCCCGCCCTCGCCGCCCGGCGTCCGGATGGTGCTCGGTGGGAACGGCGAGTCGGGCAGCGGCCACACGGGGCTTTCGTCGAGCGACACCTCGTACGCCGTGTCCGTGCCCGGGCGCAGCCCCTGGACGTGCACCAGGGCGTAGTGGTGCCCCGCGACCTGGAAGGTCCGGGACGTGCCCCTGGTGCCGTCGGCGCAGCGCACCTCGGCCGTGCAGGGGCGGTCGGCCTCCACCCAGACGGTCGCGCTCGCGCCGTCGACGTACCTCAGCAGTGGACCCAGGCGCAGCCGTGCCACAGTGATCACCTTCCTCCGTCGCCCCGTACGGTACGGAACGACGGAGGCGGGCGGGACGGTTCCGCCGAAGCGAAGTGATCAGCGGCCGATCCACGGCCGATCCACGGCCGATCGGCAGTCGCTCAGCAATCGCTCAGCAATCGCTCAGCAGTCGCTCAGGACCGAGGCGAGCTTGCTCTTCTCGGCGGAGTCGACGGTGAGGCCGTAGTGGTGCTTCACGTCCACCCACATGCGGACGTAGAAGCAGTGGTACGACGACGTCGGCGGCATCCACTCGGCCGGGTCCTTGTCGCCCTTGGCCTGATTGACGTTGTCGGTGACGGCGATGAGCTGTGGCTGGCCCAGGTCGTTGGCGAAGCCCTTGCGGCGGTCGGTGGTCCAGGCGTTGGCGCCGGACTTCCAGGCCTCGGAGAGCGGGACGACGTGGTCGATGTCGAGGTCGGAGGCCTGGGTCCAGGTGGCGTTGTCGTAGTCGGACTTCCAGGTGCCGGAGACGGCGGCACAACTGCCGTCCTGCTGTACGTTGCTGCCGTCGCGCTTGAGGACGACCTCGCGGGTGTTGCAGGTGCCGGACTGGGTCGCCCAGTGCGGGAACTTGTCGCGGCTGTAGCCGTCGGATGAGCCCTCGGCGCGCACGGTGAGCTGGCTGAGGTAGGTCCGTGCGGTGCCCGCGTCGACCGGGGTGGGCGGGGCGGCCTGGGCGGGCGAGCCGGTGAGCAGGGTGCCTGCGGTGGCCAGGGCGGTGAGGGCGCCGAGGGCGGCGGCCCGGTGACGCGCGTAGAACCTGGGCATGGGAACTCCCTTGAGGTGGGGGGATGTTGACCGGTGGGGCGGTCATGCTGGCGCGCTCGGGTGGCCCCGAGATGTGCACTGGGTGACAGGGTCGCGTCAATCACCTGTAAACATCAAGGGTTCTGGTGCCCCGTCATGAAGGCGCGTTGAGGCGGAAGTTGGTACTTCGGGGTGAAATGACCGGCGCGTGTGTGCCGGGTGGCCGCGGGTGGCGCACCTGGTGTCAGGTGTGGCGCTTCCGGCGCCCGGCGTGGCGCTCCTGTCGTCCCGTGCGGCGCTCCTGTCGTCCGGCGCGGCGGTCCTGTCGTCCGGCGCGGCGGTCCGGGCGTCCGGTGTGGCGGTCCGGGCGTCCGGTGTGGCGCGGGTCACGATCGGCTTGGGCGGGGCTAAAGTCCCTGGCCGGGGCGGTGTGCGGGTCGCGTACGATGGCCGGAGCAGAAGGGGAGTAGCTCTTCGCCGGACCGTCGACATACTGCTCAGCTCGTCTGAGCCGGCGCCCGGAGGCAGCCCACACGGTGGGCGGCCAGCGAGACCTTCGGCAAGCAGTGCCCCGCGTGCACACCCGTGTGCGCAGCCGTGCGCTGCCGTGCCGAGGTGTCGTACGCGAAGGCTGCGGAACTCTCGGCGGGGCGGCCCGACCGATTGAGGAACCTTGATCAGCATCAGTGTGACGGCGCTCGTCTTCGGCGTCGTCTTCCTCGCCGAACTGCCCGACAAGACCGCGCTCGCCGGGCTCGTCCTCGGCACCCGCTATCGCGCCTCGTACGTCTTCGCCGGAGTCGCCGCCGCCTTCGCCGTGCACGTGGTGCTCGCGGTGGCCGCGGGCAGCGTGCTCACACTCCTTCCGCAGCAATTGGTGCACGCGCTCACCGGCGTCCTCTTCCTGGGCGGCGCCGCGATGCTGCTGCTCTCCAAGGGCGACGGTGACGGCGACGAGGTAAAGGCGCCGAAGGACCAGAGCTTCTGGCGGGTCTCGGGAGCGGGCTTCATGCTCATCCTGGTCGCGGAGTTCGGCGACCTCACGCAGATCATGACGGCCAACATGGCGGCGCGGTACGACGACCCGCTGTCCGTGGGCCTGGGCGCGGTGCTCGCGCTGTGGGCGGTCGCCGGTATCGGCATCGTGGGCGGCAAGGCGCTGATGAAGCGGGTGCCGCTGTCCCTCATCACGAAGGTCGCGGCGGTCCTGATGCTGGCGCTCGGCGTGTGGAGCCTGATCGAGGCGGTGGCGTGAGCGGGCAGATTGCTTCTTCGGGGTGGTTCGGGCTGGCGTAACCGTCTGACCTGCGATGTTGGCGCATGGAGGACGAGTTTTGTACCGTGAGGGAACAAAGTGGCTCCGCCCGTACTCCCTGACCGGCGGGCGGGGCCGCCTTGCTCTTCCGGACGCCCGCGTCCGCGATTTTCTGCGTTTGCCTGCGTTTCCCTGCCTCTGCCCGCGTTTCCCTGCGGTTCTTCCCTCTGGAGTGCGCCGATGACGGCCGTGAACGAACTGACCGCCCGAGCCCTCCTGCTCGACATGGACGGCACCCTCGTCAACTCCGACGCCGTCGTGGAGCGGGTCTGGCGGCGCTGGGCCGCCCGGCACGGCCTCGACGGCGACGAGGTCCTGAAGGTCGTACACGGCCGCCAGGGCCACGCCTCGATGGCGCTGCTGCTGCCCGGGCGGCCCATGGCCGAGAACCACGCAGAGAACCGCGCGATGCTCGCCGAGGAGAGCGCCGACATGGACGGCGTCGTCCCCGTGCCCGGCGCCCCCGAGTTCCTCGCCTCGCTCACCGGCCTGCCGCACGCCCTGGTGACGTCGGCCGACGTACCGCTCTCCACCGGCCGCATGGCCGCCGCCGGGCTCCCGCTGCCCGCGGTGCGCGTGACCGCCGAAAGCGTCTCCGCCAGCAAGCCCGATCCCGAGGGCTTCCTCAAGGGCGCCGCCGAGCTGGGCTTCGACCCCGCCGACTGCGTCGTCTTCGAGGACTCCGGGGCAGGCATCGCGGCCGGTAAAGCCGCCGGGATGCGGGTGGTGGGGATCGGTCCCCGAGCCGGGGCCCACGAGCCCACGGTGTGGGTGGACGACCTCACGCGGCTCCGGGTCACCGCGGCCGCGGACGGCGCGATACGGCTCGTCTTCGGCTGAGCGCGCGGCGCGCCTCAGGGGGCGGTCGTCTCCGTTTCCAGGGCCCGGCGGGTCGCTCTGCCGTAGGTGCCCGGCGGATCGTCGGTGACGCCCCGCGCCCACTGGTAGCGGACCACCGCTTCGGCGACGGCGGGGGAGTACGTGCCGTCCCGCGGGCCCACGTACAAGGACAACTGCCCCAGTCGGTACTGGAGTTCGCTCACCGCGGGACCCGTGTCGCCCACGTGCAGGGCCCGGAACCCCTGCGGGCGCGGACCGGGGGGCAGGATCACGGTGCCGGTCACGCGGGCCGTCGTACGCGTCGGTGACGTGGCCGGTTCCCGCAGTGGCCGGGGGGAATCGTTCTTCGCCGACGCGGTCGGGGGCGAGGCCGAAGGTTCCGGTGCGGGTCTCGCCGCGCGCGGCGCGGTGCGGGTCGGCGCGGGGGCCGCGGACCGCACGGACGTCTGGAGGGCGGGCCTGTCGGCCTCCGGGGCCGGAGTGTCGGGACGGTCGGGGTCGCTCGACGCCGTGTCCGGCAGGGCGCGGTCCGTGTGCCCGTCGACCCCGCCGGCGCCGCCCCCGGCACCCGCGTACATGCCACCGGCGAAGACGGCCGCCGATGCGGCGAGCATGCCCGCGCCGGAGAACAGGGCGGCGCGGCTGCGGCGGCGCTCGCGGGCGGCGGCGACGGCTCCAGGGTCCGGCCCGGTGCCGGTCCCGGCGCCTGCACCGGCTCCGGCTCCGGTTTCGGCTTCGGTTCCGGCTCCGGTTCCAGCTTCGGTTCCGGCTTCGGTTCGGGTTCCGGCCACCGCCCCTGTCCAGGTGCCTGTCCCGGTTCCGGCCGCCGCGCCCGTCCAGGTGCCTGCTGTAGCTCCGGCTCCGGTCCCGGAGGCCGTGGCGGGCGGCTGCGCGGCCTGGTGCGGGGCCGGACCGGATGCCGGAGGCGGCAGCGGCGCCGACGGTTCCGGCAAGGTCACGTACGGGCGGATCCGCAGCGGATCGAAGTCCTCCGCTGCCGCCGCCTGGGCCGACCGCGTCTCAAGGACCGCGCGGGCCGCCGCACCGGCGCAGCCGCAGGCGGGCTCACCGCCGGGCCCCCGCGCCGCACCGCACCCCGGGCACCCGGCCCCCGGACACCCGGCCTCCGCTGCCGCCCCTGTCACGCCCGGCTCCCCGGGCCCGCCTAACCGACCCCGTGCCGCGTCTTCCGTACCCACTGCCCGCTCCCGTCCCTCGCCGACCCCACAGGGCTTCTCAGGAGTATGCAGCCGCACGACTCAACAGGCCATAACGGGAGACACGGACGACGATGGAAAGTGAGCACCCGCAGGAGGTGTCCATGACGCACGACGTGAACCCCCGCCCTGCCGGAGCGAGGCGCCGGGCAGGCTCCTCGGAACACGTGCCGGGCGGCGTCCTGGTATCCATCGGCGCACTGCTGCTCGGCATGCTCCTCGCCGCCCTCGACCAGACCATCGTCTCCACCGCCCTGCCGACCATCGTCAGCGACCTCGGCGGCCTGGAGCACCTGTCGTGGGTCGTCACCGCGTACATGCTGGCCGCGACCGCCGCGACCCCGCTCTGGGGCAAACTCGGCGACCAGTACGGCCGCAAGAAGCTCTTCCAGACCGCCATCGTCATCTTCCTGATCGGCTCCGCGCTGTGCGGCCTCGCGCAGAACATGCCGCAGCTCATCGGGTTCCGGGCCTTGCAGGGCCTCGGCGGCGGCGGGCTCATGGTCCTTTCCATGGCGATCGTCGGCGACCTGGTGTCGCCGCGCGAACGCGGCAAGTACCAGGGCCTCTTCGGCGCCGTCTTCGGCGCCACCAGTGTCCTCGGGCCGCTGCTCGGCGGCGTCTTCACCGAACACCTGAGCTGGCGCTGGGTCTTCTACATCAACCTGCCCGTCGGCGTCGTCGCGCTCGGCGTCATCGCTGCGGCCCTGCACATTCCGGCGAGCCGCGCCCGGCACACCATCGACTACCTGGGCACCTTCCTGATCGCGTCCGTCGCCGCCTGCCTCGTCCTCGTCGCCTCGCTCGGCGGCACGACCTGGGACTGGGGCTCCGCGCAGATCGTCGGGCTCGCCGTGCTCGGCGTGGTGCTCGCCGTGTGGTTCGTGGCGGTCGAGCGCAAGGCCGCGGAACCGGTGATCCCGCTGAAGCTGTTCCGCATCCGCACCTTCACCCTGTCCGCCGTCATCAGCTTCGTCGTCGGCTTCGCCATGTTCGGGGCCATGACGTACCTGCCGACGTTCCTCCAGGTCGTCCAGGGCGTCTCACCGACCATGTCCGGCGTGCACATGCTGCCGATGGTGGCCGGACTCCTGATCGCCTCGACGGTGTCCGGGCAGATCGTCAGCCGCACCGGGCGGTGGAAGGTGTTCCCCGTGGCGGGCACCGCCGTCACCACGCTCGGCCTGCTGCTGCTGCACCAGTTGAACGAGAACAGTCCCACCGGCGAGATGAGCGCCTACTTCTTCGTCTTCGGGCTCGGGCTCGGCCTCGTCATGCAGGTTCTCGTACTCATCGTGCAGAACGCCGTCGGCTACGAAGACCTCGGCGTCGCCACGTCCGGCGCCACGTTCTTCCGGTCCATCGGCGCCTCGTTCGGCGTCGCGATCTTCGGGACCGTGTTCACCGGCAGGCTCGGGGACAAGCTCACCGACGCCCTGCGCGGGCAGGAACTGCCCGCCGGGGCCGGCGTCGACTCCCTCAAGGCCGACCCGCGCGGCATCGCGGAACTGCCGCCAGGGGCCCGCGCCGGGGCGCTGCACGCGTACTCCTCCGCCATCACGGACGTCTTCCTGTACGCGGCCCCGGTCGCCCTCGTCGCCTTCGTCCTCGCCTGGTTCCTGCGCGAGGACCGGTTGCGCGGGGCGGTACGGGCGCCCGAGCCCACGCAGACGCTCGCCAGCAACCCCGTGGAGCGGTCCTCGTACGACGAGGTGGCGCGGGCGCTGTCCCTGCTCGGTACGCGGGCGGGGCGGCGGGAGGTGTATGTGCGGATCACCGAGCGGGCCGGATGCGACCTGCTGCCCGCGGCCAGTTGGCTGCTCCTTCGGATCGCCCGGCACGGGCACGTGGAACCCGGCACGCTCGCCGAGCGCAACATGGTGCCGCTCACCGTCGTCACCCAGGCCGCCCGGCAACTGGAGGAACGGCGGCTCGCCGTCCGCGAGGGGCTCGGGATGCGGCTCTCCGACTCCGGCCGGGAGGTGGCCGTCCGGCTCGCCGCCGCGCGTGAGGAGTCGCTCTCCGAGTTGCTCGGGGACTGGTGGGGGCCGGACCGGCCGACGGATCTCAGGGAGCTGGTGGCGGAGTTGGGGGCGGAGATGTGCGGCTCCAACGCGGAGCGTCCCGCCCGGCGGGCGTAGAGGTCCCACTCTTTGGCTTGGCCGTGGTGCCGTGCGGGGGTGTTTCCTTGCCGGGGGGTGTGGTGCCGTACGGGGGGTTGTCCGTGCCGCCCGGCGCGGTGGGCCTCTTCCGCCGCTGCCGCGGCGGGGTTTCCCGCCCGCCCGCCCGTGACTGGCGGTCGTGAGGTTGCCGTACGGGGGGTTGCCCTCGCCGCCCGGCGCGGTGGGCCTCTTCCGCCGCTATCGCGGCGGGGTTTCCCGCCCGCCCGCCCGTGACCGGCGGTCGTCAGGTTGCCGTACGGAGGGTTGTCCGCGGTGCCCCGCGGCGCCTGCCCACCCACCCGTGGGGTGGGTGGGCGGGGGCGCTCAGGCCGTTCGGGGGGTGAGGTCCTTGCGGTACCAGCGTTCCGCGTACGTGCCGGTGTTGTGCGGGGGCCCCTCCACGTACCCGTGGCGGACGTAGAGGGCCCGTGCCTCCACGAGGTCGTGCCGGGTGTCGAGGAGGACGCGGGTGGCGCCGAGGGCCCGGGCGGCCTCCTCCGCGGCGGTCAGGAGGACCGCCCCGCCGCCCTTGCCGCGCAGGCCGGGCAGGATGAAGACGCGGGTCAGCTCGGCCGTGCCGGGGGCGAGGAGGTGTACTCCTGCCGTGCCCGCGGGCTCGCCGTCGTGGCGGGCCAGGAGGAGGACACCGGCGGGCGGCGAGAGCTCCGCGCCGGTGTCCGCCGCGATGCCCCGCTCCAGCTCGGCGCCGTCCGTACGGCGCCCCTCACGCAGCTCGTACCAGCGGTCGCTGACCTCCGTGTAGTACGCACGCCACAGCGCGACCGCCGCCGCCGAGCCGACGGGCTCGGGGGCCACGGCCCAGGACGCGGACGATGCGGAAGGTGCGGAAGATATCGGCATGAGGGGTAGGCCTCAGGCGGTGGTGGTCGGCGGGGCCGCCTGCTGGACGACCTCGAAGGACCACACCTCGGAGCCGCTCGCCGCGGGCTTCGGGCGCTCGCCGCCGCCCTGGTGGGCCGACTTCATCGGGCCCTCCATCCACGCCTGGAAGGCGGCCTCGTCACGCCACCGCGTGTACACCAGGTACTGGTCGGTGCCCTCGACGGGGCGGAGAAGCTCGAACCACTCGAAGCCGTCCGAGTTCTCCACGGCACCCGCGCGGGACGCGAAGCGCTTTTCGAGGACCTCGCGCTGCTCGGCCGGCACGGTCAGGACGTTGATCTTCACGATGCTCATGGGCACCATCGTCGCGCACGACCGGACGCGGGCGACACACCCCCCGGCACCTGGGGCCGACAGCCACCCGCCCGGGGCGCGTCCACGCTCCGCGCGTTCAGGCCCCGTGCCGCTCCCGCCAGTCCCTGGCCACCTCGTCCACATCGAAGGGCCGCAGGCCCAGGGGCGGCCCGGGCGGCGGATTGCGCAGGGCGAGCGTCGGCGAGAGCACGGAGACTCCCTCGCGGGCCAGCTTCCGCTTGACCCACCACAGTTCGTCGTACGCCGCGCCGTCGTCGTGCGGCAGCGGCTTGCCGCGGCCGGGCAGGGCGGCGAAGTCGCCGCGCGCCTCCGCCTCCCGGATCTGCTTGTCGACCCAGGACTCGAAGTTGACTCCCGGTGGCTTCCGTTCAGTCATGCGTCCATGGTCGCAGAGGGCACACCCGGGCGCGGGTCCTGTGGTGGGGCCGTGCTACGGCGTACGGGGCTAGGATGCGCGCGGTGGTCCGGAATTCAGGGGCGGGGGGTACCCAGGTGCTTGAGCTCACCATGGCCATGGTGTCGGGGGCCGCGGACGCGGGAGCGACCGCGGGCATGCTGATGGCGGACGCGCCGAGCGATCCGGGCGCGGTCCTGCGCGTGGGGCGTGACCGCGCCGTGTGCAGGCTCTCGCCGCCGCAGGACTGGCTGTTCGTCTCGCGTACGCATCTGGAGTTCCGCTGCCGCATCGACGGCGCCTGGACGGTGACCTGGGTCCGCGGCTCGCAGCCCGACCCGGCCGCCGAGGTGCGCATCCTGACCGGCGGCTCCGCGGTGTCCCTCGCCTACGGGGCCACGACGCCGCTGCCCCGCGGCGGCACCGGCGAGGTCGTCGTACAGGACCGGTCGGGGCCGCGGAGCGTCAACGTGGGGTTCTATCACGAGAGTTGAGCACCGGCGGCGGCGCGGCGGGGCGTTCCGTCAGGGAGCGACGGGCAGTTGCCGCTTGTGCTCCGTCAGGTGGTAGCGGTCGACGATCTTTTCGTAGGCCCGCTCGTCCACCGGCTTGCCCTCCAGGAAGTCGTCGATCTCGTCGTACGTGACTCCGAGCGCCGTCTCGTCCGCCTTGCCCGGGTCGAGGGTCTCCAGGTCCGCCGTCGGGACCTTCCACACCAGCTCGGCGGGCACGCCGAGGGCGTCCGCGACGGCGCGCACCCGGCGCTTGGTCAGACCGGCGAGCGGGACCAGGTCGGCCGCGCCGTCACCGAACTTGGTGAAGAAGCCGGAGACCGCCTCCGCGGCGTGGTCGGTGCCGACGACCAGGCCGTTGTGCGCGCCCGCCACCGCGTACTGGGCGATCATGCGCTGCCGGGCCTTGATGTTGCCGTGTACGAAGTCCTGGTGGCCCTCGTCGCGGAAGGCCACATCGGCGGCGAGCGCGGCATCGAGGGCGGCGTCGCTCGCGGGCTTGATGTCCACGGTCAGGACGTGGTCGGCCTTGATGAAGGTGAGCGCGAGCTGCGCGTCGTGCTCGTCGGCCTGCACCCCGTACGGCAGCCGCATCGCGTAGAACCGCGCCTCGTGCCCGGCGGCGCGGACCCGCTCCACGGCGAGCTGGCACAGCTTGCCCGCGGTGGTGGAGTCGACGCCGCCGCTGATGCCGAGCACCAGGGAGCGCAGGCCCGTGGCCGTCAGCCGCTCGGCGAGGAAGGCCACCCGGCGCTCGATCTCCCGCTCGGCCTCGAAGGTCTCGGCGACCTGGAGTTCCCTGGCGATCTGCTGCTGCTTGGCGGTGGACGCCGGCTCGCTCACGACTGCTCCTGTTCCGGTACACGGTGTGCTGTCGCTTCCACCCTACCCAGGGGCGGTGTGGAGGTTCCGGGGCGCCCGACCGCGCCGCCGCGCTGGTCGAGCGTGCCGTCGGGTGGCGGACGGGAATGTCGGACAGGCCCTAGTCGAGGACGCGGGCCAGGGCGAAGCCGTCGTGTCCCTTCAGCCCCACCGTCTGCACCGCCGTGCCGTCCAGCTTGGGGTGGCTCGCGATGAGTTCCAGGGCTGCTCGGGTGCCCCGGACGGCCGGGTCGTCACTGTCGGCGTCGACGACTCCGCCGCCGCGTACGACGTTGTCGACGATGATCAGGCTGCCCGGGCGGGTGAGCTTCAGCGACCACTCCAGGTAGTTCCGGTTGTTGGCCTTGTCCGCGTCGATGAAGACCAGGTCGAAGGGGGCGGGGGCCTCGGCGTGCAGGGCGGCCAGGGAGTCCAGGGCCGGGCCCGTGCGGATCTCTGTGATCTTGTCGAGGCCCGCGCGGGAGAGGTTGGCGGCGGCCACGGCCGCGTGCTCCTCGCTGTATTCGAGGGTCAGGAGGTGGCCGCCCTCGGCGGGCAGGGCGCGGGCCAGCCAGATGGTGCTGTAGCCGCCCAGGGTGCCGATCTCCAGGACGCGGTGCGCGCCCTGGATCCTGGCCAGGAGGTGCAGGAGTTTGCCCTGGGTGGGGGCGACGTTGATGGGGGGCAGGCCGGAGGATTCGCTGTCGCGGAGGGTGGCGGTGAGGGCGGGGTCCGCCGGGGCGAGGAGGTCGCCGAAGTAGTCGTCGACCTCCGTCCAGCGGTCCTGGGCGTGGTCGGCGCCCGGGCTGGGGGCGGGGCTGGGGCTCGGGTTGGGGTCGGGGTTGTGGCTCGGGTTGGGGTCGGGGTTGTGGCTGGGGCTCATGGGGGTTGCTCCTCGGGGTGGGCGGGGTGACGCTGCGCTGTGCCTCCCCAGCCCCGCCCCTTCCCGAAACCAGGGGGCTGCCGCCCCCTGGACCCCCGCCCTATCGGCGCTCCGCGCCTCGTCCTCAAACGCCGGACGGGCTTGAAGCTTCGCTGGGGCGGGCTGAAATTGTCGCTGGGGTGGGTTGGGACCGTCGCCGGGAGGGGGATGGAGCTGTCGCCGGGAGGGGGTAACCGTTGCCGGGATGAGCTGGAACGTAGCCGG
>NZ_JOAP01000026.1 GCF_000720475.1 Streptomyces aureocirculatus
CCATCGCGCACCTCACCTATGACGGTCCAGAGCCCGTGATCGACGAACTACTCGCCCTGTCTCGTTGATCCCACGCGAGTATCAGTTCACGACTATGAATGCAGGGGGCGTACCATTCCGTTCCTCTTGTTCCTGAGACACTCACGACGGCAACATAAGATGACGATCAGTGAGACACAGGAAAGTGCAGCCATAAGCAGGGAAGTCATCCTGGAGGAGGCCGTGACCGCTCCGGAGGTGGGTCCCGGATGCTCCCTCGCCGGCGGAAGTTGGTTCTCGTTCTATGACTACGTGACGACGCAGGACTCCGCTGGTCTGGACGTCGACCACATGGTTCCGCTGGCCGAGGCCTGGGACAGCGGGGCCTCGGCCTGGACGGCGGCAGAGCGTCAGGCGTATGCGAACGATCTGGACGACCCGCGAAGCCTGATCGCGGTCACCGCGAGGTCGAACCGGCAGAAGGCGGACAAGGACCCCGCGGACTGGCTGCCCGTCGCGGGCTATGTCTGCGCCTATGTCACCGATTGGGCGACGGTGAAGACCCGCTGGGGCCTGACGTCCGACGCCCGGGAGAAGGGTGTCCTGGCCGAGCCCGTCTCCTCCTGCGCCGACGAGCCGATCACGGTCACGCTCGCCCGCTGATCAGAACGGATCCATCGGCTCTGGGGGTGTTCCCCGATATGGGAACGCCCCCAGAGCAAGAAGGATCAGCAGGTCAGGGGACTGCGCGTATCGCCTTCCGGAGCGCGAGCCGGAGCGAGGCGACGTTCCCCTCCGCCTCCCGGTGTTGCTCGGCGAGCCTGTCGGCCCGGGTTCTCGCTTCGGTGAGGTCGGTGGCGAGGGCCCGGTTGTCGTGTTCCAGATCCCGGATCCGGCTGACCAGATCGGCTCGGGCCGCGTAGTCGATTTCCGCGCCGAGGGCGAGCTGGACCCGGCGCTTGAGCGCGTCACGCTCCCGCTTGAGATCCTGGATCTCCTCGCGGGCAAGCGCGAGGTCGGTGTGGAGACTGGCCGGGGTCGTCCGCTCGGGACGGGGTGCTGACGCCGCTTCCGTTCCGTGATGGGCCTGGTCGTTCATCGCGCGGCGGATCACCGCTTCGACCGCGGGCTTGTTGTAGACGAACCAGGTGGACACGCCCGCTTCCCGGGCGACCCGGGCGAAGGAGACTCGCCGTCCGGTTCGGAGCAGGTCCCGGACAACGGTCTGTGTCCGGGTGGTCTTGGCCGCACTGTCCGCTTGCCGGGCCTGGCGCAATCGGGCCACACGTGCGTCGCGGGACGATGCGGTTGCGCTCATACCCCGCTCCTGATCTTCAGGCTCTCCAGCGAGACGAACGCGGCAACCGACCTGGCCTTGCGCAGTTCCCGGGCCGCTTCCTCGACAGCTGTCCTCTCGTGTTCGGGCAGATGGTCCAGTGTGTTCCGCATCTGGCCCAGTGACTTGTCGTAGCCGGCGATCTGGTCGTCGAAGTTGCGGATGACCCAGTCGGCGGCGCCCATCGCCAGTCTGGGTCGGAGACTGTCGCGGCACGGGCCATCGAGCAGAGCGGCGCCTTGAAACATTCGACGATCGAGTGGGGCAGAGGCGTCATAGGCATGTCGCACACGATGACGACAGTCCAGCCACGATTGACCCGGGCCCGAGTGGCGACCGCCCACCAGGCAAGTAGCAGCGCGCATTGGACAGCGATAGACCTGATTGACTAGTTGATACACGAGTAGATAAGCTTTTCAGGTAAGCCCTGATAGATGAACCAGGGAGCCGCTACTCGCGAGAACTTGACATGCATCGGGAACCGACTCGACATCATCGCCATGACAGAGCGTCAGCAGTGCAACGCCAAGACCATCACGCCAGCCCGCGCGAGACGCAGGATCTCCGGATACCCAAACTGGCGATCCTGCAGATCACGGATACACCACTGCCGCGTTCAGCCAGCAGCCACGACCTGACAGCCGCACACGCTCATAGCCAGACCCGCTGGACCCTGACGCGAAATAATCTGGAGTATCCAATTGCGCAAAGAAACTACCGATTTACCGGAATCGCAGTACAGTGCCGCACGCATCGAGCTACGTGGGGCGGAACGGGGAGCATCACAGACGCATCGAAGGCATTGGGCTTCTCACGGGCGACGGGCTATGCACTGGTTCGGCGGGGCGAGTTCCCGTGCCGGGTACTCAGGGTTGGCCGCTCGACTCGCGTCGTCACCGCGTTCTTGCTACGCGTGCTTGATAGTAGAGAGCCGGAGTACAACCCTGCCCGCACCGAATGCCACACGACGTCGTAGCCGTTGCTCGACGAAGCCTCGCCGCCGCGTACTAACGGGGCCTTCGTTGTCTCGCTCTCTCACTGATCTATGACGGGAGCAAGCCGTGTGTGCCTGACCAGGCGGAAGGCCTCCAGAGCAGTAGGAATCGCGGCTTATCGTAGGCGCTTCAAGAGGCCTGCTGAAATAGGCCAGTCAAGGGGGCGCATGCCGCAAAAAACACCGTCGCAGCGCGGTCACAAGGCAGCGATGGCCCGGCATCACGGGGCGCGCTCCTTGACCCCGATCCGCCAGATGTGGCCCTCGCGGGAAGGGGACGCATCGTGAGCCGTCCGCGGCGCCAGCCTGTCCGCGAGGAGATCCCGCCATACATCCGGACGATGACCCCGGACCGGTACCGGGATGCGGCGGCCAGCTACCTTGAGCGGCACTCAGGCGACTCTTTCTGGGCCGGCCGCTATGGCCGTATGGCGGGCGTTCCTGGTCGAGCGGCAAGCATGGCTGCGGGAGCACGGCGTACCGCGGCGCGTCGACGGCCGCGACCGGTTCGGCACGCCATGGCCGCCGGTGGCGTGGGTGCGATCGACGTTCGGCACGTCCGAGCCGCGGTGGCCGTCGTGAGCCGCCGCCGTCGCCGGTCGGCCGCCTCTCTGCCCGTGCGTCTGGTCCGGATCGACTGGCGGGAGTGGCGTCCGCCGACCCCCGCCAGTCGATCCGGATCCGTCCTTCGTCGAGTGGTACCTCGGCTTGCTCGACTACCAGGGCGCCAAGGATGCGTGGCTGGCGGGCCGCCCGGTACTGCTCCCCCGGAGCGTCCGTTGCCGGACCCGCTTTCGTAGACGGGAGTGCTCCCGCCGATCGACGGGACGGATATCCCCACGGTGACTTGCGGCCGGGCCTATCCGGCCTGCAGCGAACCCTCTTAATGCCATCTGACCTGGTGCTTCCTGATGACCACTAGGAGGTGCCCCCGTCCACGCCCTCCGCACTGCCCTCGGCGCTACCGACGAACGCCTCGCCCCTCGCCCCACCGAGGCCGGCCCCCACGAAGGGACATGATGATGGCCACCAGGGCCTACGACAATTACGGGATCCCCATCGCCCCCTCCGACCCCGACCAGGAGTACATGACGGTCCAGGAGACCGCCTACGTCCTGAAGTGCAGCGTCTCGTGGCTGCGTCGCCTGTTGGTGAAGCAGCCGGACCTGTGCGGTCGGAACGGCTCCCGCGGGCGGATTATCACCGACCGCAAGCAGCGCACCGCGATTCACGCCGTCCGCTCTGCGGGTGACCCGCGCACGGGCAAGTCCCGGCCGTCGTCCCGCCGACGCCCCGCGACGACCTGATCCATCCCTGAGCGGGCCGAGGGGCCGCCCGACTTTGCCCGTCTGGCGACCCCTGGCTTAGGCACCTCACCAATCCGAGAGGTCACCGATGACCCACCACGCTACCGTCCCGCCGCCCGTGGAGCGGCCCCCGACGATCCCGCTACTGCTGGCCGCGGTCTACCGCAGCGCGGCGCGGCTGCTCACGCAGGCCGGCCACCGCCAGACCTTCATGGACACCGCGTGCGCCCGCCCGCGCCGGGGGCGCTGACGATCGTGGACGCCCTGCGCGCCGCCGCGGCCGCCATCCTCGCCGCCGGGCCCCAGCCCCACGAGGACCGGACCATGCCCCAGCTCGGCGACTACGCGATCTACCGGTTCGCCCAGCGCCTGCAGACCCAGGGCAGGACGGTCCGTTCTGGATCGACTCCGCTTCCCTCGAGGAGCACATCACCGCCTGGGGCGACCTGTCGTGCCGGACGGCCGAGTCGGTCGTCGCGCAGCTCGAGGCCGCCACCGACGCCAGTGAGAGGTCAGTATGAGCACCCACACGAGCGAGACCGACAAGGCCCGGGGGCCCGGGAGTTGGCGGCGGCGGCCGAGTACGGGGCGCTGCCGCTGCCCGTGGGCCACCCGCCGCAGCCCAGCACGGAGCAGCCCGTACCGGACCCGTCGACGATGGCCGCGCACCGGCCCGCGGTGGACGCGCTGGTGGACCTGGTTGGCATGTTCGGCCACCTCCCCATCGCTTACGTGGCCATGCACACCCTGGCGGACCGACCACCTGTCGCGCGACACATCCGCGCCATGCGACAGGTCGGCGCGTTACACATGGCGACCAGGGCGGGGGGCATGTCCGCCTCCCCGAATGGAGCCCCCGTCCTGGTTCGCACGGAACAGCCTCCACGTGGAGCATTCAGTGGGGGCTGTCGTCGTCCCATGGGGAACGAATGGGGAATCGATCTTGCCAAGCGAGGCTAACTCAAGCCAATCAAGGCTAAGTCAGGCTAGCCGCACCGATCGCTATCCCCTGATAGCGCCTTGACCTGCATCAACGCGGAGCAGAGCGGTGATCCAGACGATCACGGTTCCCCCTCTTCTGTTGGCCCCCAGTGGCTTGCCCGCAACACACTGCCACGGAAACCAGCCGCTGATGAGAGCGACAATCCGCGCAGCGAACGGCCGATCCCCCTGTCAAGGGCCTACCGTCAACTTCCGCCTATCGAGTGTCATCCTCCCTCGTGAATCGTTCCCGCACTCCGCGCCCCCTCGGCGCCCGATACGGTGATCCGCCAGGCACCCCGGCCCCTGGTGACCTCCTCGTTCCGGTTGCTTCACGGCACCCGCCCCCGGCCGCGCTCGGGCTGGGACTTGCTCTGGGGGGATTAGTGCATCAGGACGAACTGAGCTATTTCACACCCGACACCCCGGAATTCCCACCTCGCGTGTACGAGGTCGGGGACGCCACCGTCATCGAGCTGCGCGGCGAGATCGACCTCGTGGCGTCCCAGCAGACGACGCCGCTCATCGACGCGGTGACCGCGGGACCCACCCGGACCCTCGTGCTCGATCTGTCCCGCACGACGTTCATCGACTGCTCGGGCCTCGCCCTGCTCATGCGGGCCAGGCGCCGCCTCGACGCCAGAGACGCCCGCCTGGGCGTGGTGTGCACGGACCGGATGTCCCTGCGCGTGATGGGCATCACCGGCCTGAAGGCGACGCTGTCACCGGTGGCGTCGGTACGCGAGGCCCTGACCGGCGCGGAACCCGACCCCTGACGCTCCGCCCCGCTGTGTCAGTCGCCGTCACTCTGCCGGTCGCCGTCGTCGTGCCGGGTGGTCGGTTGTTCCGGTGGCTTGTTGTGGTCGTCCGCGGGCGCCGCGCGGTCGTCGACGGTGATGTGTACGGGCCTGCTGTCGGGGTGGAATGTGGTGGTGAGGGAGCGCACGGTGGTGGCGATGCGCTCATGCAAGTGGTGGGCGATGGCCGCGGTGCCGGGGTCGACGGTTGGGGCGTACTGGACGCCGTGGAGGCTGGTGAGGGCGGCGACGAGGCTGCGGCCTGACACGTCGACGGTGACGATGCCGCCGGTTTCCCCGACGGCGCCGGGGATGTGGAAGTGCTTGTCCTGGCCTGCGTGCTCCACCAGGAAGGCCCAGGTGTCCCGGTGGACCCGGAGCGTGGCGGCCGAGATGCCCGCGGCTCTGCGGAGCAGGTCCTGGTGCTCGGTCTCGTCCATCTCGCGGGCGGGCGGCGTGGTGGCGAGTGGCTCCTCCGGCTTCGGCTCCGGCTTGGGTTCGCCGGGCGTGGCCAGCGGGTCCGCGGCGGGCCGGCTGCGGTGCAGGCCGTTGATCGAGGCGCGCAGGCCCACCAGCTCGGTGCTGACGTGGACCAACGGGTCGCGAAGGCTGTCGGCGCTGCGGTTGAGGCCATCGCGGACGACGGAGCGGATCTCGGCGAGGCCGGAGTTGATGGCGGCGTTGGCGTCCTGCCGGGCCTGGTCGACGGCGTACTGCTGGTGGTCGACCTGCTGGCGCAGCTCGCCCAGCTCTTGCAGGATCTGACGGAGCAGGTCCTCATGGCCTGACCCTTTGCTAAAAATCGGCACATAGCCCCCTACGACCGTTAGTGGGGCAAGCGTGACGAGACGGCGACCGCCTCGGCAAGCATGCGATCCGGCCAGGGCCCCCAAGCCTCGCCTGCCACCACCGGCGGGGCCCTCACCCCTTGTTGGACCCCAGGGTCAGCCCCGCGACGAAGTGCCGTTGCAGCAGCAGGAAGACCAGGATCGTGGGCAGGGCCACCAGGACCGAGCCTGCGGCAAGCAAGTTGTAGTCGGTGAGGAATTGACCGCGGAGGTTGTTGAGGGACGAGGTGATGGGAAGTTTGTCGGGGCTGGAGATGAAGATCAGGGCCCAGAGGAAGTCGTTGTAGATCCAGGTGAATTCGAGGGTGGCGAGGGCCGCGATCGCGGGACGGCACAGCGGCAGCGTGATGCGCCAGAACCGGGTCCAGACGCCCGCCCCGTCGACGATCGCCGCCTCCAGGATCTCCTTCGGCAGGGTGCGCATGAAGTTCGCCAGGACGAAGACGCAGAAGCCCACCTGGAAGCCGATGTTGACGAGGATCAACGCCCAGTACGAGTCGTAGAGAGACATCGAGTCGGACATCCACCACGGCAGGTCGACGTTCAGGAACAGGACGTACAGCGGGGTGACGAGGGTCTGCGGCGGCAGGAGGTTGCCCGCGGTGAAGAACACAAGGAGAGCCAAGCCGCCGCGGATGTCGACGCGGGCGACGGCGAACGCGACGAAGGCCGCGAGGAACAGGGTGACGAGCACCGCGGGCACGGCGATGATCAGCGTGTTCGCGAAGTACTTGCCCATATCGGATGCGGTGTAGGCCTCGCGGTAGTAGTCGAACGACAGCTTCTTCGGGAACGAGAAGTAGCCGTGCTCAGCCGTCTCCTCGTACGGGCGCAGGCTGGCGTAGACGGCGAGCAGCAGCGGTGCGAGGAACGCCAGGGACACCGCGGACAGGAAGATGTGCACGCCGTAGCGGCCGCGGCGGGAGGCACGGGCGGAGCCGGATCTCCGTGCCGAGGGGGCGGGTTCGCCGGTGCGGGCGGGGACGCGGATGGCTGCGCTCATTTCCCGCGTGCTCCTCTCAGCTCCTGGACCAGGAACGTCACGACGAAGACCAGGGAGACACCGAGCAGTACGACGGCGATGGCCGAGCCGAACCCGATCCGGCCGGCCTCGCCGACGATGTTGTCGGTGATGAGCACGGAGAGCAGTTCCAGGCCGTTGCGGCCCTTGTTCACCGCGTACACGATGTCGAAGGCCCGCAGCGCCTCGATCACGGTGATGACACCGACGATGACGTTCACGGGCCGCAGGGTGGGAAACGTGACGCGGAAGAACGTCTGGCGTTCGTTGGCGCCGTCGATGGCCGCGGCCTCCTTCAGGGCGGGGTCCACGGCCTTGAGTCCTGCCAGGTAGAGGATCATGACGTAGCCGGTGTGCCGCCAGCTCGCGGCCAGCATCATCATCCACAGGTTGATGTCGGAGTCCCCGAGCCAGTCGACGGGATCGTTCCGGTTGTCCAGGATCGTGTTGACGACGCCCTGGTCGGTGCCGAGGAGCAACTGCGCCATGAAGCCGACGATGGCGAGGGAAAGCACCACCGGCAGGTACAGAACGGACTGGTAGAAGCGGCTGAAGCGGACGCCACGGTCGATGAGGACGGCCAGGAAGAGACCGAACGGCGTGGCGGCCAGGCCGAGGAAGGCGACCCACAGCAGGTTGTGGCGGACGGCAGGCCAGAACGCGGGATAGTCCTCGACCAGGTGCTCGTAGTTGTCGCCGCCCGCCCAGTGGATGTCGCCGATGCCGTCCCAGGACGTGAAGGAGAGCCCGACGGAGGCCAGGGCGGGACCCCAGACGATGACGACGTCCAGCAGGACGGGGATGCCGAGGAGCACGCCGAGCACGACGACGTCGCGGCGGGTGAAGCGCCGCGTCCCCCGCCCTCCGGCGCGCCGGGCGGTTCGCTGCGGCACGGGTGCGGTCCTTCCGGCTCAGCTCGCGGACTCGAAGATGTTCTTCTTCTGGCGTTCGATCCTGTTGACGAGCCCGTCGACGTCGTTCGGGTCGTCGATGAAGTCCTGGAGGGCCTTGATCATGACGGTCTGCGCGAAGTCAGGCCGGGTGTCGCGGTCGAGGAACTGCGAGATCTGCTCGGCACCGGAAACCAGTGCGGCGGACTTCTTCTGGAGCGGGCTGTACGCGGTGGTGTCGGCGCCCTCGTTGACCGCGACGTTGTTCGGGTCGCCCTTGAGGTAGACGTCCTCGGCCCGCGCGGTGCCGAGCCAGGCGAGGAGGTCCTTGGCGCCTTCCACGTTCCTGGACTTCTTGGCGACGAGGAATCCGTCGACAGGGGCTTCGACGGCGTCCTGCCCGAACTCCGGGGCGATTTCCGGGAACGCGAAGAAGTCGATGTCGTCACGCTCGTTCTCGGGGAACTGGCTGCCGGGGTGCGGCATACCGAGCACGGCCATGCCGGTCCTGCGCCGCTGGAGACCCTGCCCGGCTTCTTCCCAGGTCCGGCCGAGGGCGCCCTTCTGGTAGTACGGCATGAGTTCACGCCACAGGTCGAAGACCTTCTTGACCTTCCGGTCGGTCCACGCCTCCTCGCCCGCCATCAGGCTCTGGTGGAAGTCGTATCCGTTGAGGCGCAGATCGATGTAGTCGAAGGTGCCCATCGCGGGCCAGCCGTCCTTGTCGCAGAAGGCGACCGGCGTGCCGTCCTTCTTCATCCTCCTGGCAAGGGCGATGAACTGGTCCCAGGTCCTTGCCGGTTCATACCCCCGCTTCTCGAAGAGGCTCTTCCTGTGGAACACCGCCCACGGATAGTAGTAGTACGGCACGAAGTACTGCTTGCCGTCGTGCGTCGACTGGTCCTTGAGCGCCTTGGAGAATCCCTTGAAATCCCGCCAGACATCGCTGATCTCGGTCAGCAGTCCCTTTTCGGCGAAGTACCGCATGCGATATCCGGCGAACCACATGAAGACGTTGTCCGGCGAGCCCTGGAGATAGCGTGTGATGTTCTGCTGGAATTCGTTGTGCTCGGTGGTGTTGACCTTGACGCGTTTTCCGCTCTGCTTCTCGTACGCGTCGAAGGCCGCCGCGAACGCCTTCTTCGGTACGGCGTCCGACGCGTTGGAGCCCACGGTGACTTCGCCCTTGTCACCGCCGGGCCCGTCGCCGCAGGCGGTGAGCAGCGCGGGGAGGGTGACCGCTCCGGCGCCGAGGGCCGTACCGCGAAGGAGTTCGCGCCGGGACATCGGATGTCCGATGCGCACAGGCGGGGACGCCGGGCCGCCGCACGATGACTGCGCCATGTCCCCCCTCCGTATTCTGCGAGTACGGAGGAGCGTAACGACGCGTCACCTTCGCACCCGTACAACCCGCCGGAGAGTGGTCGGGTCGCTCGCTGCGGCCCTGCTCCGCTGATGGGCTTCAACGCCCGGCGCAGCCGAACCCTCAGCGGTTCACAGCCGGCCGCAGCCGCTCCACCGACGCCTCGGGCCATGCCCGCAGCGCTGCCGCCGCCGCACCCACAAGGCCCGCGTCGGTGCCCGTCAGGGCGGGGGCCACCGTCAGGTCGCGGACGAAGGAGAGCGTCGCGTAGTCCCGCAGGGCGCGGCGCAGTGGTGCGAACAGGGTCTCGCCGGCCCGGGCCACTCCCCCGCCGATCACCGCGATGTCGATCTCTACGAGCGTCGCCGTGGCGGCGATCCCCGCGGCGAGGGCCTGCGCCGCCCGCTCGAAGGAGGCGACGGCGACCGGATCTCCCGCGTGGGCCGCGCGCGCGACGGCGGCCGCGGACGTGTCGCCGTCGGGGCCGGGGCGCCAGCCCGCCTCGACGGCGCGCCGGGCGATGTTCGGGCCGCTCGCGATCCGCTCGACGCAACCCCGCGCCCCGCACGGGCACGGGTCACCGTCGAGGTCCACGCTGATGTGACCGATGTGGCCCGCGTTACCGGTGGGGCCGGGATGCAGCGAGCCGCCGAGGATCAGGCCGCCGCCGACACCGGTGGACACCACCATGCACAGCGCGTTGTCGTGACCGCGTGCGGCACCCTGCCAGTGCTCGGCCGCCGTCATCGCGACCCCGTCGCCGACCAGCTCGACAGGCCGCCCACCGGCCACCGCGCGCACCCGCTCGACCAGCGGATAGCCGCGCCAGCCAGGGACGTTGACGGGACTGACCGTGCCCGCGCCCGCGTCCACAGGACCCGCGCTGCCGATGCCGACGGCGCGGACGTGTCCCCACGGCTCGCCGGCCGTCAGCTCCCCGAGCACCTCTTCCACCGCGCGCATCACGGTGTCGCCGTCCTCACGCGCGGGCGTCGGCCGCTGGGCACGCAGCAGGATCCGGCCCTGGCCGTCCACCAGGGCTCCGGCGATCTTGGTGCCGCCGATGTCGAGTGCGGCGACGAGGTCCGTGGGCATCAGTGTCTGATCTCCTGGTGAAAGGGCAGGCCGGAGAGTGCGGTGCACAGTCTGGCGCACAGGCTCATGCGCACTCCGGTGTGCAGTCTCCCCCAGTCTCTCGCTTCTGACAACGTTGTCCAGACTCTATGCTCGACGACACATGCCCCGCACACGCAAGAACCCCCGTACAGAGGGCGCCGCGTACCGGTCGCCCGCGCGCGCCGCCCGCACAGCGCGCGCAACCGACCCCCGTACGCGGTCGCGCACCGGCTCCGAGCCATAGTGGACATCATCTGTGCGCCGTACACAGTGGAATCCGGAACTTCCTCGCGGGAACCGCACTTCGTTGCGCAGACTGAGACCCGCACGGGACCGGGACCCACCCCCTTCGCTGCGCACCCGGGCACCGGCATCAATGGACGACAGACCAGTGGACGACAGACAGGACAGCGCACCGTGGCAGAGACCGCCCGCACCCCCGTCTCCCGCCTCCGCACCGACGGGAGCCGCACGGACGGGAGCCGCACGGACGGCACCGCGGACTCCAAGAGCCGTTACGGCAACCGGCCGACCATGAAGGACGTCGCCGCCCGCGCGGGTGTGGGGCTCAAGACGGTCTCCCGCGTCGTGAACGGCGAAGCCGGTGTCACGCCCGACACCGAGCGCCGCGTCCAGGAGGCCATCGAGGCCCTCGGCTTCCGGCGGAACGACAGCGCGCGGGTGCTGCGCAAGGGCCGCACGGCGAGCATCGGTCTCGTACTCGAAGACCTGGCCGACCCGTTCTACGGGCCGCTGAGCCGGGCCGTCGAGGAGGTCGCCCGCGCGCACGGGGCGCTGCTCATCAACGGATCGAGCGCCGAGGACCCGGACCGGGAGCAGGAGTTGGTGCTCGCGCTGTGCGCGCGCCGCGTCGACGGGCTCGTGATCATCCCCGCCGCCGACGACCACCGCTATCTGGAGCCGGAGATCGCCGCCGGGGTCGCCACCGTGTTCGTCGACCGGCCGCCGGGGCGTATCGACGCCGATGTGGTCCTCTCCGACAGCTTCGGCGGCGCGAGGGGCGGTGTCGCGCACCTCATCGCGCACGGCCACCGCCGCATCGGCTTCATCGGCGACCAACCGCGCATCCACACCGCGATAGAGCGGCTGCGCGGCTATCGTGCGGCCATGGCGGACGCGGGGATCGAGGTCGACGAGTCCTGGGTGTCGCTCGGACCCACGGACCCCGAGCGGGTCCGGCGTGCCGCCGAGGCGATGCTGACCGGGGTCGCCCCCGTGACCGCTGTCTTCGCGGGCAACAACCGTGTGACGGTGACGGTGGTGCGTGTCATCGCCGCCCGCACCCGCCCCGTTGCCCTCGTCGGCTTCGACGACATCGAGCTTGCCGACCTGCTCAGCCCCGGCGTGACGGTGGTCGCGCAGGACGCGGCGCGACTGGGCCGTACCGCGGCGGAGCGGCTGTTCCGTCAGCTCGACGGCGCCTCGGGCGCCCCGGAGCTGATCGAGCTGCCCACGCGCCTGATCACGCGGGGGTCGGGGGAGCTGCCGCCCGCGGGGTGAGCGCCGACTGGGTCACCGCCCGGGTGTCCGCGGCTGCGTCACCTTCCGGGCGTCCGCGGCTGCGTCACCTCCCGGGCGTCCGCGGCAGCGTCACCTCCCGGGCGTCCGCGGCAGCGTCACCTCCCAGGTGTCCGCGGCAGCGTCACCTCCCGGGCGCAGCGTCACCTCCCAGGTGTCCGCGGCATAGTGCAGACCGAAGCCGTGGGAGGTGTACAGGCCCAGGGCGCCCGTCGCGTTCTCCGTGTCGACGCCGAGGCCGACGGTGTCGCGGCCCCGCGCCGCGTACACCGCGCAGGCGTGCCGCAGCAGATGTCCCGCGATGCCCCTGCCGCGGGCGGGCGCGCGGACGCCGAGGTTGCGGATCCAGGCCATGGTCGCGCGGTCGTCGCGGGTCAGGACGACGGCCACGTCACCCGCCCCCTCCAGTGCGGCGATCCAGACCAGTGACCAGTCCATCCCCGGGCCCAGGTCGTCGAGCCACTGCCGGTAACCGCGCGGCTGGTGGTCGTGGTGGGTGGCGAAGGTCTCCTCGACCAGGGCGTGCGCGCGGCGCCGGTCCGTCTCCGCCTCGCAGCTCCGCAGGGTCAGTCCGGGCGGCGGGACAGGCGCGGGGGCGGTTTCGGGCGCGAGTGGCCTGGTCAGTACGTGGTAGCGGCGGACGGTGTGCCAGCCGCGGGCGGTGAGCCTCGTCCGGTCGAGGGTGGGGCGGCTGTTGAGGGTGAGGTGGACGACGGCGCGGGCGGCACCGTTCTCACCCGCGCGTTCGGCTGCGCGCCTCTCGATGGCGGCGAGCAGCCGCTCCCCCGCGTCCTGGTGGCCGGGCAGGACGTAGTGGTCGGCGTCGATGCGCTCGGCGCCCGAGTCGTCCCACAGCAGCCCGTACGCGACGATCCTGCCGCCGTGGAACGCGAGCCAGGAGTTGCGGGCGAGGTCCGCCTCGGGGTGCACGAGGTCGGCCTGGACACTGCCCAGATCGGTCTCGGCACGCCCTATCTCCACCAGGTCGACGGCGTTGAGCAGGGCACAGATCGCGGCGGCGTCCTCCGGGCACGCGGCCCGCACGGTCAGTTCGTCGGTCGCGCCCGGCTCGCTCATCGCGCCCGGCTCGCTCATCGCGCCCGGCTTGCTCAGCGCGCCCGCGCAGTCCCTCGCGTCGGCGTCGCTCAGCACCTCCGGGGAGTCCCTGGCGACCGCATTGTGCGTCGCGTCGGCGTTGCTCAGCGCGCCCGCGCAGTTCCCCGCATCCGCGTCGCTCAGCGCCTCCCCGGAGTTCGTCGCGACCGCGCAGTTCCTCGCGTCCACGTCGTCCGTCGCATCGGCGTCGCTCAGCGCCTCCGCGTTGTCCGTCGCAGCGGCGTTGCTCGGCACGCCCGCGCAGTTCCTCGCGACCGTGTCGCTCAGCGCCTCCGCGGAGTTCGTCGCGACCGCGCAGTTCCTCGCATCCACGTTACCCAGCGCCCCCGCGAAGTTCCCCACGTCCGCGACGCCCGCCGCATCCGCGTCGCTCAACGCACCCGCGGAGCTCGTCGCAACCGCGACGCCGGTCGCACCCGCGTTGCTCAACGCCCCCGCGAAGTTCCCCACGTCCGCGACGCCCGCCGCATCCGCGTCGCTCAACGCACCCACCTTGCCCACCGCAACCGCGGAGTTCCGCGCGCCCGCCCTGTCCACCGCGGCCGCGGGATTCGTCGCGTCGTCCATCGCGTCAGGGTCCGCGCCCGGCGGTGGCCGTCGCAAGTGGATTTCGGCGGTGCGGGGGGGGGCGCGGCGTGCCGTGGCGTTGGGGCGCCGCGTGCGTGGAGACGGTGGTTCTCAGCAGACCGGCAGGCCCGGTAGCGGTTTGTCGTTGTCGCCGCCCTGGATGTAGACGTCGCTCACGAACACGTTCGTGTTGCCGCTGTCGTCGTCCGTCTTGGCCCACCAGACGTTCGTCCACTGGCCGTGGGTCTCGCGGCGGCCGAGATTCTGTTGGCAGTAGAAGTAGTTGGTGCCCGCCTGGAGGGTGCCCGCCTCCGTGCCCGATGCCGTGTACGACTTCGCGGTCTGCCACACCGAGCAGTTGTACTTGCCGCCGCCCGCCGGATGGCAGACGGGCTCCTGGCTGTCGCCCCCGGAACCGCCCTTGGCGGGGTCCCGGTCCTTGGGGCGGGTGGCGGGCTTGTCGGAGGAGTCCTTGCCGGACCCGTCGCGGCCGTCCGTCGATCCGTCGCCGCCGTCCTTCCCGCCCTTGCCCCGCTCGTCGTCCTTGCCGCCCTCGCCGCCCTTGTCCGGACGCGCGGAGTCCTTGGCGTCCTTGCCTGGCTTCGGCTTCTTGTCACCCAGGCCGGAGGGCTTGGAGTCGTCCGCCGGGCCCATCGCACCCCGGCTCGCGTCGGAGCCGGGCTCGGCCGGGCTCCCGGCCTCCTGTGCGTCCTGCGCCCGGTCCTTCTTGTCGTCCCCACCGGACAGTGCCGCCACCGTCACGCCCGTCGCGGCCAGGACCACGGCCACGGCCGCCGCGGCGAGCAGCGCCTTGCCCCTGCGCGGCCGGGCCGTACGCGCGGCACGCCGCCCCGAGGGTTCCGGAGCGGGCACCGGTATGGCCCCGCCGGGCGGCGGCCCGAACCCGGGCGGCGGCGCGGACGGCACATGCCGCACCGTGGGCTCGCGCTCCCCGGCCCGGACCCCGTCAGCCCCGTCAGCCCCGTCAGCCCCGTCAGCCCCGTCAGTCCCGTCAGTCCCGTCAGTCCCGTCCGCTCCGGCATCCACCGCCGCCGCTGCCACCGCAGAAACCGGCACCACCGCAAAATCCGGTGCCAGGACAGAATCCGGCGGCACCGCCGAAACCGCCCCCACCGCGGAAACCACCGCCTCCGCGGAACCCCCCACCCCCGAAGCCACCTGCTCAAGGAGCCGCCGCGCCCCCGCCGCGTCCGGCCGGGACAGCGGGTCCTTGTCCATGAGCATGCGAAGGACGGGCATGAGCGGCCCCGCGCGGAGCGGTACGGGCAGCGGCTCGACCACGATCGCGGTGAGCGTGGACCACGTCGACGTGCGGCGGAACGGCGAGGCGCCCTCCACGGCCGCGTACAGCGTCGCGCCGAGCGCCCAGACGTCCGAGGCGGGCCCGGGCTCCTGGCCCTGGGCGCGCTCGGGCGCCAGGTAGTCCAGGGAGCCGACGAGTTCACCGCTGCGCGTGAGGTGCGTGGCCGAGCCGTCGCCGGGGTCCTCCATGGTGGCGATGCCGAAGTCGGTGAGGACGACTCGGCCACCGGTCTCCAGGAGGATGTTGCCGGGCTTCACGTCACGGTGCAGGACACCGACGCGGTGGGCTGCGGCAAGGGCCTCCATGACCTGGGCGCCGACGGCCGCGGCCGCGCACGGGTCCAGTGTGCCGCGTTCGCGCAGCACGTCGTCCAGGGACGGCCCTTCGACCAGCTCCATCACGATCAGCGGCCGTCCTTCGACCTCCGCCACGTCGTGCACGGCGACGACTCCGGGGTGGCGCACGCGGGCCGCCGCACGGGCCTCGCGCCGCATCCGCAGGCGCAGATCGGCCAGCTCGGGACCTTCGGCGTCCGTGTAGGTGCGCAGTTCCTTGACCGCGACCTCACGGTGCAGCACCTCGTCGACGGCGCGCCACACCACGCCCATGCCGCCGCGCCCTAGTTGCGCGACGACGCGATAGCGCCCGGCGAGGAGCCGGCCGACCCCGTCCCTGTGTTCCTGTTCCCCCGAAGACACCGCTGCCCCGTCCCTGTGATGCCGTCACTCTCGTGTTGTGGCGTACAGGGTACGGGGCAGCCGTGACAGCGGAAGCCCGAGGTGCGGGCGCCCTGGTTACGGCCGGGTCACTTCCCGCCGGGGGTCAGGTCGCCCCGGCGCGGGCCCGCGTACACCTGGAGACCGGCGAGGGTGAGACCGGTCAGGCGGGTGACCTCGGCGGTGTCGAGGGCGCCGCAGTCCAGGCCGCGCAGCAGATACCCGGCGAGGGCCTTAGCGGTGGCGGGCTCGTCCGCGATGTCGCCGCCGGTCCGGTTGGCGTAGGCGGCGAGACGGGCCGCGGCCTGGGCGAAGCCCTCGCGGTAGAAGGCGAAGACGGCGGCGTAGCGGGTCGGGATGTGCCCGGGGTGCATGTCCCAGCCCTGGTAGTAGGCGCGGGCGAGGGCGCGTCGGGTCAGGCCGTAGTGCAGCCGCCAGGCGTCGTGGACCTTCGCGGTGGGCCCGACGGGCAGCACGTTCGTGGAGCCGTCGGACACGCGCACGCCGGTGCCCGCGGCGGCGACCTGCATGACCGCCTTGGCGTGGTCGGCGGCGGGGTGGTCGCTGGCCTGGTACGCGGCGGAGACGCCGAGGCAGGCGCTGTAGTCGAAGGTGCCGTAGTGCAGGCCGGTCGCGCGGCCCTCGGCGGCGTCGATCATGCGGGCCACGGCCGCGGTGCCGTCGGCGGCGAGGATGGCCTGACTGGTCTCGATCTGGATCTCGAAGCCGATCCGCCCCGCGGTGAGCCCGCGCGCCTTCTCGAACTCCTCCAGGAGCCGGGCCATGGCGGTGACCTGCTCGGCGTACGTCACCTTGGGGAGCGTGAGGACGAGCCCGTCGGGCAGGCCGCCCGCGTCCATCAGGCCGGACAGGAAGACGTCGAGGGTGCGGATGCCTCGGTCGCGTACCGCCGCCTCCATGCACTTCATGCGGATGCCCATGTACGGGGCGGCCGTGCCGTTCGCGTACGCCGCGGAGATCAGGCGCGCCGCGCGGGCGGCGTGGGCGTCCTCGTCGGCGTCGGTGCGCCCGCCGTAGCCGTCCTCGAAGTCGACGCGCAGGTCCTCCACGGGCTCGCGCTCCAGCTTGGCGCGCACGCGCGCGTACACGGGCTCGGCGAGTTCGTCGGCGAGGCCGAGCACGGCGGCGAAGGACGCGGCGTCCGGGGCGTGCTCGTCGAGCGCGGCGAGCGCCTGGTCGCCCCAGTCGCGGAGGGTGTCGGCGGCGAACTGCTCGCCGGGCACGTACACGGTGTGCACGGGCTGGCGGGTGCCGGGGTCTCCGGGGTAGCGGCGTTCGAGCTGCGCGTCGACCGGTGCGAGCGAGGCGCTGATGCCTTCGCTGACCGCACCCACGAGGCTCGTGGACACCTTCTCCTGCTGACCCATCCGTGCACCCTCCACCGTCGTTTCCGCTTTCCGGAATCATGAATCCGTATGGTGAAGTTATCCGTGCGCCTTCCCACTGGTCAACACCTTCTCGCGTGCCGGACCCCGCGTGTTCACGCGTGTCTCAGCTACCGCCTCCACACTCCGGTGGGCACACTCCACAGCGAGCGGGGTCCCACCGGGCCACGGACCGGATCCCGCACGGACCCCGCCCGGCTCCGCCCGAGAGACGATCCTGGCCACACCGCGATCCTGGCCACACCGCGACCGACCGAAGGAGACCGCGTGCCGACCGACACCCGAGTGACCCGCCGCTCCGGCCTGCAGACCGCGGCGGCCGCGGCGGCCGCCGTCACGGTCCCGCTGCTCGCCACCGCCCTCGCGGCCACGCCCGCCCACGCGTCCCAGCGTCCTGGCCGTCGCCTCGAGGTGATGTCCTTCAACCTCCGCTACGCCGGCGCGACGCCGCCCAACACCTGGGCCGACCGCAGGCCCGTGACGCGGGAACTCCTTCGGCGGGCACGGCCGCACGTGGTGGGCTCCCAGGAGGGCCTGTACGGGCAGGTCCTCGACATCGCCGAGGACCTGGGCAAGGACTACGACTGGGTCGGCACGGGCCGCGCGGGCGGCAGCCGCGACGAGTTCATGACGGTGTTCTACGACCGGCGCAGGCTGACGCCCGTCGCCTACGACCACTTCTGGCTCTCGGACACGCCGGACGTGATCGGCTCCAACACCTGGGGCGGCGGCTCGATCCGCATGGTGACCTGGGTCCGCTTCCTCGACCGGCGCACGGACGACGAGTTCTACTTCCTCAACACCCATCTGGACAACCACAGCCAGTACGCACGCACGCGTGCCGCGCATCTGATCGCCGACCGCGTCACGGTCCTCGACCGGTCCCTTCCGCTGATCGTCACGGGGGACTTCAACGTCGCGGCCCACCGGAATCCGGTGTACGACACGATGCTGGGCGCCGGCCTCGTCGACACCTGGGACGCCGCGGACGAGCGCAGCAAGCAGTACGCGACGTTCCACGGCTACAAACCGCTGGTGCCCGACGGCGACCGCATCGACTGGATCCTCGTGACCCCCGAGGCACGGGTGCACGCCGCGGCGATCAACACGTTCTCGCTCGGCGGCCAGTTCCCGAGCGACCATCTGCCGGTGCAGGCCAGCCTCACGCTGTGAACGTACAGCCGCACGCTGTGAACGCACCGGGCCCCCGCCTCCGCACACGGCGGGAACGGGGGCCTTGACCGGCCGGGGCCGCGGGCGCCGGGAGAGCCGGAGAACCGGCACTGCCGCAGCCCGACGGGCTCAGCCCTTACGGGTCTTGACCTCTTCGGTGAGCTGCGGGACGACCTCGAAGAGGTCGCCGACCACGCCGTAGTCGACCAGGTCGAAGATCGGGGCCTCGGCGTCCTTGTTGACGGCCACGATGGTCTTCGAGGTCTGCATGCCGGCGCGGTGCTGGATCGCGCCGGAGATGCCGGAGGCGATGTAGAGCTGCGGCGACACGGACTTACCGGTCTGGCCGACCTGGTTGGAGTGCGGGTACCAGCCCGCGTCGACGGCGGCGCGGGAGGCGCCGACGGCGGCACCGAGCGAGTCGGCGAGGGCCTCGATGATCGCGAAGTTCTCGGCGCCGTTGACACCGCGGCCGCCGGAGACCACGATCGCGGCCTCGGTCAGCTCGGGGCGCCCGGTCGACTCGCGCGGGGTGCGCGAGGTGACCTTGGTGCCGGTGGCCTGCGCCGAGAAGGACACGGACAGGGCCTCGACCGCACCCGCGGCCGGGGCGGCCTCGACCGGGGCCGAGTTGGGCTTCACGGTGATGACCGGGGTGCCCTTGCTGATCCGGGACTTGGTGGTGAACGCGGCCGCGAACACGGACTGCGTCGCCACCGGGCCCTCGGCACCGGCCTCCAGGTCGATGGCGTCGGTGATGATGCCGGACTCGATGCGGACCGCGAGGCGCGCCGCGATCTCCTTGCCCTCGGCGGACGACGGCACGAGCACCGCGGCCGGGGACACGGCGGCGTGCGCGGCCTGCAGCGCGTCCACCTTCGGTACGACCAGGTAGTCGGCGAACTCGGGGGCGTCGGCGGTGAGGACCTTGACCGCGCCGTGCTCGGCGAGCGTGGCGGCGGTGGCCTCGGCACCGGCGCCGAGGGCGACGGCTACGGGCTCGCCGATACGGCGGGCCAGCGTGAGCAGCTCCAGGGTGGGCTTGCGGACGGCGCCGTCGACGTGGTCGACGTAGACGAGAACTTCAGCCATGGGACTTCAATCTCCTGCGGGTACGAAAGATCGCCAATGAAGGACGTGCGGTGGGCGGGGTGCTCGAAGCCCGGAAGGGCTTCTGGCCCGCGCGGCAGCGGCTAGATGAACTTCTGCTCCGCGAGGTAGGCCGCGAGCTGCTTGCCGCCCTCGCCCTCGTCCTTGACGATCGTGCCCGCGGTGCGCGCGGGACGCTCGGATGCGGACTCGACCTTGGTCCAGGCGCCTTCGAGGCCGACGGTCTCTGCGTCGATGTCCAGGTCGTCCAGGTCGAGCGACTTCACCGGCTTCTTCTTGGCGGCCATGATGCCCTTGAAGGACGGGTAACGGGCCTCGCCCGACTGGTCCGTCACGGACACGACGGCGGGCAGGGACGCCTCCAACTGCTCCGACGCGCTGTCGCCGTCGCGGCGGCCCTTGACGACACCGCCGGCCACGGAGACCTCGGAGAGCAGCGTGACCTGCGGAACGCCCAGGCGCTCGGCGAGGATCGCGGGCAGCACGCCCATGACGCCGTCCGTCGAGGCCATACCGGCGATGACCAGGTCGTACCCGGTCTCCTCGACGGCCTTGGCGAGAACCAGCGAGGTGCCCATGACGTCCGTGCCGTGCAGGTCGTCGTCCTCGACGTGGACGGCCTTGTCGGCGCCCATCGAAAGGGCCTTGCGCAGCGCGTCCTTGGCGTCCTCGGGGCCGACGGTGAGGACCGTGATCTCGGCGTCGTCGTCCGCCGCTTCCTTGATCTGCAGGGCCTGCTCGACCGCGTACTCGTCGAGCTCCGAGAGCAGACCGTCCACGTCGTCGCGGTCGACGGTCAGGTCCTCGGCGAAGTGCCGGTCGCCGGTGGCGTCGGGCACGTACTTCACACAGACAACGATCCTCAAGCTCACGCCGGCTCTCCTACTGCATCGTCATTACTGGGCTGCTGCCTTGGCAACGGCTACTGCCTTCCTGCAGGCAGCATATGCGCCTCAAGCGGCGGATCCCGGTCGGGGCGACCGCCGCTCCCACCGGAATATTACTCATGAGTACACCCAGTACTTTCCCGCTGAGCAAGCGCTTTGAACTGTGACCTTCGCAACGCTCCGTAACCGTGCGCACCCGCCGTCACCGACGTGGTTCAGTCGCGCAGCGCGTTGAAACGCCCCTGGTGGTAGAGGAGCGGGCGGCCCGCCCCCGCGGGGTCACCGACGACGGCCTCGGCGAGCACCACCCGGTGGTCACCGGCGGGCACCCGCGCCACGGTCCGGCACACCAGCCACGCGAGCACACCGTGCAGCACGGGCACTCCGTGCGGTCCTTCGAACCAGCGCGTGGGGGCGCCGAAGCGGTCGGCGCCGCTGCGCGCGAAGGTGGCGGCGAGGCCCTCCTGGTGTTCGCCGAGGATGTGCACGCCGACGTGTTCCGCGCGGGAGACCACGGGCCAGCTCGAGGCGCCGGTGCCGATGCCGAACGAGATCATCGGCGGCTCCGCGGAGACCGACGCGAGCGAGGTGGCGGTGAAGCCGACGGGGTCCTGGCCCCGGGCGGTGATCACGGCGACTCCGGCCGCGTGCTGCCGGAAGACGGAGCGCAGCAGGTCCGGTCCTGCGAGCTGAGGGGTGGAGAGATCGGGCGTGGCCGTCATGGAGTTGTGTCCTTCTGCGGGAGGTACGAGCGGGTACGTGGCTGCTCAGCGCCGACAACAGCGCGCGCTGGCATGGCGCGCGAGGTCCACGTGGACACGCTCGTGGAGAAGGAGCTCCGGGGGCATGTCAGCAGGCTGACGACAGGTGCCATGTGCAGTCAAGTGCGTACCGGGATGTGAAAGATCCATCACGCACGCGGGGGCGCCGTGCGGCATCGCTGCGCCGTACGGCATCGAGGCGCGGTTCGGCACCGGGGCGCGGGGCGCCGCGGAGGCGAAAGTGAGCACACGGGCACGTGTCACCGCCGGTACGCGGTTCAAACCGCCGCCCCCAGTGCCGCGATCACATCGGCCTTGCGGGGCTGTCCCGCCGCGCGCCGCACGACACGCCCGGCGGCGTCGAGCACGAGGACCGTCGGCGTGCTGTCGACGCGCAGCGCGCGGACGAGGTCGAGGGCGCCCTCCGCGTCGATCTCCACGTGCGCTACGCCGGGGACCATGGCGGCGACGTCCGCGAGGACCCGCCGCGTGGCCCGGCAGGGCTGACAGAACGCGCTGGAGAACTGCACGAGGGTGGCCTTCGCGCCAAGCTCCGCCCCGAGTTCACTCGCTCCGAGCCGTTCCCCGCTCACTCCTGACACGCCCCTCCCACCTTTCACCGCTCCCCGCGGGAGCGTCGAGCCGCCCCTGGCCCCGGGGCACCGCATACGTCTTTACTTGGAGCACCCGCACCGGCGGAAAGATTCCGACGTGACGAGAATCTCCTGAGATACGGGCACCACCGCTGGTTCGCCGCTCGTTCTTGGGGCACGATCTGGCGAAGCCGTAGACCTTACGGCTCCGTAACTTAGCTTTGTGCCAGGCCGCTCCTCTGGCAGAGACGAAGGGCCCTCCCCACCCATGGCAGAACTCGTCTACCGTCCGGTCATCGGCGCCGCCAAGACCCTCTTCAAGGCTCTGGACCTGAAGATCGACTGCAAGGGTTCCGAGAACATTCCGCGTTCGGGCGGGGCAGTCCTGGTCAGTAATCACATCAGCTACCTGGACTTCGTCTTCGACGGCCTCGCGGCACTGCCCCAGAAGCGCCTGGTGCGTTTCATGGCCAAGGAGTCGGTGTTCCGCCACAAGATCTCGGGCCCCCTGATGCGGGGCATGAAGCACATCCCGGTGGACCGCGAGCAGGGCGAGAAGGCCTACGCCCACGCCCTTGAGTCGCTGCGCTCCGGCGAGATCATCGGCGTCTTCCCCGAAGCGACGATCTCGCAGTCGTTCACGCTGAAGTCCTTCAAGTCGGGCGCCGCGCGCCTCGCCCAGGAAGCCGGTGTCCCGCTGATCCCGATGGCGCTGTGGGGCACCCAGCGGCTGTGGACCAAGGGACACCCGCGCAACTTCAGGCGGCAGCACATCCCGGTCACGATCCGCGTCGGCGAGGGCATCGAGGCGCCGAAGGACCAGTACGCGGGCGCGATCACCCGCCGGCTGCGCGAGCGCTGCCAGGAGCTCCTGGAGGCCGCCCAGCGCGCCTACCCCGTACGCCCCAAGGGCACGGAGGACACCTGGTGGATGCCCGCGCACCTCGGCGGCACGGCACCGACTCCGGCCGAGGTCCGCGCGATCGAGGCGGGCTGAGCCGCCCGGCCCTGACCGGCTCGGCGGGCCGGGGCTCGGGTCCGGGCCAGGTTCGGCCCGCCCGGGGCCCGGGCCGCGCTCGACCATCCGCGGCTCGGCCCCCGCTCGACCACCCGCGGCTCGGACCGGCTCACCCGACGGGCGGGTGCACGGTGATCCGCGCCCCGGGGCTGACCTTCGCGAGCAGTTCGGCGAGTTCGGCGCCCGCCGCTTCCAGGCCCGCCTCCGGGCCCATGCCCTCCAGGAGGAAGATCGCGTTCACGCTCTCCTCGGTGAGCCGGGTGCGGGGCCCCTGCCGCCAGTTCCAGCGGCGGCACGTCACGCCCTGCTCGTCGCACCAGACGACCTCACCGGGCTCGGGGTGCTCGACGGTCCGCTCCCCGGCCGCGGCGGTCACGAAGTCCTCGTCGCCGCTCGCGCGCACGAGCCGCATGCCGCCCTCGACGAGGTCCAGGTCCTCGCCGCCGACGGGTACGAGGCGGGCCACGCTGATCGCGTTGTAGACATCGACGAGCGCGTTGATCCGCGGCAGGCCCCCGTCCGTGAGCGCCCGCCTGGCCAGCGCCTCCGCGGAGTTGCGCGTGCGCGAGGGCTTGGCGCCGAAGGCCGTGTACGCGGCGCGCCAGGCGACCATGTGCGGGTCCTCGTGCGGGGCGCGCCCGTCGAGGCGGGCGGCGAGGCGGCGGGCTGCGTCGTCGAGCAGCGCCGAGGTGCCGTCCGTGCTGGGGCCGTTGACGAGGTCGTACGCCTCGATCGCGACATGGGAGAAGCCGGGCGCGAGCGTACGCACCTCGTCGGACACGGTGAGGGTGAGCGTCATGGCCTGCCTTGGTTCGCGGAATTCGACGGAAGTGCAGTATAGAGGACTAGTCAGTGCACTTCACTGAACTATACGGACGTGGGCAGGTCCTCGGGCAGTGTCTTCCACAGGTACGACCGGTCCGGGGCGCGCATGAGCGCGTCGAGGACCGCGGGGTGCGGTGCGGCGAACAGCGTCGCGTGGTCGGCCTCTCCGGCCGCGGTGTCCACGGGGAACGCGAGCCGCTCACCGGCCAGGGAGAACCGCGCGTCCACACCCGCCCTGTTGCCGCGGCAGTCCTGCCGGTGCCAGGCGCCGTCGAGACGCACGGCGACCAGGCCGTGCAGGACGAAGCCGCTGCCGTCGTCGTGCGTCAGGCGCTGATAGCACAGCGCCGTGGGGATGCCCTCGGCGCGAAGCAGCGCGGCGAGCGCGTGCGCCTTGGCGTGACAGATGCCGGTGCGCTGCGCGAGGACATCGGAGGCGCGCCAGGTGACCCGCATGTCACCGGCGTCCGCGGAGTGCGGGATGGTGTCGCGCACGAACTCGAAGGCGGCACGGGCGTATACGTATGTGTCGGCGGAGTCCGCGGCCAGTTGGGCCGCCGTGTCCCGTACCAGGGGATGTGTGTGGTCGATGACGTCGTCCGTGGCGAGATACGCCGAGAGGTCCGGGGTGTTCTGGATCAGCTCCATGGACGGCGAGCATAGGAATGCGGCCGATCGCCAGTCAATGACTTTTCGATCGGCCGCATACTCATGCAGCATGCCGGATACCGCGGTGCGGACGGTGGGGCGGCGCGGACGGTTCGGGCGGCGCGGCTAGCGCGCCATCTCTTCCTTCAGCGCCACCACGAAGGCGTCCACGTCGTCCTCGGTGGTGTCGAACGAGCACATCCAGCGGACGTCCCCGGCCGCCTCGTCCCAGAAGTAGAACCGGAAGCGCTTCTGCAGCCGCTCGCTGACGTCGTGCGGCAGGCGTGCGAAGACGGCGTTGGCCTGAACCGGGTAGAGGATCTCCACGCCGTGCACCGCGCGCACGCCCTCGGCGAGGCGCTGGGCCATCTCGTTGGCGTGCCGGGCGTTGCGCAGCCACAGGTCCTTGGCGAGCAGCGCCTCGAACTGCACGGAGACGAAGCGCATCTTGGAGGCGAGCTGCATGGACAGCTTGCGCAGGTGCTTCATGTGGCGCACCGCGTCGTGGTTCAGGACGATCACGGCCTCGCCGAACAGCGCGCCGTTCTTCGTCCCGCCGAGCGAGAGGATGTCGACGCCGACCGCGTTCGTGAACGTCCGCATGGGAACGTCCAGGGACGCGGCGGCGTTGGCTATCCGCGCGCCGTCGAGGTGCACCAGCATGCCGAGGCCGTGGGCGTGCTCGACGATGGCGCGAATCTCGTCCGGGGTGTAGAGCGTGCCGAGTTCGGTGTTCTGGGCGAGCGAGACGACCTGCGGCATCGCGCGGTGCTCGTCCTCCCAGCCGAACGCCTGCCGGTCGATCAGCTCGGGGGTGAGCTTGCCGTCGGGCGTCGGTACGGTGAGCAGCTTGATGCCCGCGACCTTCTCGGGTGCGCCGCCCTCGTCGACGTTGATGTGCGCGCTCTCCGCACAGATCACCGCGCCCCAGCGGTCGGTGACCGACTGCAGGGCGACGATGTTGGCGCCGGTGCCGTTGAAGACCGGGAAGGCCTCCGCGCCCGCGCCGAAGTGCCCGCGGATCACCTGCTGGAGGTGTGCGGTGTAGTCGTCCTCGCCGTAGGCGATCTGGTGGCCGCCGTTGGCGACGGCGAGCGCGGCGAGGACCTCCGGGTGCGCGCCGGCGTAGTTGTCGCTCGCGAAGCCGCGGGTCTGCGGGTCGTGGTGCCTGCGCGCGTCGGTCTTGGGCGGGTTCACGGCTTCTCGGTCAGCCACAGACGGTTTCCGTTCACTTCCTTGGCGGGCCGCTCCCAGACTCCGGCGATGGCCTCGGCCAGCTCCTTGACGTCGGTGAAGCCCGCGAACTTCGCGCTCGGCCGCTCCGCCCGCATCGCGTCGTGCACCAGCGCCTTCACCACCAGGATGGCAGCCGCAGCGCGCGGCCCCTCCTCGCCCCCGGCCTTGCGGAAGGCGTCGCCGAGCGCGAGCGTCCAGGCCTCCGCTGCCGCCTTGGCCGCCGCGTACGCCGCGTTGCCCGCGGTCGGCTTCGACGCGCCCGCGGCGCTGATCAGCAGGTACCGGCCGCGGTCGCTGCGCTGGAGGCCGTCCTGGAAGGCGAGCGAGGTGTGCTGGACGGTGCGGATCAGCAGGTTTTCCAGGACGTCCCAGTCGCCGAGGTCGGTCTTGGCGAAGGACGCGCTGCCGCGCCAGCCGCCCACGAGGTGCACCAGGCCGTCGATCCGGCCGAACTCCTTCTCCGTGCGGTCGGCCCAGGCGCGGGCCGCGTCCAGGTCGAGCAGGTCGACGGTGTCACCGGTGACGGTGGCGCCGCCGTGCGCGTACCGGGCGGCGTCCACGGCCTCCGCGAGGCGGGCGGCGTCGGCGTCGGACGCCACGACGGTCGCACCGGCCTCCGCCAGCCTGAGCAGCGTCGCACGGCCCGCGGGACCTGCGGCGCCGGCGACCGCGACTACGGCTCCGTCGAGTGCGGACATGGTCCTCGCCTCCTTGGTGCGGCCGCTCACGCGGCGACCTTCTCGGCTCCCGAGCCCGCGGTGATCCCCTTGGTGGAGGCGATCACGGCCTTCAGCTTCTTGGAGAGCGCCTCATAGAACATGCTGAGCGGAAACTCGTCAGGAAGCACCTCGTCGACCAGTTTCCTCGGCGGCAGCGAGGTGTCCAGGGCGTCGGGGCCCTTGGCCCAGCGGGAACCCGGGTGCGGGGAGAGGTAGGTCGAGACCAGCTCGTACCCGGCGAGCCAGTGGACCAGCTTCGGGCGGTCGATGCCGTCGCGGTAGAGCTTCTCTATCTCGGCGCAGAGCTGGTTGGTGACCTGGGGCGCACGCTCCCAGTCGATCTTCAGCTTGTTGTCGGTCCAGCGGACGACGTCGTGCTTGTGCAGGTAGGCGAAGAGCAACTGGCCGCCGAGACCGTCGTAGTTGCGTACGCGTTCACCGGTGACGGGGAAGCGGAACATCCGGTCGAAGAGCACCGCGTACTGCACGTCGCGGGCTTGGGACACACCGTCGGCCTCCAGCTTCACGGCCTCCTTGAACGCCGTGAGGTCACAGCGCAGCTCTTCGAGGCCGTACATCCAGAACGGCTGCCGCTGCTTGATCATGAAGGGGTCGAAGGGCAGGTCGCCGTGGCTGTGGGTGCGGTCGTGGACCATGTCCCACAGGACGAAGGCCTCCTGGCAGCGGTCCTGGTCGTCGAGCAGCGCGCGGACGTCGTCGGGCAGCGTGATGCCCAGGATGTCCACGGCGGCCTCGGTGACACGGCGGAAGCGGGCCGCCTCGCGGTCGCAGAAGATGCCGCCCCAGGTGAAGCGCTCGGGGGCCTCGCGCACCGCGATCGTCTCGGGGAAGAGGACGGCCGAGTTCGTGTCGTACCCGGCGGTGAAGTCCTCGAAGGTGATGCCGCAGAACAGCGGGTTGTCGTAGCGCGTGCGCTCCAGCTCTGCGAGCCACTCGGGCCACACCATGCGCAGCACGACCGCCTCGAAGTTGCGGTCGGGGTTGCCGTTCTGCGTGTACATCGGGAAGAGCACGAGGTGCTGCAGGCCGTCCTCGCGGCGGGCCGCGGGCTGGAAGGCGAGCAGCGAGTCAAGGAAGTCCGGCACCTGGAAGCCTTCGTCCGCCCAGCGGCGCAGGTCGGCCGTCAGGGCCTTGTGGTACGCCTCGTCGTGCGGGAGCAGCGGGGCGAGCAGCTCCACGGCGGAGATGGCACGGCCGACCGCGCGCTCGGCCGCGGTGCGCGACGGGGCGCCCTCGCGCTCGAAGTCGATCGACCCGTCCTTGGACTGCCAGGGCCTGATTTCTTCCACGGCACTCTTGAGTTCCGGCCAGGCCGGGTGGTCCACCACTCGTCCGTCGGCGTGGACACCCACGCCCTCTGTCACCGTCTGCACAAGAATTTCCGTCATTACCCACCCTCCACAGGAGAACCTCGCGTATGGACACCGTATGGGTGCGAGCTTCTCGGCCACAAGAGGGGATCCGGGAAATTATCCTGCCTCACCCCCTGCCCCGCCGCTGTTTTTCCTTTCCCCTACGGTCGCAGCGATCGCTTCCGCCACTGTTTCCTGGGCGGTACGGGCGTCCGCGAGGAGCTCGGGGAAGGCGAAGAACCCATGGAACATGGCCGGGAAGTGGCTCTCCAACACGGGGACTCCGGCGTTCTTCAGCCGCACCGCGTAGGCCCTGCCCTCCGTGCGCAGCGGGTCGTGCCCCGCGGTGACGACATGGGCGGGCGGCAGTCCGGCGAGGTCCGCGAGGAGCGGCGAGACGCGCGGGTCCTCCGGGTCTCCCCCGGCGCGCAGATGGGCGCCCAGGTACTGGTCGCGGAACCAGCGGCAGTGGGCCTGGGTGAGGAACGAGGACTCGACGGCCCGGTCTCCGCCCTCGCGCCCGCCCCCGCCGACGTCCCTGACGGTGCGCTCACGTGCGTCGAGCGCGGCGTAGAGGAGCACCTGGAGGGCGATGGCCGGGCCTGCGCGGTCGCGCGCCCACAGGGCGGACACGGCCGCGAGGTTGCCGCCCGAACTGTCGCCCGCGACCACCAGCGGCCCGTGCTCGCCGCCCAGCTCACCGCGGTGCGCGGCGGCCCATTCGACGGCGGCGCACGCGTCTTCGACGGCCGCGGGGAAGGGGTGCTCCGGGGCCAGGCGGTAGTCGACGGAGACGACGGCGGCCCGCGCCCCGCGGCACAGCCCCCGCGCGGTCGCGTCATGGGTGTCCAGGTCGCAGATCGTCCAGCCGCCGCCATGGAAGAAGACGACGGTGGGCCGGGGCTCCGGTTCGGCCGAAGCCTCCGGGAGATAGATCCGCACGGGCAGTTCCGGCGCCCCCTCGGGCCCCGGAACGGTCCGGTCCGCCGCCGAGCCGACCCGGGGCGCCGGGAACGGCCTCGCGGGTGCGGCGGCAAGGACCCGGCGCGCCTCGGCGGCATCGGTGACGGCTCCCCCGAGATCGGGGAAGAACGCGGCGAGCGCGGCCAGGAGGGGACGGGCTTCGGGGGCGAGGTCCACCACATCGGCTCGATCGCCGTGCGCGGGCTCTGCCCCCTGCGGGGAGCCGGGGTCGACGGGGAACCGCACGTTTCCTCCAGGGAGTCGGGTTTCCAGGGCGTGCCAGTCGTTGCGGTCAGTCATACGGCCGGTCACCGGAACTCGAAAGGGAATCGCCACCTCAGATTTTCGACACCCTGACGGATTACGCCGTAAGCCGACTCCTGCGTATACGAATTCGACGGGGCGGGCCCGGAAACCAGCCCCCGCAAAAGGAGTTCATCACCCCGCGACGCCCGCCGAACACCTCGCCCACCGTCGGCGTCCCGGCAGCTCAGCACGGTCGCGCCGATCCCGACCCGCACCCGCCGAAGAACGCTCCGCGTTCCAACATTTCACCGGCGCGATGGTTGGCGAGGCCACAACTCCGCCGCATTCCGGCCCCTTCGCGGCAGGTGCCGGGACTGGCCGATTACGCGTTCTCCCTGCCTCCCCACAAGGCCACTAGCGTTCCCCGACACGGGGGCAGTCACGGGGGCAGTCATGGAGGGGGCTCACAGGCATGTTCTACCGCTTGTTCAAGTGCGTGGTCCTGGTCCCGCTGTTGCGGTGGCTCTTCCGGCCGCGGATCGAGGGCCTCGAAAACGTGCCCCGCGGCGGCGCGGCGATCATCGCGGGCAACCACCAGTCGTTCTGCGACCAGTTCCTGCTGGGCGTGACGCTGCGGCGGCGCATCAGCTTCCTCGCGAAGATGGAGTACTTCACGGGTAAGGGGCTCAGGGGCCGCCTTTCCGCGGCGTTCTTCCGGGGCATCGGGGCGATCCCCGTGGACCGTTCGGGTAACGGGGCCGGGCAGGCGGCGGTCGAGTCGGGCCTCGGGGTCCTGCTGGACGGCGGACTTCTGGGGATCTTCCCGGAGGGGACGCGCTCGCACGACGGCCGTCTGTACAAGGGCAGGGTGGGGGTGGCGGCCATGGCCCTCCGCTCGGGTGCGCCGGTGGTCCCGTGCGCGGTGATCGGCACGTTCGAGGCGCAGCCCGCGGGCCGCAGGGTGCCGCGCGTCGTGCCGATCACGCTCCGCTTCGGCACGCCCCTCGACTTCTCCCGGTACGCGAACCTGCCGGACCGGCACGCCGCGCTGCGGGCGGCCACGGACGAGATCATGTACGCGATCCTGGTCCTTTCCGGCCAGGAGTACGTCGACCGGTACGCGACGGACGCGAAGGCGGAAGCGCAGGCCGATGCGACGGCGCGGGCGCGGGCGGGAGCGCTGACGCAGCCGCCGGTCGCCGAGCGGGCGGCGACCCCGCAGGCCCCGGCCGCCTGAAACCGGCCCGCGGGAGGGCCCGGGTCAACTCCGTGACGACGCGCCCACCCACGGGTGAGGCCGCTCGCGATCACAGGGGCCACGGCGGTAGGACGGGCCGGGCAAGCCCGCTCCGTCCGAGAGGCCGCGAACCCTTGAGCACCCGTGCCGTCCTTGTCGCCGCACTCATCACCGGGCTCGTCCTCGGCATCGTCGGCACCAGACCGGACGACTCCACTCCGTCGCGCGGGTACGGTCCCGTCGCCGAGGCGGGCGATTAGGCTGCGGGCTTGCCGCGTGGTCGTGAGCCGCCGCACCACGGGCATCCGAGCCGCCGTCGACGGAAGCGAGTGAACCTTGAACTTCGTCACCATCGGTCATCGCGGTGTCATGGGTGTCGAACCCGAGAACACCCTGCGTTCGTTCGTCGCCGCGCAAGCCGCGGGTCTCGACATCATCGAACTCGACCTGCATCTGAGCAAGGACGGCGCCCTCGTCGTCATGCACGACGCCGATGTGGGGCGCACCACCGACGGCGAAGGCGCCATCGCCGACAAGACGCTGGCCGAGCTGCGCGATCTCGATGCCGGCGACGGCGAGCGCGTCCCCGTCTTCGAAGAGGTACTCGACGCCGTCACGGCGCCGTTGCAGGCCGAGATCAAGGATGTGGCGGCCGCCCGCGCGCTCGCCGGGATCATGAACGGGCGCGATCTGACCGGCCGGGTCGAGGTGCTCTCCTTCCACGACGAGGCGCTCGCCGAGATCACCCGGCTCGTCCCCGGCGTACGGACCGCGCTCGTCGCCAGTCGGTACGGCACGGACGTCGTGGAGCGCGCCACGGCGGTCGGCGCAGGCGCGCTCGTACTGAACATCCGGCGCCTGACCCTTGAGATCGTGGAGCGTGCGCGCCAGGCCGAGCTGCGGATCATCGGCTGGGTCGTGAACACCCAGGACGATCTGCGGCTCGTGCGCGCCCTCCAGTTGGACGGCGCGACGACCGACTACCCGGAGATCAAGCGCACGGGCCGCTTCACCGCCTGAGAACCGGGTGCGGCCTCGGACCGGCGTGCGGCCGGGGATCCGTGTGCGGCGGTCAGCCGATCTCCTTGACCAGGAGCTCGAACTGGAGGTCGTCGCGCTGCGGGATGCCGAAGCGCTCGTCGCCGTACGGGAAGGGGGTCATCTTTCCCGTACGGCGGTAGCCGCGCCGCTCGTACCAGGCGATGAGTTCCTCGCGTACGGAGATCACGGTCATGTGCATCTCGCGCACGCCCCACGCCTCGTGCGCCGTCCGCTCCGCCTCCGCCATGATGACCTTGCCGAGACCCGCGCCCTGGAGCGCCGGGCTGACGGCGAACATCCCGAAGTAGGCGTGCTCACCTCGGTGTTCCAACTGGCAGCAGGCGACTATGTGGCCCGCCCGCTGTACGGCGAGCAGCTTGCTGTCCGGTGCCGCGATGACGGCGGCGACGCCCTCGGGGTCGGTGCGCCGGCCCTCCAGGATGTCCGCCTCGGTCGTCCATCCGGTCCGGCTGTCGTCCCCGCGGTACGCCGACTCGACGAGCGCGACGAGGGCGTCGACGTCGGCCTCGGTGGCGTCCCGGAAGCTCAGGTCGCCGTGGGTGCTCGGGCGCGGGGCGGTGTGCATGGCGGCGTGTCTCCGATCTCCGGTGCCGCGGCGGCTGCCGGGGCCCGGCTGCGGCGGGTGTCCGTGCGGTGGGCGGTGCCCGTGTGGTGGGCGGTTCCCGTGTGGTGGGCGGTGCCCTGCGGTGGGCGGTGGCGGTGGGCGGGTGCCCGTGCGGCGGCCGCGCGACTCGCGCACCACCGCGCGCGCTCCGCCACGCGCATGCTGAGGGTAACGCGGCGCTAGGGTGCGGCCGCATGGTGCACGTACTCAGCAGCAGGGTCCTGCTCCGCCCCACCAACCCCGAGCGGTCCCGCGTGTTCTACGGCGGTGATCTGGGCCTGGCCGTGTACCGCGAGTTCGGCACGGGCCCCGAACGCGGCACGGTCTACTTCCTCGGCGGCGGCTTCCTGGAGGTCTCCGGCCGCGCCGAGGAGCCCGCGTCGCCCGCGGTGCGCCTATGGCTCCAGGTGGCCGACGTGACGGCCACGCACGAGGAACTGGCGACGCGGGGCGTGCGTATCCTGCGCCCGCCGGTCAGGGAGCCGTGGGGCCTGATCGAGATGTGGATCGCGGACCCGGACGGCACCCGGATCGCGGTGGTGGAGATCCCGGAGGACCATCCACTGCGGTACCGGCCCTGATCCCGGGCCCGGGAGACCGGGACCAGCAGGGCGGGTCCCGAGGCTGACCCCGGCGGACCGGGACCAGCGGACCGGAACCGGAGTGAGCCCGGGGTCGGGGCCCCGGTGGAGCGTCGAGTGGTGCCCTTTCGCGCTCCCGCCGTACCTCCGTGCGCTCCCGTACGCCGCCCCGCGGCCGGGCATCGACCCTCACGACGGCATGCCCGCGATCGGGGAGGTGCTCCATGCACGGACCGGGGTCGGCGAGCTGGCTGCTCGTGGTGCTCTGCGCGGGGAGCGGTGCCTACTGCCTGCTGCGCATGCGCAGCGGTGTCGAGGAGCAGCGGCGCACCGCGGGGGGCGAGGCGCTGATGGGGTTCGGCATGGCGGTGATGGCGGTGCCCGCGGCCGTGCTCGACCCGCCGCGGGAGGTGTGGCTCGGGTACGCGGCGGTGTTCGCGGCGGCCGGGCTGCGCATGGCGTGGCCGCCCGGACGCGGGCCGCGCCACCTGCACCACGCCGTGGGCGCGCTCGCGATGGTGTACATGTCGGCGGCCATGGTCACGGCCCCGGCCGGGCACGCGGCCGGGCACGGCGGCGCGGGGGTACCCGCGGTGACAGGTGCGCTGCTGGTGTACTTCGCCGGGCACGTACTCCTCTCCGGCGCGCGGCTCGCGCCGGTGGGCGGGGCCGTGACCGCGGGCGAGCGGGGCCACCCACCGCTGGAGGCGGTCGTCGGCTGGGCCGACCGGCCGGAGCTCGTCCTGGTGTGCCGCCTGGCGATGAGCATGGGGATGCTGGCGATGCTCCTGGCGCTCTGAGAGGTGCCAGGGGGTTCAAGAGGGCTCAAGGGGTGCGAGGGGTTCAAGAGGGCTCAAGGGGTGCGAGGGGTTCAAGGGGGGAGCGACGGGGTGTACAGCGGGGCCGGGGCCGTCGTGGCGTACGTCACTTGCGGTGGCTGACCGTACCGCCGCGTGCCGCGCCCCTCATAGGGTTGACCCATGATGGTCCCCGTCGCGCTGATGCTGCTTGGCGCGCTGACCGCCGTCCTCGCCCCCAGATTGCTCGCGCGGGCGGAGTGGGTCGAGCGCGAACCCGTGGTCGCGCTGTGGGTGTGGCAGTGCGTGGTGGCCGCCGTCCTGCTGTGCTGCGCCCTGTCGATGACGTTCAGCGCGGCCGCCGCCTGGCAGGCGGTCCGCGGCCATCTCTTCGCCCCCGCGCCCAGCGGTGTGGTCGAGGCGTACGCGCTCGGACCGACCCCGTGGGCGACGGTGACGGCCGTGGTGCTCGCCTGCGGCGGCGTGTGGACCGGCGCGATGCTCACCCGCGAGATCGCCCGCGCGAAGGCCCGCCGCGCCCGGCGCCGCGCCGAACTCGTGGTGCGGGCCCCGCTGTTGCCAGGCGAGGAGCCCGGCGCCGACCGGCTCGTGGTCCTGGAGGGCAAACGGCCCGACGCCTGGTGGCTGCCCGGCGCCGCGCCCCAACTGGTCATCACCACCGCCGCGTTGCGCCGCCTGAAGGGCCGTCAGCTCGATGCGGTGCTCGCCCACGAGCAGGGGCACGCGCAGGCCAGGCACGACTGGCTCCTGCACTGCTCGGGCGCGCTCGCGGTGGGCTTCCCGCAGGTCCCGGTGTTCGCCGCGTTCCGGGACGAGATGCACCGCCTGGTCGAACTGGCCGCCGACGACGTGGCTTCGCGCCGCTTCGGCCGCCTCACCATCGCTCTCGCCCTCGTGGAGCTGAACGAGCACCGGGGTGTGTTCGGGCCCTGCCCGAGCACCCACCACGCCCATGTGCCGCAGCGCGTCCACCGCCTGCTCTCGGCCCGTCCGCGGCTCACGGCGGGACGGCGCCTCCGGCTGACGGCGGCCGCGGCGCTCGTGCCCGTGGTTCCGCTCCTCGTGGCCTTCGTCCCCGCGCTTCGCGCACTCGGCTGAGTTTCGCGCCCTCCATCGGCCCCGGACAGGTTTCACCGCCCACCATCGGCAAGGATCACGGCATGCGTTCCGCACTCTCGCCGACGACCGCGCGCGCCTCCGCCGCCCCCCGCGCCGCCCTGTTCCTCGCCGTACCGACCGTGCTGCTACTCGTCCTGGTGGCCGCCGAGTGGGGGCCGCTGCTCGGCCTCGACGGCGACATCGCCCGGACCACGCACCGCTGGGCGGTGGCGCACGACGGGTCGACCAGGACGGCCCGCATCCTGACGGACTGGGTGTGGGACCCGTGGACGATGCGCGCGCTGTGCGCGGCCGTCGTGCTCTGGCTGGTCGCGCGGCACCGTGCGTGGCTGCTCGCGGGCTGGCTCGCGGCCACCTGTCTGCTCGGCACGCTGGTGCAGCAGGGCCTGAAGGCGGCCGTCGGGCGGGACCGGCCGACGTGGCCGGACCCGGTGGACTCCGCGCACTTCGCGGCGTTCCCCTCGGGGCACGCGATGACGGCGACCGTGGTGTGCGGGCTGCTGCTGTGGCTGATGCGGCTGTACGGGGCGGGGGCCCTGGTGTGGCGTGCGGGACTCGCCGTGGCGGCGCTTTCCGTGGTCGGCGTGGGACTCACCCGGGTGTGGCTCGGGGTGCACTGGATGTCGGACGTCGTCGAGGGCTGGCTGCTCGGGGCGCTGACGGTGGCGCTCGCCGTGGCGGCGTACGAGCGCCATGTGCCCGAGGCGCAGCGCCCGGGACGCGGCGGACCCGCCTGACGCCCCGGCGGACCCGCCTGACACCCCCGCGGCGACGGGTGCCCCCGCTACTCGGCCCGCGCGGTGTCCTTGACCCCTGTGCGGCCGGTCCCGGAGGATCTTCGGCATGGCGTTCAAGGGCGTGCTCTTCGACTTCTCGGGGACTTTGTTCCGCATCGAGTCCGCCGCGTCCTGGCTGCGCGGCACGCTCGCCGGGCGCGGCCTGACGCTGCCGGAGGCCGAGGTGGCGCGGCTCGCGGTGGCGCTCGACCGCGCGGGCGCGCTGCCCGGGGGCTCGCCGACGGTCGGCGCAGTCGGCGTACCTGACCACCTCGTGGAGCTGTGGGGGCGGCGGGACGAGAGCGCTGAGCTGCACCGGGCGGCGTACACGGGCCTCGCCCGGACGGTGGCACTGCCGGATCCCGCGCTGGTCGACGCCCTGTACGAGCGCCATCGGACACCGGAGGCCTGGCGTCCCTACGCCGACGCGCGCGAGGTCCTGCGCGGACTGCGGGCTCGCGGCGTGCGCGTGGGCGTCGTCAGCAATATCGGGTGGGATCTTCGGCCCGTCTTCGAGGCCCATGGCCTGGCGCCGTACGTCGACGCGTACGCCCTTTCGTACGAGCACGCCGTGCAGAAGCCGGACACGCGGCTGTTCGCCTTCGCCTGCGACGGCCTCGGTGTCGCGCCGCAGGACACGCTGATGGTGGGCGACGACCGGGGTGCGGACGGCGGCGCGGCCGCGCTGGGCTGTGCGGTGCACTTCGTGGACCATCTGCCGGTGGAACAGCGGCCGGACGCGCTGCGGGCCGTGCTCGGGCTCGCCGGAGGCACGGGGGCGCCCTGAGCACACCTCCCTGAGCGTCGGGCGCCCTGAACCCGGGGGTGGGCACGGAGGTGCCCCGCGCACGGCGGGTGCCCTGCCCACGGCGGGTGCCCTGCCCACGGCGGGTGCCTCGCGCACGGCGGGTTGCTGTACACCGCACGCCTGCACCGTACCGCCGCACCGGCGTGCGGTGCCCGGCGCCGCCTACGACTGATAGTTCTCGACCTGTGCCGCCGGCCGCGCCCGCACGGCGCCCGGGTCGCCGCCGAACTCGGCCGCGGCCCGCCGCCTGCGCAGCAGGTCCCAGCACTGGTCGAGATCGCGTTCCAGGGCGCCGAGGCGGGCCCGTTCCGTCGCCTCGTCGATCGCTCCGGACGCGAGCGACTCCCGCAGGGTCTTCTCGGCGTCGACCATCTCCGCGATCCGCGCCAGAATCTGCTGTTGATCCATGTCCAAGCGCCTCCTCGGCCTCCTGAGCAACTCTAAGGAGGCCGAGACGGATCCGCGAGGAGAGCACGACGGCTCCCGTCCACGCCGACCCGAGGGCAGGCAACACTCCCCCGCGGTGTTGCCTGCCCCAGGCGGCACCGGCCCATGACGGCGGGGCCGGGGCTCCCTGAGTATATTGGCTCTGAGCCAGTCAACGCAGGAGTTACAGGATGTCCCCGCGTAGCCCATCGGTCAATGAAGAGTTGCGCCGACGTTCCAGAGAGCGGCTCCTGCAGGCGACGGTCGAGCTGGTCGGCGAGCGGGGTTACGAGGCCACGACCCTCGCGGACATCGCCGACAGGGCGGGTTCGGCCCGCGGCCTGGTGTCGTACTACTTCCCGGGAAAACGGCAGCTCCTGCAGTCGGCCGTACACCGCCTCATGCATCTGACGCTGCAGGCCGCCCTGGAGCGGGAGCCCCGCACGGAGAACGGGGACGAACTGCTCGCCCGCGCCATCGACGCGATCCTCGGTCTCGCCAGGGACCGGCCGGTGCTGATGCGCACCCACATGGCGGGCATCCTTCAGGCCGAGGGCTTCGTGCAGTGCCCGGAGCAGCAGCGGCTCGCCTTCCTGCTGCGCGAGGCGGTGTCCCGGCACGGCTCCGCGGAGTCGGAGACGGACTACCGCATGCTGCGGGCGCTGCTGATGGGTGCCGTCTTCGCCCTGCTCATCCCCGGCGCGCCGATGCCCTTCGACGTCCTGCGCGCCGAACTCTTCCAGCGGTACGACCTGGAGTGGCAGTGTGGCGCCCCGCCGAGCGCGGTGCCGCCCGAGGGCCGGTTCTAGGCAGGGGGTACGGATGAACCGCGTACGGACGATCCAGGAACGACGGCAGGGGACGCCGTCGGAGGCCGAGGCGCCTGAGGTGCCTGAAGCTCCCGAGGTGCCCGAGCTCGTCTGGTACGCGGCCTACGGCTCCAACACGCGCCTGGGTCGTCTCATGCACTACCTGGTGGGCGGGCGGCCCGCCGGGACGGCCCTCGACTGCCCCGGCTGCCGGGACCCGCGCCCGCCGCGGAGGTCCGTGCCCGTGGAGCTCCGGGGGGCGGTGTATTTCGCGACGGAGTCGGCGCTCTGGTCGGGCGGCAGGGCCTTCTACGACCCGGGCGCGCGGGGACGGGTGTACGCGCGCGCCCATCTGCTGACGGCGGAGCAGTTCCGTGACATCGCCGCCCAGGAGATGTACCGGGCGCCCGGCACAGGACCCGATCTGGCGCAGGCGCTGCGGCACGGCCGGGCACGGCTCGGTCCCGGCAGGTACGAGACGCTGGTGTGCCCCGGGACCCTGGACGGTTTCCCGGTGCTCACCTTCACCGCGCCGTGGTCGTCGGGGGACGTCCCCCTCAACGCCCCGGCGGGCGGCTACCTCCGCCAGTTGGCCGAGGGCCTCCTTGAGGCCGCCGCGTGGGACCGGGACGCGGTGACCGCGTACCTCGCGGGGTGCCCGGGAGCCGCGGGCCGGTGGACGCCCCGGCAGGTGGCGGAACTGCTGCCGGGCTGAGCGGCCGGGGCGCACGGCGGCCCGGGCGTCAGCCGCCGCAGAGTTCGGCGAAGCGCCGGGCGTCGATGTTGCCGCCGGACAGGATGATGCCGATGCGGGGCGGGACTTCGTCGAGCCGTCCGGCGAGGGCTGCGGCCAGGGCGGTGGCGCCGCTGGGCTCGACGACGGTCTTCAGGCGTTCGAAGGCGAACCGCATCGCCTTGCGGATGTCGTCCTCCGAGACCAGGGCGATGTCGTCGACGAGTCGCCGGTTGACGGAGAAGGTCAGTTCGCCCGGGATCTCGGCGGCCTGGCCGTCGGCGATGGTGCGCGGAACGGGGATCGTGACCCGGTGCCCGGCCGCGAGCGAGCGCTTGGTGTCGTCGCCCGCCTCCGGTTCGACGCCGACCACACGGATGCCCTCGCTCAGGCCCTTCACCGCGGTGGCGCTGCCCGCGATGAGCCCGCCGCCGCCCACCGGCGCGAGCAGCAGGTCCAACTCGCCCACTTCCTCCATGAGTTCGAGGGCCGCGGTGCCCTGGCCCGCGATGACGTGCGGGTGCTCGTACGGCGGGATCAGGGCGAGGCCGCGCTCGGCGGCCAGGGCCTGACCGATGGCGACACGGTCGCCGGTGTAGCGGTCGTACGTGACGATCTCGGCGCCGTAGCCCTCGGCGGCCTCGCGCTTGGAGCGCGGGGTGTCCTCGGGCATGACGATCACGGCGCTGCTGCCGAGTTCGCGGGCGGCGAGGGCGACTGCCTGGGCGTGGTTGCCGGAGGAGAACGACGCGATGCCCTTGGCCAGTTGCTCCGGCGCGAGACGGGAGACGGCGTTGTAGGCGCCGCGGAACTTGAAGGCACCGACGCGCTGGAGGTTCTCGCACTTGAGGAAGACCTCCGCGCCGACGCGGGCGTCCAGGGTGCGGGAGCGGAGTACGGGCGTGCGGTGGGCGACGCCCTTGAGCCGGGCCGCGGCGTCGCGGACGTCGTCGAGGGTGACCGGAGGTGTACTCGTCATGCGGATGCTCCCTGGGAGGTGGCGGGCCCGGCCGCTTCGGGGCCCTGGGCGCGGGCTTTGGCGAGGTAGCTGTACGCGGACGCGCGGGAGATGCCGAGGCGGGCGGCGACCTGGGGGACCGCCCGCCGGACGGTGAAGACACCGCGCTCGTCGAGCCCGCGGAACAGGGCGACGCGCGCGGCGCGGTCGAGCTCGCTCCACGGGCGGCTGTGTTCGAGCTGGTGGGCGTCGACGACGGAACTCACCACGGCGTCGACGACATCGGCGGCGGCGCCGAAGGTGGTGGTCGGCACCTCGGCCGGGACCGACACGCCCGCGAGTTCCCCGATCAGGGTGCCGACCTGCTGGACGGCGGTGATGTCGAGGTTCACGCACACCGCGCCGAACACCGCGCCCGCGCTGTCGCGGAGCAGCATCGTGGACGACTTGACCAGCTTGCCGGTCTGGGTGCGGGTCAGATAGTTCAGCTCGTCGTCGGCGGCGTCGCCGCGCGCGAGCATCCCCATCCCGATCTCGCTCATCGCGCCGCCGACGTCGCGCCCGGTGACCGATCCCGCGACAGCCACGACGGACTGCTCAGGACGCCGGTAGTCGTGCACGACCACCTCGCACAGGGAGCCGAAGGTGGCGGCGATGCCGTCGGCCACGGGGGTCACGGCGGCGAGGATCGCGTCCCGCTCGGCGTCCCCCGCCCTCGGGTCGGCACTCGTACTGCCCTCGTCGCTCATCCCGGCCCCCGCGCTCCCTCTCGCACCCACACGACGCGCACGTACATACGTACAGCCGTCTTGGACACAATGTACACACGCTGGACGAAATATCCAGACCAGTGTCCAGACCCTTATGCGTCCGGGCATGCGGCGGGCCCCCGGGCCGCCGCCCGCGGAGTCGTTCCGTGGGCGGGGGCCCGGGGGCCCGGGTTCGCGAGGGGGCGCGGGGTCAGCGCACGGTCACCGTGAAGACCGGGGACAGGGTCGTCCCGCTCTTCATCCGCAGTTCTTCCTTGCCCTTGAGGCCGAGCTTCGCGCGCAGCGAGTACGTGCCGGACTTGTTGACGGTGGTCGTCACGGGCAGCGTCTTCCAGGCGCCGTGCTGCTTCTGCTGGAGGGACACCTTGCTGCCGGCCTTGACGCCGGTGGCCTTGCCGGAGATGCGGACCTCCTGCCAGGCGCGCACGGAGGTCGCCGACGGCTTGGCGGTCAGCGCGGCCTTCGGGGCGGTGGGGCTGGTCTTCTGCGTGCCGAGGCTCCTGCCGGTCCTGACGTCCCAGATCGAGTACGGCGTGCCGCCGCCCTGCGTCTTGGAGTACAGGCGCTTGCCGTCGGGGCTGAGGTGCAGGTAGATGCCGTCCTTGACGGTCTGGCCGGGCTTCAGCGCCTTGCCGTTGTAGTACGGCTTGCCGCCCTTGACGGGGATGGTGACACCGGCACCGATGTCGATCTTGACGGGCTTGGGGGCGGCGGTCTGCACGGCGGCGGCGCGCTGCGGGGCCGGGGTGCTCGCGAGGGCGGCCGCGGCCGGGGCCAGCAGCGCCGCACCCGCGGCAAGGGAGATGGTGGCGGTACGCAGGGCGCTGCGGCGGTGATTGGTGTGGCGCATGGTGGCGATTTTCCCCTTCACGGTACGGAACTCGCGGTATGCCCTCTGCCTTCCGGCGAGTGCTGTATGAACCTATTGGTCCGGCATTACGGATTTCCCGAGATCATGTAACGGTGCCCCATAGATCACTTCACTGGCGGGGCACGACACGGCTTCGCCCCCGGTTTCCGCCGATTGACAGCATGAAACATGGGATGTTCCCATGTCTGCATCCCAGAGGAAGGCAGCACACCGATGCCGCTGCGCAGCACCGCACGCACCAACCTGGTCGACCTCGTCATCGCCCAGATGGAGAGCCTGATCTCCGACGGCGAGTGGGAGGTCGGCACGAAGATCCCCGCGGAGCCGCTGCTCGTGGAGCAGCTCGCCGTGGGCCGCAACACCGTGCGGGAGGCGGTCCGCGCCCTGGTGCACACCGGCATGCTGGAGCCGCGTCAGGGCGACGGCACCTATGTGCGGGCCGACAGCGACTTCGGCGCGGCCGTGCAGCGGCGGCTGCGCCGGGCGAGCGTCCTGGACGCGTACGAGGTGCGCGCCTCCCTGGAGCGCGACGCGGCCCGGTACGCCGCAGAGCGCCGCACACCGGAGGACCTGGCCGCCCTGCGCACCGCGCTCGCCGAACGCCGCACGGCCTGGGAGAGCGGTGACACGGACGCCTTCATCGACGCCGACATGACCTTCCACCGCACCGTCGCGGCGGCGGCCCACAACCCCGTACTCGCCGAGCTGTACGGGCACCTGAGCGACGCCATGCGCGCCACCCTGCAGTCCGTGATCGGCGCGGCCGTGCCCGACTCCGTGCGGCACCAGATCGACGCCCACGACGCGATCGTGGACGCCATCGAGGCGCGGGACGCCGGGGCCGCCGAGGCCGCGGTGCTCGCCCATCTCGCCGAGGGCATGGCCGCGCTGCGCGAGCAGTCCCCGGCCGACTGAAACCCCATCGGCCCAGGCCTCGGCCCCCGTACCACCCACGCGATTCCCAGGAGAACGACATGCGCAGCCAAGGGCCCGCCACCACGCCCACCGCGGCGGCGGCGGACACCGGCCCCACGGCGACCGACCGCCCGCCGGTGGCCCCGCCGGGCGTCACCGGCCGGGGCGCCCTGTGGCTCGGGCTCGGGGTCGTCCTGCTCGCCCTCAATCTGCGTCCCGCCCTGGTCGCGGTCTCACCGCTCGCGGACACCATCCGCGACGAGAGCGGCATGTCGGCCGCGGCCATCAGCCTCCTCACCGCGCTGCCGCTGCTCTGCTTCGGTCTGCTCGCGCCCGTCGCGCCGCGCCTCGGCCGGCGCTTCGGCACCGAGCGCGCACTGCTCGCCACCATGGTGCTCATCGGCGCGGGCACGGCGTTGCGCATGCTGGACTCGGTCGTCGCGCTGTTCGCGGGCACCGTCGTCATCGGCGCGGGTATCGCCGTGGCCAATGTGCTGCTTCCGGGGCTGATCAAGCGGGACTTTCCCGCGCGGGCCGGGCTGATGACGGGTCTCTACTCGATGTCGCTGTTCGGCGGCGCCGCGCTCGCGGCCGGTGTCACGCTGCCGGTGCAGCAGGCGTCCGGCATGAACTGGCGGACGACGCTGGCCTGTTGGGGCGCGCTCGCCCTGGTGGCCCTGGTGGTGTGGCTGCCGCAGCTCCGTACGAGGACGCGGGTCGCGGCGGCCGTGGTCCGGCAGGCGGCACACCCGGTCCGCGGCCTGTGGCGCTCGCCGCTCGCCTGGCAGGTGACCGCGTACATGGGCCTGCAGTCGCTCAACTACTACGCGGCGGCGGCCTGGTTGCCGACGCTGCTCCAGGACGCCGGGATGAGCGCGGGCGACGCGGGCTGGATGCTGTCCTTCTCGTCGCTGCTCGGCATCGTCGGCTCGTTCGTGGCGCCCGTCATCGTCGGCAGGCGGTTGGGGGCCGGGACCCTCGCGGCCGTCGGCGCGCTGCTGTGCGCGGTCGCGTACGCCGGGCTCCTGATCGCCCCGGTCGGCGGCGCCTATCCGTGGATGAGTCTGCTCGGGCTCGGCCAGGGCGCGGCGATCAGCCTCGCGCTGCTCTTCATCGTGCAGCGGGCGCCGGACGCGCGGCACGTCGCCCAGTTGTCCAGCATGGCGCAGTGCTTCGGCTACATCCTCGCCGCCACCGGCCCCACCGTCCTCGGCGCCGTGCACGACGCCTCCCACAACTGGACGGTGCCGGTCGTGGTCCTGCTCGTCCTGCTCGTACCGCAGATCGTGGTCGGCTTCGGAGCCGCGCGCGACCGGCAGGTGGCGGGCAGCCCGCAGGCCTGAGTCATCACGCCGGCACCGGCGCGCGAGGCCGGGGCGGTCCGCCGGTCACTGACCCTGCGGGCCCGGCGCTGGGGCAACGGGCCACGCGGTCCTACAACACCGGCGCCCGCGGCCCGTCCGGCGCCTCCAGGCGGCTCTCCACCACCGAGCGGGCCACCTCGGCGACCTCGTCCTGCGGGAGCTGTCGGTAGCCCTCCTCCGTGACCAGGGACACCCGTGGGAAGAGGCGGCGGGTCAGGTCGGGTCCGCCGGTGGCCGAGTCGTCGTCCGCGGCGTCGTACAGCGCCTGGACGGCGGCGAGGACGACGTCCTGCTCCGACATGCCCCGGTGGTAGAGCTTCTTCAGGCAGCCGCGGGCGTAGACCGAGCCGGAGCCGGTGGCGGCGATGCCGCGCTCCTCGCTGCGGCCGCCCGTGACGTCGTACGAGAAGACCCGCCCCACGCCCTTGTCCAGGTCGTACCCGGCGAACAGCGGGACGACGGCCAGGCCCCGCATCGCCATGGCGAGGTTGCCGCGGACCATGGTGGTGAGGCGGTTCGCCTTGCCGACCAGGGACAGGGCGGTGCCCTCGATCTTCTCGTGGTGCGCCAACTCCAGTTGGAAGAGCTTGACCAGTTCCACGGCGAGACCGGCGGTGCCCGCGATGGCTATCGCGGAGTGCCCGTCGGCGGGGAACACCTTGTCGTACTCGCGGTGGGCGATGACGTTGCCCAACGTGACCCGGCGGTCGCCTGCCACCAGGACGCCGTCCGCGTACGTCGCCGCGACGATGGTGGTGCCGTGCGGCGCGTCGAAGCCGTCGTGCGCGACCGGCAGGGACCGCCGGGCGGGCAGCAGGTCGGGCGCCTGCGCGGCGAGGAAGTCGAGGAAGGACGAGGACTCGGGTGCCGTGAACGCGGGCGGAAGGCCGCCCGCTGCACGCGGTTCGGTGTTCATGCGCCCCTCCCGGGCATGCCGCCGGATCTTGAGGCGCACCCTACCCCGGGCCCTCAAGTCCTGAACCTCCGCCGGAAGTCGCGCACGCGACGTCGCGTACGCGGCGGAGAGCCGGTGGGAAAGTCCCGTACAACCCTTCCGCACGAGCCGCGGTCGAACTGGGCACCGGACGAGGAACGGGCCCTCTCCGGACTCACCCCCGCGCTGCCCGGTCACCTTCCTGCACAGGAGTCGCTCGTGCGCAAGAACCATTCGGCCGCCGTCGCCGCGGCCTCATTCCTTCTGATCGCGGGAGCGGGCATCGTCACCGCACCGGCCGCCTCCGCCGGCACCCCCGGAGGTACGCGCGCCGACGACCGCAACAGCGACTTCAACGGCGACGGCCACGAGGACGTCCTGGTCGGCGCGCCCGGTGCGACGGTGAGCGGCAAGAAGGGCGCGGGCCTCGTCACCGTGCAGTACGGCTCGAACAGAGGCATCGGTACGAGCGACGTGGCCCGGTTCAGCCAGTCCACGGCCGGGGTTTCGGGCGCCGCCGAGACCGGTGACGGCTTCGGCACGGCCGTCGCCACCGGTGACCTGGACGCCGACGGTTACGACGACGCGATCGTCGGCATCCCCGGCGAGGACCTCGGCGACACTGCGGACGCAGGCGGTGTCGCGATCCTCTGGGGTTCCGAGCAGGGCCTGAAGGGCACCGCGAGTGACTGGCTCCAGACCCAGGAGCCCGTCCGGGGCGAGAAGTTCGGCTCCGCGGTGACCGCCGCCCGCCTCACCAGTGAGACCCCCGGCGACGTGCTCGCCGTCCTCAACTCGGGCGGCCTCGAACTCTTCGTGTACGACGCGGCGCCGCAGGCGCGCGCCGCCACCCCGCTGAAGCGACTGGCCGTCAAGGGGCCGACCGCACGGGCCGATCAGCGGCACATCGAGCCGAAGTCCCTGACCACCGGCGACTACGACGACGACGGCTTCGCCGACCTGGTGGTCTCCGGGGTGACCGCCGACGAAGAGTCGGGGCACGGCTGGTCGTCGTACTACAAGGGCGGTGAGGCCCTCATGTACGTACACGACCTGCGCGGCGGTCCCGCCGCCGCGTCGGGCGACATCAACGGCGACGGCTTCGACGACCTGGTCACGGGTGAGCCGCACTCCCCCGACGACGGCGGCGAGACGCTCACCGGCGGCCTGGTGGGCGTGCGCTACGGCTCCGCCGATGGCATCTCGCAGGACGTGAAGTGGTGGACCCAGGACTCCGCGGGCGTGCCCGGCACCGCCGAGCGCGGGGACAACTGGGGCGCCGACCTCTCGGTGGCCGACACGAACAAGGACGGCTACGCGGACGTGGCGGTCGGGGCGCCGGGCGAGGACATCGGCACGGTCGCCGACGCGGGCGCGGTGTGGGTGCTGCGCGGTTCGGCCGCCGGTGTGACCGCGACCGGCGCCAAGTCCTGGGACCAGAACTCGGCCGACGTCCCCGGTACCGCGGAGAAGGGCGACAAGTGGGGCGCCCAGGTACGCCTGACCGACCCCGACCGCGACGGGCGCTTCGGGCTGCTCGCCTCGGCACCCGGCGAGAACGCGGGTGACGGTGTGGTGTGGGTGCTCCCGGCCGGGTCCGGCGGGGTCACGGCCGCGGGATCGTGGACGTACGGGGCCGGTTCGCTGGGCGCGCCCGCGCGGGGCGCGGCGTTCGGGGCGGCCGTCGACGAGTGACGGGTCCTGGGCCTTGGGCCTTGGGCTGTGAGCCGCCCCCTGCCGAAGTCGCGGCCGCCATGGCCGAAGGTCGCTCCCCGCCGCTCGTGGGCGCGACCTCGGTCCGGTGGCCGTACACCGCCGAAGACTTGGCGAGCCGCCCCCCTGCGGTGCACGATGCCCGCATGAAGAGCGACCTTTTCTCCACGGAGTACGTGGCGCAGCCCGCGGCGGCCCCCGGCATGAGCCTGCACAACTCCAAGTCCATCCGTTACGCCGTGAACGGCGAGATGCTGGCACGGCAGGGCGCGATGGTCGCCTACCGCGGGAACCTGCAGTTCGAGCGCAAGGGCCAGGGCGTCGGCGGGATGCTCAAGCGTGCCGTCACCGGCGAGGGTCTCGCGCTGATGGCGGTGCGCGGCCAGGGTGAGGCGTGGTTCGCGCACGAGGCGCAGAGCTGCTTCGTCGTCGACATCGAGCCGGGCGACTCCCTCACCGTCAACGGCCGCAACGTGCTGTGCTTCGACGCCACCCTCGCGTACGAGATCAAGACGGTGAAGGGTTCGGGCATCACCGGTGGCGGGCTCTTCAACAGCGTCTTCACCGGCAGCGGCAGGCTGGGGCTGATCTGTGAGGGGGAGCCGCTGGTGATCCCCGTGTCGCCGCAGGCCCCGGTGTTCGTGGACACCGACGCGATCGTCGGCTGGACCACCAGTCTCCAGACCTCGCTGCACCGCTCCCAGTCCATCGGCTCGATGATCCGCGGCGGTTCCGGGGAGGCGGTGCAGTTGAAGCTGGAGGGTGAGGGCATGGTGGTGGTCCGACCGACGGAGGCGACGCCGCACAAGCCCCAGTAGCGCCAGCCGTCACCCGGCGGTCGTCACCCGCCACGCGGTGCCCGGTGCCCGTCGGCAGATCAGCAGCCGACGGGCGCCGTCGTCTCCTCCCCCGGCGCGGCGGCGCCCGCCCGGGGCGCGTGCTCGGCGCCCGTCGCTTGCTCGGACGACGTCAGCCGGGTCCGCAGCATCGGCAGGGCGCACAGCACGATCAGCAGGGCGACGGCTCCGGCGACCAGGGCCACCGAGACCCCCGCGGTGGCGCCGAACCGGTCGTAGAGGACCCCGGAGACGGCCGCCCCGATCGCGATGCCGCTCTGCAGACCGGCGATCATCCACGTCATCGCCTCGGTGAGCTGGTGCTCCGGCGTCACACGCTCCACGATCCCCATGATCACGACCATGGTGGGGGCGAAGAAGACACCGGCGAGGAACACCACCGCGACCATCCCGGCGACGCCGTCGACGAACAGGAACGGCAGCGTGGTCAGCGCGGTGCCGCCGACACCGAAGAGCAGCAGCCGGGGCAGCGGCACGTCCGGCTGCCTGGCACCGAAGAGCAGCCCGGAGAGACCCGAGCCGATGGCGTAGACCGCGAACACCAGTCCCGCGAGGGACTTGTCGCCCTGCTCCTCGGCGAAGGCGAGACCCATGGTGTCGACCATGCCGGGCACGGCCCCGCCGCAGAGCAGCACGAGCGCGAGCAGCAGCACGGGCGCCGAACGGATCGCGGAGGCACCGCCCGCGTTGTCGGCCCGTGCCTTCACGGGCGGTTCGGTGCGCTTCTGCGGTACGAACAGAGCGACGCCCACGAGCAGCAGCAGACCCGCGAACAGGGGCGCGGCCTGCGGGAACAGTGCCGTGGAGAGCACCACGGCGAGCGCGGGACCGATGACATAGGTCAACTCGTCGACCACCGACTCCATGGAGTATGCGGTGGTCAGCCGCGGTGTGCCCCGGTAGATCTCCGTCCAGCGCGCGCGGACCATGGCGCTCATGCTCGGCATGAGCCCGGACACCAGGGCGCAGAGGAACAGGGTCCAGCTCGGCGCGCCGGTGGTGGCGCAGATCAGCAGGGCGCCGAGCCCGAGCACGCTGACACCGGTGGCGAGCGGCAGGACGCGGCTCTGTCCACGCCGGTCCACGGCCTTGGACACCTGGGGGCCGAGGAAGGCCATGGAGAAGGTGAAGGCGCCTGCGACCAGGCCCGACAGGGCGTACTCACCGGTCGTCTCGGACAGCATCGTCAGGATGCCCATATGGGTCAGGGGCAGCGGAAGCCGGGCCAGGAGGCCCGCGGAACTGAACGCTTTGGCGCCGGGAGCGGCGAATATCTCGCGGTACGCGTTGGTCATCGGTCGTCCTGTCGCTGGGAGCGGAGTCGGCCCGGCCCGGGGCCGTGCGGATGCGGGCGGGCGCGGATGCGGGCAGGCGCGTCCGGCCGGTCCGGATACCCGCACGGGCAACTATCGGGACTATCGTTCCACTTTCTATCACGTCCGACCCCGGGCCGGACGGGCGAGCGACTGTGTGCCCACCCGGTAACGTCGGCGGAAACAGGTCATGACCACGGCCGACGGGCATCGAGCAGCAGGGGGAGTCGCCCTGAACGAGGCGAGCAGCGACACGAAGAACGCGCCCGCCGTCACCGACGGCAGGCGCGTCAAGGGCGAACGGCGGCGCCGGGCACTGATCGAGGCGACGGTGCGTGTCATCGCGCGGGACGGCGCCGCGGGCGTCACGCATCGCACGGTGGCCCGCGAGGCGGAGTTGCCGACGACCGCGACGACGTACTACTTCAGCAGCATCGACGCCCTCCTGACGGCGGCGCTGACCCAGTGCATGGAGGAGGACTCCGCGCGCGTCGAGGCGCTGGCCGCCGGGCCGGGCGACGCCACCGGCAAGCGCCGGGCCCTCGCGCTGCTGATGGCGGAGATCCTGACCTCGCCCGGGCACCTCCTCGCGGAGTTCGAGCTGTACCTGCTGGCGGCGCGCCGTCCGGAACAGCGCGCCGCGACCCGCCGCTGGAAGGAGGCACTGGCCGCCTTCGCCCGTGAGCTCACCGACGACCCGGTGCGCGTCAAGCTCTTCACGCGGGCCTACGACGGGCTGCTCCTCCAGGCCCTCCTTGACGACGAGCCGCCGACCGCCGACGAGTTCGAGGACCTTCTGAGAGAGCTGCTGCCGGACGCGGAGGCGGACGCGGACGGGAAGAGTCCGGGCTAGGGCCTGTCCGGCAATTCCCGTCGCCGCCCGGAGGGCGGCCGCCGCTCTCACCGTGTGGCGCGCGCACCGCCGTTGACGTGCAGCACCTGGCCGGTGACGTGGCGGGCCGCCGGGGAGGCGAGGAAGACGACGGTGCCCGCGATGTCGGAGGGTGTCCCCGCGCGGCCGGTCGCCGTGGCCGCCACCAGTTGCTCCCGGCGTTCGCCGGACAGCTTGTCCCGGAAGAACTCGGTGTCGGCGATATAGCCGGGCGCGACGACGTTGGCAGTGATGCCGCGGCTGCCGAGCCGGCCCGCGAGGTCGATGTTCCAGTTGGCGAGGCCCGCCTTCGCGGCGCCGTAGGAACCGGCCGCCTGTTCCGCGGCGATCGAGCCGATGTGGACGACGGCACCGCCGGGGGCGAGCCGGTCCTCCAGGGCCTTGGTGGTGAGCGCGGCGCTGACCAGGTTGGCGTCGAGGTTGGCGCGGAAGTCCCGGGCATAGGCGGCCAGGTCCTGCTCGCCGTCGGCGTCCAGGTCCGTGTTGCCGCCCGCGTTGTTGACCAGGACGTCGATCCGCTCGGGCAACTGCGCGCGGAGGCGGGTGAGCGCGGCGGGGTCGGTGTGGTCGCAGACCGCGGTGCCGACTCCGGCCTCCGCGGCCAGCTCCGCCAGCGGTTCAGGACGGCGTCCGGTGACGACGACGCTGTCCCCCGCCGCGGCGAAGTGCCGTGCGATCGCACGGCCGATGCCCGTGCCGCCACCGGTGACCAGGATCGTGCGTGCCATATGCTGAGCTCCGAATCATTTTCGTTTAGGCCTATATTTAGAGCTCAACGTAACACTTGGGAGGCATGCGATGGCAGGGGGCGCCGACGTCGGGCCGGAGAGCGGCGGAGGGGGCGGTGGGGGCGGTGGGGGCCCGTACCCGCGTGCGGCCGAGGCGCACTCCGCGCAGGGGATCGCCGCCGCCTGGGAGCGCGAGCGGCCCGGAACGCCGGTCTCCTCGATCGGGATCATGACCCCGGTGTGGCAGTTGGCCAAGCTGTTCGGCGACGACAGGCGGCGGGTCCTGGCCCGCGCGGGGGTGGACGCCGCCACCCTCGACCTGCTCAGCGTGCTGCGCCGGAGCGGCCCGCCGTACGCGCTCAGCACCCGCGAGATCGGCCACCGTTCGCTGGTCACGGCGGGCGCCGTCTCGCAGCGCGTGGCGCGGGCCGAGCAGGAGGGCCTGGTGACCCGGGAACCGGCCCGCGGCCGCCCCCGCACGGTCCTTGTGACCCTGACTCCCACCGGCCACGACCTGGTCGAAGCCACCGTCGACCAGGTCCTGCACCGCGACGCCGACCTGCTCGCGGGCCTGACCCCCGATCAGCAGGCCACCCTCACCGAACTGCTCCAGACCCTGCTCGCGGACGTACAGCACCGCCTCGGCGACGACTGGATCGGGCACGTCGGTCAGGAGTGAGGCGGCGCTCCCCAAAGGGACGGCAGGGGCCCGCGTCGCTCAGAGCGCTTCGCGCAGCAACTGCGCCGGATGCCAGGCGGTGCGTTCCGTGCCGTGGAAGATCTGCTGGCGGCAGGAGGAGCCGGTGGCGACGACGACGGTGTCTTCGGGCGCGGCACGTACCGCGGGGAACAGGCGGTCCTCGCCCACGGTCATCGACATGTCGTAGTGCTCGGACTCGAAGCCGAAGGAACCCGCCATGCCGCAGCAGCCCGCGTCGAGTTCGCTCACCTCGACGCCGGGGATGCGCCGCAGCAGCGCCACCGTCGCGGCGGTGCCGACCTCGGCCTTCTGATGGCAGTGGCCGTGGAGGAGCAGGGTGCGGCCGTTGAGCCAGGAGTCCGTGCGCAGGGTGAGGGCGCCGTCGTCGATGGCCTCGGTGAGCAGTTCCTCCAGTTGGCGTACGCGTTCGGTGACGGCCTCGCGCGCGGAGTCGCGGGGCAGCAGCGCGCGGTGCTCGTCGCGCAGCGTCATCAGGCAGGAGGGTTCGCAGCCGGTGACGGGTGCCTCGGCGGGGGTGCTCTCCGTGAGGTGGTGGACCAGTTGGAAGGCCTTGTCGCCCGCGTCGTCGAGCAGGCCCTTGGAGAGGGAGGAACGTCCACAGCAGCCCCCGCTCTCCAACCGCACGTCCCAGCCCGCGCGTTCCAGCAACTCGACGGCTGCCCGGCCTATCTCCGGTTCGGTGTACGTGGTGAAGGAGTCGGCCAACAGGACCACCGGGCCCCGGGGGGCCGGGGACCGCGCGCCGGGACGGCGGGCGAACCAGCGCACCAGGTTGCGGCGGGTGTAGCGCGGCAGCGGGCGGTGCGGGGTGATGCCCACCGTACGGTCCAGGAGGCGGCGGACGAGCGGGATGCGGCCGGGCAGGTTGGACAGCGGGGCGGTCGCCGAGCCGAGGCGGTTGAGGGTGCGGACGGCCCCGAAGATCCGGGAGCGCAGCGGGGTGCCGTGCTCGTCGTGGTGGTGGGCGAGGGCTTCGGCCTTCAGGGACGCCATGTCGACGCCGAGCGGGCACTCGCTCTTGCACGCCTTGCACATCAGACACAGGTCGAGGACCTCGTGCAGCCGCTCGTCACCGAGCGCCGTGTGCGGGTCGGGCGCGGAGAGCGCCTTGACCAGGGCGCCCGCGCGCCCACGCGTCGAGTCCTGTTCGTCGCGCGTGGCCATGTAGGAGGGGCACATCGCACCGACGTCGCTCTTGCGGCACAGGCCGATGTTCATACAGCGGTCCGCCGCGGCCCGCATACCGCCCGCGACCTCGAAGTCGAGCCGGGTGCGCAGGCCGGGGGCGGGCGGCAGCGCCGGGTCGCGCAGGTGGTCCGTCATCGCGGGGGCGTCGACGATCTTGCCGGGGTTCAGCCGGTTCTCCGGGTCGAAGAGCCCCTTCACGCGCCGCATGGCCTCGTACAGCTCGTCCCCGAAGATCTCCCGGTTGAACTCGCTGCGCGCGAGACCGTCGCCGTGCTCGCTGGAGTTGACCCCGCCGTACTCGGTGACCAGGTCCTTGATCTCCTCGGCGACCGCACGCATGGTGTCCCGCTGCGCCGGGTCGGTCACGTCGAGGAACGGACGGATGTGCAGACAGCCCACCGAGCAGTGGCCGTAGAAGCCCGCCGTGAGGTCGTGCCGGTCGAGTACCTGCTTCAACCTGGCCGTGTACGCGGGCAGATGGACCGGGTCCACGGCGGTGTCCTCGATGAACGCCAGCGGCCTGCGGGTGCCCTCGCTCGCCGCCATCAGGAGGCCGAGGCTTGCCTTGCGCACCTTGAGCAGGGCGGCCCGGTCCGCCGGGGTGGTCGCGGCGAGGGTGTGGTAGCCGTGGCCGTGGCGCCGCCACAGGGACGTCAGGCGTTCGACGCCGCCGCTGAGTTCGCGTTCGTCGTCGCCGGTGAAGGACACGAAGAGCAGCGCGTCCGGGTCGCCTTCCAGGACGGTGGACAGGGACGCGTACTCGATCTTCTGGCGGGACAGGTCGAGGATCGTGCGGTCCATCAGCTCGACGGCGGCCGGGTCGCAGGCGAGGGCGTCCTGGGTGGCCTCGATGGCCCCGGCCACCGAGGTGAAATGGCCGACGGCGAACACGGTGTGCGCGGGCTTGGGGACGAGGTCCACCAGGGCGCGGGTGGTGAGGGCGAGCGTGCCCTCCGAGCCGACCACGAACTTGGCCAGGTCGAAGGGGGTGTCCTCGCGGGCGAGCCGGTCGAGCCGGTAGCCGCCCGCACGACGCCAGTGCCCCGGGAACCCGGTGGCTATGGCATCCCTGTGCGCGGCGACGAGCGCGGGCAGTTCGCGGTGGACGCGGCCGTCCAGGGTGGCGGCCCCGGCCCGGCCCGCGTGCTCCCCCGCGGTGAGGGGCGCGAAGTGGGCGGTGGTCGCGTCGGCGAGGACCACGTCGAGGGCGCGGACGTGGTCGATGGTCATGCCGTACCGCAGGGAGCCGCTGCCCGCCGAGTTGTTGCCGATCATGCCGCCGATGGTGGCGCGGTTGCTGGTGGAGGTGTCGGGGCCGAACATCAGGCCGTGCGGGGCCGCGGCACGGTTCAACTGGTCCTGGACCACGCCCGGTTCGACGAGCGCGGTGCGGCCCTCCGGTTCGAGGGCGACGATGCGCCGCATGTGGCGGGACAGGTCGAGGACGATGCCCGGGCCCGTGGTCTGGCCCGCGAGGCTGGTCCCGGCGCCACGCGGCACCACGGAGACCCCGTGCTCGGCCGCCGCGGCCACCGCCGCCCGCACGTCGTCGGCGTGCCGCGGGAAGACGACGCCGAGGGGCGTGATGGCGTACATGCTGGCGTCGCGGGCGAAGAGGTGGCGGCTGTAGTCGTCGAAGCGGACCTCGCCGTCGAGGTCGGCGCGCAACCGCCGGGCGAGGTCGCCGCTGTCGTCCCTGCCGACTTCCGTGGACTCGGTGCTCATGGTCATACGACACGCTCCCTTGGTCTCACCGGCACGTCTCCGGCCACGCCCACGCAGGGGGAACGGGACGGGCCGGTCGGGGGTACGGAGGGGTCAGTTCGTGCGGAGGTGGTCCAGGGCCTGGGCCAGGCCTTCCGGGCCCACCGGTATCCCCGCCAGCTCCAGACCCATCTGCACGCCTGCCAGGGTCCCGGCGAGGGTGAGGTCGTTGAAGTGCCCGAGGTGCCCGATGCGGAACACCTTGCCGGTGAGGCGGCCGAGCCCGGTGCCCAGGGACATGTCGTACCGCTCCAGGACGATCTTCCGTACGGCGTCGGCGTCGCGGCCGTCCGGCAGCAGCACGGCGGTGAGCGAACCGGAGTGCTCGCGCTCGTCCGCGCACAGCACCTCAAGGCCCCAGCCGCGCACGGCGGCACGGGTGGCGGCGGCGTGCCGCGCGTGCCGTCGCCAGACCTGTTCGAGCCCTTCCTCGGCGAGCATGCGCAGGGCCTCTTCGAGTCCGTACAGCAGGTTGGTGGCCGGGGTGTAGGGGAAGAAACCGGCTTCGTTGGCCTCGATGACCGGTGTCCAGTCCCAGAAGGACTTGGGCAGCCGTGAGGTGTGGGCGGCAGCCAGCGCCTTGTCGCTGACGGCGTTGAAGCCGAGGCCCGGCGGCAGCATCAGGCCCTTCTGGGATCCGGTGACGGTCACGTCGACGCCCCAGTCGTCGTGCCGGTACTCGATGGAGCCGAGCGAGGACACCGTGTCGACCAGGAGCAGGGCGGGGTGCCCCGCGGCGTCGATGGCCGCGCGGATCTCGGGGACGCGGCTGGTGACGCCGGTGGACGTCTCGTTGTGCACCACACAGACGGCCTTGATCCGGTGGGCGGGGTCGGCGTCGAGCACCTGGGCCGCCGCCTCGGGGGAGGCACCGTGGCGCCAGTCGCCGGGCACGCACTCCACTTCGAGGCCGAGGGAGCGGGCCATGTCCCGCCACAGCGAGGCGAAGTGCCCGGTCTCGAAGCACAGCACGCGATCGCCCGGGCTGAGCGTGTTCACCAGGGCGGCCTCCCAGGCGCCGGTGCCCGACGACGGATAGACGACGACCGGGCCCGATGTGGCGAACACCGGCTTCAGCCCACCGAGCACGCGCCGGGTGAGGCTCGCGAACTCGGGCCCGCGGTGGTCGAGGGTCGGGGCGGACATGGCGCGAAGTACCCGGTCGGGAACGTTGGTCGGCCCGGGGATCTGGAGGAAGTGGCGTCCGGTCCTGGCAGTCATCGCGCGGATCTCCTCTCCACGCTTGTGCCGTGAGACGGCACAGCGTATCGTGATGCGGCACGGCGGAGCATAGGCTCCCTCACCGGAAGGGGTCAACGGTGCAGAACGTCCTCAACACCCTGCGGGCGCTCGAAGAGGTGGCGACGCGTCAGCCCGTCGGCGTCGCCGACCTGGCGCGGGCCATGGAGCTTCCGAAGAGCACCGTCCAGCGCGCGCTCGGCACCCTGCACACGGCCGGCTGGATCAAGCAGTCCGGCGCCACGCCCACCCGCTGGTCCCTCACCACGAAGGCACTCCTGGTGGGACGGCAGGCCACGGGCGAGCTCGACCTGCGGGACGTCGCCGTGCCGGTGATGGACGAACTGCGCCGCAGCGTGGACGAGACCGTGCACCTCGCGATGCCGGAGGGCGACCGGGTGGTGCTCGTCGAGCGCCTGGAGACGACCCAGCCGGTACGGATCGTGCTGCCGCTCGGCCAGCACCTGTCGGGGCACGCGTCCGCCAACGGCAAGGCGATCCTCGCCGCCCGCTCCCCCGGGGACGTCGAGCGGTATCTCGCCGCGGGCCTGACCCGCTACACGGACCTGACCATCCACGATCCGGCCGCGCTGCGCGCCGAGCTCGACGCGGTCCGCGGCCGCGGCTACGCCGTCAACCTGGGCGAATGGCGGGAGGACGTGTCCGCGGTAGCGGCACCCGTGCTCGGCCCCGACGGCACCCCGGTCGGCAGCGTGAGCATCAACATGCCCACCAGCCGGTGCGACCGCGAGCGGCTCGACACGCTGGGCGGGCATGTACGCGCGGCGGCACGGAAGATCAGCGCGAGCCTCGGCCACGAGGCGCCTGGCGCGGCGGGCGCGGCGGGCGCGAGCTGACCCCGACGCCGGTCACGCCCACGCCGCCCCCGCCCGGACACCGGCCGCCCCCGCACCGCCCGGCCCGGACGCCAGTCGCCCACGCGCCGCCCTGATCCGGACACCGGCCACCCCGGCGCACCCCACAACACGGCGGTACACGCACCCCCTTGACGGGGCGTGACCGTCGTCACATACTCGCCACCATTGCGCAGGAGTTCCACATGACGGAACTCCATGTCCACCCTGCGGACAGCCCGGGTCGGCGCGGCTGCCCGCTCATGGCAGGGTGCGACGGGCCCCGCCTCGGGGGCTCCGCTGTGCCCCTCTGCCCCCGGACGCCGCCACGGGTCCCTCCCGCATGCCCGCACTCGGCCACCGTCCGCGATGTGGCCGAAGTCCCAAGGCGAGGACGTGTCATGGCAGACCATCTCATCGCGATCGGCGCACTGGTACTCGTATTCACCCTGTCCACCTTCACCTCGGTCCACATGGGCGCCCTCGCCCTCGTCGCGGCCTTCGCCGTCGGCTCCACCGTCGCGGGCGAGAACGCCGACGACGTGTTCGGCGGCTTCCCCGGCGACCTCTTCGTCGTCCTCGTGGGCGTCACCTTCCTCTTCGCCATCGCGAAGAACAACGGCACCATCGAATGGCTCGTGCACGCCGCGACGCGTGCCGTGGGCGGCCGCATCGCCCTCATTCCCTGGGTCATGTTCCTCATCACCGCGGTGCTCACCGCGGTCGGCGCGGTGGTGCCCGCGGCGGTCGGCGTCATCGCCCCCATAGGCATGAGCTTCTGCGTCCGCTACCGCATCGACCCGCTCCTGATGGGCCTGCTCGTCATCAACGGAGCGAGCGCGGGCGGCTTCTCGCCCGCCAGCGTCTTCGGCAGCATCACCAACGGCGTCGTCGAACGCAACGACCTGCCGGGCGACCCGGGTCTGCTGTTCGTCGCGTCCTTCCTCTTCAACGCGGCGCTCAGCGTGGTCGCGTACTTCCTGTTCGGCGGCCGGCACCTGCTCGGCAGGCGCGCCGAGGACATCACCCCGGCGCAGCACACCCCCGGCGCACCGGGAACACTCGGCGGCACGGAGAGCACTGGCGGCGGTACCAAAGACGTCGGCGGCACACACGGCGCCGACGACACTAAGGGCACCGGCGGCACGAGGGGCACCGGCGACACCTGGGACACCGGCGGTACGAGGGGCACTGGCGGTACGAGGGGAATCGGTGGTGCCGCCACCGCGACCCTCGCGCCCGCCCACACGGAGACCTCCGCACTCCGGCTCGACCGGCCCCGCGTCCTCACCCTCCTCGGGCTGCTCGGCATGGTCGCCGGCGCGCTGTTCCTCGACTACAACGTCGGCCTGATGGCCCTGACGGTCGTCGTCGTCCTCACCCTCGCCGACCCCGAATCGGCCAAGGGCGCCGTGGAACGCTGCGCCTGGTCCACCGTGCTCCTCGTCTGCGGTGTGGTCACCTTCGTGGGTGTGATGGAGCGCATGGGCACCATCGACTGGCTCGGCGACAGCGTCGCGAAGATCGACTCACCGCTCCTCGGCGCCCTGTTGATCTGTCTGATCGGTGCCGTGGTCTCCGCGTTCGCGTCCACCACCGGCATCCTGGGCGCCCTGATCCCGCTCGCCGTACCCTTCCTGATGGCCGGTCAGGTCAGCACCGTCGGCCTGATCATCGCCCTCGCCGTCTCCTCGTCGGTCGTGGACTCCTCGCCGCTGTCCACCAGCGGCGCGCTGGTCACCGCGAACGCCCCCGAGGAAGTGCGCCCGCAGGTGTTCGGCGCCCTCATGAAGTGGGGCCTGTCGATGGCCCTGTTGGTGCCGCTCACCACCTGGGCGCTGTTCGTGGTGCCGGGTCAGGGATAGAGCCAGGGACAGCGTCAGGGATGGAGCTGCGCGGCGTCAGCCGGTCTCCCCGGGCGGCGGCGGGGGCTTCGGAGCACCCGGCGGCGGCGCGATCTTCGCGTACGCCGGGCGCCCCGGAGCCCCGGCCTCACCGGTCGGCGCCGGTGTTTCGGCGGCCGTACCGCCAGCGCGGCCGAGGAGCGCGTCACGCCGTGCGCCCGGGTCCCAGCCGGTCTCCACGACCCGCTTCTGCACGACGATCGCGGCGGCCAGGATCACCGCGCCGACCAGGAGCATCAGGACCGCGCCCGCCACGGTCCCGGCCTTCGCCGCGTTCCCCACGAGTGCGCCGAACCAGCCGAAGTCCGCGTCGCCGAAGGTGGTGTTCTCCTTGCCGAAGGCGCCGAGGACCTTCAGGAGCAGCGCGGGCAGGAAGGTGATGAGGACACCGTTGAGGAACGCGCCCACGACGGCGCCGCGCCTGCCGCCCGTCGCGTTGCCGTAGACCCCGGCCGCGCCGCCCGTGAAGAAGTGCGGCACGAGTCCGGGCAGGACCAGTGCGAGCCCGAAGGCCGGTTCGAAGATCCAGGTGAGCAGGCCGAGGCTGACGAGGCCGCCGATGAAGCTGGAGATGAACCCGATGAGGACGGCGTTCTGCGCGTACGGGAAGACGATCGGCGCGTCCAGGGACGGCACCGCACCAGGGACGACGCGGTTGGCGATGCCCTGGAAGGCGGGCACCAGCTCACCGAGGATCGTCCGGACGCCGAACAGGATGACCGCGACGGCGATGCCGAACTGCAGTCCCTGCATGACCGACTGCATGACGTACGCGCCCACGTCGGCGGCTGCCTCGCCGCCGTCGGTCGCGAACGCCTTGAAGGCGCTCTCCTTGCCGACCTTGGCGAGGAGGACGAGCGACATGATCAGGTAGATGAGGACCATGGACAGGGCCGTGGCCACCATCGAGTCACGCAGGAAGCGCAGGCCGTCGGGCAGTTTCATGTCCTCCGTGGACCGGCTGCGCCGCCCGACGAGTTGCCCGGTCGCTCCGGCGACGACGTACCCGGCCGTCCCGAAGTGCCCGATCGCCACGGTGTTGTTGCCGGTGACGCGCTTGGTCCAGGGGTGTGCGAAGGCGGGCATCGCGACCAGCATGATGCCGAGCAGCACACCGCCGACGGCGACCACGACCCAGGACCGCTGCCCGGCCGTCGCGAGCACCATCGTCAGCAGCGTGGCCATGAACAGCATGTGGTGGCCGGTCAGGAAGACATAGCGCAGCGGCGTGCAGCGGGCGAGGACCAGGCTCACGGCGAAGCCGAGGATCATCAGCCAGGCGACCCGGGAACCGTACTCGGCCTGGGCGATGCCGACGATGGCCTCGTTCGTCGGGATCACTCCGTGCGCGCCCGTCGCGCCCTGGATCATCTCACCGAGCGGGGCGAGCGCGGCCACCACGAGTCCGGCGCCCGCGCCGATGAGCAGAAAGCCGAGCGTCGCCTTGATCGCGCCGCCGACGACCTGGCCCGCCGATCTGCGCAGCGCGAGGAGGCCCGCGGCGGTGATGAGCCCGATCAGGTAGGCGGGCTGGCTGAGGATTTCGTTGACCAGGAACTTCGCGACGGATACCAGCCAGTCCACGGCTCGCCCCTCTTTCTGGCTTCTTCCTAGACGTCGTACGTGTCCCGCAGGACACGGTCGGCCTCGGTGGTGGAGGTGAAGTCGTCGACGACCTTGACGGGGACGCCGATGTCGCCGAGCGCCTTGGCGATCTCCCGGGACGTGAGCACGGCCACTGCCTCGGCGGCCTTGCCCTTGGCGGAGATGGTGTCGGTGGCCTCGACGGTGACGTGGCGGCCCCAGCCCCAGCGGTCGAGGACCTGCTCCAGAGTGTTCTTGAGGAACAGACTGGTACCGAGGCCGTTGCCGCACACCGTGAGGATCTTGTGCACGGCGGGCCCGGCGGCGACAGGGGCCTCGGGCGCGGCGGGCGCGGGCTCAGGCCCGGCGGCGGGCCCCGGCTCGGCGGCGGGCCCGGGCCCGGCAGCCGTGCGCCCGCCGGACAGCAGAGCGTGCACCGCGGCGGGCGTGGCGGCGTCCCGCAGGGCCCGTCCCGTGTCCGGGTCCGCGAGCAGTCGGGCGAGGGAGGCCATCGCCTCGGTGTGCGCGGAGGCGTCCGCTGCGGCGAGCGCCACGACGAGGTCGACGGGGTCGTTCGTCTCGTGCCCGAACTCCACGGGGCGCGCGAGCCGCACCCAGGACATGCCGGTGTGCAGCACCGCGGGCGAGGGCCGCGCGTGCGCGAACGCGAAGCCGGGGGCCACGACGATGTACGGCCCGGCGTCCACCACGGTACTGATCATCTCCGTGGTGTACGCGTCCGTGCTGCTGCCCGTCGCCACGAGCAGCTCACCCGCGGCACCGATCGCCGCGCGCCAGTCATCGGCCGCGACGTCGAGCCGGATCGCCTCGACGGGCAGGAGATCGCTCACAGACACCATGCGAGTGATCGTTCCACAACACACGGGGCCGCGCGGTCAGTGCGTGGCCGAAGCCTTCCGCAGGGCCGTGATGCAGGTGTGGATGGCCTGCTGGAGCTCTTCGAGGCGTTGCACCATGTCGTCCTCGTAGATGTCGTCGAAGTCGGCGGCGTCGTCGAGCGTCAGCTCCTCGAAGACCTTGGTGGCCTTCTGCAGGCTGCTGTAGAACTTCGTGCGCCGCTCCTGGACGCGGAGTTCGGGGTCGGACTCGACGGTCTCGGCGACGAGGTTCTTCACCGTGTCGTACGCCTCCGTCGCCCACTCGCCGGCCTCTTCGGAGTCGTCGAGCTCGTCGAGCAGCGTCAGGTGGCGCTCGGCCTCGGCGCGCAGCTCGGCCGGTGCGTCGAGGGTCTGTCCGGCGGGGGTGCGGATCTGGCCCTCCTCGGCGACCTTGCGGACGTACTCGATGCGGTCCGCGGCCCTTGCCTCACCGGCCACGGCCTTCTTCAGCTCGTCGGTGCGGGCGATGTCGCGCGCCAGCTCCGTCTGGAGCGCCGGGTCCTCCTTGAGGCGGTCGAGAAGCGCGTGCCGGGCGGCCTGGGCGGTGCCGGGGTCGGCCAGGATGGCTGCGCGCAGCGCGGTGGGGTTCTCGGCGACCTCCAGGGCCTTGGTCGGGCGGATGCCCTCCGCCTCGGCGGCGGCGGTGATGGCGGTGCCACGCGCGGAGGTGGCGCTGGAGCGCGGCACGTAGTACGCCAGCCACACGTCGGCGTCGGGGAGTTCGACGTCCTGGCCGGGGGCGAGGGCCTCGAAGTGCGGCACGAGACCGTCGTCGGCCGCCTTGTCCCACGCCTTGTAGAAGCGCATGACGCGGTCGGCGGAGCAGCCCGCGAGCTCGGCGAACTCCTTCGCGGACAGCTTCGGTGTGCCCTCGGCGTGCTGTCCGCCGGGCCGGACGCTGCGGGCCACCTTCAGGCCGAAGGTCCAGCCGCCGGTGCGCGCGTAGGCGCCGAACTCGCGGGCGTCGCGCTCCACGAGCGCCGCGGCGGCCTCGCCTTCGGCGGTGTGCGCGGCCTCCCCCTCGGCCGTGTACGCGGCCTCGCCCTCGGCCGTGTACGCGGCCTCGGGCGCGGCGGCAGGCGGCGGTACCTCGGCGTCGGCCGGTTCGGCGGCTTCGGGCGCGGCGGTCGCTACGGTCACTGAGTACTCTCCGGGTGGCTCACAAGCTGACGAGAAGCAGAACGTACAGCCTATATCGCCGTGTTGCTCCTGCTTTCCACCCCCTCACGCCGGGCGGCGCCGCTCCTGGCGGCGCCGCCCGTCTGACGTCCGCCTGACGTCCGCCCGGCCGCGCCGGACCGCTACTCCGTGTGCCGCAGCGGGCGGAAGAACGCGCGCAGTTCGGCGGCCACCTGGTCCGGCTCCTCGTGTGCCATGAAGTGGCCGCCGCGGCGGGGTGTGCTCCAGTGGCGCAGATCGGTGAGGACGCGCTCGGCCAGGCTCCTCGGGTAGTCCGCGTACGCCGGTTCATGGCTGAGGGTGACGGCTGCGGGCACGGTGACGGGCGGCACCGGCTTGTTGTGGTGGTAGTCGTAGTACTGCCGGAAGGAGGAGCCGATGCTGCCGGTCGCCCAGTAGAGCGTGGCCACCGTGAGCAGCGTGTCCCGGTCCCAGCGGCGGCCGATGTCGCCGTCGCAGTCGCTCCAGTCCCGGTACTTGTCGACGATCCACGCGAGCAGCCCGGCGGGCGAGTCCATCAGGGCGGCGGCGACCGTGTCGGGGCGGGTGCACATGATCTCGCTGTAGCCCTGGTCCCCGATGTCGTACGCGGCGAGGGCGTCCAGGTACGTCTGCTCCGCGGGCGTCGGCGGCTCCTTCTCGAAGTCCGCGCTCACGACGGCGGACGTGATGTGCACCCCGGCGACCCGGTCCGGGTACAGCGCCCCGAGCCACTGCGTCACCCCGCCGCCGATGTCACCGCCGAACGCTCCGTAGCGCTCGTACCCGAGGGTCCGGGTCATCAGGGAGTGCCAGATCCCGGCCACTCCGCGGCGGGTGAACGGGCCCCGCGGCAGGCCGGAGTAGAGGAATCCGGGCAGGGACGGCACGACCACGTCGAAGGCGTCGGCGGGGTCCCCGCCGTGAGCGGCCGGGTCGGCGAGACGGCGGGCCGCGCGCAGCATCTCGACGAAGCTGCTCGGCCAGCCGTGGGTGAGCACCAGCGGCAGTGGCGCGGGGGCGCCCTCCGGGCGGCGGCCACGCAGATGCACGAAGTGCACCCGGGTGCCCGCCACGTCGGCGACGTGGTGCGGAAAGAGGTTGAGTCCGGCTTCGGCGGCGCGCCAGTCGAAGCCGTCGGCCCAGTACGCGACGAGGTCACGCAGGTGGTCCGGGTCGGTGCCCGCGGCCCAGTGGGCGGAGTCGGAGGCGCTGGTGAAGCGGGTGCGGGTCAGTCGTTCCCGGAGGTCGGTGAGGACATCGTCGGACACGGCGACGCGGAAAGGCGAAACGGTCATGGTTCCTTCGCTCAGGAGTACTTCGGTGCTCGGACGAGCGGGCGCTCCTGCGCGGCGGCCGTGCGGTTCAGACGCGAGCGGCGGCGGGGAGGGCCCGGACGATGCGGTCGGTCGTGTGCGTACGCAACGGGCTCACCTCCTCTTCAAGGGCGCGCGGACGTGGGGCCGCGCGACGTACGGCGATCATACCCGGCCCCGCCACCGGCTCACGTTCAGGCCGTGTCGATGCGCTGGATCGTCCCGCCCTCACCGTCGTAGGCCGCCCAGCCGGGGTCGCCGGTCGCGGCGAACCGGACCCAGGCCGCGCGCATCCACGACGACAGCTCCGCCAGAGCGGCCAGGGCGGCAGGCCCCGGGTCCGGGCCGAGCACACCCGCGTCACCGTACAGGCCGGGCAGGTCCGTCCGGCCGAAGACGAAGGGCAGCTCGACGGTGTGGGCGGCGCCGAGCAGCCCGCCGACCGCGGGCGAGCGCCAGGCGAATTCGTAACGGTGGGTACGGGACGGGGACCTGGCCGCGTGGGCGGCGGCCAGCGCCCTGCTGCCCGCCCCGAACAGCGCCTCGGACAGGACGGCGGACCGCAGCTCGGCCGAGGTCGCGCCAGGGTGGGCCGCGCGCACGGCGGCGAGGAGTTCCGCGGGGCGCGGATGCGCTCGGGCGGCGGTCGCCTCGACGTCGGCCGCGGTCGACGCCGCGTACGCGCTCTGGGGCACGAGGTAGAGATTGCCCTCCTGCGCGGTGGTGCCGATGAGGAGGTCCACGTCGAGCGGTGCGGTGCGGGCGGCGAGCGTGTGCGCGGGCTGCTCGGTGAGCACGAGGCCGAGCGGACTGAGGCCGGCGAGCGGGTCGGGGTGGGTGGCCGTGCGCAGGTCGATGCCCGCGAGGTCGGGGAGGACCCCGACGAGGCGTTCGTCGGGAAGGGCGGCGAAGGCGTCGGCGCGCGGTGCGACCCCGAGCGCCCGCGCCGCGGCCCGCGTGACCCGGGCGGCCTGTTCCGGAAGGAACGCGCCGAGGCCGCTGCCGCTCTGCACCACGGCCCGCCGGAAGAGCCCATCGGCCGCGGGGTCCGCGAGCAGGGCGGCGACGAGCGTGGCGCCCGCGGACTGCCCGAACACGGTCACGGCGCCCGGGTCGCCGCCGAACGCGGCGATCTCGTCCCGTACCCAGCGCAGCGCGGCGAGCACGTCGAGGAGGCCGCGGTTCGCGGGCGCCCCCGGCAGGTCCAGGAACCCCTGGACGCCCAGACGGTAGTTGAGGGTCACAAGGACCGCCCCGTCCCGGGCGAGCGCCGAGCCGTCGTACAGCGGCGCCCGGCTGGATCCGGCGACGAAGCCGCCGCCGTGGACGAAGACGAGGACCGGCAGCGGTCGTGCGCCCGGCGCCGCCGGGGTGCGCACGTCGACGGTGAGGTAGTCGTCCCCGCGCACCCAGCCGGGACCGAAGTAGTGCGACATGTCGACTGCGCCGAGGCGGCGTTCGCTCTGCGGGGCGGTGGGCCCCGGCACGGTCGCGTCCCTGGTGCCGCGCCACGCCTCGGGCGGCGCCGGCGCGGCGAAGCGAGCGGCTCCGCGCGGGGGCGCGGCGTAGGGAATGCCGAGGAAGCCGGCCACGCCGTCCCGTACGAAGCCGCGTACCCGGCCCTTGCTGGTGTCCACCGTGTCGGCCACGACTGTGGTGTCCGCCATGTCGGCCACGTCCGTGCTGTCCGCCATGTCGGCCACGTCGGCCGTGGGCTGCGTCGTCATCACCGTCCCTCCCCCGTCATGTCCTGGTGGGTGGCGCGGCTCAAGGGGGCCCAGCCCTTGACGGCGAACGCGCTCGCCGTGCGGGTGACTTCGAGGGCGCCCGGCCCGCCGAAGTGCGCGGGGAAGAGCAGGGCGCGGTGGTCGGCGGCCCAGCCGAGGAGCCGCCTGCGAGTGGCGCGGGCGGCCGCAGGGTCCTCGCAGAAGCAACTGTTGCAGTCCGGCATGAGCACCTGCGCCGGGCTGTGCATCAGGTCGCCCACGAACACCGCCCGGTCCGTGCCCGACTCCAGGGTCACGACGGAGGAGCCCGGGGTGTGGCCGGGGGCGAGGTCGAGCCGCAGGTGGGCGTCGATGCGGTGGCTGCCCTCCCACAGCAGTGCCTGGCCCGCCCGGTGGACGGGGGCGACGCTGTCCTCGAAGACGTTCTGGTTGCCGCGGCCGAGCACGCTCCGGCGTTCGTTGGCCGGGTTCCAGAAGTCGAAGTCGTCCCTGGCCATCAGGTAGACGGCGTTCGGGAACGTCGGGACCCAGTCGCGGCCCTCCAGGCGGGTGTTCCAGCCCACGTGGTCCACGTGGAGGTGGGTGTTGACGACGACGTCCACGTCCTGCGGGGTGACGCCCGCGGCGGCGAGACGGTCCAGGTAGCCGGTGTTCCGCCGGCTCCACACCGGGCTGTAGGGCCGCTCCTTGTGGTTGCCGACACCGGTGTCGATCAGGATGGTCCTGCCCTCGCTGCGCAGCAGCCAGGTCTGGACGGCGGACCGGACGACGCCGGTGGCGCCGTCCAGGAAGTCCGGGCGCAGCCAGGACGCCTCCTCCCCCTGCCAGGTGTGGGCGGGAATGCCGGGGAAGAAGTCCGCGGGCGTCAGGTCGGCGGGTCCGTAGTACTCCAGGACGCGGGTCACGGAGACGTCGCCCACTTGGAGGTGATCGACGGTCCGCGCCGGCTCCCGCGAGGCGGCCGCCGACCCGCTCGCTTCGGGTGCCGCGTCCGGCGGCCCGCTCGTTCCGGGTGCCGCCGCCGTCAGTCGGTTCGCTGTTCGAGTCATGGGCCAAGGCTGTGCGCGGCCCGGCAGGCGCAGCCACACCCGCCGCTGCCTACCCCTCGCAGGGTCAGGCTCCCCGGCCGCCCCCGGCGGATACTGGACCGCGTGGACGGACAGAGCCAACTGGGCGCCTTCCTGCAAGCCCGCAGGTCACGGCTGCGCCCCGACGACATCGGCCTGAAGACCTACGGCGACCGGCGCCGCGTACCCGGCCTGCGCCGGGAGGAGCTCGCCCTGCTCGCGGGCGTCAGCGCCTCGTACTACACCCGGCTCGAACAGGGGCAGTCCCACAACGCCTCACCCGCGGTCCTGGACGCCCTCGCCCGCGCGCTCGGCCTGGACGAGTCGGAGCGCAGGCACCTGCACGACCTGGGCATCGGGGCCGCTTCGGGGCGGAAGGGCCTGCGCCGCCCGCCCCCGGAACACCTCGGGACCGCCACCCGCCACCTCCTCGACGCCCTCGCCGGTGTCCCCGCGGTCGTCCTCGGCCGCCGCACCGACGTCCTTGCCTGGAACGCCCTGGGCCACGCCCTCTTCGCCGCCCACCTCCCGGCCGACGGGCCCGACCAGGTGTCGACACGGCCCAACATGGCCGCGCTCGTCTTCCTCGACCCCGACATGCGGGCGCTGTACGCGGACTGGGAGTCGAAGGCGCGGTCCGTGGTCGCCAACCTGCGCGAGGTGGCAGGGCGCCATCCCGAGGACGCCCGGCTCGCCTCCCTCATCGGTGAACTATCGATGAAGAGCCCCGAGTTCAGCGCGATGTGGGCGGCCCACCAGGTGCGGGCCTGCGACGCGGCTCCGCACACCATGCACCACCCGCTGATCGGCGCCCTCACGGTCACGCAGCAGGCCCTGCGCACCGGGGACGACCAGAGCGTGGTGGTCGCGCACACCGCCCCGGGGTCCCCCTCCCGGGCGGCCCTCGCGCTGCTCGCCGACCGCGGTGCCCCCGTGTCCCCGCGTCCCCCGCAAGATCAGCGGACCGGGCCCGAAGATCAGCGGACGGGGCCCGGCAGGTCGGCGGCAGGCCTGTACGACGGGTCCTAGGACCGCCGAAGGGCAGGGAGCCCGTCCGAGGTCGCTGGCCCCTCGCGGCGCCGGCCGGGAGACTTGGTCCCATGGATACCGTACGGACAGCCGCCTACCTGCGGCGCATCGGCGTCGAGCGACCGGCCGCCCCCACCGCGCAGGCCCTGCGCGCACTGCACCTCGCGCATCTGCGCAGCGTCCCCTTCGAGAACCTCTCCATCCATCTGGGCGAGGAGGTCGACCTCACGGAGAAGGACCTCCTTGCGAAGGTCGTCGACGGGCACAGGGGCGGCTTCTGCTATGAACTCAACGGCGCCTTCGCCACGCTCCTCGCCGCCCTCGGGTTCGAGGTCACGCTCCTCCAGGCCCGGGTGTACGGCGACGACGGCCGGCCGGGCATCCCCTACGACCACCTCACCCTGCGGGTCCGCACCGATGACGGCGGCGACTGGCTCGCCGACGTCGGCTTCGGCACCCACACCCACCTCCCGCTGGACTTCACCGGACGCGGCGAGCAGTCCGACCCCGGCGGCACGTTCCGCATCGCCCCGGCCCCGGGCGGCGACCTGGACGTCATCAAGGACGGCAAGCCGCAGTACGTCATCGACCAGCGGCCGCGCGCACTCGCGGACTTCGGCGTGGGCGCCTGGTACCACCGCACGTCACCGAAGTCACACTTCACGCGGTCCCTGGTGTGCTCCCTGGTCACCCCGGCGGGCCGCGTCACCCTGAGCGGCAACAGGCTCACCGTCACCACCGGCGGCGAGCGCGAGGTCACGGAGCTGGCCACGGACGCCGAGGTCCTCGCGGCGTACGAGAAGCACTTCGGCGTCGTGCTCGACCGGGTGCCGAAGGTGGCCGAGCCGGTGCGGATCGGCGGGCGGTAGCGCCGTCTCCGCCCGTCCCCCGACCCTCCGTTCCGTCCTTGCGACATGACACGCGCGGAGCACGGAGTGCCCCGCTCTGTCCAGTCCTTTTGCCGCAAAGCGCACGCGCGCGGGGGCGGTGATGTTCATCGCGGCGGGCACCCGCTCCGCGGACGTAGGCTGCCGCACTGTGAAGACACACATATCATTCGAGCGGCTGCACAACTTCCGTGACGTGGGCGGCCATGTCACCGAGGACGGCCGTACGGTGCGCTGGGGGCAGGTGTACCGGTCCGGCGCGTTGAGCAGACTGCGGGACGCCGACTGGGACCGCTTCCTCGCCCTGGGTGTCCGCACCGTCATCGATCTGCGCCACGGCCGGGAGATCGACGCGCAGGGCCGCGTCCCCGAGCATCCGTCGTTCGCCTACCACCACCTGGGCGTCGAGCGCCGCCCCGACGAGGACGGCGTGCGGGAGCTGCGCCGTGCGCTCGAACTGATCGCCGCCGAGGAGTCGGGCCCTGTGGTGTTCCACTGCACCACCGGGGAGAACCGCACGGAGCTCCTCGCCGCGCTCGTGCTGGCCCTCATCGGCGTCGCCGAGGCCGACATCGCCAGGGCCGAGATCGCCGAGGACTTCGCCATCGCCGGGACGGCCGAGCGGTACGGGTCGCTGCGCGCGTACGCCACCCACGTGCTCGGCGCCGACGACGCGCTGGTCGCCGCGCTGCGCCGCAGACTGCTCGAACCCGTCGCGGGGGCGGAGCTGACGTTCCGGCGCGGTGTCGAAGCCGACATTCCGGTGCTCGTCCGACTGCGGGACGAGGCGGCGCGCTGGCAGATCGCGCACGGCATCGCCCAGTGGAAGCCGGGCGAGCTAGGCGTGGAGCACTTCAGGGCGCGGCTCGCGGACAGCGAGCTCTGGATCGCCACGCTCGGCCCGGACGGTCCCGTCGCGGGCGCCTGGGAGCTGTGGTGGGACGACCCGGCGGCCTGGGGCCCGCAACCGCCCGTCGCCGGGTACGTCCACCGCCTGATGACGGACCGCGCCACCGCCCCCGCGGGTACCGGGCGCCGCATGCTCGCCCACGCCGAACGCCGCGTCCGCGCCGCGGGGCGCGGCCTGTGCCGCCTCGACTGCCGTGCCAACAACCCGCGGTTGCGCGCGTACTACGCGTCCGCCGGGTACGAGGTCGTCGGCGAACAGCCGTCGAAGGACGGGGGTGTGGGCGGACGCTTCGCCGCCACCCTGCTGCAGAAGCCCGTACGCGACGACGCGGAAGCCCCGCGGTGCGGTGTCGGCGAGCGGCGGCTCAGGGCGAGGCTGTGAGCCCGGGGGGCCGACGCGCCGTCGGGAGACGCGCCGTCGGGAGACGCGCCGTCAAAGAGAGGCCTTGATGCGGCGCGGTGCGTCGGCCAGGCGGCTGATCAGCGTGACGACGTCCGGTGGCTGTCGGCTCGCGTGGCGGTCGGCGCTGAGCACGTAGTAGATCTGCTCCAGGGACGGCGGGCCCACGGCCACCGTGCGCAGCGCCGCCTGGCCCGGCGTCGCCTGACCGGTGCGTACCAGGTAGGCGGCGCTCATCGCCCCGGTGCGGCCGACGCCCGCGCCGCAGTGCACGAAGACCGGGCCGCCCGCGTCGGCGACGACGCGCAGGAAGTTCTCGACCTGGCGGCCGTCGGGGGTCTGTCCGTCGCGGATCGGCATGCGGACGACGTGCAGCCCGGCGTGCCGGGGCTGGGCGAGTGCGGTGGCGCTCAGCTTCTCCGCGCGCAGGTCCACGACGGTGTGGATGCCGTGCGCGGCCAGGGCGCGATAGCCCTTCTCGGAGGGCGCGGAGCCGCGCCACAGCCGGTCGTCGACCTGCTGGAAGTGGCGGACGCCCGCCAGTTCGCGGTCGCCGGGGGCGTGTTCACCGGCCCACACCGACACGGCGAGGACACCGAGCGCCGAGGTGAGCCAGAACACCGTGTAGCCGAGGACGCACAGGCCCAGGGTCCTCAGGACCCGGCGCGGCAGCGGACGCCGGGGCTTCAGGCGGCCGCGGGCCCGGGTGCCGAGGGCACGCGTGGAGGCGGGCGGGGCGGCGCACGCGGCGACCGCCCGAGCGGGTGTGGCAGCGGACGGCAAGCGGTCACCACCTGAGGGCGCGCGTACGGGAGCACGCCGGGACGGGGAGGGGGCGGAGCCGCACCATGGCGCGGCGCGGAGACGGCGACGGCGCGGCAACGCGTACACACAGACGCGCGGCCACAGACGCGCGGACGCCTTCCAGAGTACCGGCGCCGGAGGGTCCCTGCGACCGGGTACGAGCGCCTCACCAGGCACTTCCGCCTCGCCAACACGGCCTGGAACAAGGGTGGTTACCCAGCCTGGCGCGGCGCGTGCCGTTCCTGGCCCCGGCCGCCCCGGCCGCCCTCGCCGCCCCCGCCGAGAACCTTCGCGCGGGTGCGGTGTGCCGTCGTGTCGACAAGACAGCCGCGGAGCCGCATCACGTCGTGGCCGGAGAGCGCGGGACGTATCACTCCGGCCCAGACGTCCGCGCCCAGTTGGGTCAGCGGGGCGCGGACGTTGAGGGCGGCCGTGGACCGGCGGCACCGCTCCCACAGCTCGCGTGCCGCGAGTGCGCGGGCGCCCGCGTCGGCGGTGCCGTGCACCTCGACCTGGTAGACGACGGTGGTCGCCGCGGCGGCGGACCGCTCCCCCGGCCGGGTCTGGGTGGCGTCGGACAGGGTATCCACGAGGAGGGCGAGCAGCAGCCCGCAGGCCGCGACCACGGCGGTCACGGCGAGCGCCCGCAGGGTGTGGGGCGGCGGCACCGGCGGGGTGTCCTCCAGCTCCGGCACCCGTCCCCGGAGGTCGTGCGGCGGGGCGGTGAGCCGGGTGAGCCGTCCGGCGAGCCTGCGCTCGGCGCCGGGCCGCGCGGTGGCCGCCGAGATCTTCTGCACGACCCATGCGACGCCGGAGAGGAGCACTCCGGCCGCCATCAGGACCGGTACGAACACATACGTGCGGTGGGCCCCGTCCGGGCCGCGCGACTCCAGCCAGCGGAACCGTACGCCCTGCTCCGCGCGCGACTCCGCGAGCCGCCGCCGGACCTCCTCGGTGCGCTCGTCGGCGTCCGCGATCCGGCGCTCCAGGCGGCCGATGCGGTTCAGGAGCACCGCGCACACCAGCAGACCCTCGACCACCAGGAGCAGCACCCCGCAGATGAGGGCGCGCTGCCACTCCCAGCGGGTGAGGTAGACCACGCCGTACCCGGCGGCCGCGGCGGCGGTGAGGCCGCCCAGGAGATAGCTGACGTACTTCATGAGGCCATCCCCTCCCGGCAGTCGGGGCGGTCGGGCGGCAGGGCGGCTTCGCGACGTTCGCCGGGCGACACGGCCGGGGCGTCCGGGAGTTCCGGGACTTCCGGGACTTCCAGGACTTCCGGGACTTCCGGGGTGTCCGGGGTGTCCGACCCGCGGTCCTCGCCGTCCGCCGGCTCCGCGACGGCGCTCACCCGTTCCACGACAGCGGTCACCCGCACCTCCTCCACCGCCCCCGTGCCCCCGTCCACGGACAACCGGGTGCCTTCGGGGAAGCGGTCGAGGGCATCGGGTACGCCCACAACCGTGGGTACTTGGTACTCGCGGGCGAGCACGGCCAGATGGGAGAGCACGCTGCCGGTCTCGGCGACCAGGCCGGTGAGGCCGGGCAACCGCGGCGCGAGGGCGGGGTCGAGGGTGCGGACGACCAGGACCGCGTACCGGGGCCGGCCGCCCGCGCCGTGCCAGGCGGTGCCCGAGCCGAAGCCGCCACCCGCGCCCTGCCCGGTGCCCGTCGTGCCGCGCCGGTCCGGCTCGGGGACCGGGCGGCCCGCGGCGAGGCGGAACGCGGCGGGCAGTGCGGGGCGCTGTGGCCGGGGCAGCCGTTCGGGCAGGTCGGCGGGCAGGGGCGCGCCGTCGCTCGCCGCCGTCAGCTCGTGCCAGCGCAGGCGGGCGACGCGGGCCGGATCGTCGACGAGCCCGGCCGCCGTGAGCCGGGCCGCGATCTCGTGGACCATGCCCGCCTGCATCTCCTGCACCCAGCGGACCCGCAGCCGCAGCCCCTCGCGGGCCGGGAGCGCCCCCGTGCCGCGCGGCACCCCGGCCCAGGCCGTGCGGCACGGGGGCAGCGGTGCGCGCGGGCCGAGCGTCGGTGGCAGCAGGGAGAGGAGTACCGGGTGCCGGGCGATCAGGTGCGCGTCGTCCGGCGTGCCGGCGCGCGTCTCGCACAGCACGGCAAGGGCCTCACCGACGGCGGTGGCCCCGGAGTCCTGGGGCAGCAGGGCCCCTGCCAGTGACTCCTGTGCGTGCAGGGCGCCGAGGACCGTACGCCCCCAGGAGAGTGCGGCGAACAGCCTGCCGCTCAGCATCTCCTCGGGGCGCGGCAGTTCGCCCAGGTACCGGTCCACGTCGGCCATCAGGTCGACGGCGAGCAGGGGCAGGGCCGAACGCAGTCTGCCGGTGCGCCAGGCGGCCGCGGCGCGACGCCCGCCCGGGGCCGGGTTGAGGGCGGCGAGCAGGGCGCGGGCCCGCCGTGGCGGCGGTGCGGCGCCGAGGAGCCGCAGGTCGGCGGCCGCGCGCCCGTCGACGGTCGTGACGACGGGCAGCCGCCGCAGGGCGGCGCGCGAGGCCGAGCCCGTGATGTCGAGGGCGACCGTCAGACCGTACGCCATGGGGGCGAGCCACAAGTCCTCCTCCAGCGGCTGCAGGACGCCGGGGAAGGTCTCGGCGACCGGGCCCGGGCCGAGCAGGCGGGCGCGGCGGGGCGGTGCGACGGGCATGGCGGTGATGGGGCGGGTCTGGAACAGCCACAGTCGGTCGTCGGCGTCGAAGCCGAACTCGATGTCCTGCGGGCCGCCGAACTCCCGCTCCGCCAGGCGCGCGAGGCGCGCGAGGCCCCGTAACCGCCGGTGGTCGAGGAGGCGGGCGGTGCGCGGCTCGGCGGGTTCGGTGTGCAGGAGGCGGGCCTGCCGCGTGAGCTGGTAGCGGACGCCCTGGACGCTGCCGTCGACGAGTTGGTCGGGGCCGCCGGGGACGGCGCTGACGAGGAGCCGGTCGCGGCGTCCCGCGAGCGGGTCCGCGCCGAACACCACCCCGCCCGCGGTGGCGTGCACCATGGGCTGCACGAGGACGGCCATGTCCCCGGGCACGGCCGGGGTGTCCGCGTCCGGCTGCTTCGGTGGGCCCGGCACCTGCCGTACGGTGGCGCGGCGCGCGGAGTGCAACACCCGCTGCACGGCGTCGGTGAACGCGTTCCAGCCGCGCACGTCGAGCACCGTCTCGAAGAGACCCGCGAGCGACGACTCCGCGCCGTCCTCGTGCACGGAGGAGGACCGCACGACGACCGGCCGTGCGCCCTGGCCGCTCAGCTCGCTCCAGGCGTGCCGCAGCGCGTCCTCTCCGCGGGGTGCTCCGGTTGCCGTCTCGGCGGCCACGACGACGAAACCGGGCAGGACGGGCAGCCCCGCGACCGCTGCCCGTGCCAGGTGGGCGGCCTTCGCGCCGGCGATCCGTACGTCCCTGGCCTGCCGGGTTTCCAGGGCGACCACCGCGAGCCGGTCCGCGTCGACGTCGGCCATGGCAACCTCCTCCGCGAGGGCTTGCGGCCGGGACCTGAGAACCGTCCAGCCCTTAGCACTGACGCCCGACGTCACGGCGAAGTTGACTGCACGAACGTGCGAATTGAGCCGGAATCAGGAGGGTCGGCCGCGAAGTCCCCCGCCGCCGCACGGCACGACGGCCCGGTGACCGAGGGGGTCACCGGGCCGTCGTCATGGCTGCGGATCAGCGGGGGCCGTCCGCCGCGGGGTCAGCGCGTGCGCTGCAGTTCCCGCTCCGGGTCGGAGTACGGCGCCGCTCCGCCGTTCACGTCACCGAGCTGCTTGTGCAGCTTCTCGCCCTCCACGTCCACGTTGGGAAGCAGCGCGTTGAGCCAGCGCGGCAGCCACCAGGCGGACTTGCCGAGGAGCGCGAGCACCGCGGGCACGATCGCCATGCGGACGACGAAGGCGTCGAAGAGGACGGCGGCCGCGAGACCGAAGCCCATCATCTTGATCATGTCGTCGTCCTCCATGATGAAGCCGGAGAAGACGCTGATCATGATGACCGCGGCGGCGGCGACCACGCGTCCGCCGTGGGTGAAGCCGGTGACGATGGCCTCGCCCGGGCGCTCGCCGTGGACGTACGCCTCACGCATACGCGTCACGAGGAACACCTCGTAGTCCATGGCGAGACCGAAGACCACACCGATCATGAAGATCGGCATCATGCTCATGATCGGGCCGGGCTGGTCGACGCCGAACAGATCGGCGAGGTGGCCCTGCTGGAAGACCGCCACCACTGCGCCGAGCGCCGCGAGCACCGACAGCAGGAAGCCGAGGGCCGCCTTCAGCGGGACGAGGATGGAGCGGAACACCAGCATCAGGAGCAGGAAGGCCAGGCCGACGACGAGAGCCAGGTACGGGACGAGGGCGTCGTCGAGCGTCTGCGAGAAGTCGATGGTCATGGCCGTCTGGCCGGTGATCAGGACCTCGGATCCGGTCTTGCTCTCGACATCGCCGAGACCCGAGCGGATCTTCTTGACCAGCTTCTCCGTCTCGGCGGCGCTCGGTCCCGTCGACGGCACGGCCGTCATGATCGCCGCGTTGTCGGCCTTGTTCGGGGCGGCCGGGGCGACATTGACGATGCCGTCGAAGTCCTTGAGCGTCTTGGAGACGTCCTTCGCGGCGGCGGCCGCGCCCTTGTCCTTGTCGACGACGATCGTCAGCGGACCGTTGAAGCCCTTGCCGAAGGAGTCCGACAGCATGTCGTACGCCTTGCGCTGCGTGGTGTCCACCGCGTACGTGCCCTCGTCGGGCAGGCCGAGCTCCAGCTTGGCGGCCGGGGCGGCCATGACGCCGAGGCCGACGACGGCGAAGACCAGGACGATCAGCGGACGGCGAAGGACGAAGCGGGCCCAGCGGGTGCCGAGCTTGGGCTTGGCGTGGGGGTCGTGGAAGGGGACGCCGACGGGCTTCTTGCGGTCCTTGCGGCGCAGCGTCCTGCGGGGCGCGAAGCCGAGCAGGGCGGGGATGAGGGTCAGCGCGATGAAGACGGCGATCACGACCGTGCCGGCCGCGGCGAGACCCATCTTGGTGAGGATCGGGATGTTCACGACGGCGAGGCCGGAGAGGGCGACGACGACGGTGAGTCCGGCGAAGACCACGGCGGAGCCCGCGGTACCGACGGCGCGGCCCGCCGCGTCCTCCGGTGTGCGTCCGTCCGCTCGTTCGGCGCGGTAGCGCGAGACGATGAACAGCGCGTAGTCGATGCCGACCGCGAGGCCGATCATCATGGCGAGCGTCGAGGTGGTGCTGGACAGCTCCAGGGTGCTGCCGAGCGCGGTGATGCTGGAGATGCCGATGCCGACGCCGATGAGCGCGGTCAGGATCGGCATGCCCGCGGCGATCAGCGAGGCGAAGGTGATGATCAGGACCACCGCGGAGACCGCGATGCCGATCATCTCGGCGCTGCCGCCCATCTGCTGCTCGGTGGGAACGGCGTCACCACCGGCCTCGACGGTGAGACCCTGCTTGCGGGTGTCATCGAGGGTCTCGGTGAGCGCGTCCTTGTTCTTGTCGCTCAGCTCGGTGCCGGTGACCTTGTAGGACACGGTCGCGTAGGCGGTGGTGCCGTCCTTGCTGACCGTGCCCGCCTTGAACGGGTCGTCGACCTTGGAGACCTTCTCGGCCTTGCCGAGGCGGTCGACCAGCTTCTCGACCTTCGCCTTGTTCTTGGCGGAGCTGATCTTCTGGCCCTCGGGGGCACGGACCACCACGCGGGCGGTGGCGCCGTCGGCACTGGTCTCGGGGAACCGCTCGTCGAGCAGGTCGAAGGCCTTCTGGGACTCCGTGCCGGGCATGGAGAAGGTGTCGGCGGGCGGCTTGGGAGCCGTTGACGCGGCAACGCCCGCGCCGATGAAGAGGGCCACCCATATGAGCGCCATCCACCAGCGCCGTCTGAAGGCGAGACGGCCCAGTTTGTAGAGGAACGTAGCCACGGCGAAGGAGACTCCCGTCGGGATGGGGCAGGACTGTTTGAAAACGCGTGAAACGTGAAAGCGGTATACGGGATACGGACGCCCTGCCGGAGTCCCCGTGTGCGGGGCGCCGGTACAGGTCGTCAGGATCCTCTCCATCGTGACGGCAGCTTCTGGCGTGTAAGTCAGACTGCGGGCCGGACTATCGGCCCACGACCGGTGTAGTCCCACGGGGGCGGACTCATCCTCGGGTAGGAGACGCGAGGAATGGGTGTAGATCTCATGTACCAGCGGCCCATGACGGATGTGACCTCCGTCTCGCGGGATCAACTTCCCCGCAAAACGCCCCAACTCTGGACAGACACCGCGATTCCGACCGCCGAACCGGGATGATGCGGACACCTTCCGCGCCCCGTACCTCCGCCCCGGTCCCCCGCGGAGGAGGATGAGACAACCCGTAGGGGCTCGCCCGCGCACGGCAAGTCTGCGGTGACGCGCCGTCGTCGTCGAGTCACGGAAATCGGCGGTGGCCGAAAGCAGCCATCCCAACTGAAGTCGGCGATGGCCGGAAGGAGCTGTCTCAGGAGAGGGCGTGTGGCCGCGCGTCGAGGTTGCTACCGTGCTGCTGTCGGACCGGGGGGAAGCAGTCATGGGGGAACATCTGTGCCGAAGTTACGCCGAGCCGGCGCCTGGCTCATCGACTTCGGGTTGGTGGTCGTGGCGGGCTGGCTCCTCGCCGTCCTGACCTTCAACCGCATCGCGGCGCTCATCACGGACGTACCTGAGCTGGTGACGAAGGGCAGTTGGCACTTCGTCACCTCCAGAGGCGACGCCCAGGGCGCGGCCGACGAGCTCGTCGACTCGCTGTGGCAGGACGCCGTCGGCTATGTCCAGCAGGGCTTCCTCGCCCTGGTGGTCCTCACCTTCCTGTACCAGTGGCTCACGCTGCACTTCGCGGGCCGGACCCTGGGCAAGGCCCTGATGGGGCTGCGCGTCACGCCCCGGTCGGGGCCGCGCGCCGCGCTGCGGGCGGCCGTCACCACGACCGCCGACGTCGGCGTCTACGCGCTGGCGTGCTGCATGCTGGTGCAGGGCTGGGTCTTCCTGTCCGTCGTGTGCTGGCTCGCGGCGGTCGCCCTGTTCGCCTTCAACGCCCTTCCGGTGCTGTCCACTTCCGCCCGTTCTCTCGCGGACCGGACGGCGGGCACGTCGGTGGCCGCCTCGGTCCTCGCCGGGTTGCCGACGGCGCCACCGGAGCCCGCGCTTCCGCCCCGGCCCGACCTCACGAGCTGGTGATCCGTCCGGCCGCCGACCGGCGGCGGGCCGGGCGGACCCCGGCACGCCGCCGGACCCGGCGGGCCGCTCAGGCTCCCGCGCTCCCCCGCATGACCTCGATCACGCTCGCGTAGCTGTCCCCACCGTGTCCCGCGGCCTTCGTCCGCTCCATGGTGGCCTTCAGGAGCTCCGGAAGCGCGTTGTCGACGCCCCGGTCGGCCGCCGCGTGGATGAGGTGGTCGATGGTGGCGATCTGCACGTCGACGGTCGCGTCGTCGCCGGGGTAGTGGCCCTCGTCCACCTGCCCCGCGTACCGCGTGAGGAAGTCGCGCACCGCGCCGCCGAGCCAGCGGTTCGCGATGGCCGTGAAGTCGGTGGCCGCCACCTTGTCGGCGCCCACGAGCGCGGTGCCGTGCAGCCAGCCGGTGAACGTGGACCACATCAGGCCGAGCAGCGCCGCGTCGTACAGCGAGGCCGCGCCCGGGTCCGCGCCGAGGTGGAGCGGGTCGCCCAGCACCTCCAAGGCTTCCCCGTACGTCTGGAAGGCCTGCTCCGAGCCGCTGTACAGGAACATCATGTCCGGGTTGCCGACCCCGGGCGGCGTCGTCATGACGGCGGCGTCGAGATAGGCGACGGAGTGGGCGTCCGCCCAGTCCTTGAACTCCCGTGCCTGCTCCGGCGATCCGGAGGTGGCGTTCACCAGGGTGCGCCCCGCGAGGTGCCCGGCGACCGGGTCGAGGACGGTATGCAGCGCGTCGTGGTCGAGCACGCAGGCGATCACCAACTCGGCCGCGGTCACGGCCTCTTCCGGCGTCGCGGCCGGCTTCGCGCCGCGCTCGGCGAGCGCCTTCGCCTTCTCGGGCGAGCGGTTCCACACCGTGGTCGGGTGGCCGCGTTCCAGGAAGGCGGCGGCCAGGGCCGTGCCCATGTTGCCGAGTCCGATGACGGTCACGGGCACACGTCGTCCGGCGTTCACTGCGTCGATCTCGTTGCTTGCGCTCACGGCGTTCACTGCGTCCTTGCTCCTCGGTGGGCCTGCGACGACGACTGATCGCGTCGATCGCGTGAGGACCACCTTGGCAACGTGCCGACGGCCCGGACAGTGACACTGGCGACGGCGGCCACCAAATTCCTGCCATGCTCGCGGGCACCGTATTCTCGCCGCATGAGCGCTGGTTCCGTCGCGGTGGTCGTGACCGAGGAGATCGGGGTCCCCTCCTGGGACCTGTACGAACTGAGCATTCCGTGCACGGTGTTCGGCAAGCCGCAGCCCGATCTGGCGGACCCCTGGTACGAGTTGCGGCTGTGCGGCACCGGATCGACGGGAGCGGGCGGTACGGGCGGCACTGACGGCACTGACGAGCCGTTCGGCCTCTCGGTGCGCACCCCGTACGGCCTCGGTGACCTGGCGGGCGCGGACACCGTCATCGTGCCCTCGGTGCCCGACGCCTGCGTCGAGGAGGGCGCGCCGCTGCCGCCAGGCCTTGTCGAGGCGCTGCGGGAGGCCCACGCGGCGGGCGCGCGCATGGTGTCCCTGTGTAACGGCGCGTTCGCGCTCGCCGCGGCGGGGCTGCTCGACGGGCGCCGGGCCACCGCGCACTGGCAGCACACCGCCCAGCTCGCCGCCCGCCACCCGCTCGTACGGGTCGACGACTCGGTCCTGTACGTGGACGACGGCGACGTGCTGACCAGCGCGGGCCTGACGGCGGGCCTCGACCTGTGCCTGCACCTCGTCCGCCGTGACCTCGGCGCGCACGTCGCCAACCAGCTCGCCCGCCGCATGGTGGTGCCCGCGCACCGGCCGGGCGGACAGGCCCAGTTCATCGACCTGTCGGAGCCCGCCACGGACGACGCGGGCCTCAGCCCCGTCCTGGAGTGGGCGCGCGAGCGCCTCGACCAGCCCCTGACGGTGGCCGATCTGGCACGCCGTGCGGTGCTGAGCCCGCGCACCTTCCACCGCCGAGTCCAGGCCGCCACCGGCACGACCCCGCTCCAGTGGCTCCTCAACCAGCGCCTGGCCCGCGCCCAGAGCCTCCTGGAGTCCACGGACCTGCCGGTCGAGAAGGTCGGCGAACTGAGCGGCCTCGGTACGGCGAACAACCTCCGGCACCACTTCCTCAAGCAGGTCGGCGTGTCCCCGAGCGACTACCGCAAGGCCTTCCCGCGGTCAGCTCCGCCCCGGCCCGGCGCCCCGACCGTACTGCCGGGCCCGTCGTCGGCACAGCCCGTCTGATCCCCGGCCGCGATAGACCCGCCCGCGAAAACACGCGGGGAAACCCGCGGGGAAACCCGCTCCTGCGGCCCCCGCAATGCCCCCGTGACGGCGTCCGGCGGGGGCCCGCGCGGCCGGAGAGCAGGGGGTCGAGCGCCTTCCCGCCGACGGCTCCCGGCACCCCGCACACGCCCGCCTGCACCCGCGCCGCACCCCGTCTGGCCTGGGGTTTTGCCGGTCACGACGCTAACGTCGGCCTCTCAGGAAAGGGGTTTTGATGAACCGGAACATACGCACCGTCGACGATGTGCTGAAGCTGCTCGACGGCCTGTTCGCGCCGGGCGCCGACCGGTGGACGGCGGACGCGGCCAACTGGTGGGACGGGTTCTACGCCGACCGCTCCAAGCCGGTGCCGTTCTTCGTGGCGAAGCCCGACGAGAGCCTCGCCTCCTACCTCACGCGCGGCCTCGTCGAGCCGGGGCGCGCCCTCGACCTCGGATGCGGCCCCGGCCGCAACGCCCTGCACCTCGCCGCGCACGGCTTCGCGGTGGACGCCGTCGACGTGTCACCGGGCGCGCTCTCCTGGGCCGGGGAACGCGCCCGCGACGCCGGGGCGGACATCCGCTTCCACCTGGGCGACGCGTTCGCCCTCGGCCCCGACGTGCTCGACGGGCCCTACGACCTGGTGTACGACTCGGGCTGCTTCCACCACCTGCCACCGCACCGCCGCATCAGCTACCTCGCGCTCCTGGAACGGGTCCTGGCACCCGGCGGCCACTTCGCCCTCACCTGCTTCGCGGCGGGCAGCATGGGTTCGGAGCTGCCGGACGCGGACTTCTACCGGGCGTCCGGGCTCCAGGGCGGCCTCGCCTACACCCCGGAATCCCTGCGCGCGATCTTCGCCGACCTGACCGAGGTCGAACTGCGCCGCATGCACGACGAGCCGTCCGGCTCCGCGCACTTCGGCGAGCCGTTCCTGTGGACGGCACTGTTCACCAGCGAATAGCGGTCCCGCGTCACCAGCGGATAGCGGTCCCGCGCCACGCCTCGTACTGTACCTACTAGTATGTACAGTACGAGGCGCGCCGGCGCCGAGCCGCGCGCACCGAGCACGAGAGGATCGCCGCCATGCCGTTTGTCCGCATCGACGCCTGGGAGGCCGACGGTTGTCGCCTCGACGCGCTGGGCCGTGCCGTCCACGACGCCCTCGTGGAGACGATCGGCATCCCCGCCGACGACCGGTTCCAGGTGCTGACCGGCCACGACGGCAGCCGCAGCACCCTGCGCTACGACGACTATCTCGGCGTGCACCGGGACAGCGGCATCGTGTACGTGGCGATCACGATGCGCGCGGGCCGTACGCCCGCCCAGAAGCAGGCGCTCTACTGGCGCATCGCCGAACTCGCCGAGGAGTACGCGGGCACCGAGCCGCGGAACGTGTTCGTCACCGTGACCGAGAACGAGTCGATCGACTGGTCACTGGGCAATGGGGCGGCGCAGTACGCCTGAGCGGGGCCGAGGGCTCACTCGATGTGTGCCGCGATCGTCCTGGCGCACGCGATCGCCTCGTGGTGTGCGGTGTCGACCTCCAGGTCGTACCGCACACCATGGTGGACGAGGTCCGCCTGGATCGCGGCCATGCCCGCGATCCGGTCCCCGCGGGCGGTCTCGCGTCCGGCGGCGACCGGCGCCGCGCACCGGACGCCGACCCACAGCACGGGGACGCCGTCCAGGGCGCGTTGCCAGCGCCGCTGCGACTGCGCGCCGCCGAGGAACACCTCGTCGACGATTACCCGCGCACCCGCCCGCGCCATCGCGGCGACGCCCTCGATCCAGGCCGCCTCAAGGCTGCGGAAGTCCTCGCCGACGGTCACGGCGCCGTCGTCCGCGAACCCGATGCCCGCGTCCGACGCCCGCATCGCCGCGGGCAGCGCGTCGACGAAGGTGTCGACGCCGAAGCTGAGCCAGGGCTCGGGCAGCTCGGCCTGCAGGCACCGGGCGATGCCCGACTTTCCCGAGCTCGACCCGCCGTTCAGAACGATCACTTGTGTGTGCACGCCGCCACAGTAGGGGCACGGGTCCGCCGGCCCTATAGGGCACATCCGCGCCGCCCGTCCCGTATTCGACGACTTCGTCATGCTCTTGCGTGACGCGGCCCCTGCCGAAGGTTCCCAACTGGCGACAATGCGCACATGCCTGATGACTGGAAGCGGCAGATCGACGCGCTGCACAGCGAACTCGTCCGCCGTGACGACCCGGCGGCGTGGGTCAGCGAGGCCGACGCGGTGGACGCCTCGTACCGGTACCCACAACTCGCCGTGCGGGGGCCCGTCTTCGGGCTCGCCTGCCGGAAGGCCGGGGGCGAGGAGCCCTGGCGGCTGCTCGGCGACGTCATGGAGGGCACACCGCAGCAGGCCCGTGACGGCCTCAACTCGCTGCTGTGGTTCATGGCGAAGGACTCGGTCGACGACCGGGAGCAGCGCGGCGCCCTCCTCGACGCCGTGGCCCGCCTGGAGCGTGAGCCTGTCGACGAGATCGCCGTGCTCGGCACGCGCTACCGCGTCATCCGCGGCGACGAGTTCGCGCGGGCGGGTGCGGACGGCCTGGAGCCGCCGCGCCCGACCGATCCGGAACCGGCCCACGCGTCCTGGGACGACCGCCCTTCCCCGTCCTCGCACGACGAGGGTTTCGCGCTCGACCCGGCCCGTGCCGGGGGTCTGATGGCGGGCGCGCTGCGGATCGCGCTGCGCGGGTTCACGTACACCGGCGGCCACTTCCCCGCGGCGTTCCGGGAGGACTCCCAGCGGGCCGTGCGGGACTATCCGGAGGTGGTGCTCCTGCCGGTCACGTTCGGTGTGGCGGAGCGCAAGGGCGAGCGGTGGCGGCCACGCGGCGCGCTGATGCCGACCCCGCACGACGCGCGGCGGCTCCTTGTGCACGGCATGACGGAGATCTGGCCCATGGTGCACGAGTACGACGACGTCGAACGTGCCGACTTCGTCCGCGCCGCCGCCGAGTTCAAGGCGGCGGGGCGCGCGAACGAGGTCATGGTGCGCGACCGGTGCTTCCGCGTCTGCCGGGTGGAGCGCATGGTCAGGATCGGCGCCGACGGCCCCGAGGCGGCCCGTCCCTCGGACGTCGAGACGACGGAGCCGATGAAGCTGCACCCGACGATGGATGAGGATGGCGTCATCCACTACGACGACTGAAGGCTCCGGAAAACGACTGAAGGCTCCGGAAAGCTACTGAAGGCTCCGGAAAGTTACCGAAAAGTCCATGAAGCGGTGCATGTCGGATGCTCCGTGGTGGTCGTTCCGCGTCCGGGCGACCGGACATCATGCGTACGTGGCACGGGTGCGGGGTAGCGGACAACGATGTGGTGCGCGGCTCGAACCGCCCTGCCAGGTTGCGGCACTTGCCCGGTTTCTGGTTGCGTCGCGCTGGCGACCCCACGAACGCGGCCCGGCCGCCCACCTGCTCGACGGAGTGCTGATGACCACCGAACCGAAGACGACGTCCCCGCACGCCGGGGCCGGACCGGCCTCGTCCCCCGACCGCTGGCTGCGCCGCCCCAAGCCGCGCCCCGAGGCGCGGACCACGCTGGTGTGCTTCCCGCACGCGGGCGGCACCGCTTCCTTCTTCGCCCCGTGGGCGCGGTTGGTGCCGCTGGACGTGGAGCTGATCGCGGTGCAGTACCCGGGGCGTCAGGACCGGTTCGCGGAACGGCCCATCGGGACGATGACGGAGCTGGCCGACGCCGTCACCGCCGTGCTCAGGGCCGGTCTGCGCCCCGGTCGTGAGCTGATCTTCTTCGGGCACAGCATGGGGGCCGCGCTCGCGTGGGAGACCGCTCTGCGCCTGGAGGCGGGGCCGGGGCCCGCGCCGCGGCGCGTCTTCGCCTCCGGCAGGCAGGGGCCGCGCCGCCAGCACCCCGGGACGATCCATCTGTTGCCGGAGGATCTGTTCGTCGACGAGATCACGGAGATGGGCGGCACCGACCCGCAGCTCCTCGACGACCCCGACATGCGCGAGATCGTGCTGCCTCCGATACGCGCCGACTACCGCCTCATCGAGACCTACCGCCCGGACCTCACGGCACGCCTGCGCTGCCCCATCGGTGTCTTCACGGGTGACGAGGACCCCGAGATGGGTCCGGAGGACGTGGAGGCGTGGCGCGAGGCGACCACCGGCGGCTTCTCCGCGCAGGTCCTGCCCGGCGACCACTTCTACCTGGTCGACCAGGCGGAGCCGATCGTCTCGGCGATGTTCGGCACGCGGACCGGCTGAACGGCCGCAGCACCCGGACCGCACCGCCGGGGCGGCAACTGCGGGGCTGCGCCAACGGGACGGCGGCGCAACGGCGGGACGGCTTCAGCAGGCCTCAGCCCGCGAACGCCGTGCCCGGCAGCCCCCGTCCGGCGTCCCTGACCACGAGGACCGAGCCCGCCATCGGGTGCGGGTGCTCCAGGCCGACGCGGGCCGTCGTGATGTACAGGTCGCACAGGTCCTCGCCGCCGAACGCGCACGCGGTGGGGCGCCGCACGGGCAGCCGCAGCACGCGGTCGAGGGTGCCGTCCGGGGTGTAGCGCCGTACCTGTCCGCCGTCCCAGAGCGCCACCCACACACCGCCGTCCGCGTCCACGGTCAGGCCGTCGGGGAACCCCGCGGACTCCTCGACGACGGCGAACTCCCGCCGCCCGGCGAGGGTCTGTCCGTCCACGCGGCAGACGTCGACGCGCCGCGTGGGGCTGTCGACGTAGTACATGAGGGTGCCGTCCGGGCTCCAGGCGATGCCGTTGCTGACGGCCACGTCGGCGAACACCTCGGTCGTGGTGCCGTCCGGCGCGACGCGCGTCAGGGTGCCGCCGCCCGCCGCCTCGTCGTAGCGCATGGTGCCCGCCCACAGCGCGCCGTCCGGTGCGACGGCCGCGTCGTTGCCACGCCGCCCGGCGACCGGGTCGCGCAGCAGCCAGGAGAACGCCCCGTCCGGGCCGTAGAGGCCGATGCCGTCGCGGAGGTTGACGGCGAGGCCGCCTGCCGCTCGCGGCTTCGCCGCTCCGACGTGCTGCTCGGCGGTGAGAACCGTGCGCCGGCCGCTCCTCGGTTCGTACGTGTGGACACGGGAGTTGAGAATGTCCACCCAGATCAGGCGACCGGTGCGCGGATCCCAGGTCGGGCCCTCACCCAGCTCGGCCTGTTCGTGCACCGCGACCTCGACGACCGGCTCCCGTTCCGTCACGGCCCGGCCTCCGCTCCGTTCGAAACTCCGGTCCGCGGCCGGAGTCGCGAACACAGGCTGGGCACAGGCCTTTCGAGGCGCAACGACGCCGCACGCACGGGATGCGCGCGCATCGTCGGCCCCGACCGGACGCCGGTCATCGCGAGGCGGTCATGAGCGAACCCGTCCTCCTCGCTGCGGTCGGCGTCGACGTGCTGAACACGGGGCTGACGGGGCGGCGCGCCCACGTCGCAGAGGCGGTGGCCGCGCGGCACGGCTCGAAGCGCGCCATCGTGGTGCCGACCACCCCCGGACAGATGCATTCCACCCGGCCGCAGTACGGGCAGACAGGAACCATGGTTGTCATGTCTGTCAATATGCCCTGTCGAAGTCAAGATTCCGTTAGAACCTGGTGATTATCGGCTAGGAGTCGATGGCCATTGTTCTGCGCGCGGATGAAGTCTTCGTTGCTCCGCTGGCTGTTGAGGCCTTCTGTGACCCAAAGGACGTGGCAGCGTTCGGCGTCTTACGGGCAGTTGCAGCCACCGGTGTCCAGCCGAAGCCCGCACCGGCGTACGTAAGCTGCTCTCGTCGGCGTACGACGTGCCGTCTCCTCGGCGTACGACGGCCACCTCGGACGCAGTGGGTACGCCCATGGCGCAATGCCTTCGCGCCGCCGGGCCCCGCCGTAGGGTGATCGCATGGCCGATACCTGGAGTGAGGACGCCGAGGGCGTCATACGGCTGCCCTCCGGCCGCCTCGTGCGGGGCCGGGGGCTGCGCCGACCGCTGCCGCCGGGGCCCGAGCCCCTGTTCGCCGTGTATCTGCAGGGCAGGCCGCCGCCTTCGGTCGCGTGGCAGGCGCGGTGGCTGCGCTGGCCCGACTTCTGGCTGCCCACGGACCGGCGGGAGGCGCGCAGTCTCCTCGGCGAGGCCTGGGAGCGGGCCGCCGCGGAGCGCGTCGAGATCGCCTGCGGAGGCGGCTACGGACGGACGGGTACGGCGCTTGCCTGCCTCGCCGTCCTCGACGGCGTGCCCGCCGGGGAAGCCGTCGGCTATGTCCGTGCGCACTACCACCGCCGCGCCGTGGAGACTCCGTGGCAGCGCCGCTACGTCCGCGGCTTCTCCACCGGCGCGCCCGTCGGCTGAGGGGGACGCACACCGCCGCGCGGGCGCTACGGCGGGCGTCAGTCCGACAGGGTGGCGAGGGTGGTGCGCAGGTCGGCGTCCCGGGGCCGGTTGTGCGGGAGCCGTCCCAGGACGCGCGCCATGCCGCAGGTGTCGGTGAGCGCGGAGAAGACCAGGCCGCCTGCGATCGCGGCGGAGAGCCACAGGGCGTAGGGCCACAGCAGGCCGAGCACCAGGCCGACGAGGACCAGGGAGCCCGCGGCGAAGCGGACCTGGCGCTCCATCGCCCACACCGCCCGGCCGCCCGCGGGCCGTTCGACGTCGTAGCCGCGCCCGGTCCAGCCCGAGGTCCCGCCGGCCAGCGTGACCGCGGGCACACCGTGCCCGGCCAGGGTCGCGCAGGCCTGGGCGGAGCGGGTGCCGGACGCGCACACCATCAGCAGGTCGCCGCGGATCGCGGCGGCCTTCAGAGTGGGCAGGGCTTCGGCGAGGCGGTCCAGGGGGATGTTGTGGGCGCCGGGCAGGTGGCCGGAGGCGAACTCACCGGGCGTGCGGACGTCGACGACATACAGCTCGGCCAGGCGTGCGCGGGCTTGGTCGGCGGTCAGCGCGGTGGGGGACGGCACGGGCGCTTCCTCCTTCGATTGATAGGTGCACCACTGCCTTTACGATACCCGCAGGGGTATCCGGACGGAGCGACCAACGGAGCGAGCTGTGGAACTGACGATGGCGGCCGAAGAGCTCAGAACGGCGGTCAACCGGCTGCGCCGGGCCCAGGGCCAGATCAATGGAGTGATCAAGATGATCGAGGAGGGCCGGGACTGCGAGGACGTCATCACCCAACTGGCCGCCGCCTCCCGGGCCTTGGACAAGGCCGGCTTCGCGATCATCGCCACGGGCCTCCAGCACTGCCTGAGCGACACGGAACTCGCCGAGAGCGGCGACCGCGAGCGAATGCGGGCCCGCTTGGAGAAGCTGTTCCTGTCGTTGGCGTGAGGGGGGCTTGGGACGGACTTGGGCCGTGGCCGGCGCATGCGCGCGAGGCCGACCACGCCCCCGGCGACCAGGGCGAGGACGAAGTGGCTCACGCCGGGGCGTGGGGGCGGCCGTCGCTGTCGATGACGGGAAGCCCGGCGCGTGCCGTCGTCTCCGGGTCGAAGACGTCGTCGATCAGGACGACGTCACGGCTCGCGGCGGCGAGCAGCGACGCCGCGATGGCCGCGCGCAGGCCGCTTCCGCAGTGCACCCACACAACACCGCCCGGCACCTCTGCCTGCCGCCCGTGCAGGGCGTGCAGGGGCAGATGCGTGGATCCCCCGATGTGCGCGGAGGCACGCTCGGTGGCGCGGCGCACGTCGAGGACCACCACGTCGTCCCGTTCCTTGCGGGCAGCGGCGAGGCCGGTGAACGTACCGCGCGGGAAAGCGGCGAGCCGCTCGCCCGCACGCACCCAGGACGCGGGCCCGCCGGTGGCGCCCGCCGCCGGGCGGTCGATGCCGACCCGCACCAGTTCCCGTTGCGCGGCGGCGAGTTCGCGGGGCGTGGCGGCGAGCAGCGTGAGCGGTCTGCCCCAGGGGATCAGCCACGCCAGGTAGGTGGCGAGCTTGCCGTCGCCCTCGAAGTTCAGGCTGCCCGCCACGTGTCCGGCGGCGAACGCCCCCCGGTCGCGCAGGTCCACCACCCACTCCCCGGCGGCGAGCCGCGCCGCGATCTCCTCGGCGTCGGCGGGCCGCGGCGGGGTCAGGTCGACGGGCGCGGGACCTGCGGCATTGGCCGGGCCCATGTGGGCGTAGTAGGCGGGCACGTCGTCCAGGCCGGAGAGGAGGCGGGCCACGAAGGCGTCCACGTCCTGGGTGAGCGCGGCGTTGGCCGCCCGTTCGGCGCCGATGGTGGTCGACTCGCCCTCGGACCGCGTAGCGGAGCAGAAGCTGCCGAAGCCGTGCGTGGGCAGCACGGGCACGGCGTCGTCGAGTTCCCGCGCGAGCCGGTGCGCGGAGGCGTGCTGGGCGCGGGCCAGCGACTCGGTGAGCCGGGGCTCGACCAGGTCGGGCCGCCCCACCGTACCGATGAGCAGCGAACCGCCGGTGAACGCGGCGACGGCGATGCCGCCGTCCGTCAGGACGTACGAGGTGTGGTGCGGGGTGTGGCCCGGAGTGGCGAGTGCCCGCAGTTCCACGCCCCAGTCGCCCCCGTCCCCGCCCCCGTCCACGCGCACCGTGTCGCCGTCGGCGACGGGCGTGTGCGGGAACGACACGGCGGCGCCCGCGGGCACGAGGCAGTGGGCGCCGGTGACGCGGGCGAGGTCGAGGGCGCCGCTCACGTAGTCGTTGTGGACGTGGGTCTCCGCGACGTACCCGATCCGCACCCCGCGCCGGTTCGCCGCGGCCAGGACCCGGTCGATGTCACGCGGCGGGTCGACGGCCACGGCGGTGTCCGGACCTCCGGCGAGGTAGCTGCGGTTGCCGAGGCCGGTGGTCTCCAGGGTGTCGACGAAGAACACGGCTTCGCTCCTCTCCCAAGGGCCGCACCTCGGTTTGTGGTGCGCCCCCGGGGGTGTCGCGTACCCCCGGGGGCCGGGGCCCCGCACCCTTCCCCATACCCATGGGGGTATTTCCGACACCGGTCGCCGGCACACATTGGCCGGAACCGTGCGGAACTCCCCCCGGGTGTCGACGTCAGCCGCGCTTGAACACCGCCACCGTCCGCGCCGGTACCTCGAAGGTCCCCGAGCCCCGCTCGTACGCGGCCGCCCGCACAACGGGATCGGATCCCCGTGCCTGCACCGGATGCAGCGCGTACGCGGTGCCCGCGAGGTCCCGTACCCGCTGCGTCTGCTGCCGGGGTGTCGCGTTGAGGACGACCACGAGCGGGCCGAGACGCATCGTGATCACGCCGGGTGTCTCGCCGGAGGTGCCGGAGAGCGGGAAGGACAGTTCCTTCCGCACCCGGTCCGCGGTCGCCAGTGCGAACGCGGGCTCCGTGGACCGTATCCGCAGCAGGTCCCGGTAGGCGGTGGCGGCGCCGTCGATCTGCGCGCAGCCCGGGGCGAGCGCCCGGTCGGCGAGGAGTGGTTTGCCGTAGGGCCACTTGGGCTTGTTGTCGGCGGCGGGCGGCAGTCCGCGGCCGAATCCGTTGCCGTCGCGGCAGTCCCAGTGGATCGCGTTGAACCAGTCGCCGCTGTCGTAGGAGTTGCGGTCGAGGGACTTGGACCGCAGCAGGTCGCTGCCCGCCTGGTAGAGGGCGGGGCCCTGCGAGAGCGTCGCGGTCGCCGACGCGAGGACCTGCATGCGGGCCCGGTCGGCCGCCGCCGTGCCGCGCGGGAGCTTGAAGGCGAGCGCGTCGTACAGCGTTTCGTTGTCATGGGCGTCGGCGTACGCGAGGGCGTCGCCGGGTGCGTCCGCGTACCCGGCGGGGGCGCCGTTGTAGTCGACGTCGGCGCCCGTGACCTTACGGCCCGCGGAGTCGGTGAAGGCGTACCGGGCCAGGTTGCCGGAGAGGCCGACCTTGATCAGGTCCTGGTAGTGCAGGAGCCGGGCCTTCTGTTCGGCGGGGGTGCCGTTGGCCTTCGACGCGTTGGGGTCGGTGAAGAGGCCGCTGGCGAAGCCCTGCACGCCGGGGCCGTCGTCGAAGGGGCCGCCGCCGCGGACGGCGTCACGGGCACGGTCGGAGAAGGTCGCGATCCCGGTGCCGGCCATGTTGCGCTGCGTGGCCTGCTCGAACCGTGCGTCGTCGGCGATCTCCCCGAAGCTCCAGCCCTCTCCGTAGAGCACGATCCGCTTGCCGTCGACCCCGTCCTTCGTGAGCGTCAGGGCGTCGAGTGCCTTGCGGGCGGCGAGGATGTTGGCCTTCGGGTGGTGCCCCATGAGGTCGAAGCGGAAGCCGTCGACCTTGTACTGCTTGGCCCAGGTGACGAGGGAGTCGACGACGAGCCTGCCCATCATGGCGTTCTCGGGTGCGGTGTTCGCGCAGCAGGTGGACGTGGCCACGCTGCCGTCGGCGAGCAGCCGCTGGTAGTAGCCGGGCACGATCCTGTCGAGGACGGACTTGTCGGCCTGGCCGCTCGCGACGGTGTGGTTGTAGACGACGTCCATGACCGTGCGCAGTCCGGCGCCGTTGAGTGCTTGCACCATCCTGCGGAACTCGACGGTGCGCCGGGGGCCTTCGGGGTCGCTCGCGTAGGAGCCCTCCGGGACGGTGTAGTGCAGTGGGTCGTAGCCCCAGTTGTAGGCGTCCTTGGCCGCGGTCCTGCCCGTGCACGCCTGCTGTTCCCCGGAGTCGGGCGCGAAGGAGGGCAGGTCGCAGTCGGGGCGCTGCTGTTGTGAACGCCGCTCGGGGACGGTGCCGATGTCGAAGGCGGGCAGCAGGTGGACGTACGACGTCCCGGCCCCGGTCAGGGCGCGCAGGTGCCGCATGCCGTTCGAGTTGCGGTCCGTGAACGCCAGGTACTGGCCAGGGTGGTCGGACGTGCGGTCCGCGACGGAGAAGTCCCGGATGTGCAGTTCCTGGATCTGGGCGGCGCGCAGCGGTGTCGCGGGTGGCTTCCGCAGGGTTCGCCAGCCCTTGGGGGCGAGCTCCGGGTCGTCGAGGTCGACGAGCAGGCTCCGGGCCGAGTCGGTGGTGAGGGCCGTCGCGTAGGGGTCGGTGACCTTGTTGGTGACGACCTTCCGGACGCTGGGCGCCCAGACCTTGACGACGTAGCGGTACGGCTCGCCGGTCCAGCTCTTCGGCCCCGCGGCCGACCAGACGCCCGAGGCCGCGTCCCGCCGCATCGGCACGGTACGCCCGCCGATGTCGACCCTGACGTCCTGGGCGGTGGGCGCCCACACCGCGAGGGAGGGCCTGCCGCGGGAGAAGCCCGGGCCGAGCGGCTTCTTGGTGGCGGCGATGGCGTAGAGGTCGTCGAGGACGCCCTGGGTCTGTACGCCGGTGGCGGCGCGCAGGTCCCCTCCGGCGGCCCGGCGCACCGCGACGAGCTGCCCTGTGAGGGCCGTGCGGACGCGGTCGCGGTCACGCGGGTCGACCCGGAAGGCGGCGTAGGCCCGCAGGTGCGGGAACTTCGCCCGCTGGGCGTCGGTGAGGCCGCCGGGCACCGGGGCGAGGCGGATACGGTGCGCCGCGCCGGTGCGGCCACCGCCCTCGACGGTGATCCCGCCGCGCCGCGCGTACACCAACTCCGTGACGGCGGGCGCGCGTTCGCCGCCCGCGTTCCAGGCGAGGGTGTCACGGTCGATCCACTGCGCCTCGGCCTTGCTGAGGTCGGAGGCGGCGGGGGTGGTCGCTCCGGCTGCCGCCACCGCGCCCGTCAGGGGCAGGGCGGTGGCGACCAGAACCAGGGCCACTGCGGCGGCGGTACGGCGTACGAGGCGCCGTGAAGGGGCGCGGGGAACTGCGCGACCAGCCACAGCGAGCCCGCGGGCGGAAGGCAGCCTCATCCGGCACATCCGGCGGAGCGCCGAGCACCGGTGTGCAGCGCCAGGGCGGTACCGGGCGCGACGGAAGCCGTGAAGCGGCCGTCACCCCCGACGGTGACGTCCCGCCCGCTCTGCACATCGCGGTAGACGCCCCCCGGCAGCGAGGTCCGGAACGTACGGTCGAGGGCCGAGCCCTCGTGATTGATGACGACGTAAGCCTTGTCACCACGGCCGAACGCGATGGCGTCGTTGCCGTTGTCCCACCAGTTCGTCACGGCCGTGCCGTGCGCGGTGTTGCGCAGCTTCACCATGCTCTTGACCTCGGGCCAGGCGTGCTGGCACTTCCAGCCGTCGCGGTGACAGGCGTTCACCCGGCCGCCGTTCGGCGGTCCCGCGTCGCGGTCGGTGAACTCGTAGCCGGAGTGCACGTCCGGGGCGCCGTAGGGCCAGGCCAGCATGAACACATGGGCGAGGGTGTGGCTCGCGCCGTCCTTGTAGGTGAGGGTGTCGCCGCCGCGCTCCGTGTCGTGGTTGGCGACGAACACAGCGGACTTGCCCGCGGGCATATAGGCCCAGCCCTCGCCGTAGTTCTTCAGGTACGCGAGCTTCTCGGTGCTGAAGACGCGCTTGAGGTCACGGGCGTAGCGGAACTCCTGGACGTCGCCGGTGCCGAGGTACTCGTCGGGCGACACCGCCTCGCCCGCGCCGAAGATGGCCTCCTGCTTCCAGTAGGCGTTCGGGTTCTTCAGCCGCGACTTGATGCTCTTCAGGTCGGCCGCGGCCATGTGCTTGGCGGCGTCCACACGGAATCCGTCGGCGCCGAGGGAGAGCAGGTCGTTCATGTAGGCGGCGATGCGGCCGCGTACGTGGTCCTCGCCGGTGTCGAGGTCGGCGAGGCCCACGAGTTCGCACTCCTGGACGTCGTGGCGGTCCTGGTAGTTGCCTGTCGGGGCGGTGCAGTTGTCCAGGTCGGGCCGCGAGTAGATCCCGGGGTAGTCGTACTTCGTGTACGAAGTGCCACCGGTACCGGTGCCGCCGCCCGCCGCCATGTGGTTGATCACCGTGTCGACGACGACCTTGACGCCCGCCGCGTGGCAGGTGTCGACCATGTCCTTGAAGGCGCCGCGGTCACCGAGACGCCCGGCGATCCTGTAGCTCACCGGCTGGTACGAGGTCCACCACTGGGAGCCCTGGATGTGTTCCTGGGGCGGTGACACCTGGACGTACCCGTAACCGTCGGGGCCGAGCCGGTCCTTGCACTCCTGGGCCACCGAGCTGAACTTCCACTCGAAGAGCACGGCCGTGACGTCCTTGGCGCCGGGCGGGGCGGCGGCGGCCCGCGGGGCCGCCCCGACCACGCTGCCGACGGTTCCGGCGAGGAGAGCGAGGGTCGCGGCCATGAGCTGCGCACGACGCGAAGGGCTTCTCCGGGATGTCACGGGGGCCTCCTGAAGGAAATTGCAGCAAGTTTGCAACAGAGATTTCGGAGACCGTACGACCGTCAACCACCGGGGTCAACCCTTCGGACACACCTGGGGCGTCGAGTCCCGCAGCGCCTGGGCCGTCGAACCCGTACGACCAGTTCCGGCTGGAAGACGAACTCCGTGCGCTGCACGGGATTCCCGTTGATTTCCTCCAGGAGCGCACCGACGGCGGCCGACGCCATCGCCTGTACGGGCTGGCGCACGGTGGTCAGCGGCGGGTCCGTGAACGCGATCAGCGGTGAGTCGTCGAAGCCCACGACGGAGACGTCACCGGGGACGGCGAGGCCGCGCTCCCGGGCGGCCCTGACGGCTCCGAGCGCCATCATGTCGCTGCCGCACACCACGGCGGTGCAGCCCCGGTCGAGCAGTGCGCTCGCGGCGGCGTGCCCGCCCTCGACGGTGAACAGCGTGCGCTGCACGAGCCGTTCGGCCTCCACCTGCGGCAGGCCGACATGGTCGCGCAGCGCCGCCGTGAAGCCCTCCGCCTTGCGCCGCGAGGGGACGTAGCGGGTCGGGCCGATGGCGAGGCCGATCCGTTCGTGGCCCAGGTCGGCGAGGTGCCGTACCGCCATGCGCGCGGCTGCCCGGTCGTCGGGGGAGACGAAGGAGACGGGGATGTGTGCGTTGTAGCCGTTGATGAGGACGAACGGCACGCCGCGGCCCGCGAGCGCGAGATAGCGCGCGGGGTCGGCCGTCGCGTCGGCGTGCAGCCCGGAAAGGAACACGATGCCGCTGACCCCGCGCTCCTCCAACTGCTCCACCAGCTCGTCCTCGGTGGCGCCGCCCGGCATCTGCGTACAGAGCATGGGCGTGTAGCCGTGCCCGGCGAGCACCTGCTCCACGACCTGCGCGAACGCCGGGAAGATCGGGTTGGTCAGCTCGGGGATCACCAGGCCGACCAGGCCCGCGCTGCGCCGTTTCAGGCGCAGCGGGCGTTCGTAGCCGAGCACGTCGAGCGCGGCGAGCACGCGCCGCCGGGTGGCCGCGGCGACGCCTGCCTTGCCGTTCAGGACGCGGCTCGCCGTGGCCTCGCTGACCTCCGCCTGGGCGGCGATGTCCGCGAGCCGCGGTGCGCCCCGCGCCGCGCCCTCGGAGGCCTGCGGCACGGACGTCGTCACACCGCCCACCAGACGGTGGTGTCGGCGGGCAGCTCCACCTCGCCGCCCGCCACCTCGACGGGGCCGCTGGCGAGCAGCATGCGGCCTGGCGCCGCGAGGCGCACCGCGGCGCCGGTGGTGTTCGCGGTGCAGACGAAGGACTCGCGGCGAAAGGCGAGGACGCCATCGGGCGCTGCGGTCCACTCCAGCGCGTCGCCCGCGCCGAGGCCCGACTGCTCGCGGCGCACCCGCAGGGCCGCGCGGTAGAGCTCCAGGGTGGAGGCGGGGTCGCCGGTCTGCGCCTGGACGCTCAGCTCGCCCCAGCCCGCGGGCTGCGGCAGCCAACTGCCGCCCGTCCCGAAGCCGTACGAAGGGCCTTCCACGGTCCACGGGATCGGCACCCGGCAGCCGTCACGGAACCCGTCCTGGCCCTCGGCCCGGTGGAACGAGGGGTCCTGACGGGCCTCGTCGGGCAGGTCGGTGACGTCGGGAAGGCCCAGCTCCTCGCCCTGGTAGAGGTACGCGGAGCCGGGCAGCGCCAGCATCAGCAGGCTCGCGGCGCGGGCGCGGCGCAGGCCGAGCGCGCGGTCGCCGGGCGTGCGCAACTGGGTGCCGAGTCCCGGCGGGTTGGCGAAGCGCGTGGTGTGCCGGGTCACGTCGTGGTTGGAGAGCACCCAGGTGGCGGGCGCGCCCACGGGCCGCATGGCGGCCAGCGAACCGTCGATGACCTCGCGCAGCTCGGCGGCGTCCCAGTGCGTGCCCAGGTACTGGAAGTTGAAGGCCTGGTGCATCTCGTCGGGGCGCACATAGTGGGCGGTGCGCTCGACGGTGGGCGTCCAGGCCTCGGCGACCAGGACGCGGTCCCCGGCGTACTCGGCGAGGACCTTGCGCCAGCTTCGGTAGATGTCGTGCACGCCGTCCTGGTCGAAGAACGGCATGGTGTCGTTGCCGAGCAGCTTGAGCTGGTCGTGGTGGCCGATGTCGGGCAGGCCCGCGGCCTTGACCAGGCCGTGCGCCACGTCCACGCGGAAGCCGTCGACGCCCATGTCCAGCCAGAACCGCAGGATGGAGCGGAACTCGTCGCGTACGGCGGGGTGTTCCCAGTTGAAGTCGGGCTGCTCGGGGGCGAACAGGTGCAGGTACCAGTCGCCGGGGGTGCCGTCGGGGTCGGTGGTGCGGGTCCAGGCGGGGCCGCCGAAGATGGACTCCCAGTCGTTGGGCGGCAGTTCGCCGTCCGTGCCCTTGCCGGGACGGAAGTGGTAGCGGTCGCGCAGCGGCGATCCCGGGCCGTCGTCGAGGGCACGCCGGAACCAGTCGTGCCGGTCGGACGAGTGGTTGGGCACCAGGTCCACGATGACGCGAAGGCCCAGGTCGTGCGCCTCCCTGAGCACCGCGTCGGCGTCAAGGAGCGTGCCGAACATCGGGTCGACGGCGCGGTAGTCGGCGACGTCGTAGCCCGCGTCGGCCTGCGGTGAGGCGTAGAACGGGCTGAGCCAGACGGCGTCGACGCCGAGGTCCCTCAGGTGCGGCAGGCGGGCCCGGATGCCTTGGAGGTCGCCCATGCCGTCGCCGTTGCCGTCGGCGAAGCTGCGCGGGTAGACCTGGTAGATCACCGCGTCGCGCCACCAGTCCGTACGCGTGGCGGAGTCGGGGGCGGCAGGGGCAGCGAGATGCTGGGTCATGGGTTCCCTGTGAGGTCGTGTCTGTGGGCGGGTCGGCGGGCCGGGCGGGTGCGGGGGCGTCAGGACTTCGTCGCGCCGGCCGTGAGTCCGGAGACCAGATGGCGTTGGACGAAGCCGAAGATCACCGCGGCGGGCACCGCCACGATCACGGCGGCGGCCGTCAGCGAACCCCAGTCGCTGGTGTACTGGTTGACGAAGGTCTGGAGGCCGCCCGCGAGGGTGAGGTTCTCCTCGCCCGTCATGAACGCGGAGGCGTAGGCGACCTCGGCCCAGCCGGTGATGAAGCTGTAGAAGCCGGTGACGGCGAGGCCGGGCTTGGCCAGCGGGACGATGAGCCGCCAGAACGTGCCGAACGGATTGAGGCCGTCGACGCGGCCCGCCTCGTCGATCTCCACCGGGATGGTGTCGAAGTACCCCTTCATCATCCACGCGGAGAACGGCACGGCGATGGTGAGGTAGGTGAGGACAAGGCCCATGGGCTGGTTCAGGAGGCCGAGGCCCGCGAGCAGGTTGTACAGCGGCACGATGAGCACGGCGACGGGGAACATCTGCGTGATCAGGAGCAGCCACATCAGGGGCCGCATACCGGGGAACCGGAAGCGGCTGACGGCGTAGCCGGTCGTCGCCGAGATGAAGACCCCGATCACGGTGGTCAGGCCCACCACGAACAGAGAGTTGCCGACCCAGCTCAGGAACTCGGTGTCGTTCACCACGTGGTCGTAGTTGCCGAAGGTGAAGTCCTTCACGATCGCCGTGGAGAACGCCTCGCTCTTCGGTTTGAACGAGGTGACGAGCAGCCACAGCGGGGGAAGGACCGCGACGGCACTGGCGATCAGCAGGGTGGTGTGCAGGGCGACGGAGGCGAGCGGCTCGCGTTCGCCGCGCGGCCGCACCCGGGGACCGCCCGGGGCCGGGCGCTTCGTCGTGGGGGTCACGGTGGTCACCACACCTCTCCTTGCTTGCGGAGCGCGCGGCGGTAGACCACCGCGAAGAGCGAGAGGAGCAGCAGGATGAGCACGCCCCAGGCCGCGGATCCCGCGAAGTCGCGGGGACTGACGACGAACGAGAGCCGGTAGGCGTACGTCACCAGGATCTCGGTGGCGTCGCCGGGGCCGCCCCGGGTGAGCAGGAAGATCACCGGGAACATGTTGAACGTCCAGATGGCGCTGATCAGGACCACGGTGCTGCTCACCGTGCGCAGGCCGGGCAGGGTGATGTGCCGGAAGCGCTGCCAGGCGCTCGCGCCGTCCATCTCCGCGGCCTCGTACAGTTCGCCCGGGATGGACTGCAGGCCGCCGAGCATGGCGACCAGCATGAACGGTACGCCCAGCCAGACGTTGACGGTGATCACGGAGATCTTCGCCCACGTGGGGTCGTTCAGCCACGGGATCGCGTCGATGCCGCCCCCGGCGAGGATCGCGTTGAGGACGCCCTTCTTCTCGTTGAACAGCAGCCGCCAGGTGAAGACGGAGACGAAGGCGGGCACCGCCCAGGGCAGGATGAGCGCCATCCGGTAGCAGGAGCGCCCCTTCAGCTTGCGGTTGAGCATGTTCGCCAGGACGAGGCCGAGGACGAACGAAAGCCCGACGCAGGAGACCGTCCAGACGACGGTCCAGGCCAGCCGGTCCCAGAAGACGCCGTCGTCGAGGATGGCCCGGTAGTTGTCCAGGCCCACCGACTCGTAGGTCGCCGGGATGTGGTTGACGCCGATGGTGCGCTCGACGTTCGCCTCGTTGGCGTCCGTCGTCGACAGATACACACCGCGCAGCAGCGGATAGCCGACGATCACGCCGATGACGGCGACCACCGGGGCGACCATCGCCCAGGCGTACCAGTGGGTGCTGAGTGCCCTGCGCAGGCGACCGGGGTTCTTGGGGGCTTTGCCGGTCCGCCGGTCCCGGCCGTGGACGCGCTCGGCGTCCACGGCCTTCACCACGGAGTGGCCGCTGTCGACTGCCATACCTACTTGTAGTCCTTCAGGAGCTTGCCGTAGGCGTCACCGATGCTGTCGGCGCCGTCCTTGGGGGACGTGCGGCCGCTGAGCACCTTCCCCATCTGGAGCCGGATCGGCTCGAAGAGGGAGTTGGCCTCGGGGATCCACGGGCGCTGCACCGACTTGTCGACGGCGGGCTTGAAGAACTGGACCATCTGGTTGCCCTTGACGGACTTGACGTCGTAGACGGAGGCGCGGGTGGGCAGCAGGCTGAGCTTCTCGGTGGTCTGCTGCTGCACCTTCGCCGAGCTCATGTACTTGATGAACTCGTAGGAGGCGTCGAGGTTCTTGGAGCCCGCGTACGCGGCGAGGTTCCAGCCGCCCTGCGGCGACGCCTGGCGGGCGCTGCCCCCGGGGACCGGCGCGACGCCGAGGTTGGCCTTGCCTGCCGCGCGCTTGCCCTGGAGGGCGCCCTCGATGGACCAGGGGCCGTCGATGACCATCGCGACGTCGCCGTCCTTGAAAGCGTTGAGCTGGTTGTTGTAACCGTCGCTCGCGTCGGTGACGGCCGCCTTGGAGTCGAGCAGGCCCTTCATCACCTCGAAGGCGGCGACACCCTCGGCGTCGTCGACGGTGATCTCCTTCTTCTTGGTGTCGAGGAGGTCACCGCCCTCTCCGTAGAGGTAGGGGAGGTAGAAGTACGGGTCGTCGCCGCGCAGGTAGAGACCGGTTTTGCCGGACTTCGACTTGACCTTCTTGGCGGCGGACTCGACCTCGTCGAAGGTCTTGGGGACCGCGACGCCCGCGTCCTTGAGCATCTTCTTGTTGTAGAAGAGCCCGAGCGTGTCGATGGTCTGCGGCACCGCGTACGTCTTGCCCTTGAACTTGGTGCTCGCGGCGGCCTGCGGCAGGAAGTCGTCCGGCTTGTCGAGCGCGGCCGTCCCCTCAAGCGGCGCGAGGTAACCGAGGTTCGCGAAGTCGGCGACCCAGGCGACCTCGGTGCGCATCACGTCTGGGGCACCGGAGTTGCCGCCCGCGGCGTTCTTGAACTTGGCGTTGGCCTCGCCGAACGGCACGCTGACGTACTTGACCTCGACGCCCGGGTGGAGCTTCTCGAAGCCCTTGGCCAGCTTCTCGTACGTGTCCTTCTCGGCGTCGTTCGAGGTGTCCCAGAAGGTGACGGTCCCGGAGAGCTTGCCGCCGCTCTTCTTGCCGCCGTCACCGTCGTCGCCGCCGCACGCTGCCGCTGTCATCGCCAGGGCTGCGACCAGTGCGGTGGCCGCTATGCCACGCCGCATCGTGAACTCCTTCAACTGGTCCCGGAATGACCCGGAATGACGAGAGACGAAGAGGTGCCTCCTGCCGGCCGCACTCGAGGCGGCTCCGGGTTGGCAGGAACGTAACAGGCTTGAAAACGTCTCGAAAGACCTTGCGGGAAATTTCTGCAAGAGGTGCCGCAAGGGACGCTGATCGTTACCGTCGCGTGTCCTGGGAATGGCGGATGGCCAGGGCCGCGAGGGGGGGTAGGAGCTTGCTGCAAGCTTGCGCAACAGGAGGTGGGCGGCGGCTGCGCCTGCCTGTACCGTCCCGTGCGGGACCGCACGGCTCGTCGATATCGCGGCGCAGGCGGGCAGTGCTCCGCCACGAACGGCCCGTCCTGCTGTGCCGCGGCGCGAGCGCGGGCCTCCCCGGCAGGTCCCCCGGCATAAACGGCATGCGCCAGGGCTCGCCCGCGTGATACGCCACCCGTCATGGAGAACCTTGTGACCGCACGCCTGCTGCTCCGCCCCATGACGCAGGAGACCGCCACACGTGTCGTCGGGCGCGCCCCCGCCGCCGACGACCGGTGGGCGCCCGGCTATCCCACCGACGGCGACGTCGAATCGGCGACCGACTACCTCGGCCACTGCGCGCGCACGGGCGATCCGCAGCCCTTCGGCGACTACGAGGTGGTCCGCCGTGCCGACGGCCTGGTCATCGGCAGCCTCGGCTTCAACCGCCCGCCGGACGAGGACGGCACAGTCACCGTCGGCTACGGCCTGGTGGAGGCGGCGCGCGGCCACGGTTATGCCGCCGAGGCCCTGCGTGCCCTCCTCGACCTCGCCCGGCAGCGCGGAGTCACCTGCGTGCGCGGGGACGCGGACCACGGCAACGTCGCCTCGCAGCACGTCATGACGGCGGCAGGGATGCGGTTCACCGGGGAGGACGCCCGTGTGAAGTACTACGAGACGACCTGGGCCGGTGCTTTGCGGAGCTGACCCCTGGCGTCTTGCGCCGGGGCACCTGCTGGGGCGCGGCGGCCACCGGGGCCGCGCTATGCCTCGTGCTCCCACCCCCGGTCCGTCCGCACCAGTTCCCTGAACCCGAGCGCCGTGAGGCGTGTGAGCGCCTCGATGTCGTCGGACGTCTCATAGGCGAGCACCCGGTCCGCCCCGGCGAGGCGCAGCCACTCGGCGGCCTCACCGAGGAGCCAGGCCTCCAGGCCGTCGACGCCGTGGCCCGGCTCGGTGTGGAAGTTGCCGACGTCGGCCAACGTGCCGTTGCGGGCCTGCCGTTCGGGACGGCCGAGAGCGGTGTCCACCTCGATGAAGCCCAGGTCGCGGCCGTCGAGGTGGGCGGTCAGACGCGTGCCGCACTCGCCGAGGGTGCGGCGCACGGCGAGCCCGGGCAGCGGCGGGCTGCTCGGACGCAGGGCGGAGACGGCGGCGATGAGGATCACCTCGGTGTGGCCGGTGTGCCGGAACCCGGCGCGTTCGTAGATGGCGCGGACGTGCGGCCACGAACGCGGCAGCCCGTAGACGGCAGGGGCGGGCAGCGCTCCGTCGGCGGCGCGGGCGCGCACGCCCCAGCGGGAGAGCTGGGCGAGGCAGGCGCCCATGAGCAGGTCCGCTGCCTCGTCGGCGTCCGGCCAGAAGGACGCCTGCGGATGGCAGACGAACCAGTCGAGCATGCCGAGGTCGCGGAAGCCGGGGCCGACGTCGGCGTCCGGGCGGTAGCGCAGCAGATGCGCGGCGGCCACGACGAACGCGCGCTGCTCGGCGACGAGCGTGACGCGCTCGGCCACCCAGGGGTCGACGATGAACTCGTCGGGTCGGCGTGACAGGCCGTTGAGGACGGTGTTGACGGAGACGGAGACGCCGGGTACGACGGCGGCGACATGGCTGTTCACCAACTCGGTGAGCTGCTCGCGGTCGTCGCGGTGGAACGGGCGCACCTTGAGCGCGGGCACCTTGAGCGCGGACATGAGGGGACCTCCGGTCGGGACTTGGATGCTGCGGGAGGCCGCCATGCGATGCGGTACGGGGTGATGATACGCCCCGCTCGGCGTCAGGGGTGCTTTCGGCGTCAGGGGTGCTTTCGGCGTCAGGGGTGCTTGCCGGGAGCCACCGCGCTCACGTCGAAGGTGTCACCGCACACCTCGAAGGACCTGGCCGGCGCGCGCAACGCCGCCTTCGACCCCGGCGGATAGACGTTCACGCGCTGCGCCCTCGGCCAGCACGGCTTGTCCGTGAGTCCCGGCGCGATGGTGTGCAGGGCCGCGTACGCGTGCTTGCCCGGGGCGAGTTTCACCGCCGGCAGCATGCTCCCCGAGCGCTTCGCGGGGTGGCCGACGCGGTCGCCCGACGCGTCGAGCAGGGAGACCCCTGGATAGCCGCGCAGCGCGCACGTCGTGGTGCCGGTGTTGGTGAAGACGAGCGGGGCGTACCGGTTGCCTGCTCCCGCGTCGATGCGGCCGAGGGAGAGGGCGAGGTGGTCGGTGGTGCAGCGGGGCGTGGCGGCGGGCCGCTGCGCCGGGGGCCGGGCGGGGGCCGATGTCGGGGGCGCGGTCCGGCCGGTGGGCGGAGCCGTGCTCTTCGCCGGGGGCGTGTCGGCGGGTTCCGGGGTGCCGGGTGCGGACGCGGGGTCGGTGCCCGGGTCGCTCGCCGTGCTCGCCGCGTCCGCCGGCGCGGGGGTCGGCGGGGACTTGCCCTCGTCGTCGCCGTCACCGCCGCACGCGCCGAGCACCAGGGTGCCCGTGGCGACCAGGGCGGCGAGAAGGGAACGCGGGCGGGTGCCGCGCGGAATCCGGGACCGTTCGGTCATCATGTGCCCCTCTCGTCCGTGGAGGCGCTGTCGGTCGAAGCGATCGTCACCGTACTCAGCCGCGTGCCCCTGCCCACCGCGTCCACACCTCCCCGGAGCCTCAAGTTCCAGAGAATCGCGCCCCATTGGTACGTGACACGTGCGAAGACCGCGCGGCCGGTGCGGGCACGTGCGTAAGCGGTCCCGCGGGGTCGGGTCACGCACGACAGCCGCCCCGCCGCCGAGGGACACGTACGCACGCCGCCCCACTCGTGCGGGGCATGTACGACGCCCGACCCACCGCGGCGAGTCACGCACGACGGCCGCCCCGCCGCCGAGCGTCACGCACGCACGCCGCCCCACTCGTGCGGGTCACGTACGACGCCCGACCCACCGCTGCGAGTCACGCACGACGGCCGCCCCGCCGCCGAGCGTCACGCACGCACGCCGCCCCGCTCGTGCGGGTCACGTACGACGCCCGACCCACCGCTGCGAGTCACGCACGACGGCCGCCCCGCCGCCGAGGGTCACGTAGGCACGCCGCCCCGCCGCCGAGCGTCACGCACGCAAGCCACCCCGCTCGTGCGGGGCACGTACGACGCCCGCCCCACCGCTGCAAGTCACGCACGACAGCCGCCCCACCGCCGACGGTCACGTACGCACGCCGCCCCGCTCGTGCGGGGCACGTACGACGCCCGCCCCACCGCGGCGAGTCACGTAGGACGGCCGCCCCACCGCGGCGAGTCACGTACGCAAGCCGCCGCACCGGTGCGGGTCGCGTGCGAAAGCCGTCCGAGCGGGTGAGACTCGTACGGGTCCGGTGTCGCCGGGCGTCCCGGCAGAAGTGAGGAGTTCCTGTCCCGCATGCGTAATCCACCGCCCCCGGGCCGTCGGCCGAACACCGCCCTCGCCATGTCGCCGGGCGCCGCGGCGGCCCTGCTCGGCCCCGATGTGCTCACCGCGCTCGCGGAGGTGTGCGAGCTTCAGGGCCCACCCGTCCTCGACGACTTCACCGGTGCCCGGGCCCGTGCCGTGCTCGGCCGGGCCGAGGTGCTTGTCACGGGCTGGGGCTGCCCGCCGCTCGACGAGGCCGCGCTGGCCGCGGCCCCGAGGCTGCGGGCCGTCGTGCACACCGCGGGCTCCGTACGCGGCCATGTCACGCGGGCGTGCTGGGAGCGGGGCATCGAGGTGTCGTCCGCGGCCGCGGCGAACGCGCTGCCCGTCGCCGAGTACACCGTCGCGATGATCCTCCTCACCGGCAAGCAGGTCCTGGAACGGGCGCGCGCCTTCAAGGCCGCCCGCCACCGCGACGACCCGCTGGACACCCCGCGCTCGATCGGCAACCACGGCCGCACCGTGGGCCTCCTGTCGGCCTCGCACATCGGGCGGCGGGTGGTGGAACTGCTGCGTCCGTACGACTTCCGGGTGCTGCTGCACGATCCGTACGTGACCGAGGAGGAGGCCGCGGCCCTCGGCGTACGGGCGGTGGGCCTCCGGGAGCTGTTCGAGCACAGTGATGTCGTGAGCGTCCACACTCCCCTGCTGCCCGCCACCCGCGGGCTCGTCGACCGGGCGCTGCTGGCCGCGATGCCCCGCGGCGCCGTGCTCGTCAACACCGCCCGCGGAGCCCTGGTCGACCAGGACGCGCTGACCGAAGCGGTGGCGGCGGGACGGATCCGGGCGGTGCTCGACGTCACGGAGCCCGAAGTCCTGCCGCCGGACCACCCGTTGTGGGACTGCCCGGGCGCCCTGCTCACCCCGCACCTCGCGGGCTCCCAGGGCAACGAGTGGGAGCGCCTCACCGACGTCGCGGTGAGCGAGCTGGCACGGTGGGCCGCGGGCGCCGGATTCGCCCATCCCGTACGGGCCGACCGGCAGGAGCTCCTGGCGTGAGCGGGACGGGCCCGGAGGTCAGGCGCCGGTCGTCGAGCCTGGCCTGACGATCATCAGAATGGTGACGGTGGCCCACAGGAGGTTGAAGATGCCGGTGTACATGGCAAGTTGAGCACTCGCGCGGGCGTCGAGAGTCACGGTGCCCGCGCCCGAGGTCCCGTGCGCCCCGCCGGACTCACCGGAGCTCCCTTGCGCCCCGCCCGACTCGCCGGAGGCTGCGTGCGCCCCGCCCGGCCCGCCCGCACCGGTGGGAGCGGCCTCCGCCCCGCCCACCGCGTCGAGCGCCTGCTCCTGCCGGGGCAGCACAAGGACGATCAGGACCACCGCCGCGACGAACGTGAGCACGATGGAGGTGATCAGCCAGGGGCTGCCGAGCACGCCGAGGCTGCTCGCCGTGGCGAAGCCGAAGACCACCACGGCGATGCCGGCCCCCGCGTACACGCGGCAGATGCGGTGCAGCGTACGCAGCGTGGTGACAGGGGCGGCGGCGCCCGGGGCGGCGAGTGCCGCACGCAGCACCCGCGGAAAGATGCTGGCGGCGACGGCGACCGGGCCGACGGCCAGGATGGCCGCGAGGACGTGCAGGATCAGAAACAGCTTCGACATGGGAGGGCTCTCGGTTCGACTTCGGGGGCGGGTCTTCGGCGGGGCCCGGCTTCGGCGGGGCGCGGCTTCGGCGGGGCGCGGCTTCGGCGGGGCGCGGCTTCGGCGGGCCCAGCTTCGGCGGGGCTCGGCTTCGGCGGGCCCAGCTTCGGCGGGGCCCGGCTTCGGCGGGGCCCGGCTTCGGCGGGGCCCGGCTTCGGCGGGGCCCGGCTTCGGCGGGGCCCGGCTTCGGCGGGGCGCGGCTTCGTCAGATCGGGGCGGGCTCGGCCCCCGCGGCGCTCCACACCACCCCGCGCCGCTCGTGCGCGAACAGCTCCTCGACGGCGTGCGCGACCCTCGGCCCGAACTCGCGTTCCAGAAGGTACAGGCCGAGGTCGAGGCCCGAGGTCACCCCCGCCCCGGTGACCAGGTCGCCGTCGTCGACGACGCGGGCCCGTACGGGGACCGCCCCGAGTGCCCGCAGGGCGTCGAGCGACCCGTGGTGACCGGTGAGGTGCCGCCCCTTGGCGAGGCCGGACATCGCCAGGATCAGGGAGCCGCCGCACACCGTCGTCATGAGCAGCCCGGGGCGGGCCATGGCGGCCGCGAGGAGAGCGGGCAGCGCGGTGCTCCGGGTGCGGGCGAGGCGGGACGGAATGCTGTCGTCCGCGGGGTCGCGCTGCTCCGTGGCCCCGGCGGCGCCCGGCAGCAGGATCAGCCCCTCGCGTTCCGGGTCGAGCTTCGCCGTGGCCTTGAGGGTGACGAGTTCCAGGCCGCTGGGCACGTCGCGCGGCCCCTCCGCCGAGACCAGTTCGACGGTGATCGCACCGGCCGTCGCCATGCCCCCGGCGTGCAGGACCTCCAGCGGGCCGAGGACGTCAAGGGGGTCGAATCCGTCGAAGAGGACTGCCTGTACGTGCATGCGCGTTCCGTTCCGTTCCAAGAGGGTGTTCGAAGCGGGGGTCGAGGGGGGCGAGGGGTGCCGGGTGTCCGGCGTGGGGCCGGGCTTCACCGAAGCTAGCGAGCACGCGACGCCCTCCGACAGTGGCAGGAATGACAGGCTTCAACGGGATCTCGCCACCCTGCCCGGGTGAGCCGAATCGCCTGGTGTGCGGGTGTCCGGGGCGGCGGCCAAGGCTTGGCGGAACGTCGGCGGTGTCGTACGTTTCCGCCATGCACACGGTCGCGGTTCTCGCCCTGGACGACGTCATTCCCTCCGACCTGGCCATGCCCATCGACGTCTTCGCCCGCACCCAGTTGCCCGGCGGCCGGGAGGGCTACCGGATACGGGTCTGCGCCCCCGAGCCCGAGGTCGACGCGCGCACCTTCACACTGCGGGCCCCGTACGACCTGAGCGGGCTCACGGACGCGGACACGGTGATCGTGCCGGGCGTCCACGACCCCTCGGCGCCGGTGCGCGACGACGTCATCGACGCGCTGCGGGCGGCGGCCGACGCGGGCACCCGGATCGCCTCGATCTGCGTCGGCACCTTCGTCCTCGCCAGGGCCGGGCTGCTCAAGGGTTTGCGGGCCACCACGCACTGGTACGCGGCGGGACTGCTCGCCGAGGTCTGTCCGGAGGTGACCGTCGACCCGGACGTCCTGTACGTGGACAACGGCCAGATCCTCACGTCCGCCGGCGCCGCCGCCGGACTCGACCTGTGCCTGCACATGATCCGACGCGACTACGGCTCGCTGGTCGCCGCCGAGGCAGCGCGCGCGTCCGTCGTACCGCTGGAACGCGAGGGCGGCCAGGCCCAGTTCATCGGCAACCTGCCCCCGGCCGTCCCGCGCGGCGCCGAGTTCGAACCCCTCCTCGCCTGGCTGGACGAGAACGCGGCCCGCGATCTCACCCTCGACGACATCGCCGGGCACGCGGGGCTCAGCACCCGCACGCTGTTGCGCCGCTTCCGCGAGCAGACCGGTACGACACCGCTCCAGTGGCTCCACCGGGCCCGGGTCCGCCGGGCCCAGCACCTCCTGGAGACCACCGGGCACCCGGTGGAACGCATCGCCGCGCAGGTCGGCTTCGGCTCGCCGACGGCGTTCCGCGACCGCTTCAAGCGGGTCGCCGGGGTCAGCCCGCAGGCGTACCGGAGGGCGTTCGGCACCGCACGGACCTGAGCGCGGGCCCGAGCGCGGGTCGTGTCACGCCTTGCGGGCCACCACCATGCGCCAGCGCGGGCTGCCGTCGTCACGGCGGCCGAACTCCTCCAGGGGCAGCAGTTCCACGGCGAACCCGGCGCGCTCCAGGTCGGCCCGCACCCCGGCGAGCGGAAACGTGCGGTAGTACATGACGAACGGCGGCCGCCACAGCAGGTTGCGGGCCCTCATCGTCAGGTCGAAGCCGAGCATGGCCCAGTACCAGGGCGACGTCAGCGACTGCGGAGCGCCGATGGGAAAGGCGAACAGACCGCCGGGGCGCAGCGCCTCGTACACCTCGGCGAACAGACCCGGCCGCTCGGCGGGCAGGAAGTGCCCGAAAGCCCCGAAGCTGACGGCCACGTCGAAGCCCGCCCGGAACGGCAGCGCACGGGCGTCCGCCCGCACCCAGTGCAGCGCCGGGCCCCGCGCCCCCTCCCCCGCGGCCGGTGCGAGCGCCGTCCGCGCCGCGGCCAGCATCCCGGTGCTGAAGTCGACGCCCGTCACCTGCTCGCGGCACATCCGCCGCAGGAGCGCCACGCCCGCTCCGGTGCCGCAGCACACGTCGAGCCCCGCCGTGAACGGGCCGAGGGGGCGCAGGGCCGCGGCGCACGCGTCGAGGATGCGCTCGGGCGTACGGAACGGCGTGTGGTCGAACTTGGGTGCCAGCAGGTCGTAGCCGTGCTCGGTGGAGGACAGCGCCTGCACGGTCAGTTCGCGGAGCGAGGGGCCCTGGGAGGTGAACACCGGCACAGCCTAGTGAGTGCCTTCCGTTCCGGCCGGTCCAGCCGTTCCGTGCGTTCCCGTCGGTCCGGCCGTTCCGCGCGTTGAGGCTGGGCCCAGCGACGCCTTCTGGCCCACCGTCGACCCGTACCGGCTGCCGGGCATCACGGCGTCCCGCGAGAAGCTCGCCGACGCGGCGGGCGGCGACTGGGGCGCGGCGCGGCCCGAGGTGAGCTGGGTGGGCGGCACCACCGACGGCCGTCGGGCGGTCGTCGGGCAGCATCTGCGCGGACTGGCTATGTCTTCCCCGGCGGCGCGACGGTCCGGGCCCTGCGCGAGCAGCGCACCGGCAGGTGGAGCGACATCAACAAGGGCGGCGCCACCACGCCGCTGACCCGCACCTACCTCACGCTGTACGTCGACCATGGCATCGACCCCACCGACGCCGGGTACGCCTGTCTGCTGCTGCCGGGCGCGAGCGCGGCCCGTACCGCACAGCGCGCGGCGGCCACCGGATGGCTGCGGATACTCGCCAACTCCGGTACGCGGCAGGGCGTCAGCGTGCCCTCGCTCGGCTTCACCGGGGTGACCTTCTGGTCCGGTGGCACCGCCGGGGCGCTCACCGCGAGCGCCGCCTGCGCCGTGCTGGCCGCCGAGCGGTACGACGGGACGGCGGTGGTGTGCGTCAGCGACCCGACCCGCGCGGCGCGCGCGGGCCTCACGGTGACCTGGGACCGCCCGGTCGCCGCGGTCACCACGAAGCCCGCCACCGTCACGTCCGCCACCACGGGCACGTCCTTGACGCTCACGTTCGCCGACCTCGCCCCCACGAAGGGCGCCACCCAGAAGGTCGTCCTACGGCTCGGCTGAGGGCGGCGCCGCCACGCCCCGAGGGGGTCAGACCGTGGTGACCGTCGGCACGTCAGGGCTGATCTGGGGGCGCTCGGGGACCCGGCGCAGCGCGAGGACCATGGTCAGGCCGCCGCCGGGGGTGTCCTCCGCGGTGAGCGTGCCGCCGATGGACTCGGTGAAGCCGCGGGCGACCGCGAGGCCGAGGCCCACCCCGGCTCCGCGCGGGGCGTCGCCGAGGCGCTGGAAGGGTTCGAAGATGCGTTCCTTGGCGTCGTCGGGGACCCCGGGGCCGCGGTCCACGACCCGTAGTTGCACCTGGTCGGCCATGGTGCTCGCGGCGACGAGGACGGGTCGGTCGGCGGGGCTGTACTTCAGGGCGTTCTCTATGACGTTGGCGACGGCGCGCTCCAGGAGCCCCTTGTCGGCGGCGACCATCGGCAGGTCCTCGGGGATGTCGAGGACGACGTTGTCCGACGGTCCCGTGATGCCTTCGAGGGCGAGCGGCACGACCTCGTCGAGGTCGATCTCGCGGACGAGGGGTGTGACGGTGTCCGTCTGCAGGCGGGACATGTCGAGGAGGTTGCCGACGAGATGGTCGAGGCGGTCGGCGCCGGCCTCGATGGCGGCGAGCAGCTCGGCCCGGTCCTCCTCGGACCATTCGACGTCGTCGGAGCGCAGGCTGGAGACGGACGCCTTGATGCCGGCGAGGGGGGTGCGCAGGTCGTGGCTGACGGCGGCGAGCAGGGCGGTGCGGATGCGGTTGCCCTCGGCGAGCGCCCGCGCCTGGCCCGCCTCGGACTGCAGGCGCCCGCGGTCCACGACGACGGCGGCCTGCGCGGCGAACGCCCCGAGGACGCGCCGGTCCTCCGCGGGCAGGACGCGCCCGGTGAGCGCGAGCGCCATGTGGTCGCCGATGGGCATGTCGACGTCGGCCTCCTCGGGGCGGCCGACGTGCGGTCGGGTGCCCGCGCTGCCCACGCAGGCCCACGGGGCGAGGTCCCCGTCGCGTTCGAGGAGGGCCACGGACTCCATGGCGAAGGTCTCCCGCACGGACTCCAGGAGCGACTCCAGGCTGTTCTCGCCGCGCAGCACACTGCCCGCCAGATGGGACAGGATCTCCGACTCGGCCCGCAGCCGGGCCGCCTGGTGGGTGCGGCGCGCCGCCAGGTCCACCACGGACGCCACGGACACGGCGACCCCGACGAAGATCACCAGGGCGAGGATGTGCCGCGGGTTGGAGATGAGGACCTTGTGGACGGGCTGGGTGAAGTAGTAGTTGATGAGCAGGGAGCCGAACGCCGCCGACGCGAGCGCGGGGAAGAGACCGCCGAGCAGCGCCGCCGCCACGGTGAGCGACAGGAAGAGCAGCATGTCGTTGGCGAGCCCTAGCTCGGGCGCCACCCCCCGCAGGAGCAGGGCGAGCAGCACGGGTCCGACCATGCCGACGAGCCAGCCCCAGATGATCCGGCTGCGCCCGAGCCGGGCGGCGCGCGGCGGATGTCCGAGGCCGCGGCCCTTGCCCGCCTCCTCGTGGGTGACCAGGTGGACGTCGAGGTCGGGTCCCGACTCGCGGGCGACGGTGGCGCTGACGCCGGGGCCGAAGACGTACTGCCAGTTCCGGCGCCGGGAGACGCCGAGGACTATCTGCGTGGCGTTGACACCGCGGGCGAACGCGAGCAGCGCCGCCGTGACGTCCTCACCGACCACCTGGTGGAAGGAGCCGCCGAGGTCCTCCACCAGGGTGCGCTGGACGGCGAGTTCCTTCGGCGATGCCGCGGTGAGGCCGTCGCTGCGGGCGACGTACACGGCGAGCACCTCACCGCCCGCGCCCTTCTCGGCGAGCCTGGCGGCTCGGCGCAGCAGGGCCCTGCCCTCGGGTCCGCCGGTGAGGCCGACGACGATGCGTTCGCGGGCCTGCCAGGTGGAGCGGATGTCGTGCTCGCCCCGGTACTGCTGCAAGTACTCGTC
>NZ_JOAP01000027.1 GCF_000720475.1 Streptomyces aureocirculatus
GCCCAGCAGGGCCGCCACCAGGTCCGCCGTGCGCGGCAGCACCACGGCCACCACGCTCTCCGGACCCACCCCACGCCCGACGAGCTCGACCGCGAGCCGTTCCGCCCGGGCATCCAGCTCCGCGTACGTGAACCGCTGTTCCCCGCACACCACGGCCACCGCGTCCGGAGCCTCCGCCACCCGCCGCGCGAACAGCTCACCCACGGTCACCCCGGGACCCGCCGCCGTCGGTGCCGTCGCGTCGACACCGCCCCGCAGCACCGCCTCGCGCTCGCCGGGGCCCAGCACGTCCACGCGGCCGACCAGGAGCCCCGGGTCCGCGGCGAGCCGGCCGAGTATCCGCAGGAACCGGTCGGCGATCACTTGTGTCGTGCCGCGGTCGAGTACGTTCCGCTGGTGTTGCAGCGTCACCCGCAGATGGGGGTCGGCCGCGGCCATCACGGTCAGCGGGTAGTGCGAGCCCGAAAGGGGGCGGATGCCGGTGACCTCGATGCCCGCGGCGGCACCGGCCTCGCCCAGACCGGCGCGGTCCACCGGGTAGGACTCGAAGGCGACGAGGGTGTCGAACAGGACGCCCGTGCCGGTGGCGCGGTGGATCTCGGTCAGGCCGTGGTGGTGATGGTCGAGGAGGGCCGCCTGGCGGTCCTGGAGCGTGGTGAGGACCTCGGTGAGGCTGTCGGCGGGCGCACAACGTACCCGTACGGGAAGGGTGTTGATGAACATGCCGGTCATCGCGTCCACGTCGGGCACCGCGGCCGGGCGGCCCGAGACCGTCGCGCCGAACACCACGTCCTGGCGCCCGGTGAGCGCCCCGAGCAGCAGCGCCCAGGCGCCCTGCACCACGGTGTTCAGGGTGACCCCCAACTCGGCGGCGCGCCGGGACAGTTCGTGGGCCACGTCCGCGGGGAGCGGCACCTCGACCTGACCGAAGCCCTGGGGGTCCGGCTCCGACTGCGACTCCTGCGGTGACTCCGGCGGTGACTCCGGCGGTGACTCCAACTGGGGCTGAGGCCGCGACTCCGGCCGCGGCGGTGTCGTCGCGGGGACGGCCGGGGCGAGCAGCGTCGGTTCGGTCACGCCCGCCAGCTCCCCGGCCCAGGCGCGGGCCGCCGCCTCCCGGTCCTGCGCGGAGAGCCACACCAGGAAGTCCCGGTACTCGGGCACCCTCGGCAGCGCCGACGCGTCCCCGCCCGTGCCGTAGAGCCGCATCAGGTCCTGCACGAGCAGCGGCAGTGACCAGCCGTCGAACAGCAGGTGGTGGGCGGTGAGCACCAACTCGTGGCGGTCGGCGGCGAGCCGCGCGAGCGCCATCCGCAGCAGGGGTGGCTCCGCCGGGTCGAAGGGGTGCCGCAGATCGTCGGCGACCAGCGCCTCGAACGCTTCCGGTGTCTGCGTGAGGTCGAGGTCGCGCCACGGCAGCCGCACCCCGGCGACCACCACCTGCACCGGGTCCCCTTCGGCCCCCGGCACGAAGGCGGTCCGCAGGTTGGCGTGCCGGTCCAGGAGTGCCTGCCCGGCCGCCCGCATCCGGGTGGCGTCCACCGGGCCGCGCAGATGAAGGACGAACTGGACGTGGTAGGCGTCCGGTTCACCGTCGGACAGCATGGCGTGGAACAGCAGGCCCGACTGGAGTGCGGTGAGCGGCCACACCTCGGCGAGCCCCGGGTAGCGGCGCTCCCACGCGTCGATCTCCCGCTGGCCCACCGGCACCAGCGGCACGTCCGAGGGGGTCAGCCCGCCCGCGTCCGGGGCGTCGGTGTGCCGGGCGAGACCGTCGAGGGCGGCGGCCCACAGGTCCGCGAGTTCCCGCACCCGCGCGCGGGGGACGGCGCCCGTGGCGAACTCGAACTCCGCTTCCAGGCAGGGGCCTTCCCCGGTGTCGACGACCATCGAGTTGATCTGCACCGCGGCGAGGGCGGGCATGCCGGGGTCCATCTCGGCGAGCGGCCAGCGCACGCCCCGCACCTGGCCGAAGCCGAGGCCCCGCAAGTGTTCCGGCATGTCGGTGGCGGCGAAGCGGCCCAGGTAGTTGAAGCCGATCTGGCCGGTGGCGTACGGGCGCAGGGCGGCGGCGGTGTAGGGGTTCAGCTCACGCAGCAGGCCGTAGCCGATGCCGCCGTCGGGCACGGCGCGCAGTTGTTCCTTGACGGCCTTGACGGCGCCGCCCGCCGCGGCACCCCCGGCGAAGGCCTCCTCGATGTCGCATCCGCTCACGTCCAGGCGGACCGGGAACATGCTGGTGAACCAGCCCACCGTGCGCGACAGGTCCGCGCCGGGGACGGCGGCTTCCTCGCGCCCGTGCCCTTCGAGGCCGACCAGGAGTGCGGGCTCGTCGACGCCGCGGGCCCCGCGCAGGCGGGCGACCGCCAGGGCGAGCCCGGCCAGGAGCCCGTCGTTGACCCCGCAGCGGTAGGCCGCGGGCACCGCCGTGAGCAGGGCCTCGGTGATCTGCGCGGGCAGCCGCAGGCGCACGGTGTCCACGGTGGACCGGACGTCGACCGCGGGGTCGAGGCGCCGGGTGCCGATGACGGGGTCCGGTCCTTCCACGATCGCCAGCCACCGCGGCAGCTCGGCCACCCTGCGGTCCGAGGCCGCCTCCGCGACGAGGGCGTGCGTCCACCGCCGGAAGGACGTGCCCACCGCGGGCAGCTCCGGCGTCCGGCCCGCGCGCACGTGGGCCCACGCCGCGGCGAGGTCCGGCAGCAGGATGCGCCAGGACACCCCGTCGACCACGAGATGATGCACCACCACAAGCAACCGCCCCGCCCGCACACCGCCTTCACCACACCCTGCGTCCCCCGCCGCCGCACCGGCCGCCGCTGTCGCGCCCGTCGCCGCCGACCACTGCGCCGCCACACCCCCTGCCGCCGCCGCACCCGCACTCGCTGCCGCAGCACCCGCAGCCGCAGCGCTGCCCGTCACCGGTTCGCCCGCCGCCGCCCCTGCGACCGACCCGGCCGCCGCCGGTCCCCCAGCCGCGGCACCCCCGCCCGCACCCGCGTCGAACCACACGAACTGCGCCATCACCCCCGCCTCCGGGTCGAGGCGGGCCGCCGCCGCGTCCCGTTCCGCCTCGGCGGCCCGTAGCCACGCCTCGTCCCAGAGGTCACCGCACTCCACCCGGTGCAGCAGCGCGGCGGTGTCCACCGAGCCCGGCGCCCCGACGAACAGGCCTTCCCCGGCCGTCCCGCCAGAGGTCGCGCCGCCACCGACACCGCTCACCAGGCGTGCCCGCAGCACATCGTGGCGGTCGACGACCGCGTTCAGTGTGGCGAGCAGCCCGGCCCTGTCGATGCCCTCGGGCAGTTCGAGCAGCATCGACATGGAAAACCGTCCCGCGCTGCCGCCGCGTCCGCGTATGTGGCGGGCGATGGGCGTCAGGGGCAGCGCCCCCGTACCGCCGCCGTCCAGCTCCCGCAGGGCCGTGCCCGCGCCGGTGGGCCTCGGGGTGTCCACGGTGCGGGCCAGCTCGGCGACCGTGCGGCGCTCGAAGATCTGGCGTGGGCTGACCTCGACGCCGTGCGCCCGGGCGCGGGAGACCACCTGGATGGAGCGGATGCTGTCGCCGCCCGCCGCGAAGAAGTCGTCGTCGACGCCGACCCGGTCCAGGCCGAGCACCTCGGCGTACACGTCGGCGAGGACCTGCTCGGCGGGCGACCCGGGTGCCCGGTACGCGCCCGCGGCGAACTCGGGCCGCGGCAGCGCCGACCGGTCAAGCTTCCCGCTCGGTGTCAGCGGCAGTTGGTCGAGCATCACGTACGCCGCGGGGACCATGAACTCCGGCAGCCGCTCCGCGGCGAACCTGCGCAGCTCCCGCGCCGAGACGCCGACGCCGAAGTCGATGTCGCCGACGCCCGCGATGCCGCCCCCGGCGACGGGGACGACGTACGCGACGAGCTGCTTGCCGCCGCCGCGCTCCTCATGGGCGGCCACCACGGTTTGCGCCACACCGGGGTGTGCCGTCAGCGCGGCCTCCACCTCACCCGGCTCGATCCGGAACCCGCGCACCTTCACCTGAGCGTCCGCACGGCCCTGGTAGACGAGTCGGCCCTGCGGCGTCCACGCCACGATGTCGCCGGTGCGGTACATGCGCTCGCCGGGCCTGTCCCCGTAAGGGCAGGCCACGAACCGCTCGGAGGTCAGCGCCGGGCGGCCCAGGTAGCCGCGGGCAAGGCGGTCCCCGGCGATGTACAGCTCGCCGGGCACCCGCGGCGGCACCGGGCGCAGCGCCGCGTCGAGGACGTACAGGCGGGTGCTGTCCAGCGGGCGCCCGATCGGCACGGTCTCACCGGCGTCGGCCGCCTCGCGCATCGGGTGCGCGGACACCGCCACGGTCGCCTCGGTGGGGCCGTAGACGTCGACGACGGAGATCCCCGGGCAGGCCGCGAGGACCCGCCGCACCGCCGCCGCGGGCACCACGTCGCCGCCCGACCAGACCTCACGGACGCCGGCGAACGCCTCGGGCAGGTCCTCGGCCACCACCCGGAAGAGTCCGGCGGTGACCAGGAGCCCGGTCACCCGGTGCGCGGCCACGACGTCGGCGAGGGTCGCCGCGTCCAGGGGGCCGGGCGGGGCCACGACGACGGTGCCGCCGCGGAGCAGGGGCACCCACACCTCGTAGGTGGACGCGTCGAAGGCCTGCGTCGAGTGCATCAGGACCCGCTCGTGGCCGCCGCCCTCGAAACAGCGGTCCAGGGCGAGACGCACCACTCCCGCGTGGGTGACGCCGACCCCCTTGGGGGTGCCGGTGGAGCCGGAGGTGTGCATGACGTACGCGAGCTGCCGCGGCGACAGCGCCGCCGCGCACCCGACGTCCACACCCTCCCCCGGGTCCGCCTCCAGTTCCTCCAAGAGCAGCAGTGGCGCCCCGCCCGCGGCAAGCACCGGCGCGTGCTCCGCGTCGGTCAGGACGCACACCGGGTCCGCGTCGGCGAGTACGAGGCCGACGCGGGCGCTCGGGTACCGCGGGTCGATCGGCACATAGCCCGCCCCCGCCTTGAGGACGCCAAGGAGCCCGACGACCAGTTCGGCCGAGCGTGGCAGCGCGACGCCCACCAGCGCGTCGGGGCGGGCGCCGTGCCGCACGAGCTGCCGGGCGACGCGTTCGGCCCGCGCGTCAAGGTCCGCGTACGTCACTTCCTCCTCGCCGCACACGACCGCCACCGCGTCCGGCGTCTTGGCGACCCGGCGTGCGAAGAGCGCGGGCACCGTCAGGTCCGGCGTCGTCACGTGCGTGTCGTTGAAGCCGCGAAGGATCCGGTCCCGCTCCCCCGACCCCAGTACGTCCACCTCGTCGACGCGCAGCCGCGGGTCGGCCGCCAACTGCCGCACGAGCCGTACATAGCGCGCCGCGAGTGCCCGCGCCGTACCGCGGTCGAACAGGTCGGTGGTGTACTCGACCCCGCCGACGATCCCGCGCCCCGGCGTCTCGGCGAGCGCGAACACGAGGTCGAACTTCGCGGTCCTGGTCGGGACGAGCGCGAAGGCCGACCGCAGCCCGGGCGCCTCGAAGGCCTCGTGTTCCGTGGTCCGCCAGCCGAACATGACCTGGAACAGGGGGTGGTGGGCGGTGGACCGCTCCGGGTTCAAGGACTCCACAAGGCGCTCGAACGGCACGTCCTGATGGTCGTACGCCGCCACCGCCTTGCCCCGCACCTGCCGCACCACGGACCACGAGCGCGGACTGGAGCACCATCGGCACCGTGGCCCCCTGGGCGCGCGCCACCTCCTCGACGGCGGCCAGGAGTTGGGGTTCGATGACGAACTCGACCGTGTCACCGCGGTGCGCGGCCACCGGCGGCCGCGGCCGGTCCAGGGGCAGCCGCAAGGGCTGCGGGACGTCCGCCAACTCCCCGCGCCAGTAGTCCAACTGTGCCGCGAGCAGACTGTCCGGGTCCCCTTCGTCCCCCAGCAGCTCGCGCTGCCACAGCGCGTAGTCCGCGTACTGCACCGCGAGCGGCCGGTCCCACCGCGGCGCCTCGCCCCGAAGGCGCGCCGCGTACGCCGTGGCCAGGTCGCGGGCCAGCGGTCCCATCGACTCGCCGTCGGCGGCGATGTGGTGCATCAGGAGCACCAGTACGTGCTCGTCCGGCGCGGACCGCAGCAGACAGGCCCGCACCGGTATCTCCACCGACAGGTCGAACGGGTGGGCGACCTCCCGTGACACCTCGGCGGACACCGCGTCCGGTGCCACGTCCCGCACCGGCACGTCCAGGGCGATGTCCTCGGCAGCGAGGACGATCTGCGCGGCCACCCCGGCGCCGTCCGCGACGAACAGCGTCCGCAGGCTCTCGTGCCGCACCACCACGTCCCGCAGCGCCGCCGCGAGGGCGTCCGCCGCGAGCTTGCCCTTCAGGGGCAGCACGTAGGAGAGGTTGTACGTGGCCGAAGGGCCCTCGTACCGGTGCAGGAACCACAGTCGCCGCTGCGCGAAGGACAGCGGCACCCGCTCCGGGCGCGCCCCCGCCGCCCGCAGCGCCGGGCGCGACGAGCGCGCCCCCGCCCCCAGTCGCTCCGCGAGCCCGGCCACCGTCGCCGCCTCGAACACCACCCGTACGGGAACCTCCACCCCCAGCTCGGCACGCACCCGGTTCACCAGGCGCGTCACGAGCAGCGAATGCCCGCCCAGGTCGAAGAAGCTGTCGTCGACGCCGACCTCGCCGACGCCCAGTACGTCCGCGAACAGGGCGGCGAGCGCCGTCTCCTGCGGGGTGCGCGGTGCCCGGAAGGGTGTCGTGGCAGCCAGGTCGGGGGCGGGCAGGGCGCGCCGGTCCAGCTTTCCGTTCGGGCTCAGCGGCACCTCGTCGAGGGTGACGACGACCGAAGGCACCATGTACTCGGGCAGCCGCTCGGCGACGAAGGCACGCAGTTCGGCCGAGGTGGGCGGGGTGCCGCCGTCCGCGGATGGCGTCGTCGGCACCACATAGCCCACCAGGCGCCTGTCGCCGTCCCGGGTGTCGCTGACGACGACGGCCTGCGCCACCCCGGTGTGTGCGCGCAGCACCGCCTGCACCTCGCCGGGTTCGATGCGGAAGCCCCGTATCTTGACCTGGTCGTCGGCGCGTCCGTGGTGCACGAGGTGGCCGTCGGCGTTCCAGGTGACGATGTCGCCGGTGCGGTACATGCGCTCGCCGGGCCTGTCCCCGTAGGGGCAGGCCACGAAGCGTCCCGCGGTCAGGCCGGGGCGGCCGAGGTAGCCGCGCGCCAGGGCCGCGCCGGCCACGTACAGCTCGCCCGCGACCCCGGCGGGCACCGGCCGCAGCATGGCGTCCAGGACGTACACGCGGGTGCCCGCGATCGGGCGGCCGATGGGCGGGGTGCGGCCGTCGGCGGTCAGCGGGTCGCTGAACGTCACGATCGCCGTGGTCTCCGTCGGCCCGTAGGCGTTGACCAGGTCCCGGCCCCGCGCCCATCCGGTCACCAGCTCCGGCGTCGCCGCGTCCCCGCCCACCGCGAGGGAGGTCACGCCCGGCAGCGACCCGGGCGGCAGCGCCCCGAGGACCGCGGGCGGCAGGAAGACATGGGTGACCCGCTGCGCGGCGACGGTCTCGATCAGCGGCCGCCCCGGAGCGAGGCGCTCCCTCGGGGCGATTACCAGCGTGGCGTCCGTGAACAGCGCCATGCACACCTCGTACACCGACACGTCGAAGCTCGGTGACGCGAACTGGAGCACTCGGTGGGCACCGGACAGACCAAGGCGCGTCCGTTGCGTCGCCACCAGGTCGGCCACACCGAAGTGTGTGACGGCCACGCCCTTGGGGCGGCCGGTGGAACCGGACGTGTAGATCACGTAGGCGGTGTTCGCGAGGGACAGGGGGCGGCCGCCGCGGTCGTCGTCGGTCACGGGGGCGTGGTCGGGGGGCGCGGGGTCGGTGGCCGGGCCGGGGAGGTCGGCCGGGGCGTCCGTGCGCAGCACGGGCACCGTCCCCGCGGGCAGGCTCGCGGCGGTCGCGGCGTCCGCGACGATGAGCAGGGCGCCGGAGTCCGCCAGCATGTAGGCGATCCGGTCCGCCGGGTACGCGGAGTCCACCGGCAGATAGGCGCCCCCTGCCTTCATCACCGCGAGCATCGCGACGACCAGGTCCGGCGAGCGCGGCAGCGACACCGCCACGACGGTCTCCGTGCCCACCCCACGCCGGATCAGCTCCCGCGCGAGGCGGTTCGCACGGGCGTCCAGTTCGCGGTACGTGAACGACTCGTCGCCGCACACCAGCGTCACCACGTCGGGCACGGCGGCGACCCGCTCCGCGAAGAGCCCGGGAATCGTGCCGCGGGTGACCGGCACTGCGGTGTCGTCGCAGTCGTACAGGAGCGCCTGCCGCTCGGCGCGGGCGAGCAGATCGAGACGGCCCACGGTCACAGGGGTCTCGGCGGCCACCTGCTCGACGAGCCGGGCGAGCCGCGCGGCGACACCTTCCGCCGCCGCCCGGCCGACGAGGTGCGTGCGGTACTGGAGGGCGAGACGGGGGCGGGGGCCGGTGGTGACGGCGAGGGTGAGGGGGTAGTGGGTGCGGGCGTCGGGGCGGATGCCGGTGAGGGTGAGGCCGGGGGCGGGGTCGGGGGTGTCGCCCGCGTCCGGGTGGGTCGCCGTATCCGGGTGGGTCGCCGCGTACGCCGAGTCGGTCGCGTACGCCGGATCCGCCGCGTACGCCGCGTCGGTCGCGTACGCCGCGTCGGTCGCGTACGGCTCCGACGTCACCAACGTGTCGAAGAGAACGCTCGACCCAGTCGCGCGATGGATGTCGGCGAGGCCGCAGTAGTGGCCGAGGAGTTCCGCCTGCCGGTCCCGCATCCGGTGCAGGAGGTCGGCCACGGTGTCCGTGGGGGCGAGTCGTACCCGTACGGGGAGCGTGTTGACGAAGAGCCCGACCATCGCGTCCGCGCCGGGCACCGCGTCCGGGCGCCCCGGCACGGTCACGCCGAACACCACGTCCTGCCGCCCGGTGAGGCCGCCGAGCAGCAGGGCCCAGGCGGCCTGGACGAGGGTGTCCAGGGGGACGCCGTACCGGGCGGCACGGTGGGAGAGGTCGCGGAGGGTGTGCGGAGGGAGGGGGACGTCGATGACTCCGGCGTCGGCTCCGGCTCCGGCTCCGGTGTCGGTGTCGGTGTCGGCTTCGGCTTCGGCTCCGGCGTCGGCTTCGGCTCCGGTGTCGGCGTCGGCTTCGGCTCCGGCTCCGGCTCCGGCTTCGGCTTCGGCTCCGGCGTCGGCTTCGGCGTCGGCTTCGGCTCCGGCTCCGGCGTCGGCTTCGGCGTCGGCTCCGGCTTCGGCTTCGGCTTCGGTGCGTGGGTCCGCCACCGTCGCGGCGCCGGGTCCGCTGACGGGGGCGACGGCAGGGGCGATGACGGGGACGAGCAGGGTCGGCTCGTCGAACCCCGCCAACTCCTCGGCCCACACCCGGGCGGCCGCCTCCCGGTCCTGGCCCGAGAGCCACACCACGAAGTCACGGAACTCCGGCCCCGCGGGCACCTCGGAGCCGTCCCCGCCCGCTTCGTAAAGGCGCAGCAGATCGCGGATCAGCACGGGCAGCGACCGCCCGTCGAACAGCACATGGTGGGCGGTGAGGACCAGCTCGTACCGCTCGGCGCCGACCCGCACGAGCGCCATCCGCAGCAGGGGCGGCACGCGCAGGTCGAAGGGCGCACGCAGCTCGGCGGCGCGGAACTCCCGGGCCACCGAGCCCCCCGCACCCCCCGCTTCCTCAGCTCCCCCCGATTCCCCCGGATCGAGCTCACGCCACGGCAGTTCGACCCCGTCCACCACGGCCTGCACCAGGTCCCCGTCGGCGTCCGCCACGAAGGCCACGCGCAGATTGGCGTGCCGGTCCAGGAGTGCCTGTCCGGCCGCCCGCATGCGTGCGGCGTCCACGCGTCCCCGCAGTTGGACGACGAACTGCATCCGGTAGGAGTCCCGTGAGGTGCCGCTCCCGTTCTCCGGTGCGTCGTCCAGGAGTGCGTGGAAGAGCAGCCCCGACTGCAGGGGCGTCAGCGGCCACACCTCCACGAGTCCCGGGCAGGCACGCTCCCAGGCCTCGATCTCGTGGGCGGGCGCCGGTACCAGCGACACGCCCACGGCGCCGACCCGCCGGCCGGGGTCGGCGACCACCTGCCTGACGACGCGTACGTACTGCTGTGCCAGTGACTCCGCCACCCCCCGTGCGACGGAGTCACCGGCGTACCGAAGCCTGCCGGTCACCCCCTGACCGGCAGCCTCGACGGGCGGCAGCAACAACTCGTACGGCAACTCCGGGACCGCGTACGCACCCTCGTCGCCGTCCCGGGTCCCCTCGTCGCCGTCCCGCGTCCGCGCCACCACCACGGCGAAGGACGGATCGCCTCCGGTCCCCGCGCCGAGCCGGTGCCCGAGCACCGTGAACGCCGCCCGCAGGACGACGGGCACGGTGACACCGCAGGAACGGGCGAGTTCCTCGACGGAGCCGCAGAGTTCACGGTCGAGCCGGAACTCGATCTCCTCCGCACCGGAAGACAAACCGGAAGACAAAGAGGTCACCGGGATCTGCTCCTATTCGTCACGCGGAGCAGACCCGGGGGCCCACCCTCCCCAATTCGCGCAATTCCCCAAGGTGCCGAGGCGCTTCCCCTTCAAGAGCCGCTCGTCGCCAGCGACCGTAACACCGGTCCGTCGGCCGCAGAAGTTCCCTGACCAGGCCTGAAGGACCGAGAATTACCGTTCTCAGCGGTCCTGTTCAGGCTGGCGCCGCAACGGCTCCCCAACCGTGGCGGCCAGCGGATTTCAACCATGCCGCAACCGTTCTCAGTACGTCCCGAAAACAGCGATTCCGCGGGCCGGACGTCCTGCCGACATGACAGGAAGCAAGCCGACCATTTCCCCGGCCGGGGGCGCCCTCAGAAGGCGTATCTGACCCGCAGCCACGGCGTGTGCGCGGTGAGCATTTCCTTGATCCGCGTCAGGGACCGCTGTTTCACATCCAGCGCATAGCGCACATTCAGGGCACCGTTCTGGGAGCGCTTGGTCTCCTGCGCGTCCGGCTGCCACAGCACCTCCTCGGCGCGGGGGTGCCAGCCCAGGTTGACCTCGTGGAGCGACTGGTTGTGGGTGAGCATGATGATCTCGGCGGCCGCCTGCTCCTTCACCCGGGCGGGCAGCACGTCGTCGAGGTGGGTGAACAGCTCGGCCCAGTCCCGCTGCCACCCGGGGCGCAGCACGACGGGCGAGAGGTTGAAGTGGACCTCGTACCCGGCGTCGAGGAAGTCGGCGGCTGCGGCGATGCGCTCCGGGACCGGGCTCGTGCGGATGTCGAGGAGCCGGGCGTCGTCGGCGGGCATGACGGAGAAGCGGACCCGGGTGCGTCCCCGCGGGTCGAGGTCGAGCAGATCGGGGTTGACGAACTTGGTCGCGAAGGAGGCCTTGGCGGTCGGCAGGCCGCGGAACGCGGCGACGAGGTCGGCCGTGTTGTCGCAGACCAGGGCGTCGACGGAGCAGTCACCGTTCTCGCCGATGTCGTAGACCCACGCCTCGGGGTCACATTGGTTGGGTGTGGTCTTGGGGCCCTGTGCCCGTACGTGGCGCCGGATGTGGGCCACGATCGCCTCGATGTTGGTGAACAGCGTGATGGGGTTGGCGTAGCCCTTGCGGCGGGGGACGTAGCAGTAGGCGCAGGCCATCGCGCACCCGTTGGAGGGGCCCGGCGCGATCCAGTCGGCGGACCTGCCGTTGGGGCGCGTCACCAGGCTGTGCTTGACCCCGAGGACGAGCGTCTCGGTCTTGATGCGGACCCAGCGGGCGATGTTGCCGTCGTTGCCGTGCAGGGACGGGATGCGCCAGTGCCCGGCGACCTCGGTGACACGCACCCCGGGCAGCCCGGCCATGATCTGCTGCCCGCGCGGGGAGTCGAGGGCCGCGGGCTCCGCGTACACCTCCCGCACATCGAGCATCCGGCGTGCCTGCGGGCTGTCACGGAACGCCCCGTGCGGGACCCGTGCCGCCGGGGTGTCCGTGTCCGCCCACGCGAAGAGCGCCTGCTGCTCCGGCTCACCCGGGGCGGGCCCCGCAGCTCCTGCCGCCGACCCGTCCGGCCCGTCCGGCCCGGCAGACCCGTTCACGTGTCGTTCCTTCCTGCCCCACGCTCCCTCGGCGTCGGCCTCTGGACGGCCGACCCTCCTCACTGTCCCCCTCCTCTTGGCCCGTCGCACATCGAGCCGCCCAACGCCGGGAAACATGCAGGTCACGGGTTATGTCACCGTACTGCTCGGGCCGACCCCATGACGTTGCGGTGGATGTCCAGGGCGGCGCGCGGCCGGTTGAGGGTGCAGTAGTGGAGGCCGGGGGCGCCTTCGGCGAGCAGGCGGTCGGCCATCGCGGTGGCGAACTCGACACCGATGCGGCGGCCTTCGGAGGGGTTGTCGCGGGCGGCCTCCAGGCGGTGGGCGAGGTCCTCGGGGAACGCCGCGTTGCTCAGTTCGGCGAAGCGGCTGATCTGGCGGACATCGGTGGCGGGCATGATCTCCGGGATGATCCGGGTCTCGCAGTTGGCCGCGGCGACCCGGTCACGCAGCCGCAGATAGTCCTCGACGTGGAAGAACATCTGCGTGATGGCGTAGTCGGCGCCTGCCCGGCACTTGGCGACGAAGTGCTCGATGTCGCTGTCCCAGTCCGGTGAGCGCGGGTGCCGCTCGGGGAACGCGGCGACGCCGACCGTGAAGTCGCCCCACTCCTTGATCAGGGAGACGAGTTCACCGGCGTACTCGACGCCTTCGGGATGCCGGGTCCAGGGGCCGCGCGGGTTCGCCGGGGGATCACCGCGCAGTGCCAGGATGTCGCGGACGCCCGCGTCGGCGAACCGGGAGACGACGCGCCGCAGTTCGGCGGTGGAGTGCCCGACCGCCGCCAGGTGCGTCACGGGGCGCATCGTCGTCTCGGCCGCGATCCGCGCGCTCAGGTCGATGGTTCCGTCACGGGAGGAGCCGCCGGCGCCGTACGTCACGGACACGAACGCGGGCGACACCGCCTCCACCTGCCGCAGCGCCTTCCACAGGGCGCGGTGGCCCTTGGCGTCGGCGGGCGGAAAGAACTCGAAGGAGATACTCGGCCCGGGCCCCCAGGGGAAGCCCGTCTTCTCGTTCTCGGTCCGGGTCATACGGGGCCTCCCGCGCGGGACGGTGGGGTGGTCGGTCTCGCGGTCATGCGTGTGGTCGTACGTGTTGTCGTACGTGTGGTCATGCGCTGCCTCCGGGGATACGGCGAGGGGTGGGGCCGGGGCGTCAGGACGTCAGGGCGTCAGGGCGCGGTTCACCAGTGGGCCCGCGGCGCCGGGGTAGGCGGTCGGGTCGCACAGTGCGGCAAGTTCCGCGGCGTCGAAGTGGTCGGCCAGGGCGGGGAGTTCCGCGAGGGTCTCGGCGAGCGGGCGGCCCGTCCTGGCGGCGGCCGATGTGGCCTCGGTGAGCAGGTGCTTCGCTGCGGCCTTGCCCACGTGGGGTGCGAGGCGGGCCGCGATCCGCTCGGAGACCAGGCGGCTGCCGGTGAGGTCCAGGTTGGCGCGCATACGGGCCGGGTCCACCTGGAGCCCCTCGGTCAGCTCCGTGGCGGTGTGCGCGGCGCCGCCGACAAGGCGCAGGCACTCGCGCAGGAGCAGCCACTCCGCGTGCCAGACGCCCGCCGACCGCTCGTCCTCGGTGACAAGGCACTGGGTCAGCGCGCCCGCCAGGGCGGGAACTTGGAGCGCGGCAGAGCGGATCATCGTGGCGAGGACCGGGTTCCGCTTGTGCGGCATGGCCGAGGAGCCGCCCCGTCCGGCGACCGCGGCCTCCGCCACCTCACCGACCTCGGTCCGCGCGAGGGACTGTACGTCCACGGCGAGACGTCCGAGCGCACCGCAGGTGAAGGCGAGTACCGAGGCGAGGTCGGCGAGGGGAGCGCGCAGCGAGTGCCAGGGCAGGACCGGCACGGCGAGCCCCGTCTCGGCGGCGAAGGCGGCGACGAGCCGGTCGTGGTAGTCGTCGCCGGGGACCGCCGCCCCGTCGACGCGGGCGTACTCCAGATACCCGGCGAGCGTCCCGGCCGCGCCGCCCAGGGACACCGGCAGGCCGCCGTCGAGCAGCCGGTCGACGCGCAGGATCGCGTCCCGCAGCAGCTCACGCCAGCCCGCCGCCTTCAGTCCGAAGGTGGTGGGCACGGCGTGCAGGCCGAGCGTACGGCCGGCCATCGGGGTGTCCCGGTGGGCGCGGGCCAGTGCTCCCAGGGCGGCCACGGAGCGTTCCAGGTCCGCGCGGACGATCCGCAGCGTGCGGGCGGCCACCAGCATGGCGCCGGTGTCGAACACGTCCTGGCTGGTGGAGCCCCGGTGCACATAGTCCGCGGCGGCGGGGTCGATGTCGGCGACCACCCGGGTGAACGCCTGCACCAGGCCGACCACCGGGTTGGCGGTCTCCCGCGAGGCGAGGGCCAGGGCGCGCACATCGAGCGGACTACGCGCCGCGGCCCGCGCGATGGCGTCCGCGGCCCACACCGGGACGGCGCCGAGCCCGGCCTGGGCACGTGCCAGCGCGACCTCCGCGTCCAGCATGGCCCGCACCCAGGCAGCGTCACCGACGGCCGCCTCCGCGGGGGTGCCCGCGCGCACCGGCGAGAGCAGACCGGTGTCGTCCTGGGCCTCGGCCGGACGGTCCACACCCTCCACCCCTGTCACACGATCACCCCGATCAGGTCGGTGTCGGCCGCGGCCGGGCGTACCTCGCTCGGAACGCGGGTCGCGGGCGGCAGGCCAAGGGCCGCACGGGCGACGGCGTCGGAGTCGCCGAGGGTCACCGAATCCACGCCGGGGCGGATACCGGCCGCCGTCACCCAGTGCACGGACTCGGTGGGGACGCCGAAGGCGAAGCGCCGCGGGTGGCTGCGTCCGCGCGAGTCAAGGAGGTGGTACGGGCGCTCGCTGACGGCGAGGCCGCCCGTCTCGTAGCTGGTGCCGCACTCGCCGAGGACGCGGTAGGGCGCGGCCTGCTCGGTGGCGAGGAGGTGGCGCAGCAAGGGGTCGTCGGTGCGGCGCAGGTCGGGGTCGGGCAGCCGGGCCTCGATCAGCGCCTTGGCGCGGATCGCCGGTCCCGGCACCGTGCTCGACTCCGCCACGAAGGACGGTTCCGCGGCGTCGAAGCGTATCTCCGTGCCGGGCCCGGTGAGTTCGAGTATCCCCGCGTCGATGAGCGCGATCATCTCCTCGATGCGGGAGGTGGGCGGGCCGATGGACAGGAAGGCGTTGAGCGGCGTGTACCAGCCTTCCAGGTCGTCGCGGTGGGAGTTGCCCTCCAGGCCGCCGTGGTCGACGGCGAGGCGGATCTCGTTGCGCAGGTCGCGCAGCACGTCGAGGGCGGCCTTGAGCGGGCCCTCGACGTTGCCGGCGTGGGCGGCCGCCACGTCGCGCACCAGGTGGGCGCGCAGCCACGTGCGGAACTCGGCCCGGTCGGCGAACCGGGTGCGGGCCAGCGGTGTGGCCACCCGCTCCCAGTCCCAGCGGTCCTCGGGCGCGATGCCGTACTCGTCGAGCAGCACGTCCGTCGCCGCCCCACCGGACGGGCCCTCAGTCGGGTCCGTGTCACCGGTCGGGCCCGCCGCCAAGTACCGGTCGGTGAACGTCTCGGCCTCGGCCGCGCGGCCCCGGGACGTCAACAGGGTGGCGTAGTAGACGCTCTCGGTCTCCCGGCGGATCAGGGGCCACAGATCGGCGGTGAACCGCAGCCGCTCGCCGTTCGCCGAGCGCTGCCGCAGCCCTTCGATGTACTCGGGGGTCAGCAGCCGGGGGTGATAACGGCCGTGGGCCCCCTTCTGGTTCTCGCCGCGGGCGTGGTAGGGAACGCCGCGTCGCGAGCTGGCGAAGAGCCGGGGCTCACGGCCCGAAGGGCGGTAGCGGAGCCCACCGTCCCCGTCGCGCACGAACGTGCCGCCGCGGCCGTGCGTGAACAGGGCCATGTAGTCGAAGAAGTTGAGCCCAAGACCGCGGACGAGCACCGGCTCGCCGGGACCGATCGCCTCCAGGTCGACGTCGGCGGGGTTCGAGGGGGTGATGTAGGTGAGGTAGTGGATGCGGGCGAGGGCCGCCGTCCGCTCCTGACGTGGCGTCAGCCTGGTGGGCACATGCCCCTGGGTCAGCACGATCGCGTCGAGGCCGTTGAGACGGGTGCCGTCGGCGAGGCGTACGCCCTGGGGGCCGCCGGTGATCCCGTGGATGTCGGCCATGGCGACGGCCCGCGAGGGGTGGACAAGCACCCGGACGTGCGCCGGCGCGCGGGCCACCACCCGCCGGAAGCAGTCGTGCAGGTAGTGACCGTAGAAGGCCCTCGTCGGATAGGAGTCGGGGCCGAGCGAACGCGCCTCGGCGAGCGCCCACTCCTCGTGGTCGCCGCCCCCGGCACCGAGCAGTGCCAGTTGCCGGGCCCATTCGTACAGGCTCGGCCCCGGCTCGATCGGTCCCTCGATCCGGGCGCTCGGATCGGTGAACACCGTGACCTGCGAGGCGACCGTGTTCATCAGCAGGTGCCTGGACTGGTCGGTGCGCCACACGCCGCCCGCGCCCGGCGCGGCGGGGTCGACGATGTGCACGACGACCGAGGCGCAGGTCGGAGAGTGCCGTTCGTTCGCGCACATCCGTTCCAGGACGGACAATCCCCTCGGACCGCCGCCGACAATGCAGACCTCCACGCATCTGCTGCTCATGGATACTCCAATGCGGGCCGGAATTTCTCCGGATCATCGCAAGCGGCGGCGGGCAGCGGTCAACGCGGCACGGGCGGGTCCGTCAAGTCGGCGCCCTACGCGGCAACTTGGCGCCGCGACAAGCAAGTTGACCGCGTGTACGCGGCGCGGCACAAGGAAATCCCCTGCCGGAACCTGACGCATTCGCGTGCCCGCCGCCCCGCCCCGGGTTGTTCCGCTGCATGCTGCGAACCATGCGTGCCGCCTTCATCGAGCGACTCGGCGCACCGGACGAGATTCGCTGCGCCGATTTCCCCGACCCCCGCCCCGGACCGACCGACGTACTGGTCGAGGTCACCGCCACCACCGTCAACCCCGTCGACACCTTCGTACGGTCCGGTGTGTTCCGCACACCGCTCCCGCTGCCCTTCGTGGTGGGCCGCGACCTGGTCGGCACCGTCCTGGAGGCGGGTCCCGGCGCGCCGGGCTTCGCGCCGGGCGACCGGGTGTGGTGCAACAGCCTCGGGCACGGCGGGCGGCAGGGCGCCGCCGCCGAGCGGGCCGCCGTCCCCGGCGACCGGCTGTACCACCTGCCGCCCGGGGTGGACGCCGAGACCGCGGTGACCGTCCTGCACCCGGCGGGCACCGCGTATCTGGCCCTCGGCACACACGCCCGGGTGCGGCCGGGTGAGACGGTGCTCGTGGCCGGGGCCGCGGGCAACGTGGGCGGCGCCCTGGTCGCCCTGGCCGTGGACGCGGGTGCCCGCGTGGTGGGCACGGCGTCGGCGGGTGACGCGGCGTACGTGCGCTCCCTGGGCGCCGCCGAGGTGCTCGACTACCGGGACCCGGAACTCGCCGGGCGGCTGCGCGCGGCCTGCCCGGCCGGGGTCGACGTGTACGTGGACTCCTTCGGGACCAACGACCTCACCGGCGCCGTCGAACTGCTCGCCCCGCGCGGCAGGATCGTCCTGCTCGCCGGGGTCACGGCGCGGCCGGTGTTCCCGGTGGGGCCGTTCTACATGAAGGACGCGTCCGTGCTCGGCTTCGTCATCTCGCACGCCACGACCGCCCAACTGGCCGCCGCCGCCCACACGATCAACCGGCTCCTCGCCTCCGGTGGGCTGCGCCCCCGCCGCACGGAGCACGTCCCGCTCGGCGCCCTCGCCGAGGCGCACCACCGGATGGAGCGGGGCGAACTGCGCGGCATGCGACTCGTCGTACACCCATGACCGCCAGGACCGCGGCGGCGGACGGCGCCGCGCCCGGGACCACCGGACAGACCCCACGACCGCTAGCGGGACCGCCCGCGGGAGGAGCGCGATGTCGCACACAGTGGTAGTCGGCGGCGGGATAGGCGGCCTGGCCGCCACGCTGGCCCTGGCCCGGCGCGGGCACCGGGTCACGGTCCTGGAGCGCCGCGAGGAGTTCTCCGAGCTGGGCGCGGGCATCCAGTTGGCGCCGAACGCCTTCCACGCCCTCGACCGGCTCGGCGTGGGCGACCCGGTGCGCGCCCGCTCGGTGTTCATCGACGCACTGCGCCTGTTCGACGGCACCACCGGCGAGCGCGTCAATTCCATGCCGCTCACCGACTCCTACCGCGACCGCTACGGCAACCCGTACGCCGTGGTGCACCGCACGGACCTCTATCTGCCGCTGCTCGACGCCTGCCGCCCGCTGCCCAACGTGGAACTGCTCACGGGGTGCCATGTCGTCGGGTACGAGCAGGACACCGCGGGCGCGACCGTGCTCCTTGCCGGGGACCTGCGGCTGACCGCCGACGCGGTGCTCGGCGCCGACGGGCTGCGCTCCGCCGTCCGCACCCACCTGGTCGGCGACGGCGAGCCACGGGTGTCGGGCCACACCATCTACCGCTCCGTGATCCCCATGGAGCGCGTCCCCGCCGAGCTGCGTGCCAACGCCGTGTCCCTGTGGGCGGGCCCCAAGTGGCACTTCGTGCACTACCCGATCAGCGGCGGACGGCAGCTCAACCTGGCCGCCACCCGCGACGACGGAGCCACCGAGGCCGTCACCGGCGTCCCGACCGCGCGGGGCCACGTCCTCGCCCAGTTCCCGGGGCTGAGTCCGCAGGCCCAGCGGCTTCTCGGCCTCGGTGACGACTGGCGCCGGTGGGTGCTGTGCGACCGGGACCCGGTGGACAACTGGGTGGACGGGCGCGTCGCGCTGCTCGGCGACGCGGCGCATCCCATGCTCCAGTACGCGGCTCAGGGCGCCTGCCAGGCCCTGGAGGACGCGGTGCTCATCGGCGATCTGCTGGGGGACGCGGCGCACGGCTCCGGCGACTCGATCGCGCGGGCCCTGACGGCGTACAACGTACGGCGCCGCCCGCGGACCGCCAAGGCCCAGCGGGTGGCCAGGGAACTGGGCCGCCAGGTGTACCACCCGGACGGCGTGGCCGCGAAGGAGCGCAACGCGGCGCTCTCCGCGCTGTCCAGCGAGCAACTGTACGAAAAAGTCGACTGGTTGCACGGAGCGCGCGATTACGCCCGCGTCTGAACGCGGGTCGCGGGTCCGGGCATGGCCCTTCCCGGCACCGCGCCCCGCGCCCTGCGCCCTGCGCCCTGCGCCCTGCGGCGACCTGACACAAACACAGCGCCTTTCGGCGCGGTCACCGGCACAACGGACAGGATTCCGGCATGACTGACTACACACGTGAAGGTGTCACGACGTTCGACGTGCGCGCGCGGACGTTCGTGGCGGCCGGGCCCGAGAAGGTCTACGACACGGTGAGCGACCTCGCTCGCAGCGCCGAGTGGAGCGTCGAGTGCCGGGGCGGCACCTGGGTGCGCGGAGCGCCCCGCGAGGTGGGCTCCGTCTTCCGCGGCGACAACGAGCGCGCGGCGGAGCCCGTCGCCTGGGCACCGGTGATCCGCGGCACCTGGCAGACCGAGGCCGAGGTCGTCGAGGCCGTGCCCGGCAAGGTGTTCCGCTGGGTCGTCCTCGACAGCGCGCGGAACCGCCAGGAGAGCACCTGGTCCTTCGAGATCGAGGCGGTGGACGGCGGTTCCCTGCTGACCCACCACTACCGCCTCGGCAGGCTGACCGAGGGCCTGTCCAAGATCTTCTCGGCGGGCCTCGACGAGGACGGCCGCGAGCGCTTCGTCCGCGAGTGGAACGCGAAGCTGGCCGCCGACGTCCGCGCCACCGTCGAGCACATCAAGTACGTCATCGAGAAGGACTGATCCGGCCGCGGCGCGCCGCAGCACCAGCCCGGTCCGGCCCGGCCCGGTCGAAGACCCCGGCATCAATCCCCCGGATGCCGGCCCCACGCCGCCCTCCCGCGCTCCCCGTGCGCGGGAGGGCGGCGTCATGCCCGGCCCCCTTCGGCCGGACCGGGCACTACCGGGCACTACCAGGGGTGTAACGGCCCGCCGGGCCGCCACCCGGGGAGTACGCGAGGTGTCCACCGGCGGCCGACGCGGCGGGGCGAACCTCCCCCGGATGGTAGGAGCGTGGAATCTCAGACCGTCGACCTCGCCCGCTGGCAGTTCGCTCTCACCGCCGGCGGCCACTTCCTCTTCGTATCCCTGACCATCGGCCTCGCCACCGTCCTGGCCGTGCTCCAGACCCGCGCGACCCTCCGCGGCGGGCAACCCGTCCACTTGCGCATGGTGCGTTTCTGGGGACGGCTCTATGTCATCAACTACGCCGTGGGCATCATCACGGGCCTCGTGATGGAGTTCCAGTTCGGGATGGCGTGGAGCGGCCTCGGCAAGTTCGCCGGGGACGTGTTCGGCTTCTCCCTCGCCCTTGAGACCGTCCTGGCGTTCTTCATCGAATCGACCTTCCTGGCCCTGTGGATGCTCGGCTGGGGCCGCTTCAACAAGTGGGTGCACCTCGGGGTGCTGTGGGTGGTCACGCTCACCGCCTACATGTCGGCCTACTGGGTCCTGGTGACCAACGGCTTCCTGAGCCGCCCCACCGGCTACGCCGAGCGGGCCGACGGCACCCTCGAACTCGCCGACACCGCCGAGCTGCTCACCAACCCCAGCACCCTCCTCGCGTTCGGCCACATCCTCGGTGGCTCCCTGCTGACCGCCGCCGTCTTCATGGCCGGTGTGAGCGCCTACCACTACCGCAAGGGCACCGCCGACGACGACGGCCTGCTGCGGCGGTCGCTGCGCATCGGTGTCTTCACGGGCGTGCCCGCGCTCCTTGTCACGGTGGCCTTCGGCGGCATGCAGTTCGGTGAGACGGAGGAGTGGCAGCCGATGAAGGCCGCCGTCTTCGACGACAACAAGGCCGAGATAGCCAAGCTTCAGGCCGAGATGGTGGAGCGCTTCGGCCCCGGCGACTATGTGCCGCCCGAGGCCCTGACCCGCGGCGCGGGACTGCTGATGGTCCTTGTCTTCGTCGTGCTCCTCGTCGCGGCCGTCGCCGGTGTGGTTCTCGCCTCCTTCCGGCGCCTCGCCGTGAAGTCGCGGCGCTGGCACCTGTTCCTGATGATCCTGGTGCCGCTGCCGTACGTGGCGATGATCGCGGGCTGGGTCTTCCGTGAGGCGGGACGTCAACCCTGGGTCGTCTACGGCCTGTTGCGCACCGACGACGCCGTCTCCCAGGTCTCGACGGGCCGCATGTGGCTGTCCCTGATCGTCTTCGTGCCGCTGTTCATGGCGCTGGTCGTCGGCCACTGGTGGGTGCTCCTGCGGGCGGTCCGTGAGGGGCCGCGGGAGCAGCAGCACAAGCCCGCCGAGACCACCGAACCCGTGCCCGCTGTCACCGCGTACTGAGGAGGGACCACGCTCATGGAAACGCTCGCAACCGCCCTGCTCGGCTTCTTCTTCGCCGGTTACTTCGTCCTCGGCGGAGCCGACATCGGGCTCGGCATGCTCGCGCCCTACCTGGGCCGGGGCCGTGACGAGAGACAGCACGTCACCTCCACGATGGCACCCATGTTCCTGGCCAACGAGGTCTGGCTCGTCGCCTCCGTGGGAGTCTTCATCGGCGCGTTCCCGGAACTGGAGGGCGATGTCCTCAGCGGCCTGCTGCCGGTCTTCGTGCCGCTCGTCGCCGGCTGGATGGTGCGCGACGCCGGTCTGTGGTGGCGCGTCGCCGGTGGCCCGCAGGCCGCCGACTGGCTGGTCACCGGCGGAAGCTGGGTCGCGGCGGGAAGCTGGGGCTGGGTGCTCGCCTCACTGCTCAACGACTCCCCGACCGAACCGATCTCCCCCGGACTCGGGGCGCTCACCACGCTGTTCGTCCTGCTGCTCTTCCTCGCCCACGGCCTGGCGTTCGCCACGCTGCGGCTGACCGGCGCGCCGCTGCAACGCGCGCTGCGCCTCACCGGGCGCGCCCGGTACTCCTTCGCGCTCACCTCGGTGGTGATCGCCACCCTGGCGATCCTGGCCGGCGGGCGGCTGCCGCTGTCCGAGCACGCGGCGAGCGACACCTCCCTGAAGCTCCTGGTGCCGGTGTCCGTGGTGGTCCTGCCGCTGCTGACAGCCGCCCACCTGTGGCTGTGGCGCCTGGTGCGCCGCGGCGGCATGCAGCCGACTTCGCTGCTCTAGCGCACTGCCCCGCCCCTGTTGCCCCGCACACCTCGACCATCCATCACCCGTACGGAAGTGAGTCACATGACCCTGACCGAGAAGTCCCCCGACAGCCGGGAGGCGGGTGCCGCGCCGCCCGGGAAGCCCGGCGTGTTCGCCCGGACCGCCCGGTTCGCGCACCGCCGCCGCTGGCTGGCCCTGACCCTGTGGGTCGTCGTCCTCGTCGGCGTCTGGGGCGCCGCGTCGGGCGGCGACGACTACCGCGAGAACTACACACTGCCCGGCACCGAGTCACAGGCCGCATCCGACCTCCTCGACCGCAGCAGCAAGACCAAGACGGGCGACAGCCTCCAGGTCGTCCTCCACGACAAGGACGGGCTTCGGGAGCCCGCGGTCAAGGACCGCGTCGACAAGATGCTGGCCGAGGTCGCGAAGCTGCCCAAGGTCACCCAGGTACGCAGCCTCTACGCGGACAAGTCCGCCATCGCCGCCGACGGAAAGATCGGCTACGCGACGGTGGTCCTCGACGTCACGTCGGCCAACATGCCGCGCGGGGACACCGAACGCATCCTGGAAGCCGTCAAGACGGTGGAGGGACAGGGGCTGCAGGCCGAACTCGGCGGTGGCGCCGCCCGCAAACTCGCCGCCGGCGAGGGCGGCATGGGCGAGATGATCGGCCTGGTGTTCGCGCTCGTCATCCTGGTGTTCATGTTCGGCACCCTGATCGCCGCGGGACTGCCCATCATCACCGCGCTGTTCGCCGTCGGTTCGACGCTCGCGGTGATCGTGGTCGCCTCGCACTTCGTCACCATCGCCGACTACACGCCGTACGTGATGATGCTGGTCGGCCTTGGCGTCGGCATCGACTACGCACTGCTGATCTTCGCCCGCTTCCGCAGCGAGCTCGCGCGGGGCGCCACCCACGAGGACGCCACGGTCAAGGCCCTCGACTCCGCCGGGCGCACCGCGTTCTTCGCGGGCTCCACGGTCATCCTCGCGCTGCTCGGCCTGGTCGCGCTCGGCCTCGGCTCGCTCCAGGGCATGGCGCTCTCGGTGGCCCTCACGGTCCTGGTGACCCTGCTGGCCTCGCTCACGCTGCTGCCCGCGCTGCTCGGCATCTTCGGCAAGCGCTTCGCCCGGCAGTTCGCCGCGCGTGACGCCAAGCGGGCCGCCAAGCAGCGCCCGGCGGCCGGCACGGGCTGGCGCGCGTTCGCCACGCGGGTGCAGCGCAAGCCGCTGGCCGTCCTGATCGCCGGGCTCGTGGTGACCTGTGCGCTGGCGTTCCCGGCGCTCAGCCTGCGTCTGGGGTTCACGGACGCGGGCAACGACAAGCCCGACTCGACCAGCCGTCAGGCGTACGACCTGCTGTCCCAGGGCTTCGGCCCGGGCTTCAACGGCCCCCTGTACGTGGTCGTCGAGGGTGAGAACGGCGCCGAGAAGCCCGCCGCGGCCATCGCCGAGACCCTCAACGGCACCAAGGGCGTCGCCGCCGCCACCGGGCCCGTCCCCACGGACGACGCGAACGTGGCCACGGTGATGGCGTTCCCCACGAGCTCGCCGCAGGACGAGGGCACCTCCGACCTCGTGGACAGGCTGCGCGACGACGTCCTGCCCAAGGTGGCTGAGGACACCGGCGCCCGCTATCTGGTCGGTGGCGCCACCGCGGCGAGCGAGGACTACTCCGCCAAGGTCGCCGACCGGATGCCGGTCTTTATGGCCATCGTGGTCGGGCTCTCCCTCGTACTCCTGATGGTGGTCTTCCGCTCGGTCCTCATCCCCCTGAAGGCGGCGCTCCTGAACCTGCTGAGCATCGGGGCCGCGCTCGGCGCCATCTCGCTGGTGTTCCAGCACGGGATGTTCGGCGTCGAGCCGGGACCGATCGAGGCGTATCTGCCGGTCGTCATCTTCGCCATCGTCTTCGGTCTGTCCATGGACTACGAGATCTTCCTGGTGTCGCGGATCCAGGAGGAGTGGCAGCGCGCGAAGGATCCGACGGTCGCGGTCCGTGAGGGGCTCGGGCACACCGGGTCGGTCATCATCGCCGCGGGCGCCATCATGGTCGTGGTGTTCGGCTCCTTCATGCTGAGTCCGGAGCGGATGCTCCAGCAACTGGGCTTCGGCATGGCGGTGGCGATCTTCGTGGACGTCCTCGTCATCCGGTGCCTGATCGTGCCCGCGGTGATGCAGTTGCTCGGCAAGCGGGCCTGGTGGCTGCCCGCGCCGCTCGCGAAGATCCTGCCCAGGGTCGACCTCGAGAAGCACTGACCGTACGGAAGACCGTACGGAAGGGGCCCGGTCCCCGGCGGGAAGTCCGCCGGGGACCGGGCCCCTTCGTGCGTACGGTGGGTGGTTCAGACGGTCTCTTCGCCGGGCACCGCGCGCCCGTGCAGTGACTTGCCCACCTTGTGCAGCCGCAGCGCCAACTGGAGTTCGAGGGACGGCCCCGGCTGCTGCCAGTCGGGGCCGAGGAGCTGCCCGATGCGCTCCAGGCGGCGGCCCACCGTGTTCGGGTGCACCTGTAGCGCCTCGGCGGCGTGGGTGGGGCTCGCACCCGCGGCGAAGTAGGCCTCCAGGGTGGCGGCCAGGGTGGTGGAGCGCTGCTGGTCGTAGCTGATGATCGGGCCGAGCGTCTGCTCGATGAACGCCCCGATGTCGCGGTTGCCGCCGAGGAGCATGCCGACGAAGCCGAGCTCGTCGACCGTGGCGGGCGTCTCCATGTCCTCCTTGCCGAGGCCCGTCAGGACGTCCAGGCACAGCACCGCCTCCTGATAGGCCGCGATCAGCTCCTTGGGGCCGCCGTGGGCCGAGGCGGCGCCCGCGGGCGCCGGCCTGCCGAGCATCTCGCCGAGCCGCTGCATCACGTCACGGGCGGCCTCCCTGGGGTCGGCGTGCGGCAGCAGCAGGATCAGGTGCCCGTCGTGGATCGTCTTGGCGCCCCCGCGGAGCCAGACGAAGGTGGACGCCCAGGTCGAGAGCCGGTGCCGGTCGCCGACCTGCACCCGTGTGACGATCACCGCGTGCCGGGTGCTCAGATCGATCCCCAGGCGCTGCAGCCGCCGCTGCCAACGGCGGCTGAAGGGCGACCCGTTGATCAGGTCCTCCAGGGCCTCGTCGCGGACCTTGCGGTCGGCGGACTCACCGCTGCGGTTCAGTACGGCGAGGATGCCCGCGGCCCGTACGGCGTACCGGACCAGGGCCGGGTCGGGCTTGCGGTACGCCTCGTGGCAGCGCAGTACGAGCGCCCCCAGGTCCTGCTCGTTGACGCGTACGGGGGCGACGGTGACGCCGCCGGGCAGCTCGACGGTGCGGTGCTCGGAGCGGGCGGTGAAGGTGGCGGCGGCGAGTTCCTCCTCGTCGCCCTCCCAGGGCCGCCCCGAGTGGGCGACGACGTCGTCGTTCTCGCCGCGCAGCCACACCGAGCCGCCGAGCGCCTCGCTCACGGCGGAGGCGAAGGCGTCCGTGTCGATGCCCTCGGTGGCGAGTTCGAGGAGCCTGCCGCCGCGGTCGGCGGTCTGCTGCCGGTTCCGGTCGCGGGCCCGCAGCCGGTCGACCTCAGCGGTGAGGTCGGCTATCCGGCTGTGGGTGTACGCCACGGCGCGCACCCACTTCACGGCGGCGGAGCCGTAGTCGGCGAGGGTGGACATCAGGGCCACCTCGTCGGCCGTGTAGGAGCGCGGACCGCGGTCACCGCCGAAGAGGACGCCGACGACGCTGTCCCCGACGCGCAGCGGCACCGCGAGGACGGCGGTGAGGCCTTCCTCCAGGACGATGGACTCGACCTGTTCGGAGCGCTGGATGGTGTCGTCGCGAAGATAGTCGCCGGTCCACAGGGCGGACTTGGCGACCGAGCCGATGGCGCTGAGGCCCTGCCAGGCGGGGATGCGGGCCGTGCCGTTGCGGTCCGCTATGGCCCCGTCGTTGGCCCGGACGCAGACACTGTCCTGGCCGTAGAGGTCGAGGAGCATCACCCACGCCATGTCGAAGTGCAGGAGCAGCCGCGAGCGGCGCACCATGGCCGTCAGGAGCGCGTCCAGGTCCTCCTGCTCGGCCAGGTCGCGGGCGGTGTCGATGAGGACGGCCAGCTCGTTCTTGCGGCGGTCCATATCGGTCGTGCGCTGTTCGATCCCGAGGGCGACTTCCTTGGCACGCTCCAGTTCGTCGAGGACGTGCGGCGGAGCACCGCCGCGCCGCGCGTCCGTCGTGGGCCGGCTGAACGCGCTGCGGGGCGCTCTGGCCGCCAGAAGTTCCAGATAGGTATGGACACCACTTAACGTGGCCGTGACTTGAGACATCACACTCCGTGCTGTGCGCAGTGGACGCTCCGTCGGCAGGTTGCGGCGACGCGACAGAGCGAGGGTCGCTGGGGCCGTGCAACGGTGATCGGGCAAGTCTACAGAGCGACGATCAACCCCAGGCGGTGCGGTCAGGTTTCCTGAGACGCGGTCAGGTCTCCTGGGGCCTGGCGGTCCGTGGCAGCGCGACCATGATGACGGTCATGATCACGAACAGCGCGGCGGAGTAGAGCAGCCCGCGTCCGAAGGACCGGGAGAAGGTCTCGGCCCGGACTTCGGGGGTGGCGTCCGTGAGCGCCCGCTCGACCGCTGCGGACTGCTCCGCCGTGACACCGGCGGGCAGGCCCCGGCAGCTCTCGGGCACGGCGTCCGCGTCGGGCTCGGCCAGGCGGTCCTTCGTGCAGGAGCGGTGGTCCGCCAGGATGTCGTCCTGGGCGCCGCGGCCGGTGACGCCGGCCGCCGTGAGGTCCTGCCGGATCCTCGACTCGGCGGCGTCGATGCCCTTGCCGGACTGGCCGGGCAGCACGGCGAGGAAGACGACGGCCACCATGGCGATGCCGATGGCGAGGCCCAGTTGGCCGGAGGTGTTGAGCACGCCCGACGCGGAGCCCGCGTCCTTGTGCGGTACGTCGGTGAGGGCGAAGTCGACCACCGGGGCGACCACCGCGCCCATGCCGAGGCCGAACACGAACAGCGGGGCCACCATGTGCCAGGAGCTGATGTCCGGGCCGTAGTGGCCGCTGACCAGGACGAAGAACAGCGCCCCCGTGACGAGCAGTACACCACCGGCGAAGAGGACCTTGCGCCCGAACCTCGGGGTCAGCAGGCCGCCCGCGAGTGCGGCCGTGATCATCAGGCCGAGGAACATGGGCAGCGCGGTGAGCCCGGAGCGCAGGGGCGACCAGCCGAGCCCCGACTGCATGTACAGGGACCACATCAGGAAGAAGGTGCCGTAGGCGATGCTGTACAGCAGGTTGACGCTGAAGCCGCTCGCGAAGCTGCGGGTGCGGAACAGGCTCAACGGGATCAGCGGAGTGCCGCCGCGGGCGATCAGCCGGCTCTCGTAGCCGACGAAGACGACCAGGACGACGACCGAGCCCGCCATCATCACGAACGTCCACACCGGCCAGCCGAGGTCGCGCCCCTGGTTCAGGGGGTAGACGAGCATCAGCACGGCGGCCGTGGCGAGGACGACGCCCACCAGGTCGAGCCGCGGCGCCTCGGGCGACCTGGACTCACGGACGTACAGCAGCGCCGCGACGAACGTGACGATGCCGAGAGGGATGTTGACGAGGAAGATGGGCCGCCAGGCGAGGCCGAAGAGGTCGGCGCTGACGAGTACGCCGCCGATGACCGGGCCGAGGACGAGCGCGAGGCCCGCGATGCCGCCGTAGGTGCCGAGGACCTTGCCGCGCTCCTGTCTGGGGAACGTGACGTGGATGATGGACAGGACCTGGGGGATCATCAGCCCCGCGGTCGCGCCCTGGGCGACCCGCGCCCCGGTCAGCAGGGCCGGGTCGGGCGCGATGCCGCACAGCACGGAGGCGACCGTGAAACCGCCGAGACCGATGAGCAGCATGCGCTTGCGTCCGTAAATGTCGCCGAGGCGACCGCCGGTGATGAGCAGGGCGGCGAAGGCGAGTGTGTAGCCGGCCGTGATCCAGGCGATCGCGGAGTAGCCGGCGTCGATGTCCTTCTGGATGCTGGTGATCGCGACGTTGACGATGGTCACGTCGAGCAGATCCATGAAGGCCGCACAAAGGATCACAGCCAGCGCGTACCAGCGCTTGGGGTCCGGTGGCGACTCCTGCTGCGCCTCGGTCCGCGTGCCGTTCGGGGCTTCTTCCGTGGCTTGCTCAGTGGGGGCGGTCATGGGAGCTTCCCAGCCTTTCCTGACGTCCTGTAGCCTCACCCGTAAAGAATCTCAGGGGCAGAATATCTCGGTCGCAAAGACTTAAGGAAAGTAAGTTGGGTCGTGAGTCATGTCAAGCAGTGAATCCACACCGATGAGTTCGGCGCCGCGCAGCTACCACGAGAGCGCCGGCAAGAGCACGGGGGACGCGGAGCGGGACGAGGTACTGAAGGAGGTGATGGTCGCGGGCCGCGAGCTGGGGCTTTCCTTCCTGTCGCTCAACGCGGCGACAGCACGCGCGCTCACCATGCACCCGACGGACGCCTGGATCATGTCCTATCTGCAGAGCGTGCCCGCCGACTCCCCGGTCTCCCCCGGGGACATCGCCAAGGTGACCGATCTGACCACGGGCGCGGTCACAGGAGTGATCGACCGCCTGGAGGCCAACGGGTACGTGACGCGCGAGCGTGACCCCCATGACCGCCGCAAGGTCATCATCCGTCCCGCCAAGAAGAGCAAGAAGATCGCTGAGGCGTTCCGGCCGACGATCGAGGACGCCGTCGAGCTCGGTCTTGCTTACAGCACGGCGGAACTCCGCATCATCACCAGGTACTTGCACGAGAGCAAGGCGATCACGGAGCGGACCATCACGCGCCTGCGCGACCTGTGAGCGATCCGCACGCCAGGAAAGACCGACGGCCCGTCCCGCCCGGACGGGCCGTCTCCGTACCTGCCCGGCGGCTCAGGGCCGGGGGCTTTCTCACCGGCCCTGAACGCAGGGGGCTTTCTCGCCGGTCCTGAACGCCGGGGGGCTTTCTCGCCGGTCCTGAACGCCGGGCACTGTCTCACCGGCCCTGAACGCCGGGCGCTGTCGCGGGCCTTAGCTGGCCGCGGCGTGCACCTCCGGTCCGGCGGCCGTGCCGTGGGCCGGATCCGCGCCGAGCACGCGCACGGCGTGGGCCGCGGACGCCAGGGTGATGTGGCGGTGCCAGCCGCCGTAGGAGCGGCCGGTGAAGTCGCGGATGCCGAGGCGGTCTGCGGTCTCGTGGAAGTCGTGCTCCACGCGCCGCGTGAGCTTGGTCAGCCGGACCAGGGAGTGCGCCCGCGCCTCAGTCGCGTCGGTCAGCCACAGTTCCATGGGCCACTGCCCGCGCCCCTCCCCCACGCCGAGCAGCGTCAGTTCGCCGGGCCCGGTGAGCCGCCGTACGGCCTGCGTGGGCCGCACCCGGACCAGGGCCGCCAGGTTCAGTCCCCGCGCGCCGTCGAGGCCGGACGCGGGCAGCGGAACGGGCCGCACCTGGCCGCGCGCGGACGTCATGATCTGAGCCGCCGACCGGGTCTCGGGCCGTCGGCCGCGCAGCACCGGGTCCGTCGCCTCCAGTTGCAGGGAGCCGCCGATCCTGGCCAGGAACGGCACGCCGCAGGCCCGGAAGCGTGCGACGGCGGACGCCAGGTCGATGTGTCTGGCGTCCAGGACCACGGGGCGCCGCCGCAGCCCCCAACCGCGCACCGTCTCCACCGCCGCCTCGACCGCCGAGCCGCCGAGCGCCGGCTCCTCCACGTCGTCGGGGATGCAGGCCTGGCGGCGCCGGGTGCGGTCGTTGAGCCAGGCGGCCGACAGGTGCAGGCGCCAGTTGACGGGGGCGCTCATCTCCTCGGTGGCGAACCAGACCCCGGTCGCCTGCTGGGCGTTGACGAGCTGGCCCCGCTCGGACACATAGCTGCGGTCCACGCCGACGGAGTTCTCACCGGCCTTCGGGATGACCATCGGCCGCACCACGTACGCCAGTGGAGGTGCCTGTTCGGCGAGGTGGCGGGCGAGCGCCCCGCGCACCGTCATCCAGTCCCAGCCGGAGTTGCACACGAAGTGGTGCAGGCTCTGCTCGGTGGCCGAACCCCCGAGCATGGCCGCCATGTTACGGATCGACCTGCGCCCTTGCGCCCCGAGCAGTCCGCGCAGGTAGTCGACGCCCTTGCGGCGCTGATCGCTGCGGCGTAACGAGGTGAAGAGCACCGCGCTCATCTCGTCGAACACGCGCTCGTCCCAGGCGGCGGGTGCGGGCACCCGGCTCCCGAACTGGACGGCACCGTGGACAGGCCTATGACCGACAGCACTCATGGGTCCCCCGTTGACCGTTGAAAGAGGAGAGATGGAGGGATGGAGGGATGGAGAGGGGTGAGGAGAGAAGGAGAGGAGAGAAGGAGAGAGGGGAGGGGGGAGCGGCGGGCCGATCGATGCGGCGGCTCCCGAACTCCGGTGTCCACACTGCCTTTTCGGCACCCGGGCGCCAAGGTAGGCAGGACACCCTCCCGGCTCCCGGAAGCGAGGGGGACCCCCCGCCTCCACTTCCGGGCAGGTGCTGACCGAAGCCCTCCGGATCCGCGGGCCCGGCTTTTCGGCGGGGGGTGGTGCCCGGGCAACACCGGTGGCAAAGATTCCGTCAATTCCATGGGTGCCGCACGACCATGCCACCCGCCCGCCACGGCCCGGCGGAGCGCATGACACCTGCCCGCACAAGTCGGCGCGCCACGGGTACCGCGTGCGGCACCCGGGCGAAAACGGTCACGCCCGGGGGGCAACCGGGCAGTGCGGTGTGCTCCGGGGGGGGGCAACCGGGCAGTGCGGTGTGCTCCGGGGGGGCAACCGGGCAGTGCGGTGTGCTCCGGGGGACGCCCGGGCAGTGCGGTGGGCCCGGGGGGCGCCCAGGCAGTGCGGTGCGACCCGGGGGGGGGCGCCCCGGCAGTGACGGGTGCGCGCGGTTGGCAACCGGGCAGTGACGGAAGCACCCGGTTGCCGACCGGGCAGTGACGGAAGCACCCGGTTGCCAACCGGGCAGCTACGGGTGCGCCCGAGGGGCGACCCGGCAGGGACGGGCGCACTCCAGTGGCAACCCGGCAGGGACGGAAACACCCGAGTGGCAATCGGGCAGGGACAGGCGCACCCAGGTGCCAACCGGGCAGTTATGGGCGCGCCCGGGCAGCACCCCGGCAGCGATGGGCACACCCGAGTGACAACCCGGCAGTGGCGGAAGCCCCCGGTCGCCAACCCGGCAGCGGCAGCCGCGCCGGGCAGCAATACGGTCACACCCGGATAGCCGCAGGCAGCCACGGGCCACAGCAAGCAGCAGCAGACGCCCCCGGAGCGCAACGGGCAACAACGGGCAGCGCGGTAGGCACCACCCAGGCATGCCCAGGTGGTGCCGGGTGCACCCGGGTAACAACCGGGAGTAATGAGCGCGCCCGGATGGCAACCCGGGCAGCGACGGAGGCGCCCGGGCACAAACCCGGCAGTGGCGGAAGCCCCCGGTCGCCAACCCGGCAGTAGCGGCCGCGCCGGGCAGCAATACGGGCACACCCGGATAGCCGCAGGCAGCCACGGGCCACAGCAAGCAGCAGCACACGCCCCGAAGCGCAACGGGCGACAACGGGCAGCACCAGGCGCAGCCCCGGCACGCGGGCAGGTAGTACCAGGTGCAGCCCCGGCACGCCCGGCTGGTACCAGGCACAGCCCCGGCAAACCCGGCTGGCGCCAGGCGCAGCCCGGGAAACGAGAACGCCCGGCTGGTACCTGGCGCAGCCCGGGAAACGAGAACGCCCGGCTGGTACCTGGCGCAGCCCGGGAAACGAGAACGCCCGGCTGGCGCCAGGCGCAGCCCGGGGAACGAGGACGCCCGGCTGTCCGGGCCCCCTTGGGCCGGACAGCCGGGCGTCCTGAAGGACCGGCTCTGCCGGGTCGGCGCTCAGCGTCCGAGCGTCACCACCCTGGCGTGCGCGCTCGACTCCAGGAGCGCGTCCATCACCGCCGCCTGCTCCACCGCGTCGGCGCGGCCGAAGGGCGCCTCGGTGCCGTCCAGCACCGCCCGCGAGACGTCGTCGAACTGCATGCGCGAGACGGCGTAGACGTCGCCGCACCCGTACGCGCCCTCGGGATCGACGGGAAGGTACTCGCTCACCGGGTCGGCGTGCGGCGGCGGCCCCTGACGCTGGAGTTCGAGCCGGGTGGCGTCGCGGCTGAACCACGGGTCGTCGAGCACGAGTCGCCCGGTGGTGCCGACGACGTGCAGCGCGTCGCCGCGGCACACCTCCTGGCCCACCTCGAACTGGGCGAGCACATCGCCCGGCAGCCGCAGTTGGGCCGAGAAGTTCAGATCGGCCCCGCCGTCGCGGCGCACCTCCTCCGCGTACACGCGCTCGGGGCACCCCCCGAAGAAGCGGACGGCGGACAGGGTGAAGGCGCCCAGGTCGAGCAGGCCGCCACCGCCGAGGTCCCGGTGGCGGCGGAAGTAGTCGGGCGGCAGATTGGCCGTGCAGGCGGCGTAGATGTACCGGAGTTCACCGATCCGGCCCTCGTCCACGAGCCGCTTCGCCAGCAGGGTCCGCGGATGGTGCCGGAAGAAGATGCCCTCCATGCACAGGCGTCCGGCCTCCTCGGCGGCGCGGAAGACGTCTTCGGCGTCCTTGGCGCTCAGCGCCAGCGGCTTCTCGACCACCACGTGCTTGCCGGCCCGCAGGGCACGGATCGCCGCAGGGGCGTGCCCTACGGGGTCGAGGGCGACAAAGACGGCCTCCACCTCGTCGTCGGCGAGGAGTTCCTCGTACGTGCCGTACGCCCGCGCCAGGCCGTGCCGGTCGGCGTAGGCGCGAGCCGCGGCGGCGTCGTCGTGCGCCACCGCGACGAACTCCGTCGTCCGGGACCCCGCGTTCGCACGCATCGCGACGTCGGCGTAGGCCCCCGTGACGAGGAGCCCCCACCGCACCTTTCTGCTCATGACGTATCTCCCTTCGGCCGCTGTGGGGTCCGCGGACGCCCCGGCGGCCTCAAATGCCCTGGACGGAATCCGGCAGGTCGGGGACGGAGGTCAGACTGATCCCGAACCACTTCTCGAACTCGGCCTTGAACTCGTCGTCGTCCGTGAGGACCCGCGACTCCTTGCCGCCCCCGCCGTGGTGGGTGAGCACCCGGTTGAACAGCGAGACGCGGCCCGACTCCGTGATGATGGACGCCCACAACTGGCCCGCGCTGTGCACGTCGGGCGACGTGGCGAAGTACCACATGATGGGCTCGAAGTCGTCGAGGTCGCGCGGGTGCGGCTCCACGCGCCAGCGCAGCACCCCGTCGTGGAACATCTCCACATCACCCTCCGGGGTGTGGACGAGCCGGTACTCGCCGTGCTCGTCCTTCTGCACCCCGCGGTCGGTGAGCCGCAGCGGCCTGCGGCTCGCCCAGCGGAAGCCGACGTCCACCAGGTACGACTGCTCCAGTTCGACCCGCAGCAGCACATGGCCGTTGTGGACGCCCCGGAACGGCGCGTGGCCGTTGTGCAGGACGCGCCCGCCGAGGGCGGTGACCCGGAACCCGAGGGACTTCAGGAGCAGCGCGAAGCCGGCGTTCAACTCGCCGCAGCCGCCGCCCCGGTGACGCCGCACGATCTTGTCGTAGACGAACGCGTCCGTCATGTTGGGTATCTCGCGCTCCGCGAAGGACAGCGTCTCGAAGGGAACCGCCATGAGATGGCGTTCCTGCAAGTGGCAGAGAGCCTCGAAGTCCGGTTTCTGCGGCCTCTCGGCCCCGATCCGGTCGAGATAGGCGTCGATGTCGATGTCACTGTCGGTGTACGTCATCCTCGTCTTTCCTCCGTGATGGCGATGCGGTGGCTATGGGCGGGGCGGCGGTCACCAGCGCAGCAGGGTGAAGGCGTACGTCATGCCGCCCCCGTAGGCCACCATCAGCACGAGGTCGCCCGGCTTGAGGGCGCCCTCGCGCTCCGCCTGGTGCAGGGTGACCGGGACGGATGCCGAGCCCGTGTTGCCGTAGACGGGGGCGGTCGCGTGCAGATGCGCGTTGTCGAGTCCGAGCATGCCGCCGAGGTGGGCGACGAGCTTCGCGTTGCCCTGGTGCAGCACGGCGTGTGCCACGTCGGACTTGTCGACGTCGTTCTCCTTGAGGAACTCGTCGAGCATGCCGGGCACCCACTCGATGAGCGCCCGCGAGATGGCGCGCCCGTCCATGTGGACGTGGTGCGCCATCGTCTCGACCGTCTCGTGGGTCGCCGGGGAGCGGCTGCCACCCGCGGGGATCGTCGCAAGGTCGGCCCGGGACCCGTCGCTGAGGAGCTTCGTGGCGAGGATCTCGTGCCCGTGCGCGGCCGGGCCGAGCACCGCCGCGCCCGCTCCGTCGCCCCACAGGACGACGGTGCGCCGGTCGGCGGGGTCGAGGAAGCGCGTATAGACGTCGGCGCCGATCACCAGGGCGTGCTCATCGGTGCCGCGCAGGAACTTCTCGGCCGTGGCGATGCCGGTGAGGAATCCGCTGCACGCGGCGCTCACGTCGAAGGCCGCGGTGTCGACCGAGCACTTGAGTTCGTCCGCGACCCGGCAGGCAACGGCGGACACGAGTTCGTCCGGGGTCGTGGTGCCGACGACGACCAGGGAGAGGTCGGCGGCCCGCAGGCCCGAACGCCCCAGGGCCTGTCGCGCGGCGATGGCGGCGAGATCCGATGTGGCCTGGTCGGGGGCGGCGCGGCGGCGGGTGTGGATTCCGGTCGCGCGGACGATCCACTCCTCCGTGACCCCCGCGGGGCCCGCGACTTCTTTGTTGGTGATGACGTGGGTCGGAACGTAGGAGCCGATGCCGAGGATGCCGACGGCCGGGCCTGCCTGGCGAGTTCCGTGGTTGGTGGTCAACAGTCGCGTTCCTCCTCTGCGCGGACTCGCCCGTGGATCGTGGCGAGCCGGAAGCGGCACGTGCGGGTCCACAGCGACTGTGCAGGGCCCCCGATCCGAGGCCATAGGGGCCGTGTCCGACTCTGTCAGGTGCCCGGGCAAGTCTTCGGAAGGAAGGTGCTTTTCTGATGAGATACTTGTTCACTAAGATATATCGACCTACGATGCGATCCACCCAGGCGTGCGCGTCCCCTGACGCCGTAGCCTCCGAAACCCCCTAGGGAGCCCCATGAGCAGCACCGACAGCGCATTGAGCGGCACTGGCCCGCGCTTACGCGACCAGCCTCCGGGCCGGGTCGACTTCACGATGATGTTCCTGACCCACGACGCGTTCCTGCGCGACCTGCGCCGTCTGGAGACCGCGGTGGCGGCGGGCAGGGGCGACGAGGAGGCCGTCCGCAACGGCTGGCGGACCATCAAGCAAGAGCTGCACATCCACCACGTCGGGGAGGACGAGGCGATCTGGCCCCCGCTGCGGGAGAAACTCGCCGCCTCGGCGGACATCGCCGTCAGGGCCGACATCGCCGTACTCGACCTGATGGAGGAGGAGCACGGCCGGATCGACCCGCTCCAGACCCGCGTGGACGCCGCGTTCGCGTCCGGCGGCCAGGAACTGGAGGTCGCGGTCAAGGAGTTCGCCACGGCCATGGCCTCCCACATGGAGCACGAGGAGGACCAGGCGCTGCCCCTCGTCGAGCAGCACCTCGGCCCCGAGGGATGGGCCGAGTACCACCAGTTCATGATCGGCACCAATGGTCCCGACCGGGTGGGCTCCTATCTGGCCTGGCTGCTCGACGACGTCCCCGAGACCACCCTGGACAAGGTCCTCGGCATGCTCCCTGCGCCGGTGCGGACCGCCTACCGGCAGAAGTTCGAACCGGAGTACCGGGCGGTTCCGCGCTGGACCACGCCCGCCGCGTGAGGTGCGGCCGAGCGCGCCGGAGGACCCCGCCGCCGAGTCCGCCCGAAAGGTGACGATGCCCCTCCTCATGGGCGAGGTCGTGGTGGCGGGGAGCAGCGTCGGCGGCCTCGCCGCGGCGCTCGCCATCGCACGGCAGCGGCACCGGGTCACGGTGCTCCGGGAACGCTGCTCCTTCGTCCCGCCGGACGCGGGGGTCCACCTGAGACCCGGCGACCTGTGGGCCCTCGGCCAGCTCGGGGTCGGCCTCCCGGTCCACGGCAGGGCCGTCTCCGTACGGGAGTTGAGACTCCTCGACGGGGTGACGGGCAAGCACCTCGCCTCGGTGACCGCCGGGTCCCGGCACGGGCGGCCGCACGCCGTCATACCGGACCGTGACCTTCGGGACCTGCTGCGGAAGGCCTGCGGCGACGACCCGTTGATCTGTATCCGCGACGACGTCTCCGTGGTGCACTACGAACAGTCGGGTGAGCGCCTGACGGTGTTCCTGTCCTCGGGCGAACGGCACACCAGCGACGCCCTGATCGGCGCGGACGGCGTCTGCTCGCCGGTCAGGCTGCGCCTGACCGGCGGCACGGCACGGCTCTCGCCGCACGCCACGTTCCACACGGCCGTCGCCCTCGACAGCCTGCCGGAACCCCTGCTCGGGCGCCTCTCGGCCCCCTCCGCGGTGACCCTGTGGGCGGGCCCCGACTGGCAGCTCGTCCACTATCCGGCCGGCGGCGACCGCCTGGGCATCGTCGTCACCTGCGCGCACGACGCCCGCTCCCCGGTCCACGGCGCCCGGACACCTGCCGCACGGATACTCGACCGGCTCCCCGGACTCGCCGGGCCCGCGGCCGAGTTGCTGGCGCACGGCTCCGACTGGCGCATGTGGCTGTGGTGCGACCAGGAGCGGGTGACCCGCTGGCACGAAGGCCGGGTGGCGCTCACCGGCGCCGCCGTCAGGCCCGCTTTCCAGTACTCCCTGCCCGCCGCCTTCGTGGCCGTCGACGACGCGATCCTGCTGGGGAACGCGATGGACTGCGACGCCGCGGACTTCCCCCAGGCCTTCCGGTCGTACGCCGACAACCGCGGCCGCGGCGGGCACGCGCCGGGCACCTGACACAGTCACCGGGGTGTGGGCGACGCGCCGGTGGGCCCTCGGCTAGCGTCGGGCGGGCGAGCCGAAGGACCTCGGCGCGGCCGCGGCGCGGGCCGGGGGTCCGGGGTGTCCAGGGGTCCGGCTGCGCGCCGCCCCACCCAGAGGAACCGGCCGCCCAGAGAAACCGGCCCGCCGGAATACCGGCCCGCCCGGGAGTGGGGAGATTGTCGTGCTCGAATTCTTTGTGCTCGGACGCCTTGAGGCCCGCTCCGGCCACGGCGGGACCACCCTGCGCGGAAGCTTCCAGCGCAGCCTCCTGCTGACCCTGCTCGTCAGCGAAGGACGGATGGTCTCGTCGGAGGCCCTGGTCCAGGAGGTGTGGGGGGAGGCCCTGCCGGGCGGTGTGGGCAACGCCCTGCAGGCGCACGTCAGCCGGCTGCGCAAGAAGCTCGACGCCCTGGAGCCCGAGCGGACCCGCACCCGCCTGGTGGGCGACCCGCACGGTTACCAACTCCTCCTCGACGGCGCCACCCTGGACGCGGGCGTCTTCGCCCGCTCGGTGCGCGAGGCCCGCGCCGCCGTGCCGGAATCGCCCCACCACGCCCGCGACACCCTGCGCGCGGCCCTGCGCCGCTGGCGTGGTCCGGCCCTCACCGACGTGGGCGGGGTGCTGTGCCGCTCGGCCGCGGCACGCTACGACGAGAACCGCATCCAGGCCCTCGAACTGCTCTTCGACAGTGAGCTCGCGCTCGGCAACCACACCCACATCCTCGGCGAACTGCGCGAGGCCTGCGCCGGGAACCCGCTGCGCGAGCGCTTCTGCGAGCAGCTCATGCTCGCCCTGTACCGCTCGGGCCGCCAGGCCGAGGCCCTGGAGACCTACCGGCAGCTCCGGTCGAGGCTGACCGAGGAGCTCGGCATCGAGCCCTCGCCCCTGCTGCGCCGGACCGAGCGGGCCATCCTGCGGCACGACCCGCTGCTCGCGCCGCCCGGTCCGGGCGCGCCGGTGCCGTTCGTCGCCTGACGGGCCCGGCACGGTCAGGCGCTGTGCTTGCGGGCCATCTCGTACGAGGGCAGCAGCCCCTTCGCCAGGGCGTCGGCCAAGAGCGGCGCCGCGGCGTCGCGTGGCGACTGCACCGGCGTGTCGACCGGCCACGGAATGCCCAGCTCGTCGTCGAGGGCCTGGACGACGTGCTCCCGCTGCGGGGCGTACGTCTCGGAGCACAGGTACAGCATCAGCGCGTCGTCGGTGAGGGCGCAGAACGCGTGCCCGAGCCCCTCCTCGATCAGCAGCGCCGAGCGCCCGGTGTCGTCGAGCCGCACCGCCTGCCAGCGGCCGTAGGTGGGCGACCCCGTCCTGATGTCGACGACGACATCGAACACCGCGCCGCGTACACAGGTGACGTACTTGGCCTGGCCGGGCGGGACGTCGGCGAAGTGGATGCCCCTGACGACCCCCGGCGCGGACGACGACAGGCTCGACTGGGCCACATCGAAGTGACGTCCCGTCACCTCGGCGAGCAGGTCCGGCCTGAAGTACTCGAGGAAGGCGCCCCGTTCGTCCGCGTGCACCTGCGGGACGATCTCCCAGGCGCCTTCCAGGGCCAGCGGCCGGATCTCCATGCGTGTCGTCCTTCCTGGCGGTCGAAAGCGGGGGCCGCAGTCGAAAGCGGATGCCGCGGTCAGAGCGGGAGCCGCGGTCAGAGCGGGAGCCGTACGGAACTGTGGTCGCCGAGTACCAGACGGGTGCTGTTGGGTACCCGGGGGGCGGCGGTCACCGTGGCGCGGCGGCCGATCAGCGAGGACTGGAGCCGGCCGACGCCCTCGATGGTGGCCTCCGGCAGCACGATGGAGAACTCGATCTCGCTGTGGGCAACGCGGCAGCCGTCGGAGACGGAGGTGAAGGGGCCGATGTAGGAGTCCGTCAGCTCGCAGTCGGCGCCGATCGCGGCGGGCCCGATGATCCGCGAGTTGCGCACCACGGCTCCGCGCGCGACGACCACGCGGCCGACGATCTCGCTGGCCTCGTCCACGTCCCCCTCGATGAGGGGCTCGACCCGCTCCAGGACCTCCCGGTTGACCTCCAGCATGTCCGCGACGTTCCCGGTGTCCTTCCAGTAGCCGGTGATCTCGGACGAGCGGACCGAACGGCCGTCCTCGATGAGCCGCTGGATGGCGTCGGTGATCTCCAGCTCCCCGCGCGCGGACGGGGCGAGACCGCTGATCGCCGTGTGGATCGCGGGCGTGAAGAGATAGACACCGACGAGCGCCAGGTCGCTCTTGGGGAACTCCGGTTTCTCCACGAGCCGTCGCACCTCGCCGCGGTCGTCGAGCTCGGCCACACCGAAGGCGCTGGGGTCGGAGACCCGGGTCAACAGGATCTGCGCGTCCGCGGGCTGGCTGCGGAATTGCTCGACGAAGGGAACGATGCCGTCGATGATGAAGTTGTCGCCGAGATACATGACGAAGTCGGAGTCACCGAGGAATTCCTGGGCGATGAGCACTCCGTGGGCCAGGCCGCGGGGAGCGTCCTGGCGAATGTAGGTCACGTCGAGACCGAACCGCGAGCCGTCGCCGACGGCCTCCCTGATCTCCTGTTCCGTGTCACCGACGACCACGCCGACCTCGGTGATCCCGGCCTCGGCGAGGGACTCCAGGCCATAGAAGAGAACCGGCCGGTTGGCGACGGGAACGAGCTGCTTGGCGGAGGTGTGGGTGATCGGGCGCAGCCGGGTGCCCGACCCCCCGGCCAGAACAAGTCCTTTCATGGGAACTCCTGTACTCGGCACGGCGCCCGGAAAGAGGCGTGCCACCCGGAATCAGGTGGTGTCCCCAACATGGGGCATGCCGCTGATGGTCGACTGACGCGTCCCGAACACTTCGGGAACACCTCGCTGACAACTCGCCGACAACTCGCTGACGGACCTGACTTACTATCCGCAAGGCAATGGACCCGCCTTTGCCTGCATGCGGAAATGGAGGACCAGAAGGGAGACAGAAATCATGAGGATTCTTTTTGCGACGACCCCGGGGATCGGTCATTCCTTTCCCACCGTGCCGCTCGCCTGGGCGCTGCGTCTCGCCGGTCACGAGGTGCTGTACGCCACCGGCGGCGACGCGCTCGCGATCCGTGACGCGGGGCTGCCCGTCGAGGACGTGTGCCCCGGCCAGACCGTGGTCAGCATGGTCCAGGAGACCTTCGCGGCACGCCCCGACCTCGCGGCCGATTACGCGGAGGTGGACCACTCGTCCTTCGAGTCCACCCAGCGCTTCTACGCCGTGCTGCTCAACCAGCAGACGGCCATGATGGACCGCTATGTGTCCGTCGCGCAGGAGTGGAAGCCCGACGCGGTGGTCTTCTCCTCCCTCGGCATCGGCGGTCTGCTGGCCGCGGGCAAGGTCGGTGTCCCCGCCTTCGAGCACGGCTACGGCTTCGTGCACACCGGCCGCTACACCCGTGACCTGCGCGAGTGGAACGCCGAGTGCTTCGAGCGGCACGACGCCGAACTGCCCGAGGTCCTGCACACCATCGACATCGCCCCACCGAGCGTCGCGGGCGGCAGCGCGGGCTGGCCGCTGCGCCATCTGCCCTACAACGGCGGCGGTGTGGTGCCGGAGTGGCTGCACACGCCGTCCGGGCGGCCGCGGATCACGGTGACCCTCGGCACCACGGCGCCCGGCTTCGGCGGGCTCGGCCCGCTCGACCGGGTCATCGAGCTTGCCGCGGGCACGGACGCCGAGTTCGTGCTCGCGCTCGGTGACATCGACACCTCCTCGCTGCCGAAGCTCCCCGACAACGCCCGCCTGGCCGGCTGGGTCCCGCTCGGCCTGCTGCTCGACAAGAGCGCGGGGCTCATCCACCACGGCGGCTCCGGCACCACACTGGCCGCCCTCGAAGCGGGCCTGCCGCAGATCCTCATGCCCGACCAGGGCGAGCGCGCGGAGAGCGCCGAGCGGGTCGCGGCCCGGGGCGCGGGACTGAACGTACGCCACGACGAGATCTCCGAGGAGCACATCGCCGCGCTCCTGAACGACGACGCGCTGCGGAAGTCCGCCACGGAGGTCCGCGAGGAGATCCACGCCATGCCGCTGCCGGCCGCGGTCGCGGAACGCCTGGTCACCACCGTCAAGGGCTGAACGGCCCGCGACCGCCAGGAACCGTCCGGCCGGCACCCGGCCGGCACACCACCGACCGATCTGAGAGCGGTAGACCATGCGCATTCTCGTCACCGGCGGCGCGGGCTTCATCGGCTCCGAGTTCGTGCGCGGGCTCCTGTCCCGCCGCACGGACCAGGTGACCGTGCTCGACGCCCTCACCTACTCGGGCGATCAGGCCAATCTGGCGCCGGTCGCACACCTGCCCGCCTACGGCTTCGTCCGGGCCGACATCCGCGACGCCGACGCCGTCGACCGGATCATGCCCGGCCACGACGCCGTCGTCCACTTCGCGGCCGAGTCGCACGTCGACCGGTCGATCACCAGTGCCACGCCCTTCGTCACCACGAACGTGCACGGCACCCAGGTACTCCTGGACGCCGCGCTCAAGCACGGCGTGGGCAGGTTCGTCCATGTCTCCACGGACGAGGTGTACGGCTCCATCGACAGCGGCGCGTGGTCGGAGGACCAGGTGCTCGACCCCAGTTCGCCGTACTCGGCGTCCAAGGCGGCATCCGACCTGCTCGCGCTCTCCTACCACCGCACGCACGGCCTGGACGTGGTGATCACCCGCTGCTCCAACAACTACGGCCCCTACCAGTACTGGGAGAAGCTGATCCCGCTGTTCGTGACCCGATTGCTGCGGGGCAAGCAGGTGCCGCTGTACGGCAAGGGCGACAACGTCCGGGAGTGGCTGCACGTCACCGACCACTGCCGGGGCGTCGAACTCGCCCTGGACAAGGGCCGTTCCGGGGAGATCTACCACATCGGCGGCGGCACCGAACTGTCCAACGCCGAACTCGTCGACCGGCTCCTCGACGCCTGCGGCCGGGACTGGAACGCGGTGCGCAGGGTGCCGGACCGCAAGGGCCACGACCACCGCTACGCCCTGTCCATCGACAAGATCCGCGACGAGCTCGGCTACACCCCGCGCGTGGCCTTCGACGAGGGCCTCGCGGAGACCGTCGCCTGGTACCGGGACAACCCGCACTGGTGGCAGTCCCGCGGCGGCACACCCGAGAAGGTCGTGGTCGGTGCCTGATGTGTGCCGCGCACTGGCTGGTGACGGGGGCCGCGGGCATGCTCGCCCGTGAGGTGCTCACCGTCCTGGCACAGGACCCGACCGCCCGGGTGACCGGCGCGACGCGGGCGGCGCTCGACATCACCGACTCACCGGCGGTGTGGGCCCGGGTCGCCGAGCACGACATCGTCGTCAACACCGCGGCGTGGACGGACGTCGACCTCGCCGAGACCCACGAGGCCGAGGCCCTCGCGGTCAACGGCGAGGCGGTCGGCGACCTGGCAGCCGCCTGCGCGGCCGCCGCCGTCCCCCTGATCCATGTCTCGACGGACTACGTGTTCGCGGGACGGAGCACGTTCCCGTACGCGGAGTACGCAGCCACCGGACCGCTCAACGCCTACGGCCGCAGCAAGCTCGCCGGTGAGCGGGCGGTGGCCCGGGTGCTGCCCGACACGGGGTACGTGGTGCGCACCTGCTGGCTGTACAGCTTGCACGGCACGAACTTCGCCAAGAAGATCCTGCACCGGCTCGCCACCGAGGACACCGTCCAGGTGGTCGACGACCAGTACGGGCAGCCGACGTGCGCCAGGGCGCTCGCGGTACGCCTCGTCGAGCTCGGCCGGCGGGCGCTCGGCCACCGCGCCGCGGCCGGGATCTACCACGGCTCCGCCGCCGGGCGGACGACCTGGTTCGGGTTCGCCCGGGCCCTGCTCGCCCGCCTCGGCATCGACCCCGCACGCGTCCGCCCCTGCGCCACCGCGGACTTTCCCACCCCGGCCGTCCGGCCCCCGTACGCGGTGCTCGGACAGGACCGCTGGGCGCTGGCCGGCCTCGCGCCGCTCGCGCACTGGCAGGACATGCTCCGCGAAGCCCTGCCGCCCGGCCCCGACCAGGGGCCGGAGAACGCCTTCACCCGTCTCGTCCGCTCCGCCGGGCACTCAGACGCCCGGCCGCCCGGCGGGCCGACACCCCTGCGAAAGGTTGGAACATGAGCGAGGAATCAAGGGACCCCGCGCGGCCGGTCGAGGCCTGCCGGGTGTGCGGCGGAGCCGACTGGCAGGAGGTCGTCTCCTTCGGCGCGCTGCCGCTCGCCAACAGCTACCTCGACCCGGCCGACTCCTTCGACGACGAGCCCCGCCATCCGCTCGGTGTCGTCTCCTGCCGCTCCTGCCGGCTGATGTCGCTGACCCACACCGTCGACCCGGAGGTGCTGTACCGCACGTACTTCTACGTCACATCCGACTCGGACACCATCACCCGGCACATGCGGACGATCGCGGAGCTGTGCGTCGAGCGGTTCGCAATCCCCCAAGGCGGCTTCGTCGTCGAGATGGGCAGCAACACCGGCCAGCAGCTCGCCGCCTTCCGTGACCTGGGCATGGAGATCCTGGGCGTCGACCCGGCGCGCAGCCTCGCGGCGCTCGCCACCGAGCACGGCATCGAGACGCTGCCCGACTTCTTCTCCGCGGCGACCGCCGCGCGGGTGGCGAAGGAGTACGGCCGCGCCCGGCTCGTCCTCGGCCGCCATGTGTTCGCGCACATCGACGATGTCGGCGACATCGCCCGTGGCGTACGCGAACTCCTCGAACCGGAGGGCGTGTTCGCGATCGAGGTGCCGTACGCCCTCGACATGCTGGAGCACAACGAGTTCGACACGATCTACCACGAGCACCTCTCGTACTACGCGGTGAGCACGCTGGCGACCCTGTTCGAGCGGCACGGCATGCGGGTCGTGGACGTGGAGCGCGCGGCCGTGCACGGCGGTTCGATCGTCGTCTTCGCCTGCCGTGACGACTCCCCCTGGGAGCAGCGGCCCGCGGTGGCCGAACTCCAGCGCCTGGAGCGTGCTTCGGGCTTCTTCGACGACGACACGTACACCGCCTTCGCGGGGCGGGTGGAACACATCCGCGAGACGCTGCCGCCGCTGGTGCGGGGCCTGGTCGCCGACGGCAAGCGCGTCGCGGGCTACGGCGCCCCCGCCAAGGGCAACACCCTGCTCGGCGTGTGCGGCCTCGGCTCCGACGACCTGGAGTTCTGCATCGACACCACCGACCTGAAGCAGGGCAAGCTGCAGCCGGGCGCCCACATCCCGATCCACTCCCCCGCGTACGGCGCGCAGCACCCGCCGGACGTCTATCTGCTGCTGGCCTGGAACTACGCGGAGGAGATCCTGCGCAAGGAGCGCGCGTTCCTGGAGAACGGGGGCCGGTTCATCGTGCCCGTGCCCGAGCCGAGGATCGTCTCCGCCAAGGACCTGTGAGCCCCTCGCCCACAGGACAGGGCTGCCCACCCCGCGCCCGGGGGTGGGCAGCCCTCGTACGTTGCGGGCAGGAGTTCGCGGCGGGCGTGCGTGTGCCCCCGCCTCGCCGCACGGAACGCGGCGGGACGGGGGCACGGGCCCTACCGGCTAGGGCAGTTCCACCACCTGGGCCGCGTACAGCAGGCCCGCCCCGAAGCCGACCAGGAGGGCGCGGCTGCCGGTGGGGAGTGAGCCCAGGGACAGGACGCTCTCCATGGCCATGGGGATGGAGGCGGCCGAGGTGTTGCCGAGGGTGACGATCTCGCGGGCCACGACCACGTCGTCGGGCAGGCCGAGGTCCTTCACCATGCCGTCGATGATGCGGAGGTTGGCCTGGTGCGGGATGAACGCGTCGAGGTCGGCGGGGCGCAGTCCTGCCAGGTCGAGGGCCCTGCGGGCGGTGTCGGGCACGCTGTGCACGGCCCAGCGGAAGACCTTGGGCCCGTCCATCCGCATCGTCGGCCACGGGTGCGGGGCGTCGCGGACGGCGAGCCAGGACCTGTTGTGCGCGAGCAGCCCGGCCTTCTCGCCCTCCGCGCCCCAGGCGACGGGGCCGATGCCGGGCCGGTCGGACGCGCCGACGACCACGGCGCCCGCGCCGTCCCCGAACAGGAAGGCCGTGCCCCGGTCGTGCGGGTCGATGATGTCGCTCATGCGCTCCGCGCCGACGACGAGCACGTGCCGGGCGGCGCCGGAGCGCACGAGGGCGTCGGCCACGCCCAGGGTGTAGGAGAAGCCCGCGCAGGCGGCGCCGGTGTCCATGGCACCGGAGTTGCGGGCGCCCACGAGGTGGGCGACGCGCGGGGCGGCCGGGGGTGACTGCTGGAGGTTGGACATGGAGGCGAGCAGCACCATGTCCACGCCGTCCGCGTCCACCCCGGCGGCGGCCAGGGCCTTCTGGCAGGCTTCGGCCGCCATCGTCACGATGGTCTCGTCGGGGCCCGCGTGGCGGCGGCTCGTGATGCCGGTGCGCCGGGTGATCCACTCGTCGGTGGAGTCGATGGCGCGGGCGATCACGGCGTTGTCCACGACGCGGGTCGGCCGGTAGGAGCCCACCCCCAGGATGCGGGAGCCGGGGCTCGGGTCGGCGACGCGCAGCGGCCGGTTCACGACGCCCGTCCCACGGCCGGGCTCAGCGTGCCCCGCAGATACCGCGTACGGCAGGCGCGGCGCTGCACCTTGCCGCTGGACGTCTTGGGCAGTGAGCCGCGCCGCACCACGACCACGTCGTCGACGTGGAGGCGCTGTCCGTCGTGCACGGCTTCGCGTATCCGCCGGCCGAACTCCTGCGGGTCCGTCGCGCGCAGCACCCGCCCGTCGGCCTCCACGACCACGACGAGGCGCTCGCTCGTGCCGTCGTCGACGGAGAACGCGGCGGAGCAGTTGGGGCGCAGCAGGACGTCGGTGCGCTCCACGGACAGCTCGATGTCCTGCGGATAGAAGTTGCGTCCCTTGCGGATGATGACGTCCTTGATCCGTCCGGTGACGAACAGTTCGCCCTCGTGCAGGAAGCCGAGGTCGCCGGTGCGCAGGAAGGGGCCCGCCGCCTCGTCGCCCTCGATACGGGCGCCGAACACCTCGGCCGTCGCCGCGGCCTTGCGGTAGTAGCCGCCGGTGACGCACGGGCCGCCGAGCCAGATCTCGCCGACCTCGCGGTCGGCGCGGGCACGGCAGGTCGCGGGGTCGACGACGCGCACCCGGGCGTCGAGCACCGGCACACCGGAGCCGACGAGCGGGCGGCCGCCGCGGTGCGGGCCGCGGCCGCGCAGGGTGTCCTCGCGCAGCGCCTCGGGGTCGGCCCACACCACGGTGGGCTCGCGGTCCGGTGGCGAGCCGGTGGCCTTGAGGGTGTTCTCGGCGAGGCCGTAGGCGGGGCACATGGCGCGCCGCGTGAAACCGGCGGCGGCGAAGACGCGACTGAAGTCCTCGACGACCTGGTGGCGCACCGGTTCGGCGCCGTTGACCGCGACCCGCCAGGACGACAGGTCCAGGTTCGCGGGCAGGCCGTGCCGTGCGGCGTCGCGCACACATGTCTCGTACGCGAAGCTGGGTGCCGCCGAGTGGGTGCCGCGGTGCCGGGAGAGCGCCTCCAGCCAGCGCAGCGGGCGGCGGATGAACGCCTCGGGCGCCATCAGGTGGGAGGGGCGTCCCGTCCACACCGGCAGGACGATGTTGAACAGCATGCCCATGTCGTGGAAGTGCGGCAGCCAGGAGACAAAGACGCCGTCGGGCCCGGTGGGCCAGAGCGCCTCGGTCTCCAGGACGTTGTGCACGAAGTTGGCGTGGGTGACCATCACACCCTTGGGGCCGCCGGTGGAGCCCGAGGTGTACTGCAGCAGCGCGGTGTCCGCGGGCGCCGGTGCCGGTCCTGGTTCCGGCTCCGGGGCGAGGGCGCCCGGTTCGTCGGTGGCCAGGAGCGTGAGCCCGTCGAGGTGCGGCGAGCCGCCGAACCTGGCGAGCAGTTCGTCACGTACCTCCGCGCAGGTCAGGACGGTCGTGGTGCCGGCGTCGTCGGCGATCCTGCGCAGCCGCTCCAGGCCCCTGGCCCTGCTGGGCACCTGGACGGGGGCGGCGGCGCTGCGGGCGTACATGCAGCCGAAGAGCGTCTTCACGAACTCCAGGCCCGCGGGGTACACGAGCAGCACCGGGCGGTCCGAGAGGCGGGCGGCGCGAAGGGCGGCGGCCCGGTCCTGGGCAGCCCGGTCGAGTTGCCCGTACGTCAGGGGCGGTCCTGGCTGCTCGCCCGCGGTCAGGAACACGAAGGCGGTCCTGTCGGGCTGCACGCGGCCGCGCAGCCTCAGCATGTCGGGCAGGGTGCCCGCGGTGAGGTCCCGCGGGTGCGGGCGGACACGTTCGGCGATGGTCATCTTGGGTCAGCTCCCCGAGTGGAATGCGAAGGGTGAACGGGCGCGAAGGGCGGTGTCCTGCGTCCTGCGGCGATCGGCCACGCGGGCTCCCCGGTCACAGCAGGCCGCGCAGCAGTGCTCCGAAGACGCGGGGGCCGTGCTCGGTGAGGACCGACTCCGCGTGGAACTGGATCGAGGCGAAGTGCGGGCCGCGCAACGCGTACACCTCGTCGCCGTCCGGGTCCCGGCAGACCTCCACGGGCCCGGCGTCCATGACGTCGACCTTGTCGTGTTCGCTGCGGGCGGTGAACGTGTTGTAGAAGCCGACGCGTTCGGCGGTCCCGAACAGGTCGATGTCCCGCCGCACGCCCTGGTTGGGGGTGCTTCTGCGGACGAGGTCGAGGCCGAGGCGCAGGCTGAGCACCTGGTGGCTGAGGCAGACCGCGAAGAACGGCCTGCCCTCGTCGAGGAGAGTGCCGACGAGGGAGTGCAGATGGGCGATGCGCGGGTCACCGGTGTCGCGCGGATCACCGGGGCCGGGACCGAGGACCACCAGGTCGCTGCCCCCCGGGTCGTACGGCTCGTCGAACCGGCGCACCGTCACCTCCAGGCCGAGTGCGGCCAGTTGGCAGCACATCATGGCGGTGAAGGTGTCCTCGGCGTCCACCATCAGGACCCGGCGTCCCGCCAGCGCGGGATCGGCGGCGACGGAGCGGCGGCGCGGGTCGGCGAACCAGAAGTCCGCCAGGGAGTCGTTGCGGCGCTCCAGTCGGCGGCGCACGTCCGGGTGGGCGTCGAAGCCGCCGCGCGGGCGCGCGGGGTGCGCGGCGGGGGCCGTGCCGGTGCCGCCGAGGGCGCCGAGCAGCCCCGCGGCCTTCGCCGCGGTCTCGGCGACCTCCGAGCGGGGGTCGGAGTGGCGTACGAGGGTGGCGCCGACGCCGATGCGCAGCCTGCCCCCCGCGTCGATGTCGGCGGTGCGGATGAGGATGGCCGAGTCCAGGGCGTGCCCGCCCTCGGCGTCGCGGCCGAGGAGTCCGATCACCCCGCTGTAGTAGCCGCGGCCCTCGGTCTCGTAGCGGTCGATGACGCGGCAGGCGCTCTCCAGCGGGCTGCCGGTGACCGTGGGCGCGAACATCGTCTCGCGCAGGACGGTGCGCGGGTCCTGGGTGCTGTGGCCCGTGAGGACGTACTCGGTGTGCGCGAGCCGGGCCATCTCCTTGAGCCGGGGGCCGACGACGCGGCCGCCGTCCGCGCAGATCCGGGCCATCATCTTGAGCTCTTCGTCGACCACCATGTACAGCTCGTCGGCCTCCTTGCGGTCGGCCAGGAAGTCGAGCACTCCGGGGAGGGTGGGGCCGCCGGGCGGGTAGCGGTAGGTGCCGCTGATCGGGTTCATCACGGCGGTGCCGCGGTCCAGGCTGACGTGCCGCTCCGGGGTGGCGCCGACGAAGGTGCGCTCCCCGGTGTGCACGAGGAAGGTCCAGTAGGCACCCGACTCGTTCTCCACCAGGCGCCGGAAGACGCCGAGGGCGGTGTACGGGCTGTAGTCGCCGACGTCGGCCACGAAGGACCGCTTGATCACGAAGTTGGCGCCCTGGCCCTGGCCGATCTCGTCCGTCACGATGCGGCGCACGATGTCGGCGTAGGCGTCGTCGGAGGTGTCGAAGTGCCCGCCGGACAGCGCGATCGGCCGCCGCGGCAGGCGGGTCAGGGCCTCGTCCAGCGGGAGTGACTCCTGCCGCTCGGCGCTGAGCGCGAGCAGCGGGGCGCCGTCGTCGGCACAGGCGAAGCCACGCTCCGCCAACTGACGGTAGGGCACGAGGATGAGCGTGTCGTGGCGCGGCTCCACGGCTTGGCCTTCGGTGGCGCCGGGACCGGGGCCGGGCCCGGGCAGCGGCAGCTCGGCGAGCGAGCCCGGGGTGCTCACCGGCCCTGCGAGCACATCGAGGCGCCCTGGTGCCCGCTCGGGGCGGTGCAGGAGCGCGAAGGCCGGGGTGCGCAGGGCAAGGACGTCGTCGAGGAGCGGGGCGGGCCCGCCTGTCGCGCCGCTCATACGACGGCCCACCGCTGGTGGTCGGCCGTACGGGGCCGGTGCCCCGCCGCGTACCCGGCGTACTCCAGGTGCTCCAGGAGGGTGTCGGTGTCGGCGACGGCCGCGCACCGGCCCGCCGCGTACTCCAGGGCGAGCGTGTGGTGGGCGCGGCTGAAGTCGGCGACGGCGTCCGCGGCGAGGAAGGTCTCGATGTCGTTCGAGAACGCGTCGAGGGCCGTCATCAGGACCCCGACGTGCGCGTACACCCCGCAGACGATCAGTTGGTCGCGCCCGGCCTCGCGCATCCGGCCGAGCAGGCCCGAGTCGTGGAACGCGCTGTAGCGCCACTTGGTGAGGTGCCAGTCGCCGTCGGCGGGCGCGAGCTCGTCGACGATCCGCCGGTCGGCGGGCTCGGCCCGCATGCCCGGGCCCCACAGGTCCTTGAGCAGCCCGCGCTGCGCGTCCGTCATCGAGCCGGGCTGCGCGGTGTACGCCACGGGGACGCCGAGGGCGGCGCAGTGCTCGCGCAGGTGCGCGGCGTTGCGCACGAGGGCGTCCCGCGGGCGCGCGGGCAGGGGGCGCAGGAAGTAGCGCTGCATGTCGTGGACGAGGAGCACCGCGCGGCGCGGGTCGGGTGTCCAGCGGGCCACGCTGACCGGCAGGTCGGCGGTGGCCGGGGGGTCGTACGGCTCGATGGCGGGAATTCCGGCCGAGAATCTCATGACTGTCTCCCTAGGCACCGAGTCCGGCTCCGCCGTCCACGGTCAGTTCGTGCAGGGTGATGTGGGCCGCGCGCTCCGAGAGCAGGAAGTCGACGGCGTCGGCGACGTGTTCGGGGCGCCCGATCCGGCCGAGGGGGATGCCGACGCGGAACGCCTCGGGTCGGCCCTCGACGGTGCCCCTGGGGCCCGACTCGTCGGTCCACATGGACGTGAGCATGGGGGTGTCGGTGGAGCCGGGGGCCACGATGTTGCAGCGCACCCCGTGCCGGGCGACTTCGAGCCCCAGGCTCTTGGTGAACATGACCGCGGCGGCCTTGGAGGCGGCGTAGGCGGCCATCTCGGTACGGGGGGTGCCCGCGGCGTTGGACGCGACGGTGACGATGGCGCCCCGGCCGCGGCCCGTCATGCGCCGGACCGCGGCGCGGGACATCAGGAACACACCGGTGGCGTTGACGGCGAAGGTGTCGTGCCAGTCCGCGTCGCGGTAGGTGCTGACCTCGCCGAGGCGCAGCACACCGGCGGCGTTGACGAGGTACTCCACCGGGCCGAGGGCGCGTTCGACGGCCTCGACCACGTCGTCGGCGGCGGCGCCGCTGGTGACATCGGCCGGGAACGCCGTCACGGCGAGCCCGTCGGCGGTCAGCTTCTCCACCGTCTCGGTGAGGCGTGCGGCGTCCTTGTCGACGGCGGCGACGGTCAGACCGCGGGCCGCGAGCGTGCGGGCGACCTGGACACCGATGCCGCCCGCCGCCCCGGTCACGATCGCGGTGCGGGGCTGCGTCTGTTCGTTCATGGGGTGGGGGTCCTCTCCTCGTCGGGTCCCGCGCCGGGTCTCAGCCCGTCCACACGGACAGCACGTCGACCGCCTGCCGCGGGGTGAGCCGCGGATCGCAGAACGTCGTGTACTTGTCGCCGACCTGATCGACGGCGCGGACGTCGGCGACGCATTCGGTCACCTCGTCGGGGGTGGTCTCCAGGTGGACGCCGCCTGCGACACCGCCCGCGCTGCGCACCGCCTCCTGGAAGGCCACGAGTTCGCGCTGGATGGTCTCCACGAACCGGGTCTTGAGGCCGTCGGCCGCGGTGACCGTGTTGCCGTGCATGGGGTCGCTCAGCCAGATCACCGGATGCCCGGCCGCGCGTACGGCCGCCACCAGCGGCGGCAGCCGATCGGCCGCCAGGTCGGCGCCCATCCGGGCGATGAGGGTGAGGCGCCCGCGCCTGCGGTCGGGGTCGAGCACCGCGCACAGGCGCAGGAGTTCGTCGGTCGTCATGCCCGGGCCGACCTTGCAGGCGACCGGGTTGCTCACCAGGGAAAGCAGCTTCACATGGGCGCCGTCGGGCTGGCGGGTGCGCTCGCCGACCCACGGCCAGTGCGTGGAGGTGAGTACGAGGCGCCCGCTGGGGTCGCGGCGCAGCAGCGGCAGTTCGTAGTCGAGGAGCAGCGCCTCGTGGCTGGTCCACACCGGTGAGTCGATGCGCGTACGCTCGGCGGGCAGATACCAGTCCAGGCTGTTCACGGCGTCGCGGGCAGCCTGGTAGCACATCAGGATGCGGCGCGGGTCGGCGCGGCGGCGGTCCGCGTCGGGTTCGGGGCCGTTCACCATGTGCCCGCGGTAGACGGGCAGTTCACGGCCGCCGACGTGTTCGGTGTCGCGGGAGCGGGGCTTGGCGAACTGCCCGGCGATGCGGCCGACCCGGAGGACCGGGCGACGGCTCGCCATCCGCATGGTGCCGGCGAGGAGGTCGAGGACCGCCGTCTTGGCCGCGATGGAGCCGCTGCTGCACTCGGCGGGGTCCTCGGCGCAGTCCCCGGCCTGGATCACATGGGCCTCGCCTGCCGCCACCTGGGCGAGCTGGCCGCACAGGACCCGGACGTCCGCGGCGTTGACCACGGCGGGCCGGTCGGCGAGGTCGTCCGTCACCCGGCGCAGCGCGGCCGCGTCGTCCCACCGCGGCTGCTGGCGGGCCGGGTGCGAGCGGATGAGGCGCGGAACGTTGTCCACAGATTTCTCCCTAGAAAGGCGCGGCTCTGCCTGCGCGAAGGGGCGCGGGACCGCCGGGCGGGTCAGCGTTGCGAGCGGGCGCCGGGCCCGTCCCAGAAGCGCAGTTGGCGGAGTTTGGGGGTGTGGGCGAGCCGCGCCGTGCCGGGGCCGCCGAGGACCATGGTGGTGGGCTCCTGCGGCGCGAAGACGGGCCAGGCCGGTGCGTGCGGACTGCTCGGCGCGGTGCCGCGGACGAACGAGGTCACGAGGTCGGCGAAGGTGTCGGAGAGCAGCCGCTCGCGCGGGCTGTCCCCGAACTGGGCGGCGTTCAGCGGATGGCCGTGGGTGCCGAACAGGAACTTGGACGTGGCGTCGTGCGGGGTGCCGTAGTGCGGTGGGCGTACGGGGTGGGCGAACTCCATGACGTACTGGGGCGTGCTCCCTTCGCGGGCGTGCCGTTCGGCCGCGCGCACGATGCCGTGGCGGAACAGGGCGTCGCCCCAGACCTCGGTCCACAGGGTGCGCGGGTCGTCGGGCAGGCCGTCGTCGGCTGCGGCCTGCCGATAGGCGCGTACGCAGGCGTCGGCGAGGCCATCGGGCACCCGGGCCGCGCACTTGAGCAGCACGTCGTGGACGGCGGCGAGCAGCTCCGCGTCGTCGGTGGGCGCGGGCGGTGCCGGGGGGAAGGACGGCGAGAGGGGGTCGGTGAAGAAGGAGCCCTCGGTGTGGTTGTGGACGCTCATCACGGGCACCGCCGGCACCGGCAGGTCCTCGGTGTACGCCGGTACGGTGCGGCCGTCCCGTACGGGACCGCGGTACTCGCGGCCGCTGGTGACCGCCCGCAGGGTCGGCGGTGCGGCGAAGAAGTCCAGCCAGGCCCGGTGCACCCGGGCGGCCGGTGTCTCCCGCAGGCCGGTGACGGTCGTGCCGCACTCCTTGGCCAGCGCCTCGTACACGGCGGTGGCGTCCTCCGGGGTGAGCGCGCAGGCCGGTGCCCGGGTGGACGGCGCGCTAAGGGTGATCAGCCGCGAGAACAGCCCGCGTGCCTCGGGCAGCACGGCGAGGTGCCGGGCCGACGAGCCGCCCGCGGAGGTGCCGCAGAGGGTGACGGCGTCCGGGTCGCCGCCGAAGCAGGCGGCGTTCTCGCGCACCCAGCGCAGCAGGGCGAGCTGGTCCTGTAGTCCCCAGTTGGCGCAGTGCCCGGTGTCGGGGTCGGCGAGGTCCTCGTGCAGGCCCCAGCCGAACGCGCCGAGGCGGTAGTTGAAGTTGATGACGACGATGTCGCCGCGGGCGGCGGGCTTGGCACCGTCGAAGGTGGGCACGCTGCCCGCGCCCACGTGCCAGCCACCGCCGTGCAGGTAGACGAGCACCGGACGGCGGCCCGTCGTGGCGGGTGTCCAGACGTTGGCGTACAGCGCGTCCTCCGCGCTGTCGGGGTTGCCCGACTGGACGAAGGCGGGGGCGTACCGGGTGGCGTCGCGCATCCCCGGCCAGGGCCGCGGCGGGCGTGGCGAGGCGAAGCGCAGCGGGCCCGTGGGGGGCTCGGCGTACGGGACGCCGCGGAACACGGCCAGGGGGCGGCCTCGGTGCGTCTCCCGGGTGCCGCGCAGGTCGCCGGCCGGGGTGCGGGCCACTGGGGCGGGATTGCTCATCGCGATAGCAGCTCCTTGGCAGAGGGTGCGGGGGCCGATATCGCGTCGGCTCGGCCGGGCCGAAGGAAGAGAGGGCGGGCGCGCCGCCACTACGGCGCGCCACGAGTCGCTGGCCGATCCTGCGCCCGGCCCGGCGGGCCCACCAATGCGTCGGCGTACATTCCGTCAAGTGACACGGAAGTCCGTCAGGTCACCGACGCGACCTGACGGAGTGCGCGGGCGGCCGTTGCCCGGCGCCCCGCGCCATTTCAGTATCCGGCGCATGGCTATGGAAAATGGCGCCCTCGAAAGGGAGACGGAAGCGGCGGCCCGCCCCGGTGCTACGGCCGTCGGCCCCGGTACCTCGGCCGCCGCGCCCGATCCGCAGTGGGGCGGGGACCTGCTGGATCTCGATGCCTATCTGCGGCGCATCGGATATGAGGGACCCCGCACGGCAACCGTGGAAACGCTGTTCGACCTGCACCGTATGCACAAGGCGGCCATCGCCTTCGAAAACCTGGACGTGGCCCTTGAGCGGGGCGTTTCCCTCCAGCTCGATGATGTGCAGCGCAAATTGGTGGATTCGGGCCGCGGCGGATACTGCTTCGAGCACAACCTGCTGTTCGCGGCCGTCCTCGAACGCCTCGGATTCCCGGTGACCCGGCTCCTGGCCCGCGTCCGGCTCGGCCGCCGGCAGATCCGCTACCGGGCCCACACCGTCCTGGCGGTCGGCGCGGGCTACGAACTGTGGCTCGCCGACGCCGGTTTCGGCGCCGAGGGCCTCATCGAGCCCGTTCCGCTGCACTCCGGGAGCGTCGCGAAAGCAGGTGCCTGGAGCTGGCGGGTGCTGCGCGAAGTGGACCAGTGGGTCCTTCAGACCCTGCGCGACGGCGACTGGTTCGACCTGTACGCGTTCCGCGTGGAGCAGCACTTCCCGCCCGACTTCGAGGTGTCCAACCACTACACGGCGCACCACGCGCGCTCCGCCTTCACCGGCAAGGTGGTCGCGATGCGCGGCACCGAGGACGTGCAGCAGACCCTGCGCGACCGCGAGCTGACGACGCGTCACGCCGACGACGTCATCGAGCGGACCGCCCTGACCGCCGACGAGGTGGTGGACCTCCTTCGCGGCACCTTCGCCATCCGGCTGACCGACCGGGACGCGCACCTGCTGCGCCGCCGCCTGGCGTTCTTGGCGTCCCAGGGGGCCTCGAAGTCCCCCAAGCCCTCGCCCACCCCCCTCCAGGAGGCATGATGCCGCTCCATCTCCCCGCAAGCAGGCGCCCGCTGCGCCTCGGCATGATCCCCGAGGAGGCCGCCGCCCGCCACCCCGGCACCCCCCTCGTCCTCGACCACGACATGGACGCCGCGCCCGCCGCCGGTCGTGAGCTGACCGTGGGCGGACTCGCCGACCTGGTCGACGACATGGCCGCCCGCCTCTGGGCCGCGGGGGTGCGGGCGGGCGAGCACCTGGCTCTGTACAAGGCGCACAACTTCGACATCTATGTCCTCGCGTGCGCGGCGTCCCGGCTCGGCGCGGTCCCGGTGCTGCTCTCCCCCGCCCTCGACGGCCCCACGGTGGGCGCGCTCCTCGACCGCCTGGAGCGTCCGCATCTGCTCACCGACGAGGGCAAGCTCGCCGACGAGCTGGCGGGACTCGACCTCGCCGAGGCCGCCGCGGCGGTCGTGGTGCCGTCCGGGGACCGCCCCGGCACGGTGTCCCTGGAGTCGCTCGCCGGCTCGCCGCGCCGGGCGCCGGTGCTCCTGGACGGCCACCACCCGGCCCTGATGACGCACACCTCGGGCACCACCGGCATCCCCAAGCTCGTGGTCCACACGGCACTCTCGCTGCGCGGCCGCTACCGCCCGCAGGACTACCTGGTCGGCCTGATCCGCCGCCGCGAGACGTACGCCGTCCATGTGTCGTTCGTGCACTCGCGGATGTACATGGCCCTCGCGGTGATGCTGGAGCGCGGTATGCCGGTCGTGGTCATCGACCATGGGGCGCCGGACGAGGTCGCCCCGCTGCTCGCCCGCACCAGGCCGGGCATCGTGGAGACCCACCCCAACACCTACGTGGAGTGGGCGGAGCTGGCGGACCACCCGCTGAAGCCTCTGGCCAACGTCAAGTACTTCAGCGGAACGTTCGACGCGATCCACCCGCCCACCATCCACAAGCTGCTCAGCGGGTCCCGGCGCACCAACCCGCTGTTCTTCCAGTTCTACGGACAGAGCGAGTGCGGCCCCCTGGTGGCCCGCTGGTACACGAAGAAGAACGCGCTCTCCGCCAACGGCCGCTGCCTCGGCTACCCGCTGCCCGGGATGACCCATGTGCGGGTGGTCCCGCGCGAGGGCCGGCGCCCGACGAAGCGGACCCCCGGCTTCATCGAGGTGCTCAGCGACGGCCGCGCCGTCACCTACTACGCCGAGGACGAGCGGTACCGGAAGGAGCTGAACGGCACGTGGTGGCGCACCGGTGACGTGGGCTACCGCGACCGGCTCGGCCGGGTGCACGTGCTCGACCGCGCGGTGGACGTCATCCCGAACGTGGACAGCACCCTGGAGGTCGAGGACGCCGTGCTCGGCCGCCTCGACGAACTCCTGGAGCTCGTCCTCGTACCGGGCCCGGACAAGGAGCCCCTGCCCGTGGTGTGCACCAAGGACAATGTGCCGCTCGACCCCATCCGCTGGCGCCGCGCGGTCGTCGACTTCCCCCAGCTCGCCGACCCGATCCAACTGCCGCTGTCCGAACTGCCGCGTACGGCGACCATGAAGGTGCAGCGCATCGAGCTGACCCGGCGCCTCCACGAACGCCTGGAGCGGACCGGATGAACGAGTCCACCGACGTACTGGTCGTCGGCGCGGGCCCGACGGGCCTGTTCACGGCGTGCGAACTGCTCCGGCGGGGTGTCGGCGTACGACTGATCGACCGGGCCGCCGTTCCCTCGACCACGCCGAAGGCGCTCGCCCTGTGGCCGCGCGCCCTCGACCTCCTCGACGACCTCGGCGTCGGCCCCGCCCTGCGCGCGGCCGCCGTGCCCATCGCGGGCTTCAGCTACTTCTCCGCGGGTGCGCCGCTCGCGCGGTTCACCATCCCGCCTGAGCTGCGCCCCGTGCACCTGCCGCAGCACGAGACCGAGCGGCTGCTCACCGAACGCCTGCACGAGCTCGGCGGGAAGGTCGAGCGCGGGGCGCGCCTCCTCGCCTTCGACGACCTCGACCACAGCGGGCGCGTCGACGCCACGGACGCGGTCACCGCCGTCGTGGAGCACGGCGATGCCGGGGTGCGGCGCGTCCGGGCCTCCTTCGTCGTCGGCGCCGACGGCGCGGGGAGCGGGGTGCGCGGCGCGCTCGGCGCCGGGTTCCAGGGCAGCACGTACCCGCTGTCGTTCGCGCTCGTCGACGCCCGTGTCGAGGGCGCGCTCCCCCCGGACCAACTGCTCTACTACCAGGCCGCTTCCGGCACCCTGATGATCGCGCCGCTGCCGGACGGCGTGTTCCGGATCCTCGCCGTCCAGCCGCAGGGCGCGGGGGCCGTCACGGCACCGATGATGCAGCGCCTCCTCGACGAGCGCGGCCCCGGCGGGGTGACCATCACCGAAACGGTCTGGCAGACGGTCTACCGGGTGCACGCGCGCACGGCCACCGACTACCAGCGCGGCCGGGTGTTCCTGGCCGGGGACAGTGCGCACGTGCACAGCCCGGCCGGCGGGCAGGGCATGAACAACGGCCTCCAGGACGGCGCCAACCTGGCGTGGAAACTGGCCGCCGTGCTCTGCGGGGCCTCCCCCGCCTCGCTGCTCGACGACTACACCGCGGAGCGGTCCGAGGCCACGGACCGCATCGTCGCCGACACCGACCGGCAGACCCGGGCCTGGATGGCGCACACCAGGGCCCGCGTCGCGGTGCGGGACGCGGCGTTCCGCGCGGCCGACAGGACCGGGGTCGTGCCCGGCCAGGTCTTCCCCGTGATGGCGGGCCGCCGGGTCCGCTACACGCCCGTCCGGGCCACCCAGGAGCCCTCCGGCCGCGCGCGCTGCCGGCTCCTTCGCCGCGTCCCCGGGCGGCTGCGCACGGGCATGGTCTTCCCGCGCGAGCTCGCCGTGCGCCACGGCATGACGGGCGGCGCCCCCGGTCCTGCCAACTGGAGCGTGGCGGTCCTCTCGGCACGCCCGTACAGCGACTTCCCCGAGCTGGTCACTCAGGCCCTGCGCCCCTGGCCCGGGGTGCGCCGCGTCCTGCTGCACCCGTCCGACGCCGTGCCCCTCACCGGGTGCGCCGCGACGGGCTTCTACCTCGTCAGGCCCGACGGGCACATCGCGGCGCACGGCCACACGGACGACCTCGCGCGACTGCGCGCGGAGCTGGCGCGGGTCCTGCTGCCCCGGGACTGAGCCGGGACCCGCCCCGCACCAAGGACGGCACCCTCGCCGCGGCGAGGGTGCCGTCCCGTGCCGTGCCCGCTTCCGCCCGCCGCTACTCCCCGCGCAGCGCCTCCATCACCGGCGCGAACTCCTCCATGAACGGTTCGAGGACGGTCAGGTACGAGAACCCGTACCGCTCGCGCTGCGCCCGCACCTGGGCGGTGATCTGCTCCACCGTGCCGACGAGGGCGATGGGCATGTCCAGGGCCTGCTCCATGGGCAACTCGGGCAGCCGGTCCACCAGGGGCTGAAGGGCGCGTTCACGGTCCTCGGTGACGGCGACGAGCTGGATGAGCACGTTCAGCTCGGCGGGCTCGGCGCGTGCGGCACGCTCGGCGGCGAACTTCTCGTATCTGACGATCCGTTCGTCGAGTTCGGCGGGCGTGAGCGGCATGAGCTGTCCGGTGGTGGACCCCGGCACGGGGCGCCTACAGGTGAACGACGCGATGTCGGCGTACTCGGCGGTGAGACGCAGCATCCGGTCGCCGTTGCCGCCGATCAACAGCGGCACCCGGGGCTGCGCGGGCCGCGGCAGGTGCTCCGGGGACCCGAGCAGCCGCTCCAGCTCGGCCACCGTGTGCCGCAGTTGGTCCACGCGCTCGCGCGGCGACCCGTAGGGCAGTCCTGCCGCCTCGTGCTCCGCCTGTACGTAGCCGGTGCCGAGCCCGAGTTCCAGGCGGCCCGAAGCCAGGGCGTCCGTCGTTGCCACGTCGCGGGCCAGGAGCGCCGGGTTCCAGAAGCCCGCGTTGAGCACATAGGTGCCGAGCCGCGGCCTCTCGGTGGCCTCGGCGGCCGCGGCGAGGGCGGGGAAGGGGGCGATCATCCCGAGGTGGTCGGGTACGAGGATCACGTCGTACCCGAGATCCTCGGCCCGGCGGCACTTGGCGCGCCACTCCTTCGCGGACGAGGGGGTGAGCAGGTCGACCCCGAAGCGGAACGGGCGCGGCATGAACTCTCCTCGGGCAGGCGGCGGTTGACGCGGTGCCGCCATTGCACCACCGGCACGGTGGCGACCGCGGAAACGCGTGCGGGATCCGTCAACACGGCCCGCACGCCCACACGGGCCACACAGCCACGCTCGGCCCGTCACCCGCGGCCCCACGGAGGGGAGGCCCGTGGAAGGGCGGGCTACTCCATCCAGCCGGGCTTGATCATCCCGCTCTCGTACGCCAGGATCACCAGTTGCGTGCGGTCACGGACGTCGAGTTTGCTCATGATGCGGCTGACGTGGGTCTTGGCGGTATAGGGGCTGAGCACCAGGCGCTCGGCGATCTCGTCGTTGGTCAGCCCCGCCCCCACCAGGCGGGTGACCTCGAACTCGCGTTCGGTGAGCGCGTTCAGGCGCGGGCTCACCTCCGGCTGGACCACCCTGCCCGCGAACTCCGCGATCAGCCTGCGGGTCACCGCCGGTGCGATCAGGGCGTCGCCGCGCGCGCACACCCGGATGCCGTGCAGCAGCTCCATCGGCTCGGTGTCCTTGACCAGGAAGCCCGAGGCACCGGCGCGCAACGCCCCGTACACGTAATCGTCCACGTCGAACGTGGTGAGGATGACGACGCGCACCTGGGACAGCCGCTCGTCGGAGACGATCCGCCCGGTGGCCGCGAGGCCGTCCTCCTCCGGCATGCGGATGTCCATCAGGACCACGTCAGGCAGCAGTTGACGGGCCAGCTCGACGGCCTCGGTCCCGTTGGCCGCCTCACCGACCACCTCGATGTCGTCCTCGTCGTCGATGATGGAGCGGAATCCCGCCCGGACGAGCTTCTGGTCGTCGGCGAGCAGCACTCTGATGGGCGGCGGGGTCGGGGTTGTCATAGCGCCACCTTAAACCGCGTTCCTGGACGGTGAGTTGCGCGTCGGCGCCCTGAACCCGGCGCTGCCTGACACGAGTTCAACACTCCCCTGCGTCCACCCTGCCCGCTTCGCTGCCCACCGACTCGGTGGCGGTGGCGGCGGCCGCGTCTTCGTCGGCGTCGGTAACGGTGGCGGTGGCGGTGGCGGTGGCGGTGGCGGTGGCGGTGAACGGCAATGTGGCTTCGACGCGGAAGCCCTTGCCGGTGTCGCGGGCGGTGAGTTCGCCGCCCAGGGCCCTGGCGCGTTCCGTCATGCCCGTGATGCCGCTGCCACGGGTGCTGCCGTCACCGGATCCCTGGCCGTCGTCCTCGATCCGCACGCGCAGCTCGCCCGCGCTGTAACCGACCTCGATGGTGGCGCTCGACGCCTGCGCGTGCCGGGTGATGTTGGTGAGGGACTCCTGGACGATGCGGTAGGCGGCCAGGGAGATCTTCGGGGGCAGCACGGGCCGGTCGCCGTGCGAGAGGACCCGTACGTCGAGCCCGGTGGCGGAGGCCCGTTCCGCGAGCTCCGGGAGCCGGTCGAGTCCGGCGGTGGGCGCGGTGGGGGCGGCCTCGTCGACCTGGCGCAGCACGCCGAGGGTGCCGCGCAGCTCACGCAGGGCCTCCTTGCTGGTGTCGCGCACGAACTCCAGGGCGGCGAGCAGTTCGGTGGTCTGTCCTGGCCGCCGGGTGCTGCGGTGCAGGGCGGCGGTGGTCTGCACATTGATCAGCGAGATGTTGTGCCCGAGGACGTCGTGCAACTCGCGGGCGATGCGCAGCCGTTCCTCGGTGGCGGACTGCCGGGCCCGTACGTCGCGCTCGCGTTCCGCGGCAAGGGCGCGCTGTTCGGCCTCGGCCTGGTACGCCTGCCGGGCGCGCATGGCGTGGCTGAAGGCGATGACGCTCAGGAACCAGCCGCTGAGGAGCGCGATGGACATGTTGTCGACGTTGCGCTTCTGTTCGGAGACGCTGAACTCGCCGTACGCGATGACGAGCATGATGAGGACGGCGAGCGCGACGACAGCCGTCAACTGCCCCGACCTGGCGACGGCGTAGAGGGCGACCATGAACACCAGGGCCGGGGTGGGCCCGTTGATGCCACTGGTCTGGTAGTAGACCAGGGTCACCGCGAGCGCGAGGACGGCGACCGACACCGGCCATCGCTCCCGGAACCCGAGCCCGAGCCATCCGACCCCGGCCGACGCACACCCGGCGAGCGCGGCGGCCACACCGCCCGCCGTGCTGCCGAACACCACGACGGCCAACTCGACAAGGAGAAAGGCACCGACCAACCCCATGGTGCGGTCGATCCGGAACGACGGGGCCAACACCGCGGTCAAGGAGGGCATGCCCTCCAGGGTACGAGCCGCCGGTCAGGAGCCCCAGGGGCAGATCCGCACTCGTCAGTGCGTGGAGGCCGGGGACAGGCAACCGGTCTCGGGATAGTGGCCGTTGGCGTCGGCCCACACACGGTCCTCACTGACGGCTCCGGTGACGCAGGCGGTCCGGCCGACCCAGATGCCGTAGGAGCTGCCGGGGATCTTGTCGGCCCCGGTGCCGATCAGCAGGTCCTCCACCGAGAGGTGGCCGGGGGCGGCGAGCTTCGCGAGTACGGGCCGTACCTCCGCGGGGCTGATCCTGCCGCGTCGGCGCAGCTCGTTCAGGGCCCGCTCGACCTCGGCGGCCTTGCGCCCGGCCCGCTTCTCGTCCTGTGGGCTCATCCTGCCCGCGTGACGGGTGCGGTTGTTGTCGGCGTAGTTCGGTGGTGCGTCGGATCGTGCGTCCGGGCCGGGTGCGGTGGTGTCGTGCGAACCGGAGGAGACGTCGCCGTTGAGGTTGGAGAACAGGTCGTCCGCACTCTCCCCACAGCCTGCCAGAGTGAGTAACGCGACGGCTACGGCGGCTGTTCGTTTCCACATGCGCATGATCCGATGCTCCCTGCCCGGTGCTGCGGGTTCATGAGTACCCGTACTCATCTTCGTCGTCGGAAGTGGGCGCGGGCGGGGCCCCGCCAACTGCGGGGCCCCGCCTGCGCGGTACGACAGGTCCTGGGTTACAGGCCCATGCCGTTCATGGTGCGCTCCAGGGAGTCCGCGTAGAGGCGGGCACCCCCGATCTTCGGGTGGAACGACTGGGCCGACAGGCCGAACTTCTCCAGGATCGGGTAGTCCGTCTTCGGTTCGTCGGAGTCCACCAGCGTCTTGACGATGCCGTGGACGGTCTCCGGGTCACCGCAGACGGCCTTGCCCGCGAAGTTGGTGGTCGGGTTGGAGAACCAGGCCTTCATGCCCAGCTTGACGGCGTCGTCGGCCGCGCCCTGCATCTCCGCCGTGAGGACGTTGGCGACGCCGTTCAGCCAGTCCGCGGAGCTGGCCGACAGGCCGATCTGGGCCATGGGGATCGAGACGCTCAGGCACTCGCCGCGCTTCTCGATGAGCGGCGGGTAGCCCATGAGCGCGATCTTCGCGTTCGGGGCCTTGCCGTGGATCTCCTTCAGGGTCTTGACGATGTCCGGTCGGACGATCTCCTTGATGAGGCCGACAGCGGCCTTCTCCAGGGGCTGGCCGATGAACTTGCGGTCACGGCCGCCGACGGAGCTGTCGACGTCGCCCTCCTCGAACGTCTTGTCCTTGCAGTTGCCGCCGTTGAAGGCCATCAGGCACTTCTGGATGATCTTGGAGAAGCGGGCGTCGTTGCCACCGATCGAGATGGTGACCAGGGAGGTGTTCTGGTCCAGGTACCCCTGGTCGATCTGGGGTGCCTCGCCGCCGTTGGACTGCCTCTCACCGGCGTGCACCACGTTGTAGGTGCGGGCGCCGGAGCAGGCGATCAGGTGGTAGTCCATCGCCGAGCCGCGGCTGTCGGCCAGGACGCCGACCGACTTGGAACGGCCCGGGATGGTGGCCTGCCGGGACCATGCCTGGGTGGAGCGGTGGCAGGCGTTGCGGGCGTCCTTGTTCTGGTCGTCGCGGTAGTTGGTCTCCGGGTAGTAGTCCCGGTTGCCCTCGGAAGCGCCCTCACCGGAGGAGTAGGAGTCGCCCATGGCGACCACGAAGTCCTTCGGCTTGCCCGACAGCGGCTGGAAGGCCACCGAGTCCCAGGCGATGTCCTCGTCACCGGAGCCGTCCTCGGTGTCGGTGTCGAGGGTCACCGACGGGGTGCCGGTGAAGTTGAAGACGCCGAGGTCGACCCACTTGTTCTTACGGATGCGCTGCGGATGCACACGGACCGGGCTGGTGGAATCGGTGCCACCGATCTTGTACGCGGCCTGCCGGGTGTGCGCGCCGTGGTCCGGCATGTGGGCGAAGACGCGCATCCAGCCCCGCTTCGAGCTGCTGAGCGTCCACTTGCCGCTGGCGTGCAGCCGCTTGCCGTCGGCGGTGGCGAGCCAGCGGGTGTGGCCCATCCAGAAGTGGTTGCCGTTGCCCGCGCCGATCTGATGCAGGTCGACCTTGGACGGGTACTTTCCGCCCTCACCGGCGAAGGTGAATTTGAAGGATCCGTCGGAAGCGGTGGCACAGGTCCGTTCGGAGTTTCCGGCCGGGACCGTACCGTTGGGGAGGTTGTCGACGATCATCGCCCCGGCCGGCAGACCGATGTTGCAGTTCGGCGGGTACGAATTCTCGTCGGGCTGCTCCGGATAGGTGTCGTCGAAGCGGTGGACGGGGTTGCCGCACCTGGCTTCCGTGGTGCAGTTCTTCCACTGCACCGGCTGGTTCCACCAGCACTTCAGGTAGAGCGGATCCTTGTCGTGGGGGTCGCCGGGCAGCGCGCACGGTCCCTTGCCGTCGTCGTTGGACGCGCCGTCGCCGATCTTCGAGGGCACACAGTCGTTCTGCGGACCGCAGAAGGTGTGCAGCGGCGGCTTCGCCGACGTGCGGGCGTCGTTGCTGTTCCACCAGGCCGCACGGTATCCGGCCTGCATGTCACCGGGCTTGAACATGGCGGCGATCGGACGGGCGGCCCAACCGATCACCTTCTCCTCGTACGGCCAGTCCTGGGGGTGTGCGGCGTGGCTGTAGTCGTCCTTGCCGTTCGCCGCTTCGAGGAAGGGTGTCCGGTTCTCCTTCCACAGCGGGTTGGCCGGGTTGTTCGTCCAGCCCACGCCCCACTTGCCGTTCACCGGCTTGGACTTCGGGTAGTAACCGGCGTTGTACGCCCACAGGGCGTAGAACCAGTTCTCGATGTACTTCGGGTGGCCGTCGTTGATGACGAGGCCGTCCTTGCGGGTGTCGTTCCACTTCCCGATGAGGATGTTGACACCGGCCGCGATGTTCGCGGCGTAGTCCAGGGCCACGGCCTCCTGCTGGACCGTGGTCAAGGGCTTCTCGTCCTTCTTCTCCTTGCCGTGCATGCGCATGCCGTCGGTGACCTGCGTGACACCGTAACCGCAGTCGGCCTTGGCGAAGTTCACCGCCCACGGGTCGGTCTGCTGGCCGTCGGAGGCGTACTCGACGCCGTAGAAGTTACCGATCAGCGAGTTCGCCGTCACGCCCGGCACCGCGAGCCGGGTGGCCTGCCACATGTTGGACTCCTGCGCGGTGATGCCGAGCATCACCTGCGCGGGCACGTGCCAGTCCTCACCGGAGCCACCCGCGAGCGGGGTCAGCGGGAACAGCGACTGCGGGGCGTACGCCGCCATGCCGGTGTTCTTCCAGTTCGCCGGGCGCGTCGCGCTCTTGTTGAGCTTGCCGACGACGGTCTGGTCCACGGCCCACTCGACCTGGCGCGGGGTGGGCTGGAACGCCTGCTTCTTCGGGTCGTTGCGCGGCACGGAGCAGTACCGGTCGGCCTCGACCGTGTCGTTCGCGGGCGCTCCCTGCGGGCCCGCCTTCGGGCCCTGCTTCGAGTCCGAATTCGAGTCCGACTTCGAGTCCGACTTCGAGCCCGACTTCGAGCCCGTCCTGACGCCCTGTGCGAGGAGGACGGGGCTGGTCTGCGTGCCCTGCCTCAGCTCCTTCTGCCCTCCGACGCGGTCCCCGGCCGGAGGCGCGTCCAGGACGGCCGTCTTGCGGGTGTCGGCCACGGTGACCGTGGTACGGACCGTGCGGGCTTCCAGGGCCTCGTCCGGGCGGATCCGCGAGTCCTTGCCGTCCGCCCACCGCGACGACACGAACGCCTCACCCTTGCTGGAGACACGGGCGTCCTTGTTCACACCGCCGACGTTGTGCAGTACGTCGGCTGCGCGTGACGTGGTCTCGGCCTCGCCAGTGACGTAGACCTCGCCACCGGGGGTGGAGGTGAGATCGAAGTCGGTCAGCTTGCCCCGGGCGAGACCGGCGGGCTTCGTCTTGGCGTCGTGCTTGTCGATCTGTCCCGCGCTGACGCGGGAGACCGTGGCCGTGGGGTCGGCGGCGCTACGGCCCTTGCCGGACGTCGGGTCGGGTTGGATGAAGACGACGCCTCCGTCGGCGTCGGCCTTCAACTGGAACGGCCGTGACTTCGTCTCCGCGACCGCGCGGACCTTGCTGCCCTTCACGGTCACGAGCTGCTTACCGGCGGAGGCGACGATGCCGTTGCGGGTCGGGACGGCGGAGGTTACCTGGCCGACGACCGTCTGCTTGGCGCCGACCTTGCCGGCCTTGGCGTCGACGGTCACCAGACGGGTCTGGTTCTTCTTCGTCTTGTCGTCCGTCAGCGCGGTGAACACGGCCTCGTCGCCGTGGCCGCAGCCCGGGGAGAAGTAACCGAGCGTGGCCTGGAACGGCAGCTTCGTGATCGAGCCGCTGTCCAGGTTCAGCACGGCCGTGAACGCGCCACGCGCCATCAGGTCCGGCTTGTTCGTGAACGTACGCGGGGCGTAGGCGACGGCCGCGTACTTGCCCGACTCCGTCACGCACGCGTTGCCGATCCACGTGTCGGTGTCGAAGCCGGGTTCGGAAAGCGACGCGGCCGTCCGCCACGCGTAGCCGTCCTTCGCGTCGGCGACCATGACGTGGAAACCGGTGCTGTCGCCGGACGTGGTGAAGGTCCGGTCGCTCGACTTCTTGTAGTCCGCGCCGAGCACCTGGCTGCGCTGCTTGGCGGGAACGGCACTGGGCTGAACCCCGGGCTTCGCTCCGGAGTCACGGGCGGCGGGCTGTGACCAGCCTGCCGTGGCCCCCGGCGGGGGCGCTGCCGCGTATGCCTGGGTGGTGGCGACGCCGGCGGACAGGGACAGTGCGAGCACTGTCGTGACCGGCATGCGCGCATACCTCAGTATGTCGCGTCTCAACTCATCTTCCTTTGCGGGTAATTCATGCCCGCACACGTGCGCGGGCATGGCGGCGCACCGGCCTGCCCCCTGTGCGGGAATCCACCGGGGAAGAGGAGGAAGTGAGACAGCCGGGGCGCCGCTGGTCTGCGGTACGAAGGTCGGGTACGGGTGTTCTGCGCGCTCCGGACGACTGGTTCGTCCTGATCGCCGCTGGTGACGAAGAACTGGATACCGCTCGAACCAGTGCGGTGGCCCGGGCTCGGGGGTCGAGCGCGCGGCGGCGGCGCTGTGCGCGGTGACACGGACGAGCGACGAGTCCGCTATGAACTCAGCACGGCTTCCTCGATGAACTCAGCACGGCTTCCTCGGGCGATGACCCCGTTTGTGTTCGCTAACAGCGTGCGTACGTCTCTCACTTCCGGAGTCGGTGGATGCGGAGATCAAAATGCCCGCCACCAGTCCGCGACGCAAGGAACGAAAGGACGGCGCCATCGTGTGCTGGCGCGAAAAGGCTAGGTGGACATGACACATCCGGAGGACTGATCCGGGCCAGATGGAGCTGACGCTGCCTGTGAAGGTCCCGTGAACCGGAAGCCAGGAACTACACATTCCGCATACGGCCGGAGTGGCTGAAACTTGCCTACAGGAGGGGTGTCCGCACCCTGGCCGACACGGCGAGATCGGGACGATGGCGGGGGTTCGCCGGGAGGCGCGGCCGAGACTGCCCTGGCAGAGCAAACAAGGCACAGCCTCTAGTACGTAATCAAGTCACGTCCAGAGAAGCGGAAGCAGGCATTCACCATTCCGCTTCGCGACGCACACACGACTTTCACGCAGACACAGGACCGCCAACCCTCACGTCACAGCCATTCCGATGCAGGGCACCTTCAAGCCAACCTCCGACCACGTTCCGAATTAGCAGCGGCGAAAGATCCAGACGTTGCCTATAGTCATCGAGCGCTGGCACCGGCGGGAGACGCAGGAGCCCGCAGCCCGTCGCAGCGACTCGGCACGCACCGGGCCGTCGCCGGCGCGGGACAAGGCGTGGCGGCCAAATAGAGCTGTCGCACTGTCGCTATCTGGCGGCAAGCACCGTCCTTTGCCAACTATTGGGAACTTTCTAGCAGAAAGTGATGGTTCAGCATGTCTAGGTCGTTCCGTTTCAGAAGTGTGATAGTCGTCGCCGCGAGCTTGGTCTCGGCCGTAGCCGCAGTGCCCCAAGCTGTCGCCACGGACTCTCCCGCAGCGCACGTACAGAAGGACGCTCCTGCGGCGTACGTGGCAAAGAGCGCCGACCGGACGACGCTGGCCACCGCGCAGGCCGACCCCAAGGCTGTCGCCGCCGCCGCAAACGTCTGCGGGTCGGGTTACTCGTTGCTCAAGGCGATCCCTCTCCCTGTCGGAACCGAGCCCAACGAGCGCCTGGGCACGCTGTTCGCCTACGGGAACGGCGGCAAGGGCTGCGCGATCCTCGACAACAACGCGGGCGGCAAGCAGTACATGTACCTGAAGGTGTGCAAGACCGGGGGCGGAAGCTGCGACACCGACTCCGGCAACTTCACCGAGTACGCGGGCCCGGTCCGCGTCTCGAGCTTCGCCTGCGCCCCGGTGACGGCCAAGATGGCCAAGACCTCCAGCAGCACGCCGTACATCAACTACAAGTCGGACTACGTCTTCCCCTGCGGATAGGCCTACCGACGGCTCTGTGCGCCTCCCGGCGCACAGGGCCGCACCCGTCGCACACCACCGCAGCCCAGGAGCCCGTTAGCCACCGGCTCAGGGAGCGTCGCTCCACGTGATGAGACATCGGAAACATGTCACATTGCGTCGACATGAGAGAACGTGCAGTTCAAGCCGGGTTTGACGATCCCGGGACTGACCCGGCCGCCAGGAGCGCGACGGCAGCGGCATCGTATGGATCGGCGAACAGCTAGACCCGGCAGCCCACATCGGGACCGCCGGGCCTTGGGTGGTCGTCCGGTGCAGGGTCCGGTTCCAGCAGGCAGTTGTGGTGAGCGGTCCAGACGTCGTGGGCGCGCGCGTTGGGAGAAGAGGGCGGCGTTGAGGGCGTCGTCGGGGTGGTGGTGGCCGAAGACCACGTCGGTCACCTGCCCGGGGCTGATTCCGGCGGCGGCGAGCGGGTCGAGGATGAGTGTGCGGTCCTCGACCATGCCGGGGTCGACGACGACGATCGTATCGCCGTCGCGGAGGAGGCAGACGGTCGAGGCGACGTGCCACGGCTTCTCGCGGCTGTCGCGGTCCGTATTGCGTGCGTCGAGGCTGTCGTGGCCGGTGGTCAGAAGTGTGAATGTGGCCGTCATGAGAGGTGCTGATCCTTCGTCAGTCGTGAGGAATGACCGGATGGCGAGCGAGATGTGCCGTCCACGCCGGGGCCTTGAGGGCGGACGAAACCGCGCCCCGGCGCGGGTCCGGTGAACCGGCGACGGGGCGAGGTGAGTCGAACTCAGTTGGCGGGGGTCAGGGTGCGACGGGCGTAGGCGCGGACGGCGCGGGCTCGGTCGCCACAGCGGACCGAGCACCAGTGACGGCGCCCTGTGCGGAGCAGGTAGCGGTTGCAGGGGGTGGAGGGGGCGGAGGGCAGGCCGTCAGCCGCTCCGGTGCGCGTACTACACCGTGCGGACTTGATCCGGCTCACGGTGGCAACTCAGCGTCAAGATATCGCCCGTAACGCTCACACCGCACATCATGCGCACTCACGGGACCGTAGGTCAGGCGCCCTTTGCGACCGGTTCAAGAATGGCGACGCACTCCACATGGTGAGTCATCGGAAGCATGTCACCCGGGTGAACTCAGAGAAAGCCGCAGGTCAGGTCCGTCCCTCGTCTCCGTCTTGGGGCCACCAGGTGCGAAGAGCGTCAAACGAGCGTCACGGCGGACGCCCAGTGATCCCAGCAAGGAGTGCACCAGACGCCGTCCCCGTGGTCAGGTTCAGGCTTCGGCGCTCACACGAGGGAAGCATTGATCCTTATCAGCGTTGATCGTTTGGGACGCCCGATTCAGGCGACACCTCGCTCAGGAAGCGGATGACGTACTCCCCTCTGATTTCGTTCCGGCCACCGGAAGCACGTACTCACCGGCGAGACGCGCCCAGTGCAGCGGGAGAGGCCGGGCGAGCGGTGGGTAGTCGTCGTGGTAACGCAGCTGGTGCGTGAGCGTCGCCCACTCCGCCGGCCGGTCGGGCGGGTCACCCGCACGCCCCGAGTCCGTCAGCGCCTTCTCCGACAGACAGCCGAGCACGGTGATCTCCAGTTGCCCGGGGTTCCACGCGGTCTTCCCGGGCGCTGTCCGGCCCTGTGCCGTGGGCACCAGCTTCATGAGCCCCTTCGGCAGTTTCGCCACCGTGTGCGGCTTCGAGGCCGTACTCGCGAAGACACGGCCCTCCGTATCCGCCGTCCCCCACACACCCTCGGCGAAGCCGACCCCGTCCTCGGTGTCGTGGGCGTACCACTCCGCCACTTCACCCCGGGCGTTGGCGTCCCGTACGAGCAGCACCCGCAGGTCGCGGCCGTAGAGCGTGTGCCGCTGAGCGGGTTCGGCCCCGAAGCCGAGCGTGTCGCGGTCCAGTGCACCGTTGCGCAGGCCAGGCCAGCACTGGCGCAGATTGCCGGCGTCCGCCAGCAGCAGCGTCGGGCGGTCGCGGAGCTGGAAGAGCAGTGCCCGGATCTGCCGCTCGGTCTCCCGCTGCCTGTCCTGCTCCACGCCCGGGCGGGCAGCGGGCCGGGATCCTCCCGGGGCTGCCGAGTCATCGACGAGCTTCCCCGTGCCGGTCTCCTTCCCGCCGCTCGCCGCCGGTTCCCGTGCCTGGGAGAGCAGCAGCAACAGCTTCGGATACGGCACCCATTCGGCTCGTTCTGCGTCCCACCCCTCGATGACGCCCGGTCCGTCCCCGGGGCGCACCCGCACCGCCACCAGCCGGTGGACGGGGCATCGCGTGGGCCCCTTCCTGGTGTGGCGTACGAGCCAGAGCGCCGCGTACTGAAGGTCGCCCGGAATCCCGGCTCCCACCCGATGGGCGGGCGGGCTGATCGCGCCCAGATGCCGGAAGGCGTCCAGCCAGGTCCACCTGGCCCGGTGTTCCAGAGCGCTGTCGGTGTCGTCGGGCGAGTTCACGAACTGGGTCAGCCGTCCCTGCCGTGCCCAGGCGATGCGCAGCGCGTGCTTGGGGTCGGAGTCCGGGACGGCGGCGAAGCGCTCCTTGCCGGCGATCTCCGTGATCACGACTCCGGCCCCGCCGAGGAGCGGGTCCGCCCGGTCCGCCACGAGCCCGCAGCGCCCTTCGATGGCCTCGGCCAGCCGGACGGCCCTGAGGCGCCCGCGGGCTCGGGTGGTCGGCAGGGCGTCGGCCAAGGGTCCCGCGGGCCGGGCCCGGACGCGGATGTCGACCCCCTCGCACTGCCACTGCCAGGTCTCCCCGTCGGCCGACGGCATTTGCTGCCCGGCAGGAAGACCAATGAGTTTGGGCAGCTCGGCGAGCAGCGCCGCACGGGTTTCCGGGGACTGCCAGAAGACGTCGATCTCCAGAGGGCGGCCGTTCAGTGCGCGTGTCAGCGCCGCCCGCCGTTGCAGAGCCAGCTGGGCGTCGCGGACGCCCGGGACACGTCCGGCGCCGGAACGGGGCAGCAGGGAGGGAGTGTTGCTCCGGGAGACGCGCGTGAGGTCGGGGACCCGGGTCAGCAGGGGGCGCAGCCCTTCCTCGACCCAGGCGTCCAGATCCGCCCGCTCCCGTGGCATCAGCCCGGGTCCAACCTCGTGCGGGCCGATCGACGGGTGGTAGACGATGCCGGCGGCCACGTCCCCGGAACCGTTGATCCAGCGTTCGGGGTCGGAGAAGAGCGCTTCGGGCCGGGGATAGTTGCGCACGATGTCCAGCTCGGGCACGAGCGGTGCGGGGCTGTGCCGACGCCAGGCCAGTTCCTTCGACCGCCGGTCGTAGCCCAGCGTGTTCACCATCAGCCGGTGGGCCCGGTCCGGCCCTTCCGGCCACGGCAGTGGAGCGTCGAGCAGGACGGTCGTACCGCCGAGCTGGTGGGGGCGTACGTCCAGTCGGGTGGCCCACCGGCGTACCTGGGTGGACACATGGACGCGGAACCGCGGGGCGAACGGCACGGTGTGGACGGTGATGGTGAGGCAGGCCGAGTAGTACCAGGTCTGCCGTCGGCGCTCGTATCGCTGAGGCGGCCAGGAGACAAGTCGCGCGCCGTCACCCGAGCTCTCGACGCGGAAGTGGAGTGTGGTGCCGCCCGTGCGGAACGTCCGGGCGACCAGCCGGAAGGCGATCCACTCGGGCAGCAGGCTGTAGAGCCGCGCGGCGGGTTCGGCGGTTCCGCCCGCCGAGAGCACGCTCTCGGCGAGGTCGACCGGTTCTGTCTCCCAGTGGGGCAGACGTACCGTCTCGGCCGGGTCACCGGAGCGGAGCCTCTCCTCGAGATCGGCGGCCTCCGAGTCGTCGTCCTCCCGGTGCATGCCCGCCGCCCACGCTCCTACCACCGGGGCCAGCACGTCCGGCGGGACGGCTTCCCGCGCGTAGAGCCACGGCAGACGGCCATCCGCCCCGGCGTTGCGGCCGGTCGCGATGACGCCTGGCGCCATCGCCTGGAGCAGGGAGTTGAGCCTGCGCACGGGGAGCCGGTGGGGGTGGACGGAGTTCTTGTCCGCCTCGGCATGCATCCCGGTGAGCTCGGCGTGCAGGTCCTCGCCGAGCCGCAGCACTTTCATCTCCTCCCGCCAGGGTCCGTGGAGCGGGTCGGGTTCGTAGGCCGCGACGCGAATGTGGTGGTACACGGAATTACCTCCTGGGACAGGGGTTCGGCACTTACGGGTGGGCGGGTACGGCGGCGAGCAGGCGGGTGAGCATGCTGCGCAGTGGCGCGTACAGGGCGCGGACGATGAACTGCTCCTCCGCGGTCGTCGTGCCGCCCTCGAAATACGGGTCCAGGACGGCGAGGACGCTGTGCAGCAGACTGGATTCGGGGGTGTCGGGCCGCGCCGGTACGGCGCCGCGGTTGGGGGCGAAGGCGGCGTCGACGAAGACCACCCGGGCCGGTACGCCACCGCGTACCAGTCGCCCGATCACCTGCCACAACAGGACCAGCATGTCCCAGGTGACCTGTTCCCGTACATCGTCGTCGAGACGGCTCCACGCCATCGAACGGGCGAGTACCTGGTACCAGTACGAACGGGCGAGGCGGCGGAACTCCTCCGCTCCTTCCTCGACGGTGGGTTTTCCCTGTACCAGGGTGGCGAAGTCACCGCCGGTGACGGCGCGGACGACCCAGTCGTTGACGGCATTGACGGCCAGGTGGAGGTCCTCTGGGTGCGGATGGGGCCGTGCCAGGAAGTAGACCGTGCCGATGGCCGCCTCGTCGTCCTCGTTGAGGATGTTGTGGCCGCGTTCCAGCGCGAGCAGGGGCGCCACCAGGATGTCCGCCTCGAGGTCCTTCAGGTGCTCGACGTCGCCCCGACGCAGTGATCGGGCGTGGTAGGCGGACGACGCCTCGTCCTCCGCGGTGATCTCCTCGTCGTCCGACACCAGGCACAGCACCTTGTTGCGCCAGCGGACGTTGAGGTTGTGCAGTGTGTCGGCCACCACACGTGCCTCGGCATAGCTGCCGACCAGCAGAAGGATCTGGTCGCGCCCTGGAGGAAGAGAGAGCAACTCCTGCTGGAGCGGACCACCTTCAGTGACCTCGTACTCGTCTCCGCCCTCACCTAGATGGCGCGCGATGCGGCGCAACTTCTCCGGGCGGTCGTCCGGATGGGTTCCCGACATGCGCAGTTTCTCGTCGCCGTCGTCGATGAACTCGAAGCGCATGGAGCTCTCGCTGGCGATGCGTTCGGTCACCTCGGCCGGCGGTTCGATGACCACACCGACCGGGACGCAGACGTGGTAGCGGCTGGACGCGCCCGCCCAGCTACTGCCCGACATGAGCAGCAAGTGGGCACCGGGCCTGCCGTCGACGGAGGTGAGATCGGGGATGGCGCGCAGCAGCTCACGTCCGACGCCGCTGCACCGGAAGAAGGTCAGTTCGCCACTGCGGACTCCGCCCTTGTCCTCACCAGGGACCCGGAACTGGAAGCCGAGCACATTGCCCATCGGGGCCTCGGGCACCATCGGGCCGTAGTCGAGCGGTCGGCGGTACATCGTGTTGAAGCCCAGGCTGAGGGCGGCCGCGACGCGGGGCCACATGGCATTGATCATGGCGAGCCGTGGTTCCAGGGCGCTGAGCAACAGTGTGAACTCGAAGCGCTCCGCGAGTTGCTTCCGCCATTCCTCGGGAGTCTGGGGCGGAGGCTTGGGCTTCCTGCGTCGTCCGCGCTTCTTCTCCTGTTCCTCCTCCTCGCGCCGCCACTCGTCGTATGCCTCTTGGTACTTCCGCTGCCGGGCAGCCATGTACTTCGGGTCGATGGCGAAGACCTCGTCCATGACCTCGGTGAGGCGGCGCCGGGTGTTCTCCGGGTTGCCGGTGTGGAGCAGCTCGTTGAGGAGGGCGGTCAGCCGGCTGAAGTCCTCCTCCGTCCTACGGTGACGGTCACCGAAGGGGTTGTCCCGGAACGCGTCGAGCAGTTTCCCGAGAGCCTCGCGGGGGGCGTGATGAGGGTGGTCCCGGCCGCTGTCGTCGGGGAGTTCGTAGCGTTCGTCGAGGAGCCCAAGCTGGAGCGTCCAGGCGCTGAAGTAGCCCGTCCGCACCCACTTGCGCAGCTCGTACCCGGCGACGAGCATCGCGTACAGCCGGTCGGTGGCCGCGCCTGCGGTGTTGAGGGCGGCGGCGAAGGTCTCGACGTCCCGTTCGGAGAGCTGGGTGCGTCCGCCTGCCGCGAGTTCCCGGATCTTGTGCCGGCTCAGCTGGTCGATGAGGCCCTTGTCCTCGTCGCTGGCTAGGACCACGGCGGGTGCGAAGGTCTGGTCGAGATGCATCTGGACACGGTCGGCCTCGTCGATGATCACGAGGTCACTGCGGCGGCAGGCGAGTTCGAGGAAGCGGATGCGCTCGCCGTTCTGAGGGCGGGGCGGCGAGGCGTCGATCAGCCCGGCCGGCGTGGCCACCCAGATCGAGGCGTCAACCAGCGTGCGGGCTCCGTGGTGACGGGGGCAGACGGACCAGTACGGGCAGCTCGTCGCCCTCTTCTGCCACTCGGAGTACCGTCTGTCGCTCGGGTCACGGCGCAGGGCCGACGGGGGCCGGAGCCGGGAGCAGGGTGCCTCGCCGTAGGCGAGTGGCTCGGTCGTCGATGTGGCGCCCCTGCCGTCTGACGTTGAGCAGGCAGGACGTGCCGAGGTAGGCGAAGGCGGGGTCGTCGTGGGCGAGCAGTCGGTGCTCGCCCCGGCCCGCCAGCCGGCGGTGCAGCCGCTGGGCGTGCCGCTCACGGCCGGAGGAGCCGAGCACGGGTGCGGCCGCGCCGTTGGTGTAGAGGTCGTAGAGCCGGACGAGCTTCAGCACCTCCGCGACATCGGTGACGATGATGGTGGTGCGCTTGCCCAGCTTGGCGAGATGGACGGCGATGATGTCGCGCAGTGTGCTCTTGCCGGCGCCGACGATGCCCAGCAGGTGCTGGATGCCGTCGACCGTGAAGGTGAAGTCCTCGTCCTTCCTCGTCTTGTGGAAGGTTCCGTTCTCCTTGGTGGACAGGTCGAACGACCGTAACCGCTCCAGCCACCGTGGCGCCCGTCCCTCGCCGAAGCGGGTGTGCTGTGCGTCCATTTCCGCCGCCGTGCGCTCCAGCCCCTCCCTGGTGAAGACGAGGGGCTCGCCGCCGCCGGCCGGTTCCAGGTCCATGTCGTGGGTGACAAGGGGGATGCGGGGGACGGGCGGCAGGTCGACGACGGCCATGGTGCGACTGACGGGGAAGGCGTGTGGGCCCTGACCCGCGACCGGCAGCCGCTTGCCCGCCAGCGGCGGTGCGGCACGCAGCAGTTGTTCGTAGACGGAGAAGCGGTCGCCGGCGACGGAGAGGTCGCGGCGGGCAGCGGGTGCATCGGCGTCCGGTACGTCGTAGGCGCGCACCCTGGGGTCGAACCTCTGGTAGGTGTCCAGCGCATCGAGCCAGGTACGGCTCCGGCGCAGCGTCCACAGTGAGTACCTGGCGATACGCAGGGTCTTCGCCGCGTCGGATGGCAGCGGTGCCCGGTGCGCCTCGGCGAACCCGTACCCGCTGAACAGTACCCAGGCGCTGCCCGCGGGGCTGCCCGGCATCATCTTCTGCTGGAGGTACAGGCCGAGTTCGACCTGGCAGAGGGCTTCCAGCGCTGGCTGGGGCACGGAGGACCCCAGAAATGCTTTGAGCGCGTTGAACACGTCGGTCAAGGGCGGGGTGATGCTACGCATCGTCCTTCTCCTCTCGCCGGGCCTGTCCCAGGTCGGGCACGAGGTCCATGGGGGTGGTGAGCACCAGCCGGTCCCGCAGGAGCGCGGGAAGGGCGTCGGTGAAGGCCTGCCGGTAGCCGTCCCGTCCGGCGAGCGCGTCGGGGACCACGACGAGGGTGCGGTCCGCGAGGGGTGTGTTGTCGGTGAGATGGGCTGCGAGGAGCGCCGGCTGCAGGCGGTCGTACACCTGAATGTCCACGATGCGGGGGCCGGCGTCCCTGAGCCGGTAGGCGGGCAGAAGACTGGGCAGGGTCTCGTACGCGACTCCGGCGCGCTCCAGTGCCTCCCGCGCGGCTTCGTCGGTGCGGTGCGGCAATACGAGGTACCACCGCAGCGAGCGCCGCAGGATCCAAGCCTGGTCCGGCTCACGGATGAGCCGCGGAGGGGCGTCGCGCGGGCAGTCCTCCCCCTCGCACCAGACTTCCGCGCCGGTGCCGGACGGTCCGGGTACGGGCACGGCACTGTCCTGGGGCAGCGCGGGGAGCCTGCACGAGGGGCAGTACAGGAAGTCTCCGTCGACGAGCAGGAACTCGGGCAACGGACCGTAGAGGTTCTTGACCCGGCTCCAGACCGCCCTGTTCCAACCCGGTGCGAAGCGGTCCTGCTGGTGGACGACCGGGTGGCGCGCCAGGAACGCCCTGCACTGCCGGTAGCGCTCTTCCGTTCCACTCCGCGCGTGCAGGTCCCCGAGGAGCGCGCGGGCGTGTCCCGCCACGCCTCCGTCCGGTCCGTGCGAGGCCACCTCGAGACACGACCGGGTCGGCATCCGGCCGACCCGGTGCACCAGCGTGGTGCCCGGCGAGACCAGGGAGGAGGGGACCGCGAAGAGTGGGTCGTCGGACGGCCTGGTCCGGCACCACTCCCACAGTTCCGGAAGACTCCTCGGCGGCACCTCCCCCGCATCGAGGCAGCGCATCACCGTGTGATCCAGCGCCCGCTGGGCTAGGCCGGGATAGGGCAGGGTGAAGGAGCGGAGCCCTTGGACCTCGGAGAGAGCCGCCACCATGCGGGCGAGTTCGCCGAAGAGGTCGCTGCCCACGCCCTCGGGCGCCTCGCCGGCGTCCGGCCGATCGGCCCGGCCGACCGACCCCGCCCTCATGCCGCGACCTCGCTGACGGACGACGCCGTGCACCAGCGGGCCACTTCGCACCGCTCGCAGGAGCGTCCGGGCCGGGCCGCGTACTGGTCGTCACCGTGCCAGTCGGCCACCATCGCCCGCAGTACCTTCTCGGCGGTGACCCGATTGGCCGGGGCGAAGGGATCGATGATCTCCAGGTCGGCGCCGCCGGGGCGCAGCACCTCCAGCTCGACCCGGGCGCGGAACGGTTCACCGCCCAGGTCACCGCGGGCGATCAGCACGACGGCCAGGGCCAACTGCGGATAACGCTCGAGCAGGGGGCGGTCGGACCGCCGATCGGTGACGGAGGTCTTGGTCTCGCGCCACACCCACGACCCGGCATCCCGGTAGAGCAGGTCGGGCGCGGCCAGGACCACCACGTCGGCGGCTGTGTCGTGCCGCACCACCCGGGGCTCGGTCCGCACATCCGTACCGTCCCCGACGTACCGCAGCGGACAGACCGCGGCGTGCCGCCGCAACAGCAGGGCGCCGAGTGCGCGTTCGTGTGCGGACAGGTCGAATCCCTCCGGTACCCACTCCTCGGGGACCTCGACCGTGCAGGGCCGAGGCGATCCGTGGGCGTGCCGTTCGGCGAGGTAGGCGTGCAGCGCCCGGCCGCGCTCGGCCGTCACCTCGCGTTCGACGGAATCCGCCGTGGGCAGGTGCAGCCGGCGCATGTGGTCACGCGCCGGGCAGGCTCGGTAGGCCCGCCCGTTGGTGACCGACCAGGTGCGGCGGGGCCGGTCGTGCGCCTCGATGCCCAGCAGTCCGGGCGCTGTGCGCATGGCCGGGCACACCGACAGGTAGGGGCATCCGCCACAGGCGGACCCCGGGCGGTATTCCCGTCCGTCCAGTACGCCGGCCAGGGCAGCGGGGCCGTGTTCGCGGTACCGGGCGCGCGCCTCTTCCCGGCTTCCAGCGAAGAGTTCCCGCGTACGGCCGTCGAAGAGCGCGAACTCCACGATCCGTACGTGCTCCGGCGGTGGTCCGGGGGCGCCCTCGGCCAGCACCAAGGCGACGGCCGCGGTGAACCCGTCGGGCGGCAGGTCCCGCAGGCGGTGCACGGGCAGACGAATCTCGCGGTAGGCAGCGTCGGGGGAGGCCAGGCAGCGGCCCCACACGGTGAGGCGGTACTCCTGGGCGTCGCGCGGGTCGGGACCGGACGGCCGGTAGCGGTACGTCCACGGCTCGGGCACCTCGTGCAGGGGGCGTTCCGGGTCGAGGGGGAAGGCCGCCTCGTACAACTTCACGCCGTGCTCCGACCAGGTCCGCAGACCGTCGTGCAAGGGCCCGGTACGTGTCCGGGGCGGGTGGCCGGCAGGCCCCGAACGGATGTCGCAGGCAGCCATGAAGGGGCCCAGAGCGAAGTGCTCCAACCGCTCACGGCGCCGCGGTACAGGGTCGGTGGTGTGGTAACCGCGGGTCTTGAGAGCGTCAGCGGCGGGGCATCGGAACTCTCCCCCCTTGAACATTCCGGCGGATACCGTGATGACGTCGGACGTGCGGGTCACCCCGTCGGGGGGCAGCCATGGCTGTGACATTTCATGCTCCATTTCCGTACGGAGGAAAGGTGGATGGCCGTGAGGGAGATCGAGGAGGTCGGCGATGTGGAGAGGCGCTACGAAGTGCTGGACATGGTCGGCGACGGCGGCCAAGGCGACCTTTTCCTCGGGCGTGACCGCAACAGCGGGCAGAAGGTGGCGTTGAAGCTTCAGAAGGCCCGGGACCTCGGTCCCGAGAGCGATTTCCACTGGGCCGGCGATGAACTCCTCAAAGAGGGATCACGCATGATGATGCTGACGGGAATCCAGGCGATTCCCGAAGTCATCGCCACGGGGACATACCGGCGACGCCGGTGCCTGGTCATGGAATTTGTCGAAGGGCACCAACTGCAGAAGGTCCTGTCGGCGGCCCTGCCCGTTAAGGATCCTGGGACCGTGGCGGCCGCCATCGGCCAACTGTGCGAAATCCTGGCAGAAGTCCACGACCGGAATCTGGTGCACTGCGATCTCAAGCCCGAGAACGTCATCGTGCAGCCGGACGGCCGTCTCCGGCTCATTGACATGGGCCACGCGGTCGTGGCGGATCAGGAGACGGAATACGCACGCGGCACGCGCGGCTGGGCCTCCCCCGAGCAGTCCGACGCGTGCCCGTCAGGTCTGACGCGGCAAGCCGACATCTTCGCACTCGGCTGCATCCTGCTGGAGATGACCGTGATGCGCCTGCCCTACGGCGGACAGGACGAGCGGGCGGAAGAGGGCGCCCCGGTGCTGCCGGCCGACCGGCTCGCCAAACTACCCCCGGAGTTCGCCTCCATGGCGCTGTGGATGGTCCGGTGGAAGGCGGCGGAGCGCCCCGCGGATGTCCGTGAAGTGTTCGACCGGCTCCGCTGCTACCTACCCCAGCTCGGCTCGCAACGGCCATCGAAGCCCCTGCGCCCGGACCCGACCGAGTACTACCGGACGCATCCGCCCCGGCTATGACGGTGAGCCGACGGCCACCGATCGGGCGGGTCACCTCAGCCCTTCCAGCCGCGCCCGGACCTCCCGCACCCCCTCACCGTCCATCAGTTCACGCAGCACGATGACTCTCTCCAGTTCCCGCACCGCCGCGTCGGTGTCGCCGGCGGACACCAGGACATCAGCGAAGAGCATCCGTACCTTGCCCTCGTTGGGCCAGTTCTCCTGTTCGCGGTAGATGTCGGAGGCCTGCCGGTACAGGGTGATGGCCTCGTCCCGCTCGGAACGGGCCAGGTGCACCTTGGCCAGGGTGAACAGCACATCGGCCAGGCCGCTGCGCTCCGTCGTGCGCTCGACCACGCCCAGGGCGTCGGCGCACCGACGGAGCGCCTGCTCGTGCTCGCCCCGGTCGAGGTCGATCGCGCCGAGGACGTTCAGAACAGCCGCCTCCCCGACCCGGTCGGACATCTCCTCGCACAACTCCAGTGCGCGGCGAAGCATTTCCTCCGCGCCCGTCAGGTCGTCCTGCTTGCGCAGGGTGAGTCCGAGCCGGTGCAGCGTACGGGCCAGACTCAGCCGGCCTTCTGTGCTGCGGTCCTCCTCGCTGAGCCGGACGGCCCTGCGCAGGTTGCCCACAGCCAAGTCGTACTCACCGAGCCGCCAGTGGGTCCCTGCCAGCGACCGGTAGACCATGGCGCAATCGACCGGGTCGGCGACGGTTTCCGCCGCCTCGGCGGCGTACCGGAGGTTCTGCCGCGCATCATCGAGCAGGCGACGGCGCCACTGGTAGACGACCAGGGCCATCGGAAGCAGCCACACGTACCGGTCGATACGCCGATTGATCGCCAAGTGAATGCCTCGCTGGACGGTGGCGTACTCCTCGTCCAGGAACGCCATCGCCTCCGCGAGGTCCGCGGGGTCGGTGACCCTGACCGCTCCGGGCTCGCCGGTGGGCAGGGTGCGTTCGCGGTCGAGCACCCGGTCGCAGGCTCGGACGTTGTGCATCTGGTGTTCCAGCACCTGCCGTACGGTCGCCCGCTCGATCTCCGCGTTCTCTCCGTCCGACACCGGCCGCACGTGCCGAAGGGCGAAGGCCCGCACAAGGTCGTGCAGCCCGTAGCGGTCGCCGTGATGTTCCACCAGATTCGCCGCCACGAGGTTCACCAGGGCCCGGTCGGTGCGCGTCCCTTCGTCCACTGCCCGTCCCAGATCCATCACCGCCTCCCAGGAAGCGCTGGGCCCGGGGTGGACAGCGAGCTGCCACAGCAGCAGCCGGGCTTCCTCATTCAGCACGCGCACGGAGCAGTTGAGCGCGGCGCGGACCGACAGTTCGTGCTCGGGCAGGTCCAGGGTGTCCAGCTTCGCCCGCTCCAGCTCCTTCTCCATCTCCCGCACCAGGGCAGGGAGGGTGTGCAGCGGACGCGCACCGACCTCCAAGAGCCGGGCCACCACCACAAGGGCCAACGGCAACCGACCGCAGAGGTGGACCAGCTTGCTGAAGGGCACGGCGTGCTTGGCCCGGTCCTCGGCCGACACTTTCTCCTGGAGCACCTCCAGCGCGTCCGCCTCGTGCAGCGGCTCCATCTTGCGGAACAGCACCCTTCTCTCGGACTGCAGCCGCAAAAGGTCGTTACGACTGGTGACGATCACGGCGCAGGTACCGTCTCCGGGAAGCAGCGGCAGCACCTGCTGGGCGCTGAGCGCGTCGTCGAGGACGATGAGCACCGACCGGTGGGCCAGCGCCGACCGCAGCGCGTTGCTCTTGCTCTCCGTTCCGGTCACCGTGGTGTAGGGCGGCAGCGCGGCCAGAAAGCCGTCCAGGACCTCGTCCGGTTCGGCGGGCCGCACGTCTCCGTCGGCGAATCCGTTCAGTTCGCCGCACAGCACCCCGTCGGGAAACCGCTCCCGCAACCGACCGGCGAGGTTCTCGGCCACCGTGGTCTTCCCGACACCCGCCATGCCGCTGATCAGGACCAGCGCAAGATTGCCGGCATCCTGTTCCTCGCACACGGCCTCGAAGAGGTCACCGATCAGCTCGTCCTGCCCGATCGGCTTGCGCCTGCCGCCGGGCAACTGGTCGGGAACGGGGGGCAGGAGCACCCCGCCCGGCCGGCCGCTCTCTCCCCGGACCTGGTCAATGGCGCTCTGTACAGCGTCATCCGCTTTTCCGTTGCGCTTCTCCCACTTCTTGATGAGCGGCTCAAGTTGGGACTCCGGCAGGTCTGCGTGGGCGAGCAGATAGAACCGGAAGATCTGGGGCAATTCCGGCGCACGCTCGAACCATTTCTCCGTCTCCTCGCGCAGCCATTTGACCTCCCAGGACTTGTAGGCTGCGTCCAGCCGCGCGTACACGGCGGCCATCAACTCGGCTCGTAGCTCCTCCCGACGCAAGTGGAAGCCGGTCTCGGACAGTCCGTGCAGCGGTTCGTCCTCGCCGTCCCACTCCTCCAAGGCCGCGCCGAGCAGCTCGAACTGCGCTTTGCAGGTCAGTCCCTCAGCCTGCTTCACCTTTTCGCGAAAACGGAGCAGGTCGACGTCTCCCACCGGCACGCGGAGCGTGCAGTAACCCGACTTGCCGCTATGGGGCACGGACTCCTGGCCCAGCCGCTTCCGCAGGTCGGCGACGACGCGGTTAACCAGATCGCCGACGTCCTCGACGCCGTCCCAGAGGACTTCGGCTATGTCCTTCCTCTTACATCGGCAGTCTGGCGAAGTCACCAGGAGCGCGAACAGGGCCGCCACCTTCGACCCTTCGACCACCCTCCTGCCGCCGTCCCCTTCGGCTCGCACCGGGCCCAGCACGTACCCCTCCATCGCCCTCCCCCTCACCGCGCCGCAGTCAGTGATTCGGCCCCTCGCCGGCGCTCCTTCATCTGTGCGCCGCGCTGTGCCGCTTCACACGCACTTGCTTCTTCACGCCCCCCGGGGACTCAGTTATCCCTCAGTTTTCGCTCTGCGGCCCCGCTTCACCCCCGGGCACGATGGCACCAGCCGCTCGCAGAAGCACGAAACGGCGGCTTAGTCATCCATCGACTCATCAGAGAGGAACCGCGAACCCGATGAACAGCCGTCAGCGCAACCGCCGGGCAGCCCGTCTGCGCCAGTCCCCCGACTGGCCGCCGAGCCGCCGCCGGCGGGCGGCCGTCCGGACCGAGGACACCACCCCGGCGACCCCGCCCACCGAGGCGCCGGACACCTCGTCCTCCGAGACCGCCTGAGCGCAACAGTTCGTGGGTGCCCGTTCTGTACGGGCACCCACCAGCCTCGCGAACTTCGTCACCGGCGAGCTCGCGGCCTGGCTGCCGCGCTTGTTACACGCTCGTGGTCAAAGGCGGCGATACCTGGTCGAGGAGACCACTACCGCATGCTCACGCATCAAAGTGAGGCTGGTGGGACTCGTCTCCGCTTGACGCGGATATGAGGCCGTACGTCCCCACCACAGGACCCACCTCGTCCAGCATCCCGGTATCTCCAGCACCTCCGGACTCAGGTTTCCACAGTCCGAAGAGAGGACATTTCCTGATGTATCCACCGCACAGCAGTGCGTTCGCCTCGGTGAGGCGGCACTTCGACGATCCCCGGACCAGTGACGCGGTCTTCGTGCTCGTCCCCACGGACGCCGACGAGGCTGATCCGGTCCGGCTGACCGCCGCCGAGACGCACGAGGCCTTGTACGGCCCCGGCTCCGACCCGCAGTTCGCCACCGCGGTCTGGAAGGAGGTCATCCGCACGGCGCAGAGCGACCTGACTCCAGACAGCACGGGGAAACTCCTGGCGATCTGGCTGGCCCTGCCCCGGTTGACCGGGACGGTCCACCGGGTCTGCACGCGCCTGCGGGCCGACCGGTCGGACGTGGAGGCCGAGACGGTCCTGGCTCTCCTGGAGAAGCTGGCGGATCGGAACGGCGCGAGCTGTCTCACCGACTCCTCCCTGCTGCACGCGGCGCGCGCCAGGGCGTGGCATCTCGCTCGGGAAGGGCTGCGGGAGCTTCCCTCCACCCAGATCGAACGCATCACCGAGGAGCACGCTCTCACTGCGTCCGGCGAGGAGGCGGACGCTCCGGCGGCGGAGAGCCTGGACGTACGGGTCGACCGTCCGGACGGCCCGGACGGGCTGTGCGCACCGCTGCGTTTTCGGGTGCGCCCGGAGCATCTGCGCCGACAGGGAATCTTCATCGACACCGACGACGGGTCGCATGACCGTTCGGCGGGTCACAGCCCCGAGAAGAGGCGACGGCCCGGGCGCCGCACGGACACCCGGCCGGTCCGCCCTGCGGGGAGGCGAGGGTGAAGGACCCGGCAGAGGGCCGCCTCAGTTTCACGGAGTTGTTCGACCTGCCCGTCGCAGTGGACCTGCGCACGGCGGCCCGAGCACTCGGAATCGGCTCGACGACCGCGTACCGGCTGATCCGCGAGCACGAGTTCCCCTGCCCCGTCCTCCGCATCGGACGTAGGTACAGGATTCCGACCAACGAGCTGATGCGCGCCCTGGGGATCGAGGACCGCCCGCTGTACAGCGTGGACCCGGATGAGAACACGGACGATCCGAGCGTCGGCCTCTGACGGTAACCACCGTGCGGCTCCGTGGCATCGGCCACGGAGCCGCACGGCCCTGCCTCCTACGACGGGCCGTTCGCCGCCGACGTGCGCCGCACGGTTCTCCACGGCTGCTCGGCAATCGGAGGGCGAAGGGATGCCCTCCTTCTTCGCCGAGCGGTTCGGCGGCCGACAGCCCGCGCGCGTCGGCCAGTTCGTGAACCCGCCAGCGATCACCGACCCGGGCTACGGCGAGCACGCCCGTCAACCCCGAACCTGCCGGTGAGCCGTCGACGCACGCTTCGGCGCCCGCGTCATGATCGCCGCGCCCGGCCGGGGCGCGGATCTGAACGGCCCGGCGGCTAGCCCTAGGCACCGCTCGCCACGACCGCCTTCGAGGGGATGACCCCGAAAGGTCCTCGTCGTCGTGGGCACGAAGGACTGGCACCCACTCCATCTCCTCCGACCGGCAGGACTGGGGAAGCGACGCCTACACGGCGCCTCCCGCACCGAAGACCAGGTTGGACAACTTCGACGACGCGGAGCACGGGCTGGGCGGCATCCCGGCCTTCGACGCTGCCGAGGCCACCGATGAAAACCCCGACCGCGTCACCGCCGCACGAGCCCTCGTCCGGGCGCACCTGCGCGCCCAAGTTGTGACCGCAGGAACCGGACTGGTACCGGGTCACCGCGGTCCGCACATCAGCTCCTACTGCTCCCGGTCCCGCTTCGTGAAGCCGTCGGGCGTGACGTCGTGCCTGGCGCCTTCAGTTCCAGGAAGCCGGTGATGCGCCCCGATGTCTCCACCGCGTAGTCCGGACGCACCCGGGCCTCGGGCAAGGGATACTCAGGATGAAGGCGAGGACTCAGCTTCCAGCGCGCCCCGAATGTTTCCACCAGCTTCGCCACCGGCAGGCTGATGGACGCCTCCGTGTCGCTGACCCGCAGACGCTCCCTGCACTCGGATCCAAAGTCCGCCACGAGAGCCCGTATCCATTCCTCCGGCACCCTGTCCCCCCTCCAAGCTGTGGACGTGGACGGTGGATACCGCAGACACAGCTTGTTGGAGGCGAGAGGACCGGCTCAGTGCGCACGGGGGGCGAGCGAGGGGCACGGACAGCGCGTTCCGTGACCGCTGGGAAAGCAGGGGCCGGTGTTGGTTGGGAAGAGACCGCCGTAGCCAATGTGGACCTTGCCTGCCGCCCAAACGGGAAGGCGCGTGGGACGCCATCTTCGCGCCGAGCGGACCCGCTGCCCCATCTCGCGAAAGCATACGAATCCACCCGCTGAACGGACGGGTCAGTCCCCCGGCGGACTGCCAGAAGCCAGCACCGCTCCCAGAACCTCATTCCGTCCCGTACCCACGACGTCGAACGTCAGGAAACGGGAAACCAGGCCGACAGGCGCTTGGCAATAGCCGGTACATCGATGTTGTCCTGCGCGACTTCCTCGACGAACGGGCCAGCCACGGAGACGGGTGGCGGGGCGGTACTGGCGCTGACGCCGTTGAACCGCAGGAAGACACGCATGGCAAGCCAGGCGGTGCGCTTGTTGCCGTCGATCAGCGCGTGATTGCGAGCGACGGAGTGCAGCAGTGCCGCCGCCTTCTCGTGCAGCGTGGGATACAGCTCGGCCCCGAACACGTTCGTCCGGGGCCGTTCGATCGCTGACACCAAAAGTCCCATGTCACGCACGCTGTGCTCGGTATCGTTGACCGTGCGAGCGATGGCCAGGATCTCGTCGATATGGATGTAGCGCACTTGGGTCACTTCAGGTAGTCCAGGATCTCCGCATCGCTGTCCATCAGCTCGGCCAGGACGTCATCGACCTTCAGCTCGGCCCGGTGCTGGGCGTCACGGATGGCCTCGATGGCAAGTTCCTGCTTGCTGCGACCCTCCCGGCGAGCCCGCTCGGTGAGCTTCGCGTCAAGGTCTTCGGGGAGTCGGAGTGTCATCGCCATACAGGAACGATACCGGACTGGTATCTGGGTGGCGAAGTGATACCAGCCACTCAAGACCTCGGACCACGGTGCCGTCCTTCGTGGCCCGGTCGGGCCGCGGCCTCGGTTCCGAGGTGCGTGCGACGAGGTAGCAGCACGCGCCGCCGCTGGCGAGGTGCAGTCGGCCCCCGAACCGGAGCCCTTGCCCCGCGCCGACGGCCCCGGTCTGCGGCCCAGGGCCGGAGAGGTCCGAGGTTGAGGCTTCCGATATTCGAGCGTCATCCGAGCGTCAAAAATTCTGCATTGTGCATCGCCACGCCGCCGCGAGACCCACGCCAGCCCTTGAACTTGCAGCTCAGAGCGCTCTGCACAAGCGAACCTCAGTCGACGCATTCCGCGAGCGAACACAGGTCGAGCTGACCACCTGGAATGCAAAACAGCAGCTCAGCGCCCCGTCTCCGCAGGCTCCAGAATCGCCACGCACTCCACATGGTGGGTCATCGAAAAGATGTGAAACGAATACATGTGAAAGGAAACCGCAGGTCAGCGGCGCATCAGGAGCAAGCCGACCTCGCGGTCAACGTGCATTGCGTGCGCTACGGGCGATCTCTTGTCGCACGTTGCTGCCCGGGAGGTCGCCATATGGCATTAGAAATGCCACACTCGTATCATGGCTGACGATGACAGCGACTTCTTCCCCGGCGATGGTCCCAGCAGCGGCATCTCCGTCTCCCTCACCGCCGGCACCCTGCAGGCCATTCGCGAGCGAGTAGGCAAGCGCGGCGTATCCGCGTACCTAGAGAAAGCCGCCCAACGCCAGATCGAGCGCGACAGCCTGGACGAGCTGATCGCCGACTTCGAGAGTGTCAACGGCCCTGCCGATCCGGAGGCCGTTGCAGCCAAGCGGGCCAGGCTCACCGGCACACCCTCCTCCGGGGCCGGTGCGGCCGCGTGAGCGGTGCCCTCATCCTGGACAGCGAGGGCCTGGCCAAGGCCGTCCAGCGCGACCGCGAGGTCCAGGAGTGGCTCACCGCAGCCCGTGACACCGACCTGCCCGTCCTCACCTCCGCCGCAGTGCTCGTCGAAGTTATCCACCCGAAGATCAGCGACGCCGCGTTGAAATGGACGCTGTCCCGGCTCCGGGTCGAGCCCGTCACTCAAGCCATCGCCCAGTCGGCGGCGACGCTACTGCGCACAACCGGAAAGCACGGCCACAAATACGCCATCGACGCCATGCTCTGCGCCACCGCCCTAGCTCAGCCCGGGCACGTCACGATCCTGACCTCAGATGTCGACGACATCGTCATGCTCACCGCCGCCCACGCCCGGATCACGACCGAGAAGGTCTGACGCAGCCCGAGCCCGAGCCAACTCCTATCCGCAGTACAACGCCACTGGTATCGGGATGGAGTTGGCCACCGGGCCACGAAGCGTGCTCGCGCGACGCCGCCATGAGGCGCGTCTCTGAGCCAGGATCGACACGCACACCCAGCGCCTCGATCCATAGGCACTCTCGACGGGGAGAGTCCAGCAGGAGTTGGCCATCGCCATCTTGGTCCGCCGGCAAGGCGAGCGAAAAGAAAACTTGGCCCCGATCCATTACGTTGCCGTTCATGGCACCCGACAGAGCAAAGAGGAGCAACTGCATAGTCTGCACATCAACGGTCCCGGGTGGCTCACTTCTCGACCTGTTGAGCCCGTACCTTTCACGCCCGCCTCGCGGAGCGGCTGGGATGACTTCTCTGCCCTAACCGAGCTCATGCCCTGGTGCAAGCCGGGCAGCGTCATCGACCGCTCCCGACCCGAGCTTTCGCAGGCCGACATCGACGGCCAAATCTGCGTAGTCGAGCAGCACACCCAACGATTACAGACCGGTCCAGCTCTGCTCTTCACCGCCCTCGTTCCGGACAACGACTACTTCAAGGGAAACGGCGGCCGCGTCCTACCGCTCCTGCACGCCGACCGAACCCCCAACATCACCCCAGGACTTCTACCCCACCTCGCCAACTCATACGGCCTGCAGCAAGTCCTCCCCAAGGACTTGCTCACCTACATCGCCGCTGTCACTGCCCACCCAGCCTTCACCGAGCGTTACGCGGACGACCTCAACTCCCTCGGCGTACGCATCCCCCTGACCGCCGATCGTAGACTCTGGCACGAGGCAGTCAGCCTGGGACACCACATACTGTGGGCCTCAACATTTGGAGCACGCTGCACCAACCCCGCCGACAGTCGCCCGGCCGGCACATCGAACTGGTGGCGGAGCCTATACCCCGAGATCACGTACGCCCGAGAAGTTGCGCCCGATAAGCTCCCTTCGGCCATCAGCTTTGATAGCGAAGTCCAGCGACTTGTCATCGAAGGCGGCATCTTCACCGGTGTCGCTCCACGCATGCGCAATTACTCCACGGGCGGGCGCAACGTGCTCGACAGTTGGCTCGCCTACCGCAGCGACCATGCCGCCAGCAAAGTAACCAGTGAACTCGACCATGAACGCCCCGAGCGCTGGGAACCCGACTGGAGCCGGGAACTCGTCGAAGTCCTCGCCGTGCTCCGGCATCTCACAGCCCTGGAGCCTCAGCAGGCAGAACTCCTCGACCACATTGCCACCGCCCCAATGATCGACGTCGCTGAACTCACCCGCCGCCATATCCTCCCAGTACCTGAGCGTGCCCAGCGCGCTCACACCGATCCAGGTCATGCATTTCTGCCCGGCATGGACACAGTCGATGGCCGACTACCAGGTCCTGTTGAGCCTTTGTCTCTCCCGAACGACCCCGCAGATACCACGCCGCCCTCGTCGCACTCACCTACACATCCCGTCCCGCGCGCTCAGCGGCGTCGCGGCCCAGCCTGACTGATGGTACTCAGCCGAGGAGGATGGTTTGTGGGAACGCTGGCTCACCTAGCTATTCGCCCCTGACCGTGCCGTCCGGTGCTTCGTTGGTAGACGAGCGACCCAGCACATCTCATCCGAACGAGGGTCCCCGACGGCTGCCTCGGATTCCCTCGGAAGCGACGGGCATTGTCTCAGGGCAGCACGCCCGGGAACCACAGGAGAACCACATGCAACAGGCCCTCAACGGGCGGCAGCAGGCCGTGCTCGACTGGGTGGGCCAGGGATGTCCCGACGGAGTCTGGCCGGACAGCACGTACAAAGTCAGCGTGCAGGCCCTGCAAAACCGAGGGCTCGTCAAAATCACCAAACGCCGCGGGCATTGGAGCGCCCACCTCACCGACAAAGGGCGACAGCATCTCACCGAACGCGGCACATGCCCCGTGGAGCAGAACGCTGAACCACCTGAGCAATCCAGCCGAAAACCGGCACCCTCACGGCCCAAGGCAGTACCGAAGGCCCATACGAGCTACGCGGACCAACTCCTCGATGAACTGGTCGCGAACGATGGCTGCCTCATCAAGCCCATCGAATCCGGCCCGCACGCCGTGAACTGGGCATCACAGGTCAGCGCCGCCCGCAAGTCCGGCAAGATCCCCCACACACAGGAGCTCTATGGATACCGCACCCACCGCGGCTACGAAATCAAGCTCGTCGACATCCCCGCCTGGCGCCTCGCCGAACTCACCCCGGTCCCCGTTCCGGCCAGACTCACCAAACCCCACCCCATCGTGGCCGCCCTCCAAAAGCTGCCACAGCCCATGGGTCTGACCAAACCCGTCCAAGGCCGAGCCCTGCGCATCATCCAGGCCCTCATCACCGCCACCGAAGCACAAGGCCACAAGGCAGCACGCAAACGCCGTGCAGACCAGCAAGCCCGAGAGGCGGAACAACAGCGCTGGGAAGCCGCCATGCACGAAGCCCGCGCCGCATACACCCACGCCTATCGCGTCAAACACCTCGGAGAACAGGCAGACGCCTGGCACCGGGCCAAGCGCCTGACCGAGTACGTCACAGCAGTACGCGACCACGCCACATCACTGCCGCCCGGACAAGAAAGGACTGAGATCAAGGCGTGGCTAGCGTTCGCAGACGCCCACCTCCAGCGCCTCACCGACTCCGCCTCAGCACCGAAGCTGCCCAGCCCACCGAAGCCCAGCGGCGACGATCTCAAGCCCTTCCTCGGCCACTGGAGCCCCTACGGCCCCCGCTCGTACTGAGCCCCAAATCGGGCCACAACCCATGGATTTTCACCAAGAGGCGGGAAAGACGTAACCCCGACGACCTATACCCGACGCACCGTCACCTGCAAGAACAACAGCCTGACGCTCCATCAGGACGTGCGTCAAACGGGCGTCACGTGCGTCGAATATGCGTCAAGACATCGCCTGTAACGCCCACAGTGCACATAACGCACACCCTCCGAACCTGCGGGTCAGGCACCCTTTGCGGCAGGTTCAAGGATGGCAACGCACTCCACATGATGCGTCATCGGAAAAAGATCAAAAGCCCGAAGCATCCGCACCCGATACCCCCCCTCCCGGAAGTACCCCAAGTCCCGCGCCAGCGCAGCGGGATCGCAGGCCACGTAGGCGATGCGGCGGGCACCCAGGCCCGACAGGTGGCGGACCGTCTGTTTGCCGGCGCCCGCTCGGGGCGGGTCGAGGACGATGATGTCGGCCTCGGTGATACCCGTGCGCGGCAGCACCGACTCGACCTTGCCCTGTTCGACGCGGACGCGGTCGAACGCGGCGAGGTTGTGGCGCGCGTCCTCCACCGCCCGCTTGCCGGACTCGATGCCGAGTACGGCACCCTCCTCGCCCACGCGGTCCGCGATCGCGCCCGCGAAGAGGCCGACGCCGCAGTAGAGGTCGAGGGCCGTCTCGCCCTTGCGGGGCAGCAGGCCCTGCATGACCGCCGTCACGAGGGTGTCCGCCGCCTTGGGGTGGACCTGCCAGAAGCCGCCGTTGCCCACGCGGTACGTGCGGCCGTCGGCGCGTTCGCGGACGAAGGGGCGGCCGTGGACGCGGTGCACCCCGCCGTCCTTCTCCTCCACGCGAAGGACGGAGACCGGCTTGTCCAGCTCGACCAGGGGAAGGCGCGCCCCGGGACGGGGAGCCAGGATCACCTGGCGGTCCTGCGAACCCGTCGCCGCGATCGCGTCCACCGACTCCATGCCCGACCAGTCGCGCTGCTCGATGCCCAGTTCGGAGACGCCCTCCGCCGCGATCATGCAGTGGTCGATCGGCTGCACCTCGTGCGAGCGGTGGCGGCGCAGGCCCGCCCTGCCGGTCTCCGGGTCCACCGCGTACTGGACACGGGTCCGCCAGGACGGAACCTCGCCGGCGGGCAGCTTGTCGCCTTCGGCGGGCATCACCGTGCCGTCCCAGCCCGCCTCCTCGGGCGTGAGCCCGGCAAGCCGCTGCAACTGCTCGGCGATCACCTCGCCCTTGAGGCGGCGCTGCGCCCCCGGCTTCGCGTGCTGCCAGTCGCAGCCGCCGCAGCGGCCCGGTCCCGCGTACGGGCAGGGGGCCTGCACGCGGTCCTTCGACGCGTCGAGGACCGTCACGGCGTCGGCGCGCAGGAAACGGGACGTCTCGTCGCCCTCCGTCACCCGCGCCACCACCCGCTCGCCGGGCAGTGTGTGCCGTACGAAGAGGACCTGCCCCTCCGCCGTGCGGGCGACGCAGTGGCCGCCGTGCGCGACCGGCCCCACCTCGACCTCGTACTCCTGGCCCACCAGCGAGTTCTTCGGTTCAGCCTGCATGGCGGGGTGACTCCACAACGTCAGAGGGGAAGAGGCGCCTTCCGGCCGGAACGGCCGGGCGGCACCGGGACGACAGCCCACCAGTCTACGTGGAGTCACCCCCGCCCTCGTCCACGCGTCCGGCCGGGACGGAGCGCCTCCGCCCTCATCCACGCGACCGGCCGGGCCGAAGCGCAGGCAGCACCGGGCACCGCCCGCTGCCCCACGCTCCCGCTACCCCTTCTTGCTGCTCTCCTTCTCCTTCGCCCGCTTCTCGACGGGCCCCCTGCGCACCGAACCCGGCGCGTTCCACTCCTGGCGCCTGCGGGCGCGCCGCTTCGCCGCCTCCGAGGACTCGAGCTGGTAGGGGACGGAGGTGACCATCACGCCGGGGGTGAACAGGAGGCGGCCCTTGAGGCGCAGCGCGCTCTGGTTGTGGAGCAGGTGCTCGTACCAGTGGCCCACCACGTACTCGGGAATGATCACGCTGACCGCGTCGCGCGGGCTCTCCCGGCGCAGCGACTTCACGTACTCGATGACGGGCCGTGTGACCTCGCGGTAGGGCGAGTCGAGGACCTTCAGGGGCACGCTTATGCTGCGCCGCTCCCACTCGTCGCGCAGCGCCTTGGTCTCGTCGGGGTCGACGTTGACGCTCAGGGCTTCCAGGGTGTCGGTGCGCATCAGCTTGGCGTACGCCAGGGCCCGGAGCGTGGGCTTGTGGATCTTGGAGACCAGGACGATGGAGTGGACCCGGGAAGGACGGACGTCGTCGTCGGAGGGGCCCTCGGGGGCGATGATCTCCTCGGCCACCCGGTCGTAGTGGCGGCGAATCGCGCTCATCGTCGCGTAGAAGATGCACATGCCGAGCAGCGCCACCCACGCGCCGTGCGTGAACTTGGTGACGAGTACGACGACCAGGACCAGGCCGGTGAAGAAGGCGCCGAAGGCGTTGATCGCGCGGGAGCGGAGCATGTGGCGCCGCTTGCCCTGGTCGCGCTCCCCCGCCAAGTGGCGGTTCCAGTGCCGGACCATGCCGATCTGGCTGAGCGTGAAGGAGACGAAGACGCCGACGATGTAGAGCTGGATGAGGCGGGTGGAGTCCGCGCCGTAGATCCAGACGAGCAGCGCCGCCGCGCCCGCGAGGAGCACGATGCCGTTGGAGAACGCGAGGCGGTCGCCGCGGGTGTGCAACTGGCGCGGCAGGTAACGGTCCTGCGCGAGGATCGAGCCGAGCAGCGGGAAGCCGTTGTACGCGGTGTTCGCGGCGAGGAAGAGGACGAGCGCGGTGGCGGCGGCCAGGACGATGAACAGGAAGCTGCCGTTGCCGAAGACGGCCTCGGCGACCTGGGAGATCACCGGGTTCTGCACGTAGTCGCCGCCGACAGGGACGCCGTTCTCGAGGAGGTCCTTGGCGGGCTTCTCGGCCATGTGGACGTTGGTCGCCATGGCGAGGGCGATGATGCCGCAGAACATGGTGACGGCGAGGGCGCCCATCAGGGCGAGCGTCGATGCGGCGTTCTTGGACTTCGGCTTGCGGAAGGCGGGGACGCCGTTGCTGATGGCCTCCACACCGGTGAGCGCGGCACAGCCGGAGGAGAACGCGCGCAGGAGCAGGAAGACCATGGCGAAGCCCGCGAGGCCCTCGTGCTCGGCGTTGATCTCGAAGTCTGCGGTCGGGGCCTTCATGGTGTCGTCCAGGACGAAGCCCCGGAAGGAGCCCCACGCCATCATGATGAAGACGCCCGCCACGAAGACGTACGTCGGGATCGCGAAGAGCTTGCCGGACTCCTTGACGCCGCGCAGGTTCATCAGCGTCAGCAGCACGATGACGGCGATCGCGCACAGGACCTTGTGCTCGACGACGAAGGGGACGGCCGAGCCGAGGTTCTCGATGCCCGAGGAGATCGACACGGCGACGGTCAGGACGTAGTCGACGAGCAGGGCGCTCGCGACGGTCAGGCCCGCCTTGGGGCCGAGGTTGGTGTTCGCGACCTCGTAGTCGCCGCCGCCGCTCGGGTACGCGTGCACGTTCTGGCGGTACGACGCCACGACGGTGAACATCAGCACGACGACCGCGACGGCGATCCAGGGGCTGAAGTGGTAGGCCGACACGCCCGCGACGGACAGGACGAGCAGCACCTCGCCGGGCGCGTACGCGACGGAGGACAGCGGGTCGGACGCGAACACCGGGAGAGCGATGCGCTTCGGCAGGAGTGTTTCTCCGAGCCGGTCGCTGCGCAGTGCGCGCCCGATGAGGATCCGTTTGGGCACGTCGGTCAGTTTGGACACGCAGAGGATCGTAAGCGTTCGCCGGGGGCGCCGCCCACCCAGCACCCCGAGTGTTGGGAATATGGAAATACCGGCCGGGGCGCGAGGGGGCGGGACCGGAGCCCTGACTCCGGCCCCGCCCCGCCTCCAGGGCCCCTCGCGCCCCGCCCGCAGGCCCCTTCCGTCTCGCCCTCAGGGCGCCTCCCGCCCCGCCCTCAGCACCCTCCCCGAGTCACCGGCCGTCGACGCTCGGGGCTCCACCGCCGAGCAGCGCGCCGGGCTCACCGGAGGCACCGGCGCCGCTTCCGGATCCGGCGGTGCCCCCGTACTCGTACCCGTGAACCAGCCGCTCCCCGGCCCGGCGCACCGCCTTGGAGGGCCACCAGGCCGCGTCGCCGAGCAGCAAAAGCGCCGCCGGCAGGATCATGACGCGGATCACAAAGGCGTCGACCAGAACGGCCACCGCGAGCACGAATCCCATCTGCTTCATCTCCAGGATGTGCAGCATCACGAAGCTCGCGAAGACGGTGACCATGACGAGCGCCGCACTTGTGACGACCTTGGCGGACGACGCGATCCCGTCGAGCACGGCCTGCCGCGTGGGTACGCCGGTCAGCGCGGCCTCACGGATCCGGCTGACCACGAACACCTGGTAGTCCATCGAGAGCCCGAAGAGGATCACGAAGAGGAACAGCGGCACGCGCGAGGAGACGCCGTGCAGGGAGACGAAGGACAGCAGGCCCTCCGCCCACTCCCCCTGGAAGACGAGCACGAGCAGCCCGAGCGCGGACGCGGCGGAGAGCAGGTTGAGCACGACGCCGAGCAGCGCGAGGACGACGGAGCGGAACGCGTACACCGTCATGGCGAACGTCATCAGGAGCAGGAAGCCGAGGACGAGCGGCAACTTCTCGTTCTGGTGCGCCACATAGTCGGTGCCGCGCGGGACCTCGCCGGTGACGGCCGTCTCGACGCCGGAGAGCCTGCCGACCGTCGCGGGCAGGTGGCCGCCGCGGAGGTGGTCGAGTGAGGCCTCCGCCTCCTCCGAGTACGTGGGGTGCACGGCGTTCAGCTCAAGGGTGGTGGTCCTGCGGTCGGCGGAGGCCCGGACGATCGGCCCGCCCGCGGGATCCGCGAAGAGCGGGTCGGCCCCCGCCCTGCGGTCCAGGTCGCGCAGGGCCCGCCGCACCTCGGTCGCCTGCGAGGCCTTGGCCCGCACCACGACCAGGTGCCGGACGCGCAGCTCGGGGAAGGCGTCGAGCAGCCTGTCGTAGGCCTTCATCGCGGGGATGTCGCGGGAGAAGCTGTCGCGAGCCGGGTTCTTCAGGTTCATGTCCAGTGCGGGCAGGGCGAGCGCCACGAGGGCGAGGACCGCGACGCACAGGGTGCCGAGCGGACGCTTGCGGGCGGGCGCGAGCAGGGCGCTCCACAGGCGCCCCGGCTTCTTCTCTCCGTACGACCGAACGGGCTTGCCCCGGGCCAGGCGCTTGGCGGCGCGGCGCTCCGTGCGGCGGCCGAGCCCCACGAGCAGCGCGGGCAGCACCGTGACCGAGCTGATCACGGCCACGGCGACGACCAGGATGGTGCCGGTCGCGAGCGAGTCGAAGATGACGTCACCGGCGAGGAAGAGCGCGGTGGTGGAGACGATCACGGCGAACCCGGAGACGACGATCGCGCGTCCCGCGGTCGCGGCGGCGGCCTCGACCAGGGCTGCCGAGGTGAGTCGGCCGCCCGCGCGGGCCCGCTCCTCGCGTTCGCGCTTGAGATAGAAGAGCGTGTAGTCGACGCCCACGGCCATGCCGATGAGCAGGATCATGCTCATCCCCACGCCGGTGTCGGGCAGCAGGTGCGAGGCCAGCATCGCCAGGCCCATGGTCGCCATGATCGAGGTGACGGCGAGCAGCAGCGGCACGCCCACCATGACCACGGAGCCGAACACCAGGGCCAGCGTGAGCAGCGTGACGGGCAGCGTGATCGCCTCGGAGAACCGCAGGTCCTCGTCGCGCTGGTCGGCGACGCCCTTGCTCACGGAGGCGTCGCCGGTCTCCTCGATCACCAGCTCCGGGTGCGCCTTCGCCGCCTTCGCGGTCTGGGCCTGGAGCGGGGGGACGTTCTCCTGGTCCTCCTGCTCGGAGCCGTTCAGCTCCACCTGGACCCGCAGCACGCGGCCGTCGGCGGAGCGCACCGGGGATGCCACCGACGCGACCTCGGGCAGCGTCTTCATCCGGGCGGTGACGTCCCGCACGGCGGCGTCGGCGGCGGCCTTGTCGAGGCGGCCGGACGCGGCCCGGATCAGCACGTGCTCGGTGGACCGCTGTTGGACGCCGCCCTCGGTGGCCAGGGCTTCGGCCCGGCCCGCCTCGCCCACGCGGAAGTCCTGCGACGTAGCGCTGTTCATGCCCGCGGCGATCCCGCCGCCCAGGCAGAGGGCCACGAAGACGAACCAGCCGATGACCGCCCGCCATGGATGCAGCGCGCTCCACCGGGCCACGCGCACCGTGACTGAACGCCGCCCTCTCATGCCCATGACCGAACGCCGCCTTCGCATGTCCATCCCCCTCTTCATGCACAACCCCGCACTTCATGTGTAAGTGAAGACTTACAGGCGGGTGTAAGCGGAGACTGACAGGTGAAGGCTCGATGCGTCAACTGTCATATTCCAGAGGGGGGTACGGCCGCACGGAGGGTTTGACAGCGCTTCATGACGTGCGTAAGCCTTGGCTGACAGGTATCGGAGCGGCACAGAGGCGGGCCATGAACAGCGAAGAGCTGCTTGCCTTCCTCGCCGCAGTCGGGCACGCCCAGCGGCTCCGGATCATCAAGGAACTCGCGTCCGGCACTCTGTACGTCAGCGAACTGGCGCGCCGCCTCGGCGTCTCCCGGCCGCTGCTCTACATGCATCTGGAGCGCCTTGAGAAGGCGGGCCTGGTGGTCGGACGGCTGGAGCTCTCCGACGACGGCAAGGCCCTCAAGTACTTCGAACTCGCGCCTTTTGACGTGCAATTGAACGTCGATACGATTCTGGCTGCTGCCCGGCAGGACGGGGCGAGCGAGACCGGACAGGCCGGACAGGCCGAATAGACCGGACAGGCCGAATAGACCGGACAGGTCGGACAGACCGGACAGCACCCACCCGAGGAGACGCCCCCATGAGCGACGCGATCATCCCGATCGCCTTCTTTGTGATCCTGGCCGGTGCCATCGTCGCCGTGGCGTACTTCCAGACACAGCGCAGCCGCGAGCGCGACCGTGAGTACGCGGCCGCGATGGAGGCCTACCGCCAGGCCCTGGAGGCCTCCCGGTCCGAGACCGACGCGGTGCGCGGCCAGCTCGTCGAGCTGAACGTACGGGTCAAGTCCGTGGAAAGCATGCTGCGCGCCGTGGAGTGAGGGGACCGACCGGGCGCAGGCCACCGCGCGAAAGCCGTTAACGTGGACCAGAGCAGACTCGCGCACCACCGGGGAACAGCCGGAGCGAGAGTCATCAGCAGGGTATTTACGCAGGTCACGAGAGCCATGAGGAGCGCGGGGTAACGACGTGCACATCGTCATCATGGGCTGCGGGAGAGTCGGTTCCGCTCTCGCGCAGACCCTGGAACAGCAGGGGCACACGGTCGCCGTCGTCGACCAGGACCCCACCGCATTCCGCCGTCTGGGCTCCGGTTTCGGCGGCCGCCGTGTGACCGGCGTCGGCTTCGACCAGGACACCCTGCGCGAGGCCGGCATCGAGGACGCCGGTGCCTTCGCCGCCGTCTCCAGCGGCGACAACTCGAACATCATCGCCGCCCGCGTGGCCCGCGAGATGTTCGGCATCGAGAACGTCGCGGCCCGTATCTACGACCCGCGCCGCGCCGAGGTCTACCAGCGCCTCGGCATCCCCACGGTCGCGACGGTCCGCTGGACCGCCGACCAGATGCTGCGCCGACTGCTGCCCTCCGGGTCCGAGCCGCTGTGGCGCGACCCCACCGGCGGCGTGCAGCTCGCCGAGGTGCACGCCTCGGAGTCCTGGATCGGCCAGAAGATCAGCCGCCTGCAGGAGGAGACCGGCGTGCGCGTCGCGTTCCTCACCCGGCTCGGCGAGGCGGTCCTGCCGACCTCGCAGACGGTGCTCCAGGAAGGCGATCTGGTGCATGTGATGATGCGCACCGACGAGGTGGAGAAGGTCGAGGCGGCCTTCGCCGAAGGCCCCGAGGAGGGCGGTCACTGATGAGGGTCGCCATTGCCGGAGCCGGCGCGGTGGGCCGCTCCATCGCCGGTGAGCTTTTGGAGAACGGCCACGAGGTCCTTCTCGTCGACAAGGCGCCGACGGCCATCTCCGTCGAGCGCGTCCCGCAGGCCGAGTGGCTGCTCGCCGACGCCTGTGAGATCACCTCCCTCGACGAGGCGGCGCTACAGCGCTGCAACGTCGTCATCGCCGCGACCGGCGACGACAAGGTCAACCTCGTCGTCTCGCTGCTCGCGAAGACCGAGTACGGCGTCCCGCGGGTCGTCGCCCGCGTCAACAACCCGAAGAACGAGTGGCTCTTCAACGAGTCCTGGGGCGTCGACGTCGCGGTGTCCACGCCGCGGCTGATGTCCGCGCTCGTCGAGGAGGCCGTCAGCGTCGGCGACCTGGTCCGGCTGCTGCGCTTCAGCCACGGCGACGCCAACCTCGTCGAGCTGACGCTGCCGCCGGAGTCCACCCTCGCGGGCACCCGCGTCGGCGACGTCCAGTGGCCCGAGGACACCTCTCTGGTCACCATCATCCGCGGTACGCGCGTCCTCGCGCCGACCGCGGACGACTCCCTCGAAGCGGGTGACGAACTCCTCTTCGTGGCCGCGCAGGCGCGCGAGGAGCAGCTCGAGGACCTGCTATCCGCGCGTAACTAGCCGGGGGCTTTACGCAGGTGGGGGGCGCCCGGAAAGTTCCGGGCGCCCCCCACGTGTGTGAGCGTTGTCGGCCCTGCGGGCCCCGTCCTCACACGCCGGACGGGCTGGATCTACCCGTCTTGCGTTCTTCTTCCGCCTTCTCGGCGGCCTCCGCCGCCTCCATCTCCGCGAACACGTCGATCGGCGGCGGCGCCTTCGCCAGGAAGATCCAGGTGAAGTACACCGCGAGGACCATCGGGGGCAGCTTCAGGGCGATCAGGACCCAGCCGAGCTGCTCGGTGTCCGCCCACCAGTACAGCGGGAAGAGGATGGCGTACTTGGCGAGGAAGACCAGGCCCCAGGCCAGGGACGCCTTGGTGTACGCCTTCTTGCGGCCGGGGTTGCGGGTGCGCCAGGAGAGGTTCTCGCGGAAGACCGGGCCGAGGAGCAGCCCGAGCAGCGGGTAGCCCACGAGCGCGGAGAGGAAGAAGGCCGCGCCGAGGCCCGTGCCGTAGATCATGCCGGGCAGGTAGAAGTCCTTGGCGTTGCCCGTGAACATGGCGAAGGCCACACCGAACGCGACGCCGAAGACGCCGCTGAACGCGTGCTTGACGGTGTCACGGCGCGCCAGGCGGACCGCGACGAGGACCAGCGCCACGGCCAGGGCCGCGATCGCCGACATGTGCAGATCCTTGTTGATCGTGTAGATCAGCACGAAAAGCAGGCCGGGGACCATCGTCTCGACCGTGCCGCGGATGCCGCCGAAGGCGTCGAACAGCGCGGCCTGGGTCAGCGCCCTGGTGTCGGGGTCGCCGCCCCCGTCGTCGTGGGCGGGCCTGGCGTGCTTGGCCTGCGTGGCTTGCGTGGCTTGCTGCGCGTCGTGCGCGTCCTGGGGGCGGTCGCCCACGGTCTGGTCGGTCGGCTTGTCGACTGACGTCACCGGTTACTCCCGTCCGAGCGGTCTGAGTTCGTACTTCGGGTTGAAGAGCACTCTGCGGCCGCGGTCTATGGAGATCCGGCCGGAGGCGATCAAGCGGCGCCCCGGCTCGATCCCGACGATGGAACGCCGGCCCAGCCACACCACGTCGAGCGCGGCCGAGCCGTCGAACAGCTCCGCCTCCAGGGCGGGGACACCGGCCCGGGGCCGCAGGGTGACCGTGCGCAACGTACCAGTAACCGTCACTATCTGACGGTCCTGGCAGTCGCCGATGCGGGTGCATCCGGTCGTCTCGGCGTCCTCGCGCAGTTCCTGGGACTCCAAGTCCTGCTGGGAGGTCGACAGGCGGTCGAGCATGCGCCGGAAGCGGCCCGTCGGCTTGCCGGATCCAGGGGCAGAACCAGGAACAGCACTCATACCCGAAGCGTACCGGTGGCCGCCGACACCCCCGCAATGGGTGAGCTCACCTGTGGGTGTACCCGCTCACCGCCGCGCGAAGCCCGGCTGCCCGACAGACCGGCCACCGCGCGAAGCTGGGCTACCGCTCGAAGCGGTAGCCCATCCCCGGCTCCGTGATGAAGTGCCGCGGGTGCGCGGGGTCCGCCTCCAGCTTGCGGCGGAGCTGGGCCATGTAGACGCGCAGGTAGTTCGTCTCGGTGCCGTACGAGGGGCCCCAGACCTCCTGGAGGAGCTGCTTCTGGCTGACGAGACGGCCCGCGTTACGCACCAGGACCTCCAGGAGGTGCCACTCCGTGGGGGTCAGGCGTACGTCACGGCCGTTGCGGTTCACCTTCTTCGCGGCCAGGTCGACCGTGAAGTCGTCGGTGTCCACCGTCACGTCGTCCTCACCGGCCCCGGTGGGCTCCGCACGGCGGACGGCCGCACGCAGCCGGGCCAGGAGTTCGTCCATGCCGAAGGGCTTGGTCACGTAGTCGTCGGCACCGGCGTCCAGGGCCTCGACCTTCCGCCGAGCAGCGCCGCCGCCACGGTGAGGGTCAGGAAGAGCAGCATGTCGTTGGCGAGACCGAGGTCCGCGTCGACGTGCGTGAGCAGCAGGGTGAGCAGGGCGGGGCCGACGACACCGACCAGCCAGCCCCAGATGATCCGGGACCGGCCGAGCCGTGCGCCGCGGGCCACGGGCAGCCCGCGCCCCTTGGCGACCTCGCCGTGCGTGACGATGTGGACGTCCAGGTCGGGGCCCGATTCGCGGGCGACGGTGGCGCCGACGCCGGGGCCGAAGATGTACTGCCAGGACTTGCGCCGTGAGGAGCCGAGGACGATCTGGGTGGCGTTGACACCGCGGGCGAATTCGAGGAGGGCGGCCGGAATGTCGTCGCCTATGACGTGGTGAAACGTTCCGCCCAGGTCCTCGACGAGGGTGCGCTGGACGGCGAGCTCTTTCGGCGATGCCGCGGTGAGGCCGTCGCTGCGGGCGATGTACACGGCGAGGATCTCGCTGCCGGAGCCCTTGGCGGCCATCCGGGCGGCCCTGCGGATGAGGGTGCGGCCCTCGGGTCCGCCGGTGAGGCCGACGACGATGCGTTCGCGGGCCTGCCAGGTGGAGCGGATGTCGTGCTCGCCCCGGTACTGCTGCAAGTACTCGTC
>NZ_JOAP01000028.1 GCF_000720475.1 Streptomyces aureocirculatus
CTCGTCGACGACGGCGAGGTGCTGGAGGTCCACGAGCGCTGGGCGCGCAACATCATCTGTGCTCTGGCCCGCCTGGACGGGCAGGTCGTGGGCATCGTCGCCAACCAGCCCCAGGCCCTGGCCGGGGTCCTGGACATCGAGGCCTCCGAGAAGGCGGCCCGCTTCGTCCAGATGTGCGACGCCTTCAACATCCCGATCCTCACCCTCCTGGACGTCCCCGGCTTCCTGCCCGGTGTCGACCAGGAGCACGGCGGCATCATCCGCCACGGCGCGAAGGCCTGGTCGACGACGTCATCGACCCCGCCGCCACCCGCGAGGTCCTCATCAAGTCCCTGGCCATGCTGCGCAACAAGCACGCCGACCTGCCCTCGCGCAAGCACGGCAACCCCCCGCAGTAGCGGCGGACCCCCGGACCTCTTTTGTCCCACCTGCAGTACCCACAAGGAGAACGCTGCACATGACTACTCCCGACATCCGCGTCGAGAAGGGCCACGCCGAGCCCGAGGAGGTCGCGGCCCTCACCGCCATCCTCCTCGCCCGCGCCGCCGCACAGCCCGAGGCCGCGCCCGCCCGCCGAGGCCGCGACAAGGCCGGCTGGCGCCGCCTGGAGCGCACCCCGGGTTTCCGGGCGCCGCACAGTTGGCAGGGCTGAGCCCGCCCGCTCCCTGAACGCACTGTGGGCCCCCGTACTTGCTCGAGTACGGGGGCCCACAGTGCGTTCGGCTTCGACAGTTGCTCGGGGCCGGGGCTGTGCCCACCCGGCGAGGTCGGGAGTCACGGGCGGGTGGGTGGGAGACCCCGCCGCGGCAGCGGCGGGAAACCACGACGGGCCCGCGGCCGAGGAGCTACCGGAGGCGAGCCATCAGCGCATGCTCGACCAGAGTGATCAGCGCGCTCTTCGCGTCCGCACGGTGGCGGGCGTCGGTGGTGATGATGGGGGTGTCCGGCCCGATCTGGAGGGCTTCCCGCACTTCGTCAGGGGTGTACGGCTGGTGGCCGTCGAAGCCGTTGAGGGCGATGACGAAGGGGAGGCCGGAGTTCTCGAAGTAGTCGACGGCGGGGAAGCAGTCGGCGAGCCGCCTCGTGTCGACCAGGACGACCGCGCCGATGGCGCCACGGACCAGGTCGTCCCACATGAACCAGAAGCGGTCCTGCCCCGGGGTGCCGAACAGGTACAGGATCAGGTCCTGGTCCAGGGTGATGCGACCGAAGTCCATGGCCACCGTCGTGGTGGTCTTGTCTCCGGTGTGGGTGAGGTCGTCGATGCCCGCGGACGCGGACGTCATGACGGCCTCGGTGCGCAGCGGGTTGATCTCAGAGACCGCCCCGACGAACGTGGTCTTGCCCACGCCGAAGCCGCCCGCCACCACGATTTTCGCGCTGGTGGTGGAGCGGTCTTTTGCTCCGCCGCTAGAGCTTGCGAAGTCCACTGAGCACCCTTTCGAGCAGTGTCACGTCTGGCTGGCCGCCGGCGGTCTCGTCGCCGCCGGGCTGATGGATGGCGACAAGTCCGGCCTCCGCCAGGTCGGCGACGAGGATCCGGGCAACGCCGAGGGGGATGGAGAGCAGGGCCGAGATCTCCGCCACGGACTTGATCTCGCGGCACAGGTTGCAGATGCGCTGGTGCTCCGGCAACTGGCCCTGCATCTGATGCGGTTGTGCGGTGGTGTGCACCAGCGCCTCGATGGCGAGCTGGTAGCGGGGCCTGGTGCGTCCGCCCGTCATGGCGTACGGCCGCACCAGCGGGTTGGACGCCACCGGTGCGGGCGCGGGCGCCTGCTCCGGGGAGCGGCGGTGCGACTGGACCGGCTGGATCCGGGGTGCGTAGGGCTGGTCGTACGGCTGGTTGTACGGCTGGCCGTACGGACCGGAGCCGGGCGCACCGGGGCCGGGCGCCTGCTGGCCTGGCTGCCGGTACTGGGGCTGCCGGCGATGGCTGGGCGCGGAGGGGAAGTTGTACCGGTTCTGCGAACCGTCACCCTGGCCCTGGCCGTGGCCGGCAGGCCAGTTGGCCGAAGACGAACCGTCTGGGGGTGTTGCAGCCACGTACTCCTCCTCCGAAACTGTGCTCGGCGCCATCACTGTGGAGCCGCGTCCCGAAACCTTACGGCCCCGGGATGCGAATACGCACCGTCTGTCTGTCAGTTGAGCAGGCTCCCCTGAAGCTCCGCGCGCAGGTCCGGAGTGAGGACGGTGCCCGCTCGGTCGACGAGAAGTGCCATCTCGTACCCAATGAGACCGATGTCCGCCTCTGGGTGGGCGAGTACGGCGAGGGACGATCCGTCGGAGATGGACATGATGAAGAGAAATCCTCGCTCCATCTCCACAACGGTCTGGGTCACCGAGCCGCCCTCGAAGATCCGGGAGGCCCCGGCCGTGAGGGAGGTCAGGCCCGACGCGACGGCCGCGAGCTGATCGGCCCGGTCACGCGGGAAGCCTTCGGACATCGCCAGAAGGAGTCCGTCGGCGGAGACCACCACGGTGTGGGACACCCCGGGGGTGTTGTCCACGAAGTTGGTGATCAACCAGTTCAGGTTCTGCGCCGCCTGGCTCATCGGGCTCACACTAACGCTCCTGGTTGTAGGTGCTATCAGGGCTGAAGCCCTGGCCATTCGTGTCACTGCCCGCGCTGCGGCCCCGCTGGACGCCGCGGCGCAGGTTGCTCAGCCTGCCCCGTACTTCCTCGGGGTCGCGGGAGACCTGGGGGCCGCCCTGCGGGTTCTGTTCCGCGGTGCCCTCGACCAGGTTGGCCTTGGGCACCCGCCGCGGCAGACCGGACGGGGTGACCCCGCCCGCCTTGGGCTCCCGCAACTGCTCGGCGCGCTGCCAGCGGTCGTCGTTGGCCGTACGCCAGCCGGTGCCCTGCCGCTCGCCCTGCGAGGCGTCGCCCGCCGGTCCTTCGCCGTCGCGGCTCTCGCCGTTCGGGCTCTCCTGGCGCTGTGCGGGTGCGCTTCCGTTGCCGTCCGCCGCGGGGCCGCCGCGGCGCGGAAGACCCGCGTCGGTCAGCTCGTGCGAGACGGCGGACGGAGCCGCGGAGGAGGGGGCAGGTCCCGGACGGTCGAAGCCTACGCGGTCGTACTCACCCGCGTCAGGCGCCGGAGCGGATTCCGCTTCGGGAGCGTACTCACCCTGGTAGCCGTCCTGGTAACTGTCGCGCAACGGCCAGTCGTCCTGGTGGGACCGCTCCGGGTAGGCGGCGAAGGACTCCTGGGCACCGCCCGCCCCGGCCTCGCGGCCGTCGTGCCCCGGCTCCGCATACGCGCCGTCCTGATAGCCGTCCTGGGTCGTGTAGTACGAATCGTCGTACGCCTGCGCACCCTGGTCGTAGGTCGGTTGCGGGTCGTAGCCCGCCTGACCCTGGTCGTACCCGGCCACCAACTGGCCGTCGTACCCGGTTTGCGCCTGGTCGTATCCCATGACCGGCGAGCCCTGGGTACCGTCGAAGGCGTTCTGCGTCTCCGGGTAACCCGTGGGCTGCTCGTAGGTCTCCTGCGCGCCGCCCCGGACCTCGTCACGGAACAGCGGGCGGTCGCCCTCGGCGGGCGGACCGGTCTGGGCCTGTGCCTCAAGGGCGGCCCGGCGCTCCTCGCGCATCAGCGAACGGCCCACCGGGTCGAGCTGGTCGCCCGTCTCGGCGCCGTCGGCGCCCTGGCCCGCGTACTGGCTGTCGTCGAAGCCCAGCTCCGCGGCGGTGCGCAGCGGCTCGACCTCGCGGACCTGCTGCTCCGGGATGATCGAGGAGACCGTGAACTCGTCGTGCGGCGCCTGGTCGCCACCGCCACCGTGGGTGATGTTGTCCGGCAGCATCACGAGGGACGTGGTGCCCGCCTGCTCGCCGGAGGGGCGCAACTGGACGCGGATGCCGTGCCGGTCCGAGAGACGGCCGACCACGAACAGGCCCATGCGCTGGGAGATCGCGGCGTCCACGGTCGGCGGGTTGGCGAGCCGGTGGTTGATGTCCGCGAAGTCCTCGGCGGTCAGGCCGATGCCCTTGTCATGGATCTCGATCATCACGCGGCCGTCGGGGAGACGGGTCGCGGTGACCCTGACCTTGGTCTGCGGCGAGGAGAACGTGGTGGCGTTCTCCAGGAGCTCGGCGAGCAGGTGCACGAGGTCGGTCACGGCGAGGCCGTGGATCTCGGCCTCGGGGACGCCCGACAGCTCGATGCGCTCGTACTGCTCCACCTCGGATGACGCGGCGCGCAACACGTCGACCAGCGGGACCGGCTGGTCCCAGCGGCGGCCCGGCTCCTCGCCGGAGAGAACGAGGAGGTTCTCGCCGTTGCGGCGCATCCGGGTCGCGAGGTGGTCGAGACGGAAGAGGGACGCGAGCTGGTCCGGGTCGGCCTCGTTGTTCTCCAGGTCGGTGATGAGGGTGAGCTGGCCCTCGATCAGCGACTGGTTGCGGCGCGAGAGGTTGGTGAAGATCGCGTTGATGTTGCCGCGGAGCAGGGCCTGCTCGGCGGCGAGCCGGACGGCCTCCCGGTGCACCTGGTCGAAGGCGCGGGCGACCTCGCCGATCTCGTCGGTGGACGTGATCGGGATGGGCTGCACCCGGGTGTCGACCCGGCCGGGGTCGGTGCGCGAGAGCTGGTCGACGAGCATCGGCAGGCGCTGCTCGGCGATGCCGAAGGCGGCGGTGCGCAGGCTGCGCATCGAGCGGCTCATCTGCCGGGCCATGAGACCGGCCAGGATGAAGGCGGCGAGCAGGGCGACCACGACGATCGCACCGGTGATGAAGGCGTCGGTCCTGGCGTCGTCGGCGATGCCGGACGCCTCGTTCACGGCCTTGTCGGCGAGGTCCGACTCGATGGTGCGGTACGCGTCGAACTTGAGGGTGGTGACGCCCCACAGGGCGGGCGCCGTGATGCCCTTGCCCGCGAGCTCGACCCGGGCGCTCGGCTGGGTCGAGGACAGGCCGGCGATCAGGGCGAGGGTCTTCTCGCCGCTCGGCAGCGGGACGTACTTCTCCCCCTTGGCGCGGGCGGCGGCCTCGGCCTCGTCGGACTGCTGTTTGCCCTTGGCCGCGAGGCCCTTGCGCGCGTCCTGGAGCTTCTTGACGTCCTCGGGGGTGCCGCCGCCGGTGTACTCCTCGATGGCGATGTTCTCCAGGTACGCGTACGAGGAGAAGGCGATCCGCTGCTTGGACAGTTCGGCCGCGGTCGGACCCGGCTCCACCAGGAGGTGCGTGCCGATGGAGCGCTGCAGCGACAGGGCGGCCTTGGCGAGGGAGACGGCGTAGACGGTGCGGCCGTAGGAGGTGATGTTGCCGGTGCCGAGGCCGAGCTCGTTGGCGAACTCCATCAGCGGGTGCTGGATGGCGACGTACGACTCCTCGGTCTGTACGCCGGGCAGCTTGCTGGTGTAAGCGGCCTCACGCAGGCCCGCCAGCTTCGGCTCGACCTTGTGGAAGGCGGCGAGCCGGCGCTCCAGGCCCTCCTTGTTCGGCATGTCCTTGACGGCGTCGTCGAAGGCGGCGGCCGCGGCGTCGGTGGCCTTGCGGGTCCGGACCACTGCAGAATCGTTCTTTTTACCCCTGAGCAGCGGAGCGGCGGAGACGTCCCGCTCCTCGATGAGGCGGTTGCCGTAGTCGAGCGACGCGCGCACCAGACGGGCCGTGGCCTCGGCATCGCGGGCCTCGTCCCAGGTGTCGATGGCGCCCTTCACCTGGAAGCCGCCCATGACGAGGCCGACGAGCACGGGTATGAGGAGGATCGCGTTCAGCCGGGTCGGCACCCGCCAGTTTCTCGGCGAGAGCCGACCGCCGGAGGCGGCCTGCGGCTCGCTGCCCGGTACGTCCGCGGACGGTGCCGCTGTGCGCGGCGGCGGGGTGAAGTTGCCCCGCGTGTCCCGGTCCGGGGACGCGGGGCTCGTCTTGCTTCGCCTCACTCGACCAACAACCTCTCGGCGGCGGCTCCTGCGCTGGTGCCGCTGTCGTCTCCAAAGGCCCGTGCTACTGGGCAGTTCAGCGCATTCCAGCACGTCAGGCTGTGCTCTTCCAAACAGTAGGAAAGAAGAGTTCCGAGTGGTGTAAGCCTCAGATAAATCGGTCATAAAGAGCGAGCCCCGCCAAAAGGCGGGGCTCTTGTGCGCACAGCGACACCGACCGACCGCGATGTGTCGCGGGGCCAGTGCAATTCTCTGTCGAAACGTTATGAACACGGCAGCCGTCCGTGTCAAAGGACACAGATCGTTCCGTGCGCTCTACGACAACTTCCGTATGGTCCCGCCTACTTGAGTCGTGCCATAAGTGCGTGCTCGACCAGCGTGATCAAGCCACTCTTTGCGTCCGCACGGTGTCGCGCGTCGGTGGTGATGATGGGAGTGTCCGGGCCGAGCTGCAGTGCCTCGCGCACTTCGTCGGGGGTGTACGGCTGGTGCCCGTCGAAGCCGTTGAGCGCGATGACGAAGGGAAGCCCGGAGTTCTCGAAGTAGTCCACCGCGGGGAAGCAGTCCGCGAGCCGCCGGGTGTCCACGAGCACGACCGCGCCGATGGCGCCGCGCACCAGGTCGTCCCACATGAACCAGAAGCGGTCCTGTCCCGGCGTGCCGAACAGGTAGAGGATCAGATCCTGGTCGAGCGTGATACGGCCGAAATCCATCGCCACGGTCGTGGTGGTCTTGTCGCCCGTGTGCGTGAGGTCGTCGATGCCCGCGGACGCGGACGTCATCACGGCCTCGGTGCGCAGCGGATTGATCTCGGAGACCGCCCCCACGAACGTGGTCTTGCCCACGCCGAAGCCGCCCGCCACCACGATCTTGGCGGATGTGGTGGACCGGCCACCGGCGTCGGAGCCCACGGAGCCGCCTCCGTCAGAGCTTGCGAAGTCCACTGAGCACCCTTTCGAGCAGTGTCACGTCGGGCTGGCCGCCGGCGTTCTCGTCGCCGCCCGGCTGGTGGATGGCGACGAGCCCGGCCTCGGCCAGGTCGGCGACGAGGATGCGGGCCACGCCGAGCGGCATCGAAAGCAGCGCGGAGACCTCGGCCACCGACTTGACCTCACGGCACAGGTGGCAGATCCGCTGGTGCTCGGGGAGCAGCCCCATCAACTGGGCCGGGTCGGCCGTGGTGCTGACGAGGGCCTCTATCGCGAGCTGGTAGCGGGGCCTGGTCCGGCCGCCGGTCATCGCGTAGGGACGCACCAGCGGCTGGTCGCCCTCGACCCCGTACCCGGCATGGGAAGCACCGTACGGGTCGTGAGAGGCGGTGGGCGGGTTCATGGATCCTCCGGGCGGGACAGCAGTTGTCTGCGATCCGTCTGACAGAGCCGGGGTGGGGGCATGACTGGCGGCCGGACGGTGGTCGGTTCGTACGGTCGGTTGGCTCGGACGGTGGGGCGGCCGAGTGGGACGAGCCCGGGTGGCCGGGTCAGTGCAACAGGCTGCCCTGCAGTTCAGCGCGCAGGTCCGGGGTCAGTACGGTGCCCGCGCGGTCGACGAGAAGGGCCATCTCGTAGCCGACGAGGCCGATGTCGCACTCCGGGTGCGCGAGCACCGCGAGCGACGAACCGTCCGAGATGGACATGAGGAACAAGAAGCCCCGCTCCATCTCCACCACGGTCTGGGTGACCGCGCCGCCCTCGAAGATCCGGGAGGCCCCGGCCGTGAGGGAGGTCAGGCCGGAGGCGACGGCCGCGAGCTGGTCGGCGCGGTCGCGCGGAAAGCCCTCGGACATCGCGAGAAGCAGGCCGTCGGCGGAGACCACGACCGTGTGGGACACCCCGGGGGTGTTGTCCACGAAGTTGGTGATCAACCAGTTCAGGTTCTGTGCCGCCTGGCTCATCGGACTCAACTAACGCTCCTGCTGGTGAGTGGGGAAACTGCCGGTCTGGCCGGTGCCGGCCTGACGACCTTGCTGAATGCCCCTACGGAGATTGGTCAGCCGGCCGCGCACGTCGTCGGGTGCGCGCGAGACCTGCGGACCCGTGCTGTCCTGGGCCTGCTGCGCGGTGCCCGCCACGAGGTTCGCCCGTGGCACGCGGCGCGGCAGGCCGGAGGTCGTGACGCCGCCCGCGGAGGGCTGCCGGACGCGCTCGGCCTGGCGGCCGAGCTCGTCGTTCGGCGTCGCACGCCAAGAGGTGGTGCCGGTGGTGCTGTTCGCGTGGGCACCGCCCGCGGCCGGGGCGCCCGCACCCGGGCGCTGGGGCAGCGGGGGAGTGCCTGCCTGGTGGCCCTGCGCGGGCGCGGGGCGCTGCGGCTGGTCGCGGCGCGGCAGCGGCTGCTGCGGTGCCTCGGTCCTGCCCGGCTCGGGACGGTGGCCCGGCTCGGTGCCGTTGCCGCGCTGCGGGGCCCCCGGACGCTGCGGGCGCTGGGGCCGCTGCGGCAGGTCGGTGGGCAGCCCCTGCTCGGCCTGCCGGTTCTGCGGGGGCTGCTGGTGCTGGGGCTGCTGGTGGTACTGCTGCGGGGTCCCCTGGTGGGGTGCCTGCTGGGTGTGCGGCTGCTGCTGGTCGTGCTGGGGCTGCTGGGCCTGCGGGTTCTGCTGGGCCTGGCGGTCCTGCTCGGCCTGCGCCTGCTGGGAGAACCAGTTGGTCTCCAGCGTGTCGTACAGCGGCGTACGACCGTCCAGCGGACCGGACGCCGGCGGCAGCGAGTCGAGATCGGCCTGCTGCGGCTGCTGGTCGTACGGGAGCGGGGAACCCGGCTGCTCGTTGTGGGGCTGCTGGCTCTGCGGCTGCTGACCCTGCGGCTGCTGGTTCTGGGGCTGCTGGGGAGCGCCCTGGTTGCGGTCGTCGCGCGGGCTCTGACCCGGGCCCTGACCCTGGCCCGGGCCCTGGCCGCAGCGTGGAGCAGGCGGACGCGGCACGGTGAACTCGCCGGTGCCGTGCGGGGCCTGGCCGCTCCGCGGGGTGCCCCGGTCGGGCCCGCCGAACACGTCGGAGCGGACGAACTCGCCGGTGGTGCCCATGTTCGGGGCCTGCGACGCGCCGCTCCTCTCCGCGTTGCGGCCGGACGAGCCCGGGGGCGGTCCGTCGAAGTCGGGGCGGTCGAACTGCGCCGTGGAACCGGGGCCCTGGCTGTCGTCGGCCAGTCCCGCGGGGGACGGGAACTGACCGGTGGACTCGGGCTCCTCGTGGCCTCGGGGCGTGTCGAACGGCTCCCGCGAGACCTGCGGCTGCGCGTTCTCGTCACTCCAGCTCGGCGTACGCAACTGCGGGGAGCCGCCGGGCAGCTCCGCACGCGGTCCGCCACGCGGCGGCAACTGCGGCCTGCGTCCCTGGTCACCGCCGGAACCGGCGCCCGCACCCGCTTCGTTCGTGCGCTGCTGCGGCACCGGCGGCTGCGGCATGCCCGCGGTGGGGCGGCTGCCCTGCGAGAACCCGGGCTGCCGGGTACCGGGACGCTGCGGCCCCGAACCCGTGGGACCGGCGAGGCCGGCGGGCCCGTTGGCCCCCGCGCCACCACCGGCACCGGACGCACCGGTACCCGTGAAACCACCGGAACCCGGCGCCCCGGTCCCCGCGAGACCACCGGGCGCCACCGGGGACCCGGCGGACGGAGCACCGGCCGACGGAGAACCTGACGCCGGACCCTGGGCACCGCCGCGCGCGGGCAGTGCGGCCCGCGGGCCCTGCCCGGTCACCTGGCCGCGCTGGGCCCCGGCGCCGGGGCCGACCTGGCCGCCACGGGCGCGCTGGGCGCCGCCGAGGCCTGCCGCCACACCGCCGCCACGTCGCGCGGCCGCGGCACCTGCCGCCGCCTGCGCGGCTGCGGGACCGCCGGTCGGGGCGGGCGCGCCCGGCTTGCTCGGGACCTTCTTGCCGCCCTGGGCGACATCGACGGGCAGCATGACAAGGGCGGTCGTGCCGCCGGAGTCGGAGGGGCGGAGCTGGATGCGGATGCCGTGGCGCTGCGAGAGGCGGCCGACCACGAACAGACCCATGCGCCGGGAGACCGAGACGTCCACGGTGGGCGGCGACGCGAGCCGCTCGTTGATCGCGGCGAGGTCCTCGGGGGAGAGGCCGATGCCGGTGTCGTGGATCTCGATGAGCACACGGCCGTCGGGCAGCGCGTGACCGGTGACCTTCACCTTGGTCTGCGGCGAGGAGAACGAGGTCGCGTTCTCGAGCAGCTCGGCGAGGAGGTGCACGAGGTCGTTCACGACGCGTCCCGCGACCTCGGTCGATGGCACCCCGGAGAGCTCGATGCGCTCGTACTGCTCCACCTCGGACGCCGCGGCACGCAGCACGTCGACGAGCGGCACGGGGCGGGTCCAGCGGCGGCCAGGTTCCTCACCGGCGAGAACGAGGAGGTTCTCACCGTTACGGCGCATGCGGGTCGCGAGGTGGTCGAGCTTGAACAGCGAGGAGAGCTGGTCGGGGTCGGCCTCGCGGGACTCCAGCTCGGAGATGAGCGAGAGCTGGCGCTGGATGAGGCCCTGGGAGCGGCGCGAGAGGTTGGTGAACATCGCGTTGACGTTGCCCCGCAGCAGGGCCTGCTCGGCGGCGAGGCGGACGGCCTCGCGGTGCACGTCGTCGAAGGCCGCGGCCACCTGGCCGATCTCGTCCCGGGAGTGCACACCGACGGACTCCACGGACGTGTCGACGTCCTGCGGGTCGGACTCGGAGAGCTGCTTGACCAGCTCGGGCAGACGGTCCTGGGCGACCTTGGTCGCGGTGTCCTGGAGCCGGCGCAGCGAGCGGATCATGGAGCGGGCCACCACGAAGGCGCCGACGAGCGAGACGCCGAGCACCACCAGGATGAGCGCACCGTTGAGGATCGCCTGCTGCTCGGACTCGTTCCTGAGCGAACGGGCCTTCTGCTCCATCTCGTCGAGCAGCGTCAGCTCGATCTTCGACATCTCCGAGATCTTGGTGGAGTCGGCGTCCACCCAGTCCTTGTAGGAGCGCTTGCCGCGGAGCTTGATGCCGCCTTCCTGCTCCAGGACGCGCTTGGCGTAGGAGTTGGCGGCCTCGATGGAGGCGTTGCCCTCGCTGATGGGCTTCAGGAGCTTCTCGGGGTCGCCGGAGTAGATCCGGTTGAAGGACTGGAGCTCCGAGCCCTCCTTGTCCAGGGCGGAGAAGGCGTACCGGCGGTCGGTCTCGGTGAGCTTGCCGAACTCGCGGTTGTTCGCGGGCAGCGCGGCCGCGATGACGGCGCGCTGCACGGAGGCGTACTCCTTGGCGGACGAGAACGCGGCAAGCGCACGGGTGCGCTGGATCATGTCCGGGTTGCTGGTCGCCTGCGCCATGTCCTCGGAGAGTGCGAGGAGCTGCTCGATGAGCTGGCTGTAGGCGTCGACGGTCTGCGAGACGGACTTGGGGTCCTCGTACGCGTTCCGGCGGACGTCGTTGATCTTCTGGAGCTGCTGGGTGATCTGGATGGTGCTCTGCCGGACACCGAGCAGGCCCTTGTCGCTGTCGCTGTCGTCCAACTGCTGCGTGCCGCGCAGGAAGTTCTTGTAGGCCCGGTCCGTCTTGTCCCGGGAGCCCTTGACGACGAAGTCCGTGTCCTTCGCGCCGTGCGCGAGCGGACCCGCCGACTGGTCGCGCTCCTCCTGGAGCGCCGCGGCCAGCTCGGTGGCCTGCTTGGTCATGTCGGTCAGCAGCTTCATGTTGTCGAGCTGCTCGATCTCGTCCATCGACGAGTTGATGCGCAGCGCGCCGAGCGAGGTCGCCGCGATGACGGGCAGCGCGAGAAGCGAGACCAGACGGGTGGAGATGCGCCAGTTGCGCAGGGCTATTCGGGGGCCGGGACCCGGGGGTGTCTTGGCCCCCTGCGGCAAGGCTCCGCCCGCGGCCGGGCCCGAGCCCGCGCGGCCGGCACCCGTGCCGCCGTCACCGGACTGCACCGGCCCGGGGCTCTGGGCGTCCTTGGCCGAGGAGCCGCGGTCACCTCCGCCGCGCTCCGGCTCAGCCGCAGCATCCCCGCGACCGCGGTCGGCCTGGGGAGACCCCTTGCCATCCCTCTTGAAACGTCCCTGCACTAGCGTCGCAACCTCTGGACCAGGCGTCCTGCCGCGTTGACGGCGGGACGGTGTCGGCGTCTCGGGGCGCCAGGCACCCCTTGGTGGTCGTGAGACCGGCGCTGCTCCCCCTCCCCGCCGCCAATCGGCGCTGCGTTGCGCCCCTGCGCGCCGGTTCGATCCCGCGGCGGTCCCGGGAATTCCAGCACAGTGCCGGATCTCCAACAAGGCCCGTGAGTCAGGCCATGAACTCCGTGACCGCATGTGATGGACGGGTTACGAGACGTAGAAAGTGAACTCCCCATAACGGACTTTTCCGTACGAGATTGCCCGACGGGGTGGGTGTCCCAGTGTTCATGATCAGGAGCGGAATGGGGTCTTCAGGGAGGCATTGTCCGTTTTCATTGGGTGGACCACTAGCCGGAATTGACCCTTTTGCCCAGTCCTTCGTGAGCAAACTCACATGAAGATCATGGCCTCTTCTGGACTTTCGTCGGGAATTGAATGTTTAGCCTGACGCTTTACAGGGATGGCGAAACCGACAACCGGCGTCCAGCCAGCGGCGCCCCAACCGACAGGGTCCGAACCGCAGATGAAGTCCACGCTGATGTTCCGCAACATAGCCAACCCGCGCCGCACCACCCTCGCGCACCTCGACGACGCGCAGGGCACACAGCCCGCGCCGGAGCAGCCCGAGCAGCCCGAGCACCCCGTAGTACTCCCGGCCCAGACGGCCAACCCGCGCCGCACGGTTCTGATGGAAGCACCGTGAGCCAGGACACCGGCGTCCGCCGAGCCTGATCAGCCCGTCCGGCGTTCGAGGACGAGCCGCGAAGCGGCGACAAGGGGGGACAGGGGCGCGGCCCCATAGACTGGGGCGGCAATCTCCACCCACGTAATAAGGGGCCCCGTGCGCATCGCCAGGTTCTCCATCGACGGCAACGTCGCCTTCGGCGCGGTCGAGGGCGAAGCTCCCCCCGGAAGCACCGAGGGACTCGTCCTCGACATCATCAAGGGCATCCCGTTCGCGGACTTCGAGCTCTCCGGCACGAAGGTCCCGCTGAGCAAGGTCCGGCTGCTCCCGCCCGTGCTCCCCAGCAAGGTCGTGGCCATCGGCCGCAACTACGCGGAGCACGTGGCGGAGCTCGGCAACGAGGTCCCCGACCCCGCCGAACCCCCGGTCGCCTTCTTCAAGCCGTCCACGTCGGTGACAGGCCCCGGCGCCGCCATCGAGTACCCCTCCTTCTCGCAGGAGCTGCACCACGAGGCCGAGCTGGCCGTGGTCATCGGCCGGATGTGCCGCGAGGTGCCCCGCGAGCGGGTCGCCGACGTCATCCTCGGCTACACCTGCGCCAACGACGTCACCGCACGTGACGTACAGAAGCGCGAGAAGCAGTGGTCCCGCGCCAAGGGCTTCGACACCGCGTGCCCGCTCGGCCCCTGGGTGGAGACCGGCATCGACCTGGCCCGCGCCGGCGACCTCACCATCCAGTGCACGGTCAACGGTGAACAGCGCCAGCTCGGCCGCACCACGGACATGATCCGTCCCATCGAGGACCTCATCGTCCACCTCAGCGAGGCGATGACGCTGCTCCCCGGCGACGTCGTCCTCACGGGCACCCCGGCAGGGGTGGGCCCGCTCAGCGTCGGCGACGAGGTCGCCGTCACCATCGAAGGCATCGGCACTCTCACCAACAAGGTGATCAAGCGTGGCTAACGCGACTCCCGACGGCACCGTCCGGGTACGGTTCTGTCCCTCCCCGACCGGCAACCCCCACGTGGGCCTGGTCCGCACCGCCCTGTTCAACTGGGCCTACGCCCGGCACAACGGCGGCACCCTGGTCTTCCGCATCGAGGACACCGACGCGGCCCGTGACTCCGAGGAGTCCTACGAGCAGCTCCTGGACTCCATGCGCTGGCTGGGATTCGACTGGGACGAGGGCCCCGAGGTCGGCGGCCCGCACGCGCCGTACCGCCAGTCGCAGCGCATGGACATCTACCAGGACGTGGCGGCCAAGCTCCTCGACGGCGGCTACGCCTACCCGTGCTACTGCACCACGGAGGAGCTGGACGCCCGCCGCGAGGCCGCCCGCGCCGCAGGCAAGCCCTCCGGCTACGACGGCCACTGCCGCGACCTCACCGCCTGGCAGATCGAGGCGTACGAGGCCGAGGGCCGCAGCCACATCGTCCGCTTCCGGATGCCCGACGAGGCCACCACCTTCACCGACCTGGTCCGCGGCGAGATCACCGTCCAGGCCGAGAACGTCACCGACTACGGCATCGTGCGCGCCAACGGCGCCCCGCTGTACACGCTGGTCAACCCGGTCGACGACGCCCTGATGGAGATCACCCACGTCCTGCGCGGCGAGGACCTGCTCTCCTCGACCCCGCGCCAGATCGCGCTCTACAAGGCGCTGATCGAGCTGGGCGTCGCCCAGCGGATCCCCGAGTTCGGCCACCTGCCGTACGTGATGGGCGAGGGGAACAAGAAGCTCTCCAAGCGCGACCCGCAGTCGTCCCTGAACATCTACCGCGAGCGCGGCTTCCTCCCCGAGGGCCTGCTGAACTACCTCTCCCTCCTGGGCTGGTCGTTCTCCGCGGACCAGGACATCTTCTCGATGTCCGACATGGTGGCGAAGTTCGACGTGGCGGACGTGAACCCGAACCCGGCCCGCTTCGACCTGAAGAAGGCCGAGGCGATCAACGCCGACCACATCCGCCTGCTGGACGTGAAGACCTTCGCCGAGGCCTGCGAGCCCTGGCTGAAGGCCCCGCACGCCAACTGGGCCCCCGAGGACTTCGACGAGGCCGCCTGGCAGGCCATCGCGCCGCACGCGCAGACCCGCCTGAAGGTCCTCTCCGAGATCACCGACAACGTGGACTTCCTGTTCCTCCCGGAGCCGGTCTTCGACGAGCCCTCCTGGACGAAGGCCATGAAGGAGGGCTCCGACGCCCTCCTGCGCACGGCCCGCGCCAAGCTGGAGGCGGCCGACTGGACCTCCCCCGAGTCCCTCAAGGAGGCCGTCCTGGCCGCCGGTGAGGCCCACGGCCTCAAGCTCGGCAAGGCCCAGGCCCCCGTCCGCGTCGCCGTCACAGGGCGCACGGTCGGCCTGCCCCTCTTCGAGTCCCTGGAGATCCTGGGCAAGGACGCGACCCTGACCCGCATCGACGCGGCCCTGGCGAAGCTCACCGCTCAGTAGTCACCGTTCGGTAGTCGCCCGCGCGCGGTGCGCAAGCCGCCCGCGCCCAGCACACGCGAAGGGCCCGGAAGCCGTCACGGCTCCCGGGCCCTTCGCGCTGTCCGTCCGCCGTCCGCGAGACGCTCAGGCCTCGTCGACGAGGTAGTGGCTCTCGTCGAAGATCTCCAGGACGACGACCACCATGATCGCACCGGCCACCATGTATTCCAGTACGACTCCGGGGGCCACGTAGGCCTTGCGCAGGTGCTCGTCGGGACCGAGCTGGGCGGTCGCCGACTTGTGGAACGGGTCACGGGCCAGCACACGCAGTGCCTTGTCCAACTGGGCCTGACGCTCGGCGGGCAGGCCGTCGTACGTCGCGCGGGCCTCGACGGTGAACTGGACGCGGTACTCGCTCATGGGGGTTCGGTCTCTCGCTCGTCGGTTCCCTCACGCTACGCCACCGGTGCCGCGCCGGGCGCGTGCTTCCGGGAGCACGCGGGGCATGCCGCCCCTGGCGTGCACCGCATCGGTGGCCTCGCCGAGCTGCCCGCGCTGTTGCTGGCCGATACCCGTTTTGGAGCGCCGTCCACCTTCGGGTAATGTTCTTCCTGCGCCGCCCGAGAGGGCCGAAAGGTCCGGCAGGGAAGCGTAAGCCGAACAGGATCTCCCCAGGGGATTGCGTTCCGGTGGCCTATGGTGTAATTGGCAGCACGACGGTTTCTGGTTCCGTTAGTCTAGGTTCGAGTCCTGGTAGGCCAGCTCGCAGAGCTTTTCTGCAACCGCGGATCGTGATCCGCAAAGCCCCCGTTGTGTAGCGGCCTAGCACGCTGCCCTCTCAAGGCAGTAGCGCCGGTTCGAATCCGGTCGGGGGTACAGATCCTTCCCGTGAGGACAGTTCGGGTCGCACCCACTGACTTCAACGCAGGATCGCTAGGGCCCCCGTTGTGTAGCGGCCTAGCACGCCGCCCTCTCAAGGCGGTAGCGCCGGTTCGAATCCGGTCGGGGGTACTGTGGTCTGGTCTAGACCATCCATGGGCTATGGTGTAATTGGCAACACGAAGGTTTCTGGTTCCTTTGTTCTAGGTTCGAGTCCTGGTAGCCCAGCGCAGTACGGCAGTACCAGCTAGCCCCCGTTGTGTAGCGGCCTAGCACGCCGCCCTCTCAAGGCGGTAGCGCCGGTTCGAATCCGGTCGGGGGTACAGCGAAGAGGAAGCCCTCCCCGGTCGGGGAGGGCTTCCTCGTGTGTGCGCAGTGTGCGCATGCGAGGCGCCGGGTGCGGACGTGCGACACGTCGGCTGCGGACGTACGACACCCCCCAACTCCCGCCCGCCGCTGCGGCGTTGGAGCCGCGGGCCGGAGATGAGGGGTGGGGCGCCTCAGCTCGTGCGGCGCAGCGCCTCGGAGAGGCGTCCCGCCGCGTCGATGACGGCCTGGGCGTGCATCCGGCCCGGATGCCGGGTCAGGCGCTCGATCGGCCCCGACACCGACACGGCGGCCACCACCCGGTTCGAGGGGCCCCGCACCGGCGCCGACACCGACGCCACCCCCGGCTCCCGCTCACCGATGGACTGGGCCCAGCCCCGGCGACGTACACCCGAGAGCGCCGTGGCCGTGAAGCGCGCGCCCTGCAAGCCGCGGTGCAGCCGCTCCGGCTCCTCCCAGGCCATCAGGATCTGCGCCGACGAACCCGCCTTCATCGTGAGGGTCGAACCCACCGGGACCGTGTCCCGAAGACCCGAGAGCCGCTCCGCCGCGGCGACACAGATGCGCATGTCGCCCTGGCGGCGGTACAACTGCGCGCTCTCGCCCGTCACGTCCCGCAGATGCGTGAGCACAGGGCCCGCCGTCGCCAGGAGGCGGTCCTCGCCCGCCGCCGCGGCCAGCTCCGCGAGGCGCGGGCCGAGGATGAAACGGCCCTGTATGTCCCGCGCCACCATCCGGTGGTGTTCCAGAGCCACGGCGAGACGATGGGCCGTGGGTCGAGCGAGCCCGGTGGCCGCGACCAACCCGGCAAGGGTGGCGGGACCGGACTCCAGGGCGCCCAGGACAAGGGCTGCCTTGTCGAGGACGCCAACGCCGCTAGAGTTGTCCATGCAACGATATTCGCGTCTCACTCTGTGAAACGCAAGTTCACATTTCCCGGGAACCCGCCACTCTGGAGAAGCGGACCGCGGACCAACGGTCCCGCTGCCTACGCGCGTACGGGGACGGGCGTCGGCGTACCGATTCTCTAGTTGGGCCGGCACGGCCGCCGGTCGGAGGGAAAGCGATGGGTAGGACTCTCGCGGAGAAGGTCTGGGACGACCACGTCGTCCGGCGCGCCGAAGGCGAGCCCGACCTCCTCTTCATCGATCTGCACCTGCTGCACGAAGTGACCAGCCCGCAGGCGTTCGACGGCCTCCGGGGGGCCGGCCGGCAGGTGCGGCGGCTCGATCTCACCATCGCCACCGAGGACCACAACACCCCGACCCTCGACATCGACAAGCCCATCGCCGACCCGGTCTCCCGGGCCCAGCTCGAAACGCTGCGCAAGAACTGCGCCGATTTCGGCGTCCGGCTGCACCCGCTCGGCGACATCGAGCAGGGCGTCGTCCACGTGGTGGGCCCGCAGCTCGGACTGACCCAGCCGGGGACCACGGTGGTGTGCGGCGACTCCCACACGTCCACGCACGGCGCCTTCGGCGCGCTCGCCTTCGGCATCGGCACCTCCCAGGTCGAGCACGTCCTCGCCACCCAGACCCTGCCCCTGGCCCGCCCGAAGACCATGGCCATCACCGTCGACGGCGAACTGCCCGAGGGCGTCACCGCCAAGGACCTGATCCTGGCCATCATCGCCAGGATCGGCACCGGCGGCGGCCAGGGCTACATCCTGGAGTACCGCGGCCCGGCCATCGAGAAGCTCTCGATGGAGGCCCGCATGACCATCTGCAACATGTCCATCGAGGCCGGTGCCCGCGCGGGCATGATCGCCCCGGACGAGACGACCTTCGCCTACCTCAAGGACCGCGCGCACGCCCCGCAGGGCGCGGACTGGGACGAGGCCGTCGCGTACTGGAAGACGCTGCGCACCGACGACGACGCGGTCTTCGACGCCGAGGTCTACATCGACGCCACCGCCCTGTCGCCCTTCGTCACCTGGGGCACCAACCCGGGCCAGGGCCTGCCGCTGTCAGGGCACGTCCCCGACCCGGCTTCGTACGAGGACGCTTCGGAGCGGCTCGCCGCCGAAAAGGCCCTGGAGTACATGGGGTTGACGGCCGGACAGCGGCTGCGCGACATCAATGTGGACACCGTCTTCGTAGGCTCCTGCACCAACGGCCGTATCGAGGACCTGCGCTCGGCGGCCGCCGTGATCGAGGGCCGCAAAGTCGCCGACGGCGTACGGATGCTGGTGGTGCCCGGCTCGGTGCGGGTCGCCCTGCAGGCCGTCGAGGAGGGGCTCGACAAGGTCTTCACCGCGGCGGGCGCCGAATGGCGGCACGCGGGCTGCTCGATGTGCCTGGGCATGAACCCCGACCAACTCGCCCCCGGCGAGCGCTCCGCGTCCACGTCCAACCGCAACTTCGAGGGCCGCCAGGGCAAGGGCGGGCGCACCCATCTGGTCTCGCCCCAGGTCGCCGCCGCCACCGCGGTGACCGGCCGGCTCTCCTCGCCCGCCGACCTCGTCGAAGCCCCCACCACCGCCGGAGTCTGATCAGCCATGGAAGCCTTCACCACCCACACCGGACGGGCCGTCCCGCTGCGCCGCAGCAACGTCGACACCGACCAGATCATCCCCGCCCACTGGCTGAAGAAGGTCACCAGGGACGGCTTCGAGGACGGGCTCTTCGAAGCCTGGCGCAAGGACCCCGACTTCGTGCTCAACAAAGCGGAGCGGCAGGGAGCCACCGTGCTTGTCGCCGGGCCCGACTTCGGCACCGGATCCTCCCGTGAGCACGCCGTCTGGGCGCTGCAGAACTACGGCTTCAAGACCGTGATCTCCGCCCGCTTCGCCGATATCTTCCGGGGCAACTCGCTCAAGAACGGCCTGCTCACCGTGGTTCTCGAACAGTCCGTCGTGGACGAGCTGTGGGCCCTGACCGAGGCGGACCCGCAGGTCGAGATCACCGTCGACCTGCACGAACGCCAAGTCCGCGCCCCTGGCGTCACGGCCGGGTTCGAGCTGGACGAGAACGCCCGCTGGCGGCTCCTGAACGGTCTCGACGACATCAGCATCACGCTCAGGAACGAGCAGGACATCGCCGCGTACGAATCGCGCCGCCCCGCTCACAAGCCGCGCACCGTGCAGGTCGGCTGACCCGGTTCACCGGGGTGGCGGTATCGCCGCCACCTCGTCGCCGACCGGCTCCAGGGCCGCCAGGCACCCGATGTACCCCCAATCGTGGACGGTTGGGGGTACATCTGTGTCGGGCCCCGTATGTCCCGCGATGACCTGAACGGGTGGTCTCAACTGCCTTGATCTGAAGGGGAGAAGAGGCCGGAAATCCACTTGCACCTGGCGGGTGCGGGTATCCTCAGAAGGGCGCCGGACGAGGGTAGTTACCCCCTGCGGAGGCGACAACTCGCCCCAGATGGCACAATCGGTGCATGGGACGCGACGACCAACTCGAGCTCTACGGACTCGTTGCGGACCAGTTGAAGGAAGCGCACTCCCGAGTGCGAGCACTGCAAGTCCCGGAGGGCGTACGGATGGCGCTGACCCGGAAGCTGCTGGTCATTACGGCCGCGGCCAAACACGATCTCGCCGATGCGGCAAGGCGTCTGGAGCGGTTGATGGCGTACCTCGACGAGGGCGACGAGGGCCGAATCCCCGAAGACGTCTGAGCGGCAGGCCTCAACGGGCCTTCCGTGCCCCAACGGACCTTCGGGGAACTTCCCGAGAGCTCAGGTTGTTGCGGCACAAGGGTGATTAGCCCGTTTCGTGTTTGATTTGCGGTATATATCTGCCTAACGTGCGAAAAAGCCTGGCGTATTCGCGCTCAGGCAATGTCTCCGAAGGGGAAGACGTGAACAAGGCGCAGCTCGTAGAAGCGATTGCCGACAAGGTCGGTGGCCGTCAGCAGGCCGCCGACGCCGTGGACGCGGTCCTGGACGCCGTCGTCCGTGCCGTCGTCAGCGGTGACCGTGTTTCGGTCACCGGGTTCGGCTCGTTCGAGAAGGTCGACCGCCCGGCCCGGTACGCCCGCAACCCGCAGACCGGGGAGCGCGTGCGGGTCAAGAAGACCTCGGTGCCCCGCTTCCGCGCGGGACAGGGCTTCAAGGACCTGGTGAGCGGCTCGAAGAAGCTCCCGAAGAACGATGTCGCGGTGAAGAAGGCGCCCAAGGGCAGCCTGACCGGCGGCGCTTCGGCGACGGTCAAGAAGGCGGCCGCCAAGAAGGCCACCGCCAAGAAGTCCGCGGCCAAGAAGACCACCGGATCGGTCACCGCCACCGCCAAGAAGGCGACCCCGGCGAAGAAGACCACGGGAGCCGCCAAGAAGGCGACCACGGCCAAGAAGGCCACCACCGCCAAGAAGACGGCGAACACGGCCACGGCGAAGAAGACCGCCACCGCCAAGAAGACGGCCAAGGCGGCCACGGCGAAGAAGACCACCGCCAAGAAGGCCGCCGCCAAGAAGGCGCCCGCCAAGAAGGCCACGGCCAAGAAGGCGCCCGCCAAGAAGTCCACGGCGCGCAAGACCACCGCCAAGAAGGCCACCGCCCGCAAGAAGTAAGGGCTGCAGGGCACTCACGCGCCGGGCCGGACTCCCGCAGGGGAGCCCGGCCCGCGGCGTGTGCGGGGCTGTTCGGGGGACTGCCTGGGGGGACTACGTCGGGGGATCACGGCGAGGCGGGGCCGTTCGGGTGCGGCCACTCAGGACGTTCAGGACGTCCAGAACGTTCAGAACGTCTGGAGCGTGACCAGCGTGATGTGGCGGCCCTCGCCCTCACCCGTCACCTCGATGCGCACCCGCTGACCGGGCCTGAGCAGGCGCAGGCCGCCCGCGTCGAACGCCGGGGCGCCGAAGGGCACCGGGGTGCCGTCGTCGAGGAGCACGCTGCCGGTGCGGGTCTCGGAGTCGTACGTGTACGCGGTGGCCTGCATGGGGGAAGCGTACTCAGTTCCCTGTCCCGGTCTCCGGGCCCTCAGTTCCTCATCCCCTCAGTTCCTCAGCCGCTCAGCTCCTCAGTCCGGGATGAGCAGCCCGGCGGCCGCCGCGGCCGTGTGCGGGCCCACGCCGAGGGCGAGCGCGGTCCGCAGGTCGTCGCCGGTGTCCACGTCCTGGCGCACGGAAGGTGCGGCTCCCGCTTCGGCGGCTCCGAGTTCCCTGGCGCCGGATTTCCGGTGGCGGGCACGGGAGGCCCCGCCGAATTGTGGCTGCAATTCCGCGCCGGGGGCCGCGGTCAGCAAGGTCGTGCCGATTCCCGCGGCATCCGGGAGAAAAGCTCGGGTGAAGTGCGCGGCCGCGTCGAGTACCCGGGCCAATTCCGGCGGGCGCAGTGCGGGCAGATCGGCGTTGAGAGCGGCCACGGCCGTTTCCGGCCGCGCCGCGCGCACCTGGAGCGCCGCGTGGGCGAGGGCGGCGTTGAGGCCGTCCGCCGGGGTGTCGGGGACGACCCGGGCACCGAGCGCCGCCAGTTCGCGGCCCGCCCGGGCGTCGTCCGTGACGACCACCACATCCCGTACCGAAGGGCAAGCCACCGCCGCGGCCACCGTGTCCTGCGCGAACGCGAGCGCGAGTGCGGGCCGCAGGCCGTCCCCGGCGGCGGCCGCGAGCCGGCTCTTGGCCCGTTCAAGCGGCTTGAGCGGTATCACCAGGGTCCACTGCACACCGGGCTCCGTCCTTCGCGTGGGGCCCATTGTGACCTGCGGGAAGAAGGCGGCCGGGGCGCGGGGTGCGCGGGGCCGCACCGGAGCCGGGTCCGGGTCCCCGGGCACCGGGGGGCGCGAAGGGAGTGGCGGTGGACGGGTGGGCGTACGGTGTTCTCGACAGGACGGCAGCCTGAAGCGACACTTGTGCGGCCGAACCGGCTCATGGAGGAAGGTGTCCGAGTGCCCCGCCGCAGAATCGGCTTCTGGTACCGCTTGGCGGCGGTCATCGCTAAACCGCCGCTGTTGGTTCTGATCAAGCGGGACTGGCGTGGAATGGAGCACATTCCGGCTGTCGGCGGTTTTATCACCGCCGTGAACCACAATTCGCATCTCGACCCGCTCGGGTACGCGCACTTTCAGTACAACACCGGCCGGGTCCCGCGTTTCCTCGCCAAGCACGGGCTCTTCAAAAAGGGCTTCGTCGGGGCGTTCATGAGGGGCACCGGGCAGATCCCGGTCTACCGCGAGACCGCCAACGCGCTGAGCGCCTTCCGGGCCGCCATCGACGCGGTCGAGCGCGGTGAATGCGTGGCTTTCTACCCCGAGGGCACCCTCACCCGTGAGCCCGACCTGTGGCCCATGACGGGCAAGACGGGCGTCGCGCGCGTCGCGCTGCAGACCAAGTGCCCGGTCGTGCCGGTCGCCCAGTGGGGCGCCAACCACGTCCTCGCGCCGTACGCGAAGAAGCCCGCCTTGCTGCCGCGCAAGACGCACCACGTGCTGGCGGGACCGCCGGTCGACCTGGAGCGCTTCTACGACAAGGAGATGACCCCGGACCTCCTGAAGGAGGCCACCGAGGCCATCATGGTCGCCATCACCGAGCTCCTGGAGGAGCTGCGCGGCGAGAAGGCCCCGCAGAAGCGTTACGACCCGCGTGAGGTCCGTCTCGCGCAGCGCCGCAGGGCGACGCAGCCCAGGGGCGCCACGGCGGTGGGGGACACGGGGTCCGCGAAGACTTCCGGTGGCGCCGGCAGCCGTACGGAGCAAGGCAGTTCTGAGGAGAGCAAGTGACCCGAACCCTGAAGGCCGCCGTCTTCGGAACCGGCTCGTGGGGGACGGCCTTCGGCATGGTCCTCGCGGACGCCGGCTGTGACGTCACCCTGTGGGGCCGCCGCGCCGAGCTCGCCGACGCGGTCAACTCCACGCGCACCAACCCGGACTATCTGCCCGGCGTCGAGCTGCCGCGGAACGTGCGCGCCACCACCGACCCGGCCGAGGCCGCGGACGCCGCCGACTTCACCGTGCTCGCCGTGCCCTCGCAGACGCTGCGCGCGGGCCTCGCCGCGTGGGCACCGCTGCTCGCCCCCGACACGGTGCTCGTCTCCCTGATGAAGGGCGTCGAGCTCGGCTCCGCCATGCGCATGAGCGAGGTCATCGAGGACGTCACCAAGGCCCCCGCCGAGCGCGTCGCCGTGGTCACGGGGCCGAACCTGGCCCGCGAGATCGCCGCCCGCAGGCCCGCGGCCGCCGTGGTCGCCTGCCGCGACGAGTCGGTCGCCGTACGCCTTCAGACCGCCTGCCACACCCCGTACTTCCGGCCCTACACCAACACCGACGTGGTCGGCTGCGAACTGGGCGGCGCCGTCAAGAACGTCATCGGCCTCGCCGTCGGCATCGCGGACGGCATGGGGCTCGGCGACAACGCCAAGGGCTCACTGATCACGCGCGGGCTCGCCGAGACCACCCGGCTCGGCCTCGCCATGGGCGCGGACCCGCTGACCTTCGCCGGGCTCGCGGGCCTCGGCGACCTGGTGGCGACCTGCTCGTCGCCGCTCTCGCGCAACCACACCTTCGGCACCAACCTCGGCAAGGGCATGACCCTGGAGGAGACCATCGCGGTCACCCGCCAGACCGCCGAGGGCGTCAAGTCCTGCGAGTCCGTGCTCGATCTGGCACGCAGGCACGGAGTCGACATGCCCATCACCGAGACGGTCGTGGGCATCGTGCACGAGGGCACTCCGCCGATGGTGGCGCTCAAGGAGCTGATGTCGCGCAGCGCGAAGCCGGAACGGCACTGAACCGGGCCGGTCGACGGCCGCGCCCCCCGGCACCGCGGGCCGCGCCCCCCGGCACCGCGGGGGGCCACGCCTGACCCGCGGGTCACCGGCCGCACACTGACGCGGCTCGGGCCACCGGGTACGCTCAACGCGATATGAGCAGCGAGAACCTCCCCCAGAGCCCTGAGCAGAGCACCGCGCGTCCCGGTACCGACCCGTCCGGGCAGCCCCGCAAGCCGCGCGTGGCCGTCGTGTTCGGCGGCCGCAGCTCGGAGCACGGCATCTCCGTCGTCACCGCCGGTGCCGTGCTGCGTGCCATCGACCGCACCAAGTACGACGTGCTGCCCATCGGCATCACGACGGACGGGCGCTGGGCGCTGACCACCGACGAGCCCGAGCGCATGGCCATCGCCGACCGCAAGGTGCCGAGCGTGGCCGACCTCGCGGAGTCGGCCGAGGGCGGTGTCGTCCTGCCCGTCGACCCCGGCAACCGCGAAGTGGTCTACAGCGAGCCCGGCGCCGTGCCCAAGGCGCTCGGCGAGGTCGACGTGGTCTTCCCGATGCTGCACGGCCCCTACGGCGAGGACGGCACCCTCCAGGGCCTCCTGGAGCTGTCGGGCGTGCCGTACGTGGGCGCGGGCGTGCTCGCCTCGGCGGTCGGCCAGGACAAGGAGTACATGAAGCGGGTCTTTACCTCCTTCGGGCTGCCCGTCGGCCCGTACCTGGTGATCAGGCCGCGCGAGTGGCAGCGCGAGGAGAAGCAGGCCAGGCAGCGCGTCGCGGACTTCGCCGGCGAGCACGGCTGGCCGCTGTTCATCAAGCCCGCGCGCGCGGGCTCGTCGATCGGCATCACGAAGGTCGACACCTTCGAAGGCCTCGACGAGGCCATCGCGGAGGCACAGCGCCACGACCCGAAGATCATCGTCGAGGCGCTGCTCCGCGGCCGTGAGATCGAGTGCGGCGTCCTGGAGTTCGAGGACGGGCCGCGCGCGAGCGTGCCCGCCGAGATCCCGCCCGTACAGGCCCACGACTACTACGACTTCGAGGCGAAGTACATCGACTCGACGCCCGGTCTCGTGCCCGCCCCGCTGACGCCCGACGAGACCGCGGAGGTGCAGCGGCTCGCGGTGGCCGCCTTCGAGGCGGCGTCCTGCGAGGGCCTGGTGCGCGCGGACTTCTTCCTCACCGAGGACGGGCAGTTCGTCATCAACGAGATCAACACCATGCCGGGCTTCACGCCGATCTCCATGTACCCGCAGATGTGGGAGAAGAGCGGCGTGAGCTATCCGGAGCTGGTGGACCGCCTCATCCAGGCGGCGCTCAACCGGTCCACGGGCCTGCGCTAGGCGCTTCGCTGGATGTGCCGCGCGGTGCCGTCGTCCGGCTGCGGCGCCGTGGTGGCTGGTCGCGCCCCGCGGCGGAGCCGCATGTCGATGCGGCCCCGCGCCCCTTTGGGGCACGCGCTCACGCAGTCCGCCGCACGCAGTCCGCTAGGCGACGCCCTCGGGGATCGTCTTCTTGATGGGGGCGGCGAAGTCCGTGAGCGGGCCGAGGCCGCCCCCTGTCCGCTCCTTCGGCAGGGTCACCTCCACGTAGGCCAGACGCAGCCCGGTGGTGAAGACGTACGACCCGTCGTCGCGCTTCTGCAGCAGCCAGGCCACGCCGTTCACCTTCACGCCGTCCGACTCGGCCACCTCGGGGTCGAACATCTCCGGGGGCCGCTCCACACCGCAGCGCAGTATGATCGCCGGGTCTCCCCACCCGGCGGTCAGATCCGACTTCGGCCGGGGGTCGAAGCGCTCGAGCCCGTCGACCTTGTCCGGGAGCTGTGCGTGCAGATCCCGGCAGAGTCCCGCGACCTTCGCGGCCGGGGACGGAACCACCACCGAGGCTGTGTCGTCCGTTGATGAGCAGGCCGCTGTGGCGAGCAGGAGTGCGACAGCGGACATGCCGGTGGAGCGGCGGCGCCGGAGACGGGGGAGATTCACCGGGCCAGGGTAGACGGGGGCTACAAGTGCACGACCGGGCAGGTCAGGGTTCTGGTGATGCCGTCCACCTGCTGGACCTTGGCGACCACCATGCGGCCGAGTTCGTCGACCGTGTCCGCCTGCGCGCGCACGATGACATCGTAGGGACCGGTCACGTCCTCGGCCTGGATCACTCCCGGGATCTTGCCGATCAGCTCGGCGACGGTCGACGCCTTGCCGACCTCGGTCTGGATCAGGATGTACGCCTGTACCACGGAACCTCCAGGGCGGCCACGAGGATCATGTGGGGAGAAGGGACGCCACGGTACCGCGTCGCCGCTCGCCACGGGGAGACCCGGGGGAGCTGTGGCGTGCACATCGCGGCGGACGGACAACAGAGGTTGACGGTCACGTCGACCGTACCGACGACCAAGACGGCTCGCGACCGCAAGCGAACCGCGGCAACCGTGGCAGAAGGAGCAGCACGCGCATGAAGGGCACCGTCGGCGAGTTGGGCGAGTTCGGGCTCATCAAGGAACTCACCTCGCGGCTCACCTCCACTCCGGCCGTACGCCTCGGCCCCGGCGACGACGCCGCGGTCGTGGCCGCCCCGGACCGCAGGGTGGTGGCGAGCACCGACATCCTCCTGGAGGGCCGCCACTTCCGCCGTGACTGGTCCACGGCCTACGACGTGGGCCGCAAGGCCGCCGCCCAGAACCTCGCCGACATCGCGGCCATGGGCGCGGTGCCCACCGCCATCCTGCTCGGCCTCGTCGTGCCCGCCGAACTCCCCGCGAGCTGGCCCATCGAGCTGATGGACGGCCTGCGGGACGAGTGCCAGGTCGCGGGCGCGGCCGTCGTCGGCGGCGATGTCGTACGCGGCGACACGATCACCGTCTCGATCACCGCGCTCGGCGACCTGCGCAACCACGAGCCCGTCACGCGCGCGGGCGCCCAGCCCGGCGACGTCGTCGCCGTCACCGGCTGGCTCGGCTGGTCCGCGGCGGGGCACGCGGTCCTGTCCCGCGGCTTCCGCTCGCCGCGCGCCTTCGTGGAGGCCCACCGCAGGCCCGAGCCGCCGTACCACGCGGGCCCCGCCGCCGCCGGGCTCGGCGCGACCGCCATGACGGACGTCAGCGACGGCCTGATCGCCGACCTCGGGCACATCGCCGAGGCCAGCAAGGTGCGCATCGACATCCGCTCCGGCGACGTGGACGTGCCCACGCAGATGAACGACATCGGGCAGGCCGTCGGCGTCGACCCGCTGCAATGGGTGCTCAACGGCGGCGAGGACCACGCCATCGTGGCGACCTTCCCCCAGGACGTGAAGCTGCCCGCCCGCTGGAAGGTCATCGGCGAGATCCTCAACCCTTCCGCGCAGCCGCAGGTCACCGTGGACGGCGCCCCCTGGACCAGCAAGGGCTGGGACCACTTCGGCGAGAACGGGGGCGACGACGCGTGAGCCCGCGCAGCGCGCCCCCCAGGGTGCTCACCGTGGCCGGGTCCGACTCCGGTGGCGGAGCCGGCATCCAGGCCGACCTGAAGACGATGCTCGCCCTCGGCACGCACGGGATGAGCGTCGTGACGGCCGTCACGGCGCAGAACTCCGTCGGCGTTCAGGGCGCCTGGGAGCTGCCGGTGGAAGCGGTGCGGGCGCAGTACCGCAGCGTCGTCGACGACATCGGCGTCGCGGCCGTCAAGACGGGCATGCTGGCCTCCGCCGAACTGGTCGAGGCGGTCGCGGACTTGCTCGCGGCCACGGACGCCCCCGCCGTCGTCGACCCCGTCGGCGTCTCCAAGCACGGCGACGCGCTGCTCGCCGCCTCCGCCCTGGACTCCGTACGGAAGAAGCTGCTCCCGGTCGCCACCGTCGCCACGCCCAACCTCGACGAGGTCGAGCAACTGACCGGAGTGCGCGTCGATTCGGAGGACGGCATGCGGCGGGCCGCCGCGGCCGTCCTCGCGTACGGGCCCGCGTGGGTCGTCGTCAAGGGCGGACACCTCACGGGCGGCATCGGCGCCGCCAAGGCGGTGGACCTGCTGACCGACGGCTCCGAGGAGCACTGGCTGCGCGCCGCGCGCCACGACAACCGCCACACGCACGGCACGGGCTGTACGCTGGCCGCCGCGATCGCGGCGCAGTTGGCGAAGGGCCAGACCGTCCTGGAGGCCGTCACGGCCGCCAAGGCGTACGTCACCGGCGCGATCGCCGCCGGTTTCGCGCTCGGCGGCGGGATCGGGCCCGTGGATCACGGCTGGCAGTTCAGGGACGGCGTGGGGGGTTCCTAGCGTCCCGGGGTACGTGGCACCCCGGATACGTGAAAATGCCGGTCCACCCGAAGGTGGACCGGCATTTTCAGCAACCGGCCAGGTGCCGCGCAGAAGCGTCAGCGCGAGACCTTGCCGGCCTTGATGCACGAGGTGCAGGCGTTGAGGCGCTTCGGCGTCCCGCCGACCACGGCACGCACGCGCTGGATGTTCGGGTTCCAGCGACGGGGCGTACGGCGGTGCGAGTGCGAGATGTTGTTGCCGAAGCCCGGCCCCTTGCCGCAGACGTCGCAGTTGGCAGCCACGGGTCACTCCAAAGACTTCAGATGCACTTACGGTTAATCCCGGCATGCCGGGATCAGTGCAATGATCGAAGTGGCGTTGCCAGGAGGAATGTCCCGATGAGTATCGGGCAACCGGAGCAGCATACAACGACTGCTTCGGTACAACGAAACTACCACGTCCGGGCCCCTCCCCGCCCCGGCCACCCCTCCCGCCCGGGTCTACGCTGCGTCCCGTCCCGTGACGTACGACGGAGGCGCCCCGTACCGCCCCGTACCGCCCCGTACCGCCCCGTACCGCCCTGTGACGCTCCTAGGAGGCGACACTTGCCGCAGAACCTCGACGCTGTCGCAGCCCGCGCCTGGAGCGCTCTCGCTCTGGAAGCCCTGGGACAGGCCCGCGAGGAGATCGACGCGATCAACGTCTATCCGGTCGCGGACGCGGACACCGGGACCAACCTCTATCTGACGATGGAGTCGGCTGCCCGCGCGGTCGAAGCGGCCTTCGCGGGCCTGGACCCGGCCAGACCCGCTCTCGCCGAGGTGGTGCGCGCGATGGCGCACGGGGCACTGATCGGGGCCCGGGGCAACTCGGGGACGATTCTGGCGCAGCTCCTGCGGGGGATGGCGCAGGTCCTGCCGAGCGGCCCCGAGGGTCCCGAAGGTCCCGAGGGTGACGCGTATCACGCTGACGGCGCCCGGCTCGCGCTGGCGCTCGGCCGTGCCGCCGACGCCGCGTACCAGGCGGTGGCGCACCCCGTGGAGGGCACGGTCCTGACGGTCGCCAGGGCCGCGGCCGACGCCGCGCTCGCCGCCTCCGGGGACGCGCGCCCGTACGGCGACTGCGCGACGGTCGCCCGCGCCGCGTACGAGGGCGCCTGCACGGCGCTCGACGCCACCCCCGGGCAGCTCGCGGCACTCGGCCGCGCGGGCGTCGTGGACGCCGGGGGACGCGGCCTCGTGGCAGTCCTGGGCGCGCTGGTCGGCGCGCTGTCGGGGGAGACGGTGCGGCCGCGGGCGGCGACAGGGGTCCACGCGCGCGTGGCGGACGCCGAGGACGCGGCGGGCGGGGAGGGCGGGGAGGGCGCCGAGGAATGTGCTGTCCCCGGGGCGGTCGGCGCCGCCGGGCCCGCCTTCGAAGTGATCTATCTCCTGGAGGCCGACGACGCGGCCGTCGACCGGCTGCGGGCCCGGCTCGACCCGCTCGGCGACTCGCTCGTGGTCGTCGGCGGCGACGGCCTCTGGAACGTCCACGTGCACGTGGACGACGCGGGGGCGGCCGTCGAGGCGGGCGTGGAGGCGGGGCGGCCGCACCGCATCCGCATCACGCACTTCGGCGTCGGTGACGCCCACACCGCGCGCACGCGGCCGCCCCGGGAGCGGGTCCAGCGGGGCATCGTGGCCGTCGTGCCGGGCGACGGCCTCGCGGCGCTGTACGCGGAGGCCGGGGCGACCACGGTGCCCGCGCGCGCGGGGGAGCCGCCCGCCAGCGGGGAACTCGTCCAGGCCATCAGGCGCGCCCACGCGCGCGAGGTGGTGCTGCTGCCGAACGACGCGGAGCTGCGGCACACCGCGGCGGCCGCCGCGGAGCAGGCACGCTCAGAGGGCGTGCGCGTCGCCCTGATCCCCACCCGCTCCGCCGTGCAGGGCATCGCGGCCCTCGCCGTGCACGAGCCGGACCGCCGCTTCGACGAGGACGTCGTCGCCATGACGTCGGCGGCGGGGGCGGCCCGCTACGCCGAACTGGTCGTCGCCGAACGGCAGTCGTGGACGACGGCGGGAATCTGCCAGGCCGGGGACGTGCTCGGCCTGATCGACGGGGATGTCGCGGTGATCGGCCGGGAGGTCGCGGGGACCGCCGGCGCGGTGCTCGACCGGATGCTGGCCGCGGGGGGTGAGATGGTGACCCTCGTCCTTGGGGACGCGGTCACCGATGGGGTGGCGGAGCGCCTGGAGAAACACGTACGCGACGGCCACCTGGCCGTGGACACGGTCCTGTACCGGGGCGGCCCTCAATCCCCCCTGCTCCTCATCGGCGTGGAATAGCCCCCACCCGCCAACCAAACTCTTTCCCCCACCAGCCCGCCCTTCCCACCCGCCGGAGCCGTGGCCGCACCTCCCCGCCTGTCGCGCTCCGCGCGCGTCCTCAATCGCCGGACAGGCTCATTTCCCCACCCACCGGAGCCGTGGCCGCGCTCCGCGCTCGCCCTCAATCGCCGGACGGGCTCGATTCCCCGCCCGCCGCACCACCCCAGCCGCCCGCAGGGCAAAAGGGCGGGCGGGTGGGAAAAAAGCCCGTCCGGCGATTGAGGACGAGGCCGCAGGCCGATGAGCGGCGACCGGGAGCGTCGGCCAGGGAACGGCGGCTGAGGTGCGGCGGCCGAGGCCGGGCGGCCAGGGTGTGGTGGCCCAGGAGCGGCGGCCAGGGTGTCGGGAGGCGGTGGGCCCGGGCAGGTTCCGGAGGGGGAGATCTTCGGGGGGTGCCCCGGGATGTCAGTGCCGTGGTGTGCAATGGATCTCGTGCACGCGCTCCAAGAACCGTTGAAGAACGCTCTCGGCCAAGCCACCGCCAAGGTGATGGCCGAGCACCTCGACCTGCACACGGTCGGAGACCTCCTGCACCACTACCCCCGGAGGTACGCGGAGCGCGGCGAGCTGACCCGCCTCTCCGACCTCCCGCTGGACGAGCACGTCACGGTCGTCGCCCAGGTGGCGACCGCCCGCGTCCTGCGGTTCAACGGCGGCAGCGGCCAGCGCCTGGAGGTCACGATCACGGACGGCAGCGGCCAGCTCCAGTTGGTCTTCTTCGGCCGCGGCATCCACAAGCCGCACAAGGACCTGCTGCCCGGCACCCGGGCGATGTTCGCGGGCAAGGTCGGGGTGTTCAACCGCAAGATGCAGCTCGCCCACCCGGCGTATCAACTGCTGCGCGGCGAAGGCGACGCCGACTCGGCCGCGGAGGCCGTGGACTCCTGGGCCGGAGCCCTCATCCCGCTCTATCCGGCCACCGCCAAGCTGGAGTCCTGGAAGATCGCCAAGTCCGTCGACGCGGTCCTGCCGAGCGCCCAGGAGGCCCTGGACCCGCTGCCGCCCGCCCTGCGCGAGGGCCGCGGCCTGATCCCGCTCCCCGAAGCGCTCCTGAAGATCCACCGCCCGCACACGAAGGCGGACATCGCCGCCGCCCGCGACCGGCTGAAGTGGGACGAGGCGTTCGTCCTCCAGGTCGCCCTGGCCCGGCGCAGGTTCGCGGACGCCCAACTGCCCGCGGTGCCCCGCAGGCCGTCCCCCGACGGCCTGCTCGACGCCTTCGACGCCAAGCTCCCCTTCGAGCTCACGGACGGCCAGCGCCGGGTCTCCAAGGAGATCTTCGACGACCTGGCCACCGAACACCCCATGCACCGCCTGCTCCAGGGAGAGGTGGGCTCGGGCAAGACGATGGTGGCGCTGCGCGCCATGCTCGCCGTCGTGGACGCGGGCGGCCAGGCCGCCATGCTCGCGCCCACGGAGGTCCTGGCCCAGCAGCACCACCGCTCGATCACGGAGATGATGGGCGAGCTCGCCGAAGGAGGCCTGCTCGGCGGCGCCGAGCACGGCACGAAGGTCACGCTGCTCACCGGCTCCATGGGCACGCCCGCCCGCCGCAAGGCCCTGCTCGACCTCGCCACCGGCGAAGCAGGCATCGTCATCGGCACGCACGCGCTGATCGAGGACAAGGTGCAGTTCCACGACCTCGGCCTGGTCGTGGTCGACGAGCAGCACCGCTTCGGCGTGGAGCAGCGCGACGCCCTGCGCGGCAAGGGCAAGCAGCCCCCGCACCTCCTCGTCATGACGGCCACGCCCATTCCGCGTACGGTCGCGATGACGGTCTTCGGCGATCTGGAGACCTCCGTCCTCGACCAACTGCCCGCGGGCCGCTCACCGATCTCCACCCATGTCGTCCCGGCCCAGGACAAGCCCCATTTCCTCGCCCGCGCGTGGGAGCGCGTGCGCGAGGAAGTGGAGAACGGCCACCAGGCGTACGTGGTCTGCCCCCGCATCGGGGACACGGACGACGAGTCGGCGGAGCCCAAGAAGGGCGGGAAGGGCAAGAAGAAGGCCGCCGCCGACGAGGACGGCGACAAGCGTCCTCCGCTCGCCGTCCTCGACGTCGCCGAAGAGCTGGCCCACGGCCCCCTCCTCGGCCTCAGGGTCGAAGTCCTGCACGGCCGCATGCAGCCCGACGACAAGGACGCGGTGATGCGCCGCTTCGCCGCGGGGGAGACCCATGTCCTGGTCGCCACGACCGTCATCGAGGTCGGGGTGAACGTACCGAACGCCACCGCCATGGTGATCATGGACGCCGACCGCTTCGGCGTCTCCCAGTTGCACCAGCTCCGCGGCCGCGTCGGCCGTGGCTCCGCGCCGGGTCTGTGCCTGCTCGTCACCGACATGCCGGAGGCGAGCCCCGCCCGCGCCCGCCTCGGCGCCGTGGCCGCGACGCTCGACGGATTCGAGCTCTCCCGCATCGACCTGGAGCAGCGCCGCGAGGGCGATGTGCTCGGCCAGGCCCAGTCCGGGGTGCGTTCCTCGCTGCGCATGCTGGCCGTCATCGAGGACGAGGAGGTCATCGCCGCCGCCCGGGAGGAGGCGACCGCCGTGGTCTCCCGCGACCCCGATCTTGAACACCTGCCGGAGCTGCGCATGGCCCTTGACGCCCTCCTCGACGCCGAGCGCGAGCAGTACCTCGACAAGGGGTGACCGGGCAGCGCGCGGCAAGGCCCTGTGCCCCCGGCATGGGGCGCCGGGCAGCCCCAGGCCGGGCGTGACCGGACAGCCCCCGGCACGGGGTGACATGGGAGGACGCGCGCATACGTCCTATCGTGAGGACAAGGTCCACTCCGGGCCCCACCCGCAGCCGAAGGACGCAGAAACCCAGATGACCCGCGTGATCGCCGGCAAGGCCGGTGGACGCCGCCTCGCCGTCCCGCCGGGGAACGGCACCCGGCCCACATCGGACCGCGCCCGCGAGGGCCTGTTCTCCACCTGGCAGGCCCTCCAGGGCACGCTCGACGGCGCCCGCGTCCTCGACCTGTACGCGGGCTCCGGCGCCGTCGGCCTGGAGGCCCTGTCCCGCGGCGCGGCGCACGCCCTCCTGGTGGAGGCCGACGCCCGCGCGGCCCGCACCATCCGCGAGAACATCAAGGCCCTCGGCCTGCCCGGCGCCGAGGCCCGGGCGGGCAAAGCCGCCCAGGTCATCGCCGATACCACCCCCGGCACCCCTTACGACCTGGTCTTTCTCGACCCGCCGTACGCGGTGGGCGACGACGATCTTCAGGAGATCCTGCTCACACTCCGCTCGGGAGGCTGGCTCACCGACGACGCCCTCGTCACCGTTGAACGCAGTACGAGGGGCGGGGACTTCGGCTGGCCGGACGGCTTCGAGGGACTGCGGTCCCGTCGCTACGGCGAAGGCACGTTTTGGTACGGTCGCGCCGCCTCTACGTGCGACGAACACCAAGACGAACAAGAGATCGCGCCATGACCCGACCGGAGAGCGAGGGACTTCCGTTGCGCCGCGCCGTCTGTCCGGGGTCGTTCGACCCCATCACCAATGGACACCTCGACATCATCGCCCGCGCCTCCAAGCTCTACGACGTCGTGCACGTCGCGGTGATGATCAACAAGTCCAAGCAGGGCCTGTTCGGGGTCGACGAGCGGATCGAGCTGATCCGCCAGGTCACCGCCGAGTTCGGCAACGTGGAGGTCGAGTCCTTCCACGGCCTCCTCGTCGACTTCTGCAAGGAGCGTGACATCCCGGCCATCGTCAAGGGCCTGCGGGCGGTCAGCGACTTCGACTACGAACTGCAGATGGCGCAGATGAACAACGGTCTCTCCGGTGTCGAGACGCTGTTCGTGCCCACCAACCCCGCCTACAGCTTCCTGTCCTCCTCGCTGGTGAAGGAGGTCGCGGCCTGGGGTGGCGACATCGCGCACCTGGTTCCCCCGGTGGTGCTCGAAGCCCTCAACAAGCGCCACGCCCAGGGCTGACCAAGGGCTACAGTCGTCCCGTCCGTCTCCCAACAAGCTGTAGAGAGTGGCGAGCCCGCGGTGGACGTGCAGAAGAAGATCGACGAGATCGTCGACACGGTCGGCAGCGCCAAGTCCATGCCCATGTCCGCCTCGTGCGTGGTCAACCGCGCCGAACTCCTCGCGATGCTCGAAGAGGTGCGCCAGGCCCTGCCGGGCTCGCTCGCGCAGGCCCAGGAGCTGATCGGCGGCAGGGCGCAGTTGGTCGAGCAGGCCCGCCAGGAGGCCGAGCGGATCATTGAGGGCGCGCACGCCGAACGCGGTTCGCTGATCTCCGACACGGAGGTCGCCCGCCGCTCCCAGGCGGAGGCCGACCGCATCCTCGCCGAGGCGCGCAGGGAGGCCGAGGAGGTCCGCGCCGACGCCGACGACTACGTGGACAGCAAGCTCGCCAACTTCGAGGTCGTCCTCACCAAGACGCTCGGCTCCGTCGGCCGCGGCCGCGAGAAGCTCCTCGGCACCGGACCCGGAGTCGACGAGCAGGGCTACGAGGACGACGACGCCCCCGAGCGCAGCCACGACCCGGAGACCCTGCGCCGTAACGCCGACGCCTACGTGGACGTGAAGCTCGGCGCCTTCGAGGCGGTGCTCGCCAAGACCCTGGAGGCCGTCGGCCGCGGCCGCCAGACCCTGCACGGCCGTGCCCCCGCCGACGAGCTGAGCGAGCTCGGCGCGGGCGGTGCCACGGAGCACACCTCGGACGCCGACTATCTGTCGGGCCTCGCCGAGACCCCCGAGCGCGGCGAGCGCCCCGCCCGGCAGAGCGCCGCGCAGCCACCGCAGTCCCCGCCGATCCCCGCACAGCAGCCCTACGCGCCCCCGCCGCCGCAGCACGAGCCGGACCCTTACGCGTACCAGCAGGACCAGTACGGGACCGCCCCGGCCGCCGAGACCGGCTACGGCCAGGGTGGCGACCAGTACGGCGCCCAGGACCCCTACGGCGCTCAGGACCCGTACGCCTATCAGCAGCCCTACGGCCAGCAGGACCCGTACGCCTACCAGCAGGACCCCTACGCCTACCAGCAGCAGGGCTACGACCCGGGTCAGCAGCAGGGCTACGACCCGCACCAGCAGCAGGCGGACGACGGGACGCAGCAGCAGGACTACGCCCGGCCGAGCCCCGCGCCCGCCGTGCTCGACGAGACCAGCCTCTTCGACACCACCATGATCAGCGCGGAGCAGTTGCGCCAGTACGAGCGGGGCCGCTAGGGCCTGCGCGCGCCGCGGCGACGGGGCCCTCCGGTGCGGGGCCCCGGCCGATTGGGCCGTGAGCGAAAGGTCCAGTATCCTGGCTCTTCGGTCGCGCGTATGTCCGCGATCCGGGCTGCCCGCTCGAGCCGCGTTTCCGCGGTGTCGGCGCGGTGGCCGCCTTGTGGAACTCCCAGGAATCGAAAGCAGGAAAAGCCCTGAGCACGCGCCTCGACCACCGAAACCCGCTTGTGTTCGACACGCATGAGCTGGGTCGGCGTCCTGGTGCCATGCTGCGGGTGACCCGCACCATCGACGCCCCCGGTTCGCCGGCTCCGTTCGGCGTCGAAGGAGTCATCGGAGTGCCGGACGGCGCACCGGTGGAGCTGGAGATCCGTCTGGAGTCGGTCATGGAAGGGGTGCTTGTCACAGGCACCGCCCGTGCATCGGCCAAGGGGGAGTGCGTAAGGTGTCTGGAGCCGCTAGAGCTCGCGCTCGAAGCGGGCTTCCAGGAGATGTTCTCGTACCCTGACGCCGACGACCGGGGCCGCAGCGCGGAACCGGCCGACGACGCCGAGGACGACGAGGACAGGCTCTATCTCGAGGACGGCATGTTCGACCTCGAACCCGTGCTGCGGGACGCGGTGGTGCTCGCACTGCCGATGCAGCCGGTGTGCCAGGAAGACTGTCAGGGTCTGTGCTCCGAGTGCGGAGTGCGGCTCACGGACGACCCGGACCACCGCCATGACGCCGTCGACATCCGTTGGGCGGCACTGCAGGGACTCGCTGACTCCATCCAGGACGGCGAGAAGGACGAGTTGAGCGGCGCTGAACCGAGCGTCGACGAGAAGCAGGAGAAGTAGCCGTGGCTGTTCCGAAGCGGAAGATGTCGCGCAGCAACACGCGCCACCGCCGGTCGCAGTGGAAGGCTGCGGTCCCCACCTTGGTTTCGTGTGAGCGTTGCCAGGAGCCCAAGCTGCAGCACATCGCGTGCCCCGCTTGTGGCACCTACAACAAGCGCCAGGTCCTCGAGGTCTGAGCGGCTGGTGAGAGGCGCTGTGTCTAGCCCAAAGAAGGCGGATGACGCCAAGATGCAGGCAGACAGCAACAACGCAGCCTCGTCCCACACGCTTCTTGAAGGGCGGCTCGGGTATCAGCTCGAGTCCGCCCTTCTGGTGCGTGCGCTCACCCACCGTTCGTACGCGTACGAGAACGGCGGTCTGCCCACGAACGAGCGTCTGGAGTTCCTCGGGGACTCCGTGCTCGGCCTCGTGGTCACGGACACGCTGTATCGCACCCACCCCGACCTGCCCGAAGGCCAACTGGCCAAGTTGCGGGCCGCGGTGGTCAACTCGCGTGCGCTGGCGGAGGTGGGCCGCGGGCTCGACCTTGGCTCCTTCATCCGGCTCGGCCGGGGCGAAGAGGGCACGGGCGGCCGGGACAAGGCGTCCATCCTCGCCGACACCCTGGAAGCGGTGATCGGCGCGGTCTATCTGGACCGGGGTCTGGAAGCGGCGAGCGAGCTGGTGCACCGGCTCTTCGACCCGCTCATCGAGAAGTCCTCGAACCTCGGCGCGGGCCTGGACTGGAAGACCAGCCTCCAGGAGCTCACCGCGACGGAGAGCCTCGGCGTGCCCGAGTACCTCGTATCGGAGAGCGGCCCGGACCACGAGAAGACCTTTACTGCTGCCGCCCGCGTCGGAGGCGTCTCGTACGGCACCGGCACCGGCCGCAGCAAGAAGGAAGCGGAGCAGCAGGCCGCGGAGTCCGCATGGCGCGCCATTCGCGCGGCGGCGGACGCGCGGGCCAAGGCGGAGGCGAATTCGGCGCAGCCGAATCCGCCGGACGACGAAGCCGAGTCCGCCTGAGCGGCACTTGTCGTCCCTGGGGGCTTCGCCCCCAGATCCCTTTTTTGGCGCTGCGCGCCTCGTCCTCAATCGCCGGACAGGCTTTATCTGCACCGGCCAGGCTGTATCCGTGCCGGTCCCTGGCTGGACCGGTGCCGGACAGGCCGCATCTACGCCGGGCGGGTTGTATCTACGCCGGGCGGGCTGAATTCAGCCCGCCCGGCGTTTGAGGACGAGGCGCGCAGCGCCGACAGAACCCAAGCCCCGGCGGACGCCGAGAGTCACGCTGCCGGTGCCCCAACCCCGCCCCCGTCCGGGAGGACCCCCGTGCCTGAACTGCCCGAGGTCGAGGTAGTACGGCGCGGCCTCGAGCGCTGGATCGGAGGCCGGACCGTCGCCGATGTCGAGGTCCTGCACCCGCGGGCGATCCGCCGCCACCTCGCGGGCGCCGAAGACTTCGCGCACCGCCTCAAGGGCCGCCGCATGGGCGCCCCCATGCGACGCGGCAAGTACCTGTGGCTGCCGCTCGCGGACAGCGGCACGTCCGTCCTCGCCCATCTGGGCATGAGCGGCCAGCTCCTGGTCAAGTCCGAACAGGCCCCGGACGAGAAGCACTTGCGGATCCGGGTGCGCTTCACGGACCAGGAGGGCGACAATCCCGGCGCCGCGCCCGGCACCGAGCTGCGCTTCGTGGACCAGCGCACCTTCGGCGGGCTCTCCCTGCACGAGAACACCCCGGACGGTCTGCCCGACGTCATCGCCCACATCGCCCGTGACCCGCTCGACCCGCTCTTCGACGACGAGGCCTTCCATCAGGCCCTGCGCCGCAGCCGCAGCACCATCAAACGCGCCCTGCTCAACCAGTCCCTGATCAGCGGTGTCGGCAACATCTACGCCGACGAGGCGCTGTGGCGCGCCCAGTTGCACTACGAACGCCCGACGGCCACCTTCACCCGGCCGCGTACGGCCCAACTCCTCGGCCACGTACGGGACGTGATGAACGCGGCCCTCGCGGTCGGCGGCACCAGCTTCGACAGCCTCTACGTCAACGTGAACGGCGAGTCGGGCTACTTCGAGCGGTCCCTGGACGCGTACGGACGCGAGGACGAGCCCTGCCGCCGCTGTGGCACGCCCATGCGGCGGCGGCCCTGGATGAACCGCTCCAGCTACTTCTGCCCGCGCTGTCAGCGCCCGCCGAGGCTGTCGTAGCGCTCCTGCGCGGCCGCCACGTCGTCCTGGCTCGCCTCCACGAACCGGATCAGTGACAGCAGGCGCTCGGCGATCTGCCGCCCCAGCGGCGTGAGCCGGTAGTCCACGCGCGGCGGGTTCGTCGGCTGCGCGTCCCGGTGCACCAGGCCGTCGCGCTCCAGCGCGTGCAGCGTCTGCGACAGCATCTTCTCGCTCACGCCGTCGACCCGGCGGCGCAGTTCGTTGAACCGGAACGAGCTGTCGTGCAGCGCGCCGAGCGTCAACGCGCCCCAGCGGCCCGTGATGTGCTCCAGCGTGGTCCGCGACGGGCAGTTGCGGGCGAACACGTTGTACGCCAGATCCGCCTCGTCCCCGGCGGGGAGCGCTTCAGAGTCCATGGTCCCAGCGTACTCGCCCGCAGCGCTATCCATAGGGTTGCGCTAACCAAAAGTTAGTGCTTTCCTTCTGTTTGTTGCTCGGTCCGCCGAGCCGCGCCCTTCCCCGTCCCGATCCGCTCTCCCGACCGAGGAGTACTCCCCATGACCAGTCCCGTCGTCGCCATCGCCTACCACTCCGGATTCGGCCACACCGCCGTCGTCGCGGAAGCCGTCCGCGCGGGTGCCGAGGAAGCCGGTGCCACCGCGCACCTGATCAAGGTCGACGAGATCACCGAGGACCAGTGGGAACTCCTGGACGCGGCGGACGCCATCGTCTTCGGCTCGCCCACCTACATGGGCACCGCTTCGGGTGCCTTCCACGTCTTCGCGGAGGCCTCGTCGAAGCGCTGGTCCACCCGCGCCTGGCAGGACAAGCTCGCCGCGGGCTTCACCAACTCCGCGTCCAAGAGCGGCGACAAGCTGCACACCCTCCAGTACTTCCAGACGCTCGCCGCGCAGCAGGGCATGCACTGGGTGAGCCTCGGCCTGCTGCCCGGCTGGAACTCCACCGAGGGCTCCGAGAACGACCTCAACCGCCTCGGCTTCTTCGCCGGAGCCGCCGCCCAGACCAACGCGGACGAGGGCCCGGAGGCCGTGCACAAGGCGGACATCGCCACGGCCGAGCACCTCGGCCGCAGGGTCACCGAGACCGCGCGCGTCGTCGCCGCGGGCCGGGCGGCGGTCGCTGCCTGAGCCCGCGCAGGTCGGGCGGAACAGGACCGGAGCAGAGCCGGGTCAGGGTCAGGACCGGGTCAGGGTCAGGACCGGGTCAGAAGCCGAAGTCCTGCGTCCACCAGGGGCCGCCGGGCGCGAAGTGCGCGCCGACGCCCATCGTCTTGTAGTCGCAGTTCAGGATGTTCGCGCGGTGGCCGGGGCTGTCCATCCAGGCGGCCATCACGGACCGGGCGTCGACCTGGCCGCGGGCGATGTTCTCACCGCCAAGGTCCGCGATGCCGGCCTTCTCGGCGCGGTCCCACGGCGTCGCGCCGTCGGGGTCGGTGTGCGCGAAGAAGTCCCGCGTGGCCATGTCGGCGCTGAAGGCACCGGCGAGGTCGGCGAGGGCGGTGTCGGCGCGCACCGGGCGGCAGCCCGCCTTGGCCCGCTCCTCGTTGACCAGCGTGAGCACCTCGGCCTCGGCCGCGGTCTCGCCGGACACCGGCGTCCGCGCCACCGGCGGCGGCTTCGGCTTCGGCTTCTCGGTCCGTGTGGGCTCAGGAGCGGGGGTCTGCCGCGCCTTGTCCCCGCCCTTGCCCTTGTCCCCGCCGGTTTCCTTCTTCCCGTCACCGCCCTTGTCGCGGGCGTCACCGGAGTCGTGGGCACCGGAGTCGTCGGCGGCGGATTCGGCGGGCGGCTTCGGCTTCGACGGAGCGGACGGCGCCCTGTCCGACGGCTTCGAGGAGGGCTCGGCGGCGGACTTCGACGGCGTCGGGGCGTCGATGCGGCCGCTGCCGCGGCTCGGCGTGGCCTCGCCGCGCTCCGCGGAGCCGTCGTCCCCCTGGACGTCGAGGCCGGAGGGGGAGCTCGCGGAGCGGATGGCGCCCGGGTCGTCGCCGCCCAGCGAGTACGAGCCACCGCCGGGCACCAGTCCGGAGGCGACCGCGACGGCGCCCATCGCGACGGCCGCGGAGACCCCGAGCAGACCCGTGCGCACGGGCTTGGCCGTCCGGCGCCCGCGCCGGTGCGACGCCGCGCGCCGATGGCCTTCGGCGCGGTAGACGATGTCGTACGACGTGCCGGACGTGCCGGACGTGCCCATGGTGCCTGCGGAAGGCTCACCGGCGGGGTGGCTGTCGGGCGGGGTTGTCGCGGCGTGAGCGGCGCGGCCGGTGGCGGCGCGGCCGGCGGCGGAGCGTCGGTGGCGTCCCATCTCGTGGGCCTTTCGTCCTGACGCCCGGTGTCGGCCCCGGCGTCGTCGTGACGGTCAACGTGACTCACCCGTACGGGTGAGGCTCGTCGTGTCGGGACTGTACGCGATGACGCAAGGGGGCGAAGTGCTCCCTGAGGGATTGGCCCGTTAGCGTGCATCTCATGAACGAAGAAGTCCGGCTAGTCGCCTGGGTGCGCGGCCGCGTGCAGGGCGTGGGATTCCGCTGGTTCACCCGGGCCAGGGCACTGGAGATCGGCGGCCTCTGTGGCTTTGCTCTCAATCTCGACGACGGCCGCGTCCAAGTGGTCGCCGAAGGTTCACGCGGCGGCTGCCAGGAGCTCCTCGACTGGCTGCACAACGGCGACACACCCGGCCGCGTCGACGGTGTGACTGAGATCTGGGACACGCCCCGAGGCGGCTACGAAACCTTCGCCATCCGCTGACCCGGGCCCGCCCGGGAGCCCCCTGCGGATGGGGCGGCGGCAGTTGCCGGGGGCAGGAAAGGCCTGGTGATTGCCAAGAAGCGCTTGCCGTGACAGGCTCCGCGATGAAGAATGATCTCACCGCCCCCAGGGCCCCGAAGCCGAGGCCGCGCCGCAGGTTCCACCGCCGCGCGCCGCCGGGTCGCCCGCCAATACGGGGCGTGATCGTGTTGACCGTCAAACTTTTTGGTGAGACTCTGGAAGCCCCGCGCACCTTAGCTGTTTGGCATGTGAGAACGGCCAAGTAACACCCAGCAAGAACTGAAGAGTGCCAAGCACCGCGGGTGCGATTCCCTCACGACCCACACCGATTCGGTCGGTTACTCAGTGTGGAGGACCACTCATCATGGCAAAGGCGCTTCTCGGTTACGTCGGCGGCAGCGACCCGCGACTCCTCGCCGAGATGCGACGGCTCCAGCAGCGCGTCCAGGACCTGGAATCCGAGCTCGGCAGGATCCAGGCGGAGAACGACGTGCTGGCGGCTGCCGCTTCTCACGACGCGCTCCTGGAGAGCATCGACGTACCCCAGGCGGAGCCTGCGCTCACCTGACCCACGCCACCCCAACCCGGCGACACGGATGTCCTGGACCGCGACGTCTTGGACCGCGATGCCTCTGATCGCACTGACCGCGCAGTCAGGATGCCCGTGACCAGCCGCTGAAACAGAGAGATCTGCTTGATCGAATAAGATCTGAGAGATCCGCAAGGGACGCTTCGGCGTCCCTTCTTTCTTTCCCTCCCGGGCCGGTAAGGCCTTACACCTGATGTGCCCTGCACCTTCCGCCGTAAAACTGCTCCCACGTTCCTCGGTGAACTCCTGGCGAAAGGTAGAGTCACGCGGCGTGCACCTCAAGGCCCTGACACTGCGTGGTTTCAAGTCTTTCGCGTCGGCGACGACGCTGAAGTTCGAGCCGGGCATCACCTGCGTCGTCGGACCGAACGGATCCGGCAAGTCCAATGTCGTGGACGCGCTGAGCTGGGTCATGGGGGAGCAGGGCGCCAAATCACTGCGCGGCGGCAAGATGGAGGACGTCATCTTCGCCGGGACGACCGGCAGGCCGCCGCTCGGCCGCGCCGAGGTCTCCCTGACCATCGACAACTCCGACGGCGCCCTGCCGATCGAATACGCCGAGGTCACCATTACGCGGATCATGTTCCGCAACGGCGGCAGCGAGTATCAGATCAATGGTGATACGTGTCGCCTGCTCGATATCCAGGAGCTGCTCTCCGACTCCGGCATCGGCCGCGAGATGCACGTCATCGTCGGCCAGGGCCAGCTCGACTCCGTCCTGCACGCCGACCCCATGGGCCGCCGCGCCTTCATCGAGGAGGCCGCGGGCGTCCTGAAGCACCGCAAGCGCAAGGAGAAGGCGCTGCGGAAGCTGGACGCGATGCAGGCCAACCTCGCGCGTGTCCAGGACCTGACCGACGAGCTGCGGCGTCAGCTCAAGCCGCTCGGCAGGCAGGCCGCCGTCGCCCGGCGCGCCGCCGTGATCCAGGCCGACCTGCGCGACGCCCGCCTTCGGCTGCTCGCCGACGACCTCGTACGGATGCGTCAGGCCCTGAACGCGGAGGTCGCCGACGAAGCCGCGCTCAAGGCCCGCAAGGACGCCGCGGAGGCCGAGCTGAAGACGGCGCTCCAGCGCGAGGCGGCCCTGGAGGACGAGGTGCGGCGGCTCAGCCCGCGCCTGCAGCGGGCCCAGCAGACCTGGTACGAACTGTCACAGCTCGCCGAGCGGGTGCGCGGCACGATCTCACTCGCGGACGCCCGCGTCACCAGCGCCCGGTCCGCCCCGGCCGAGGAGCGGCGCGGACGCGACCCCGAGGACATGGAGCGGGAGGCCGCGCGCGTCCGGGAGCAGGAGGCCGAACTCGAAGCCGCCCTCGAAGCCGCCCAGCACGCCCTCGACGACACCGTCGCCCACCGCGCCGACCTCGAACGCGAGCTCGCCGCCGAGGAGCGGCGCCTGAAGGACGCGGCACGGGCCATCGCCGACCGGCGCGAAGGGCTCGCGCGGCTCGACGGGCAGGTCAACGCGGCGCGCTCCCGGGCCGCGTCCGCGCAGGCCGAGATCGACCGCCTCGCCCTGGCCAGGGACGAGGCGCAGGAGCGCGCGGTCACGGCACAGGAGGAGTACGAGCAGCTCAAGGCGGAGGTCGATGGGCTCGACGCGGGCGACGCCGAGCTCGGCGAGCGGCACGAAGAGGCCCGCCGTGGGCTGGCCGAGGCCGAGGCGGAGCTGACCGCGGCCCGCGAGGCGGCCACCGCGGCCGAGCGGAAGCGGGCCGCCGTGGCCGCCCGGCACGACGCCCTCGCCCTCGGGCTGCGCCGCAAGGACGGCTCCGGTGCGCTGCTCGCCGCCAAGGACCGGCTCGCCGGGCTGCTCGGACCCGCCGCCGAGCTGCTCTCCGTGGCGCCGGGCTTCGAGGTGCCGGTGGCGGCGGCGTTCGGCGCCGCCGCGGACGCCGTCGCTGTGACGACGCCCGCCTCGGCCGCGGAAGCGATCCGCCTGCTGCGCAAGCAGGACGGGGGGCGGGCGTCGCTGTTGCTGGCGGGGGCGCCTTGTGGGGACCCCGACCGGAGCCGAGGGGTGGCGGGTCGTGCCGTGGCGGGCGCGGCGCACGGGGCCACCGGTAAGGGTGCGGCGAACGGGGCCCACGGCGACGTACCGCCGGATCCACGCGGCGAAGGCCCCTCGAACCCACGCGGCGAGGGGCCAACGAACCCACGCGGTGAAGGCCCTTCGAACCCGTGCGGCGAAGATCCCTCGAACCCGTGCGGTGAAGGCCCTTCGAACCCGTGCGGCGAAGATCCCTCGAACCCGTGCGGTGAAGGCCCTTCGAACCCGCGCGGCGAAGATCCCTCGAACCCGCGCGGCGAAGGGCCGCCCCGTGCCGCCGAACTCGTACGCGGGCCGGACGAGTTGATGCCCGCCGTGCGGCGGCTGCTGCGGGACGTCGTGGTGGTCGGCACGCTGGAGGACGCCGAGGACCTGGTGTACGCGCACCCGGAGCTGACGGCGGTCACCGCCGAGGGCGATCTGCTCGGGGCGCACTTCGCGCACGGTGGGTCCGCGGGCGCCCCCAGCCTCCTCGAGGTGCAGGCCTCCGTCGACGAGGCGGCGGCCGAGCTCACCGAACTCGGTGTGCGGTGCGAGAAGTTGGCGGCGGATCAGGAACGTGCGGGGGAGCGGCGCGGGGAGTGTGCCGCGCTCGTCGAGGAGTTGGGGGAGCGACGGCGCGCCGCCGACCGCGAGAAGTCTGCCGTCGCCCAGCGCCTCGGGTCCCTCGCGGGGCAGGCGCGCGGAGCCGCCGGTGAGGCCGAACGGTCTGCGGGCGCCGCCGCCAAGGCCCAGGACGCCCTGGACAAGGCCCTCGCGGAGGCCGAGGAACTGGCCGAGCGGCTGCTCGTCGCCGAGGAGATGCCGGCCGAGGAGGAGCCCGACACCGCCGTGCGCGACCGGCTCGCGGCCGACGGCGCCAACGCCCGCCAGACCGAGATGGAGGCGCGGCTCCAGGTGCGTACGCACGAGGAGCGCGTGAAGGGCCTCGCCGGGCGTGCCGACTCGCTCGACCGCGCCGCCCGCGCCGAACGCGAGGCACGCGCGCGTGCCGAGCAGCGCCGCGCCCAACTCCGCCACGAGGCCGCCGTCGCCGAGGCCGTCGCCTCCGGCACGCGTCAGCTCCTCGCCCACGTGGAGATCTCCCTGGTCCGGGCGGAGCAGGAGCGTGCCGCCGCCGAGCGCGCCAAGGAGGTGCGGGAGCGGGAGCTCGCCGCCGAGCGCACCCAGGGCCGTGATCTGAAGGCCGAACTGGACAAGTTGACGGATTCAGTTCACCGCGGCGAGGTACTAGGTGCTGAGAAGCGGCTGCGGATCGAGCAGCTAGAGACCAAGGCACTGGAGGAACTCGGTGTGGAACCCGCGGGGCTCGTCTCCGAATACGGACCCGACCAGCTCGTGCCGCCCGCACCGCCCGCCGAGGGCGAGGAGCTGCCCGACGACCCGGACCACCCCCGCAACAAGCCGAAGGCCTACGTACGCTCGGAGCAGGAGAAGCGCCTCAAGTCAGCCGAACGGGCGTATCAGCAGCTCGGAAAGGTCAACCCGCTCGCCCTTGAGGAATTCGCGGCTCTGGAGGAGCGGCACAAGTTCCTCAGCGAGCAGTTGGAGGACCTCAAGAAGACGCGGGCCGACCTGCTTCAGGTGGTGAAGGAGGTCGACGAGCGCGTCGAGCAGGTCTTCACCGAGGCGTTCCGCGACACGGCACGGGAGTTCGAAGGGGTCTTCAGCAGACTCTTCCCGGGTGGTGAGGGCCGGCTGATCCTGACCGATCCCGACAACATGCTCACCACGGGTGTCGATGTCGAGGCGCGGCCGCCCGGTAAGAAGGTCAAGCGGCTCTCGCTGCTCTCCGGCGGGGAGCGGTCGCTGACGGCCGTGGCCATGCTCGTGTCGATCTTCAAGGCGCGGCCCAGTCCGTTCTATGTGATGGACGAGGTCGAGGCGGCGCTCGACGACACCAACCTCCAGCGCCTCATCCGCATCATGCAGGAGCTGCAGGAGGCGTCGCAGCTCATCGTGATCACGCACCAGAAGCGGACCATGGAGGTCGCGGACGCGCTGTACGGCGTGTCCATGCAGGGTGACGGCGTCTCCAAGGTGATCAGCCAGCGGCTCCGCTAAAGCCCGCTGTCGCTGTGCCCAGCCTGTTCACCCATCCGGCTCCCCTTGCGTTCAAACCCTGAACACTGATCTCACTCAGAGTGCGCCAAATTCACAGCAGACCCCCTATTGACTTAGAAACTTGAAGGCATAGTCTCTGCAACGTTGCTTTTACCTTCAGGTGGTGGGCGGCGTGAAGTTGTGCGCCACTTGAAGAGCTCTCACCCCCACACCGGCAACGCAGCCGGTGGCCCGAGGAGAACACGTGACCAGCACAGCGCAGCCGCCGCAGCCCGGGGCCAGGGAGGCCCACCCGGACCATCTCGGCCATGTCATCTTCATCACGGCGGCAGCCGCGATGGGCGGATTCCTCTTCGGTTACGACAGTTCCGTGATCAACGGCGCGACCGTCGCCATCCAGGGCAAGTTCGATGTGAACGCCGACACGCTCGGCTGGATCATCGCCACCGCCCTGCTCGGCTGCGCCGTGGGTGCCGCCATCGCCGGCCGCGTCGCCGACCGCATCGGCCGCATCCGGGTGATGCAGATCGCCGCCTCCCTGTTCGCGATCAGCGCCATCGGCTCGTCGCTGCCGTTCGCCGCGTGGGACCTGACCATGTGGCGCTTCATCGGCGGCCTCGGCATCGGCATGGCCTCCGTGATCGGCCCCGCGTACATCGCCGAGGTCGCGCCGCCCGCCTACCGCGGCCGCCTCGCCGCCTTCCAGCAGGCCGCCATCGTCACCGGCATCGCCGTCTCCCAGCTCGTCAACTGGGGCATCCTGAACATGGCGGACGGCGACCAGCGCGGCAAGCTGGGCGGCCTGGAGGCCTGGCAGTGGATGCTCGGCGTCATGGTGATCCCGGCCCTCCTCTACGGCCTGCTGTCCTTCGCGATCCCCGAGTCCCCCCGCTTTCTGATCTCCGTCGGCCGCATGACCGAGGCCAAGAAGGTGCTCGCCGAGGTCGAGGGCACCACGGTGGACGTGGACGCGCGCGCCGCCGAGATCGAGACGGCGATGCACCGCGAGCACCAGTCGACGTTCAAGGACCTGCTCGGCGGCAAGTTCGGCTTCCTGCCGATCGTCTGGATCGGCATCTTCCTGTCGGTCTTCCAGCAGCTCGTCGGCATCAACGTGATCTTCTACTACTCGAACCAGTTGTGGCAGTCCATCGGACACGACCCGAGCAGCTCGTTCCTGTACTCCTTCGAGACCTCGATCGTGAACATCGTCGGTACGGTCATCGCGATGATCTTCGTCGACCGGATCGGCCGCAAGCCGCTCGCCCTGATCGGCTCGACGGGCATGGCCGTGGCGCTGTTCACCATGGCCTGGGCGTTCTCCTACCGCTCCGGATCCGGTGACGACGTCTCGCTGCCGCACGGCCAGGGCCTGGTCGCGATCATCGCCGCCAACGCCTTCGTGCTCTTCTTCGCGCTGTCCTGGGGCGTGGTGGTCTGGGTGCTGCTCGGCGAGATCTTCCCCAACCGGATCCGTGCCGCGGCGCTCGGTGTGGCGGCCTCCGCCCAGTGGCTCGCCAACTTCGCGATCACCAAGACCTTCCCGAGCATGTCGGAGTGGAGCCTGACCGGCTCGTACATCATCTACGGCGCCTTCGCGGCGCTCTCGATCCCCTTCGTCGCCAAGTTCGTCAAGGAGACCAAGGGCAAGACCCTGGAGGAGATGGGCTAAACCCCGCTGCCCCTCTTCTCTTGAGGAAGCTGCCCCGGCCCGGGCCCATGCCCGAGCCGGGGCAGTAGTTTGTCGCCCTCTTCATCCGCCCTCTTCATCCGCCCTCTTCAAAAGAAGGGCGCTACTCCTTTACGCGCGGCAGCACCTGCTCGGCGAAAAGGCGCAGGCTCCGCCAGCCCTCGTCCACCGGCATCCCGCCGACCAGCGGATGCAGCACGAGGCTGGCCCCGCCCTCGGCGAACGCCACACAGGCGTCGGGCGTGAGGACCCGGTACACGCCCTCGGCGCGCAGCTCCCCGACCGTGGTCGCCGCCGAACGCACCGCTGAGCGGATGTCCTTGGACTGCCAGGACGCGTAGGTCCGCGCCTCGTGCAGGAAGTGCTCGCCGTGCTCGGCCCAGGTGCGGTCGGGGTCTTCGGAGAGGTGCAGGAGCGGGGTCTCGGCGGCGGGCATCAGCGTCCAGCCCTCGGTGCCGTACTCGGCGAGCTTCGCGTTGTAGTACGCCTCCAGCTCTGGCAGGTGCGCGCTCGGGAAGAACGGCAGGCCGAACCTGGCCGCGCGGCGGGCCGCCGCCTTCGAGGAGCCGCCCACCAGGAGCAGCGGGTGCGGCCGGGTCCCCGGGCGCGGGGTGACGCGCACCGTGCGGCCGCGGTAGTCGAACTCCTCGCCGGTCCAGGCCTTGAGCAGGGTGTCGAGGAGTTCGTCCTGGAGCCGCCCGCGCCGCGTCCACTCGACGCCGAAGGCCGCGTACTCCTCGGGCCGGTAGCCGATCCCCACGACGGTGACGAGCCGGCCGCCGCTCAGCAGGTCCAGTACGGCGATGTCCTCGGCGAGCCGCAGCGGATCGTGCAGCGGCCCGATGACCGCGCAAACGGTGACCGCGATCCGCCGCGTCGCCCCGAACACCACCCCCGCGAAGGCGAACGGCGAGGGCAGCCAGTTGTTGGCGGCTCCGTGGTGCTCCTCGGTCTGGACGGTGCTCACGCCGTGTTCGTCGGCGTACGCGGCCATCTCAACGGCGGCGCGACAGCGCTCCCCGAGGGCGTCCGCGACGGGGTCGACGAGGTTGAAGCGAACGACTGAGACGGGCATACGAAACGTCCCCCTTCACCGGGACGGTGGAGGGGGACGTTAACTGACGAAGCGTCAGATAGCCAGGGCCGCAGGGGGACTCGGGCTCAGACCTTGGTGGGCGTGGCGTCCGGCCGGGCGGCCGGGGCGACCGCCGAGGTCTCGACGAGCGGCTGCCGCGGCAGGACCGCGTACAGCACCGCCGCCACCACGATGGTGACGAGCCAGCCGAGGCCGTTGCGCCCGATCCAGGACGAGGCGAGCGGGCCGGTGAACCAGTCGACCTTCGTGAACAGCAGGCCCACGACGAGCGCCACCGCCCAGGCCGTCATGGCCTGCCAGGCGAAGCCCGCCTTGTACCAGTAGACGCTGGTGCGCCCCGTGTCCATCAGGCCTTCGCCGTCATAGGTCTTGCGGCGCAGCATGTCGATGCCGAAGACGCCGATCCAGGCGGAGAAGGCGACGGCGAGCAGGGTCAGGAAGGAGATGAACGAGCCCATGAAGCTGGTCGCCACGTTCATCAGGAGATAGCCGAAGATCAGGCTGATGATCGCGTTCACGCTGACCGCCCACGCGCGCGGGACCTTGATGCCGAGGGTCATCGCGGTGAAGCCCGCCGAGTACATCGACATGGAGTTGATCAGGAGCATGCCGATCAGCGCCATGATCAGATACGGCACGGCGATCCAGGTCGGCAGCAGGTCGCCGAGGAAGGCGACCGGGTCCTGGGCGGAGGACAGGCTCGGCGTGGAGACGGCCATGACGGCGCCCATCAGGACCATGGGGACCACGACGATCGCGGCACCGCCGACGGCGTGGCCGACCAGCGGCTTGTTCGGCGCCGTGCGCGGCAGGTAGCGGGTGAAGTCCGGGCCGGTGGGCACCCAGCTTATGCCGCCCGCGGCGATCGTCCCGATGCCCGCGATCATCATCGCCGTGGAGCCCGCGGGCTGGTCGAAGACCTTGGACCAGTCGGTGTCCGTGAGCAGATATACGAGCACCAGGACGCTGAACGCGCCGAAGAGATACGTCGACCACGTGCTGCACACGTGCAGCACCTTGCGGCCGAGACCCGAGATGAGGAACGTGGCGGCGACGAAGGCGAGAAGCGTGACGACCTTCAGGGCGGTGTTCGCCTTCACCCCGAAGCAGATGTCGAGGACGGTGAGGATCGCGTACGCGCCCGTGACCGCGTTGATCGTCTCCCAGCCCCAGCGGGCGACCCAGATCAGCGCGCCGGGGAAGAGGTTGCCGCGCTGGCCGAAGACCGCGCGCGAGAGGGTCATGCCGGGCGAGCCGCCGCGCTTGCCCGCGATCGAGACGAGGCCCACCAGGCCGTAGCTCAGCACGGGGGACACGAGGGCGACGACCAGGACCTGCCAGAAGTTCAGCTCGTTCGAGACGATGAGGCCGGCGCCCATGGTCAGGAGCAGAACGCTGATGTTGGCGGCCACCCAGGTGGGGAACAGCTCACGGGTCTTGCCGTGGCGCTCGGAGTCCGGCACGGGTTCAAGACCGCGGGTCTCCAGGGCGCCTTCGTGTGCGGCGGTTTCGGCGGTGGTGCTCATGAGGGGTGGTTCCGTGCCTCTCGCTCGGCTTGCGTCGACGTCGTCGCCGGCCGGTGGGGGAGATCAGCCCGATGGAACGGCTGATGAATCAGAGGGGACTCTACGCGCGTTGACGCAGCCTCTTCCATCGTACTTTAGTCCGAGTAATGGCGGCTAGTGGCCTATGTCCTTTGGAGGAAAGTACAAGAGAGCTGCCGGAAGGGCCCATGACTGATACTGGGTGGGTTATGGAAATCGTCATCCTTGCTGTAGTCATCGCCGTGGTCGTGGTCGGTGCGATCGGCGGGCTTGTCGTCGGCAGTCGCAAGAAGAAGCGGCTGCCCGGTACGAAGGCCCCCTCTGTCCCTGCTGTCACGCCCACCATCACCGCCCCGCCGGCCGAACCGCACGTCGGCGACGAGGCCGAGACGCCACGCGACGAGCCGCGCCGCACGATCGACGAAGTCGATCTGCCGGTCGCCGAGCCGTCGGCGTCCGCGCCCGTCGTCGAGGAGCCGCCCGCGGCGCCCCCGGCCCCCGAGATCGAGACCCCCGAGCCCACCGCGGGCCGCCTGGTGCGCCTGCGCGCCCGGCTCTCGCGCTCCCAGAACGCGCTCGGTCAGGGCCTGCTCACCCTCCTCTCGCGCGAGCACCTGGACGAGGACACCTGGGAGGAGATCGAGGACACGCTCCTGACCGCCGACGTCGGGGTCGCCCCCACCCAGGAACTGGTCGAGCGGCTGCGCGAGCGTGTGCGGGTGCTCGGCACGCGCACCCCCGAGGAACTGCGCGCCCTGCTGCGCGAGGAACTCCTCGCGCTCGTCGGCACGGACTTCGATCGCGTCGTGAAGACCGAGTCCGGCCTGGAGACCCCCGGCATCGTGATGGTCGTCGGCGTGAACGGCACCGGCAAGACCACCACCACCGGCAAGCTCGCCCGGGTCCTGGTGGCCGACGGCCGCTCGGTCGTCCTCGGCGCCGCCGACACCTTCCGCGCGGCCGCCGCCGACCAGTTGCAGACCTGGGGCGAGCGCGTCGGCGCCCGCACGGTCCGCGGGCCCGAGGGCGGCGACCCGGCGTCGATCGCCTTCGACGCCGTCAAGGAGGGCATCGCCGAGGGCGCCGACGTCGTCCTCATCGACACCGCGGGCCGACTGCACACCAAGACCGGCCTCATGGACGAGCTCGGCAAGGTCAAGCGCGTCGTGGAGAAGCACGCGCCGCTCGACGAGGTCCTGCTCGTCCTCGACGCCACCACCGGCCAGAACGGCCTCGTGCAGGCCCGCGTCTTCGCCGAGGTGGTCGACATCACCGGCATCGTCCTCACCAAGCTCGACGGCACCGCCAAGGGCGGCATCGTGGTCGCGGTCCAGCGCGAGCTCGGTGTGCCGGTCAAGCTCGTCGGCCTCGGCGAGGGCGCGGACGATCTGGCGCCGTTCGAGCCGGAGGCGTTCGTGGACGCGCTGCTCGGCGACTGAGCCGCGGCCCGCGCCTCGGCACGGGAGAAGGGCCCCGCCCCAGGGTGCGACTGGGAGCGGGGCCCTTCCGTGTGAGCGGTGCGGGCGGGTGATCCCTCACGCGGGTGAGCGGTGGGCGACGTAGGCCAGGGTGCCGAGGAGGAGGCGGGCGGGCGGCGGGCCCGAGGCGGAGGCCGGGTCGGGGGAGCGCAGCCAGCGGACCGGGCCGAGGCCGCCGCGGTCGGAGGGCGGTGCCGTGATGTGGCTGCCGGGGCCCAGACCGTGCAGGTCGAGGGCGGCGTCGTCCCAGCCCATGCGGTAGAGCAACTGGGGGAGTTCGGCGGCGGCGCCGGGGGCGACGAAGAAATGCGTGCGGCCGTCCGGCGTCGCGGCCACCGGGCCGAGCGGCACGCCCATGCGTTCCAGGCGCACCAGCGCGCGGCGCCCCGCGGTCTCGGCCACCTCCAGGACGTCGAAGGCACGGCCGACCGGCAGCAGCACCGCCGCGCCGGGGAACTGTGCCCAGGCGGCGGACACCTCGTCGAGCGTGGCGCCGGCCGGGATCTCGGGGGCGAAGTCGAGGGGGTGGGCGCCGGGGGCCGTGCAGTCCGCCCTGCCGCAGGAGCAGCGGCCGTCCTGGGCGCGTGCGCCGGGCACCGCGGCCCAGCCCCACAGGCCGGTGTACTCGGCGACGGCCGTGCACTCCGGGGTGCCCGCACGGCAGCGGCGCCAGGACGCCGAGCGCGATTCCCTCGCCTCCTTGGCGTCCTTGGCGTCCTTGGCCGCCTCGGCGGGCTTCGGCTCTGCGGCCTCTTCGGCGGCCCTCGGTCCCGCGGGTTTCTCGACGGCTCCGGGCTCCGTGGACGCTTCGGCGGCCCTCGGCTCCGCGGGTTTCTCGACGGCTCCCGGCTCCGTGGACTCCCTGGACTCCGCGGACTCCGTCGACCCCGTGGACTTCTCGGTGGCCCTCGGCTCCTCGGTGACCCTCGGGACCTTCTGCTCCCGAGGGTCCGGTAGACCCCGTGCGCCTCGCGGGTCCCGTGCGCCGCGCGGCGCACGCGGCGCCGCGTCTGTCTCCTTCGTCCCCCGGACACCGGACCGGGGCTCTTTGGTCCCCCGGATGCCGCCGATCGTGAAGCCCATGCCCCCTCCAACGGGTCGATTCTGCGATGGTTACGTAAGGGATTCGGACCGTGACTCTCCGCTCTGAAGTGCGTTGTGCACATCTCAAGCCGGTTCAAGCCGGTTCAACTCGACTCTCGCCGACATTCGCCGCCATGCGCCGTCCATGGTCGTCGGCCCGTACCGGCGTCTGGAGGCTTTACGGGTGGTGCACTCCGTGGTCCGCGCCCCTGCGTGCTCCGCTCCGCCCACTTTCGGTTGTGGAGTGTCAAGTCAATCGTGTGCGGCGGGCCGGGAGTTCATTCGAAGGGGTGGCGAATGGTGGCGTTTCCGCATCGGCCCTCGCCGGAAGGGTGATCGTAGGATTACGTTGAGTACACGGCCCGGGGATTGACGCACCCGTGGGTATGCCGGAGGCAAGTCGGTATCCCGTTCGAAGGGTGACATTCACATGACGGGCCGCCGCAACGCACGGCATTCTGTTAGGGCTTGACGTGGACCGCGGACAAGTGGCTTGAGGGATGGGGGCGTTCCAGTGGGCGGCAGTAGCGGTAGCGGTGCGAACGCCGAGAAACGCCCCAATGAGATGCTCGGTTCCTGGTTCGTGCGCAGCGGCTGGTCGAAGGGCGAGCTGGCACGGCAGGTGAACCGCAGAGCGCGCCAGTTGGGCGCGCACCACATCTCCACGGACACCTCCCGCGTCCGCCGCTGGCTCGACGGCGAGAACCCCCGCGAGCCGATCCCGCGCATCCTCTCCGAGCTGTTCTCCGAGCGCTTCGGCTGCGTCGTCGCCGTCGAGGACCTCGGCCTGCGCGCCGCCCACCAGTCGCCTTCGGTGTCCGGCGTCGACCTGCCCTGGACGGGCCCCCAGACGGTCGCGCTCATCAGCGAGTTCAGCCGCAGCGACCTGATGCTGGCGCGGCGCGGCTTCCTCGGCACCTCGCTCGCCCTGTCCGCGGGCCCCGCCCTCATCGAGCCCATGCAGCGCTGGCTCGTGCCCGGCCACTCCGCCCCCGTCGTGAGTGAGCCCGAGGCGCAGCTCGCGCCGCGCCGCCCGGGCCGCCTCTCCAAACCGGAGCTGGACCTCCTGGAGTCCACGACGGTGATGTTCCGCCAGTGGGACGCCCAGTGCGGCGGCGGGCTGCGCCGCAAGGCCGTCGTCGGCCAGTTGCACGAGGTGACCGACCTGCTCCAGGAACCCCAGCCCGAAGCCACCGCCAAGCGCCTGTTCCGGGTCGCGGGCGAGCTGGCCGAACTGGCCGGCTGGATGAGCTATGACGTGGGGCTGCAACCCACCGCCCAGAAGTACTTCGTCCTGGCCCTGCACGCCGCCAAGGAAGCCGGTGAGAAGCCCCTCGGGTCGTACGTCCTGTCCAGCATGAGCCGTCAGATGATCCACCTCGGCCGGCCCGACGACGCCCTGGAGCTGATCCACCTCGCGCAGTACGGCAGCCGCGACTGCGCGAGCCCCCGCACCCAGTCGATGCTGTATGCGATGGAGGCCCGCGCCTACGCCGGAATGGGCCAGCCGGGCCGCTGCAAACGCGCCGTCCGCATGGCCGAGGAGACCTTCGCCGACGCGGACGACTGGGACGAGCCCGAGCCCGACTGGATCCGCTTCTTCTCCGAGGCGGAACTCAACGGCGAGAACGCCCACTCCTTCCGCGACCTGGCCTATGTGGCGGGCCGCAGCCCCACGTACGCCTCCCTGGCCGAGCCCGTCATGGACCGCGCCGTCACACTCTTCGGCAACGACCCCGAGCACCAGCGGTCGTACGCACTGAACCTGATCGGCATGGCCACCGTCCACCTCCTCCAGCAGGAGCCCGAGCAGAGCGCGCTGCTCGCGGGCGAGGCCCTGGACATCGCCAAGAAGGTGCGCTCCGAGCGGGTCAACACCCGACTGCGCAAGACCGTCGCCAACGCCCTGCGGGACTTCGGGGACGTGCCGGAAGTGGTCCAGCTCACCGACAGGCTCGCCGTCGACATGCCGGAAACCGCGGAGGCCGGCTGAGGTTTCGGCCCCCTCCGCCGGCCGTCTCTCTCCCCCCGGTACGCGCCACCACCCGTATGACACCTCGTTCATCGGCGCGTAACACGTACGACTCCTTCGTCACTGCGGCGAAACATCGAGCGGCACTGGCCGAAACCGCGCTCCGCCAATGTCGTGCCGCATAACCGGCCCACCGTCCTCGCACCGCAGAGGCATCGAGCCGCACGGGCCGTATCCGACGACGAGGAGACGCCGATGCCCCCAGGCATCACGCTTGCCGCAGACGCCCCGGAGCTGTCTGCCGCCAACACCGGGTTCATGTTGATCTGCTCCGCCCTGGTGATGCTCATGACGCCGGGTCTCGCCTTCTTCTACGGAGGCATGGTCCGCGTCAAGAGCACCCTGAACATGCTGATGATGAGCTTCATCAGCCTCGGGATCGTCACCATCCTGTGGGTGCTCTACGGCTTCTCCGTCGCCTTCGGCACCGACCACGGCAGCCTCATCGGCTGGGAGGGCGACTACGTCGGCCTCGGCGGCATCGGCATCAACCAGTTGTGGGACGGGTACACCATCCCGGTCTACGTCTTCGCCGTGTTCCAGCTCATGTTCGCCGTCATCACCCCCGCGCTGATCAGCGGCGCCCTCGCGGACCGCGTGAAGTTCACCGCCTGGGCGCTGTTCGTCGCGCTGTGGGCGACGATCGTGTACTTCCCCGTCGCCCACTGGGTGTGGGGCACCGGCGGCTGGGCCTTCGAACTCGGCGTCATCGACTTCGCCGGCGGCACCGCCGTGCACATCAACGCCGGAGCCGCCGCCCTCGGCGTGATCCTCGTGATCGGCAAGCGCGTCGGCTTCAAGAAGGACCCGATGCGCCCGCACAGCCTGCCCCTGGTGATGCTCGGCGTCGGACTGCTGTGGTTCGGCTGGTTCGGGTTCAACGCCGGATCCTGGCTCGGCAACGACGACGGCGTCGGCGCGCTGATGTTCCTCAACACCCAGATCGCCACCGCCGCCGCGATGCTCGCCTGGCTCGCGTACGAGAAGTTCCGGCACGGCGCCTGCACCACCCTCGGCGCCGCCTCCGGCGCGGTCGCGGGACTCGTCGCCGTCACCCCGTCCGGCGGCTCCTGCTCGCCCCTCGGCGCGATCGCCATCGGTGCTGTCGCCGGACTGCTGTGCGCCATGGCCGTCGGCCTGAAGTTCAGGTTCGGCTACGACGACTCCCTGGACGTGGTGGGTGTCCACCTCGTCGGCGGCATCGTCGGCTCCCTCCTCGTCGGCCTCTTCGCCACCGGCGGCGGCCAGTCCACGGCACAGGGCCTCTTCTACGGCGGCGGCCTGGAGCAGCTCGGCAAGCAGGCCGCCGGTGTCGGCGCCGTCCTCGCGTACTCCTTCGTCGCCTCCGCCGTCCTCGCCCTCCTGATCGACAAGACCATCGGGATGCGGGTCGACGAGGACGAGGAGGTCGGCGGCATCGATCAGTTCCAGCACGCCGAGACCGCGTACGACTTCAGTGGTGCGGGCGGTGGCACCCTTCCGCGCACCGCACCCGCCGTGCCAGGACCGGTCAAGGACGCCTCGTCGGTGGCGCCGAAGAACAAGAAGGTGGACGCATGAAGCTCATCACCGCTGTCGTCAAGCCGCACCGGCTCGACGAGATCAAAGAAGCCCTCCAGGCCTTCGGGGTCCAGGGCCTGACCGTCACCGAAGCCAGCGGCTACGGGCGGCAGCGCGGGCACACCGAGGTCTACCGCGGCGCCGAGTACACCGTCGACCTCGTACCGAAGATCCGCATCGAGGTCCTCGTCGAGGACGACGACGCCGAACAGCTCGTCGACGTCATCGTCAAGGCGGCCCGCACCGGCAAGATCGGCGACGGGAAGGTGTGGAGCGTTCCCGTCGACACGGCGGTGCGGGTGCGTACCGGTGAGCGGGGGCCGGATGCTCTGTAGTCCCAGCGGCTACGCGGCGGCCCGGCTGCGCCTCCTCCAGGAGGAGGCGCGGTCCGGGGCGCCGCGGCGTTCGGCTCTCGCCGAGTTGACGGATGGGTGGCTCGGGGGGCTCTTTGGTGCTGGTGCTGGTGCTGGTGCTGGTGCTGGTGCTGGTGCTGGTGCTGGTGCTGGTGCGAGTACCGGTGCCGGTGGGCTTCGGGGGGTTTCTCTTGTTGCTGTGGGTGGGTATGGGCGCGGTGAGCTCTCGCCCCGTAGCGATCTCGATCTGCTGCTGTTGCACGACGGCTCCGCCGGAGCCGACGTCATCGCCGCCCTCGCCGACCGCGTCTGGTACCCCGTCTGGGACCTCGGCCTCACGCTCGACCACTCCGTACGCACCCCCGGCGAGGCCCGGAAGACCGCGGCCGACGATCTCAAGGTCCAGCTCGGTCTCCTCGACGCCCGGCACATCGCCGGTGACCTCGGGCTCACCGCCGCCCTGCGCACCACCGTCCTCGCCGACTGGCGCAACCAGGCCCCCAAACGGCTGCCCGAACTGCGCGAACTGTGCGACGAGCGGGCCGCGCGGCAGGGAGAACTGAGCCACCTCCTCGAACCCGACCTGAAGGAGGCCAGGGGCGGCCTCCGCGACACCACCGCGCTGCGCGCCGTCGCCGCGTCCTGGCTCGCCGACGCACCCCGCGAGGGCCTCGCCGACGCCCGCCGCGCCCTGCTCGACGTACGCGACGCGCTGCACCTCACGACCGGGCGCGCCACCGACCGCCTCGCCCTCCAGGAACAGGACCAGGTCGCCGCCGAACTCGGCCTGCTCGACGCCGACGCCCTGCTCCGGCAGGTGTACGAGGCGGCGCGCACCGTCTCGTACGCCAGTGATGTGACCTGGCGCGAGGTCGGGCGGGTGCTGCGGGCGCGGCGGGCTCGGCCGCGGTTGCGGGGGCTGCTCGGCGGTGGCGGTAGAGGGGGCGCCGTCGAGCGGTCGCCCCTCGCCGAGGGGGTCGTCGAGCAGGACGGTGAGGTCGTCCTCGCCCGGGCCGCGCGGCCCGAGCGCGATCCCGTGCTGCCCCTGCGTGCCGCGGCCGCCGCCGCGCAGGCCGGGCTTCCCCTGTCCCTGCACGCCGTACGGCGGATGGCCGCCGCCGTGCGGCCGCTGCCCACCCCGTGGCCCGCCGAGGCCCGTGAGCAGCTCGTGACGCTGCTCGGGGCCGGGCCGCCGACCGTCTTCGTCTGGGAGGCCCTGGAGGCCGAAGGCCTCATCACCCAACTGCTGCCCGACTGGGAGCGGGTGCGGTGCCGGCCCCAGCGCAACGCCGTCCACACCTGGACCGTCGACCGGCACCTCGTCGAGACCGCGGTGCGCGCCGCCGCGCTGACCCGGCGCGTCGGGCGGCCCGACCTCCTCCTCGTCGCCGCCCTGCTGCACGACATCGGCAAGGGGTGGCCCGGGGATCACTCCGTCGCCGGAGAAGTCATCGCCCGCGACGTGGCCGGGCGGATCGGGTTCGACCGTACGGACGTCGGCGTCATCGCCTGTCTCGTACGCCATCACTTGTTGCTGGTCGAGACCGCCACCCGGCGTGACCTCGACGATCCCGCCACCGTGCGGTCCGTCGCCGAGGCCGTGGGCTCGGTCGGCACGCTTGAGCTGCTGCACGCCCTCACCGAGGCGGACGCGCTGGCCACCGGGCCCGCTGCCTGGTCGTCCTGGCGGGGGGCGCTGGTCGCCGATCTGGTGAAGCGGGTGGGGGGTGTGCTGGCCGGGGGCTCTGCCTCCGACGAGCTTTACGGGACGGGTGTGGCCGCTGGGGGTGCGGAGCAGGAGCGGCTTGCCGTGGAGGCGCTGCGGACCGGGGGGCCTGTGGTGGCTCTGCGGGCCGAGGGCGATGACGGGGTCTCCGGTGGTGGGGCTTCCGGTGACGGGGTCTCCGGTGGCGGGGCTTCCGGTGGTGGGGCCTCCTCCGCTGAGGTGCTGGGTGTGGAGTTGCTCGTTGCCGTGCCTGAGCAGGGTGGGGTGTTGCCCGCCGTCGCCGGGGTGCTTGCCGTGCATCGGCTGACCGTGCGGACCGCCGAGCTGCGGGTCGTCGAGTTGCCGGAGGGGGTGGCCGGGGCTGTGCTGATGCTGCAGTGGCGGGTCGCCGCGGAGTACGGGTCGCTGCCGGAGGCCTCACGGCTGCGGGCCGATCTTGTCCGTGCTCTGGACGGGTCGCTGGACATCGCCGCGCGGCTCGCCGAGCGGGATGCCGCCTATCCGCGGCGGCGCGGGGCCGTGGCGCCGCCCGCTCGGGTGGCCGTGGCCTCGGTGGGGTCGCGGCGGGCGACGGTGATCGAGGTGCGGGCCCAGGATGCGCCGGGGCTGCTGCATCGGATCGGGCGGGCGTTGGAGGCGGCCGGGGTGTGGGTGCGCAGTGCGCATGTGTCTACGTGGGGGGCCAATGCGGTGGACGCCTTCTACGTGACAGGGGTGGACGGGGGGCCGTTGGCGGGGGAGCGGGCTGCGGAGGTGGCTCGGGCTGTGGAGGTGGCTCTGCGGCGGTGAGGGCTGGCCGCCGGCTGTGCTGACGGTCGTTTTCGCCTTTCCGGTTGTGGGGGTGGCGGGTCGTGGCGCCGCCTGCGCTGACGGTTTTCGCCTTTCCGTCTGTGGGGGTGGCGGGGTCGTGGCGGTATGGCCGTGCTCGCGTAGTGGACACTGCCTGGTTTCATCGCGCCGTAAGTGTGTTGCTTGGCACGCTGCGCTCGCAACTGGTCCGCCAGGGGCGAGGGGGGTACCTCCCTGCTCGAGCGGAGCCGAGAGCTTGGGGGAGGGTGGGCACAGCCCATGTGCCGGGTGCCCGTTCTGTGGGCGGAGGGGTGTAGCCCATGGCGACGGCAGCCGTCATGTGGGTAGAGGGGGCACGCTGCTGCGGCCCCGTGCCGCGCGTGGCCGGATGGGGCAGAGAGTGCGGGCGGTCAGGGTGAACCGGGGGCGGAGGGGGTCCCCGGGCGGGGGAGGCAGATACCCTGGAGGGCGACCCGTCCGCCCGCCCCCGATCCCGAGGATTCGCGACCGCCGTGTTCGACACTCTTTCCGATCGCCTCGCAGCGACATTCAAGAACCTCCGCGGCAAGGGTCGCCTGAGCGAGGCGGACATCGACGCCACGGCGCGCGAGATCCGCATCGCCCTGCTGGAAGCAGACGTCGCCCTCCCGGTGGTCCGCGCCTTCATCAAGCAGATCAAGGAGCGCGCGACCGGCGCCGAGGTCTCCGCGGCCCTCAACCCCGCCCAGCAGGTCATCAAGATCGTCAATGAGGAGCTCATTGGCATTCTGGGCGGCGAGACGCGACGGCTGAGGTTCGCCAAGAACCCGCCGACGGTCATCATGCTGGCCGGCCTCCAGGGCGCCGGTAAGACCACGCTGGCCGGCAAGCTCGGCCGCTGGCTGAAGAGCCAGGGCCACTCCCCGCTGCTCGTCGCCTGTGACCTGCAGCGTCCGAACGCCGTGAACCAGTTGTCGGTCGTCGCCGAGCGCGCGGGCGTCGGCGTCTACGCCCCGCAGCCTGGCAACGGCGTCGGTGACCCGGTCCAGGTCGCCAAGGACTCGATCGAGTTCGCGCGGACCAAGCAGTACGACGTCGTCATCGTCGACACCGCGGGCCGCCTCGGCATCGACCAGGAGCTGATGCGGCAGGCCGCGGACATCCGCGACGCCGTCAGCCCGGACGAGGTCCTGTTCGTCGTCGACGCGATGATCGGTCAGGACGCCGTGAACACGGCGGAGGCCTTCCGCGACGGCGTCGGCTTCGACGGCGTCGTCCTCTCGAAGCTCGACGGCGACGCCCGCGGCGGTGCCGCCCTCTCGATCGCCCACGTCACCGGGCGCCAGATCATGTTCGCCTCCAACGGCGAGAAGCTGGACGACTTCGACGCGTTCCACCCGGACCGCATGGCGTCCCGCATCCTCGGCATGGGCGACATGCTCACGCTCATCGAGAAGGCCGAGCAGACCTTCTCGCAGCAAGAGGCCGAGAAGATGGCCTCCAAGCTGGCGAGCAGCAAGGGCGGGAAGGACTTCACGCTCGATGACTTCCTGGCCCAGATGGAGCAGGTCAGGAAGATGGGCAGCATCAGCAAGCTGCTCGGGATGCTGCCCGGCATGGGGCAGATCAAGGACCAGATCAACAATCTCGATGAGCGGGATGTCGACAGGACTGCCGCCATCATCAAGTCCATGACCCCGGCCGAGCGCCAGGAGCCGACCCTCATCAACGGCTCGCGGCGGGCTCGTATCGCCAAGGGCTCCGGCGTCGAGGTCAGCGCCGTGAAGAACCTGGTCGAGCGGTTCTTCGAGGCCCGCAAGATGATGTCCCGCATGGCCCAGGGCGGCGGGATGCCGGGTATGCCCGGGATGCCGGGCATGGGTGGCGGCCCCGGCAAGCAGAAGAAGAAGCAGAAGCAGGCCAAGGGCAAGCAGCGCTCCGGCAACCCGATGAAGCGCAAGCAGCAGGAGGAGGAGGCCGCCGCGCGGCGCGCCGCCACCGAGGAAGCCGCCGCGGGCGGTGCGTTCGGGCTGCCGCCCGGGCAGGCCGGTAAGGACTTCGAGCTGCCGGACGAGTTCAAGAAGTTCATGGGCTGAGTGCGGCTCGGGCGTCGCGTCCGTCCGTCCGGCGCCTCTGGTGTCCTGCCATCGCCTTTGGGGCGTCCTGCCGTTCGGCGGGGCGCCCCAGGTGTTTGTGTGCCTGGACTTGTCTCGTGTGTGGCACCCATCCGTTTGTCTTGTGTGTTGCTGCGTTTGTCTTGGGTGTGGTTGGGCTTGTCTTGGGTGTGGTTGGGGTTGCCTTGTGTGCGGGCGCGCCATGTGTGGGTTGTCGTGTGTGGGTTGTCGTGTGTGCGGGCTGCCGAGGGGGCGTAGGGCTGGGGTGGTGCGTGGGGGCTTACCGCGTGCCGCTGGGCTTTTTGTGTCGTAGCGTCCGGATATGAGCAACCCCGTGCCGCCGCGTCAGAAGCCCGAGCAGCCGTGGCGCTCCGAGGGCGCTCCGGAGCCCGCTCCCACGCCGCCGTCAAGGCGCAGGCCGCCGGGGGGCTGGGGCGGGCTCGTTCTTGCCGCTCTGGTCGTCTATCTCGTCGCCAACCTCGTGCTCTCGTTCTTCGGTGACGGCGACGAGCCGACCATCTCGTACACGGAATTCAGTAAACAGGTCGACTCCGGGAACGTCTCGAAGATCTACTCCAAGGGCGACTCCATTCAGGGGCAGTTGAAGGAGGAACGGAAGGAGCCCGACGGCGGTGACTCTTACACCAAATTCACCACCCAGCGGCCCGAGTTCGCCGACGACAAGCTGTGGAGTGACCTGACCGAGCACGACGTCACGGTCACCGCCGAGCCGGTGGTGCAGGAGCGCAGTTTTCTCTCCAATCTGTTGATCTCGTTGGCGCCGATGCTGTTGTTGGTGGTCCTGTGGATCTTTATCGCTCGGCGCATGGCCTCGCGCATGGGTGGTGCGGGCGGCATGCTCGGGCGCAAGCAGCCGCCGAAACCCGTCGAGCTCGAACCAGGCAAGAAGCGGACGACCTTCGCGGACGTCGCCGGTATCGACGAGGTCGAGGGGGAGTTGAACGACGTTGTTGATTTCTTGAAGAATCCTGACGACTACCGGGCCATGGGGGCGCGGATGCCCGGCGGTGTGCTGCTCGCCGGACCGCCCGGGACCGGGAAGACGCTGCTCGCGCGGGCCGTCGCCGGTGAGGCCGGGGTGCCGTTCTTCTCGGCTTCCGCCTCGGAGTTCATCGAGATGATCGTGGGCGTGGGCGCTTCGCGGGTACGTGAGCTGTTCGCCGAGGCCCGCAAGGTCGCGCCGTCCATCATCTTCATCGACGAGATCGACACCATCGGGCGGGCCCGCGGCGGCGGCAGCGGCATGGGCGGGCATGACGAGCGCGAGCAGACGCTCAACCAGATTCTCACCGAGATGGATGGTTTCTCCGGCTCCGAAGGTGTCATCGTCATCGCCGCCACCAACCGCGCCGACATCCTCGACCCCGCTCTGACCCGGCCGGGCCGCTTCGACCGGGTGGTCAATGTGTCCCCGCCGGACCGGGGCGGCCGCGAGGCCATTCTCAAGATCCATACCCGGACCATTCCGCTCGCCGACGGCGTCGACCTGGCCCAGGTCGCCCGCACCACCCCCGGCATGACCGGAGCCGACCTCGCCAACCTCGCCAACGAAGCCGCCCTGCTCGCCGTGAAGCGCAAACAGCGCCCGGTGACGCAGTCCGACCTCTCCGAAGCCCTCGAAAAGGTGCAGCTCGGTGCCGAGCGGCCGCTGGTGATGCCCGACGAGGAGCGCCGCCGCACCGCGTACCACGAAAGCGGGCACGCGCTGCTCGGCATGTTGCAGCCCGGCGCCGACCCCGTCCGCAAGATCACCATCGTCCCGCGCGGACGCGCCCTCGGCGTCACCCTGTCGACGCCGGACGCCGACAAGTACGCGTACACCGAGGAGTATCTGCGCGGCCGCATCATCGGCGCACTCGGCGGCATGGCGGCCGAACACGTCGTCTACGGAGTCATCACCACCGGCGCCGAGAACGACCTGGAACAGGTCACCAACATCGCCCGCGGGATGGTCGCACGCTGGGGCATGAGCGAGCGCGTCGGCCGTCTCTCCGCCCTGCCGAACGACGCCCAGCAGGCCTACGGTCTCGCCGCCGCACCAGGGACCCTCGACACCATCGACGGCGAGATGCGCCGCATCGTGGACGAGTGCTACGAGAGCGCCTGCCGTCAACTGCGCGACCACCGTGAGCGCCTGGACGCCCTGGCCGCCGCCCTCCTGCGGAGCGAGACGCTGGAGGAGGCCGAGGCCTACCGCGTGGCCGGGATCCCCCGCCTAGGCAAGGAGACCTGAGGCCGCGCCTCGTGGGGGGGGGCTACGGAACGCGTGCGATCAGGTAGCGGAAGACGTTCGGCATCCACACCGTGCCGTCGCGGCGCTGATGCGGATGCAGCGCCTCGGTCAGCTCCTTGTCGACCTGCACCTGGTCCGTCGCGCCCACCGCCGCGTCGAAAAGCCCGGTGGACAGCAAGCCCCGGACCGCGCTGTCCATGTCCGCGTACCCGAAGGGACACGCCACCCGGCCCGAGCCGTCCGGTTTGAGGCCCGCGTACTGAGCGACCTCCTCCAGGTCGTCCCGGCACGCCGTACGCCAACTGCGGGTGGAGCGCAGCGGGTCGGCGAGCTTGGCGGCCACCCGGAGCACGGACGAGGTGGTGCAGCGCTCCGGCGGGCCCCAGCCGGCCAGGACCACCGGCGCACCCCGTTCGGCGAGCGGTGCCGCGCTCTCCAGGAGCACGGAAAGGCCCTCGGAGTCACCGGCCACACAGCCGATCGGCTGGAACGCGGTCACCAAGGTGTATTTCGGGCTGTCCGGCGCGGCGGCGTCCCCGGGAGTGCCCTCCACGAGCCGTGTGTCCCCCCGTGGCCGCGCCCCGGCGGACGCGTCCGACGTGAGACGCCCGCGGGCGAGCGCCAGGCGCTCGGGCGCCGAGGGTTCCACGCCGGTCACCGAGGCACCGCGCGACGCGGCCATCAGCAGGGCGAGCCCGGAGCCGCAGCCCAGGCCGAGGAGCCGGGTGCCGCCGCCCACGTCGAGCCGTGCGTACACCGCCTCGTAGAGCGGGACCAGCATCCTCTCCTGGATCTCCGCCCAGTCACGCGCGCGTGCGCACCGGTCCACACGGGGGCGGGCGCCCGCGCGCGGGAGGTGCGAGTGCACGAGCGTTGGTGTCATCGAAAGCGCCCCAATCCGCCAAGAGTTGTCGTGCCGATTCCTGCGGTTCGTCCGCCCCCGCGACGTGCGTTCACGCTCCCCCCGTATGCCAGGGAACTCCGCTTCCGTCGTGGCGTCCAGGGGTTGTGGGGCAATGCTTGCGTGCCACCGTCGTGCGCCCCCCGGCAGCGTGAATTTCCGCCCCTTCTGACGACACGGACGCACCATGCGCGCCACGTTCGCCGCGGGCGCGGCGGGGCGGTGCCGCACGCCGGAGACGCACCCGGTAACGTCGCCGTCGTGGCACGCGCGTACTGAGCGTCGTGGCACGGGCGTACCGAGAGCCGGGGTTCCGGACCGGGGCGCAGGCGTGGGGGTGATGACCGGTGGTTCTTCGCAACACGCCCCCCGGCGCGCGGAGTTGGACCGTACGCCGGACAAGCGCATGATCCTGAAGCGCGGCCTTTTGCGTACGCGTCACTACGTACCGGCTTGTTGTGAGCTGCGAGGCTTCTCCGCAGATCAGCGCACCCGCCCTCGTCCGGACGCATCAATGGCAACTGACGGGTAAGTGCAAATTATTTGAGATGCCCCGGAATGGAACCCGGAGGCACCTCGGCTCGTTGTCACGACGTGAGCACGACACCACCTGTTCTCGCCGCAGAGCTGGCACAGGCGTGGGCCGACATTCAGCGGCACCACTCCGAGCTGCCGGACCTAGCCGCGCCCGAATCCCTGATCGGAGAATCGTCGTCCGCCTGTGGCGCCGAGCTCTCCTTCGAGCGACTGCTTCACGAAGCAGTCCACGGCATCGCCGCCGCCCGCGGCGTACGCGACACTTCACGCGCAGGCCGCTATCACAACCGCAGATTCCTCTCGATCGCGGAGGAGCTGGGCCTCGACCACCCGGAGGAGCCGCACCCGAGCAGCGGTTTCTCCCTGGTCACCCTCAACCCCGAAGCGAAAAAGCGCTATCGCCCGACCATGGAGCGGCTGCAGCGTGCCCTGAAGGCGCACACGGCAGCCACCACGACGGACACCTCACGCACCTTCCGCGGACCGGCCGCCCGGCACGGCTCGTCCGGCGGCGGCGTGCGCGTGAAGGCGGTCTGCGACTGCGGGCGCAATGTCCGCGTCGTGCCGTCGGTGCTCGCCCAGGCGCCCATCATGTGCGGCGGCTGCGGCAAGCCCTTCAGGATCCCGGAGGTGGTCGGCGTGGCCGTGGGAGCGGGGTGAGCCGGGTCCACCCGCGGTGAGCCGGTGCGGCCGTCCGGAATCCGGCCGCTCTCCGGGAGCAGTGGCCCGGAGGGTCTCGGTCGAGGGCGGCGGTGGGGACGGGTGGGCGTATGGCACAATGGCTAGCTGTACTCGACAGTCGCACAGGACCCCTCTCTCCTCCGGCTGACGCGTCCATCGGGCATCTCGAGTACCGCAACCCCACGCGGCATCCCGTTGTGCCCAACCACGTCAAGACCAGGAGACACCACTTCCGTGGCAGTCAAGATCAAGCTGAAGCGTCTGGGCAAGATCCGTTCGCCTCACTACCGCATCGTCGTCGCCGACTCCCGTACCCGCCGTGACGGCCGGGCCATCGAGGAGATCGGCCTGTACCACCCGGTGCAGAACCCGTCGCGCATCGAGGTCAACTCGGAGCGCGCGCAGTACTGGCTGTCCGTCGGCGCCCAGCCGACCGAGCCGGTCCTCGCGATCCTGAAGCTCACCGGTGACTGGCAGAAGCACAAGGGCCTCCCGGCCCCGGCGCCGCTGCTGCAGCCCGAGCCGAAGGCCGACCACCGCGCCCTCTTCGAGGCCGTGGCCAAGGACGCCGAGGGCGGGCCCAAGGGCGAAGCCATCACGCAGAAGAAGAAGGCCGACAAGAAGGACGAGGCCCCGGCCGAGTCCGCGGCCGAGTCGACCGAGGCCTGAGCATGCTCGAGGAGGCTCTCGAGCACCTCGTGAAGGGCATCGTCGACAACCCCGACGACGTGCAGGTCGCCTCGCGCAACCTGCGCCGTGGCCGCGTCCTGGAAGTCCGGGTCCACCCGGACGACCTCGGCAAGGTGATCGGCCGCAACGGCCGCACCGCACGCGCGCTGCGCACGGTCGTGGGCGCCATCGGCGGCCGCGGTGTCCGCGTCGACCTCGTCGACGTCGACCAGGTTCACTGAACCACACGTAGCACCGGCTCGGGCCGGGGAGGGCTCCAGGGCCGTCCCCGGCCCGTAGTCGTATCAACAGGGAGAGTCACCACAGTGCAGCTCGTAGTCGCGCGGATCGGCCGCGCCCACGGCATCAAGGGCGAAGTCACCGTCGAGGTGCGCACCGACGAGCCGGAGCTGCGGCTCGCCCCCGGCGCCGTGCTCGCCACCGACCCGGCGGGCACCGGCCCGCTGACCATCGAGACGGGCCGGGTGCACAGCGGCCGGCTGCTGCTTCGCTTCGCGGGCGTACGCGACCGCACGGGCGCCGAGGCGCTGCGCAACACGCTGCTGATCGCCGAGGTCGACCCCGAGGAGCTCCCGGAGGACCCGGAGGAGTTCTACGACCACCAGCTCATGGACCTCGATGTCGTCACCAAGGACGGCACGGAGGTCGGCCGGATTACCGAGATCTCGCACCTGCCCTCGCAGGACCTGTTCATCGTGGAGCGGCCCGACGGCAGCGAAGTGATGATCCCGTTCGTCGAGGAGATCGTCACCGAGATCGACCTGGAGGAGCAGCGGGCCGTCATCGACCCGCCGCCCGGCCTGATCGACGACGGTGCGGAGATCGCCTCCGCGCGGGATGCCGCCGGGGCCGGGCTTGATGGCGGTGACAGCGCTGCTGGGTCTGCTGGGCCTGCTGGGGCTGGCGCCGAGGCTGCCGGAGCCGGGTCCGAGGCTGCCGGTGAGGGCTCGCCCGGTGCCGTGAAGGGCGACGCCTGATGCGGCTCGACGTCGTCACGATCTTCCCCGAGTACCTGGAGCCCCTGAACGTCTCACTCGTCGGCAAGGCACGCGCGCGTGGCCGCCTCGACGTCCATGTGCACGACCTCAGGGACTGGACGTACGACCGGCACAACACGGTCGACGACACGCCCTACGGCGGCGGCCCCGGCATGGTCATGAAGACCGAGCCCTGGGGTGACGCCCTCGACACCCTGCTCGCCGACGGTTACGAAGCGGGCCACACGGGCCCCGCCCTGGTCGTCCCGACGCCCAGTGGCCGCCCCTTCACCCAGGAACTCGCCGTCGAGCTGTCAGAGCGCCCCTGGCTGGTCTTCACGCCCGCACGCTACGAGGGCATCGACCGTCGCGTCGTCGACGAGTACGCGACGCGCATGCCGGTCTACGAGGTCTCCATCGGCGACTACGTCCTCGCGGGCGGCGAGGCCGCCGTCCTGGTCGTCACGGAGGCCGTGGCCCGACTCCTCCCGGGCGTGCTCGGCAACGCCGAGTCCCACCGCGACGACTCCTTCGCCCCCGGAGCCATGGCCAACCTCCTGGAAGGCCCCGTCTACACCAAGCCCCCCGAGTGGCGCGGCCGTGACATCCCGGACGTCCTGCTCAGCGGCCACCACGGCAAGATCGCCCGCTGGCGCCGGGACGAGGCGCTGCGCCGCACGACGGCCAACCGGCCCGACCTGATCGAGCGCTGCGACCCGGCGGCCTTCGACAAGAAGGACCGGGAAATGCTCTCGATCCTGGGCTGGGAGCCCGAGCCGGACGGCCGATTTTGGCGCAGGGTGAAGGCCGTGGAAGAATAGACCGTTGCTGTACGTCCAGCGTGCGCCCCTGCCACAGGGGGAGACGACGCCCGCCCGACGCGATCAGCATCCCTTCCGGAAGAGACCGGACTCCTCGGAGCCCCGGTCTTCTTTTCAAGAAGGCACCCAAACACTCATCACGATCACCGTTGATGACCTGTGGCATCAACGAGGAAGCAGACGATCATGTCTCACCTGCTCGACTCCGTCGACTCCGCGTCGCTGCGCAGCGACATCCCGGCCTTCCGCCCGGGTGACACCGTCAACGTCCACGTCCGCGTCATCGAGGGCAACCGCTCCCGTGTGCAGCAGTTCAAGGGCGTAGTCATCCGCCGCCAGGGCGCCGGTGTCCGCGAGACCTTCACGGTCCGCAAGGTCTCGTTCTCCGTCGGCGTCGAGCGCACCTTCCCGGTGCACACCCCGATCGTCGAGAAGATCGAGCTCGTCACCAAGGGCGACGTCCGTCGCGCCAAGCTGTACTACCTCCGTGACCTGCGCGGCAAGGCCGCGAAGATCAAGGAGAAGCGCGAGAACTGAGCTTGCGCACGGCCCTCGGGCCGAGCTCTCGCACGGGTCCACAGCGGGGCCGGATAGCATCTGGCCCCGATGGACACCGAAGCACAGCACACGGAGCGCGACCGCTCCTCCCCCTCCTCCGAGCCCGCACCCGCCACCGCGGAGGCGCCGGAGACAGAGGGAACGGAGGAGCGGTCGCGCTCCGTTTTCGCGTCCGTCGTCGGCCGGGTCCCGGGCGGCCGCCTCACCCTCACCGCCCTCCTGGGCATGGCCGTCCTGCTCCTGCTCGCCACCTTCGTGGTGCAGCCCTACGCCATCCCCAGCGGCTCCATGGAGCCCGCCCTGCGCCCGGGGGACCGCGTGCTCGTCAACAAGTTGGCGTACCGTTTCGGTTCCGGGCCCCAGCGCGGTGACGCGGTCGTCTTCGACGGCAGCGGCTACTTCGGAGACTCCGACTACGTCAAGCGGATCGTGGGCGTGGGCGGCGACCGAGTGGTCTGCTGCGACAAACGGGGGAGGATCAAGGTGAACGGCGCTCCCGTCGACGAGCCTCATCTGTTCCCCGGGGACGCCCCTTCGGAGGTGCCCTTCGACGTCGTCGTGCCCGACGACACCCTCTTCCTGCTCGGCGACCACCGCAGCGACTCCAGCGACTCCCGCGACCACCTCGGGTCTCCCGGCGGCGGCATGGTCCCGGAGGACGCGGTCATCGGCAGGGCCGACTGGATCGCCTGGCCGCTCGGCCGCTGGACCTCACTGAAGCGTCCCGACGCCTACGCGCGCGTGCCGGCACCAGGCGGCGCGCATGGGTAGCCGCGGCCGTACGAAAGCCACGCACAAGGCCGACACCCGCCTGCCCACCGGGACCCGGCCCACCGAAGGCCCCGTACTGCCGGGCCGCGCCGACCGCCGCAAGCTCGCCCGGAGGGTCAAACGCCGCAGGCGCCGCTCCGCGATCAAGGAAGTACCCCTCCTCATAGTCGTCGCGCTGCTCATAGCCCTGGTCCTGAAGACCTTCCTGGTGCAGGCCTTCGTGATCCCCACGGGCTCCATGGAGCAGACCATCCGCATCGGTGACCGCGTCCTGGTCGACAAGCTCACCCCGTGGTTCGGCAACAAGCCCGAACGCGGGGACGTCGTCGTCTTCAAGGATCCCGGGAACTGGCTCTTGGAGGAGCGCGGCAAGAAGAAGGACGACCCCGTCGTCGTCAAGCAGGTCAAGCAGGGCCTCACCTTCATCGGGCTGCTCCCCTCCGACGACGAGCGCGATCTGATCAAACGCGTCATCGGAGTCGGCGGTGACACCGTGAAGTGCTGTGACAAGAACGACAAGGTCACCGTCAACGGCAAGCCGATCGACGAGCCGTACCTCCACCCCGGTGACAAGCCCTCCGCCTTCGAGTTCGAGGTGAAGGTCCCCGAGGGACGCCTCTTCGTCATGGGCGACCACCGGTCGGATTCCGCCGACTCGCGCTTTCACCGGAACGAAAAGTTCAGCGGCACCGTCTCCGAGGACGAGGTGGTGGGCCGCGCACTCGTCATCGCCTGGCCGTTCGGTCACTGGCGCAAACTCTAGGAACCCGGTACGTACCCGGCGGGACCGACGCGCCCGCCGGGTCGGGCACCGTCACAGGAGCGTCGCATAGGGTGGCCTCCGGCGGTGGCAACGGAAATACCGGCCTCCCGACCCCTGCGGAACTCCCGCTCGTTAAGGGAGTGGTGGGCCTGCGTCGCGCACGGGGCAGGCAGCGGAACGGACTGAGGAGTGGATGTGGGGGATGTGGCGGTCGGCGCACGATCCGGACACGAGGGGCCCGAGGAGCAGCCAGGGCACTCCGCGGGGCCGGTACCCGCACCCGCGGGGGACGGGATGAGCACCGGACCGGACACCGCGGCCCCCGGCCCCGCGGCGGCTCCCGGCGAGACCGGCGCCCCGGGCCCCCAGGGAGCCGAGCCGCCGAAGCCGGCGAAGGGCAAGAAGCCCAAGTCGTTCTGGAAGGAGCTGCCGCTCCTCATCGGAATCGCCCTGGTCCTCGCCCTGGTCATCAAGACCTTCCTGGTCCAGGCGTTCTCCATCCCGTCGGACTCCATGCAGAACACGCTGCAGCAGGGTGACCGCGTCCTTGTCGACAAGCTGACCCCGTGGTTCGGCTCGGAGCCCGAGCGCGGCGAAGTCGTGGTCTTCAAGGACCCCGGCCACTGGCTGGACGGCGAACCCACCCCCGAGCCCAACGCGGTGCAGCGGGTCCTCGGCTGGATCGGCCTGATGCCCTCCGCCGACGAGAAGGACCTCATCAAGCGCGTGATCGCGGTCGGCGGCGACACCGTGGAGTGCAAGGGCACCGGACCGCTGAAGGTCAACGGCAAGGCGCTGAACGAGAAGAACTACGTCTTCGAGGGCAACACCCCCTGCACGGTCGACGACCAGGGCGGCCAGTTCAAGATCACGGTTCCCAAGGGCAAGATCTGGGTCATGGGTGACCACCGGCAGAACTCGCTGGACTCCCGCTACCACCAGAACCAGCCCGGTGGCGGCGCCGTGCCCGTCGACAACGTCGTGGGCCGCGCCTTCGTGATCGCCTGGCCCCCCACCCGCTGGGCGACGCTGCCGGTCCCCGACACCTTCGACCAGCCGGGCATCAGCCAGGCGATGGGCGCCGCACCGGCCGCCCTCGGCCTCGCGGGCGCGGTGCCGATCGTCCTGTGGCGCCGCCGCCGGGCGGCCGCACGCCCGGATTCCGGGCCCGGCTCCAGGGTTTCTGGCGGACGTACCGCCGGGTAGTCTGCCGTCCCAGATCGCCGATCTTCCACGGCCCGTCCGGAACAGCGCGCGTCATCGCCGTACGCCGCTCGCATACTCGGTACGAGGGGCCGCGGGGGTCGTCTCCGAGCCGGGGGAGCACTGGGATGAGCACGACGCGTCGTACGGACGAGGGCCACGGACGGCTCGGCAGCACACTGTCGGGGGTCGCCGTGGCCCTCGGCTGTGTCCTCTTCCTCGGCGGCTTCGTCTGGGGCGCCTTCGTCTACCAGCCGTACACCGTTCCCACGGGCTCGATGACCCCCACCATCGGGGCGGGCGACCGGGTCCTCGCCCAGCGCATCGACGGCGACGACGTGCGCCGCGGTGACGTCGTCGTCTTCCGGCAGCAGTCCTGGGGCGACCTGCCGATGATCAAGCGCGTCGTCGGCGTCGGCGGCGACAAGGTCGCCTGCTGTACCGAGGGCAGGCTGACCGTCAACGGCAAGCAGATCGAGGAACCGTATCTCCCCAAGGGGGAAGATGCCGCGGCGACCGGCCTTCCGGCCACGACCGTGCCCGAGGGGCGGCTGTTCCTGCTCGGTGACGAGCGCAGCGGTTCGATGGACTCCAGCGTGCACCTGGAGGACGCGAACCACGGCACCGTGCCGCGCAGCGCCGTGAAGGCCCGCGTCGACGCCGTGGCCTGGCCGCTGGACGGCATGCTCGACCCCACCACGGCCTTCGACGGTCTGCCCGGCGGCGGCGGGTCCGAGCCGGGGCCGCTGCGGCTCCAGCTCGCCGCGGTGGTGACGGGAGCGGTGCTTGTCCTCGGCGGGGCCGCGTACGGGCCCATCGCCAGGCGGACCCGGCGGGGTGCCGGGTCTACCGGCGGCGCGGGCGCGGGCGGCAGGTCCGGCGGGACGACGGAGGCCGCGGGTGTCGGCTGACGGGGTGGCGTCCGACGAGGTGTCGCCGGGGGCGGCTGTGGGCGGGCCGTCGGTGCCCGCGGACGGGGTGACCGGTGCCGCTGGGGCCGGCGCGATGGCGGGGCGGCCGCTGCGGAAGGTGGCCCGGGTCGTGCTCCTGGACGGGCGCGACCGCATTCTGCTGCTGCACGGGCACGAGCCGGGCGACCCGGCGGACGACTGGTGGTTCACGCCGGGCGGCGGCCTTGAGGGCGACGAGACGCGTGCGCAGGCCGCGCTGCGGGAGCTCGCCGAGGAGACGGGAATCACAGACGTCGAACTCGGCCCCGTCCTGTGGCGGCGGATGTGTTCCTTTCCCTTCGCGGGACGGCGCTGGGACCAGGACGAGTGGTACTACCTGGCGCGCACCACACAGACGGTGACGCGCCCGGCGGGGCTGACCGAGCTCGAGCGGCGCAGTGTCGCGGGAGCGCGCTGGTGGACGTGCCCGGAACTGGCCCGGGCACGTGAGACGGTGTATCCGACCAGGCTCGCCGAGTTGCTGCGCAAGCTGCTCGACGAGGGTCCTCCGAGCTCGCCCGAGACCCTGGACACGGAAATCGTGTAGGGGCCCCCGGGGCTGGCGCACAATAGGGGGACGCACGGCTGAAGGGGAACATGCCATGAGCGCCGAGGACCTCGAGAAGTACGAGACCGAGATGGAGCTGAAGCTCTACCGGGAGTACCGCGACGTCGTCGGGCTGTTCAAATACGTGATCGAGACCGAGCGGCGCTTCTACCTCACCAATGACTACGAGATGCAGGTGCACTCGGTCCAGGGCGAGGTGTTCTTCGAGGTCTCGATGGCCGACGCCTGGGTGTGGGACATGTACCGCCCGGCCAGGTTCGTCAAGCAGGTGCGGGTACTCACGTTCAAGGACGTGAATATCGAGGAGCTCAACAAGAGCGATCTGGAGCTTCCGGGCGGCTGAGCCGCCGCCCGCACTGGGCCCGGCGGCAGGTGAGTCACCCTTCCGGGGGACGGAGTTGTCCACAACCCGCGAGTAACGCACCAAGATCCAACAGCGGGGCGCCACCACGTGACCGTGGGTGTCGGAGGTGGTGCCGACATGAACGCACAGGGTGCTCTCGGCAGGTACGGCGAGGAACTGGCCGCACGGCGGCTGGCCGAAGCCGGAATGACGGTCCTGGACCGCAATTGGCGTGGCGGCCGCACGGGTGAGATCGACATCGTCGCCCGCGACGGCGACGCCCTGGTCGTCTGCGAGGTGAAGACCCGCAGGCAGGCCTCGTTCCAGCACCCGATGGCGGCGATGACGCCCGTCAAGGCCCAACGGCTGCGTGGTCTCGCGGAACGCTGGCTCCAGGAGCACGGCGGGGCACCACCGGGCGGGGTGCGCATCGACCTGGTGGGCGTCGTCGTGCCCGAGCGGGGCGCCCCCGTGGTGGAGCACGCCCGGGGGGTGGCGTGATGGGATTCGCGCGTACGTGCTCGGTGGCCCTGGTGGGCGTCGAAGGCGTCGTCGTCGAGGTCCAGGCCGATCTGGAGCCGGGCGTCGCGGCGTTCACGCTGGTGGGGCTGCCCGACAAGAGCCTCACGGAGAGCCGGGACCGGGTCAGGGCGGCCGTGGTCAACTCCGGCGGTGAGTGGCCGCAGAAGAAGCTCACGGTCGGGCTGAGCCCCGCGTCCGTGCCGAAGGGAGGCAGCGGCTTCGACTTGGCCGTGGCCTGTGCCGTCCTCGGAGCGGCGGAGCGGATCGACCCCCGCGTCCTCGCCGACGTCGTGATGATCGGGGAACTGGGGCTCGACGGCCGGGTGCGTCCGGTGCGCGGTGTGCTGCCCGCCGTCCTCGCGGCGGCGGACGCGGGCTATGAACAGGTGGTCGTCCCGGAGTGCACGGCTGCGGAAGCTGCCCTGGTACCCGGGGTTTCCGTCCTGGGGGTGCGCAGTCTCCGCCAGTTGATCGCGGTCCTCACCGACGAGCCCGTCCCCGAGGAACCCCCGGACGAATCCGGCCGCCCGGATCCCCTGATGGCGGGCCTGAACCTGCCCGGCGCGGCGTTCGGCAGCGGTATGGGCGGTGTCGCCGCCCACGACCAGCGGCACGACTTCGCGGACGTGGTCGGCCAGGTGTCCGCGCGGACGGCGATGGAGGTCGCCGCCGCCGGCGGGCACCACGTGTTCCTCCAAGGCCCGCCGGGCGCGGGCAAGACGATGCTCGCCGAGCGGATGCCGGCCATCATGCCCCGCCTGTCCCGGGCGGAATCCCTGGAGGTCACCGCCGTCCACTCGGTCGCGGGCATGCTGCCGCCCGGCAAGCCCCTGGTGGATGTCCCGCCGTTCTGCGCGCCGCACCACTCGGCGACCATGCAGTCGCTGGTGGGAGGCGGCAAGGGGATCGCCCGTCCCGGGGCGGTCTCCCTGGCGCACCGGGGAGTGCTCTTCCTCGACGAGGCTCCTGAGTTCAGCAGCCACGCCCTGGACGCCCTGCGCCAGCCGCTGGAATCGGGGTACGTCGTGATCGCCCGCAGCGCCGGAGTGGTGCGGCTGCCCTCACAGTTCCTGATGCTCCTGGCTGCGAACCCCTGCCCGTGCGGCCGCCTCAGCGTGACCGGCGACAACTGCGACTGCTCACCCAACAGCATCCGCCGCTATCAGTCACGGCTCTCCGGACCCCTCCTCGACCGGGTCGACCTCCGCGTGGAGGTAGAGCCGGTCACCCGCTCCGAACTGACGGCCCAAGGGGCGCGTGGCGAGTCCACGCAGGTCGTGGCCGCCCGGGTGCGTGCCGCCCGGGAGCGCGCGGCCACCCGCCTCACGGGCACACCGTGGCGCGCCAACAGCGAGGTGCCCGGCCACGAACTGCGCAGCCGCTGGCAGGCGGTCCCCGGCGCCATGGCCGAGGCCGAGCACAGCCTGGAACGCGGTGTCCTCACCGCACGCGGCCTCGACCGCGTGCTGCGGGTGGCGTGGACGGTGGCGGACCTGACGGGCCACGACCGCCCCGACGCCGGCGACGTGGCCCTCGCCCTGCAACTGCGCACGGGGGTGCCACGCGGGGTGCCGATGGTGGTGGGGGCGCGACCGTGAGGCAGGGGGACGAGGAGTGGCCGGGGGGCGAGGAGTGGCTGGCCCGTGTCGCGCTGACCCGCGTGCTGGAGCCGGGGGATGCCGTGGGCGGGCGGTGGCTCCGGGAGTGGGGGGCCGTAGAGGTGCTGCGGCGGCTGGTCGAGGGGGATGCGGGTGATGTGGGGGCCGCGGGGGACGCGTGGTCCGGGGGCGAGAGGCCTGAGGGGTACGGGAGGCCTGAGGAGGATGCGAGGTCCGGGGGCCGGGAGAGGGGTGAGGGGTACGGGAGACCCGCGAGGGACGCGTGGTTCGAGGGCAAGGGGAGTGAGGGACACGGGAGGCCCGAGGGGGAAAGGGCGGCCGCAGGGGGTGGTGGCGCGCGGCTGCCGGGGGTCTCGGCGAAGCGGTGGGCGGGGCTGAGGGCGCGGGCCGGACGGGTACGGGCGGAGCGGGACCTGGAGACGGCCACGGTGGCAGGGGCACGGTTCGTGGCGCCGGGGGACGCCGAATGGCCCGCCCAACTGGACGACCTGGGGGACGCGCGGCCCGTGGGGCTGTGGGTGCGGGGGCGGCCCTCCCTGCGGATATGGGCGCTGCGGTCGGTGGCGGTCGTGGGGGCGCGTGCCTGCACGGAGTACGGGGCGCACATGGCGGCGGACCTGGGCGCGGGTCTCGCCGAGCGCGGGTGGGTTGTGGTGTCCGGCGGCGCGTACGGCGTGGACGGCGGCGCGCACCGGGGTGCTCTCGGCGCGGGCGGCGCCACGGTGGCGGTCCTTGCGTGCGGGGTGGACAGGCCCTATCCCCGGGGTCACGCACAACTGATCGGGCGGATCGCCGAACAGGGACTCGTCGTGGGGGAGTTGCCGCCGGGCGACCATCCGACGCCGAGCAGATTCATCCTCAGGAACAGAGTCATCGCCGCGCTCACCCGGGGCACCGTCGTCGTGGAGGCCGCCCACCGCAGCGGCGCGCTGGTCACGGCCCGCTGCGCCCAGGACCTCGGGAGGTACACGATGGGAGTACCCGGCCCGGCCACCAGCGGCCTCTCGGCCGGGGTGCACGAGCTGCTCCGCGGGGACGCGGTGCTGGTCAGCGATGCCGCCGAAGTCGTGGAGCTGGTGGGGGACATGGGGGACGTCGCGCCCCGACGGCGCGGCCCGGTGGTGCCGCGGGATCTGCTCGACCCGGAGGCGGCGGGTGTGCTGGCGGCGCTGCCCGCGCGGGGAAGTGCGGGGGTGCGGGACATCGCGCTGAGCGCGGGCACCAGTACGGACGACGCGGTCGTCCGGCTGTACGAACTTCGCTCGCTCGGGTTCGTCGAACGACAGGGCGACGGCTGGCAGTTGACACGCCAGACGATTCCCCCGGTCTTTCCGGGCGGGGGTGGGAGGTGACGGTGCGTGTTGCGCCGGACGGATGACACGCCGACGCCCTTGGGAAAAGGAGGAGTTGGCGCACTAGGGCAGTCACGCAGAGCGACGGCGAACCGCCCGTAGGGCGTCAAGCGGAACGTATCTGCGTACGCGCGATCCCATAGTCTTCGCACACTGCGACACATCAGTCACGCTACGCTCACAACGAATCCGGTGCAGACAGGCAATCAGACGGACAAGCTCATTCACATCACGCAAAATCGCCATGGCAGCGGGTTCCGGTAACTTTCCCATGTTCACGGCAGAACGGCTCAAGGCGACGCATGCCCCAGCACACGTCAGGGTCCGACCGGGCGGCAGTCCCCCCAGCCGCCCGAAGCGGCGAGCGGGAGCGGCCACCCGCTCCCACGTCGCTTGACGAGCTGTGGCGGTCGTACAAGACGACGGGCGACGGACGGCTGCGCGAGCAGTTGATCCTGCACTACTCGCCGCTGGTGAAGTACGTCGCGGGACGGGTGAGCGTGGGTCTGCCGCCCAATGTCGAGCAGGCGGACTTCGTCTCCTCCGGGGTCTTCGGGCTCATCGACGCGATCGAGAAGTTCGACATCGAGCGGTCGATCAAGTTCGAGACCTACGCGATCACGCGGATCCGGGGCGCGATGATCGACGAGCTGCGGGCGCTCGACTGGATCCCGAGGTCCGTGCGGCAGAAGGCGCGGAACGTGGAGCGGGCCTACGCCACCCTGGAGGCGCGGCTGCGGCGCACCCCCTCCGAGGGGGAGGTGGCAGCCGAGATGGGCATCGCCGTGGAGGAACTGCACGCGGTGTTCAGCCAGTTGTCCCTGGCGAACGTCGTCGCCCTGGAGGAGTTGCTGCACGTCGGCAGCGAGGGCGACCGGCTGAGCCTGATGGACACGCTCGAGGACACCGCGGCCGACAACCCCGTCGAGGTCGCCGAGAACCGTGAGCTGCGGCGACTCCTCGCGCGCGCCATCAACACGCTGCCCGAACGCGAGAAGACCGTCGTCACGCTGTACTACTACGAGGGGCTCACGCTCGCCGAGATCGGCAATGTGCTCGGCGTGACGGAGAGCCGGGTGAGCCAGATCCACACCAAGTCGGTGCTGCAGCTACGGGCGAAGTTGGCCAGTTTCGGCCGGTGAGGGGGCGCCGGGCGCAGTCGGGCAAAGGGTGCGCTGAATCGTCCCTGCTGCCGGTGCGCCCCGGCTCTGCCTTGCCTCTTCTCGGCGCCGGTGCTCCCGCCGCCGGGTGGAGTGCCCGCTTGGCGGACTCCCCTGGTGGGCGCCGCGTCCGTAAAGTGGGGGGGTGCCAAGGATTCGAGCGGCCTCTGTGGCCGAGCACCGGTCGATGCAGCGCGGCGCCCTGCTGGACGCAGCGCGGTCCCTGCTGTCCGAAGGGGGTACGGAGGCGCTGACGTTCCCGGCGCTCGCCGAGCGCACGGGTCTTGCGCGCTCGTCCGTCTACGAGTACTTCCGTTCGCGCGCGGCCGTCGTCGAAGAGCTCTGCGAGGTCGACTTCCCCCTCTGGGCGGCGGAGGTCTCCGCGGCGATGGAGGCGGCGGACTCGCCGGAGCAGCAGGTCGAGGCCTATGTGCGGCGGCAGCTCGCGCTGGTCGGGGACCGGCGGCACCGGGCCGTGGTGGCGATCTCGGCCAGTGAGCTCGACGCGGGCGCCCGGGAGAAGATCCGGGCCGCGCACGGTGGGCTCGTGGCCATGATCGTGGAGGCGCTCGGTGCCCTGGGGCACCAGGAGCCGCGGCTGGCCGCGATGCTGCTTCAGGGGATCGTGGACGCCGCCGTGCGGCGAATTGAACTCGGCGTGGCCGAGGAGCCCGAGGCGATCATCGAGGCCGCTGTGGCCATGGCGTTGCGGGGTGTGCGCGGCTAGTCCCTTCTAGGTTTGGTGCCCGGTGCCCTGTGCCCTGTGCCCTGTGCCCTGTGCCTTGTGCCGGGGAGGGCGGGTTCCGTCCCGCCGACGTCCGGGTGACCGGAACGGCAAGCGGCAGGTGGCAGGTGGCTGGCGGGTGTCGGCGGGGGGCGGAGTGGGGGTCCGGCCGTGTCAGGTGGGCAGTGGGAGCAAGCGGGGCGGGGGTCGGCCCAGTAGGTGTGGGGGGAGCAGGCTCAAGGGGTTGAGGTAGGTGTCCTGGCGCAGCAGGCCCCAGTGCAGGCACGCCGTGGGGCAGTGGAAGCGGGCCGCCGGTTCGAGCGTGCCGAGGGTCTCGCCGGTGGTCACCCGGTCGCCCTTCCCGACCGTGGCCCGCACCGGTTCGTAGGTCGTACGCAGGGGCGGATCCCCCGTACGTGCCAGCTCCACCGAGACCACCCCGCGCCCGGCCACCCGCCCCGCGAAGGACACCCGGCCCGGGGCCGCCGCGCGGACCGGTGCCCCGGGCGGCGCGGCCAGGTCCACACCCCGGTGCCCCGCCCCGTACTCCGTCGCCGGCGGCTCCCACCCCCGTACCACCGATGGCCGCGCCCCCACCGGCCATGCGCCCCCGACGGCCGGAACCCGACCCGGCCATACGCCCCCGACGGCCGGAACCCGATCCGGCACCGGACCATGAGCGGCCCCCGGCGGACCCTCCCGTCCGGCGGGCAGGTCCCCGGGCGGCGCCGGACCCGGCCCCGCCGCCCGCACGGACGCGCAGGTCAGGGCGATGAGAACCGCCACCCACACGGTGACACTCAGCACGCTCCGCACTCGGAGCGCCCGGAAAACCCGTTCACACGTCATGCGAGAACGGTCCCGTCCGGCGCCCCCTCGCGGGGATCATGGCCGGGATCTGTGGACTACCAGCCGGTTGTGGACAGCGGCGTCACCCGGCACCCCGCGGGTCCCGTACACTTCATGTGGCGATCCGGGTCACCGGGTCGACTTCGCACGCCCCGACACCGGGCTTCGCAGCCAAAGGTGTCAGCGCCTTTCGGTCCCGTACGCGAGTACGTGGCACGGCGCGTGCCGGGCGTCAGGACATAACCGAGAAACTCAAGGAGTACGGCCATGGCCGTCGTCACGATGCGGGAGCTGCTGGAAAGCGGCGTCCACTTCGGTCACCAGACCCGCCGTTGGAACCCGAAGATGAAGCGATTCATCTTCACGGAGCGCAACGGCATCTACATCATCGACCTTCTCCAGTCGCTGTCGTACATCGACCGCGCCTACGAGTTCGTCAAGGAGACCGTCGCCCACGGCGGCACGGTCATGTTCGTCGGTACGAAGAAGCAGGCGCAGGAGGCCATCGCGGAGCAGGCCACCCGTGTCGGCATGCCCTACGTCAACCAGCGCTGGCTGGGCGGCATGCTCACCAACTTCTCGACCGTCTACAAGCGTCTGCAGCGCCTCAAGGAGCTCGAGCAGATCGACTTCGAGGATGTGGCCGCCTCCGGCCTCACCAAGAAGGAGCTGCTCGTCCTCTCCCGCGAGAAGGCCAAGCTGGAGAAGACCCTCGGCGGTATCCGCGAGATGCAGAAGGTGCCCAGCGCCGTCTGGATCGTGGACACCAAGAAGGAGCACATCGCGGTCGGCGAGGCCCGGAAGCTCAACATCCCGGTCGTCGCCATCCTCGACACCAACTGCGACCCCGACGAGGTCGACTACAAGATCCCGGGCAACGACGACGCGATCCGCTCCGTCACCCTGCTCACCCGCGTGATCGCCGACGCCGTCGCCGAGGGCCTCATCGCCCGTTCCGGCGTGGCCACCGGTGACTCGAAGCCGGGCGAGAAGGCCCAGGGCGAGCCGCTGGCCGAGTGGGAGCGCGACCTGCTCGAGGGCGAGAAGAAGGCGGACGGCGACGACGCCGAGGCCCCGAAGGCCGACGAGAAGCCGGCCGACGCCGCTGAGGCCGAGGTCGAGGCTCCGGCCGAGGCCCCGGCCGCTGAGGAGGCCCCGGCCGCCGAGGCTCCCGCCGCGGAGACCGAGCAGGCCTGAATCCGGCACCGGCCGCGCGACCGGGCGGCCACACCGCCCGCGCAGGGCGGCGACTGCCCGTCCACCGGCTGCTGACGGCGGGGGACCGTGCCACGAGCGCGGCCCCCGCCGTTCACCCGTAGATCTTCGACTTCGAGAAAGATTTTCGAGAATCATGGCGAACTACACCGCCGCTGACGTCAAGAAGCTCCGTGAGCTCACGGGCGCCGGCATGATGGACTGCAAGAAGGCGCTCGACGAGGCCGACGGCAACGTCGACAAGGCCGTCGAGGCCCTGCGCATCAAGGGCCAGAAGGGCGTCGCCAAGCGCGAGGGCCGCTCCGCCGAGAACGGCGCCGTGGTCTCCCTGATCGCCGACGACAACTCCACCGGCGTCATCGTCGAGCTCAAGTGCGAGACGGACTTCGTCGCCAAGGGTGAGAAGTTCCAGGCTGTCGCGGGCGCGCTCGCCGCGCACGTCGCCAAGACCAACCCGGCCGACATCGAGGCGCTGCTTGCCTCCGAGATCGAGGCCGGCAAGACGGTCCAGGCGTACGTCGACGAGGCCAACGCCAACCTCGGCGAGAAGATCGTCCTGGACCGCTTCGCGCAGTTCGGCGACGGCTATGTCTCCGCGTACATGCACCGCACGATGCCCGACCTGCCCCCGCAGATCGGTGTGCTCGTCGAGCTGGACAAGGCCAACGCCGAGGTCGCCAAGGGCATCGCCCAGCACATCGCCGCCTTCGCGCCGAAGTACCTCTCCAAGGAGGACGTGCCGGCCGACGTCGTCGAGGCCGAGCGTCGCGTCGCCGAGGAGACCACCCGCGCCGAGGGCAAGCCCGAGGCCGCCCTACCGAAGATCGTCGAGGGTCGCCTCAACGGCTTCTTCAAGGACGCCACGCTCCTGGGTCAGCCCTACGCCCTCGACAACAAGAAGTCCGTCGAGAAGGTCCTCCAGGAGGCCGGTGTCACCCTGAAGCGCTTCGCGCGCATCAAGGTCGGCATCTGAGTCCGTACCACGATTGACGGTGCGGCCCGCTAGGGTCTACCGCGGTCGCCCGCGTACGCGCAGCGGCGTACGCGACGGGCGTGACGCCGCATGCGAGGAACCCGGACCCCGGGCCAGCGCACGCGGCGGACGACCGAAAGAACTGACGAGGAGGCCATTGCCGCGCATGGGATGAACACCACCCCACCGGCAATGGCCTCTTCGTATGTGCACCACAAGGAGAACTCCATGACCAAGGCCGACAACAAGAGTGACGACGGCAAAGTAGCCGGGCGCTTCCTGCTGAAGCTGTCCGGCGAGGCGTTCGCCGGAGGCGGCGGCCTCGGCGTCGACCCCGATGTGGTGCACAAGATCGCCCGCGAGATCGCGGCCGTCGTGCGGGACGGCGCGCAGATCGCCGTCGTCATCGGCGGCGGCAACTTCTTCCGCGGCGCCGAACTGCAGCAGCGCGGCATGGACCGGGCCCGCTCCGACTACATGGGCATGCTCGGCACGGTCATGAACTGCCTGGCCCTCCAGGACTTCCTGGAGAAGGAGGGCATCGGCTGCCGCGTGCAGACCGCCATCACCATGGGGCAGGTCGCCGAGCCGTACATCCCGCTGCGCGCCGTGCGCCACTTGGAGAAGGGCCGCGTCGTCATCTTCGGCGCGGGCATGGGCATGCCGTACTTCTCCACCGACACCACCGCGGCCCAGCGCGCCCTGGAGATCGACGCGGAAGCCCTGCTCATGGGCAAGAACGGCGTCGACGGCGTGTACGACTCCGACCCCAAGACCAACCCGGACGCGGTGAAGTTCGACTCCCTCGGGTACGGCGAGGTGATCACCCGCGACCTGAAGGTCGCCGATGCCACCGCCGTCACCCTGTGCCGGGACAACAAGCTGCCCATCCTCGTCTTCGAACTGCTCGCCGAGGGCAATATCGCGCGGGCCGTCAAGGGTGAGAAGATCGGCACGACCGTGGGCGACCAGGACTCCCGGGCCTGAGCCGAGTACGTCCCTCCAGGGGCCGGCGTCCGAGCCGGACGGCCCTCACGAGGGGATGGACAAAGCCCTGCCGGTCGGACACCGTGCAGGAAAGAGACGCGACGCAGCCGGCCGATCCCTGGAAGCCGGGCCTACTCAAGACACGCAGGAGCAAGTGGTGATCGAAGAGACCCTCCTCGAGGCCGAGGAGAAGATGGAGAAGGCCGTCGTGGTCGCCAAGGAGGACTTCGCCGCGATCCGTACGGGCCGTGCCCACCCGGCGATGTTCAACAAGATCGTGGCCGACTACTACGGCGCGCTGACGCCGATCAACCAACTGGCTTCGTTCTCGGTGCCGGAGCCGCGCATGGCCGTGGTGACCCCGTTCGACAAGACGGCCCTTCGCAACATCGAGCAGGCGATCCGCGACTCGGACCTCGGCGTCAACCCGAGCAACGACGGGAACATCATCCGGGTGACGTTCCCCGAGCTCACCGAGGAGCGCCGCCGCGACTACATCAAGGTCGCCAAGAGCAAGGCCGAGGACTCGAAGGTCTCGATCCGCTCGGTGCGCCGCAAGGCCAAGGACACCGTCGACAAGGCCGTCAAGGACGGCGACATCGGTGAGGACGAGGGCCGTCGCGCGGAGAAGGACCTCGACGACCTGACCTCCAAGTACGTCACCCAGGTGGACGAGCTGCTCAAGCACAAGGAAGCCGAGCTGCTCGAGGTCTGATCGAGCTCACTCGACGACTGATCGAGTCCGCTCGACGTCCGATCTAGGTCTGAGGAATCCGAATTCCGTGAACGACACTTCCTGGGGGGCGCCGCCCAGAGCCGGGTACTGGGGGGCGCCCGAGCAGGGTCCTGTCCAGGGTGCTGCCCCGGCGGGTCCCGCATACGATGCGCAGGACGCCCTGACTCCGTCAGGGACTCAGCCCATGCCCATCGTGCCCGACGTAGCCGCGAGCGGAGACCAGGACGACGACCGGGGGGCTGCTCGGCCGAGCGGCCCCCCGTTTCGCGACGAGACACCGCCCGTGCCGCCCGTGTACCCCGCGCAGAAGCCGCAGGAGCCCATGACCGGCGCACCACAGCCCGCCCCAGCCCCGCAGCGCAAGAGCGCGGGCCGTGACCTCGGGGCGGCCATAGGGGTGGGCGTGGGGCTCGGCGCGGTGATCATCGCGTCTCTCTTCATCCAGAAGGCGGCCTTCGTCGGCGTCATAGCGGTCGCCGTAGTGGTCGGCCTCTGGGAGCTCACCTCCCGCCTGGAGGAGCGCAAGGGCATCAAGGCGCCCCTCGTGCCGCTCGCGGTGGGTGGCGCCGCGATGGTCGTCGCGGGCTATGTCCGCGGCCCCGAGGGCGCCTGGGTGGCGATGGCGCTGACCGCCCTCGCGGTACTCGTCTGGCGTATGACGGAGCCGCCCGACGGCTATCTGAAGGACGTCACGGCGGGTGTCTTCGCGGCGTTCTACGTGCCCTTCCTCGCGACCTTCGTCGCGCTGATGCTCGCCGCGGACGACGGCCCGCGGCGGGTGCTCACCTTCCTGCTCCTGACCGTGGTCAGCGACACCGGCGCGTACGCGATCGGCTGGCGCTTCGGCAGGCACAAGCTCGCGCCGCGCATCAGCCCCGGCAAGACCCGCGAGGGCCTGCTCGGCGCGGTGACCTTCGCGATGGCGGCGGGCGCGCTGTGCATGCAGTACCTCATCGACGACGGCAGTTGGTGGCAGGGGCTGCTGCTCGGCCTCGCGGTGGCGGCGAGCGCGACGCTCGGTGACCTCGGCGAGTCGATGATCAAGCGGGACCTGGGCATCAAGGACATGGGCACCCTGCTCCCCGGGCACGGCGGGATCATGGACCGCCTGGACTCCCTGCTGCCGACCGCCCCCGTGGTGTGGCTGCTGCTCGTGGCGTTCGTCGGTTCCGGCTGAGGCCCGGGTCGCACCCGCGGGGAGCCGCGGTCGGCCGCCGGAACTGAGCAGGTCGGTGGATCTGCGACACTGGTAGGGCCATGCCTAAGCCCGGAGAACTCACTTTCGTCGCCCCCCGCGGAGCCAAGAAGCCGCCGCGGCATCTCGCCGACCTCTCGCCCGCCGAGCGGAAGGAAGCCGTCGCCGCCGTCGGGGAGAAGCCGTTTCGCGCCAAGCAGCTCTCGCAGCACTACTTCGCGCGGTACGCGCACGAGCCCGAGCAGTGGACGGACATTCCGGCCGGTGCGCGCGGCAAGCTGCAGGAGGCGCTGCTTCCGGAGCTGATGTCGGTCGTGCGGCACATCAGTTGCGACGACGACACGACCCGTAAGACGCTGTGGCGGCTGTTCGACGGCACCCTTGTGGAGTCGGTCCTCATGCGGTATCCGGACCGGGTCACGATGTGCATCAGCTCCCAGGCGGGCTGCGGCATGAACTGCCCGTTCTGCGCCACGGGCCAGGCGGGCCTGGACCGGAACCTGTCGACCGCCGAGATCGTGCACCAGATCGTCGACGGCATGCGGGCCCTCAGGGACGGCGAGATCCCCGGCGGCCCGGCCCGGCTCTCGAACATCGTCTTCATGGGCATGGGCGAGCCCCTCGCGAACTACAACCGCGTGGTGGGCGCGATCCGCCGCCTCACCGACCCCGAGCCCGACGGCGTGGGCCTCTCCCAGCGCGGCATCACCGTCTCCACGGTCGGCCTGGTGCCCGCGATCCACCGGTTCGCGGACGAGGGCTTCAAGTGCCGCCTCGCCATCTCGCTGCACGCCCCCGACGACGAGCTGCGCGACACCCTCGTCCCGGTCAACACGCGCTGGAAGGTGCGTGAGGTCCTGGACGCCGGATGGGAGTACGCGGACCGCTCGGGCCGCCGGCTCTCCATCGAGTACGCGCTGATCCGTGACATCAACGACCACGCCTGGCGCGGTGACCGGCTCGGGCGGCTGCTCAGGGGCAAGCCGGTGCACGTCAACCTGATCCCGCTGAACCCCACGCCCGGCTCGAAGTGGACCGCGTCCCGCCCCGAGGACGAGAAGGCGTTCGTCGAGGCGATCGCCGCCCATGGGGTGCCGGTCACCGTACGGGACACCCGCGGCCAGGAGATCGACGGCGCGTGCGGGCAGCTCGCGGCGGCCGAAAGGTAGTACCGGCGTGGCCGGGGGGTACCCTGGCGGGCGTACTGACATCTTCATATTCCGACAGGGGAGCGCCACAGCGCTGAGAGTGCGGTATCGGCCGCAGACCCTCTGAACCTCGCCCAGGTCATTCTGGGTAGGAAGTTCGGTCACCACTCAAGCTGTTGCGCCCTGCCCGGGGCGCCGAGGACTCCGCTCCTCCGCGCCTCGGGCAGGGCCGCGTCTCTTCCTGGTCACCCCAGGAGGAATGTTTCCGTGAGCACCATCAAGAAGGCCTCGGTCACGGCGATCGCCGTGGGCATCGGGCTCGTCGCGGTCACCGCGTGCGGCTCCGGGGGCGGCGACAAGTCCGACTCCACGTCCGTGACCCTGGTGACGCACGACTCCTTCACCATCTCCAAGGGCGTCCTGAAGGACTTCGAGAAGACGTCCGGCTACAAGGTCCGCGTCCTGGAGGACGGCGACGCCGGGCAGGCCGTGAACAAGGCGATCCTGTCCAAGGGCAACCCGCAGGGCGACGTCTTCTTCGGCGTCGACAACACCCTGCTCTCCCGCGCGCTCGACAACGGGGTCTTCGAGTCGTACGAGGCCGAGGGCCTGGACCAGGTCGCCTCGCAGTACCGGCCCGCCGGGGGTGAGAAGGGCGTCACACCCGTCGACTCCGGCGACATCTGTGTGAACTACGACAAGAAGTACTTCGCCGACAAGAAGCTCGCGCCCCCGAAGTCCTTCGACGACCTGGTCGAGCCGCAGTACAAGAACCTCCTCGTCACGGAGAACGCCGCGACCTCCTCGCCCGGCCTCGGATTCGTGCTCGGCACCGCCGCGAAGTACGGCGACGACGGCTGGCAGGACTACTGGAAGAAGCTGAAGGCCAACGGCGTCAAGGTCGTCGACGGCTGGGAGCAGGCCTACAACGAGGAGTTCTCGGGGTCGGCCGGAGGCAAGAAGGCCAAGGGCGACAGGCCGCTCGTCGTGTCGTACGCCTCGTCGCCGCCCGTCGAGGTGCTCTACGCAAAGCCGCAGCCCAAGGAGGCCCCGACCGGCGTCGCCACCGGCACCTGCTTCCGGCAGATCGAGTACGCGGGCCTGCTGAAGGGCGCGAAGAACGAGAAGGGCGGCAAGGCGCTCCTCGACTTCATGATCGGCGAGAAGTTCCAGGACGACTTGCCGCTCCAGATGTTCGTGAACCCGGTACGGGAGGGCGTACGGACACCCGAACTGTTCCGGAAGTTCGGCGCGCGGATCGACGAGCCGCAGACCATGGCGCCGAAGAAGATCGCCGACCACCGTGAGCAGTGGGTCAAGTCGTGGACCTCGCTCGTTCTGAAGTAACCGACGCGCCTGCCGGCAAGGACGGCAGGTCCGGGGGCCCCCGAGCCGGGCGCGGGGGCCCCGGCCGCCGCCGGGACCGGCGCGGGAGCGCGACGCGGCTCGCCCTGATGGCGCTGCCCGTCGCGTTCTTCGCCGTCTTCTTCGCCGTGCCGGTGGCCGCGATCGTCGCGCGCGGCCTGAAGGTGGACGGGAGCTGGCAGTTCGGGCGGATCGGCGAGGTGCTCGGACAGTCCGACATCCAGCAGGTCCTGTGGTTCACCACCTGGCAGGCGCTCGCCTCGACGGGCCTCACGCTGCTGATCGCGCTCCCCGGCGCGTATGTCTTCGCGCGCTTCGACTTCCGGGGAAAACAGGTGCTGCGGGCGGTCGTCACCGTGCCGTTCGTGCTGCCGACCGTCGTCGTCGGCACGGCCTTCCTCGCCCTCGTCGGGCGCGGCGGCCTCCTCGACGAGCTGTGGGGCGTACGTCTGGACACCACGGTGTGGGCCATCCTCCTCGCCCATGTCTTCTTCAACTACGCCGTCGTCGTCCGCACCGTCGGCGGGCTCTGGTCGCAGCTCGACCCCCGGCAGGAGGAGGCCGCGCGGACGCTCGGAGCCTCCCGCACGCGCGCCTGGTGGTCGGTGACACTGCCCGCGCTCGCGCCCGCCGTGGCGGCGGCCGCCCTGATGGTGTTCCTGTTCACGTTCACGTCGTTCGGGGTCGTACAGATCCTGGGAGGGCCCGCGTACTCGACGCTCGAAGTCGAGATCTACCGGCAGACGGCACAGCTCCTCGACCTGCCGACGGCCGCGGTGCTCACGATCGTGCAGTTCGCGGCGGTCGGCGGGGTCCTCGCGGTGCACGCGTGGGCGGTGCGCCGGCGGGAGAGCGCGCTGAAGCTGGTGGACTCCGCGGCGGCGGTGCGGCGGCCGCGCGGCGCCGGACAGTGGAGCCTGCTCGGCTTCGTGCTCCTGACGGTCGCACTCCTCATCCTGCTGCCGCTCGGTGTCCTGGTGCAGCGGTCGTTCGACGGGCCCGACGGCTACGGCTTCCTGTACTACGAGACGCTGCGGTCGGCCGACGGTGGCGCGTTCCTCGTCCCCGTCGTCGACGCGATCGGGAACTCCCTGCGGTACGCGGTCGTCGCCACCGCCATCGCGCTGGTGATCGGCGGGCTCGCGGCGGCCGCGCTCACCCGGCGCGCGGGGCGGCTCGTGCGCGGGTTCGACGCGCTGTTGATGCTGCCGCTCGGAGTGTCCGCGGTGACCGTCGGCTTCGGCTTCCTGATCACCCTGGACGAGCCGCCGCTCGACCTCAGGTCCTCCTGGATCCTGGTCCCGCTGGCGCAGGCCCTGGTCGGCGTACCCTTCGTCGTCCGCACCATGCTGCCCGTCCTGCGCGCCGTGGACGGACGGCTGCGGGAGGCCGCGGCCGTGCTCGGCGCCTCGCCCTGGCGGGCCTGGCGGGAGGTCGACCTGCCGCTGGTGCGCCGGGCGCTGCTCATCGCGGCGGGCTTCGCCTTCGCGGTGTCGCTCGGCGAGTTCGGCGCGACGGTGTTCATCGCGCGACCCGACAACCCGACGCTGCCGGTCGCCGTGGCACGGCTGCTCGGCCGGGCGGGGGACCTCAACTACGGGCAGGCGATGGCCCTGTCGACGATTCTGATGGTGGTGTGCGCGGTGGCGCTGTTGCTCCTGGAGCAACTGCGTACGGAACGGACGACGGGAGAGTTCTGATGAGTGCCGCGCAAGGTACGGGGCGAGGTGCGGGGCCGGACGCCGGGCGAGGAGCCGCGTACGACGAAGCACACGTCGCCGCGCACGATGCCGCGCACGACGCCGGGCAGGACGGCGCGCTGCTGCGCCTCGACGGCGTCACTGTCCGGTTCGGGGCGCGGGCCGCCCTCGACGCCGTGGACCTCGACGTCGCCGGGCACGAGATCGTGTGTGTGCTCGGGCCGAGCGGCAGCGGCAAGTCGACACTGCTGCGGGCCGTGGCCGGGCTTCAGGGGCTCGACGGCGGGCGGATCGTGCTCGGCGGCCGGGACCAGAGCGGGGTGCCCGCGCACAAGCGGGGCGTCGGCCTGATGTTCCAGGACCACCAGCTCTTCCCGCAGCGGGATGTGGCGGGCAATGTCGCCTTCGGCCTGCGGATGCACGGCGCGTCCCGGGCCGAGCAGGCCCTGCGGGTCGCGGAGCTCCTGGACCTGGTGGGTCTGCCGGGCGCGCAGAAGCGGGCCGTGTCGTCGCTTTCGGGCGGCGAGCAGCAGCGGGTCGCGCTGGCCCGGGCGCTCGCGCCCCGGCCCCGGATCCTGATGCTCGACGAGCCGCTCGGCCAGCTCGACCGCTCGCTGCGGGAGCGCCTGGTCGTCGAACTGCGCGAACTTTTCGCCGAGTTGGGTACGACGGTGCTCGCGGTCACCCATGACCAGGGCGAGGCGTTCGCGCTCGCGGACCGGGTCGTGGTGATGCGGAGCGGACGGATCGCCCAGTCCGGTACGCCCCTTGAGGTGTGGCGGGACCCGGCGGACGAGTTCGTGGCGCGTTTCCTCGGCTTCGACAACGTGGTCGACGCGACGGTGAGCGGCGAGGTCGCGGACACGGTGTGGGGCAAGGTCCCCGTGCCGGACGGGACGCGTCAGGGGGCGTGCAGGCTGCTCGTGCGGCCCGCCGGAGTGCGGCTCGTGGGCGCGGCGGAGGGGCTCGCGTGTGCGGTGGCGGCGCGTACGTTCCGGGGTACGCATGTCGCCGTGCGGTTGGAGCCCCCGGGCGGACCGAGGCTCGAAGCGGCGTGCGCGCTGCGGGACGCGCCCGCTGTGGGGGAGACGGTGGGGGTGGCCTTCGACTCGGGTGACGTGGTGGTGCTCGGCTGAGGGTACGGGCGCTCCCGCGTGGGTGCGTATCGGCGGAAACCCGGCTGCCGGGGGGTGGGGCACGGATCTATGGTTCGGCCATGACGAGACTCGGATACGACAGGTACCGCCAGGAAGTCGCCGCCCAACTCGGGCTCTTTCGCGAGACGCTCGTCGGTGCGGACCTGACGGCGACCGTGCCGACCTGCCCCGACTGGACCCTCGGAGAGCTCGCCCGGCACACCGGCGGCGCGGTGCGCTGGGTCGAGGCGCATGTGCGGACGCGGGCGACGCGGCACGTTCCCGAGGCGGACGTACCGGGTTTCGTGGGCCCCGGTGACGACGACCCCGCAGGCCTCGACGCCTGGCTCGCCGAGACGGCGGACCTCATCGACGCCGCGTTGCGGGGCGCCTCCGGCGACACGGCCGTGTGGACGTGGGGGGCGGAGCACACCGCCGAGTTCTGGGCGCGGCGGATGACGCACGAGGTGGCTGTGCACCGGGCCGACGCCGCGATCGCCGCGGGCGTCGAGTACGTGGTGGATCCCGAGGTGGCTGTCGACGCGATCGACGAGTGGCTGGAGATCGTGCGGTACGTGCAGCGGAATGGCTTGGCGGACAAGGCGGGGGAGTTGCGTGGGGGTGGGCGCAGTATCCATCTGCATGCGGTTGACGCCGGGGCCGCGGGGGCCGCGGTGGACGCGGAGTGGGTTGTTGAGTTGGCCGAGGAAGGGGTCGTGTGGCGGCGGGGGCACGAGAAGGCCGATGTTGCGCTTCGGGGGCCCTTGACCGAGGTGTTGCTTGCCTTCTACCGGAGGCGCGGGTTGGACTCCGGGCGGGTTGAGGTGCTGGGGGATCGGGAGTTGCTGGAGTTCTGGCTGGAGCGGGCCTCGTTTGGGTGAGCGTCGATCTTGGCCGCGCCGCCGTTGTTGGCTGTGCCCACCCTCCCCCAAGCTCTCGGCTCCGCTCGAGCAGGGCGGAGTGGCTGTCCACAGCAGGAGCGGCGGAGTGGCTGTCCGCAGAGGGAGCTGTGGGGGTGTCAGGTCTTGTGGGACAGGTCGGCCAGAGTTGACGGGGCCTCGGTCACGTTGTCGATCAGGGCGATGCGCGCCCCCATCGGGCGTCGCGCCGCCAAGGCCTTGAGGAGGGGCCAGGCCGGGAGGTGGTGGGTCCAGTGGTGGGTGTCCACCAGGACCATGGGGGTCGGGCCGCCGCGGGACTCGTAGTAGTTGGGGGTCGCGTTGTCGAAGATCTCCTGGACGGTGCCCGCGGCGCCCGGCAGGAAGACGACCCCCGCGTTGGAGCGGGCGAGGAGACCGTCCTCGCGGGTGGCGTTGGCGAAGTACTTGGCCAGGTGCGAGGCGAAGGCGTTCGGCGGCTCGTGGCCGTAGAACCACGTGGGGATGCCCACGGACGCACCGCCCGAAGGCCAGCGTTCCCGTACGGCGAAGGCCGCCCGCGCCCACTCCGTCACCGAAGGGGTGAACGACGGCGCCTTGGCGAGGAGCACAAGGGCCTCGTCCAGCATCGCGTCGTCGTACCCGGCGGCGTACGCGCCCAGGTTCGCCGCCTCCATGGCGCCCGGTCCACCACCGGTGGCCACCGTGAAGCCGTCCCGTGCGAGCTGCCGCCCGAGCCGCGCGGCGCCCGCGTACTCCTCGGTGCCGCGGGCCATCGCGTGCCCGCCCATGACGCCCACGACCCGGGCGCCGACGAGGAGTTCGTCGAGCGCGTCGGAGACGGAGTCGTCGTGCACGGCGCGCAGCATCGAGGCGAAGACGTCCCCGTCGGCCTTGGTCTCCTGGAACCAGGTGTACGCGCGGGCGTCCGGCGTCGCCTCGTACCCGCCGTCGGCCAGGCCCGCGAACAGGTCGTCGGGTGTGTACAGGAGCGCCCGGTAGGGGTCGAACGGCAGGCCCGGCACGGGCGGGAAGACCAGCGCCCCCGAGGCCCGCACATGGGCTGCGGCCTCCTCCGTCATCGGGCAGCCGAGGAACACGGCGCCCGTGGTGTCGGCGCCGAGCAGCGCGGCCGTACGGTCCGTCAGGTCGACGGCCTGGACGCGGTGTCCGGCGAGCGAGCCCCGTACCGCCACCACCTCGTCGAATTCGGCGATGCTCTCGATCTCACGGTCGCCGGGCCGCGGGGCGGATGCTTCGGAAGGCAGCATCCGCCCATGCTATGCACCCCGGGTGGAGGCCTTCGGGTCAGCCCTCGACCTGCGTCGGGTCCATCCAGATGATCTCCCAGGTGTGGCCGTCCAGGTCGTCGAAGGCACGGCCGTACATGAAGCCGTAGTCCTGGACCTTGCCCGCGGTGGCGCCCGCCGCGACCGCCTTGTCGACCAGTTCGTCCACCGCGGTGCGGCTCTCTGCGCTCAGGCCGAGCAGCGCCTCGCTGGTCTTGGTGGGGTCCGCGATCTCCTTGGTGGTGAACTGCTGGTAGTGCGACTTGCTGAGCATCATCGCGACGATCGTGTCGCTGATCTCGACACACGCGCAGTCCTCCGTGGAGAACTGCTTGTTGATCGGATAGCCGAGGTCGGTGAAGAACTTCCGCGAGGCCTCGACGTCGTTCACGGCCAGGTTCACGAAGATCATCTGCTGGTACATGTGCGTCTCCCGGGGGTGTGTTGCGCGTGGGGTGCGTGTGTCTCGCGTAAACGCGTGTGTGCGTCTTACGGAGGGTTAGACGTCCCCGCGACACGGAACTCATCGCCCACGGCCGAAATTCTTGTACGAATTTCCGTTCAGCGCGTTCAGCGTGTTCAGCGTGTTCGTTCAGCGCGTCAGCGGCATCGCGGCCAGCTCCGCCACCGCCCAGGTGACAGGACCGAACACCGCGAACAGCGCCCCGGCCCGCAGCGCCACACAGCCCCGCAGGAGCGTCGCGGGTGCCCCGAGGCGCAGCAGGGCCGCCGTGGTGTCCGCCCGCGCGTGTTTGGCCTCGACGGCGGCCGTGGCCAGGGTCAGCAGGGCGCAGCCCGCGACGAGCAGCGCGCCGAGTGTGGTCAGCGGGCCGATGTTCGAGTCGCCGCGGCCCGCGTCCGCGTACAGCGTGCTCGCCGTGTACGCGCCCGACGCCACCGCGCACACCACGCCGAGGGGCCGGCCGATCCGCCGTGCCTCCTGCTGGAGCACGCGCCCCGCGAGCAGCCGCACTGCTCCGGGCCGCACGGCCTGAAGCAGCTTCCCGCAGAGGTGGGTGAGGGCGGGCCCGGCGAGGGCGAGGCCGACGGCGGTGAGCCCCCAGCCCGCCAGGGCACCGATGGGGCTGCCGCCGAGGCCGCCGGGCATCCGTGCGCCCGATTCTTCGCCGCCACGGGTCGCGTAGGTCTCGGCGGCGAGGCCCGCGGTGAGCAGGGCGACGCCCCAGGGCAGTCCGCCGGGTACGGCGGCGGGGCGCCCCGGGGGGCTCGGCTCGGCCGCGGCGCCGGGGCGGGCCGGGCGCGGGCGCAGCACGAGTGCGCTGGCGAGGGACGCGGCGAGCGGTACGAGTGCGAGCAGGGTCAGCGTCGCGGGCAGCGGCAACGGCCGGTCGGCGGCGAGGAGTCCGGGTGCCGCGCCGTCGAACGGCAGGCCCGTGAGGTCGCCGCGCAGGTGCAGGAAGAAGAGCAGCGCCACCATCGAGCCGAGCGTGCAGGCCACGGCCGTGGTCATCGCGGCGATCACCATGAGCCGTCCCGGTCCGAGGCCGATGGCCGCGAGCCCCGGGCGCGGTCTGGTGCCGGGGTCGGTACGGGCCACGGTGACGGCGAAGTACACGGTGGCGGCGAGCGGGACGGCACACCAGGCGAGCCGCAGGACGGACCCGGTGGACGCCGGGTGGCTCAGCGCGTACGCGAGGGTGCACAGGAGCAGGAAACCGGTACCTGCCGACGCGGCCGCGACCAGGAGCCGCCGCAACTGGACCAGGGGGTGAGCGCCGCGCGCTAGACGGAGAGCGAGCACGCGGCCCGGCCTTCGGTGTCGGAGTCGGGGGTGCCAGGGGTACTTGAGGCGGCCGGGGCGCCGGTGTCGGTGCCTGTGCCGGAGGGCCCCGTGGCGTCCGTGGTGTCTGTGTGTTCAGTGGTGTCCATGTGTTCAGCGGTGTCCGTGTGCTCAGCAGCGTCCATGGTCTCGGTACCGGCGGCGGTACCCATGGCCTCGGTGCCGGGGGGAGTGTCCATGGCCTCGGTACCGGCGGCGCCCAGCTCGTCCTCCGGCAGCCGCACCGTACGCACCCGTCGCCCGTCGAGCAGCGTCACCGTGCGGTCGGCGAGGGCGGCGACGTCCGCGTCGTGGGTGGCGAGGACGACGGTGATGCCGTGCGAGCGGGCCGCGGTCGTCAGGGTGCGCAGGACCTGTGCGCGGTCGGCGCGGTGCAGGGGCGCCGTGGGCTCGTCCGCGAACAGCACGGACGGCGCGCAGGCCAGGGCACGGGCGATGGCGACGCGCTGCCGCTCGGCCTGAGTGAGGGCGCCGGGGCGCTTGCGGGCGCAACTGCCGATGTCGAGGCGCTCAAGCCACTCGTGGGCGGCGGTGCGGGCACTGCGCCGGTGGCCGCCGCGCAGCATCAGGCCGAGCGCGGCGTTCTCCCAGGCGTTGAGTTCCGGTACGAGCCGGGGTTCGGGTTCGATCCAGCCGAAGCGGTCGCGGCGCAGTTGCTCGCGCACCAGTGGGCCCATGGTGTGCACGGGGGTGGAGTTGAACCAGACCTCGCCCTTGCGGGGCAGGAGCTGACCGGACAGACAGCGCAGCAGCGTCGTCTTGCCGCTGCCGCGCGGACCGCCGACGGCGAGGATCTCGCGCTCGCGGACACCGAGCGAGACGCCCGTGAGGGCGGGGGAGCCGTTGAATGTGACGTGCAGGGCGCGTGCCCACAGCACGTCGTTGTCCGGCGGGGCCACCATGGCGTACACCTCGGTTCGGATCAGGATGCCTCCCCTGTACGGGGGAACGAAGGCTGGGCCGATCGGTCACTGGGGAGCACGCTAGGGATTCGATGGCGGGGGCCGGACAAGGACGCGGCCCGGGTGCGCGAGTCTCATCCGAATTCTCACTCGGACGGGCGCACCCGGGCCGGTCACCGCGTGGATCGGAGCACGCGGGCCGGTCACCGCGTGGATCGGAGCACGTGGATCGGAGCACGCGGTGGAACGGATCACGCGGCGGATCAGATCTTGGTCCAGGCCTCCGTGAGGACCTGCCGCACGATGCCCTCGATCTCGTCGAACGTGGACTGGTCCGAGATCAGCGGCGGCGAGAGCTGGATGACCGGGTCACCGCGGTCGTCGGCGCGGCAGTACAGGCCGTACTCGAAGAGCTTCTTGGAGACGAAGCCGTACAGCACCCGCTCCGACTCCTCGTCCGTGAAGGACTCCTTGGTGGCCTTGTCCTTGACGAGTTCGATGCCGTAGAAGAAGCCGTTGCCGCGGACGTCGCCCACGATCGGCAGGTCGTGCAGCTTCTGCAGGGTGCTCAGGAACGCGGACTCGTTGTCGAGCACGTGCTGGTTGAGGCCCTCGCGCTCGAAGATGTCGAGGTTGGCGAGGCCGACGGCGGCGGAGACCGGGTGACCGCCGAAGGTGTAGCCGTGCAGGAAGGTGTTGTCGCCCTTGTAGAACGGCTCGGCGATGCGGTCCGAGATGATCGCGGCGCCGATCGGGGAGTAGCCCGAGGTCATGCCCTTGGCGCAGGTGATGATGTCGGGGACGTAGCCGAACTTGTCGCAGGCGAACATCGTGCCGAGGCGGCCGAAGGCGCAGATGACCTCGTCGGAGACGAGCAGCACGCCGTACTTGTCGCAGATCTCACGGACCCGCTGGAAGTATCCGGGCGGCGGCGGGAAGCAGCCGCCGGCGTTCTGCACGGGCTCCAGGAACACCGCGGCGACCGTCTCGGGGCCCTCGAAGAGGATCTCCTGCTCGATCTGGTCGGCGGCCCAGCGGCCGAAGGCCTCGGGGTCGTCGCCGTGAATCGGCGCGCGGTAGATGTTGGTGTTCGGGACCTTGTGGGCGCCGGGCACCAGCGGCTCGAAGGGGGCCTTCAGGGCGGGCAGGCCGGTGATGGACAGAGCGCCCTGCGGGGTGCCGTGGTAGGCGACCGCGCGCGAGATGACCTTGTACTTCGTGTGGTTGCCGGTGAGCTTGTGGTACTGCTTCGCCAGCTTCCACGCGGTCTCGACGGCCTCGCCGCCGCCGGTGGTGAAGAAGACCTTGTTCAGATCGCCGGGGGCGTGGTGCGCGAGGCGCTCCGCCAGCTCGACGGCCTTGGGGTGCGCGTACGACCAGATGGGGAAGAACGCCAGCTCGGCGGCCTGCTTGGCGGCGACTTCGGCGAGCTCCCTGCGGCCGTGCCCGGCCTGGACCACGAAGAGGCCCGCGAGACCATCGAGGTACTTCTTGCCCTTGTCGTCGTAGATGTAGGTCCCTTCGCCACGCACGATGGTGGGAACGGGCGCGTTCTCGTACGACGACATGCGGGTGAAGTGCATCCACAGGTGGTCGTACGCGGTTCGGCTGAGGTCCTTGGTGCTCACGGCTATCGGGTTCCCCACATGTAGGTCTGCTTCTTGAGCTTGAGGTAGACGAAGCTCTCGGTGGAGCGCACGCCGGGGAGCGCGCGGATCCGTTTGTTGATGACTTCGAGCAGGTGGTCGTCGTCCTCGCAGACGATCTCGACCAGGAGGTCGTGCGAGCCCGCGGTCATCACCACGTACTCCGCCTCCGGCATGGCGGCCACGGCGTCCGCGACCGGGTCCACGTCGCCCTCGACGTCGATGCCGACCATCGCCTGGCGCCGGAAGCCCACGGTGAGCGGGTCCGTCACGGCCACGATCTGCATCACGCCCTGGTCGAGCAGCTTCTGCACCCGCTGGCGCACGGCTGCCTCGGAGAGGCCCACGGCCTTGCCGATGGCCGCGTACGGACGGCGGCCGTCCTCCTGGAGCTGCTCGATGATCGCCAGGGAGACGGCGTCGACGGACGGATTCGTCCCGCCGCGGGAGCTGCTGGGGTCTGCGCTACGACTTGCCACGACTTCACTGTGCACGACGTCTCGTCTGTTCCGCAAGGCCGCAGCGATGAATTTCGTTGCGTGACATGTCCTGGTGCACGGATTTCGCAGTTCTGGGCGGCTGGGTATGTTGAAAGCGTCGGTGTAGCGACTAGTGTGGGTGTCTCATCCACTGGACAGGAGGGCTTGGCAGTGACCACCGAGCTGCGCCGTCTGCGCAACTACATCAACGGCGAATTCCGGGACGCGGCCGACGGGCGGACCACCGAGGTGATCAACCCGGCGACCGGCGAGGCGTATGCGGTGGCACCGCTGTCGGGTCAGGCCGACGTGGATGCCGCCATGAAGGCCGCGGCCGACGCGTTCCCCGCCTGGCGGGACCTCGTGCCCGCGGAGCGGCAGAAGGCCCTGCTGAAGATCGCCGACGCGTTCGAGGAGCGCGCCGAGGAACTGATCGCGGCCGAGGTCGAGAACACGGGCAAGCCGATCGGACTCACGCGGTCCGAGGAGATCCCGCCCATGGTGGACCAGATCCGCTTCTTCGCGGGCGCGGCCCGGATGCTCGAAGGGCGCGCCGCCGGTGAGTACATGGAGGGTCTGACCTCTTTCGTCCGGCGTGAGCCGATCGGCGTCTGCGCGCAGGTCGCGCCGTGGAACTACCCCATGATGATGGGCGTGTGGAAGTTCGCCCCGGCGCTCGCCGCGGGCAACACCGTCGTCCTGAAGCCGTCCGACACGACCCCGGCGTCGACGGTCCTGATGGCCGAGATCATCGGCTCGATCGTGCCGCCCGGCGTCTTCAACGTCATCTGCGGCGACCGTGACACCGGCCGCGCCATGGTCGAGCACAGGACCCCCGCGATGGCCTCCATCACCGGCTCGGTGCGCGCCGGTATGCAGGTCGCCGAGTCCGCGTCCAAGGACCTCAAGCGGGTCCACCTGGAGCTGGGCGGCAAGGCTCCGGTCGTGGTCTTCGAAGACCTCGACAGTGCGGCCATCGCCAAGGCCGTCGAGGACATCTCGGTCGCGGGCTTCTTCAACGCGGGCCAGGACTGTACGGCCGCGACCCGCGTCCTCGTGCACGAGTCCATCCACGACGAGTTCGTGACGGCGCTCGCCAAGGCCGCCGCCGACACCAAGACCGGCCTGCCGGACGACGAGGACGTGCTCTTCGGCCCGCTCAACAACGCCAACCAGCTCAAGCAGGTGTCCGGCTTCATCGAGCGGCTGCCCGCGCACGCCAAGGTCGAGTCGGGCGGCCAGCGGGTCGGCGACAAGGGCTACTTCTTCGCGCCGACCGTCGTCTCCGGCCTCAAGCAGGACGACGAGATCATCCAGCATGAGGTCTTCGGTCCCGTCATCACCGTCCAGTCCTTCACGGACGAGGCGCAGGCCGTCGAGTACGCGAACGGCGTCGAGTACGCCCTCGCCTCCTCCGTCTGGACCAAGGACCACGCGCGCGCGATGCGCATGTCCAAGGCCCTCGACTTCGGCTGCGTGTGGATCAACACCCACATCCCGCTGGTCGCGGAGATGCCGCACGGCGGCTTCAAGAAGTCCGGCTACGGCAAGGATCTCTCGGCGTACGGGTTCGACGACTACACGCGCATCAAGCACGTGATGACGTCGATCGAGGGCTAGGCGCCGCGGGCGCGGCGTGAGCGGTTCGGCGGGCGCGTCCACCGGGTCGCTCACCGCCCGCCGCCCCGGGTTCGTGGGGGTTGCTGTCCGCCCGCCGCCCCGGGTTCGTGGGGGTTGCTGTCCGCCCGCCGCCCCGGGTTCGTGGGGGTTGCTCACCGCCCGCCGCCCGGGTCCGTGGGGGTTGCTCGCGCAGTTCCCCGCGCCCCTGAAGGGGCGCTCCGCGCGCCCGCCGAAAACCGCGTGACGCCCCTTCCGCCCCCGCGTACCGTTGTGTACGCGGGGGCGGCTCCCGTCGTGTGCTTCCTTCTTCCTTCTTCTGCGAAAAGATCCGTAGCGCACGCACTCTCCGCCCCCGCTTTTCCGCTCCGGGGACTCCATGGGGTTCCAGGAGCCAGGGGAGGGGGGCGAGCGACCGATGAGTGCCGACGACCTCGCCGCGCTGCTGCTGCGGCGCCGGCAGAGTGTGCAGGTTCCGGGAGCCGACGCGGGCTCACGGGGCGCGGGGACCGCCGACGCGCGGGCCGCCGTCGTCGTCCTCGAAGCGGAACTCGCCGACCGTGGCCATCTGCTGACCGTCCCGCTGCGGCGCGCGCTCACGGGTCTGCCCGCCGCCGAGCTCGCCGCCACGGGGATGCGGCTGCTCGCCGACGTCGACGCCCTGATGGGCTCCGACCGCACGCACGCGCCGCTGTTCGGGCGTTTCCCCGACGTCATCCCCTACCAGCACGCCCGCGACCGCTTCACCACCGTCGTCCTCGACCACCTCGCGTCCCAGCCGCACCAGCCCTGCATGGCCTGCGGCCTGCCCGGGCGCCGCGTCCGGGCGCTCACTCCGTGCGCGCACCTGATCTGCGAGGGCTGCGTGGCGGCCTTCGAGGGCTGCTGTGAGCTGTGCTGCGGCTGGTACGAGTGCCCGGTCTGCGACAGCAGGTACGAGACCGCGGGGCCGACCGACCCGTGGATCGACCCGGCGACCGGCCGCCTCGCCGCTTCCGCGCCCGGTGCCGGCGGGAACGTGCTGCGTGCGCTCGGCCTGGGCGCGCCCGACGACGCCAAGGCCGAACTCGCCGCGCTCCTCGCCCGCCGTACACCGCTGAACCCGCAGGACCACGACGACCTCGTGCTGCTGCTCGGCCGTGTCCACCGGCAGGCCGACGCCGCCGACTGGCTTCCGCGCGAGATACCGCTGCGCGAGAGCAAGGCCCTCGTGCTCGCCCCGCTCCTCGACGACCCGGCGACCCGGCCGCTCGTCGCCCGGTACGCCGACAGCGCGACGGACGTGCTGCGCCTGCTCGTCGTGCGCTCGGGCGGCGACCCCGACCTGCTGGACCCGCCGCGGCTGAGTTCGCTCTCCCGCCCGGTGCGGCGCGAACTGCTCGCGCTGCTCGGCTCGTTCGGCGTCCCGCGGCTGTGCGAGGACTTCGCGCGGCACCCCGCCGCCTGGAAGCGCGCCGGGGAGGTCCTGCACCCCTTCGAAGGAGTCACCAGGGCGGCGCGGTCCCGGCGGGACGGCGGCCACGCGCGCGTGGCCCTCGCCTTCGCCGTGCTGCGCGGCACCCGGCTCACCGACCCGGCGCTCACGGACGTCCTGCTCACCGAGGCCGCACACCACGACGCCATCCGCCTGGCCGGCGACCGGCTGCGGCACGTCGGACGGCAGAGCCGGGTCGAGGCCGCCCTCGCCGCCTGGGACACCACGGCCGCCGCCGCCCTGCTCCGCGACCGCCCCGGTGAACTGCTGCGCCGCCTCGACGTGTTGCTGGCCCGCTCGGGCGAGACCATGGTGCCCGCCGCGATCGCCGAGGCCCTTGCCCACGCTCTGCCGCAGGCGGGCGTGGGGCCGCTGCTCGGAGCGTTCGGCCGGATGAAGGTCCGCGCGGAGCCCGGCGGTCGACGCGTCTTCTTCCCCCGCGGCCGCGTGACCAAGGCCTTCGCCGTCGACGACATCCGTCCACCGCTGCCGCCGCGGGTGGCGTCCCGCGTGGCCGAACTCATCGAGGCGGAGGCGGTGCGGAGGCTTGCTCGGGGTGTTGATGCCGGTGCCGGTGCCGGTGCCGGTGCCGAAGCCGGTGCTGGTGAGCGGGGGCGGGCCGGTGGGCGTGTCCACAAGGGTGATCGGGACGGTGGCTCGGAAGGCGATGTCACCGGGAGTGGGCGTCAGGAGCACGGCGGCGACGGTGACGGTGACGGTGATGGCGGGCAGCCCGACAGCGCCGCCGCCGAGAAGGCGGAGCGGACCCGCCGCCGTCGCGTCGGCGGACGCGTCGGCGGTGCGGGCGCCGGTGCGCGGGACGACGACGGTACGGGGGCCGACGGGACCCGGGGCGGGGGCGCCGGCGCCGCCGGGCCGTACGGCGTCGCGGTGATCGACGCCGGACTGCGGGACCTGCCGGTGCCGTTCGCCGAGCGGGCCTCCGCAGCGGCGCTCGTCTCCGTGCCGCGCGGCAGTTCGCTGCCGATGCCGGGGGACAGCGAGCGCGTACGTCTGTTCCTGCACTGGATGCAGCCCAAGGGCGTGCGGGTCGACCTCGACCTGTCCGTCGCGCTCTACGACGACGCGTGGCGGTTCGTCGGTCTGTGCGACTACACCCAGCTCGAGTACGCGGGGGGCGCCGCCCTGCACTCCGGGGACCTGACCGCGGCGCCCGCCCCGCACGGCGCCACCGAGTACCTGGACCTGGACCTGCCCCGGCTCGCCAAGGCAGGCGTGCGCTACGTCGTACCCGCCGTCCTGTCGTACAACGACGTGCCCTTCGACCAACTGCCCGACGCCTTCGCCGGGTTCATGGCCGTGGACGGGACGAGCAGGCGCCCCGCGGCCTTCGACCCGCGCGCCGTCCGGCAGCGCTTCGACCTCGCGGGGGACGCCGCACTGCGCGTACCGATGATCGTGGACCTGCGCTCGCGCCGCGCCTGGTGGGCCGACCTCACGCTCGCCACGGGCGAGGGCACGCACGACGTCTGGCGCTACCGCGCGGTCCTCGGCCGGGCAGGGCACGACCTGGTCGACACCTTCGAGCCCGGCGGGCGTGCCACGCTCTGGGACCTGGCGTGCTGGACGGCGGCGGCCCGCACCGACGGCGACGTCCTGGTGCGCGGGCGCGGCCACGTCCTGTGGGGCTATCGGCGCGAACCCGGTGAGCCCCGCGCCGACTTCGCCGTCCGCATCCGCGACGCCTGGGACCCCGACGTGCTGTGCGCGGAGCCGGACCTCGCGGGCAGGCGGGCCTTCGTGGCGCTGGTGCAGGGGGAGTTGGCCGGCGCGGAACACGTGACGTCGGGCCTGGCGTACCGCCTGTTCCCGGGCCCTGTGGACGCGGCGCCGCTGGAGCGCGTGACGGCTTCGGACCTGGCGGGACTGCTCGTACCTGGCCCGTGACCGCCTGGACCGGGCCCGGGCGGTTCGTACCGTGCCCGGGACCGTCTGGACCGTGCCCGGGACCGTCTGGACCGTGCCCGGGACCGCTCGTACCGGGTCTCCCGGGCCCGTGATCTGGACAGGGTGTCTCGGCTCGCGGACCGGCCACTCGACGCCTCGTCCATTGTTCCCGCGGGGCCGCCGGGGCATCCTGCCCAGGTGCCAGCCAACCGAGCCCCCTTCCGCCCCGCTCGCCGGACCCTCCTTCGCGCCCTGGGCGGAGCCGCCGCACTCGGCGGCCTCGCGGGCTGCGGGGTGCCCGCCGCCTATGTGAAGCCGGGCGACCGCGCGGCGGACGACCGCTCCGCCCGCGACAAACGGCTCGTCTTCGCCAACTGGCCGCTGTACATCGACACCGACGACAGGAACAAGTCGCGGCGGCCCACGCTCGACGCCTTCGAGAAGCGCACCGGCATCGACGTGCGCTACACGGAGGAGATCAACGACAACGACGAGTTCTTCGGCAAGATCAGCCCGTCCCTGATGAACCACCAGGAGACGGGCCGCGACCTCATCGTCATCAGCGACTGGATGTGCGCCCGCTTCGTCCGGCTCGGCTGGGTGCAGGAGATGGACCGCGCCCGCCAGCCCAACGTCGCCAAGTACCTCGACCCGTTGCTGCGCTCGCCCGGCTTCGACCGTGGCCGCGCCTTCACCGTCCCGTGGCAGTCGGGCATCACCGGCATCGCGTACAACAAGAAGCGCCTCGGCCGCGAGATCCGGCAGGTGTCGGAGCTGTGGGCGGACGACCTCAAGGGGCGCGTCACCCTGCTCTCCGGCCTCGACGAGGCGTTCGCGCTGCTCATGCAGGGCGACGGCGTCGACATCACCCGGTGGAAGGACGACGACTTCCACCGTATGTGCGACCGGATCGAGAAGCTGGTCGACGGCCACCACATCCGCCGCTTCACTGGTAACGACTACATCAAGGACCTGGCCGCGGGCGACGTCCTCGCCTGCCAGGCCTACAGCGGCGACGTCATCCAGCTCAAGGCCGACGACCCGGACATCGAGTTCGTCGTCCCCGAGGAGGGCGCGGAACTGTGGGCCGAGTCCCTGATGATCCCCAACCTCGCCCGCCACAAGGCCAACGCGGAGCGCCTCGTCGACCACTACTACCGCCCCGAGGTGGCCGCGGAGCTGGCCGCCTGGGTCAACTACGTGTGCCCGGTGCCCGCGGCCCGCGACATCCTCGGCTCGTCCAAGGACAAGGAACTCGTGGCGCTCGCCGAGGAGCCGTTGATCTTCCCCGACGGCGGGATGCGCGGACGACTCGCGATCGCGAGGGACATCACGTCCAAGGAGCGCACGGAGTTCGCGAAGCGCTGGAACTCCATCGTCGGGCTGTAGCAGGCTCGGCGGCATGATCGAGAACGCTCGTCCGCAACCGGCGTGTACGGAGACCCGCGCGGGGGCGTGTACGGAGACTCGCGCCGGGGCGTGCGCCGAGGTCCGCGCCAAGGCGTGTACGGAGGTCCGCGCCAAGGCGCGTACGGAGACCCGCGCCAAGGCGCGTACGGCGTCCCGCCTCGGGGCGCGCGACCGGAGTCACGCCGTGGACGCCCCGGCCACCGCGTCCCACGCCGCCATCGCCCGGTCCACCGTCCGGTCCAGGCACGCGCTGCTCGCCCCGTCGCGGGCCTGTACCGACATGCCCTGGATGACGGTGGTGTAGAAGACCGCCATCGCCTCCGTGTCGGTACCGGCGGGGAGTTCGCCCTCGCGGACGGCCCGCTCCAGGCGGCGGGCCATCATCTCGGTGCCCGCCCGCCGCCGCGTCGCGAGGTGGTCCCGTACGGGGGCGTTCGCGGTGGAGCAGTTGGTCGCGGCAAGGACGATCATGCAGCCGCTCGGCCCGCCCTCCTGGGCGTCCGCGCGGGCGTTGTGGCGCAGCACCGACTCCACCGCGTCCTTGGCGGAGGGGAGTTCGGTGAGCGCGCGGGTCATCGGTGCGCCCTCCGTCGCGTTGTAGAGCTCCACGGCCTCCTTGAACAGGGCCTCCTTGGAGCCGAACGCCGCGTACAGGCTGGGCGACGCGATGCCCATGGCGGAGGTGAGGTCCATCATCGACGTGGCCTCGTACCCCTGCTTCCAGAACACCTCCATGGCCCGGCGCAGCGCCGTGTCCCGGTCGAACGCCCTCGGCCGTCCGCGTCCCGCCACGCTCCTCGCCTCCTTTTTCTGTATCGACTGACAAATATAGGCCTTGACGTGGCGGTACGCCCGTGTGAGAGTTTCTGTGTCGATCAGCACAGAAATCGACGCGAGATCAGTGGGAAGTCACGTACTTCGAAGTCACGTACTTCGAAGTCACGTACTTCGAAGTCACGTACGGAGAGATGTGGGGCTGGGGATGACGGACGTCGTGGGCAAGGTCGCGCTGGTGACGGGCGGCAGCAGGGGCATCGGCGCGGCGATCGTGCGGCGCCTGGCGCGGGACGGGGCGGACGTGGCGTTCACCTATGTGAGCCCGGCGGGGAAGGCGAAGGCCGAGGAAGTCGTCGCCGATGTGGAGGCGCAGGGCCGCCGGGCGCTCGCCGTCCAGGCGGACGCGGAGGACCCGGAAGCGGTGCGCGCCGCCGTGGACCGGGCGGCCGCCGAGCTCGGCCGCCTCGACATCCTGGTCAACAACGCGGGCGTGTGGTCGCACGGGCCCTTCGAGGAGGTCACGCAGGCGGAGCTGGACCGCGTCCTCGCCATCCACGTCCGGGCCGCGTTCGTCGGCGCCCAGGCCGCGTCGGCGCACCTGCCGGAGGGCGGGCGCATCGTGAGCATCGGCAGCAACCTCGGACTGCGGGCGCCGTTCCCCGGCATCGTCCTGTACTCGATGAGCAAGTCGGCCCTCAGCGGCTTCACCAAGGCCCTGGCCCGCGAGCTGGGCCCGCGCGGCATCACCGTCAACGTCGTGCACCCCGGCTCGACGGACACGGACATGAACCCGGCCGACGGCGAGGCCGCCGACCACCAGCGCGGCCTGACCGCCCTCGGCCGGTATTCGCACGCCGACGACATCGCCGCGACGGTGGCCCACCTGGTGGGTCCTGGCGGGGGGACCATCACGGGCGCGGAGTTCACGGTGGACAGCGGGTCGAACGCGTAGGGCCCGTGCCGCGGTCGTGCGAGGGGCGGCCTCAGCGTCTGGGTGCCGCCTCAGCGTTTGAGTGCCGCCTCAGCGTCTGGGTGCCGCCTCAGCGTTTGAGTGCCGCCTCAGCGTCTGAGTGCCGCATCAGCCTTTGAGCGCCGCCTCTACGATGCGCTTCGTCACAGGGCTCTGGTTCTGGCTCTTGGCGTCGGTGGAGTTCACCGAGTAGACGAGGACCGTGTCCAGGTTCCGGGTGGCGGCCACGATGGAGGTGTAGCCGTAGCGGCTGCCCGTCTTCACCCAGAGCACCCGCCCATCGGGGGCGCGGTACCGCATGAACCCCGCGCTCATGTCCGCGCCCTCGATGCCGGACGGCACCGTGAACATCTCCCTGAGCTGTGGCTTCGGCACGATTCTGCCACTGAACAGACGGATGGTCAGCCGCTCCAGGTCGGCCGTCGTGGAGATCATGTCGCCCGCCGCGAAACGGTCCCGGTGGTTCCAGTCCGTGACGTCGACAAGCCGCGTCCCGCCACCGCCCGGCTTCGGTACGGCCTGGTACCCGCGGTGGTGCGGGCCGTGGATGAACGGGTCGGTGCCGGGGAAGGAGGTGTGCCGCATGCCGGCGGGACGCAGGGCACGGCGGGCGGCCTCGCTCTCGTACGTACGCCCCGTCACCTTCTCGATGAGCAGCCCGAGGAAGGTGTAGTTGATGTTCAGGTACTCCTGCCGGGTCCCCGGGGCGCGCGCGGGTCCCTTGGCCACGGACGAGGCGGCGACCTCCTGCGGTGTGAGCGTGTCGAAGCGGTGCGCGTACAGCTCCGCGAAGTTCTCGCCGAGGGAGCGGCCCGGCTGCAGACCGCTGGAGTGATTGAGCAACTCGCGTACGGAGATGGGCTTGCGGAAGGCGTCGGCGTTCGGGGCGAAGAGGTCGGGCAGATAGCGCTGGACGGGCGCGTCCAGGTCGACCTTTCCCTCGGCGGCGAGTTGCAGCACGACCGCCGCAGTGACCACCTTCGTGGTGGATCCCGCGCGGAAGCGGGCGTCGGGGTCCGCCTTGCGCCCCGTCACCACGTCGCGCACGCCCGAACTTCCGCGCCAGATCCCGTTCTTGCCGCCCACGCGGACCAGGGCGGCGGTCGCGTCGGCGTCGGGCAGCCCGGCGATCGCCGCCCGCAGGGCCTTGGCGTCGGGGCGGGATCCGGTGGCATCGGCCACGGCGGCGGTGCCGGTGCCGGTGCCGGGGGAGTCGGCGAGGGCGGGTACCGTCGCCGTGGCCGTGAGGCCGAGGGTGAGCGCGGTGGCGACGGCGGCGGGGAGTCCTGCGCGGACAGGCATGGGCTGCTCCAGGGTGGGGTGACCGGGGTACCGGGGTTCGGTTTCCATCCTGGGCGGCGGGTGTCGTACGGCGGATCGTCACTGGGGAGGGGGCGGGCCCTGACGCTGTCCCGGGGGCAACGGCCTTGGAATTCAGGGTAGTTGCGGGGATGGGCCCTAGGGGGCGCCGGGGGTTATCGGAGCTGTCGGGGGCCCGGGAGCTGTCGGGGTTCCCGGGAGCTACGGGCCTCCCGGGGGACGCGGGGTTCCCGTGGGCCCCGCGACAGTTCGGCCGTGAGGACGTCGAGACGGTTGGTCGTGATCGAGTCCACGCCGTGGGCGAGGAGCCTGCGCATGGTGCGCCGGGTGTCGGCGGTCCACGCGGAGATCAGCAGGCCTTCGGCGTGCACCCGGTCGACGAGTTCCCGGCCGACCAGGCCGAAGCGGTAGTTGAGCCAGCGCGGGGCGATCGCGGCGAGCAGGGCGGGCCGGGGCGGGGCGAGGGTCTGCCACGTCAGGGCGATCTCGGCGTCCGGGTCCGCGGCGCGGAGCGCGAGCATCGCGTCGGGGCCCGCGCAGTAGTACGCGCGGTCGGTGGCCCCGCAGTCGGCGACGACCCCGACGACGGTACGTGCCGTCTCGGGTGTCGCGTCCGGCAGGTCCACGAGGACGCGGTGCCCCGCCGTCTCCCTGAGGGCCTCTTCGAGCGTGGGCACCCCGCCGCCGGTGAGCCCGCGCACCTCGTCCGCGGACAGCGAGGCCAGCGGTCGCTGGTGCTCCCAGAGCCGGTCCAGGCTCGCGTCGTGCAGCAATACGGGGACGCCGTCCCGGGTCAGCCGGACATCGATCTCCACCGCGTCCGCACCCAGTTCGAGCGCCGCGCGCAGGGAGGGGAGGGTGTTCTCGCGGAGGCGGTAGGGGTCGCCTCGGTGGGCCACGGCAGTCACGGTGCGCATGGGGTCATTGTGGCCGGTCGCGGCGGTGGCGGTGCGCCCCCGTGGGTGGCGGGGACGGCCCGGTGGGGCCGGGGGCGGTCGGCCGGGTGCTGCGCCGTCGGCGCTGAGCTTCGGACCATCGCGCTGGCGCGCTCGTCCTCAAACGCCGGACGGGCTTGAATTCGTGCCGTCGGTGTTGAGGTGCAGACCGTTGCGCTGGCGCGCTCGTCCTCGAACGCCGGACGGGCTTGGATCGTGCTGTCGGCGTTGAGGCGCAGATCGTCGTGCTGGCGCGCTCGTCCTCAAGTGCCGGGCGGGCTTCAATTCGCGCTGTCGGCGCTGACCACCGCGCTGGCGCGCTCGTCCTCAAGCGCCGGACGGGCTTCAACTCGCGCCGTCGGCCTTGCGTGGGTCAGGAGGTCAGCCAGGTTTTCGTGTATGTGTCGATCTCCGCCGTGATGCGGTCCTTGCCCGCGCGGTCGAGGAAGGACGCCTCGACGGCGTTCTTCGCGAGGGCGGCGATGCCCTGCTCGTCCAGGCCGAGGAGGCGGGCGGCGACGGCGTACTCGGTGTTGAGGTCCGTGCCGAACATCGGCGGGTCGTCGGAGTTGACGGTGACGATGACGCCCGCGTCGGCGAACTGCTTGATCGGGTGCTCGTCGAGGGTGGTGACGGCGCGGGTCGCGATGTTCGAGGTCGGGCAGACCTCCAGGGGGATGCGGTGCTCGGCGAGGTGCGCGAGGAGCTTCGGGTCCTTGGCGGAGCTGGTGCCGTGCCCGATGCGCTCGGCGCGCAGATGCGTCAGGGCGTCCCATACCGTCTCGGGGCCCGTGGTCTCACCCGCGTGCGGCACCGAATGCAGGCCCGCGGCGATGGCCCGGTCGAAGTACGGCTTGAACTGCGGGCGCGGTACGCCGATCTCGGGGCCGCCGAGTCCGAAGGAGACCAGGCCTTCGGGGCGGACGCCGTCGGTGGTGGCGAGGCGCACGGTCTCCTCGGCCGCTTCGAGCCCGGCCTCGCCCGGGATGTCGAAGCACCAGCGCAGCACCACACCGAGCTCCGTCGCCGCGGCCTTGCGGGCGTCCTCGATGGCCGCCATGAAGGCGCGCTCCTCGATGCCGCGGCGGGTGGAGGAGTAGGGGGTGATGGTCAGCTCGGCGTAGCGGACGTTCTGCCGGGCCAGTTCGCGGGCCACCTCGAAGGTGAGGAGCTGGACGTCGTCCGGGGTGCGGATCAGGTCCACCACGGAGAGGTAGACCTGGATGAAGTGGGCGAAGTCCGTGAACGTGAAGTAGTCCGCGAGTGCCTCGATGTCCGTGGGGACCTTGGAGTCGGGGTGGCGGGCGGCGAGGGCGGAGACGATTCGAGGGGAGGCGGAGCCGACGTGGTGGACGTGGAGTTCGGCCTTGGGCAGGCCTGCGATGAAGGCCTGCGCCTGCGCGGCGGGCGGTGGCGGGTTGTCGGGCATGGGTTCCTCCCCGGGAACGCGGTGTGATCGGCTGATCGGTGACCCACCTGGGGGTCGGGGTCATCGTAGGACGCGGGGTTCTGGTCCCTGGGGTGACCCTGCCCCCGAGCAGGGAGGTACCCCCTCGCCCCTGGCGGACCAGTTGCCCACAGGGGGGCGGCGGCCTGCGCATGCAAGGGATCAGCTCAGGCGGGCTCTCGCTTCCATCAGGGCGAAGCCCAGCAAGTTCGAGCCCCGCCAGGTCTCCGGGTTCTCGATGGCGGGGTCGTCCGCGGCCAGGCCCACCCCCCAGACCGGGTCGAGGGGGCTTGCCTCCACCAGGAGGCGGTCGCCGGTGGCGGCGAGACAGGTGCGGAGTGCGTCGTCCGACGCGAACTTCAGGAGCGAACCCTCGACCACGACCTCGAACCGCTCCTGGGCCCAGACCGTCTCGTCGAAGTCCCGCACCAGGCGCCCCGCCCGCTTCGCCTCGGCGGGGGTGCGTGCCGCGAGCACCGCACGCTCGGCGTCCGTGTCGCCGAAGAGGCGGGCCTTCGCCGCCATCATCCAGTGCTCGGCCGTGGCGTAGGTGACGCCGTCGGACGTGAAGGGGGAGGGCCACCACTGGCTGAAACAGCTCGGGCCGAGCGAGCCGTCACGGCGCGGAGTGTGCCCCCAGAAATACAGCGGCTTCAGCCGCCGTCCCGCCTGCCGCGCGGAGAGCAGTGCCTCCACCGAGCGAATCTCCGCCGTGTCCGAAGCCGAAGAAGGCGCCTTGTCGTTCATGCACGCCACCCTGACACGCACCACTGACATTCCGTCCCTGCTTTTCCATGCCGACTCGACACCTGGTCGACAGATTCCGTCGCGTAACCAAATGGCAACTACGGAATCACTTGTTGGACTATCGGCCCTCTGCCAGGATCGGCACTCAAATCGATCTGGAACGACGCCGGTCCTCCCGGGACGGGGCGGTCGGCGGAGGAGAGCGTCATGCACACATTCCAGGCGCGGGACCGGTTCGCGGCCGGCGCCCAGCACATCGCGGGACGCCTCACCCCCGGCACGTCGGGCCGTACCCACGCGGTGGTCGACCCGGCCACGGGCGAAGAGGTCCTCACGTACGAGCTGGCGGGCCCCAAGGACGTGGACGCCGCCGTGGCAGCGGCCGCGCACGCCTACGGCAACTGGGCGGCGGCGAGCCCCGGCGAGCGCTCCGACGCCATGCACCGCTTCGCCGCCGAGCTCTCCGCACGCGCCGATGAGCTGGCGCGGGCCGAGTCCCTGCAGTGCGGCAAGCCGATCAAGCTGAGCCGCGAGTTCGATGTGCCGGGGACCATCGACAACACCGCCTTCTTCGCGGGCGCGGCCCGGCACCTCCAGGGCCAGTCGGCGGGCGAGTACGACGGCGGCGACCACACCTCGTACATCCGCAGGGAACCGATCGGCGTCGTCGGCTCCATCGCGCCCTGGAACTACCCCCTCCAGATGGCCGCCTGGAAAGTCCTGCCTGCCATCGCCGCCGGCAACACCATCGTCCTGAAGCCCTCCGAGCTCACCCCCTTCACGTCCCTGCTCTTCGCCGAGGCCGCCACCGCCGCCGGGATCCCCGACGGCGTCGTCAACGTCGTCACCGGGGCGGGCAGGGAAGCCGGTGAGCACCTCGTCGGGCACCCGGACGTCGTCATGACCTCCTTCACCGGGTCCACGGGGGTCGGCAAGCGCGTCGCCGAGATCGCCACCGCCACCGTCAAGCGGCTCCACCTGGAGCTCGGCGGCAAGGCGCCCTTCGTGGTCTTCGACGACGCCGACCTGGAGTCCGCCGTGCACGGAGCGGTCGCCGGTGCGCTCATCAACAGCGGCCAGGACTGCACGGCCGCCACGCGCGCGTACGTGCAGCGGCCCCTGTACGACGCCTTCGTGGCGGGCGTCGCCGACCTGATGGCGACGGTGCGGCTCGGCGACCCCTTCGACCCGGCGACCGACCTCGGCCCGCTCATCTCGCACGCGCACCGTGACCGCGTCGCCGGCTTCGTCGACCGGGCCCGCGGCTACGCGCGCGTGGTCACCGGCGGCCGGGCGCCCGAGGGCCCCGGCGCGTACTACGAGCCCACGCTCATCGCGGGCGCCGCCCAGGACAGCGAGGTGGTGCGGGCGGAGATCTTCGGCCCGGTACTCGTGGTGCTGCCCTTCGACTCCGACGAGGACGGCATCCGGCTCGCCAACGACACCCCCTACGGCCTCGCCGCCTCGGCGTGGACGCGGGACGTCTTCCGCGCGAACCGCGCGACCCGCGAGATCAAGGCGGGCTGTGTGTGGGTCAACGACCACATCCCGATCCTCAGCGAGATGCCGCACGGCGGATACAAGGCGTCCGGCTACGGCAAGGACATGTCCGCCTACTCCTTCGAGGAGTACACGCAGATCAAGCACGTCATGTTCGACAACACCGCGGTGGCCAGGAAGGACTGGCACCGCACCGTCTTCGGGGACCGTTAGTCGGCCGATCGGCCGCGGAAGCGGACGCCGCGCGACCGGCGGCGCCCGCCCGCTCACCCTCCCGGAAGGGCAACCACGCGCATGGAGAGTCACGACCCAGACAGCCTGTACCCGGCCCGGGCGGCCGCCGTGCACCGGGGCCCGGGCGGCGGCCGCGCCGCGCCCGGCCGCCGTTCGGTGCTGCGTGCCGCGGGCGGCGGTCTGCTCGCAGCGGGCGGACTCGGGGCGCTGAGCGCCTGCGGAATCCCCGCCGCCGGAAAGGGCGAGGGCGGCATCGCCGCCGACGACCGCTCCGCCAAGGAGAAGCGCGTCAACTTCTCCAACTGGACCGAGTACATGGACGTCGACAAGAAGAAACGGCGCCCCACCCTCGACGCGTTCACCGAGCGCACCGGCATCGAGGTCAAGTACACCGAGGACATCAACGACAACAACGAGTTCTTCGGGAAGATCAAACCGCAGCTCGCCGCGGGCCAGGACACAGGGCGCGACCTGATCTGCGTCACCGACTGGCTCGCCGCCCGCCTCATCCGCTTCGGCTGGGTGCAGAAACTGGACCCCGCCCAACTGCCGCACGCCTACGCCAACCTGTCCGCGCAGTTCCGCTCCCCGGACTGGGACCCGGGGCGCGCCTACTCCTACCCCTGGACCGGTATCTCCGCGGTCATCGCCTACAACAAGAAGGCGACCGGCGGGGAGAAGATCACGTCGGTGTCGCAGCTCCTCGACGAGCCCGAGCTGAAGGGGCGCGTCGGTTTCCTCTCCGAGATGCGCGACACCATGGGGATGGTCCTGCTCGACCTCGGCAAGGACCCGGCGAAGTTCACCGACGACGACTTCGACGCGGCCGTCGCCCGACTGCAGAAAGCCGTCGACAAGAAGCAGATACGGCGTTTCACCGGCAACGACTACACCGCCGACCTCGACAAGGGCGACCTCGCCGCGTGCGTGGCCTGGGCCGGTGACGTCGTCCAGCTCAAGCTCGCCAACCCCGACATCGAGTTCGTCATCCCGGAGAGCGGCTACATCACCTCCACGGACAACCTCCTGATCCCCAACAAGGCGCGCCACAAGCGCAACGCCGAGCGGCTCATCGACTACTACTACGAGCCGGAGCCCGCCGCCCGCCTCGCCGCGTACATCAACTACGTGTGCCCCGTGGACGGCGTCCGCGGCGAGCTGGCGAAGCTCGATCCCGAGGCCGCCGCGAACCCGCTGATCCTGCCCGACAAGGCCATGGCCGCGCGGTCGCACGCGTTCCGTTCCCTCACCCCCGAGGAAGAGGCCGCGTACGAGCGCAAGTTCGCCAGGCTGACCGGCTCCTGAGCGGGCCTTGCCCCTCGCCGTTCCCGCCGTCCCGTCCGCCACCACTTCTGGGAAGAACCTATGACCGACACCAACGGCGACGTCCGCCTGACCGGGATCAGCAAGACCTACGGCTCCTTCACGGCCGTGCACCCGCTCGATCTCACCGTGCCCCAGGGCTCGTTCTTCGCGCTGCTCGGCGCCTCCGGATGCGGCAAGACCACCACGCTGCGCATGATCGCGGGCCTGGAGGAGCCGAGCGCCGGCACCGTCCGCCTCGGCGAGCAGGACGTCACCGCGCTGCCGCCGTACAAGCGGCCCGTGAACACGGTCTTCCAGTCGTACGCGCTCTTCCCGCACCTCGACATCTTCGAGAACGTCGCCTTCGGTCTGCGCCGGCGCGGCATCAAGTCGGTGAAGAAGCAGGTCGGCGAGATGCTCGACCTCGTACAGCTCGGCGAGCAGGCCAGGAAGAAGCCGCACCAGCTCTCCGGCGGCCAGCAGCAGCGCGTCGCCGTCGCCCGCGCCCTCATCAACCACCCCGAGGTGCTGCTCCTCGACGAGCCCCTCGGTGCCCTCGACCTCAAGCTGCGCCGCCAGATGCAACTCGAACTCAAGCGCATCCAGACCGAGGTCGGCATCACCTTCGTACACGTCACGCACGACCAGGAGGAGGCCATGACGATGGCCGACACCGTCGCCGTGATGAACGGCGGCCGCGTCGAGCAGCAGGGCGCGCCCGCCGACCTGTACGAGAACCCGCGCACCACCTTCGTCGCCAACTTCCTCGGCACCTCCAACTTCATCGAGGCCGAGGTGGCCGCGGTGAGCGGCGAGGACGTGGTCCTGAAGGCGGGCGGCGGGAAGCTGACGCTGCCCAGGGCGCGCTGTACGGCGCCCGCCACCACCGGCGGCACCGTCCTGGCCGGCGTACGCCCGGAGAAGATCTCGCTCACGCACGCCGACGACGCGGGCGCGATCCCCGACGGCCGTAACCGCATCACCGGCCGCATCACCGACTCCAGCTTCATCGGCGTCTCCACCCAGTACGTCGTCGAAAGCCCGGTCTGCGACGCGTTCGAGGTGTACGCGCAGAACATCGAGCGTGACTCCCGGCTCGCCCCGGGCGCCGACGTCGTCCTGCACTGGAACCCCGCGCACACCTTCGGCCTCGACGCCGACCAGGATGCCGCTGCGGGCGTCGAGAAGGTCGAGGAGGACGCGTGACCGTATCCGGCAAGGCACCGGCCCCCGCCGACGAGGCGGCGCCGCCCGCCGCCAAGCCTCCGAGGCGCGGCCGTCTCGTCCCCTACTGGCTGCTGCTTCCCGGCATCCTCTGGCTGCTGGTGTTCTTCGCGCTGCCGCTCGTCTACCAGGCGTCGACGTCCGTGCAGACCGGATCCCTCGAAGAGGGCTACAAGGTCACCTGGCACTTCGCCACCTACTGGGACGCGCTCGGCGACTACTGGCCGCAGTTCCTGCGCTCGGTCCTGTACGCGGGCGCCGCCACCGTCCTGTGTCTGCTGCTCGGCTATCCGCTGGCCTATCTGATCGCGTTCCGCGCGGGCCGCTGGCGCAATCTGATCCTCGTCCTCGTCATCGCGCCGTTCTTCACCAGCTTCCTCATCCGGACCCTCGCGTGGAAGACGATCCTCGCCGACGGCGGCCCGGTCGTCGGCGCCCTGAACAGCCTGCACATCCTGGATGTCACCAGTTGGCTCGGCGCCACCGAGGGGGACCGGGTCCTCGCCACCCCGCTCGCGGTGGTCTGCGGTCTGACGTACAACTTCCTGCCGTTCATGATCCTGCCGCTCTACACCTCCCTGGAGCGCATCGACGGCAGGCTGCACGAGGCCGCGGGCGACCTGTACGCCCGTCCTTCCACCACCTTCCGCAAGGTGACGTTCCCGCTGTCCATGCCGGGCGTCGTCTCCGGCACCCTGCTCACGTTCATCCCGGCGGCGGGCGACTACGTCAACGCCGACCTGCTCGGCTCCACCGACACCCGCATGGTCGGCAACGTCATCCAGACGCAGTTCCTGCGCATCCTGGACTACCCGACGGCCGCCGCGCTCTCCTTCATCCTCATGGCCGCGATCCTGTTCATGGTGACCTTCTACATCCGCAAGTCGGGGACGGAGGATCTCGTCTGATGGCCGTCTTCTCGGCACTTTTCCGCTGGCTGCGCAGGAACCTCGTCGTGCTCGCCGGGCTCGGCACGCTCGGCTATCTCCTGCTTCCCAATGTCGTCGTCACGGTCTTCTCCTTCAACAAGCCGAAGGGCCGTTTCAACTACTCCTGGCAGGAGTTCTCGACGGACGCCTGGAAAGATCCCTGCGGTGTCGCCGACATGTGCGGATCGCTCTCGCTGAGCCTGCAGATCGCGTTCTGGGCGACGCTCGGCGCGACCGTGCTCGGCACGATGATCGCCTTCGCCCTGGTGCGCTACCGGTTCCGGGCGCGTGGCGCCGTGAACTCGCTGATCTTCCTGCCGATGGCGATGCCCGAGGTGGTCATGGCCGCCTCGCTGCTCACGCTCTTCCTCAACATGGGCGCACAGCTCGGCTTCTGGACCGTCCTGATAGCGCACATCATGTTCTGTCTGAGCTTCGTCGTGACAGCCGTGAAGGCACGTGTGATGTCCATGGACCCGCGTCTGGAACAGGCCGCCCAGGACCTCTACGCCGGACCCGTGCAGACCTTCTTGCGGGTCACCCTGCCGATCGCCGCGCCCGGTATCGCCGCGGGCGCGCTGCTCGCCTTCGCGCTCTCCTTCGACGACTTCATCATCACCAACTTCAACGCCGGTTCGACCGTGACATTCCCCATGTTCGTCTGGGGATCCGCGCAGCGGGGCACGCCCGTTCAGATCAATGTGATCGGTACGGCGATGTTCCTTATCGCGGTCCTGCTCGTGGTGACAGGAATGCTCGCCGGAAAGCGCCGCGCCAAGAAATCCCTTTGAGAAGCCATAGAACTGCAAGAACCCCAAAAACTCTGAAGGAGTTGGAAATCATGGCCCCTCGCGCCATGACCCACTGGGCCAAGTCTCTCGCCGAAGCCAAGCCGGTCCCCTACTGGCTGGACGACCCGAACAAGCCCGCGCCCGAACCCGCCCTCGTCGGCGACCAGTCCTGCGACCTGCTCGTCGTCGGCGGCGGCTACAGCGGCCTGTGGACCGCCCTCATCGCCAAGGAGCGCGACCCCGGCCGTGACGTCGTCCTCGTCGAGGGCCGTGAGATCGGCTGGGCCGCCTCCGGCCGCAACGGCGGCTTCTGCGCCGCATCCCTCACCCATGGCGTCCCCAACGGCCTCGCGCGCTGGCCGAAGGAGATCGCGAAGCTGGAGGAGCTCGGCGCCCGCAACCTCGACGAGATCGAGGCCGCCGTCGCCCGCTACGGCATCGACTGCGACTTCGAGCGCACCGGCGAGATCGACGTCGCCACCGAGCCGCACCAGCTCGCCGAACTCCACGAGATGTACGAGGAGATGGCCGCCCTCGGCCTCACCGGCACCGCCGAACTCCTCGACGAGGACGCCCTGCGCGCACAGGTGGACTCGCCGACGTTCCTCGGCGGCTTCCACGACCGCGACGGCGTCGCCATGCTGCACCCGGCGAAGCTCGCCTGGGGCCTCAAGCGTGTCTGCCGCGACCTCGGCGTACGCGTCCACGAGCACACCCCGGCCCTGGATCTCGCCTCGTCCGGCGCCGGAATGGCGGCCCGTACCCCCTACGGCAGGGTCTTCGCCCGCCAGGTCGCGCTCGGCACGAACGTCTTCCCGTCCCTGGTCAAGCGCGTGCGCCCGTACACGATCCCGGTGTACGACTACGCCCTGATGACCGAGCCCCTGACCGCGGACCAGATGGCCGCCATCGGCTGGCACAACCGCCAGGGGCTCGGTGACGCGGCCAACCAGTTCCACTACTTCCGGCTCTCGGCCGACAACCGCATCCTGTGGGGCGGCTATGACGCCGTCTATCCGTTCGGCGGCAAGGTGCGCGCCGAGTACGACCACCGCCCCGAGACCTTCGCGAAGCTCGCGGGCCACTTCTTCACCTGCTTCCCGCAGTTGGAGGGGGTGCGCTTCACGCACGCGTGGGGCGGCGCGATCGACACCTGCTCGCGGTTCTCGGCGTTCTTCGGCACGGCGTACGGGGACCGGGTCGCGTACGCGGCCGGGTACACGGGCCTCGGTGTCGGGGCCACGCGGTTCGGGGCCGATGTGATGCTCGACCTGCTCGCGGGGGAGCGCACCGAGCGCACGGACCTGGAGATGGTGCGCTCCAAGCCGCTGCCGTTCCCGCCGGAGCCGTTCGCCTGGGCCGGGGTGACCCTCACCAAGTGGGGCCTCGCGCGCGCCGACGAGAACGGCGGGCGGCGCAATGTGTGGCTGCGTGCGATGGACAAGATGGGACTCGGCTTCGACAGTTGACCCCGTAACGCGACGGCGCACGCCCTTCGTGCGCCGTGCCCCCTTCACTACCACTCGGTAGCCGAACCCGCGTAATGCCCGGCGCCCGGCGGCCTCTCTCCGGTGACACGCGTATCGCGAGTACACGAGAGGTAGGTCCTGCCATGACGGGCTCGGGTGCCAAAGGTGCCAAATCTGCGGTGGAGTGGCTGGTGTCGGTGGCACCGGATCCGGACGCCTGCCGCTGGGAGTGGGAGCGCAACCCCCTGGGCGTCGCGCTGCTCCCGGCGGGCAGGCTCTGGGACGTACTCATCCTGCCGGGTGATCTCGGCCACCCCACTCTGGACGTGCTGACCCACGTCGTGGACCGGCCAGGACCCGTGCTCGCCGACTTCGGCGACGCACGCCTCGGGTTCTTCGTGCCCGCCGGCACGGCCGCGCGCTGGGTGGGCACGGGGGTGCGCGGCGCGGGGCAGGGCACCTGGATCGTCGTGCCCTATCCCGGGCGGACCACCGGCGGGGTGCGGTGGCTGGTGCCGCCCGACGGCTCCGGCACGCTCGTCGACCCGGCGCTGCTCGAACTGGCGATGCACGAGGCGGCGGCGTTCCTGGTGCGCGAGACGGGCGGCACCGGGGCTGCCGACGACGGCGCGGAGTGAGGGCCCGCGGGGGCGGGGCGGTGCTCCTCGCCCGGACGGGCCGGTGTTGCCGGAAGCCTTGACAAGGTTATTGGTCTGGACCATCTTGAGCGCGTCCTGCTCGGCACCTCCCCGTCCCCAAACCCCCCACCGCCGGAGGCAGTTATGGACAGCTCACGATTCCGCGCACCCCAGCGCGGATCCCGACTCGGAGCGGCCGCCGCGACCGCGGCCCTCGCGCTCGCGGCCACCGGCCTGCTCGCCGCACCCAGCTCCGCGGACCCGGCGCCCCGCCCGGAACCCGCCCGTGCCGAGGCCGGAGCCCTGCCCGCCCACGCCCTGGTCGGCTATCTGCACGCCAGTTTCGCCAACGGCTCCGGCTACACCCGGCTCGCGGACGTCCCGGCGAGCTGGGACGTGATCGACCTGGCCTTCGGCGAGCCCACGTCCGCCACGTCCGGCGACATCCGGTTCAGCCTCTGTCCGAAGACCGAGTGCCCCAACGTCGAGACCAAGGACGAGTTCAAGGCGGCCATCAAGGCCAAGCAGGCCCAGGGCAAGAAGGTCCAGATCTCCATCGGCGGCCAGAACGGGCAGGTGCAGCTCACCACCACCCAGGCCCGCGACAAGTTCGTCTCGTCCGTCTCCGCGATCATCGACGAGTACGGCCTCGACGGCCTCGACATCGATTTCGAGGGCCACTCCCTGTCGCTGAACGCCAACGACACCGACTTCAAGAACCCCAAGACCCCGGTGATCGTCAATCTGATCTCCGCGGTGAAGACCCTGAAGGCCAAGTACGGCGCAGGATTCACCCTCACCATGGCCCCGGAGACGTTCTTCGTGCAGTTGGGCTACCAGCACTACGGCCCCGGCCAGTGGGGCGCGGACCCGCGCGCGGGCGCCTACCTGCCGGTCATCCACGCCCTGCGCGACGACCTCACCCTGCTGCACGTCCAGGACTACAACTCAGGACCGATCATGGGCCTGGACAACCAATACCACCAGATGGGCGGCGCCGACTTCCACATCGCGATGACCGACATGCTGCTCACCGGCTTCCCGGTCAAGGGCAACACCGCGAACGTGTTCCCGCCCCTGCCCCCGGAGAAGATCGCCATCGGCATGCCCGCCTCGGTGAACGCGGGCAACGGCCACGTCTCCCCGTCCGAGGTCAACAAGGCCCTGGACTGCCTGACGAAGAACACCAACTGCGGCACCTACAAGCCGCACGGCAAGTGGCCCACCCTGCGCGGCCTGATGACCTGGTCCATCAACTGGGACCGCTTCAACAACGGGGAGTTCTCCAAGAACTTCGACAGCTACTTCGGCCAGTAGCCCCACAGGCCGTCAGGGCCCAGAGCAGGGTGCCGCCGAGACACCAGCTCGCGGCGACGTCAAGGGGCCAGTGGTAGCCGCTGCGGACCAGGCCGAGACCCACGCCCGCGTTCACCAGGACGCAGCCGGTGACCAGGGCGCGGCGGGCCCCGGCCGCCAGGAGGGGGAGCAGGAGCAGGACGGCCGCGCCGTAGGCGACCGTGGCGGTGGCCGTGTGCCCAGAGGGGTAGTAGCCGCTGCCGTCCGCGCCGGGCGGGCCCGCGCGGTCCACGGCGAGCTTCAGCGGGATCACGAGGAGCGGTACGGCCACCATCGCGACCACGGCCCCCAGGGGCGCGAGCCACCAGCGGAACGCACCGGCCCTGAAGGCCCGCAGCGCGGTGAACGCCACGGCCGCGGCGAGTACGGGAACGGCGACCGGCATGTTGCCCAGGTCGGCGAAGAACTCGGCGGCGGCACCCGGCAGTCGGCTGGCGGCGAGGGCGCGGCCCGTACGTTCGTCGAGGCGGCGCAGCGGGCCTTCGGCGGCCACCTGCCAGGTGAAGAGCGCGAAGAGGACACCGAGGGTGAGAGGAAGCCAAGTGGTCGGCCACCTCGGAGCAGGGGGGGTAGCTCCGAGGTGGCCGAGAGGACCGGGTTGCCGCGCGCCCCGGGGGGTTTGGGACGGGCGGCCATCCGATCGGTGAGGAGTTCCGGAGCCATCGGCTCCAGGCGTGTGCGCGAAGGCACGCCCAGGGCGGGGCTGGGGAGGCTCCGTCCCGGTGTCGCTCACGGTCCCCCGTGAGCGGGGTGTTTCTCTCATCTGCAGAAACCGTACGTCAGGAGGAAGGGGGCCGACAGGAGGAACGACATCCCGACATGGGGCTCCCACACGTTCTTCACAGGCCCTGACCGTCACCCCAGGTCATGCCTTCCGCACAGCGTGCGGTCCACCCACGTCAGAGGAATGATCCGGGCTGCGGGTGGCGCGAAAGCGCCGGGTACGCGGTGACGCACCCGGCGCTTTCCGGCGCCGTGGCGTGAGCCGCGCACGGCTCGGCGCACCGTGGGCCGCGCGCGGCTCGGAGCTCCGCCCAGAGCTTCGCTCGGAGCCGCTCAGAGCCCTGCTCGGATCTTCGCTCAGAGCTCCGCGAACGCGGCCTCGATGATGTCCAGGCCCTCGTTCAGGAGCTCGTCGCCGATCACCAGCGGCGGCAGGAAGCGCAGCACGTTGCCGTACGTGCCGCAGGTCAGGACGAGCAGGCCCTGCGCGTGGCAGGCCTTGGCGAGCGCGCCGGTGGCCTCCGGGTCGGGCTCCTTCGTCGCCCGGTCCTTGACCAGCTCGATCGCGATCATCGCGCCGCGGCCGCGGATGTCGCCGACGATGTCGTACTTCTCCGCCATCGCGGTCAGGCGGGCCTTCATGACGGCCTCGATGTTCTTCGCCTTGGCGTTGAGGTCGAGCTCCTTCATCGTCTCGATGGAGCCGAGCGCGGCGGCGCAGGCCACCGGGTTGCCGCCGTAGGTGCCGCCGAGGCCGCCCGCGTGGGCGGCGTCCATGATCTCGGCGCGGCCCGTGACGGCGGCGAGCGGCAGGCCGCCCGCGATGCCCTTGGCCGTCGTGATCAGGTCGGGCACGACGCCCTCGTCCTCGCACGCGAACCACTGGCCGGTGCGGCAGAAGCCGGACTGGATCTCGTCGGCGACGAAGACGATGCCGTTGTCCGTGGCGAACTTCGACAGGGCGGGCAGGAAGCCCTTCGCGGGCTCGATGAAGCCGCCCTCGCCGAGCACCGGCTCGATGATGATCGCGGCGACGTTCTCGGCGCCGACCTGCTTGGAGATCTGGTCGATCGCCTGGGCGGCGGCCTCGGGGCCCGCGTTCTCGGCGCCGGTCGGCCAGCGGTAGCCGTACGCCACCGGGACACGGTAGACCTCGGGCGCGAACGGGCCGAAGCCGTGCTTGTACGGCATGTTCTTCGCCGTCAGGGCCATCGTGAGGTTGGTGCGGCCGTGGTAGCCGTGGTCGAAGACCACGACGGCCTGGCGCTTGGTGTACGCGCGGGCGATCTTGACGGCGTTCTCGACGGCCTCGGCGCCGCTGTTGAAGAGGGCCGACTTCTTGGCGTGGTCGCCGGGGGTCAGCTCCGCGAGCGCCTCGGCGACGGCCACATAGCCCTCGTACGGCGTCACCATGAAACAGGTGTGGGTGAAGTCCTGAAGCTGGGCCGACGCCCGCCGCACGACGGCCTCGGCGGAGGCGCCGACGCTGGTCACGGCGATGCCGGAGCCGAAGTCGATGAGGCGGTTGCCGTCCACGTCCTCGATGACGCCGCCACCGGCGCGCGCCGCGAACACGGGAAGCACCGAGCCCACGCCGCCTGCGACCGCGGCGGTACGCCGGGCTTGCAGCTCCTGCGACTTGGGCCCGGGGATGGCGGTGACGACGCGGCGCTCCTGGGGAAGGTCGGTCATGAGGGCTCCTGGGGGTGGGGTGTTGCGCACGTTCGACTACTTTCTTCGCAGGTTAGGGGCGGGGCGGGGGAGCGGGCATGCTCCACGGGGGAGATGTTGGGGAAAGACGTTGTCCGCGGTGGACATAGCGCCCCTTTGGCGTGATCGGCGCGGGTCCGGCCCCCGGGCGGCGCCCGGGCACTAGATTGAGCCGCGAACCAGCGAACCCGGTGAAACCCAGTAAGCACGGTCAAGACAGGGCAGGTCAGGGGGCAAGGGCCATGACTTCCGACGGCACGTACGACGCTCGCGGTACGCACGCCACGCCGGTGCCACGGCCGGCGTCGCCGCGCGGCGACGCCGCAGGGGGCGCGCGGCCGGTGCCCCTGCCGCCGCGTCCGGCCCGCGCGCCGGGCGCCGCGCCCGGCACCGACGGTGAGGCGTTCCTCGCCTGGCTGCGCACCCCCCGCCCGAAGGCCGCGCCCGGCGTCTGGCGGTTCGGGCACGTGCCGCGGCCCGAGCAGGAGCCGGATGTCGTGCCGACCCGGCAGCTTCTGAGCGGTGCCGTGATCGCCTTCCTGGTCGGCTGGCTCCTGTGGTCGCTCCTGTGGAACGGCTACCTCGGCGGCTGGTGGGTGGTACCGCTCGAACTGTTCCTGCCCGACGCGTGGATCTACACCGGCGACAGCGTCGGCAACGCCGTCGTCTGGAACACGTACTACACGGCCATCGCCCTCGGCATCATGGTCACCGTGGGCCGACTCGGCCGCTGGGGCGAGGTGTGGCGCCGCTTCGTCGCCCCCCGCGTCAAGCGCCCCGCACCGGCCGCGCCGCCGCCCCAGCCGGAGGAGGACCCCGCGCAGTGGCCCAAGCTGCGCGCCGCGGGGGCCGGGCCCGCCGCGGACCGCCTGGCCGCCGACGCCCGCGCAGGCCTCATGCGGGACATCGACGTCGCCCGTATCGCCCGCGCCTGGCGCTCCGTGCGCTCCGGCAACAGCCCGCTCGGGGCGTTCACCGAAGCCGTCGTCCGCGACGGCGCCACCGCCTGCCCACACCCCTCCGGCGCCAGGGACCTGCCCGCGCGGGCCGCCCGCCACGACCTCGCCACCGCGCAGGTCAGGATCGGCACCACCGTCGACGACCCGCGCAACCCGTACGCCTACCGCGGCACCGGCCTCGCCCTCGGCCCCGACCTCATCGGCACCTCCCTGCTCGCCGTCGGCCCCGCGGGCTCCGGCAAGACCGGCACCGTGGTGTGGCCGCTCGCCGAGTCGCTGTGCCTGCAAGCGCTCGCAGGGCGGGCCGCGGTCGTCGTGGTGGGGGCCGCGGGCGCGGGGCTCGGCCCCGGCGACGACTACGACGTGGTGGTACGGGTCGGCCACCCGGACTCCGTGTACGACCTCGACCTCTACGGCGGCACCTCCGACCCCGACGAGGCCGCTGGCGTGCTCGCGGAAGCCCTCGTCGGCGACCTCGTCGACCCGCACATCGGAGGCGACCACCGCCGCTCGACGACCGTGCTCGCCCAGCTCCTCGGCCCCTTCCACGCCGTCCACGGCCGCTTCCCCGCCGTACCGGAGCTGCGCGCCCTGCTCGACGGCGCGCCGGGCCCGCTCGGCGCCCTGCGCACCGCCCTGCAACAGGCGGGGCAGGAGGTCATGCTGCGGGAACTCGACGCCCGCGAACGCCAATTGGGCCACCCCGGTGACCCGGGGGCGGCCCTGGCCGACCGTATCGCGCTGCTCGACCGCCCCGCGTTCGCCGCGTTCTTCGACACCTCGGGCCGGTCCACGCCCTTCTCGCTGCGGGCCCTCGACCACCCCGTACGGGTCCGCATCGACCTGCCCGAACGCGGGCACGCGGACGCGTCGCGCATCCTCGCGCGCCTCGTGCTCGCCCAGTTCACCGCGTCGGCCGCCGTCCGCGACGACCGCTCGCTCTTCGCCTGCCTCGTCCTCGACGACGCCACCGGCACGGTCACCCCGGAGGCGGTGCGGCGCATCCAGCGGCTGCGGTCCGCGAACGCGGGCGTCGTCATGACCCTGCGGACCCTCGACGACGCCCCGCGGCCCCTGCGCACCCCGCTGCTCGGCGCGGTCGGCTGCCGCATGGCCCTGTCCGGGCTCACGCCGTGGGACGGCCAGGACTTCGCGGAGGTCTGGGGCAAGGAGTGGACCGAGGCACGGGACGTCACCGACCGCCAGATCATCGCCGAGACCCCGGCGGGCAAGGCCGTGCACGTGCTGCGCCGCGTCATCACCGGGCACGCGCCCACCGCCCGCGCGGTGACCGTCCGCCAGGTCGAGCGGGAGCGCTGGTCCGCCTCGGAACTGGCCCACGCGGTACCGCCCGGGCACGCGGTGCTCTCCCTGACGGACGTGCGGGGGGAGCACGCGCCGCCGCTGCTCGTGGATCTGCGGGGGTGAAGGCAGGGGCGCCCCTGGGGCGCGTGCGCCGCACTCGCGATGCGCCCGCGCGTTGGCGGCGTGGGGAAAAGGCTGCCGTACGTACCCCTCAAGCCGCCCGAGGCGACCGTACGGTGAGGCAGAATCGACCGTAGCCGTCATACGTGGCGGCCAAAAGATCAACAAGCGGGCGCCCGCCGGTCGCAACGGGGCCTTCGAACGCCCGCCGGCCACGACCGCAGCACCCGCAGCCCACCCCGCGGCCCACCCCCGCACCCGCCCAGGCTCCCGCCCGAGGTCCCCCAGCCGACCGGCCCCGCCGCCGTACGCCCTGAAGGTCCCATGCCCCCCACGCTCGCCTCGCTCGTCCACCACTCCGCGCTCAAACTGACCGTGCGCGCGGGCGAGGACCGCCTGGACGTCCCCGTGCGCTGGGCGCACGTCAGCGAGCTCGCCGACCCCGTGCCGTACATGGAGGGCGGCGAACTGCTCCTGATCACCGCGCTCAAGCTGGACGCGGAGGACCCGGAGACCATGACGCGCTATGTGAAACGGCTCGTGGGCGCGGGCGTCGTGGGGCTCGGCTTCGCGGTCGGTGTGAACTACCCGGACATCCCCGACGCGCTCGTCGAGGCCGCGGCGGCGGAGGGCCTTCCGCTCATCGAGGTGCCGCGGCGCACCCCCTTCCTCGCCATCAGCAAGGCTGTGTCCGCGGCCATCGCCGCCGACCAGTACCGCGCGGTGACGGCGGGCTTCGCCGCCCAGCGCGAGCTGACCAAGCAGGCGCTCGGCGACGGCGCCCAGGGTCTGCTCGGCGCGCTCGCCGCGCAGATCGACGGCTGGGCCGCCCTGTACGACGCCTCCGGAGCCGTCGTCGCCACCGCGCCCGAGTGGGCCACCCGCCGCGCCGCCCGGCTCACCCCCGACGTCGAGCGCCTGCGCGAGCGCCCCGCCCCGGCCAGCCTCGTCGTCGCCGGGGCCGACGACCGGGTCGAACTGCACAGCCTCGGCACCGGCCGCAGGCCACGCGCCGCCCTCGCCGTCGGCACCGCATCGACCCTCGGCACCGCCGAGCGGTACGCGGTGCACTCCGCGATCGCCCTGCTCACCCTCACCACCGAGCGGTCCCGCTCGCTCCAGGCCGCGGAGGCCAGGATCGGGGCCGCGGTCCTTCGCATGCTCCTCGCCGGGGAACCCGACCACGCGCGTGCCGTCGCCGGTGATCTGTACGGCGGACTGCTCGACGCCCCCTTCCGGCTGGTCGTCGCGGAGGCCGCCGGAACACAGGAAGCGGCGGGGGCGGACGGGGGCGGCTGGTCCGCCGGGCTCGTCGACGCCGTCGAGGCGGCCGCGGCGCGGTTCGGCGAGGCGCTGCTCGTGGTGCCGTACGGCGACCGGCTCGTGCTTCTCGTCGCGGACGGCGGGGCGGCGCAGGTGGCCGCCGTGGAGTACGCGGCGACGATCGACGCGGAGCGGGCCGAGGGGCGGGAGCCCACGGAGGAGCCCGCGCCGGTCATGGGGCTCTCCGCCCCCGCCGGGCCCATCGCCGCCGCCTCCGCCTACAAGCAGGCCGAGCAGGCGCTGTCCGTGGCGCGGCGGCGCGGGCGGTGCCTCGTGGAGCACGAGGAGCTGGCCGCCGGGTCGGTGCTTCCGCTGCTCGCGGACGATGCGGTGCGGGCGTTCGCCGACGGGTTGCTGCGGGCCCTGCGGGAGCACGACGCCACCGGGCGCGGTGACCTCGTCGCCTCGCTGCGGGCCTGGCTGTCGCGGCACGGGCAGTGGGACGCCGCTGCCGCGGACCTGGGCGTGCACCGGCACACCCTGCGCTACCGGATGCGCCGCGTCGAGGAGATCCTCGGGCGCTCCCTCGACGATCCCGACGTCCGGATGGAACTGTGGCTGTCCTTGAAGGTGACGGCGGCCGCGGGGGAGTGAGCCCCTGCTTCATCGGCGCTGCGCGCCTCGTCCTCAAACTCCCCCAAGCTCATTTCCGCGCCGGACGGGCTGGATTCCCGGGACGGGTGGAAAGGGCGGGTGGGTGGGGGAAAAAAGCCTGTCCGGCGATTGAGGACGAGCCGCGGAGCGGCGACAGGGGGAGAGGGGCGTAGCCCCAGGTGAGCTGCGGCTCCGACATTCCGGTGTGCCAGGTCGCACGACTACGCCGAGTCGGACAAACCAACGCCGAAACCTCCACCCCTACGGTGGTCCCGTAACCCCCGAAGACGAATGAACCTCCGCGGAAGGGCCGGGAACGACATGACTTCCATCCACGCCTTCTGGCTCGCCGGTCGCCAGACCACCGGTGAGACCACGCTCGACGTCACCTCGCCCTGGGACGGGCGCCTCGTCGCCAAGGCGGCCGTACCCACCGACGCGCAGGTGGAGGAGGCCGTGGCCGCCGCCCACGCCGTGCGCGACGAGTTCGCGGCCACCCCGGCGCACGTCCGCGCCGCCGCCCTCGACCACGTGAGCCGCAGGCTCGCCGAGCGCACGGAGGAGATCGCGCAGCTCATCTCCGCAGAGAACGGCAAGCCGGTCAAGTGGGCGCGCGGCGAGGTCGGCCGTGCCGTCTCGGTGTTCCGGTTCGCCGCCGAGGAGGCCCGCCGCTTCAACGGCGGCGAGGCCCAGCGCCTGGACACCGACGCGGGCGGCCAGGGCCGGCTCGCCTTCACGCGCCGCTTCCCCAAGGGCGTCGTCCTCGGCATCGCGCCGTTCAACTTCCCGCTGAACCTGTGCGCCCACAAGGTCGCCCCGGCCATCGCCGTCGGCACGCCGATCATCCTCAAGCCGGCTCCGGCGACCCCGCTGTCGGGCCTCGTCATCGGTGAGCTCCTCGCCGAGACCGAGCTGCCCGCGGGCTCCTGGTCGGTGCTGCCGGTGGCCAACGAGAAGATGCCCGCCCTTGTCCAGGACGAGCGGCTGCCGGTCGTCTCCTTCACCGGCTCCGAGAAGGTCGGCTACGCGATCATGGACTCGGTGCCGCGCAAGCACTGCACCCTGGAGCTCGGCGGCAACGGCGCCGCCGTCGTCCTCGGCGACTTCTCCACCGAGGCCGACCTCGACTGGGTAGCCGCCCGCGTCGCGACCTTCTCCAACTACCAGGGCGGCCAGTCCTGCATCTCGGTGCAGCGCGTCATCGCCGACGCCGCCGTGTACGACCGGCTCCTGCCGAAGATCGTCAAGGCGGTGGAGGGCCAGGTCACCGGCGACCCCTCCGACCCGAAGACCGACGTCGGCCCCCTCGTCAGCGAGGACGCCGCCGAGCGGGTGGAGTCCTGGGTCGACGAGGCCGTCCAGGCCGGTGCCCACCTCCTGACGGGCGGCAAGCGCGACGGCGCCACGTACGCGCCGACCGTCCTCACCGACGTACCCGCCGACACCACCCTCGCCCGCGAGGAGGTCTTCGGCCCGGTCATGACGGTGACGAAGGTCGACGGCGAGCAGGCCGCGTACGACGCCGTCAACGACTCCAAGTACGGCCTCCAGGCGGGCGTGTTCACCCACGACCTGCAGGCCGCCTTCCGGGCCCACCGTGCCCTGGAGGTCGGCGGTGTCGTCATCGGCGACGCGCCCTCCTACCGCGCCGACCAGATGCCGTACGGCGGTGTGAAGCAGTCCGGTGTGGGCCGTGAGGGCGTGCGCTCCGCCATGGACGACTACACGTACGAGCGCGTCATGGTGCTCACGGGGATCGACCTGTAACCCCCTGGCGCGGGGACAACCCCTCGCACCCCACGGAGAACGGCCGGAGCCCGCTGTGCGGGGGCTCCGGCCGTTCTCGTGCATTCGCCGCACGAGGGCTGGTGACAACGCCGGGAATCGGGTACCAACGATCCAGTAGCACCGGTGAGTAACCAAACGGTCCCCTGATCCCGACTCGCGGCGAGGTGAGCCTCTTGTCCGCACCACATTCCGCACGGCCCAAGGTTTCCGAACACGAGGCCCGGCAGGTCGCCGAGGCCGCCCGCGAGCAGGACTGGCGCAAGCCGAGCTTCGCCAAGGAGCTGTTCCTCGGGCGCTTCCGCCTCGATCTGATCCACCCGCACCCGATGCCCTCCGACGAGGCGGCCCAGCGCGGTGAGGAGTTCCTGGCCAAGCTGCGCGACTTCTGCGAGACGAAGATCGACGGGGCGCGCATCGAACGCGAGGCCCGCATCCCCGACGAGGTCATCAACGGCCTCAAGGAACTCGGCGCGCTCGGCATGAAGATCGACACGAAGTACGGCGGGCTCGGCCTCACGCAGGTGTACTACAACAAGGCGCTCGCCCTCGTCGGCTCCGCCAACCCCGCCATCGGCGCCCTCCTCTCGGCGCACCAGTCGATCGGCGTACCGCAGCCCCTGAAGCAGTTCGGCACCCAGGAGCAGCGGGACGAGTTCCTGCCCCGGTGCGCCCGCACGGACATCTCCGCGTTCCTGCTCACCGAGCCGGACGTGGGCTCCGACCCGGCCCGCCTCGCGACCAGTGCCGTGCCGGACGGCGACGACTACATCCTCGACGGCGTGAAGCTGTGGACCACCAACGGTGTCGTGGCCGATCTGCTCGTCGTCATGGCGCGGGTGCCGAAGTCCGACGGGCACAAGGGCGGCATCACCGCCTTCGTCGTCGAGGCGGCGTCCGAGGGCGTCACCGTGGAGAACCGCAACGCCTTCATGGGGCTGCGCGGCCTGGAGAACGGCGTCACCCGCTTCCACCGCGTGCGCGTCCCCGCCGCCCACCGCATCGGCCCCGAGGGCGCGGGCCTGAAGATCGCGCTCACCACCCTGAACACCGGCCGCCTCTCGCTGCCCGCCATGTGCGTCGGCGCGGGCAAGTGGTGCCTGAAGATCGCCCGGGAGTGGTCGGGCGCCCGCGAGCAGTGGGGCAAGCCCGTCGCCCTGCACGAGGCGGTCGGCTCGAAGATCTCCTTCATCGCCGCGACCACCTTCGCCCTGGAGGCGGTCCTCGACCTGTCCTCCCAGATGGCCGACGAGGACCGCAACGACATCCGCATCGAGGCCGCGCTCGCCAAGCTCTACGGCTCCGAGATGGCCTGGCTGATGGCCGACGAGCTGGTGCAGATCCGCGGCGGCCGCGGCTTCGAGACCGCCGAGTCCCTGGCCGCCCGCGGCGAGCGCGCCGTGCCCGCCGAGCAGATCCTGCGCGACCTGCGCATCAACCGCATCTTCGAGGGCTCGACGGAGATCATGCACCTGCTGATCGCCCGCGAGGCCGTCGACGCCCACCTGAAGGTCGCGGGGGATCTCATCGATCCGGAGAAGTCCCTGTCCGACAAGGCGCGGGCCGGTGCCGCCGCGGGCGCCTTCTACGCCCGCTGGCTGCCCAAGCTGGTCGCGGGTCCAGGCCAGCTCCCGCGCAGCTACGCCGACTTCCACCCCGCGGGCCACCCGGACCTGTCGGGCCATCTGCGCTACGTCGAACGCACGGCCCGCAAACTGGCCCGCTCCACGTTCTACGCGATGTCGCGCTGGCAGGGCCGCATGGAGACCAAGCAGGGCTTCCTCGGCCGGATCGTGGACATCGGCGCGGAGCTGTTCGCGATGAGCGCGGCCTGCGTACGCGCCGAACTCCTGCGCGAGACCGAGGAGTACGGCCGCGAGGCCTACCAGCTCGCCGACGTCTTCTGCCGGCAGTCCCGCATCCGCGTCGAGGAACTCTTCGGCCGGCTGTGGACCAACACCGACGACCTGGACCACAAGGTCGTCAAGGGCGTCCTGGCGGGCACCTACACCTGGCTGGAACAGGGCGTGGTCGACCCCAGCGGCGACGGAGCGTGGATCGCGGACGCGACACCGGGCCCGGCGAAAGGGGAGAACGTCCACCGCCCGATCCGCTGAAACGGATTCAGCCCGCCCCGGAGAAGATCCAGCCCGTCCGGCGCTTGAGGACGAGGCGCGGAGCGCCGATAAAGCTGGGGTCCAGGGGGCGCGGCGCCCCTGGTTCGGGAAGGGGCGGGCCAGGGGAGCCTTGCAAGGGCCCGGCGAAGCCGAGAGGCGCTGTCGGATCCGGGCCCCGCTCCGGCCACAATGGGGGCATGAGCGAAAGCCCCGCACCCCTCGCCGCCCCGCATCTCGTCTTCGACCCAGTCGGCACCGACGCCCCGCGGAACATCGTCGTCCTCGGCTCGACGGGCTCGATCGGCACGCAGGCCGTCGACCTCGTGCTGCGCAACCCCGGCCGCTTCCGCGTCACGGCCCTGTCCGCCGCGGGCGGCCGGGTGGCGCTGCTCGCCGAGCAGGCCAGGCGGCTGCGGGTGCGGACCGTCGCGGTGGCCCGCGAGGACGCGGTGCCCGCGCTGCGGGAGGCACTGCGGGCGGAGTACGGCGCCGGGGAGCCGCTGCCCGAGATCCTCGCCGGCCCCGACGCGGCCACCCAACTGGCCGCCTCCCCCTGCCACACGGTGCTCAACGGCATTACCGGCTCCATCGGGCTCGCCCCCACGCTGGCCGCCCTGGAGGCCGGGCGCACGCTCGCCCTCGCCAACAAGGAGTCGCTGATCGTCGGCGGCCCCCTGGTCAAGGCCCTGGCCAAGCCCGGCCAGATCATCCCGGTGGACTCCGAGCACGCCGCGCTCTTCCAGGCGCTCGCGGCGGGCACACGCGCGGACGTGCGCAAGCTCGTCGTCACCGCGTCCGGTGGCCCCTTCCGCGGCCGCACCAAGGCCGACCTCGCGCATGTCACCCCCGAGGACGCGCTCGCGCACCCCACCTGGGCGATGGGCCCGGTCATCACGGTCAACTCCGCGACGCTCGTCAACAAGGGCCTGGAAGTCATCGAGGCCCACCTGCTCTACGACATCCCCTTCGACCGCATCGAGGTGGTCGTGCACCCGCAGTCGTACGTGCACTCCATGGTCGAGTTCACCGACGGCTCCACGCTGGCCCAGGCCACCCCGCCGGACATGCGCGGCCCCATCGCCATCGGCATCGGCTGGCCCGAGCGGGTGCCGGACGCGGCGCCCGCGTTCGACTGGACCAAGGCCTCGACCTGGGAGTTCTTCCCGCTCGACCAGGAGGCGTTTCCGTCGGTCGGGCTCGCCCGGCACGTCGGGGAGCTCGCGGGCACGGCTCCGGCGGTGTTCAATGCCGCCAACGAGGAATGCGTGGACGCCTTCCTGGCGGGCGCGCTGCCCTTCAACGGCATCATGGAGACCGTGACCCGGGTCGTCACCGAACACGGCACCCCGAGCGCGGGAACCTCCCTGACCGTGGCGGACGTCCTCGAAGCGGAGACCTGGGCGCGCGCCCGGGCCCGTGAACTGACGGCCACGACCACCTCGTCGGCGACGACGGGGAACCAGACGACCGCGGAGGCTCGTGCATGACGACCCTGATGATGATCCTCGGCATAGTCGTCTTCGTGGTCGGGCTGTTGTTCTCGATCGCCTGGCACGAGCTCGGCCACCTCTCGACCGCGAAGATGTTCGGCATCCGCGTGCCGCAGTACATGGTGGGCTTCGGGCCGACCCTGTTCTCGCGGAAGAGGGGCGACACCGAGTACGGCGTCAAGGCCATCCCGCTCGGCGGCTACATCCGCATGATCGGCATGTTCCCGCCGGGTCCGGACGGAAAGATAGAGGCACGCTCCACCTCGCCCTGGCGCGGCATGATCGAGGACGCCCGCTCGGCGGCGTTCGAGGAGCTCAAGCCGGGTGACGAGAGTCGCCTCTTCTACACGCGCAAGCCCTGGAAGCGCGTGATCGTGATGTTCGCCGGTCCCTTCATGAACCTGATCCTGGCTGTCGTGATCTTCCTCGGCGTGATGATGACCTTCGGCATCAGCACCCAGACGACATCGGTCGGCAAGGTCTCGGACTGCGTCATCGAGGCGAGCCAGAACCGCAGCACCTGCGAGAAGGGCGACAAGCCCGCACCGGCCAAGGCCGCGGGCCTGCGGGCCGGTGACAAGATCGTCGCCTTCCAGGGCAAGTCCGTCGGCGACTGGTCGGCGCTCCAGACGAAGATCCGCGAGACCGTCGGCCCCGCGACGATCACCGTGGAGCGCGACGGCAAGCGGACCGACCTGCACGCGAACCTGATCAGGAACCAGGTCAGCAAGACCGACGGCGACGGCGGCTACGTGGAGGGCAGTTACGTCTACGCCGGCTTCCTCGGCTTCACCCCGGCATCCGGCATCGTCCAGCAGTCCTTCGGCCAGTCCGTGGACCGCATGGGCAGCATGATGGAGAACGGCGTCGAGTCCATCATCGCGCTGCCCTCCAAGGTCCCCGATCTGTGGAACGCGGCCTTCGGCGACGGCGACCGCAAGCAGGACTCGCCGATGGGCGTCGTCGGCGCGGCCCGTGTCGGCGGCGAGGTGTTCACCCTGGACATCCCGCCGGAGAACCAGGTCGCGATGATGCTGTTCCTGCTCGCCGGGTTCAACCTGTCGCTGTTCCTGTTCAACATGCTGCCCCTGTTGCCGCTCGACGGCGGGCATATCGCGGGGGCGCTGTGGGAGTCGCTCCGCCGCAACGCGGCGAAGGTGCTCCGCCGTCCCGACCCCGGCCCCTTCGACGTGGCGAAGCTGATGCCGGTCGCCTACGTCGTCGCCGGAATCTTCATCTGCTTCACCATTCTGGTGCTCATCGCGGATGTGGTTAACCCGGTGAGAATCTCCTAGACGCGCGATGTTTGCGGCGGTCGGGCACGATGTGTGGCCGACCGCCGCAGTGTGTGCGAGCACGCCTGCCAACGGGTGGACATCGGGGCGGGATGTGCCGCTGCCCGCCGGGGTGTCGTAACCTCGAACCCGCGAATGAGCGATGTGGCAGCGAAGCTGCGACGTACCAGCGAACCCGTGGAGCCCGGTGCCCGCCGGACTCGGGACCTCGATCCGGACCTTGACCCACACTTTGGGGATGCACGCCAGATGACTGCCGTTTCTCTCGGAATCCCGTCCGTTCCGACCAAGCTCGCCGAGCGCAGGGTCAGCCGCAAGATCCAGGTCGGTCCGGTGGCCGTAGGCGGGGACGCGCCGGTCTCGGTGCAGTCGATGACGACGACGCGTACGTCCGACATCGGGGCGACGCTGCAGCAGATCGCGGAGCTGACGGCGTCGGGGTGCCAGATCGTGCGGGTGGCGTGCCCGACGCAGGACGACGCGGACGCCCTGGCGACGATCGCGCGGAAGTCGCAGATCCCGGTGATCGCCGACATTCACTTCCAGCCGAAGTACGTGTTCGCCGCGATCGAGGCCGGATGCGCGGCGGTCCGGGTGAACCCGGGCAACATCAAGCAGTTCGACGACAAGGTCAAGGAGATCGCGCGGGCGGCGAAGGACCACGGCACGCCGATCAGGATCGGTGTGAACGCGGGGTCGCTGGACGCGCGGCTGCTGAAGAAGTACGGCAAGGCGACGCCGGAGGCCCTGGTGGAGTCGGCGCTGTGGGAGGCGTCGCTGTTCGAGGAGCACGACTTCCGGGACATCAAGATCTCGGTGAAGCACAACGACCCGGTCGTGATGGTCAACGCCTACCGTCAGTTGGCCGCGCAGTGCGACTACCCGCTGCACCTGGGTGTGACGGAAGCGGGCCCGGCCTTCCAGGGGACGATCAAGTCGGCGGTGGCGTTCGGTGCGCTCCTGAGCGAGGGCATCGGCGACACCATCCGCGTCTCGCTCTCCGCCCCGCCCGCGGAGGAGGTCAAGGTCGGCATCCAGATCCTGGAGTCGCTGAACCTGCGCCAGCGCCGCCTGGAGATCGTGTCCTGCCCGTCCTGCGGTCGCGCCCAGGTCGATGTGTACAAGCTGGCGGACGAGGTGACGGCGGGCCTAGAGGGCATGGAGGTGCCGTTGCGCGTCGCGGTCATGGGCTGTGTCGTCAACGGCCCCGGCGAGGCGCGCGAGGCGGACCTGGGCGTGGCCTCCGGCAACGGCAAGGGGCAGATCTTCGTCAAGGGCGAGGTCATCAAGACCGTGCCGGAGTCGAAGATCGTGGAGACCCTGATCGACGAGGCCATGAAGATCGCCGAACAGATGGAGAAGGACGGCGTGATGTCGGGCGAGCCCGAGGTCACGATCAGCTAGTCCTGACCCCTGGCGCATGCGGTACGGCCCCGCGGACGACCGGGCGGCGGCAGACAATCCCGCCAGGTACAGTGCGGAGATCAGCAGACCGTATGGTGAGGCCCCCGCACGTGTTGACCCAGACCACCACCAGGGTGCTCGAACCGAGTGACCTGGACGCGGCGCTCGCGGTACTCGACCGCGAGCCGGTCGCCAATGCCTTCGTCACCGCCCGGGTGCGCATGGCGGGCCTCGACCCGTGGCGCCTCGGCGGCGAGATGTGGGGCTGGTACGAGGACGGCATGCTGGAGTCCCTGTGCTACGCGGGCGCCAACCTCGTCCCGATCTGCGCGTCTCCGCGTGCCGTGCGCGGCTTCGCCGACCGCGCCCGCAGGGCAGGACGCCGCTGCTCCTCCATCGTCGGCCCCGCCGAGGCCACCGCCCAACTGTGGCGGCTGCTCGAACCGTCCTGGGGCCCGGCCCGCGAGGTCCGCTCCCAGCAGCCGCTGATGGTCGCCGACCGGCTGCCCGGCGACATCACGCCCGACCCCTACGTCCGCCGCGTCCGCAAGGACGAGATGGAGACGATCATGCCGGCGTGCGTGGCGATGTTCACCGAGGAGGTCGGCATCTCCCCGCTCTCCGGCGACGGCGGACTGCTCTACCAGGCCCGGGTCGCCGAACTCGTCGGTTCAGGACGCTCCTTCGCCCGCCTCGACGCCGACGGCCGCGTCGTCTTCAAGGCCGAGATCGGCGCATCGACGGAGCTGGCGTGCCAGGTGCAGGGTGTGTGGGTGGCGCCCGAGTACCGGGGGCGGGGGTATGCGGCGCCCGGCATGGCCGCCGTCATGCGGTACGCCCTCGCGGACGTGGCGCCCCTCGTCAGTCTCTACGTCAACGACTTCAACACGGCGGCACGAGCCACCTACCGCCGGGTCGGCTTCAAGGAAGTCGGCGCCTTCATGAGCGTCCTCTTCTGACCTTTCCGTCAGGGGCCCCGTCAGGGGCGCGGAGAACTGCGCGACCAGCCCAAGAAAAGCCGCAGACGCGTCTGCACGGTGACTCGGCAGACGCGTCCGCGGCTGGTAGCGCGCTGAGCGCGCAGTTCCCCGCGCCCCTGACGGGGCCCGTTTCCGGTCGCGCCCGGCGGTCGGTGCCGCTTGGCGAAGTAGGGTGCCCGCATGACGGACGAAGTCGTGATCGGGCCCCTGGATCTCGCGGAGCGAGTGGACGACGCACTGCGCGTACAGGCCCTCGCCTTCGGGCTCAGCGACGACGAGATCGCGGTACGCCGCCAGATCGTCCTGCGGCACCTCACCTACCCCGGGGCGCGGGCGTACGGCGCGACCACCGGCGACGGGCGGCTCATCGGCTTCGTCTACGGCATGCCCAACGACCGCGGACACTGGTGGTCCACGGTCGTCGAGCCCTATCTCCGCGGCTGGGGCCTCGACGACTGGCTCGACGGCTCCTTCGTGATCACCGAGCTGCACGTACGCCCCGGCTACCAGAACCGCGGCATCGGCCGCACCCTGATCACCACCATCACGGACACCGCCGCCGAGCCCCGCTCGATCCTCTCCGCCATCGACGCCGAGAGCCCCGCCCGCGGCCTGTACCGCTCGCTCGGCTACACCGACCTGGCGTGCAACGTCCTCTTCCCGAGCGCACCCAAGCCGTACGCCGTGATGGGCGCCCCGCTGCCGCTTGTGCGTCCCGCGCGGGGCTGACGGCCGGGAAACGGATTTCCGGGTGCGCGCTCACCGGGGCTAACCTGCGCCCACCACACTTTTCGTAGCAGGAGTTCATCATGGCCCAGGTCCAGCGCATGTCCCGTTTGATGGTCAAGACACTGCGCGACGACCCGGCGGACGCGGAGACGCTCAACCACAAGCTGCTCGTGCGCGCCGGCTACGTACGCCGCACCGCCGCGGGCATCTGGACCTGGCTGCCGCTCGGCAAGAAGGTCTACGAGAACGTCGCCCGCATCGTGCGCGAGGAGATGGACGCCATCGGCGGCCAGGAGGTCCTGCTCCCCGCCCTGCTGCCCAAGGAGCCCTACGAGGCAAGCGGGCGCTACGAGGAGTACGGCGACCTGCTCTTCCGCCTCAAGGACCGCAAGGGCTCCGACTACGTCCTCGGCCCCACCCACGAAGAGATCTTCACCCAGGTCGTCAAGGACCAGTGCTCGTCCTACAAGGACCTGCCGGTGATCCTCTACCAGATCCAGACCAAGTACCGCGATGAGGCCCGCCCCCGCGCCGGTGTGCTGCGCGGCCGCGAGTTCCAGATGAAGGACTCGTACTCCTTCGACACCTCCGACGAGGGCCTCGCCGAGGCGTACGCCCTGCACCGCGGCGCCTACCAGCGCATCTTCGAGCGCCTCGGCCTGGACTACCGCATCGTGTCCGCCGTGTCCGGCGCCATGGGCGGCTCGGCGTCCGAGGAGTTCCTCGCGCCCGCGCCCGCCGGTGAGGACACCTTCGTGGACTGTCCCGAGTGCGACTACGCGGCGAACACCGAGGCCGTGACCTTCGCCCTGAAGCCCGTGTCCGTCGAAGGACACCCCGCGGCCGAGGAACTGGACACCCCCGACACCCCCACCATCGAGACCCTCGCCGAGCACCTGGGCGTCCCGGCCTCCGCCACCCTCAAGAACCTCCTCGTCAAGGTCGACGGCGAGATCGTGGCCGTGGGCGTGCCCGGTGACCGCGAGGTCGACCTCGGCAAGCTCGCCGAGCACCTCGCCCCCGCCGAGGTCGAGCTGGTCACCGCCGAGGACTTCGAGGGCCGCGACGACCTGGTACGCGGCTACGTCGGCCCCCAGGGCCTCGGCAAGGTCCGCTACCTCGCCGACCCGCGCGTCGCGCCCGGCACCTCCTGGATCACCGGCGCCAACAAGCCCGACACGCACGCCCGCAACGTCGTGTGCGGCCGTGACTTCGAGGTCGACGACTACCTGGACGTCGTCGTGGTCGAGGCCGGGGACCCCTGCCCCCTCTGCGGCGCGGGCCTGAAGCTGGGCCGTGCGATCGAGATCGGCCACATCTTCCAGCTCGGCCGCAAGTACGCCGACACCTTCCAGCTCGACGTCCTCGGCCAGAACGGCAAGCCCGTCCGCGTCACCATGGGCTCCTACGGCATCGGTGTCTCCCGTGCTGTCGCCGCGCTCGTCGAGCAGACCGCCGACGAGCAGGGGCTCTGCTGGTCCAAGGAGGTCGCTCCGGCCGATGTGCACGTCGTCGCCGCGGGCAAGGCCGTGCAGACCGAGCTGGCCCTCGATGTGGCCGCGCAGCTCGGGGCCGCCGGGGTGCGGGTGCTCGTCGACGACCGGGCCGGTGTCTCGCCCGGCGTCAAGTTCACCGACGCCGAGCTGATCGGTGTTCCGCAGATCCTGGTCGCGGGGCGCCGCTCCGCGGAGGGGGTCTTGGAGCTCAAGAACCGGCGCACCGGTGAGCGCGAGGAGCTCTCCGTGGCGGAGGCGATCGCCCGCCTGTCGGCGTAGGCCCTTGCGGGGCGCCCGCTGCATCCTCAGCGGGCTCCGCGCGCGGGCGCCCCTGCTCCGGTCCTGGGGCTCCGCCCCAGACCCCGTCATCGGCCTGCGGCCTCGTCCTCAATCGCCGGACGGGCTCGAATTCTCGCCGGTGCGGCGTAGATCTTTTAGCCCGTCCGGCGTTTGAGGACGAGGCGCGGAGCGCCGATAGAGCTGGGGTCCAGGGGGCGCAGCGCCCCTGGTTCGGGAAGGGGCGGGCCTGGGGCGTCCCACGCGGGCTACAGCCAGCCCGCGAACTCCAGGAGCAACTCCGCGTCCTGGGTGCGCCCCACGCGCAGCGCGCGCACACCGGACTCCACGGCCCGGAACAAGGTCCACCCCCGAAGCCGCTCCTGGTCCACTTCCAGGGACTCGGCGAGCCGCTTGACGCGCCGCCGCGTCACCCCGGCCCCCGACGGCGTGGCGATCAGATCCTCCACCCGGTCCCGCACGAGGCGCGCCAGATCGAACGCGCACTCACCCACCACCGGATCGGGCCCCACGGCCAGCCACGGCACCCGCTCGGCGGCAAGCACCTTGCTCTGCCGGAACGTCCCGTGCAGCAGCACCGCGTCCCCGGGCCCCGCGGGCACCGAGCCGAGCAGCTCGTCGCGCGCCGCGAGCGCGGCGCTCACCAGCGGCCGGACGTCCGGCTCCGCGCACGCGGCCATCGCGTCGGCCTGCCGCCCCGTCCGCTCCGCGACGGTCTCGAACCGGTGCCCCGCGGGCGGCGGCACCCACAGCCGCCGCAGCGTCCCCGCCGCCTCCAGCATCGACTTGGCCTCGGGCAGCGACCGTACGGACACATCCCGGTGCAGCCGTTCCACCAAGTACGCCCCGTCGGCCCCGGTATCGGCGTCGAGGAGCCGCGCGGCCCCCAGACCGCCCCAGTGCGCCATTGCGGCCCGCTCGCTGTCCGGCCGCGACCGCGGCGGCACCAGCTTGAGCACCGCGGGCGTGTCCTCGCGGGTCCGTACGAGCACGACGAGGCTGCTGCGACCGCCCGGCACCTGGACCCGCTCGACCGTCAGCTCCCGGCGCGCCACCGCGTCCCGTACCAGTTCGGGCAGGCGGTTGAGCCAGTCGGCGGTGGCGGTGTCGCGCGGCGTCTCGCCGAGCGCACGGACGAGGCGCGGCGGCGGTTCGAAAGCCATGCGCGAGGTGTTCCCTTCCCGGCCGCCCGAAGGCGTTCGTGTCCCAACTGCCCGAAGGCATGCGTACGTGGTGGCGCCGTCACGCCGACGGGCCCGGCCGCCCCTGAGGACGTCCGTGCACCGGGCCTGCGCGGCGACACCGGGGCGTCATCCGGACGCGGCCGACCGCTCCGCGAGCCCTGGGAAGGCTACGCTCCCGCCACGCCACCGCGCCGCCCGCACCGCCGCCTCCCGCAGCGACTCGGCCGCCATTCCGCGCCGCGCACCGCCCGCCGCCCGCACCAGGTCGGCGTAGACCCCGGCCACCCGCTCCTCAAGCTCGGCCGCGAGCCGTGCGGCAGCCGCCGCGTCCGGCACCGGGAAGGGCAGCGCGTACGCGGCCGCCGAGGACTCCGGCTCGCCGCCGAGCTCGCGCACCGCCCGCCGCAACTCGTCCCTGCGCGCGCGGTGCGCGTCGTACGCCGTACGGGCCTCCGCCCTGCGCCCGTCACCGATACGGCCGCCGACGACGCCGTACCCGTACACGGCCGCGTGCTCGGCCCGCAGCGCCGCCTGCACGGCCTTGAGCTCGGCCTTCGCACCGCCGCCCGCGGCGTCGTCCCGCTCTTCGTCCGGCGCCGCGTCCTGTGCCGCCCGGCTCACTCGGCTCACTTGGCTCACTTGTCGTCCTCCGTCAGCAGGTAGGCGTGCGCTGCGCCCGCCGCCGCCACGGACGCGAGCAGTCGGGCGAGTTCGGCGGGCGCTTCCTGGAGCTGCTTGCCGCGGCGGTCGGCGAGGTCCCGTTCCGCCGTGGCGAGGAACCGCAGCGCGCTCATCCTGCCGGGCGGTACGTCGACCGGCTTCGCCGACGATGAGGCGGCGGAGGGGGCGGGAGAGCCGGGGGAGTCGGGGGAGGCGTTCTTCGTGGGTGGGTGGGTGCCGCCGAACGCCTTCTCGTGCCGTGCCACTTCCGCCCGCAGCGGCCCGAGACGGTCCGAGAGGGAGGCGTGCGCCGCGAGCACGGCGTCGTACCGGCGCAGCAGCTCCGCGCTGTCCCGCGCCGCACGCGCGCGTACCCGCTTCTCGGCGGACGAGCGTCCGTCGCTCGCGGTGTCGGAGCCCGAGCACCCGGCGAGCAGCAGTGTGCTCCCGGCCGCCGCGGCGCCGGTGAGCAGGCTCCGTCTGCGCGGGCCGGGGCGGGACCTCGAAGGGGTGACATACGACGGCACGGCAGACGTCCTCGGAAAGGTGGGCCGCGAGGGCACGAGGGGCGGGGGCGGGCGGCAGGCCCTGGGTCGGTGATCACCGTACCTGCGCCCTGTCCTCGTACGTGCGATCGACTCGATGTATGGGCGACGTATGGGCGACGTATGGGCGACCGGCTCGGTCCCGGGGCGTTCCGCGGGCCGGTGGGTGACGGCAACACCCTCCGGGACCGGATACCCTTTGACCAGACACGCGACGATCCCACAACAGCACACGCGGCCGAGGAGTCACCCGGATGAGCACCACCCAGAGCGAGAGGCTGCGAGAACTGCTCGAACCGCTCGTCAGCTCCCAGGATCTGGATCTCGAAGAGATCGAAGTGGCCCCGGTCGGACGCAAGCGAGTGCTGCGAGTCGTCATCGACTCCGAGGACGGCGTGGACCTCGACACGATCGCGGAAGTGAGCCGCCTGCTCTCCGCGAAGCTCGACGAGAGCGACGCCATGGGCGAGGGGGAGTACGACCTGGAGGTCGGATCCCCCGGCGCCGAGCGCGCCCTGACCGAGCACCGCCACTACGTGCGTGCTGTGGACCGCCTGGCGAAGTTCCAGTTGAAGGAGGGCGGCGAGTTCGTCGCCCGCATCCTCACCGTGGACGACGAGGGGCTCGATCTGGAGGTACCCGGCGTGAAGGGCCGCAAGCCCACATCCCGCCGCCTGGCCTTCGCCGAGATCGACAAGGCGCGCGTGCAGGTCGAGTTCAACCGCAAGGACAAGAAGGACATGAAGGAAGAGGAGGAGGCGTAGCCGTGGACATCGACATGAGTGCCCTGCGGGGTCTGGTACGGGAGAAAGAGATCTCCTTCGACCTCCTCGTCGAGGCGATCGAGTCGGCCCTCCTCATCGCCTACCACCGCACCGACGGCAGCTTCCGTCGCGCACGCGTGAAGCTGGACCGCGACAGCGGCCATGTGACGGTGTGGGCGACGGAGGACCCGGCGGACCTGGAAGAGGGCCAGGAGCCGAAGGAGTTCGACGACACCCCGTCCGACTTCGGCCGCATCGCCGCCACCACCGCCAAGCAGGTCATCCTGCAGCGGCTGCGCGACGCCGAGGACGACGCGACGCTCGGTGAGTACGCCGGCCGCGAGGGCGACATCGTCACCGGCGTCGTCCAGCAGGGCCGCGACCCGAAGAACGTCCTGGTCGACATCGGCAAGCTGGAGGCCATCCTGCCCGTGCAGGAGCAGGTCCCCGGCGAGGAGTACCGGCACGGCATGCGCCTGCGCTCCTACGTCGTCCGGGTGGCCAAGGGCGTCCGCGGCCCGTCCGTGACCCTGTCGCGCACCCACCCGAACCTGGTCAAGAAGCTGTTCGCCCTCGAGGTGCCGGAGATCGCCGACGGGTCGGTGGAGATCGCCGCCATCGCCCGCGAGGCCGGCCACCGCACCAAGATCGCGGTCCGTTCGACCCGCTCGGGCCTGAACCCCAAGGGCGCCTGCATCGGCCCCATGGGCAGCCGCGTGCGCAACGTCATGGGCGAGCTCAACGGTGAGAAGATCGACATCGTGGACTGGTCGGAGGACCCGGGCGACATGGTCGCCCACGCGCTCTCCCCGGCCCGCGTCAGCAAGGTCGAGATCGTGGACCTGGCCGCCCGCTCCGCCCGCGTGACCGTGCCCGACTACCAGCTCTCGCTGGCGATCGGCAAGGAGGGCCAGAACGCCCGCCTCGCGGCCCGGCTCACCGGCTGGCGCATCGACATCCGTCCGGACACCGAGGTGCCCGATGGACCGGCGCGATCCGGCCGCTCCGGGGACTCCGAGCCCGGCGCGGAGGACCGGCCGCGGGACCGATCGCGGGACTGATCGCGGGACTGATCCGCCCCGAAAGTGCCATGGCCGGCCGCACCCGGCCAGGTACTGATCAAGACAACAGTCGTTCGATTTCTGCCCCAAAGGGGTGAGGTCGGTGCGGGGAGGTAGACTTAAGCGTGTCTGGCCGGACGTATGCCCGCGCATGCCCTGAACGCACGTGTGTGGGGTGTCGGGAGCGAGCGGCCAAGAACGAGCTGCTGCGCATCGTGGCGGTCGAGGGCGTCTGCGTCCCCGACCCAAGCGGTACGCTGCCCGGCCGGGGTGCCTACGTGCACCCCGCCCTGGTCTGTCTCGACCTGGCGCTCCGGCGCCGGGCGTTCCCCCGGGCCTTCCGGGCCCAGGGACCGCTCGACACCGCGGAACTGCGCGGGAATGTCGAGGCAGCCGAGACCGTTGCCCAGCAGGCAACACCGTAGGACGTGTCGCACGGAACCCCGTGCGGCCCTGGTACCCCGCGAGTTGGAAGTAGGTCGAGATTGCGATGAGCACTCGATGAGCACGCGATGAGTACGCCCATGAAGTAGCGACGGTCCGGCGTAACCCGGACCTAAAAGGAGCGAAGTGGCTAAGGTCCGGGTATACGAACTCGCCAAGGAGTTCGGGGTAGAGAGCAAGGCCGTCATGGCCAAGCTCCAAGAACTCGGTGAATTCGTACGTTCGGCGTCCTCGACGATCGAGGCGCCCGTAGTACGCAAACTGACTGACGCATTCCAGCAGGGCAACGGCTCCGGCAAGTCCGCGAAGCCCGCCCCGCGCAAGGCTGCCGCCAAGCCGGCCGCCCCCTCTCCGGCGCAGGCGGCCCCGCGGCCCGCCGCGCCCAAGCCGCCGGCCCCCAAGCCGGCCGCTGCCGAACCGGCGGCTGCCGAACCGGCCGCCGCCGACAAGCCGGCCGCCCCGGCGGCACCGGGCCCGCGCCCGGGTCCGAAGCCGCCGGCGCCCAAGCCGGCCCCCGCGGCTCCGGCCGCACCGGCTCCGGCCGCGCCCGAGTTCACCGCCCCGCCCGCCGCTCCCGCGGCGTCGTCCGGCGGCGGCTCCCAGGCCCCCTCGGCCCCGCGCCCCGGCGCCCGTCCCGGTGCCCCGAAGCCCGGTGCCCGTCCGGCACCCGCCCAGGGTCAGCGCGGCGGCGACCGCGGTGACCGTGGCGACCGCGGTGACCGCGGTGACCGTCAGGGCGCCCCGCGCCCCGGCGGCCAGGGTGGCGCCCCCCGTCCCGGTGGCCGTCCCGCGGGACCGCGTCCGGGCAACAACCCCTTCACCTCTGGTGGCTCCACCGGCATGGCGCGCCCGCAGGCGCCCCGTCCGGGCGGTGCCCCGCGTCCCGGCGGCCAGGGCGGTGCCGGTGCTCCCGGCGGCGCCCCGCGTCCGCAGGGCGGCGGCCAGGGTGCTCCCCGTCCGCAGGGTCAGGGCGGCGCCCGTCCGTCCCCCGGCGGCATGCCGCGCCCGCAGGCGCCGCGTCCCGGCGGTGGCCCCGCCGGTAACCGTCCCAACCCGGGCATGATGCCGCAGCGTCCCGCCGCGGGCCCGCGTCCCGGTGGTGGCCCCGGCGGTGGCCGTGGTCCCGGCGGTGGCGGTCGTCCCGGCGGCGCCGGCGCCGGCGGCGGTGGCCGTCCCGGCTTCGCCGGTCGTCCCAGCGGTCCCGGTGGTGGCGGCGGCTTCGCCGGCCGTCCCGGTGGTCCGGGCGGTGGCGGCGGTGCCGGTCGTCCCGGTGGCGGCGGCGGCTTCGGCGGTCGTCCCGGCTTCGGTGGCCGTCCCGGTGGTCCCGGTGCCCGTGGCGGCACGCAGGGTGCCTTCGGCCGTCCCGGCGGGCCCGCCCGTCGTGGCCGCAAGTCGAAGCGGCAGAGGCGCCAGGAGTACGAGGCCATGCAGGCCCCGTCGGTGGGCGGCGTCATGCTGCCTCGCGGCAACGGACAGACCGTCCGCCTGTCGCGCGGTGCCTCACTGACCGACTTCGCCGAGAAGATCAACGCCAACCCGGCGTCGCTCGTCGGCGTGATGATGAACCTCGGCGAGATGGTCACCGCCACGCAGTCCGTCTCCGACGAGACGCTGAAGCTCCTCGCGGACGAGATGAACTTCGTCCTGGAGATCGTCAGCCCGGAGGAGGAGGACCGCGAGCTGCTCGAGTCGTTCTCCATCGAGTTCGGTGAGGACGAGGGCGGCGAGGACATGCTCGTCTCCCGCCCGCCGGTCGTGACCGTCATGGGTCACGTCGACCACGGTAAGACCCGACTTCTGGACGCGATCCGCAAGACGAACGTCGTCGCGGGCGAGGCCGGCGGTATTACGCAGCACATCGGTGCGTACCAGGTCGCCACCGAGGTCAACGGCGAAGAGCGCGCCATCACCTTCATCGACACCCCCGGTCACGAGGCGTTCACCGCCATGCGTGCCCGTGGTGCGAAGTCCACCGACATCGCGATCCTCGTGGTCGCGGCGAACGACGGTGTGATGCCGCAGACGATCGAGGCGCTGAACCACGCCAAGGCGGCCGACGTGCCGATCGTGGTCGCGGTCAACAAGATCGACGTCGAGGGTGCCGACCCGACCAAGGTGCGCGGCCAGCTCACCGAGTTCGGTCTGGTGGCCGAGGAGTACGGCGGCGACACGATGTTCGTCGACATCTCCGCGCGCCAGGGCCTCAACATCGAGCAGTTGCTCGAGGCCGTGGTCCTGACCGCGGACGCCTCGCTCGACCTGCGGGCCAACCCGGAGCAGGACGCGCAGGGCATCGCCATCGAGGCCCACCTCGACAAGGGCCGCGGCGCCGTCGCGACCGTCCTCGTCCAGCGCGGTACCCTCCGCGTCGGCGACACGATGGTCGCCGGTGACGCCTACGGCCGAGTCCGCGCGATGCTCGACGACAAGGGCGAGAACGTGGAGGAGGCGACCCCGTCGACTCCGGTCCTCGTGCTCGGTCTCACCAACGTCCCGGGCGCGGGCGACAACTTCCTGGTCGTCGACGAGGACCGTACGGCCCGTCAGATCGCCGAGAAGCGTGCCGCCCGCGAGCGCAACGCCGCGTTCGCCAAGCGCACCCGCCGGGTGTCCCTCGAGGACCTCGACCAGGTGCTCAAGGCAGGCCTGGTACAGGACCTCAACATCATCATCAAGGGCGACGCGTCCGGTGCGGTCGAGGCTCTCGAGTCCTCGCTGCTCCAGCTCGACGTCGGTGAAGAGGTCGACATCCGCGTCCTGCACCGCGGTGTGGGTGCGGTCACGGAGTCGGACATCGACCTGGCGATGGGCTCCGACGCCATCGTCATCGGCTACAACGTCCGCGCGGCAGGCCGTGCCGCGCAGATGGCGGAGCGCGAGGGCGTCGACGTCCGCTACTACTCGGTGATCTACCAGGCCATCGAGGAGATCGAGGCAGCCCTCAAGGGCATGCTCAAGCCGGAGTACGAAGAGGTCGAGCTCGGCACGGCGGAGATCCGCGAGGTCTTCCGCTCGTCCAAGCTGGGCAACATCGCGGGTGTGCTCATCCGCTCCGGCGAGGTCAAGCGGAACACCAAGGCCCGGCTCCTGCGCGATGGCAAGGTCATCGCGGAGAGCCTCAACATCGAGGGTCTGCGTCGCTTCAAGGACGACGTCACCGAGATCCGCGAAGGGTTCGAGGGCGGTATCAACCTCGGCAACTTCAACGACATCAAGGTCGACGACGTCATCGCCACGTACGAGATGCGCGAGAAGCCGCGGGCATAGCGTGAGCAGGGTCGGGGGTCGCCCGGGGGTTTCCCCGGGCGACCCCCGACCCCCGTTTCCGGGGGCTGCGCCCCCTTGCCGGGAGTTTCAGCCCCTCCGGCGATTGAGGAGCGGGGTCTGGGGCGGAGCCCCAGGTACGGGACGGGTAGGGACGGCGGGGGCGAAACTCCGTCGAGCAGGAGCACCCGCTCGTTGTACGGTTCAGGTGACCCTGCCAACCGTGCGCAGGGCGCGATCCCGCACCGGCGGGTCATCCGGCACACATATGTATGTGGGGACTCTGTCCTTCGACCTGCTCCTCGGCGACGTACATTCGCTGAAGGAGAAACGCTCCCTCGTCCGCCCGATCGTGGCGGAACTCCAGCGGAAGTACGCGGTGAGCGCGGCCGAGGTGGGCCATCAGGAACTGCACCGCAGGAGCGAGATCGGCCTCGCGCTGGTCTCCGGGGACGCAGGGCACGTCACGGACGTACTGGACCGGTGTGAACGGCTCGTCGCCGCCCGGCCCGAAGTGGAGCTGCTTTCGGTACGGCGGCGGTTCCACGGCGACGATGACGCCTGAACGACCCGCACGACCTGAACGACTTGCACGACTTGAACAACTGCACGACTTGAACGACCAGCGGCGAGCACAGCACAGAAGGAGACGCAGCAGTGGCCGACAACGCGCGGGCGAAGAGGCTGGCGGACCTCATCCGAGAGGTGGTGGCCCAGAAGCTGCAGCGCGGGATCAAGGACCCGCGGCTCGGCTCACATGTCACCATCACGGACACCCGGGTCACGGGTGACCTGCGGGAGGCGACCGTCTTCTACACGGTCTACGGGGACGACGAGGAGCGCGCGGCAGCGGCCGCGGGCCTGGAGAGCGCCAAGGGCGTACTCCGCTCCGAGGTCGGCCGCGCGGCGGGCGTGAAGTTCACCCCGACGCTGACCTTCGTGGCGGACGCCCTCCCGGACAACGCACGGGCCATCGAGGACCTCCTCGACCGCGCCCGCGCCTCCGACGCGAAGGTCCGTGAGGCCTCCGCGGGCGCCGACTTCGCGGGCGGCGCCGACCCGTACCGCAAGCCGGAGGACGCCGACGAGGAAACCTCCGCCGAGACGGCGGAAGGCGCGGCACAGACTGCGGAAGGCGCCGGTCAGGACAAGGACGGCGACGCTTCCCGATGAGCAAGCGCAGTACCAGTGGGACCACGCCGGACGGCCTTGTCATCGTCGACAAGCCGTCCGGCTTCACTTCGCACGACGTGGTCGCCAAGATGCGGGGCATCGCGAGGACCCGGCGCGTCGGGCACGCGGGCACCCTCGACCCGATGGCGACCGGCGTCCTCGTGCTCGGCGTCGAGCGCGCCACCAAGCTGCTCGGCCACCTCGCCCTCACCGAGAAGGAGTATCTCGGCACGATCCGCCTCGGCCAGTCCACCGTGACGGACGACGCGGAGGGCGAGACCACCGGGTCCGCCGACGCCTCCGACGTCAAGCGGGACGCCATCGACGCGGGCATCGCCAAACTGTCCGGCGACATCATGCAGGTCCCGTCGAAGGTCAGCGCCATCAAGATCGACGGCAAGCGGTCCTACGCACGGGCCCGGCAGGGCGAGGACTTCGAGATCCCGGCCCGCCCGGTCAGGGTCTCCTCGTTCCAGGTGTACGACATCCGGGACGCGGTCGCCGACGACGGCACCCCCGTCCTCGACCTGGTCGTGTCCGTCGTCTGCTCATCGGGTACGTACATCCGGGCCCTGGCCCGCGACCTCGGCGCGGATCTGGGCGTGGGCGGCCACCTCACGGCGCTGCGCCGCACCCGCGTCGGCCCGTACAAGCTGGACGTCGCCCGGACCATCGACCAGCTCCAGGAGGAGCTGACGGTGATGCCGGTCGCCGAGGCCGCCGCCACGGCGTTCCCCCGCTGGGACGTCGACGAGCGGCGCGCACGGCTGCTCGGCAATGGCGTACGGATCGAGATGCCGGACGAGTACGCGGGCGCGGGGCCTGTGGCCGTCTTCGGCCCTGAAGGACGCTTCCTGGTCCTGGCCGAGGAGTCGAAGGGCAAGGCGAAGAGCCTCGCCACCTTCTGACGACCGCTCACTTCACTTCACTTCCGCTGCTTGCTGCTTGCTGCTTGCTGCTTGCTGCTCGCTGCTCGCTGCTCGCGGAGCGGCGGGCTGTGCGTGGTGCCGTGGGCGGTGCGTGGAGCGGCGGGCGGTGGTCCGCCGCTCCACAGTCCCCCCACTTGATTTCCCACTGGCTCCCCCGCTGGTTCCCCCACTGAAGGTCTGTCCATCCCCGTCTGTGGATTCACCCCTTCGGACCAGCGCTCGGAGTGAACCGAGGGAGTGGAAGGGGGCGCGTTCGGCTCGTGTTCTGTCCGGCTGATCATCCCCGACCTACGGTCGAAGAACGGGGCGCGGCTGGGAGGTTCGAGCATGGCGGGACGGGGCCCGCGGATTCGGGGCGACAGTGGTCGCGCCCGGGGCTCCCGGGGTGACCGGGATGCCTGGGGTGACCGGGGTGGCCGGGACACCCGGGACACCCGGGACACCCGGGACACCCTCGTCGACCAGGATGGTCTGGGTGACTGGGGTGATGTGAGTGCCCGAGGTGAGGTATGGGCCTGGGGGGACGTGAGTGCGCGGGGCGACCTCGGCGGGGGTCGTGATGACCGCGGTGACTGCGGCGACTGCGGTGACTGCGGTGACTGCGGTGACCGCGATGGCCGCGGCGACCGCGGCGACTGCGGCGACCGCGATGACTGCGGCGACCGCGATGACTGCGATGGCCGCGATGACCGCGGCGGTCCCGGCGGTCCCGGCGGTCCCGGTGGCCGGGGCGGGCGCGGGGAGCGTGGTGGCCGAGGGCCGTGCGTCGACCATGGCGATGGGGGAGGACGCGGGGAGCGGCTCGGGCGCGGGGAGTGTGGCGATCAAGGAGTGCGTGCCGACCGCGGCGACGGTGGGGACCGGCCCGGGCTCGGTGAGCGTGGTGGTGGTTCCGGGGTGTGGGCGGTGGGGCGGAGGGGTTGGCGGGAGCCCGAGCGAGCCCTGGTGTGGATCTGCGATCTGGCCGGGCGCCCGCGCGGCCACGGCTTCGCCGCCGACGAGCACGGCACGGTGATCACCAGCCACGAGGCGGTCGACGGACTCGCCCGCATAGTGCTGCACGCGCCGGGCGAGCGCACCTGCCTCGTCGCCGACGACGCCGTCACCGCCCTGCCGGAGTCCGACCTCGCCCTCGTCCGCACCGAAGGACTCGGCCTGCGCCCACTGCCCGTCACCGCCCGCGGTTCCGTGGCCGTCGGCGCGTACGTACGCATCGCGGCCTGCGGCTGGCGGCAGGCCCGGGTCCTCGGCCCGGCCGCGGTGACGTACACCGCCACGGACCGCTTCCACCTCCTGGACGACGCCCTGGAGCTGGCCATCGGCACGGACGGCGCGGACGCGCTGCGGCTCGGCGGCGGCGCGGCGGGCGGGCCCGTCGTGGACGCCGCCACGGGTGCCGTCCTGGCCGTCGTCGCCACCGCCCTACAGGCACCGCACCGCGCCGCGGGCTTCGCCGTGCCGCTGGCCCCGGCGGCCGCCGCCGATCCCGAAGGGCCGCTCGCCCGCCTCCTGGAACGCAACGCAGCCACCGTCCCCGGCTACGGCCGTGACCTGAACCTGGCGGGCGCCCTGCACCTCACGGCCACCTCGGTCGGCTCCGACGGCCCCCGCGCCCTGGACCCGGGGCCCGTCGAACGGCCCGACACGGCTCGGGAGTTCGCCCGCTTCACCGCTGGGCCCGCGCAGGTACTCGGCCTCGTCGGCGATCCCGGCACCGGCCGCACCACGGAACTTGCCGCGCTCGCCGCCCGCCGTGCCCGGGGTGCCGAGCCCGCCCCCACCCTGTGGCTGCGCGGCGCCGACCTGCGGGACGCCGACACGTCCGTGGCCGACGCCGTCGCCCGCGCCCTGGAGCGGGCCGGGCGCATCCTCGCCGCGTCGGACGCCACGGCGGGCGGTGACGACGGACTCGGGGACATCTCGGCGGGCCGTGTCGCCCGCCTGCTGCGGGACACGGGGCGGCCTCTGATGCTGCTGCTCGACGGCCCCGAGGAGATGCCGCCCGCGCTCGCGCACCGCCTCGCCGCCTGGAGCGCGGGGACGGCGGGCTGGCTGCGGGACACCGGCGCCCGGCTCGTCGTGGCCTGCCGGGCCGAGTACTGGGAGGAGGCGGGTGCCCACTTCCCGCCCGCCCTTCTCCACCCCCCGGCCCCCGACGACGGCACGGACGGCGGCGTGGACGCCGGGCTCGTCGGCTGTGTGCGCCTCGGTGCGCTGCCGGAAGCGCAGGCGCGGTCGGCCCGCGCCCGGTTCGGCGTCCCGGACGGCGCGCTCGCCGCCGCCGACGCCCGCCATCCGCTGGCACTGCGGCTGCTCTCGGAGGTGGCGTCGGCGCTCCCGGGCGACCCCGCGGGGCAGCCCACGCGGCAGGATGTGTTCGCCGCCTACCTCGACCTGTTCGGCCTGCGGATCGCCGTCCGTCTCGCCGCCGAGAGCGGGCTGCGCGGGCGTGCCGTGCGGCGGCTCGCGGCGAAGGTGTCCGGGCAGGTCCATGAGGCGGCCAGACGCTGCCTCGGCCCCGGTCAGGGCCAGCTCGACCGTGCCGCCTTCGAAGAGGTCTTCCCGTGGGGTGCCCTGCCCGGCATGGGCTTCGACACCTGTACCGGCTGGGCCTCCGCGGTCCTCACCGAGGGGCTCCTGGTCCCGGCGGGCGGCGGCTACCGCTTCGCGCACGAGGAGGTCGGGGACTGGGTCCAGGGCCTCCACCTGGACGTGGACGGCGCCCTGACCTCCCTGGTCCTCCGCTACGCGGAACAGGACGCCGCGCCCCCCACGCCGAGGCCGCTGCCGGTCCCACGCCACCGCGTGGGACCGGTGCTGCAGGCGCTGCTCCAACTGGAACGGCAGCGCGGGGCCGCCGAACTCGGCGCGAGGCTGGACAAGTTGCTGACGGCGCTGGAGACGCTGAGCGTTAGTGCTGGGGCTGGGGCTGGGGCTGGTGTGGGTGTGGGTGTGGGTGTGGGTGCTGGTGTGAGTGCCGGTGCCGGTGCCGGTGCCGGTGTGGGTGTGGGTGCCGGTGCCGGTGTGGGTGCCGGTCCTGATGCGTGTGCGGGTTCGGATCTGGATGCGGGCGTGGGCGTAGGTGCTGTGGTGGTGAGGTCGGGCGTCGGCGGGGCGCGGGGGAGGGGGCTGGTCCGAGGGCTAGGGGGTGGTGGTCTGGTCGGGGGCGGGGGCCTGGGCGGCGGCCCGCCCGGGTCCGCATCCGGGTCCGCATCCGGGTCCGCGCTCGGGTCCGCATCCGGGTCCGCATCCGGGTCCGCATCCGGGTCGGGTCCGCGCTCGGGTCCGCATCCGGGTCCGCATCCGGGTCCGCATCCGGGTCCGCGCTCGGGTCCGCATCCGGGTCCCCATCCGGGTCTGCACTCGGGTCCGCATCCGGGTCCGCACCCGGGTCTGCACTCGGGTCCGCATCCGGGTCCGCACCCGGGTCTGCACTCGGGTCCCCATCCGGGTCCCCATCCGGGTCTGCACTCGGGTCTGCACTCGGGTCCCCTTCCGGGTCCGCGCTCGGGTCCGCATCCGGGTCCGCATCCGGGTCCGCGCTCGGGTCCGCGCTCGGGTCCGCATCCGGGTCCGCACTCGGGTCCGCACTCGGGTCCGCACTCGGGTCCGCATCCGGGTCCTCACCCGGGTCCCCACCCGGGTCCTCACCCGGGCCCGCACCCGAACCCCCTCCCGAACCCCCGAACGGCGCGGTGGACGCGATGTGGTGGGGGCGGTACCTCGTGCGGGAGACGCTGCTCCGGGTGCCCGACGCGTCCCCGTACGGCGATCTGTTGCAACGGATCGCCACCCGCAGGGAGTTCGGCCCCGACTTCTGGCTCGCGCTGCAACTGCCGGAGGCGGTGCGGTACGAGTTGCTGCGGGCCGCCGTGGTGCACGACGGCCCGCCCGGTACCGGGCGCCGCTGCCTGGACGCCGTCGCCGGGTGCCTCGCCGCCGACCCCGCCGCCGTACAGCGCCACCTGACCCGCTGGTTCGCCGACGAGAGGCCCCTGCGCGCCGCCCCCGAGGCGACCGTCGCCTCCGCCGCCCAGGCCCTGCTCCACACCCACCGGCACCGCGCCGTCGACGACCTGACCGAGGCCCTGGTCGACTGCGCGCACCCGCGCGCCGACGAACTGCTCGGCGCGCTCACCGAGGACGAGCCGTCCGCGCTCTGCCGCGCCGTCGACCGGTGGGCCCACGACGCGCGCCCCGCCCGCCGCATCGCCGCCGCCGTGTACGCGCCGCGCACCGCCCCGCACATCACGGGCGAGGCCGACCGCCGCCTCCTGCGGTACGCCGCCCAGGCCCTGCTGTCCCACTCCGCCGACGACGCGCTGCACGGCGTCGCCCTCGCCCTCCTCGTACGCGACCCGTACTCCCGCGCCCGCTATCTGCCGCGCGCCCTGAAGCGCTTCGCCGACGGCGACCCGAGCCTGCCCGCGAGCGCACTCGCCGTCGCGCTCGCCGGCGACCCCGAGCCCGTACTCGCCGCCTTCCGAGCCCGCCTGCGCACGCGGGACACCGGGACCGGCGACATCCTGCGCAGCCTCGCCCACGTGACGTCGCCCGCCCTCGCGCGGCGCGTCGCGGAGCTCGTACAGGACCAGGTGGAGCAGTGCCCGCGTGCCGCCGCGGACGCCGCGGCGTACGTGGACCTGCGTCTCGAACAGGGGGCCGCGGTGCGGGACGAACTCTTCCCGCTGGTCGCGGGGTTGCTGCGGGGCCGCGGCGTGGACGTACGGGTCGCGCTCGCGCCCGTCCTCGCCGCGCCCGGCACCCCCGTCTCACGGCCCCTGCGGGGCGAACTGCTCGACCTGCTGCTCGCCGGTGAGCGGGAGCACCCCGTCTTCGAGGCGCTGCTGCGCGCGGTCGGCGGCCGGGGCGGCGGTGCCGAGGGGGACCGGGACCTGGTGCGCCGCGCCGTCCTGCTCTTCGGCCGCACACCGGACGGAGCCACCCGTTCCGACCGCGTCCTCGTCGACCTGGCGCAGCGCGTGCCGGGCTTCGCGGCGCGGCTGACCACATGGCTCACCGACGCCCCTGACGACTGGGCCGCCCTGGTCGGTCCGAGCGCCCGGCGTACCGTGACGCAGTCGGCGGGAGCCGTGCCGGTGTCGGCGTGAGGTCCGCCACCCCGGCCGATGCGGTCGACAATCTGTCGGCATGGCAGTCTTAGACCTGCGCAATCGACAGTGAACGTACAGACGTACGCGCGTACGGATACACGGATACATACACGGGTTCGGCGAGGAGCGAAGACAGTGCAGCGCTGGCGTGGCTTGGAGGACATTCCCCAGGACTGGGGGCGCAGCGTCGTCACCATCGGTTCCTACGACGGCGTGCACCGCGGTCACCAGCTCATCATCGGCCGCGCGGTGGCCCACGCCCGCGAGCTGGGCGTGCCCGCGGTGGTCGTCACCTTCGACCCGCACCCCAGCGAGGTCGTGCGGCCCGGCAGCCACCCGCCGCTGCTCGCGCCGCACCACCGGCGCGCGGAGCTGATGGCGGAACTCGGGGTGGACGCCGTCCTCATCCTGCCCTTCACCACCGAGTTCTCGAAGCTGTCGCCCGCCGACTTCGTGGTGAAGGTCCTCGTCGACAAGCTGCACGCCCAGGCCGTCGTCGAGGGCCCCAACTTCCGCTTCGGCCACCGCGCCGCGGGCAACGTCGAGGTCCTCGCCGAGCTCGGCCGCACCTACGACTACGAGGTCGAGGTCATCGACCTGTACGTGAGCGGCACCGCGGGTGGGGGGCAGCCCTTCTCGTCCACGCTCACCCGCCGCCTCATCGCCGAGGGCGACGTCGCCGGCGCCCACGAGGTCCTCGGCCGCCCGCACCGCGTGGAGGGCGTGGTGGTGCGCGGCGCCCAGCGCGGCCGCGAACTGGGCTTCCCCACCGCCAACGTCGAGACCCTGCCGCACACCGCGATCCCCGCCGACGGCGTGTACGCGGGCTGGCTGCACGCCGACGGCGAGGCGATGCCCGCCGCCATCTCCGTGGGCACCAACCCCACGTTCGACGGCACCGAGCGCACCGTCGAGGCATACGCCATCGACCGCGTCGGCCTCGACCTCTACGGTCTGCACGTAGCCGTCGACTTCCTCGCCTTCGTCCGCGGCCAGGCGAAGTTCGACTCCATCGACCAGCTCCTGGTCGCGATGGCGGACGACGTGAAGAAGTCCCGCGAACTGATCGAGGCCACGAACGCCTGAGCCTCCGGGGCGTGGGGCTGTGCCCTCGCGGGGTGCGCCCCAGCCCCACCCCTTCCCGAAACCAGGGGCGCTGCGCCCCCTGGACCCCCGCTTTATCGGCGCTCCGCGCCTCGTCCTCAAACGCCGGACGGGCTGAATGGGCCCTCCGGCAGGCAACCGATTTCAGCCCGTCCTGCGTTCAGTTCCTGTCCCGTCGGGCGGCCGATCTCAGCCCGTCCGGCGTTTGAGGACGAGCCCGAAGGGCGATCGACGTCCAGCCGACCGCCGGGTCACCTGCCAGGCCGACCGCACGGTCACCCCCGGGCAACCGCCCAATGACAGGCAACCTGCGCCCCGGCGGAGCCGGAAAGCACCGGAAGGTCCCGCGTACGGCAGTCCTCCGCGACCCCGGCGCGCTCCGCCTCGCCCCCGGCGAGAACCTGACACCGCGCATGGAACCGGCACCCGGCCGGCACCCGGGACGGATCCGGCGGTTCCCCGGTGAGCACCACCGGCTCCCCCTCCGCCTCCGGCAGCACGGACAACAGAGCCTGCGTATAAGGATGCTGAGGGTCCGTGAGGACCCGCTCGACCGCTCCGGTCTCCACGATCCGGCCCAGGTACATCACCGCGACCCGGTCGGCGATGTTCCAGGCCAGACCCAGATCGTGGGTCACCACGAGCGCGGACAGGCCGAGTTCCTCGCGAAGCCGCAGCAGCAGCGCCAGGATCTCGCCGCGCACGGACGCGTCCAGCGAGGCCACCGGCTCGTCCGCGACGATCAGCTCCGGTTGCAGGACCAGGGCGCCCGCGATGACCACGCGCTGCCGCTGCCCGCCGGACAGCTCGTGCGGGTAGCGCAGGAAGAACCGCTCCGGCGGCCGCAGCCCGGCCCGGGAGAGCGCCTCACCGACCGCGGCCCGCTCGTCACCGCCGTACCTGTGGATGCGCAGCCCCTCGGCGACAGCCTCGTACACCGTGTGCCGGGGATTGAGCGAACCGCTCGGATCCTGGAGCACGAGCTGGACACGCTTGCGGTACGCCTTCAGGGCCCGGCTGCGGTAGTCCAGCGGCTCGCCCCCGAACGTGACCCGCCCGGACGTGGGCGGGACGAGCCCGAGCAGGGACCGCGCGAGCGTCGTCTTGCCGCAGCCCGACTCGCCGACGAGCGCGACGATCTCGCCCGGACGGATGTCCAGGTCCACGCCGTCCACCGCGCGCGCCGGGTCGGCGCCCCGGCGCCCGGGGAACGTGATGTGCAGGTCGGAGGCAGAGAGCAGCGGCGCGGCCGCGCTCGGCTCCGCGGCCGTCCCTGCGGTGGCTTCGGTCGTCATGCGCTGCTCCTCGCGGGGGACCCGGGCGGACGGTTCACGGTGTGCGCCGGGGCGTGCGCGGCGCGGGGCGGGGGCGGTACGGCGTACGCGGGGCTTGGCGTGCGGGGCGTGCGGGGCGCGCGGGCGCGGGCGCCGGTCACCGCGCGGCCTCCGCGGCCGGTTCCGGCTGCCCCGGCGCGCCCACGTGCACGCACGCCGCCCGGCGCGCCGGGCCCGCCACCCGCAGCACCTGATCCTGCGTGGCGCAGATGTCGAGGGCCACGGCGCACCGCGGATGGAACGTACAGCCGGACGGCAGCGCCGACGGGTCGGGCGGGTCGCCGGGCAGACCGCGCGGCGCGAACCGCGACGACAGGTCCCCGATGCGCGGGAACGCCGCCGAGAGGGCCTTGCCGTACGGATGCTGCGCCCGTTCGTACACCTCCCGCGCCGGTCCCTCCTCCACCACCCGGCCCGCGTACATCACCGCGAGCCGGTCGCAGGTGTCGGAGAGCACCGCCAGATCGTGACTGATCATGATCAGGCCCAGGTCCTGGTCGGTGACGAGCTGTTCGATGAGGCGCAGGATCTGCGCCTGGATCATGACGTCGAGCGCCGTCGTGGGCTCGTCCGCGATGATCAGCCGCGGGTCGCAGGCGAGCGCCATCGCGATCATCACGCGCTGGCGCTGCCCGCCGGACAGCTCGTGCGGATAGGCGTCCGCGCGGGCGCCCGGCAGGCCCACCTGTTCAAGCAGCTCGCGGGCCTTCTTCTTCGCGCCCGCCGGTGTCGCCTTCCTGTGCAGCACGATCGGCTCGGCGATCTGGTCGCCGATACGGTGCACCGCGTTCAGCGAGTGCATCGCGCCCTGGAACACGATGGACGCCCCCGCCCAGCGCACCGCGCGCACCCGCCCCCACTTCATCGTGAGCACGTCCTCACCGTCGAGCAGGATCTCGCCGGTGACCTTCGTCCCCGCGGGAAGCAGCCGCAGCAGCGCGAGGGCCAGCGTGGACTTGCCGCAGCCCGACTCGCCCGCCACGCCCAGCTTCTGCCCGGCGGCCACGGAGAGGTCGACCCCGCGGACGGCGGCGGCACCCGTCGCGTACGTCACGGTGAGCTTCCGTACGTCCAGCAGTCCGTCAGTGGTCACCGGGACACCCCCAGCCTCGGGTTGAGCACGGACTCCACGGCACGTCCGCACAGCGTGAACGCGAGCGCGACCACGGCGATCGCGATGCCGGGCGGCGCCAGGTACCACCAGTCGCCCGCGCTCACCGCGCCCGCCTCACGGGCGTCCTGGAGCAGTCCGCCCCAGGACACCACCGTCGGGTCGCCGAGTCCGAGGAACGCAAGGGTCGCCTCGGTCAGGATCGCGCTGGAGATGACAAGCGTGGTCTGCGCGAGCACCAGCGGCATCACGTTCGGCAGTACATGCCGGGCCATGACGTGACCGTGCCCGCCGCCGAGGGCCTGCGCCCGCTCGATGTACGGCCGTGACTCCACGGCGAGGGTCTGCGCGCGCACCAGGCGGGCCGTCGTCGGCCATGTCGTCACCCCGATCGCCAGGATGATCGTCCAGACGGAACGGTCCATCACGGACGCGAGCGCGATCGCGAGTACCAACGTCGGCATCACCAGGAACCAGTCCGTGACCCGCATGATCACCGTCGCGTACCAGCCCCGGAAGTGGCCCGCCGTGATCCCCACGACCGTACCGATGGCCACCGAGAGGAACGCCGCGAGCAGGCCCACCGTCAGCGAGATCCGCGCGCCCCACACCAGCAGCGCGAGCAGATCACGTCCGAACTGGTCCGTGCCGAGTGGGAACTCGCCGCTCGGCGCCCGCATGGCCTCGCCCGGGGCCTCCGTCACGCTCTGCGCGTCGGAACCCACGAGCAGTGGCGCGCCCAGCGCCGCGAGCGCGATCAGCACGAGCGCCGCCAGCCCGCACACTCCCGCCCGGTGTGTGCGGTACTCCCGCCAGAAGCGGGCCGCGGAGTGCCGTCTGCGGGTCCAGGCCAGGGCCCGGGGGCTCTTCGCCTCCCGCGGGGGGTCCGACTTGCCTTGTGTGTTGTGTGTGCCTTGTGTGTCCTGGGTGCCTTGTGTGTCCTGGGTGTCCTGGGTGTTTTGGGTGCCTTGCGTTTTCTCCGGCTCCTGCGGCGCCGGCACGGACGCTGTGTCGGTCGTCATCGGCCCACCCTGGGATCGAGCAGCGGATAGATCACGTCGGCCACCGTGTTCATCAGGATCACCGCCGTCGCGAAGACGAAGAAGAGTCCCTGCACCAGCGGTAGGTCCGGCACGCTCAGCGCCTGGTAGAACAGGCCGCCGAGCCCCGGCCAGGAGAACACCGTCTCGACCAGGATCGCGCCCGCGACCACCGTGCCCAGGTTCACGAACATCAGCGTGACCGTCGGAAGCAGCGCGTTCGGCACCGCGTGCCTGCGCCGCACCAAGTCGTCCCTCAGCCCCTTCGCCCGAGCCGTCGTCAGATAGTCGCCGCCCATCTCGTCGAGCAGCGACGACCGCATCACCAGGAGCGTCTGCGCGTACCCCACCGCGACCAGTGTCAGCACCGGCAGGACCATGTGGTGCGCCACGTCCACCACGTACGCGAATCCGCTCTCGTCGCCGCTCTCCATCCCGCCCGTCGGGAACAGGCCCGGCAGCGGGCCCATCCCCACCGAGAACGTGATGATGAGCAGCAGGCCGAGCCAGAACGACGGCACGGAGTACAGGGTCAGCGCGAGTCCCGTGTGGAAGCGGTCGCCAAGGCGGCCGTTGCGCCAGGCCGTGCGCGTTCCCAGCCAGATGCCGATCAGTGTGTAGAGGATGTACGCCGTCCCGGTCAGCCACAGCGTCGCGGGAAGCGCCTCCGTGATCTTGTCCAGCACCGGCGCGTGGAACTGGTACGACGTACCGAAGTCGCCGGTCAGGACATTGCCGCAGTAGTCCGTGAACTGCTGCCACACCGGCTGGTCGAGGCCGAACTCCGTCCGCATCGCCGCCAGTTGTTCGCTCGACACCCGGCGGCCGCCCGTCATCTGCTTCACCGGGTCGCCCGGGATCAGCCGGAACAGGAAGAAACTCGTGACGAGCACCGCGAACATCGACACCAGGGCGCCGCCCAGCTTGCCCGCCACATACTGGAGGTAGGCGGTCGTGTCGCGCGCCCGGGGGCCGCGGCGCCCTCGCGGCCCTGCCTGCTCGGCCGGGCCGTCGGGCGCCCCTCGGTCCGCTCGTGCTGCTTCGGCCTCGGCGGCCAGGATCGCCGCCGGGTTGTTGCCCGCGGCGGTCATGTGGCACTCGTGGGGGTCTTGTGCTCGGTGCGGTGCCCGGGTGGTGTGGTGTGGTTCGTTGTGTGCCCGGGTGGTGTGGCGTGGTTCGTTGTGTGGTCGGGTGCAGTCGTGTGGTTCATGCGGTACTCGCGGTTGCTCGCGGCATGGTCGGATACCCGTCACTCACGGTCGTCTGCTGTCGAGCGGCGGCGCATGGCGAACAGGGCTCCGCCGCCTGCCAGCACCACCGCGGCTACGGCGATACCGATGATGACACCGGTCGAGCTGCCGCCGTCGGAGGAACCCTTCCCACTCGCCGGTACCGCCGACCACCAACTCCAATAGCCGTCCTGCCCGTAGATGTTGCCCGCCGCCGACGGCATGGTGGTGATGGACTTGATCTGGTCCGTGCGGTACGCCTCCACGGCGTTCGGGTACGCGATGACGTTCATGTAGCCCGAGTCGTACAGCCACGACTCCATCTGCTTGACGAGCGCGGCACGCTTGGCCGGGTCGTACTCGGCAAGCTGTTTCTCGTACAGCTCGTCATACTTGTTGTCGCAGATGAAGTTGTCCGTCGCCGCGCTCTCCTTCGCCTTCTCCGGCAGCGCCGCGCAGGTGTGGATGCCGAGCACGAAGTCAGGGTCGGGGTTGACGGACCATCCGTCGAAGGCAAGGTCGTACTCACCCGCGTACCAGGGCACCGACACGTCGTCGAGGCAGTTCACCTTGAGTCCGATGCCGAGATCGCCCCACCACTCCTTCAGATACTTCCCGACGGCCTTGTCGTTCGGGTCGGTCGCGTGGCACAGGATCCGGAAGTCCAGCGGCTTGCCGTCCTTGCCGACGCGCTTGCTGCCCTTCTTCCTGTACCCGGCCTCGTCGAGGAGTTTCGCCGCCCGCTGCGGGTCGTAGCCCAGCTCCTGGTCCGCCGAGGGCTTCCAGGAGTACTCCGAGAAGCGCGGCGGGATGTACCCGGCGCCCTCCACCGCGTTGCCCTGGAACACCTTGTCGACGATCGCCTTCCTGTCCACGGAGAGGAACAGCGCCTGGCGCACCCGCTTGTCGAGCAGCGCGGGGTGGCCGTCGCCGAACTTCTTGCCGTCCCGCGTGCGCGCGCCCGGATTCGTCGCCAGGGCGAAGAAGCGGCGGCCCGGGCCGTTGTTCACCTTGATGTCCGGCTCGCCCTTGAGGCCGTTCGCCTGCGCGGGCGTCAGGGCCGGCTGGCCCGCCACGAACGACACCTCGCCCTTCCTGAGCGCCGCGACGGCGGCATCCTGGTCCTTGTACGTCTTGAAGACCAGCTCGTCGAACTTCGGCGCGCCCCGCCAGAAGTTCTTGTTCGCCCTGAGCTTCACGTACTGGTCGACCTTGAATTCCGACAGCACGAACGGGCCGTTCCCGACCACCGGGAAATCCTTGTCATTGTTGAACTTCGAGATGTCGTCGACCTTCTCCCAGACATGCTTGGGAACGATCGGGACATCCAGCGCCGCCATGGTCGACTGCGGCTTCTTGAGCTCGATGACCAGCTTGGTGGGGGTGGGAGCCGTCACCTTCTTGAAATTGGTGACGAAGTTGGAGTTGGCTGTGGCAGTGCCTTCCTTGGACATGATTTTGTTGAACGTCCAGGCGGCGTCCTCCGCCGTGGCCTTCTTCCCGTCCGACCACTTGGAATTCGACCGAATGGTGTACGTCCAGGTGAGCTTGTCCGCCGACGACTCCCATTTCGTGGCGAATGCCGGGACCGCGTGGTTGTCCTTGGGGTCGTAGTTCGTCAGATACTCGTACGTCAGCCGGTGAACACTGGTGCTGAGCAGACGCTGCGCGACGAACGGACTGAGCGAGTCGACGCTCTGCGCCACCGCGACGGTGAGGGTCTTCTTGCCGTCGTCCTTGGCCTCGGCCTGTTGGGGGGCCGGGTTGAGGGGGGTGGCCAGGGCTGCCGTGAGGGTGAATGCGGCGGCCGCGGCTGCGGCTGCCAGGAAGGGCAGCCGGGGGTGGAGGCGGGTGGGGCGCGTTCGTGTCCGTGTCCGTGTCCGTGTTGTTCGTGTCCGTGTCCGTGTTCGTGTTCTGCCGTGCTGATCTTGTGTATCCATGGACGGTGACCTCGCGTCATCGCTTGCACAGAGATGGCTGGTTACGGCTACTTACGGGTACGCGATCAAGAAACGTCAGGTGGTTGATGTGTGTGTATCAGCGCCGGTCATCGCGCGTCAACGGGACGTGAACCCCATGTGGCCTGCGGAAATAACGAGTTGACCGGGATTTCACTCGCATTGGTCAATACCACTGACGCTGTGCTGGCCAGAGGATGGCGTGAGAATTCGGTGGCGGTTTGGGAGGGGTGGGGCGTGGTAGCGCCTCTGGCGGTGTTTGTGCGTTTTCGCCTTTCCGTTTGTGGGGGTGGCGGGTCGTGGCGCCGCCTGCGCTGACGGTTTTCGCCTTTCCGTTTGTGGGGGTGGCGGGGTCGTGGCGGTATGGCCGTGCTCGCGTAGTGGGCGGCTTCCGCCGCCCTGCCATTCCCCTGCGGGCCACGGCCCACCGCCGCCCCCGTCTCCCCTGTGGGCAACTGGTCCGCCAGGGGCGAGGGGGGTACCTCCCTGCTCGAGCGGAGCCGAGAGCTTGGGGGAGGGTGGGCACAGCCCATGTGCCGGGTATCCGTTCTGTGGGCGGAGGGGTATAGCGCGTCCCCATGCACCGGGGTGCGGCAACGCGGAGGGCCCGCACCGGTGCGGTGCGGGCCCTCGTGGTTGCGGTACCTACTGCTGCTGCGGCGGCTGACCAGGAACCTCCGGCGCCGAGTAGCCGGGGGCGGGCGGAACGGGGCCAGCCGGAGCCCCCTGCCACCCAGGCGCCCCGCCCGGGGCAGAAGCCCCCCCGCCCTGAGGGGGGACCCCGCCATACCCCTGCCCAGGCATGGGCGGAGCCACCCGAGGCGGCGGATTACCGTCCGACGTCCACAACCCCTGAACCCGCTGCGCCCGCACAAAATCCTCGGCCACCAACGCCGAAAGATTGAAGTACGCCTCCCGCACCTTCGGCCGCATCATGTCAAGATTGACTTCGGCCCCCGCAGCCAGATGCTCGTCGAACGGAACGACGACCACCCCCCGGCACCGCGTCTCGAAGTGCGACACGATGTCCTCGACCTTGATCATCTTCCCGGTCTCCCGGACCCCGGAGATGACGGTGAGCGACCGCGACACCAGATCCGCGTATCCGTGCGCGGACAGCCAGTCCAACGTCGTCGACGCACTGCTCGCCCCGTCCACGGACGGTGTGGAGATGATGATGAGCTGGTCGGCGAGATCGAGCACCCCGCGCATCGCGCTGTACAGCAGACCGGTCCCGGAGTCCGTCAGGATGATCGGGTACTGCTTTCCGAGTACGTCGATCGCCCGCCGGTAGTCCTCGTCGTTGAACGTCGTGGACACGGCCGGATCGACGTCGTTCGCGATGATCTCGAGCCCGGACGGCGCCTGCGACGTGAACCGCCGGATGTCCATGTACGAGTTGAGGTACGGAATCGCCTGGACCAGGTCGCGGATCGTCGCCCCGGTCTCCCGCCGCACCCGTCGGCCGAGCGTGCCCGCGTCCGGGTTGGCGTCGATGGCGAGGATCTTGTCCTGCCGCTCGCTGGCGAGCGTCGAACCGAGCGCCGTCGTCGTGGTCGTCTTGCCGACACCGCCCTTCAGCGAGATCACCGCGATGCGGTAGCAGGAGAGCACCGGCGTACGGATCAGCTCCAGCTTCCGCTGCCGCTCCGCCTCCTCCTTCTTGCCGCCGATCTTGAACCGCGACCCGCCGACCGGCCGGTTGCTCTTCGTCTTCTGCTTCTTGTTGTTCAGGAGCCGGTCGGAGGACAGCTCGACGGCGGCCGTGTACCCCAGCGGCGCCCCCGGATTGGTCCGCTCACGCTGATCGTGCTGCACCGGCTGCGGCCAGGCCGCCCCCGTACGGGGATCCACCGGAGCTTGAGCACTCTGCGGAACCTGCTGCCCCTGCTGCCCCGGCTGCCCCTGCTGGAACGGTTGCGCCTGCGGCTGCGCAGGCGGCATGGGCTGTGCCTGCGGATACGGCTGCTGTTGTGGGAACTGGCCCTGCTGGAAGGGCTGCTGCGGCTGCGGCTGCGGCTGGGGTTGTGGTTGTGGTTGCGATTGCTGTTGGGCCTGCGACGGCTGCGGCTGGTACGGGCCCGGCTGCGCCGGGAACTGCGGTTGCGGCTGGTGCTCTTGCTGGTGCTGGTGTTGTGGAGTCTGCTGCGGTACGGGGGCCTCGGTGGGCGGCATGGTCTGCGGTTGAGGCTGCGCCTGCGGCTGGGGTGCCTGCGGGAAGCCGTAACTTGGCTGCGGGGCAGGGGAGTCGGGGGTCGGGAAGCCGTACCCGCTCTGCTGCGTGGGAGCGGGCGTGTCCGTGGGCGCGCCGTGAGTCGGGAAGCCGTACCCGCTCCGCGGCCCGGGTACGGGTGCCTCCGGCGGCTGCGCGGCGGGCACGTACGGGCTCGTGGGCGCGGGCGGCTGCGCTGTGGGCGCGACGGGCGCCGTCGGCGCGGACCACGCCTGGGGGGCGGGCTGCTGCGGCGCCGGAGTCTGCGGTGCCAGGGGCTGCGGCGCCGAGGGCTGGTGCACGGGGGCTTCGGGCTCGACCGGCTGCTCGTTCTGGTCATTCTGGGCAGCGGGTACAGCGGCGGCCGGAGGGTGCGTCGGCGCGGGCCACTGCGGTGCGGGCGTCGGCGCCGCGGGCTGGAACGCGGGCGGCAGCGGCGGCAGCCCGCTCTCCGGCGCGGGCGGCGGAGTCCAGGCGGCCGGGACGGAGTCCCCTGCGGGTGCGGGTGCGGGCGCAGGTGCAGGTGCGGGTGCTGCGGGGGTGGGCACGGCACTGATGGCGGCCTCGTTCTCGGACCCAGCCTCGTTTTGAGACCCAACCTCGTTCTCGGAGCCAGCCTCGTTCTCGTAGGCCTCAGAGCCCTCAGAGCCCTCTGCGTTCTTGTGGTCCTTGGCGTTGGACGCATCCTCATCCCCGGGACCCTCGCCCCCGAGGGCAGTTGCGGTGGGGGAAGCCATGGCGTCAGCCTCCGGGGTGTCACCCTCGCCCTCGGCAACGTCGTCCGTACCGTCCCCCTTGGCGGTATCGGCCTCGCCATCGGTACCGGTGTCGGTACCCGAGGAAGGCGCGACAAGCGCACCCGCATCGGCCGCCTCCGCCGAGGCTTCGTCTCCGGACGTACCGGCGGCCGCCTCGCGTTCGGCCAGCTCGCGGCGCAGCGCGGCGGGCGAGAAACGCATGGTGGCCCCGCTCTCCAGGTCTTCCCCACCCAGGCTCTCGGCGACGGGGGCGGCCGGGGCGGTGGTTTCCCGCTGGTCCGTGCGGGGGTCCGTGCCCGGAGGGACGGCAGGGGCCGAGTCTGCCTCGCCCACGCCACGTACGGGCACGGAGGCAGCGACCCCGGCGACGGCACCGCTCCAGTCCGCCGCGCCTGCGGACGCGGGAGGCGTGGCCGGAGGGGCGGACGGCGGCGGGGTCGAAGGCGGCGTCGGCGGTACGGGCGGAGCCAGCGGCTCTCCCGTGGGCGGCGCGGGCTGGAACCCACTGCCGACGGGGAGCTTGGGCACGACGGTGGCCGGGGCGGGGGGAGGCGTGTCCGGGTCGGGGGTAGGCGCGGGGGCGCCGGACTCCGCGAGCGCGGACGCGGCCGCAGAGGTCGGAGCCGAAGCGGGCGCGGAAGTCGGCGCTGGCGGAGGCGTGGTGGCGGCGGGAGGGGCCTCGGGCGTGGACGCGGGGGAGGCGGACGGCGTCTCCCCCGCACTGCCGGACGCGTTCTGCGTGTACCAGGCGGGCGGGGCGTAGTCGATGGTGAACTCGCCCGTGGTCTCGGCAGCGGACTCCGCGTCGGACTGATCGTCGACGGGTGTGTCCCAGCCGTCGCGGATCTTGTCCCGATCGCTGTTCACAATGCCTCCTGGTGTGGTCGAGCACGTTCGTGCCGTGGTGGGGGGCGACCGTTCTTGTCGTCCGATCCGCCTGGCTCTCCCCGTGTGCGGGACGCGCACACCTCCCTCGCGGGTTCTGGCGTCGCGCCCTGTCCCAGCCTAATCACCAAAAGCGGGAGCACGGCAGGCCAGTCCGCCTGCCGGTGAGCGACCGTTACGTCACGCCTCACTCAGGAGCGGTTGTCTTGTCGTCGAGGTGCTGAACAAATCGGTCAGGTGGTGATGAATCGCGTAAAACTTCGGGCTCAGTCCATCCTGCGCGCGGTCCCGAGCAGGCCGGTCTCGATGTCGGTGCCCTGCGTCACGACGTACTGCCGATCGCGCTCGGCGCACCACAGGGTCACTCCGTCGGCAAGCGTCGGCAGCGACTCGACCTGCTCGCGCGCAAGCCCGAGGGCCCGCCCCACCTGCGCAGCCTCGTCCGGCGAGATCCGCTGCAGCCCGACGAGCCGTGCCTGCCGGATGAGCCGGGGTGCCACCGGACTCACATACGGAAGCAGCGTGAGCACCGACTGCCAGGGCCCCGACACCACCCGTCCCCTGGGCGGCCGCATCCCGCAGTCCCGCACGACGAGCACCGGGCCACCGGCCGACGCCCCCTGCGGCGGCACCCGCCCCACGTCATGCACGGACATTCCGCTCGGCCCGACCCCGAGGGCCCGTACGAGCGGCTCCCACGCCGCCGCGCGGCCGGTCTCCACGGCTACCCGGGCCCCGGTGGCGGCGGCCCGCAGGGCGATCACCTGGGCTGTCCAGAGCCCGCCGATGAGCAGCATGTCGTACGGGGTGGGCCGGTTGAACCCGAGCACCGCGGGGTGGCCTTGCGCGTCCGTGCCGACGACCACACCGTCGTCGCCTATCGGCAGGGCGAGCGTGTCCACTTGCTCGGCCGACAGGGCGTGATGGCCGTGGCGCGGCCCGAGCAGCCCGAATCCTCCGCGGACGACGGCACGGAGCCTGGAGCCGCCCGACGGCTGCGGGGGCGCGGGGCTCGGGCCGGAGCCGGGGGTCGTTGGCGTCGTGGCCATCAGCGAGTTCCCCCGAGCGGCAGAGTGGCGAGCATTCCGGGGAGCTGTTCGTGGTCGAGCCGTACGAGACCGGCCCCTGCCTGCCGGGCACCCTGCTCCAACGCGCGGCGCGCGGCCTCCAGTTCGGAGTCGCTGCGCCCGGTCACCCGCACATGGCCCCGTATCGAGACCTCCTGGTGTCCGTCATGCCGCAACCGGTGCCCGTCACGTCTCAAGGTCAGGCTGAAGGTCGTCGCGAGGGTCGGAACGGCGGTGAGGAAGGTGACGAGCTGAGGCATCGCCGGTCCGGACGAACCTCCCAACTGCGGCCAGCGGCGCACCCAGTAGGTCGTGTGCCTGCGGTTGTCGCAGCGCCAGGCGCGCGTGGACTCCTCCGTCCTGCGCTGCGGCATGTCGTCGCGGCCGGACTGTGCCGTCACCAGTGGGTTGGCGCAGGCCGAGGTCGCGAGGGCGGTGGTGAGTTCCTCCTCGCTCAGGGCCGTCGCCCGAAAGCCCTGGCCCGCCAGGCGGCTCGCCAGATGGTCCACGGCCCGCAGCACGCACTTCTGCGCGCCGACGAGCCCGCCGCCACGAGCCGCCACGGCCTCGGGGCACAGCTCGGGATCCAACTTCAGGGCGACCCAGGTGATGCGCACTGCGGGCGCGCCCGTCTGCGCCTGTAGGGGTGCGTAGTTGCTGACGGCCACGGACTGCTGGGGGAGATGCAGCGCGGGCGCGGGCTGGGTGTGCAGCACGATCTGCGCCGACTCCAGTTGGATCCCGTCCACTTCGAGCGCGTCCCGCACCAGGCCGAGCGGCAGGGGGCGGCGACTGTGCTCGACGCGCAGAGCGGTGCCGTCCGACTCGATCTGCAGCACGGCGGACAGGAAGGTCCCGTCGCCCACCATTCCCACCTCGCGCCGGTCCCGACCGCGATGGGTGCACGTCCGCAAGGAGGGGTCGCACTCCAGGGCCGGGGCGAACGCGGGGTCCGTCCCCGGTGGTGGTGGCGTCTCGGCCGCGCGGCGCCGACGTACCCGTAAGGCCCGTGACGCGCTCGCAAGTTCGGGCAACGAGCGCCCGTGGCGGCGTACGAGAGCCAGCAGCACAAGGACTGCCGCGCCGCCGACCGCGAGCGCGACGGCCGGGCCTCCCACGACCCATCCGGTCACCAGCAGGGCGGCCGCGACCTCCACGAGGACCAGCCGTTGCAGCCGGAACGGCCCCCCTCGCGCCGATGGCGAGCGGTGACGCAGGACGACCGGCGTCCCGGGCTGCGAGGCATCCGGTGCGGCGCCCCCGGGAGATCCTTGAACTCCGGGTCCCGACCGCCCCCTCACGCGCGTCCGTGTGCCGGAAGCCATGAGCCCACCCCCCTGTTGAATCTCCCGAATTGCCTCGGTGTGCAAGGCGCTTGAAGCCCCGAAACCTAACCCACCCCACACGCGCGATTACACAACAGGCATAGTAGGCGCTGGGTCTGACAACTGAGGGGCGGGGGCGCGAACCCCCGGCGCCGCCAGGGGGGAAGCAGTCACACATGGCATCACGCCGCGACGAACTCAACGCCTACACCTTCGCGAAGCGCCGCGCACTCGCGGCGTTCGTTCAGCCCTCGCCCTCGGGCTCGGAGGAGAGTGCTCCGCGTCCGCTGCGCGGGGTGGTGCCCGGCCTGGTCGTCGGGGTGGTCGTCCTCGCTGTCTTCGGCGCGTGGGGGATGTTGAAGCCCGCGGCAAAGCCGGGCTGGGACAAGCCGAAGGAACACGTGATCATCGCGAGCAAGTCCACCACCCGCTACGTCGTCCTCAGGACCGACGGCAAGCGGCAGTTGCACCCCGTCCTCAACATGGCGTCGGCGAGGCTTCTCCTCGACGCCGACAAGGGGGACGTCATCAAGGTCGACGAGTCCGTCCTCGACAACGGCAAGCTCCCGCACGGCGCCACCATCGGCATCCCCTACGCCCCCGACCGGCTGCCCTCCCCGTCCGAGGCCGGCTCCGGCAAGCGCTGGGCGGTGTGCGAGCGGCCCGTCCAGGGCGGCCGCGCCATCCAGAAGGCGGCGTTCGTGCTCGCGGAACGGGAGCAGGACAGGACCGACGGCTCCGGACGGCTGCGCGGCGGGGAGCTGTTGTACGTGGTGGGCCCGGACAAGTCCCGCTATGTGGTCGACGCGCGTGGGTACGCGTACCGGATCTCCGCGGAGAACGAACTGCTCCTGCGTACGGTCGTGGGCTCCGGCCGTGCGCCACAGCGTGTGTCCAGGGAGTGGCTCGCCACGCTGCACCGGGGCGACCGGATCGTCTTCCCCAGGGTGGACGGCGTCCCCGGGGCCGATGCCGAGGTCGAGGGTCTCCAGGACCGGGCCGCGAACAAGGTGGGCATGGTGCTCCGGGCGCGGGACGGGGACACCTGGCGGTACTACGTCGTCCTGCCCCGCCGTGTGGCCCCTGTCTCCGACTTCACCGCGCGTCTGCTCCTCAGCAGCGACGAGCTGAAGGGCGTCGGGCAGCACGGCACCGCCCGCGACATGAGCGCCGCCGACATCAAGCCCGTCTCCGAGGAGTTCGACGCCGAGTACACCTGGCCGACCCGGCGCCCGAGGATGCCCCGCGAAGCCGCGACGAGGGCCGCCGCCACGCCCGGCGGCGGCAACACCGTCTGCAACGTCCTGCGGGACGTCGACGCCGACAACGGCTCCACCACGCTGAGCACGTGGACGGGCCCGGACTTCCCGGCACCCCTGCCCACCGGCTCGTCCAGCGCGTACGTCACACCCGGCTCGGGCCAGCTCTACCGCCAGTTCACCGGTACGGACACCGAGTCGGGCGGTGTCTTCCTGGTCACGGACACGGGCCTGCGGTACGCGATGCAGTCCAACAGCGACAGCGCGACGGACGACGCGGGCATCGGCACCTCCAAGAAGCAGCGCGAGCAGCGCAAGCAGCAGGAGCAGGAGGCACGGCAGGCCCAGACCCGACTCGGCTACGGGGACGCGGAGGTGGGCCGGGTGCCCGCGGCCTGGTCCAAGTTCCTGCCCACGGGCCCTCGTCTGTCGACGGCGGCGGCACGGCAGCCGCAGGGTTCTTGATCACGTGAGGGGCGCCAACACGATGCCGCACTCATCCCAAAGCCGCTGCCCTTGGACGCGGACGGCCGTGACGGTGGCCGCCGCCCTGGTTGTCGCCGCGACGACTGCGACTCCCGCAGCCGCGGCGCCGTCGTCCCCGGACCAGTGCGAGTTCCCGTCCAAGAAGTACACGGGCCGACCGTGGTCGCTCCAGCGCGTACTCCTCGACGAACTGTGGCGTCAGTCCACGGGCAGAGGCGTCCGCGTGGCGGTGATCGACACCGGCGTGGACATCAAGAACCCGCAGCTCAAGCGGGCGGTGGACGCGTCCAGCGGCGGCAACTTCCTCTCCAGGAACCTCAAGGACGACAACGGCAACAAGGTGGATCGGGGCAAACCGAACGGCACCACGGACACGGTCGGCCACGGCACGCGCGTGGCGGGCATCATCGCGGCCCGCCCCGCCAAGGGCACGGGCTTCGTGGGGCTTGCCCCCCGGGCGACGATCATCCCCGTCAAACAGAACGACGCGGAGGGCCACGGAACGACGGAAACCCTCGCGCAGGCCATCGACCACGCGGTCGCCAAGGGTGCCGACGTCATCAACATCTCCCAGGACACGGCCAAGGCGGTGAAGCCCGCCCCGCAGCTCCAAGAGGCGGTCGACAGGGCGCTCGACAAGGATCGCGTGATCGTCGCCTCAGCGGGCAACGACGGTCTGGGCGGCAACGTGAAACCGACCTATCCGGCCTCGTACGAGGGTGTCCTTGCGGTCGCGGCATCGGACCGCAACAACGAACGCGCCCCCTTCTCCCAGTCCGGCGACTTCGTCGACGTGGCGGCCCCCGGAGTGGACATGATCTCGACCGTCCCCGAGGGCGGCCACTGCTCCGACAACGGCACCAGCTTCGCCGCCCCGTACGTGGCCGGCCTCGCGGCCCTCATCAAGGCCAAGCACCCCACCTGGACGACCCGCCAGATCACCGCCCAGATCCAGCAGACCGCCGAACGCTCCATCCCGGGCCAAGACCGCCTGGTCGGCTGGGGCGTGGTCGACCCGGTCCGCGCCCTGACGGAGGACGACCACCCGATCGAGCGACCCACGTCCCGCGAAGGCATCACCCGAGGCAAGGCCCCGAGCCCCGCAAGGCTCCACCTCGGCGAAACCACAGAGGAACGAACGGCCCGCCTCGCCACGTATGTGGCAGTGGGGGCCGTGGTTGTGGTGGTGGGGCTTGGTGGGGTGGGGGTTACTTTGCGGGATGCGCGGAGGCGGCGCCGGAGCGGCGCGGGCGGGTGACGACGGCGAGCCGGGACCTCTCTACGACTTGGAGGGCCTCGGGCGGCCCGGGCGGCAGGCCTTCGACTGTTCGACTTGTTTTGTGTAGGCCTTGATGAGGTTCTCCATGGCGCGGGCGTCCTCACGGCCGTACGTGAACGACTGAATGCTGGTGAACAAGCGCTGGTCGGGATGCGCTGGATCAGCGCAGCCATTGGCCTTTCCGACTGCTCCCGCTCCTGTGTATAGGGCCACTTCGCCGGATCCATTGGCCACGTTCTCGACAACGAACTGGGGGTCCTGGGCGTAGCGCTGGTCTGCCGGAAGGGCGGGGTCGAGGTGATGGGACATCAGTTGAGCGATGTACGACTTCTGTCCGACCTCCACTGCCGCGTAACCCTCAGGGTGCTGGCCCACAGTGAAGCGGAAACGGGTCACGTCCCGATGCTGCGGATCGTGCGCGTAAGCCTTCAGTCCTGAATGGAGCTTGTCGAACTCCCTGACCGAGAGGTCCTGCGGATCCTTCTTGGCCAGCTTCGACAACTCGTCCGCCGAGTCCACGGCGGCGACCGCACTGTCCCGGTCCTTGTACTTCGCCTCGGAGAAGCCGTGCGTGCTCTGGTCGGCGATCGCCTTGAGGACCTTACCGGCGGAGGTGTCGCTCTCGGTGGCGTCGTCGAGGATCCGTCCTGGAACTCTCCGGCGGTCTTGCCGATGAACTCCTTCGAGACGGTGGCGTTGACGCCCGCCCAGTTCGCCCTGGCGGCGGGCCGAAGACCGTTGTCGGCGTCCCTCCGCAACCCGTCCAGGCTGCCCACCAGGGTCGACCAGTCACCGACGGCGTCGTCCAGCGCCTTGAAGTCGGCGGACCGGAGCGCGTCGAGGTCCATCAGCCGTCCTTCTCCGGGCTCGGCGGCGGCAGGTGCACGGGGTTGTTCTCGCCGGGCCTTGCGACCCGCTCGTCGAACCCGGCGTCAAGGACGTCGATGCGGCCCAACTGCCGCCGGATGCCACACCACGGTCGTGTGCCCCTCCCGTACGTACCGGCCGCTCCGGACGGCTGGCAGCCTTGCCGCCCAACGTGACAGCACGCTCGTGGTCACGCCGAGTTGTCTCAATCACGACGCTTTCGCGGAAGCCTTCCGCTTCTCGGTCCTGGCTCGACACGGGTGTGCCATTGGAGCGTGATCATCCGATTCTGACTGATGGCTGCTTTGCAACTGCTGTGACGCAAAGCTCGGTTGGATGTCACTCTCGGTGTGGCTAGAGTGACGAGCGCGCGACGCGCGATGGTCGGGCGGTCACAGCCCGGTGCGTTCGCGCGTTTGGGGACAGTTGAGGGCAAGGGGGAGCGGTGGGGGCATCGTGCGTGAGGATGGGTACATGAGTTCCGCGCCGCCGTCGGCGGGCGCGGATCTCAAGCGCGGGTTAGAGGCGCTGAAGAAGTTCCGGCGTCGCATCGACACGCTCCTCACCGAGTTCGAGGGATCGGACGGCGGCACGTCCAAGGTCCGCGACCAGAAGATCGCCCGTGCCTCCTTCAGCGGCGAGGCGGCCCCTTTCCCTGAGGCCGACGGCCTCTACTCCCAGTACGACCAGGTGCACGAGCGGCTCACCTCACTGTCGAAGATGCTCGGGGACCAGATCGAAGCCATGGGCATCGCCGTGCACGGCGCGGACGTCGGCTTCGACAACCTCGAAGACGATTTGCGGCAACGCTTCTGGGCGATCCAGACGCAGGTCGGCCGTGCGGAGACACCTGAGGGGCGGGAGCCCGGAGGGAAGACCGACGAGCGGGGCGGTCAGGGCAGCGACAAGTCCGACTCGGGGTGGAAGCTGTGAGCTTCGAAGGGCACCGGCTCAACGACATGATCGACCTGGTCGAGCAGGCGAACCCGGCCGATCTGGAGAGCGCGGGGGAGGCACTCCAGAGGGCGCGCGACGCGATCGCGGCGGCGGCCCGGGAGCTGGGCGAGCACATCGACCGGGTGGACTGGGAAGGCGAGGCCGGGCGGGCGTTCCGCAAGTGGGGCAAGAACCTCGTCAAGGACACCCACAAGCTGTCCGACTTCGCTGACGCCGCTGGCGTCCAGATCGCGTCGGCCGGCGCGGGGTTGGCTTCCGTGCGGGGTTCGATGCCACCACGGGATACGCGCACCGATCCGAAATCGGTGGCGGACATCCCCTCTCCGAAGAGGGTGGACGGCAACGCGGACTACGAGGCCGCCGTCAAGTCCGAGAAGCACCGGCAGGAGGCGATCAACCAGATGAACCGGTTGGCGTCGTTCTACCGGGTCTCGCAGCACGAGATGGCGGGGCAGGAGGCGCCTTCGTTTTCGGCTATGCCGGATGTGGGGGTGCCTCGGCCTGAGCGAGGACGTTTCGCTCCCGGTGAGGGTAGGAAGCCCGCTCCGCCCGCCGACTCTGCCGGTGCCACGCGAGAAGCGCTACCCCGCCCCACCGACTCGGGCGTCGTTACGACGTTGGGCCCCAACGGGACGGAAAATCCCTTGGTACCTCGCAACGAAGAGCGCGGTCCGATCCCGTCCACTGACTGGCCTGTCGGGCCGACCCCGTCTTCAGACCGGCCTGACAATCTGGCACCCGTCAGCTCGGTCCCTCACCGTACGGCGATTGACAGCGTCGGTACGTTGCCCCCGCCGAGTAGCCCCGGACCAGGTTCGGTGCCTCCTGCTCCTGCTCCTGCTCCTGGTCCGACGGGCGTAGGGGGGCCGCCTCCTCCGTTCGGGGGTCCTGTGCCGCCTCTGCCCCTCCCGGGCCCGCCTGCACGTGCTGCTGGTCGAGGTGGAGATGTGAAGCCGACGACGCCCGTCCCGCCGACGCCTGGGCGAACGGGTGGGGGAGGCCCTGGGAAGGAGGGGCCGGGGCGTGTCCCCTCAGGTCCGGTGGGCCGTGTGCCAGTTGCAGAAGGAAGAGGCGTCAGTGGTCCGACGGGGCCCGTACAGTCCCCGGCGGGACGCGGTATCACGGGTGGAACGCCGCAGCCCGGGAGCGTGCCGACCAACCGTCCCGGAGTTCAGGGCGTCACAGGTGCCCCGCGCGCCAACGGCGTCGTAGGGGGGCGGCCCGCGGAAGGTTTTGGACAGGCACGAACAGGTGCTGGAGCTGTGGGGCAGCGTGGAGTTATGGGAGCCCCACCTCATGGCACGGGTGGTGGCAGGCAGATGCCCCTCCGGTCCGGCAGTAATCCTGACGGCGTGGTCGGCACTCCGAAGGATCGTCAGTCTGTGGTCGGCGGCCGTAGGAGTGGATTCACTACGGGTGGCACAGGCCTGGTACGTGGTCCTGTGGACAATCGTCCCCGCCCGGAACAGCAAGTGGGTGAGGCCTCGCAACGGCCTGACTATCTGGTCGAGGACGAGGAGACACATCTGTCCGGCGAGCGGCGGCACGTGCCGCCAGTAATCAGTTAGTGATGAGTGGAGGCGTGCAGGGCGTGGAGTCAGGATCTGGCCGACACGGCAACGGGGCATTCCCGCTTCGGGGGCGTGTGCGGCGACGGGTCGCTACGACGAGCGCGGCCGTCAGCGTTCTGGCCCTGATGTCTGTGGGAATGGCACCGGGTGCGGCTGCCGACGACGTCCGGTCGAAGCAGTGGTACTTGGAGGCAATGGGCGCCGATGAGCTATGGGAGGTCAGCACCGGCAAGGGCGTCAAGGTTGCCGTTGTCGACAGCGGAATTGCAGTGACGCCTTCTCTCAAGGGGCGTGTGCATGCAGGCAAGGACGTGACTGGCCTCAGGGGCGGAGCTCTGGACGACTACGACGGCCATGGAACCACAATGGCTGAGCTGATCGTGGGTGCCGGCCGGGGAGGGGGTCTCAAGGGCTTGGCACCTGGGGCCCTGGTCGTTTCCTTTCGTACCACTCTGTACAGCGCCAAGGGTAAGAAAGAGAGCGATAGCGCCGAAGCCATTCGAGCTGCGGCAGACAGCGATGCACAGATTATCAGTCTGTCCATTGGTGGTGACTTCATGTACCCAGCCGAGAAAGAGGCAGTGAAGTATGCTGCGTCGAAAGGCAAGTTGATGTTCGCCGGTGTCGGGAACGATGCCGAGAAGAAGAACTACATCGGCTATCCGGCTGCCTATCCCAACGTCACCGGAGTCTCCGCCGCAGACAAGTCCGGCAAGGTTGCCAAGTACTCCGAGTTCGGCGATTACGTGGACCTGGCGGCGCCGGGCCGCGACGTCCCCCGCTGGTGCGATGCAACCTTCCGTTCGTACTGCGACGGCGACGGCGGCACCAGTGCCGCCACCGCCATCGCCTCCGCCTCCGCCGCCCTGATCTGGTCCAAGCACCCCAACTGGACCGCCAACCAAGTCCTACGCGTCCTCATCGACACCGCGGGCCGTAGCTGGCCGAAGGACAAGCCCAGTGACTATCTCGGCTACGGCCTGGTTCGGCCGGCTCCGAATCTGCTGAAGAACAGGGGTAATCCGGGCCCGCCGGATATCGACCCCCTCACCAATAAGAAGACACCGGGTGTCGGAGCTTCGTCCTCTGCTCCGTCGGAGGAGTCATCGGCGCCTGCGGCGAACCCCCCGAAGGGCGCGGCCGACAGCAAGCGGGCAGCGTCCGCGTCAACTTCGAAGTCCGATGGCGGCTCCGATGACGACAACGACCAGTTGTGGATCGTCGTCGGCGCCGTAGCCGCGGTGGCGGCCCTCGGCGGCGCAGCCTTCGCGTTCGTACGCAAACGGCGTAACGCCTGAGCAGATCAGAGGCGAGTAGCACAGACGAGCCTCAATGACAGCCTGAACGTCTACGTAAGGAGAGCCCGCTCATGGCCGACGGCCGTAAGCTAAATGACCAGGAAGTCGCGCTCCTCGAAAAGGAGATCGTCGACAAGTATGACTCGGTCCAGAAGCAGCTCAGGCGATTGCAGGGGACGCTTGACACCATGGAGGGCAACTGGCGCGGTATCGGTGCGCATGCCTTCGACAAGAAGCAGACCGAGATCAACCAGCACATGCAGGCGATCGGCCGCATCCTTGTGGACTTCCTGGACGGTATCAGTGCCAACCGCAAGGACAAGGACCGGCTTGAGGACGAGGTCCGCGCGACCATGAACAGTATCGACGTGGACTACGGCGGCAAGAATTCGGCCATCAGCAGCTATTGAGTTAGCTGAGCTGAGCTGAGCTGTTCTCCGGGCCGTCGTGGTCCGGCCGAAACCACCAGGGGATGGACAAGCATGGCAAGCGGCAACTTCGACGAACTCGCGGTCAAATACGGCGGGCTCGACGCCATCACCACCGAACTCGGCATCCAGGCGAAGCAATTGGAGTCCGACCTCGCTGACATCAAGCGGGCTGTGGCCAGGGTGGCTGAAGGATGGGAGGGCGAGGCCCACCGGGCGTACGTCCTGAAGCAGAAGGAGTGGGACCAGCACGCGTCGGCGATCCACACGGCCCTCATGCAGATCGGCCAGAAGGTCGGCCAGGCGGGCGGTGACTACCGGGGTGGCGACCTGAAGGGGGCCAGCTACTTCCAGTGAGGGGCGGCAGGCGATAGCGGGGTGGGCATACGCGGGAGGTGCCCACCCCGTTCTGTTGCACGGTGGTCGGCCGTCGGTCGGAGCCCGAATTGGAAGTAGAGTTCTCGTCTGCCTCCTTTGGCCGATTTCCGCAGGGGGTCGATGTTGATGCCGAGCAGAAGTCGAGTGGCGGCGGTCCTGGAGACTACTTGTGTGGCGCTCTGGGCGCGGCCCCCGAGTCGGTGTGGAAACCCAATGCGCTGCTTACGGCGACCGAGATTTCAAGGAGTCGGTCTTTGGGGACATGTGCAACCTTGAAGTTGTTGCTGCTCATGAACTCCAGAAAGTCCGACGGCAGAGCAATGGAGTAGTGCTCTACATACGATGCCAAATCCACTCGCCAAGCGAATGATCCATCGGTGAGAATTGAAGATCCGCCGGGGACATGGAAAGCTTGGCCGATGACGTCGGTTGTTGATTCCATTACATCCAGGACGGGGTGGCCGGAATGAAGATAGCGGCGAACTTCTTGAGACGAATATTCCGGTGCACCTGAATTGATGCTCGGAGTTGACTCGCTGTAGAGGCTCGGGCCCTCAGGGTTCATGTCCTGGTAAAATCCAACAAACTTCATCAGTTTCCTCCGATGATGGGAAGGAATATCCGCCAGTACCCGCCGCCGGCGATCTGTGGTACTTGACCGGCGCCCAATACTGGATTGGTGCCGACCATATTGGTCGGTGCGCGCACCGTAACGCCGAGCTCATTTGCTATCTGTTGGGCGATGCCCGATGTGTCCGCCCCGGAGTGGCACACCATGAGGCGGAGCGGGCCGCCATTGTAGTGCGGATTGTTTGTCACGGCATCCACGATCTGTCCGCCGTTCACGTTTCCTCCGGGGAGCTGCAAGAAACCATCTGCGGAGCCGTGTGCGACAACATCGTGCTCGTTCTCGTTCAATACGTTATTGAAGTTTCGCTGGCTCGGCCCGTCGTCCCCGATCAATGTGCCTGTCTCGCCGTGTGTGACAGGCGCTCCCGATGGTATGCCGTTGTCCGCCATGTAATCGGCGCGGCAGGGGGTGAGCCCGAGAGGGTCGGCCCACGTGTGCGGGTTGTGGACGTATGAGGCTGGATTCGGAGTAGGCGTGATGCCAAGTGGATCCTGGGTCAGGTACCGGCCGGACTCCGGATCGTAATGCCGAAAGTAGTTGTAATGCAGCCCCGTCTCCGGGTCGAAGTACTGCCCCGGAAACCGCAGCGGAGTGTAAGCCGTACTGCCAGCCGCCCAAGCCGTAGCCCCCCACAGGGTGCTCCGCGTGTGCCACGCGATCTCGCCCTGTTCGTCGACGAGTTCGGTAGGCGTGCCCACCAGGTCCGTGACGATGGCGAAGAAGCGGGAGTCGATCTCGGTCTGGGGAGCCGTGGACGCGTCGGACACGTCGGGCGACGTGATGCGTTCCGTCTGGGTGACAGGGCGCAAGCCCTGGTGGTCCCACGTGAGCGTGACCGGGTTCGGCAGGTCGGTCGACGTCGTCGTCTGCTCGCACAACGTCGTCCCGTCCCATGCGAAGTCCACCCGCTCGACGACCGTCGAACCGTCCGCCGCCATACGGAGCTTGGTGGTGCGACGCCCCAGCGCGTCGTACCTGTACCGCCACACCGTCCCGTCCGGAGTGACCGTCGACGTCAGTCGATCCTCGGCGTCCCACGTGTACCGCCACGTGTCCGGCTTCCGTGAAAGGCGGGGCTTCTGGCGGAGGGTGACGCGGCCCAGGGCGTCGTGTTCGTAGCGGACCGCCCCGGCCCGGGTGATCCTCGTGCCGGTGTAGGCGCGGGCGCCGGTGGCCTCGTGCCCCGGGTGCGACACGGGCCAGGACGCCTCCGTCTGGTTGCCCGCCTCGTCGTACGCGTACGTCTCCGTCCAGTTCGCCGCGTGCACCGCGGTGACCCGGCCCGCCGCGTCCAGGTCGAAGCGGCGGGCGCCGTTGAGATGGTCGTCGACGCCGATGAGGTTGCCGTCCGCGCGGTAGGCGTACGCGCGGCCCTGTATCGCGTGGCCGTCGGCCGCGGTGACCGACTGGGTGGTGAGGCGGCCCAAGTCGTCGAAGGTGTGGGAGAAGGTGACGGAGTCACCCAGGTGGCGGGCGAGTTCACGACCCGCCGCGTCATACGTGAAGTCGATGGCGCGGCCCGATGCCAGAAGCTGAGCGTGGCGGCCCGCCGCGTCGTACGTCCACGTGCTCGTCGCCCCGGAAGGGGTGGTACGACCCGTACGGCGCCCCAAGTCGTCGTACGTGTACGTGACCTCGTGGCCGTCGACCTTCTCCGACCTGAGTCTGCCGAAGCGATCGCGGAGCAGGATCAACGAAGTGTCGTCCGGCCCTGTGGCCTGGGCCAACCGGTCCGTCAGGTCGTACGCGAAGGTCGTGACCCGGCCGTCGGCGTCCTTGCGGACGACCTGGCCGAGGGCGTTGCGCTCGAAGGCCACCGTCTGGCCGAGCGCGTTCGTACGGGAGCGCAGCCGCCCCGCCGCGTCGTGCTCGTACGTCAGCGTGCGGTCGTCGAAGTCCGTTTCGGATATCGGGCGGCCCGCGGCGTCGAATGCGTAGCTCCAGGTCAGACCCTGGGGGTTCCTCACCTCGGTGAGGCGGAGTTCCGTGTCGTGCGTGAACTCGTAGCGCACACCGTCCGGGCCCGTGCGGGCCGACAGCAGGTCGAAGTGCGTGTACTCGTACGAGGAGACCGCGCCCATCGCGTCCACGTACGTGGTGCAGTTGCCCTCACCGTCGTACGTCCAGGACTCCGCCGTACCGTCCGGCGCCACCCGCCGTGCGATGTGCCCCTCCACCGTCCACTCCAGGCGGGTCGTGGCGCCCAGGGCGTCCACGACAGCGATCGGCCTGCCGAAGGCGTCGCGCTCGTAGCGGGTCACCGCGCCGAGAGGGTCGACGGTCTCCAGCGGGAGCCCCGCCCGGTCGCAGCGGACCGTCGTCGTGTTGCCCAGCGGGTCGGTCACGGACGTGGGGCGGCCCGCCTCGTCGTACGTGAAGCGGGTGGTCGCACCCGCCGGGCTCGTCACCGATGTGCGGTTGCCGCGCTCGTCGTACGTGTGGCGCCAGACCTGGCCGTCCGGGGTCACCACGCGCGTCGGACGCCCGAGATCGTTGTACTCCGCGCGCGCCTCACGGCCGTCGGGGCGCACCACGCCGAGCAGGTTGCCCGCCTCGTCGTAGGCGAACGACGTGGTGTTGCCCAGCGGATCCGTGCGGGACAACAGGCGGTGGTGACGGTCGCGTTCGTAGCGCGTGACCGCGCCCAGCGGGTCGATGTCGGCGACGACCTGCCAGGCCGCGTTGACCAGGAAGCGGCGGGTGTGGCCCGCGTCCGTCGTGGTGGTCGTCGCCCGCAGGCCGGTCGCCGGGTCCGGCTCCTCGTAGGCGATGCGCAGGCTCATATGGCCCTCGGTGCCGCCCTCGGCCACGCACCGGTCCTGGTCGTCGTACACGTAGGTGTAGCCGCGGTCGTTGGTGTCCGTCCATGACGTGACGCGGCCCGCCTCGTCGTAGGCGAAGCGGAGCGGGAGCCCTGAGGAGTTGGTGACTTCCGTCAGATCTCCGTCGGTGTAGCCGTAGCGCACCAGCTCCTGGTCCGTGCCGTCGGGGGCCGCGCCCGCCAGGTGCAGGGCGGTGACGCGACCGGCGTCGGTGGTGACGCGGACGTGGTAGCCGCCGCTGTGCACGACCGACCGGGGGGCGCCATCGGCGTCGTACTCGAAGGTGATCCAGTTCCCGTTGCGGTCGTCGATCTGCTCGATGACGGCCAGGGCGCCGCCGCGATCGGTGAAGTGCCACACCCGTGACGTGACCGGATCGGTGATCGTGTAGCCGCCGTCCACCCGGTCGAGGGGGCGGCGCGGACCGTGGCTCGGCAGGGTGGGCAGGCCCGGGGCAGGGTGCGGGTAGGGGAGGAGCAGGCCGTCCTCGGTGACGAAGACGACGCCCTCGGAGTCGATCTCCAGGTGCTGGTCGAGCGTGGACGACCAGGAGGGGCCGAACCAGCGGCCCAGCGCGTAGCCGGATTCGACCCGCCGTCTGAAGGTGAAGGGGAGCGTGCCGGGCAGGGTGATGTCGGTCTGCGGAAGATACATCTTGCCGGTCGCGAGGTCGATCGGGTCCGTGCCCCGGCTCTCCACGCCCTCCTGGCGTGATCCCTTCCCGGGGTCGTCGCCGACGGCACCGCGTGCCCCGCGCCGTCCGCCCGACTCCGCCGCGTCGCCCGCCCCTCGCCTCGCGGCGGCTCTGACACCGCCTCGCGCGAGCCCCGCCCCCTTGGTGCCGACCGCCTCCGGCAACAACCTCCCCGCGAACTCGGACGGGTCCTTCTTCAAGGTCTCGTACATGTCCTTCGCGGCGCGGTCCGGGTGCGCCGCCGTCGAGACAAGACCGGCCAGCGTCGTGTGCACGTTCTGCAGGTGCTCGGCGGGGTGCGTGACGTTGTACGGGTCGAGCGGGTTGAGGCCGCGCGCGGTGTTGGCCAGGCCGGCGGCCCCCTTCAGGACGCCGCCCCCGACATGGGTGAGTTCGAGGCCCGTCCCCTTGAGGACGTCGACGCCGTTGGACTTCAGCCGGGACAGCGGCGGCGGCTCCGCCGGGGCGTGCGTGAGGGCGGCCTTGACCACGGCCGCCGCGACGCGGCCCGCCTCGTCGCGCTGGCGGCGCGCCTCGGCGAGGATCTCGTGGGCGCGTTCCATGTCGGCCTTGCCCGGGTCCTCGAAGGGTTCCGGGCGCGGCCCTGGGTCCTTGTCCAGCGCGATCGCCGCGTTGTACGTGTGGACGCGCTTGTCGTACGCCTCCACCGCCCTTTCGGAGGTCTGCTTGCCCTTCTTGTACAGGTCGACGGCGTCCTGCGCCTGCCCCTGCGCCCACTTGACCGTGTCCGCGTACGTCGACAGGGCCTGCCCCGCCTGTTCGCAGGCGTCCGCCGCGTGCAGCCACCTGGTGGGGTGCACGGCGAACTTCTCACGGAAGGTGGTGGCCGCCGCACCCCGCCAGTGGGACGAGTCGAGGCCGCGCATGCCGCCGCCGACCTTGTCGAAGGCCTTGGCGAAGTCCTTCAGATGCCCGGCGCTGCGGCGGATCGCGCCCGGGGTGCCGTGGACGAGCTCGTTGGCCTCCTCGGTCTCGCCGAGCCGCTGCTCGTCGATGTCCGCGCCGAGACCGGAGGCGAGGCCGTCGGCATAGTCCTCGACCGCGTCCGCGGCGCCGTGCGCGCCGACGTGGTCGAGGCCGTCCCCGAGCCGACCGCCGCCCCACTCGATGCCCTCGCCCGCGTACCTCTTCGCCGTGTCCCAGCCGTCCTCCAGCTCCCCGAGGCCGGAGTTGAGGCCTTCGCCCACGGCGTCCTTCGCCTCGCCCAGGCCGTCCTTCGCGACGTCCACGCCTTTGCCGAAGGCGTCTCCGATGCTGTCGCCGATGCCCATCAGTCCGTACCGCCGCCCTGCTGCCGGGTCTGGTTCTGCCGCCCTGCGGCGTCCGCGGCCCGCTCATCGGGCGAGGGGCCAAACGTTTCGTCCAGCTTCGCCTCGTACTCCTCGTCGCTCATGCCGGTCACCTGCTGCGGCACGGGTCCGAGCAGCGGTGAGGTCGCCGCGTCCCGGCCGGCGTCCTTCCAGCCCTGCACCGCGTTGTCCTTGGCGTCCATGACGGAGCCCAGGCTGTAGTCCGCGTCCGAGAACGGGCGCTCGGTCAGCTCGCCCCAGTTCTTCCGCGTGACCTCTTCCTCGCTCGCGTACGGGCTGCCCCCGGGGTTCACCGCGTTCACGGCGATCTTGAGTGAGCCCTCCACGTACTTCTCCGTCTCATGGAACGTCCCCGCGGAGAGCCCCACCCCTCGCGCGAAGTCGTTCCCTTCGTTGACGAGGGACCGCACTCCCCACTCCCAGCGCTCGCAGAACGCCTTGAAGTCGGCGGTCAGGCCGCCGTGCCCCAACTGGAGTCCCGTCAGGGCGATGTCCTCGAAGCCGCGCCCGGCACCGGCCGCGCCCGCCATGCCGAGTTCCCTTAGCTCGTCGAGCACCAGGGTGATGCCCTGGGCTATTCGGCTCAGGCCGCCTGCCTGCAGGTCCGGTAAGCCCTGGCTCACTGCCGCTCCTCCTCGTTCGCGTCCACCGCCACCTGATCCGGCACGATTCCAAGGACCGGCGGAAACAGCACCTCGTGCCCCTCGCTGCCCACGTCGAGCGCCACCCCGCACGGCACGCCGACCCCCGGAACCACGGCGTCCAGCAGGCGGGCACCCAGGAGGCGCTGGTAGTCCCAGGCGCGTGCCGCATCACCCCGCGCAAGGGCGAAGCGGGCCAGGGCCGCCTCGTCCGAGAACGCGTACAGCCACCGAATGCCGTCGAGGTCCGCTACGAGAGGGGACTCGTCCGCGCCCAGCGGCAACAGCACCGCCGTCCGCCGGAATTCACCGAGCAGTACGGCGAACTCACGGCGTTGCCGGGCGGTGGCGGTGGCGGTGTCGGTGGCGGGGGCCGCGGCGTCGACGGCGGGTGCGGGTGACCCGGGTGCGGGGGACCCGGGTCCTGGGGGCGCCCCCGCCGACGCCTCCAGCATCGCCGGTTCCGGTGCCGACGGTCCTGGCCCTGGCGCCGACGGTCCCGGTCCCGGTGCCGACAATCCCGGTCCCGGCGCCGCCGGTCCCTGCACCGTCATGTCCGCCAGCTCCGCAAGCCGAGACCGCCGCACCGGCCGCCCGGTCATGCCTGCCTCGTCACCGCCCACCAGCGGTCCCCTCCCGGCCCGGCGGCGCGACCGCCGGGCCTACTCCGCCGCCGTACCACCGTTCCGCGGTGACGGCTCCAGATCGAACTCCCCGTCCCGCGCCCCCAGTACGAAGGCCGTCCACTCCGCCTCGGTGTAGCGCAGGACGGTCTCCGGTTCGAGGGAGGACCGCATGGCGACGGCGCCGCCAGGCAAGTACGCGATCTCGACGCGCTCCTCGTGCGTCTCGGTGCCCGGTGCGCTGTGCCACTCGACGCCGGAGATGTCGAGCGCGTAGAGCTCGTTCTTCTCCCGCTCCTTGCGCGCCTTGACGTCCTGCTCCGACTCCCGGCCCTGCTCCTGCGCCTCGTTCTGTGCCTCGGCCATGGTGAAGCGGCCCCTTCCCGACGTACGACGTACGGACGAACTGTGCGCACACCCTACTTCGCGCTCTGTTACTCAAGGCTGCCCTCCCGCCAACTCAGGGCTGCTTCCCGGCAACTCACGGCTGCCCCCGGCGGCGCGCAGCCGGTCCGCCCACTCACGGCTGCCCCGCCACCAACCCCGTCTGCACCAACGGCTTCCCGCGCTTCCGCGAGACGAAGATGCCCCGCCCGACCGGCATCGGCCGAGGCCGCACCCCGCCGAGGACGTCGCCCTCGCTCGGGTCACCGGCCATGACGACACCCTGCGCCCCGAGTTCCAGCATGCGCTGCATGAACGGCTCGTACGCCGCCCGGCTCGCGCCCGCGGTCGAGCGCGCGATGATGAAGCGGACGCCCACGTCGCGGGCGAAGGGAAGACTCTCGGTGAGCTTGGCGAGCGGGTTGCCGCTGGACGTCGAGACGAGGTCGTAGTCGTCCACGATCACGAACACCGTCGGCCCCGACCACCAGGAGCGGTCGCGCAGTTGCCGCGCGGTGACATCGGGGCTCGGCGTGCGGCGCCGCATCAGGTCGGCGAGTGCGTCGACGTGGTGATCCATGGCGTTCGACATCGGGACGTACTCCGCCAGGTGCGAGGCCGGGGTGACGTCCAGGAGCGAGCGGCGGTTGTCGACCACGAAGAGTTTGCACGCGTCGCCGCTGTAGCGCTCCGTCAGGCGCTGGACGAGCAGGCGCAGCAGGTTCGACTTGCCTGCCTCGCTCTCGCCGAAGACCAGGAAGAACGGGTCCTGCTCGAAGTCGACGAAGACGGGTTCGAGACGGGACTCGTCGAGGGCGAAGGCCACACCGCGGTCGGGGAACGCGTGGCCCGGAGGCAACTGCTCCGCGGGAAGCTCGCGGGGCAGCAGCCGCACCTGGGGCGCCGCGGGCAGCGTCCAGTGCCGGGAGACCTCGGTGACGAGCGCGGCGGTCGCCTCGGCGAGGTCCGCGTCCGAGGTGACGCCGTCGAGACGCGGGACGGCCGCCATGAAGTGCTGCTTCCGCGGTGACTGGCCGCGGCCGGGCACGCCCGCGGGCACGTTGGCGGCGACCTTGCGGTCGAACTCGGAGTCCATCGTGTCACCGAGCCGCAGCTCCAGACGGTTGACCAGGTGATCCTTGAGGTTCGCGCGGACCTCCATCGACCGGGACGCGGCGAGGACCAGATGGATGCCGTAGCCGAGGCCGCGGGCCGCGATGTCGAGGACGTGCTCCTCAAGCGCCTCGTACTCGGAACGGAAGTTGCCCCACCCGTCGATCACCAGGAAGACATCGCCCCACGGCTGGTCCGTGACGGCGATGTCGCCGCGCGCCCGGCGTGCCCGGAAATCGGCGATCGAGGCGATGCCCGCCGTACGGAAGTACTCCTCGCGGCGGGAGAGGACGCCGTACACCTCGGCGACCGTCCGCCGCACCCGCTCCGGGTCGAGCCGTGACGCCACCCCGCCGACATGCGGCAGGCCCGCCACCGCCGAAAGGCCGCCCCCGCCGAAGTCGAGTCCGTAGAACTGCACCTCGTGCGGGGTGTGGGTGAGCGCGAAGGACGCGATCAGGGAGCGCAGCAGTGTCGACTTGCCGGACTGCGGGCCGCCCAGGATCTGCAGATGGCCCGCCGCGCCCGCGAAGTCGCACCAGAGCGGGTCACGGCGCTGCTCGTACGGCTTGTCGACCAGGCCGAGCGGTACGACGAGACGGCCCGCGCCCTCGTAACCGGGCTGCGTGAGACCGCGGCCGGGCACGGCCGTGAGTCCCGGAAGCAGCGCGTCCAGCGGCGGCGGGCTGTCGAGGGGCGGCAGCCACACCTGGTGCGCGGCCGGGCCGCGGGCCTCGACGCGGCCCACGATCACATCGAGCACCGTGTCGGCGAGCGCGTCATCGGGGTCCGGGCCCGTGGCAGCCCGCGGCTCTGCCACCGCGGCCGGCGCGTAGCGCACCGGCACCTCGGCCGCCGTGAACAGCACAGGACGCCGGTCCACCGGCAGCGGCCCGCCGAGCGCGGCGGCCCGCGCCGAACCGGATCGATACGCTCCGGAGACGTACGCGGCCTTGAAGCGCACCATCTCGTCCGTGCCGAACTTGAGATAGCCGGAGCCGGGAACGTTCGGCAGATGGTAGGCATCGGCGACGCCGAGCGCCGCGCGGGACTCCGCCACGGAGAACGTGCGCAGGCCCACGCGGTACGAGAGATAGGTCTCCAGGCCGCGCAGCCGCCCCTCCTCCAGGCGCTGCGACGCGAGCAGCAGATGCACACCGAGCGAGCGGCCGATGCGGCCGATCTGCACGAACATGTCGATGAAATCGGGCTTGGCGGTGAGGAGCTCACTGAACTCGTCGATCACGAGGACGAGAGAGGGGATGGGCTGCAGCGGCGCGCCCGCCGCCCGCGCCTTCTCGTAGTCGTGGATGTTGGCGTAGTTGCCCGCGTCACGAAGGAGTTCCTGGCGGCGGTTGAGCTCGCCGCGGATGGAGTCGCCCATGCGGTCCACGAGCGCCAGGTCGTCCGCGAGGTTGGTGATCATCGCGGCGACGTGCGGCAACTGCGCCATGCCCGCGAAGGTCGCGCCGCCCTTGAAGTCGGCCAGGACGAAGTTCAGCGTCTCCGACGAGTGCGTGACGGCGAGGCCGAGGACGAGGGTGCGCAGCAGCTCCGACTTGCCGGAACCCGTCGCTCCCACGCACAGGCCGTGCGGCCCCATGCCCTCCTGGGCGGCCTCCTTGAGGTCGAGCATCACCGGGCGGCCGTCCTCGCCCACCCCGATCGGGACGCGCAGCCGCTCGGCGAGGGAGCGCGGCCGCCAGGTGCGGGCCGTGTCCACCGACGCGGCGTCGCCGAGGCCGAGCAGATCGGTGAAGTCCAGGTTGGCGAGCAGCGGCTGGTCGTCGTCACCGCCCGCCGCGACGCGCAGCGGGGCGAGCTGCCGCGCGAGTGCCTCGGCGGCTTCGTACGAGAGCGCGTCGGGAGTGCCCTCGTACACCAGGCCGTGGCCGGATTCCATCCGCAGCACATTCGGCCGTACGACGACCGAAAGGCCCCCGCGGCCGCCCGCGGGCTCGCCCGGCACGACCTCGACGACCGTGACGCCCTGCAGTCCCTCCGCCGCGGCGAGAGGGGAGTCCGGCGAGAGCGTGACGCCGTCGAGGACGACGACGAGGTGCGGCTCGTCGGGCACCGGCGTGCCGGACGCCTGGAAGCGCGGGCGGCCGGAGAGGCGGGCGGCGAGGAGCTGTTCGAGCTCCCGCGGATCGGTGCTGATCAGACGGCGCGAGCCCGCGCCGTCCGCCGCGTCGGGCATCTGGCAGTGCGGGAGCCACTTCGTCCACTCCCAGTGGGCCGTCGCCTCCTGTCCCGCCGCGACGGCGACGACCACGTCCTGGGGCGAGTGCAGCGACACGAGTGAGGCCGTCAGGGCACGCGCCGCGGCGCGGACCGCCTCCGGCTCACCGCTGAGGGTCAGGTGGTAGAAGGCCCGCAGGGACACGGCCATCGGCAGGTCCGCCACCGTGGTGTGCGCGGCCAGGAAGCGCTGCATCGCACCGGCGGTCAGCGGTTCGAGGTCGTCGACCGGTGCCGTCTCGGGTGCGCGCAGCGGTGTGGCGAGCGCCTGCGGACCGAGGCCCACGCGTACCTGCCCGAAGTCCGCGTCCCCAGGACGCCGTTCCCACACCCGGCTGCCCTCGGCGACGAGCGCCCAAAGCTGCTCGGGCGAAGGGTGGAGGTAGTACTGCGCGTCCCGCTGCGCCCGCTCCGCGGCGACGGCGGCACGTCGTGTTTGCGCCAGATACCGAAGATAATCGCGACGCATATCGGCCAACTGACCCTGGGTCCCGCGACGGTGGCGGATGAGCATCGCCACCGCCATGGCGATGGTCGACGCGATCATCACCATGCCCATGATCCTCATGAACGGATGCGCCGTGGGCATGAAGAAGAACACCACGGAGCCGCCCATACCGAGCATGGGCAACAACTGCATGAGCGCGCCCTCTTGCTGACCGCGCGGCAGCTCAGGAGGGGGTTGCAGGACGATCTCGGCCGTGGGCACCTCGGACGGCAGAGCGCGCGGCGGTCGCTTGACGACGATGTGGCTCACTGCCCACCAAATCCCTTGCCGGAGTGCGGAGACGCCCCCTCAGGCCCTGCGGGGGCGGATGTCGGCCGACTCGCGATCCTACTGACACACGTCGTCGCACGGGGCGATAGGGTTTCTCTGGTTCGCGTGAGCATCTGCGAACTGAGCGAAGAAAACAGGCCGTTCGGGGTGGCCGGCAGCGGAAGCGCCAAGGGGGGAACGACGGGTGAGCGTGACAACTTCTGCCGCCGCCGGGGCCAACGGACCGGGACAGGCGTCAGGGAGCGGCGGCCGGCCCGCCGCCGCACCGGACCCGGCGCTCCCCAGGACCGTCGCCGGACTCGGTTTCTGCCGGGTCACCATCGTCGCCCCCGACAGCCGCGTCGACGTGGCGCTGCCCGACGACGTCGCGGTCGCCGACCTCTACCCGGAGATCCTGCGCCTGTCGCGGCAGAGCCCCGCCGAAGGCGCCCCGGTCGGATACCACCTCGTACGCCGGGACGGCGCGGTCCTCGACAGCGCGCGCTCCTTCGCGGCCCAACGCATCCTCGACGGTGAGCTCCTCACGCTGCGGCCCTTCTCCGCGTCACTGCCCCCGGCCGTCTTCGACGACGTGTCCGACGCCATCGCCTCCGCGGTCACGCGCGACCGCTCCCTGTGGAACGCCGAGCTGACGCGCCTGGCGGGCCTGACCGGTGGCGCCGTGCTGCCGGTCCTCCTCGCCTTCGCGGCCTGGACCGCGGCCCCCCGGCACGACACGCACGGCCTCCCCGGCATCCTCGCCGCCGTCGCGGGTCTGCTGCTGCTCACCCTCGCCGGCGTCCGGGCGCGGATCTACGACGACCGGGCCGGGGCCGTGGCGCTCGGCCTCGGGGCGCTGCCGAACGTGGCGGTCGCGGGCTCGGGGCTGCTTCCGCCGGCCGACGGGCAGGGGATCGGCAAGCTCCAGTTCCTGCTCGCCTGCGCGGCCGTGCTGATCGCCTCCGTGGTGCTCGTCCTGGTGTCGCCGCGCGCGGACGGCCCGTTCGTGGCGTGCGCCTTCGCTGCCGCCGTGGGGCTCTTCGCCTCGTTCACGGCGAGCCTCGCCGAGCTGACTCCGGCCGAGACCGCGGCGCTCTGCGCCCCGTTCGCCGTCGGCGCGCTCGCCTTCCTGCCGGGCCTGTCGATGCGCTTCGCCCGGCTACCCATCGGCTACGAGCCGCCGCACGCCTCCCGCCAGGCCTACGACCCCGACCCGGACCCCGCGCCCCACGACCCCGTCGACGCCGAGCGCATCGCCGCCCAGGCCCGCCGCGGCCACGAACTGCTCATCGGCCTGGTCGGCGGCTGCGCCCTGGTGTCCGTCGGTGCCGCGGTGGTCCTCGGCTCGTCGGACGACGTGTGGGCCCAGTTGCTCGCCCTCGCCACCGGCATCGCCATGCTCATGCGCGCCCAGCTCTTCCGCTACACCGCCCAGGTCGCCGCCACGCTGGCCGCCGGGCTCGCCTGCCTGGTCCTGCTCGGCGTCGGGCTGTGCCTGAACCCGCCGCAGCACCTGGTCCGCGACGCCCTCGCGGGCGAATCCGGCGCGCTCGACCTGCGGACCATCTGGCTCGTGGCCGCCATCGCCGCGGCGGCCGCGCTGACCACCGCCATCGGCCTGATCACGGCCCGTAGCGGGGTGACCCCTTTCTGGGGCCGCTTCGTGGAGATCGCCGAGGTCTTCGTCCTGCTCACCCTGCTTCCGCTTACGCTTGCCGTGTTCAACGTGTACGCGTCGGCCCGCGCGATGACGAGCTGACGCGAGGGGCTTCCCGGCGGTGCGGTACTCGGCGGTGCGGCACCCGTTCCCGACGGTGCGGTTCCCGGCGGTGCGGTACCCGGCGTGTGGCTCCCGGCAGTGTGGTCAGGAGGCCCGGGGGAGGCCCGGGAAGGTGCCCGCTTCCAGCCTGGTACTCTGTGTAACGCCCGCATGTCTGCGCACCCCCCGAGGCCCCCAGGCCAGGGAGAAGCGCCGCGGCACCCCGCCTCCCGAGGCGGAACCCCACCCTCAAAGGTGGCCCCGCCCCCGGGCGGACCCCAGCCTCCCGAGTCACGGAAGCTCCCCTGAGTAGCAGACCAGGGGCACTCGAAGGCATTGAAGACATCTCAAGGAGTACGCGTGTCGCTCGACGCCGCTACGAAGAAGCAGATCATGTCCGAGTTCGGCCAGAAGGAGGGCGACACCGGCTCCCCCGAGGTTCAGGTGGCGCTGCTTTCCCGCCGCATCTCGGACCTGACCGAGCACCTCAAGACGCACAAGCACGACCACCACTCCCGTCGTGGTCTGCTGATCCTCGTCGGCCAGCGCCGCCGTCTGCTGCAGTACCTGGCCAAGAAGGACATCCAGCGCTTCCGTGCCCTGGTTGACCGGCTCGGCATCCGCCGCGGTGCGGCGGGCGCCAAGTAAGACGCCGTGAAGGGAGCGGTTCCCACTCGAAGCACTCGAAGGGGGCCGCTCCTTTTGCTGTACGTGCGCATTGTCAGCGTGGCTTTGTAGTCTGGTGACGTCCGGCACACCGCTGGACACCGGCACATGCGCCGGACGCGGGCGCGAGCCCGTGCTCACAACCCCATAGGAGAAGCGCATCCAGCCGCCGCCGGTCCTCGGTAGTGGCCCCCGGGATACGAAGAAGACGAACCCCGGGTGCTTCGATCGAAGACCGGCCCGCACTCACGGCGCGCTTCTCCCACCACCGCAAGGCCACACGGGCCCGCGGTGGAAAACCCCAGGCCACACGGGCTTGGCGGACTCCCAGGCCACACGGGCCCGGGAGGAACTCCTAGGCCACACGGGCCAGGGAGCGAAGACGAACGTAGGAGAATCGCTGGTGGAGAACGAGACCCACTACGCCGAGGCCGTCATCGACAACGGCACCTTCGGCACCCGCACCATCCGCTTCGAGACGGGCCGCCTGGCCCGTCAGGCCGCCGGCTCCGCCGTGGCCTACCTGGACGACGACACGATGGTCCTCTCGGCCACCAGCGCGTCCAAGAAGCCCAAGGACCAGCTCGACTTCTTCCCCCTGACGGTGGACGTCGAGGAGCGGCAGTACGCGGCCGGCAAGATCCCCGGCTCCTTCTTCCGCCGTGAGGGCCGTCCCTCCGAGGACGCGGTCCTGACCTGCCGCCTGATCGACCGCCCGCTGCGTCCTTCCTTCAAGAAGGGCCTGCGCAACGAGATCCAGATCGTCGAGACGATCATGGCGCTCAACCCCGACCACCTGTACGACGTGGTCGCGATCAACGCCGCCTCCTGCTCCACGCAGCTCGCGGGACTGCCCTTCTCGGGCCCGATCGGCGGCACGCGTGTGGCGCTCATCAAGGGCCAGTGGGTCGCCTTCCCGACGCACACCGAGCTCGAGGACGCCGTCTTCGACATGGTCGTCGCCGGTCGCGTCCTCGATGACGGCGACGTCGCGATCATGATGGTCGAGGCCGAGGCCACCGAGAAGACCGTCCAGCTCGTCAAGGACGGCGCGGAGGCCCCCACGGAGGAGGTCGTCGCCGCCGGTCTCGAGGCCGCGAAGCCCTTCATCAAGGCGCTCTGCAAGGCTCAGGCGGACCTCGCCGCCAAGGCCGCCAAGCCCACCGGCGAGTTCCCGGTCTTCCTGGACTACGAGGACGACGTCCTCGAGGCCCTCACCGCCGCCGTGCAGTCGGAGCTCTCCCAGGCCCTGACCATCCCCGGCAAGCAGGAGCGCGAGGCCGAGCTCGACCGCGTCAAGGAGATCGCCTCCGAGAAGCTGCTCCCGCAGTTCGAGGGCCGCGAGAAGGAGATCTCCGGTGCCTACCGCGCGCTGACCAAGAAGCTGGTCCGCGAGCGCGTCATCAAGGACAAGGTCCGCATCGACGGCCGCGGCGTCACGGACATCCGTACGCTCGCCGCCGAGGTCGAGGCCATCCCGCGCGTGCACGGCTCGGCGCTCTTCGAGCGCGGCGAGACGCAGATCCTCGGTGTGACGACGCTGAACATGCTCCGGATGGAGCAGCAGCTCGACACGCTGTCCCCGGTGACGCGCAAGCGCTACATGCACAACTACAACTTCCCGCCGTACTCCGTCGGTGAGACGGGCCGCGTCGGTTCGCCCAAGCGCCGCGAGATCGGCCACGGTGCGCTCGCCGAGCGCGCCATCGTGCCGGTGCTCCCCTCGCGCGAGGAGTTCCCGTACGCGATCCGTCAGGTCTCCGAGGCCCTCGGTTCCAACGGCTCGACGTCCATGGGCTCGGTCTGCGCCTCCACGATGTCGCTGCTGAACGCCGGTGTGCCGCTGAAGGCCGCCGTCGCCGGTATCGCCATGGGTCTGATCTCCCAGGAGATCGACGGCCAGACGCACTACGTCGCCCTCACCGACATCCTCGGTGCGGAGGACGCCTTCGGCGACATGGACTTCAAGGTCGCGGGCACGAAGCAGTTCGTGACCGCCCTCCAGCTCGACACCAAGCTCGACGGCATCCCCGCCTCGGTCCTTGCCGCCGCGCTGAAGCAGGCCCGTGACGCCCGCCTCCACATCCTCGACGTGATGATGGAAGCGATCGACGTCCCGGACGAGATGTCCCCGAACGCCCCGCGGATCATCACCGTCAAGATCCCGGTGGACAAGATCGGTGAGGTCATCGGCCCGAAGGGCAAGATGATCAACCAGATCCAGGAGGACACCGGCGCCGACATCACGATCGAGGACGACGGCACCATCTACATCGGTGCCGCGCAGGGCTCGCAGGCCGAGGCCGCCCGCGCCACGATCAACGGCATCGCCAACCCGACCATGCCGGAGGTCGGCGAGCGCTACCTGGGCACCGTCGTGAAGACGACGACCTTCGGTGCGTTCGTCTCGCTCATGCCGGGCAAGGACGGTCTGCTGCACATCTCGCAGATCCGCAAGCTCGCCGGTGGCAAGCGCGTGGAGAACGTCGAGGACGTCGTCGGCGTGGGCCAGAAGGTCCAGGTCGAGATCGCCGAGATCGACTCCCGCGGCAAGCTCTCCCTGATCCCCGTCGTCGAGGGCGAGGACGGCGAGGAGAACGCCGACGCGAAGGACTCCGAGACGAAGGACGACGCCGCCAAGTGACGTCCCGTAGCTCCAAGGCGACGGCCCGCACCTCTTCGGAGGCGCGGGCCGTCGCCCGTACCCAAACCCTCATCAAGGGCCGCGACGGCATCGGCACGGTCCGTAAGACCACCCTCCCCGGGGGCCTGCGCGTCGTCACCGAGACCCTCCCGTCCGTCCGCTCGGCCACCTTCGGCATCTGGGCCCACGTCGGCTCCCGCGACGAGACCCCCGCCCTGAACGGCGCCACGCACTACCTGGAGCACCTGCTCTTCAAGGGCACCGCCCGCCGCAGCGCCCTGGACATCTCCTCGGCGATCGACGCGGTCGGCGGCGAGATGAACGCGTTCACGGCCAAGGAGTACACGTGCTACTACGCGCGCGTGCTCGACACCGACCTGCCCCTGGCGATCGACGTCGTCTGTGACATGCTCACCGGCTCGCTCATCGAGCAGGAGGACGTGGACGCCGAGCGCGGCGTCATCCTCGAAGAGATCGCGATGACGGAGGACGACCCGGGCGACTGCGTGCACGACCTGTTCGCGCACACGATGCTCGGCGACACCCCCCTCGGCCGCCCGGTCCTCGGCACCGTCGACACGGTCAACGCCCTGACGGCCGACCGCATCCGCCGCTTCTACAAGAAGCACTACGACCCGACCCACCTGGTCGTCGCCGCGGCCGGCAACGTGGACCACCAGAAGGTCGTCCGCCAGGTCCGCGCCGCCTTCGAGAAGGCCGGCGCGCTGCACCGCACGGACGCGACCCCGGTGGCCCCGCGCTCCGGCACGCGCCGCCTGACCACATCGGGCCGGGTGGAGATCGTCGACCGCAGGACCGAGCAGGCGCACGTCATCCTCGGCATGCCGGGCCTCGCCCGCACCGACGAGCGCCGCTGGGCCCTCGGCGTCCTGAACGCCGCGCTCGGCGGCGGCATGTCCTCGCGCCTGTTCCAGGAGGTCAGGGAGAAGCGCGGCCTGGCGTACAGCGTGTACTCGTACACCTCGGGCTTCGCCGACACCGGCCTCTTCGGCGTGTACGCGGGCTGCCGCCCGAGCCAGGTGCACGACGTGCTGAAGATCTGCCGTGACGAGCTGGACCAGGTCGCCAAGGACGGCCTCACTGACGACGAGGTCGCCCGCGCCATCGGCCAGCTCGCGGGTTCCACCGTCCTCGGCCTCGAGGACACCGGCGCGCTGATGAACCGTATCGGCAAGAGCGAGCTGTGCTGGGGCGAGCAGATGTCCGTCGACGACATGCTCGCGAGGATCACGGCGGTCACCCCCGACGAGGTGCGCGAGGTGGCCAGGGAGGTCCTTGGCCGGCGCCCCTCGCTCTCGGCGATCGGCCCGCTCAAGGACAAGCAGGTCACGCGTCTGCACGACGCGGTCGCCTGACCCGTCCGCAGGACCCAGTCCGCCCCAAGGACCGACTCCCGTTTAAGGATGAAGGACATGAGCAAGCTGCGCGTGGCGGTCATCGGCGCCAGGGGCCGGATCGGCTCCGAAGCCGTCCGGGCCGTCGAGGCCGCCGACGACCTGGAACTGGTCGCCGGACTGAGCCGCGGCGACAAACCGGAGACGCTGGTGGAAGCCGGCGCCCAGGTCGCGGTCGAACTGACCGACCCGGGTTCGGTGATGGGCAATCTCGACTTCTGCGTACGACACGGCATCCACGCCGTCGTCGGTACGACGGGATGGACCGACGAGCGCCTCGCGCAGTTGCGGACGTCCCTGGACGCGTCCCCGGGGACGGGCGTCCTCATCGCCCCCAACTTCTCCATCGGCGCGGTCCTGACGATGAAGTTCGCGCAGATCGCGGCGCCGTACTTCGAGTCGGTCGAGGTCGTCGAGCTGCACCACCCGAACAAGGTGGACGCGCCGAGCGGCACCGCCACGCGCACCGCCCAGCTCATCGCCGAGGCGCGCCGGGAAGCGGGCAGCGCCCCGCAGCCCGACGCCACGAGCACCGCCCTGGACGGTGCCCGGGGCGCGGACGTCGACGGGGTACCGGTCCACTCGGTGCGGCTGCGCGGCCTCCTCGCCCACCAGGAGGTCCTGCTCGGCGGCGAGGGCGAGACCCTCACGGTCCGCCATGACTCGCTGCACCACAGCAGCTTCATGCCGGGCATCCTGCTCGGCGTGCGCCGGGTGGTGTCCACGCCGGGCCTGACGTTCGGCCTGGAACACTTCCTGGACCTGAACTGACCCTGATGCGCGCAAAGATCACCTACGCCGTCACGGCTGCCGTCCTGGTCGTCTACTTCGTCCTGGTCGGCAGCCGTGGCGTGCTCCTGATACAGCACGGCACCCTGCTCACCGTCACCTTCGGTGTCGCGGTGCTCATCCTGCCCGTCATCGGCGTCTGGTTCCTCTGGCAGAACACCCGGTTCGTGCGGCGTGCGAACCGGCTCGCCGCCGAGCTGGAAGCCGAAGGCGGGCTGCCAGTCGACGAGTTGAAGCGGACGCCGAGCGGCCGTATCGACCGGGACTCGGCGGACGAGGTCTTCGCCCGGCGCAAGGCGGAGACGGAGGACACCCCGGACGACTGGCGCTGCTGGTTCCGGCTCGCCATCGCCTACCACGACGCGCGGGACACCCCCCGCGCGCGGAAGGCCATGCAGAGGGCGATCACCCTCCATGAGGGCGGGGCGCTCGGCGCCTAGCCGGGCTCGGCGCGATGCGTCAGGCGGTGGGCCGGTACTCCTCGGCCCACACCTCGACCGTGTCGGCCGCCCGGTCGAAGGCCGCACGGCGTGCCAGGAAGTCCGCGTTCCTGTCGGTCAGGAGCAGCCACGGATCGGCGGCGGCCCGGTCCTGCCGTACGAGGAGCAGCGCCTGCCCCTGCACCGTGCGGGGCAGTCCGAGCCACCGCACCGGCTGCTGCGTCGTGCGTACCGAGCCCACCTGTGCCCACGGGACCGTCCGTGTGGCCAGGAACGAGACCCTGCGCAGCCCCTGCGCGCTCACCCAGGTGCCCATGCGAAGCAGCCGCAGGGCGGCGCCGATGACGAGGACGGCTAGCCCGGCGCAGACCGCGGCACCCGGCAGGGACTCGGCGACGGCGATGATCACGGCGGCCACGAGGACGTACGAGGCCAGGAGCAGCAGCACGGCGGCGGCGCCCACGCGCCAGGGGCCGGGGCGATACGGCCGCCGCCAGCGGTCGCGGTCGTCGAAGGGCAGCGCGACATCGTGCGCCGCGTCGTCGAAAGCGCGGTCCGCGGTCAGGAAGGGCAGGGGCACGGCTGATCCTCACTCGATCCACGCATGGGCTGTGCCCGGTGAGGCTATCGAGCCGTGCTCCCTGCTACCACCCTTGGGGGGCCAAGGGGGTCAGCGTCCGTCGGAGGCCTCGGACTGCTGGGTCTTGGCGGGCGACTGGTCGGCGGACATCGCGGGCATCCCGAAGAGCAGGGAGCCCACCAGGCCGGCCACCACGGTGAGGCCGATGAGCGTGCGGCCCATGATCTGGCCGGCCGTGGCGCGCTCACGAGGCGGGGGAGTGACGTTGCTGCGGAACTTGTCGGCTTCGGCGACGAAGGCGAAGGGTACGGGCTCTCGCCGACGGAACATGGGTAGCGCGTCTCCTCACGGGACTCGAACTGAACTGTGTCAACTAGACAGACGCTCGAATCGCCCAAAAGGTGCCCGGTTTCCGCAAATTCTCCGAAGATTGTCGTCACGGAGCTCCGGACAGCCGCCTTTCGGCGCCGGGCCGCCAACTGGCCGCCGCCGGTCCGGCGAGTGGTCGCCGCCGGACTGTCGAGTGGCCGCCGCCAGACCATCGAGTGGTCGCCTCGGTGTGTGCGACGTGCGACGTCCGCTCCCCGACCGGGGGCGCACGACCGCGTGAGACGCCCCTCATCATGCCGCGCACGGCACGGACGCGCGGTGCGCTGCGGCACTGATGTGCGGGTGAGCTGAGCGAAGTGTCCGTATTGCGGCATTTCTAGAAGTTCATCTAGCCTGATCAAACGGACCCGGCACTGCTTGAACCCCCGAGCAGGCAGTGCCGGGCTCCTCCCCTGTCAGGCCCTGTCAGGCCCTGTGCGTCACCCGAGGGGCGACCCCGTGCTGAGCAGCGAGTAGCGTGTTACCCATGGCTCCGACCTCCACTCCGCAGACCCCCTTCGGGCGGGTCCTCACCGCCATGGTCACGCCCTTCACGGCGGACGGCGCACTCGACCTCGACGGCGCGCGACAGCTCGCCGCCCATCTGGTGGACGCAGGCAACGACGGCCTGATCGTCAACGGCACCACCGGCGAGTCCCCGACCACCAGCGACGCGGAGAAAGCAGATCTCGTACGAGCCGTAGCGGACGCCGTCGGAGACCGCGCCCACATCGTTGCCGGTGTCGGCACGAACGACACCCGCCACAGCATCGAGCTCGCCCGCGCCGCCGAGCGCGCCGGCGCACACGGACTGCTCACCGTCACGCCGTACTACAACAAGCCCCCGCAGGAGGGCCTCCTCCGGCACTTCACCGCGATCGCCGACGCCACCGAGCTGCCGGTGATGCTGTATGACATCCCGGGGCGCAGCGGGGTGCCGATCAACACCGAGACGATCGTCCGCCTCGCCGAGCACCCGCGGATCGTCGCCAACAAGGACGCCAAGGGCGACCTCGGCCGCGCAAGCTGGGCCATCGCCCGCTCCGGCCTCGCCTGGTACTCCGGCGACGACATGCTGAACCTGCCGCTGCTCTCGGTCGGCGCCTGTGGTTTCGTCTCCGTGGTCAGCCACGTCGTCACACCCGAGCTGCGCGCGATGCTAGAGGCGTACAACAACGGCGACGTGCAGAAGGCGACCGAGATCCACCAGCGACTGCTCCCGGTGTTCACGGGCATGTTCCGTACACAGGGTGTGATCACGAGCAAGGCGGCGCTCGCCCTGCAGGGCCGTCCCGCCGGGCCGCTGCGGCTTCCGCTCGTCGAACTGTCACCGGAGGAGACGGCCCAGCTCAAGATCGATCTTGCCGCCGGTGGGGTAGAGCTGTAACCACAGACTTCATAACTGAATACGCAACACCGCAGGCCAGGAGCCTGCAACCACACAACTGCTACTGCACGAACGTCATGCGCGCCACGTGCCCATCAGGTACGTGGCGTGTGTGGTGAGGAGAGTCTTTTGAGTCATCCGCATCCTGAACTCGGCGCCCCGCCCAAGCTCCCGAAGGGCGGCCTCCGGGTCACCCCGCTCGGCGGCCTCGGCGAGATCGGCCGCAACATGACCGTCTTCGAGTACGACGGGCGTCTGCTGATCGTCGACTGCGGCGTGCTCTTCCCCGAGGAGGAGCAGCCCGGCATCGACCTGATCCTGCCGGACTTCACGTCCATCAGGGACCGCCTCGACGACATCGAGGGCATCGTCCTCACGCACGGCCACGAGGACCACATCGGCGGCGTCCCCTATCTCCTGCGCGAGAAGCCGGACATCCCGCTGATCGGCTCCAAGCTGACCCTCGCGCTGATCGAGGCCAAGCTCCAGGAGCACCGCATCCGGCCCTACACCCTTGAGGTGGCCGAGGGTCACCGCGAGCGGGTCGGCCCCTTCGACTGCGAGTTCGTCGCGGTCAACCACTCCATCCCGGACGCCCTGGCCGTGGCCATCCGCACCCCCGCGGGCATGGTCGTGCACACCGGCGACTTCAAGATGGACCAGCTCCCGCTCGACGGCCGCCTCACCGACCTGCACGCGTTCGCGCGGCTGAGTGAGGAGGGCATCGACCTGCTGCTCTCGGACTCGACGAACGCCGAGGTCCCGGGCTTCGTGCCGCCGGAGCGCGACATCTCGAACGTGCTCCGCCAGGTGTTCGGGGGCGCCCGCAAGCGGATCATCGTGGCCAGCTTCGCCAGCCATGTGCACCGCATCCAGCAGATCCTGGACGCGGCCCACGAGTACGGCCGCCGGGTCGCCTTCGTCGGCCGTTCCATGGTCCGCAACATGGGCATCGCCCGTGACCTGGGCTATCTGAAGGTCCCGCCGGGCCTCGTCGTGGACGTCAAGACCCTCGACGATCTGCCCGACCACGACGTCGTCCTGGTCTGCACGGGTTCCCAGGGCGAGCCGATGGCGGCACTCTCGCGCATGGCCAACCGGGACCACCAGATCCGGATCGTGTCCGGCGACACGGTGATCCTGGCCTCGTCCCTCATCCCGGGCAACGAGAACGCGGTGTACCGCGTCATCAACGGCCTCACCCGCTGGGGCGCCAACGTCGTGCACAAGGGCAACGCCAAGGTGCACGTCTCGGGCCACGCGTCGGCCGGTGAGCTGCTGTACTTCTACAACATCTGCCGGCCGAAGAACCTGATGCCGGTTCACGGCGAATGGCGCCATCTGCGCGCCAACGCCGAGCTGGGCGCCCTCACCGGCGTCCCGCACGACCGGATCGTCATCGCTGAGGACGGCGTCGTCGTCGACCTCGTCGAGGGCAAGGCCAAGATCGTGGGCAAGGTCCAGGCCGGGTACGTGTACGTCGACGGTCTCTCCGTCGGTGACGTGGGCGAGCCCGCGCTGAAGGACCGCAGGATCCTCGGGGACGAGGGCATCATCTCGGTCTTCGTCGTGGTCGACTCGACCACCGGCAAGATCACCGGTGGCCCGCACGTACAGGCCCGTGGGTCCGGCATCGAGGACTCCGCCTTCAACGCGGTCCTCCCGAAGGTCCAGGAAGTCCTGGAGAGGTCGGCTCAGGACGGCGTCGTCGAGTCCCACCAGTTGCAGCAGCTCATCCGCCGCACGCTGGGCAAGTGGGTGTCGGACAACTACCGCCGCCGCCCGATGATCCTGCCTGTGGTCGTCGAGGTCTGACGGTCCACCGTGGCGGTCCACCGGCCCGCCCGACCCGTCTGACTAGCGGTCTTCCGGAGCGGGGCGCCTCGATTTGCATCGGGGCGCCCCGCTCCAGTACGTTTACGGCTCCGCCAGACGGGGAAGCGCCGCGTACAGTGTGCCGGGGACACCCCGAACGGGACGGAAATTCCGACTCAGAATCTCTGATAAAGTCGGAGCCGCCGGAAAGGGAAACGCGAAAGCGAAGACCTGGAAAGCACCGAGGAAATCGGATCGGAACGGGTAGCCGGAAAGATCTGATAGAGTCGGAAACGCAAGAACAAAAGAAACACCGAAGGGAAGCGCCCGGAGGAAAGCCTGAGAGAGTCTCTCGGGTGAGTACA